>DFQQ01000010.1 GCA_002377855.1 Acidovorax delafieldii | reverse complement strand
ATTTTTGAGACACCACACTAGGGTCTCGTGGAATTCGCTGGTAGCCCGGCGGCGGTGCGCCCACTTGCCCCGCGAGCGCGGCAGCCCCGCCCATACCGGGGCTGCGGATAGCGCTACGAACTGAACGCTATGCGAGAGAATTTGAAAAAATCTGGGGCTAGCCCTTTGGGTACCGGCGCAGATGGCTATCAAAAATGTAGCAAATTTATGGCTTGAATTGCTCAGCAGTCGCAGGGGCATCGCATTTTTCAAACCGTGGCCTCAGCACCCCGTCGATCTCCACCTGCTCCGCAAACATTGCTGCGGGACGCACCCACAAGCCATGCTCTCCGTACAGCGCCCGGTACACCGTCATGGGCTCCAGCGTCTCACTGTGACGGGCCGTGCCCACCACTTCGTACATGCGGCCTTTGTAGTGCCGGTAAAAACCAACGGGCGTGAGACGGAGTTCAGGGAGTTTTTCGTTCATGGGTAGGATGGCGGGTTGAGCCCAGCCGGCGACAGCAGCCGGGGCGCGATCAAAAGCAAAAAAGGGAGGGGTTGAGCCGTGGAATGGGCAGATTTTGTGCACTTGGTGCGCACCAGCGAGCAAGACAGCGCGGAAAACAGCGGTGCGTATCGGCGCAGCGTAGCCGCTTTTGCCGCCTTGGGCTATGCATGGGTGGTGGGTTGCGGGGCGATCGCCCTGGGTTTGGTGGCCTGGGTGGTGCCACAGCTGCTCCAGGGGCGGTTTCGTTTCGGGCTGATACTGCTCTTGCTGGCGGCGGGCAGCTTGCTGTGGGTGAGCTTGCGTGCCCTGTGGGTGCGCATCACCCCGCCTGATGGTGAGGAGATTACCGCCGCCGATGCGCCCGAGCTCTTTGACGCCCTCGAGCGCATCCGCCGGAAGGTCAAGGGCCCTGTCATCCACCATGTGCTGCTGAGCGAGGAGTTCAACGCCAGTATCCAGCAAATACCTCGCTACGGGCTCTTTGGCGGCGGTACCAACTACCTGGTGATTGGCCTGCCGCTGCTGATGGCGCTGGATCGGGGGCGGTTTCTCTCGGTGCTCGCGCACGAATATGGGCACCTGCGCGGCGACCATGGACGTTTTGGGGCGTGGATCTACCGTACCCGGTGGTCGTGGATGCAGTTGAACAGAGGCCTCAGTGATGATTCCGGCCTGGCCGGTGCAGCCACGCAGGCATTCCTGCGCTGGTACTTTCCGCGTTTTGCAGCCAAGACATTTGCCCTGGCGCGGCAGGATGAGTACGAAGCCGACAACATTGCGGGCCGCTTGACGGGCCGCGAAGTCATGGCCGCCGCCTTGATCGAAATAGAAATACGGGGCCGCTGGCTGCAGGCCGAGTTCTGGCGCGATCACTGGTGCATGGCGGCTACCGCCCCGTTGCCCGTGGGCCCCTACCGCGGGCTGCGGCGCTTGCTGGCCCATGCGCCAGAAGCCGCTTTTGCGAACGACGCCCTGCGCCAGTCGCTCAAGCGCATCAGCAACTTGGATGACACCCACCCCGGTCTGCGCGACCGTCTGGAAGCGCTGGACGCCGCTGGCACCTTGCCGGAATGGTCGCGTGGCAGTGCATTGGCCCTGCTGGGGGCCGAGTACAAGCGCTGGATTGCCCATTTCGACAGGCAATGGTGCGCCGAAAACGCGAGCGAATGGAAACTGCACCACGCCTGGCTGCAGCGCGTGCGTGCCCGTGCCGCCGCACTGCAGGCCGGTATGGCCCAGGCCAGTGCCGCGGACCTGGTGGAGCTGTCCCGTTTGCGCAAGCACCTGGACCCGCGCGCCGAAGTGCTGCCGCTGTATGAGCTGGCGCTGCAGCGAAGCGCGGAACACCCTGCAGCGTTGCGAGGCTTGGCGCAGAGCTTGCCCGACGGCGACCGCCATGCCAAGCTGGAATGCTTGCAGCGCCTGTGGGACGCAGGCAGCAACGACCGCTGGTGGGCCGCGCGTACCGCACTGGCCGAACTGGAAACCCCCCGGCTGGGCTATGACCACGACGCAGCTGCGTTCAAACAGTGGCGCAAGCGACTGGAGCGTGCTCAGGAGTCTGAAGAGCGTGCCTGGGAAGAGCTGAGCAATCCGGCCTATTTCAGCCACATTGCGCGCCACGACCTGAGCGAGTTCGAACTGGGAGAGTTCCAGGCAGAACTGGCGCGCTGCACACCCATCGCACGCGCCTGGCTGGTGCGCAAGAACCTGCGCGAGCATCCTCAGCGCCGCGCGTACCTGTTGTTTGTCGAGCTGCCCGGCATGGAGGACGAGGATCGTTACGACCTGTGCCGTTCGCTGGAGCGCAGCTTGGGCTTGCCCGGCCCCGTGCTGGTACTGTGGGCGGGCGAGTCGCCCACACCCAGGGAGATTCAGCGCTCGGCGTTCGAGCCTGTGTTTTCGCGCTGAAGCCCGCCTGGTGAAAAGGCCAGGGTCTGCGGCGGGGTAGGCGCTACGGCCGCAGGTCCGCCCCCATCCATAGTGGGACAATCGGGGGATGCATCCCAAAGTCCTTCTTGACGCCTGTGCCGAATTGGTTCGGCTGACTCTCACGTTTGAACACCCTGCCGACGCCGTGGTGTCCCGTTACTTTCGCGACAACCGCGGCCTGGGCCCGCGCGAGCGCGCCACGCTGGCGGAAACGGTGTACACCGTGCTGCGCAAAAAGCTGTTGTTCGATCACCTGGCGCCCTCGGGTTCGGGGTCGAAGGAGCGGCGCCTGGCAATCCTGGGCTTTCACGGCCCGCGCGACTTTTTGAAAAGCGCGCTCAACGACCAGGAAAAAAACTGGCTGGAACAGTGCGATACCGTCAGCCCCGACGACCTCATGGAGCGTCACCGCCACAACCTGCCCGAGTGGCTGGTGCAGCCGCTCAAAGATCAGCTGGGCACCGAGTTCTGGCCCCTGGCAGAAAGCATGGCCCAGAATGCCCCGCTGGACCTGCGCGTGAACGTTTTGAAAGAAAAACGGGCGGATGTGCAGAAGGAGCTTGCGCAAGCAGCTATTAAATCAGTAGCGACACCTTATTCCCCCTGGGGGCTGCGCATCGAGGGCAAGCCCGCGCTGACCAAGCTGGATGCCTTCACCCGTGGCGCTATCGAAGTACAGGACGAAGGCTCTCAACTGCTGGCCCTGCTGCTGGATGCCAAGCGCGGTGAAATGGTGGTGGATTTTTGCGCCGGTGCTGGCGGTAAGACCCTGGCCATTGGGGCCATCATGCGCAGCACAGGCCGCTTGTACGCGTTTGATGTGTCTGCCCACCGGCTCGATGCCTTGAAGCCCCGCATGGCCCGCAGCGGGCTGTCCAACATCCATCCCGCAGCCATTGCGCACGAGCGTGACGAACGCATCAAGCGCTTGGCTGGCAAGATCGACCGCGTGCTGGTCGACGCCCCCTGCTCGGGCTTGGGCACGCTGCGACGCAATCCCGACCTGAAATGGCGCCAGTCAGCCAAGGCTGTCCAGGAGTTGGTCGTGAAGCAGGCAGCCATCCTCGACAGCGCAGCGCGGCTGCTCAAGCCCGGAGGGCGCCTGGTGTATGCGACGTGCAGCATCCTGCCTCAGGAAAACGAAGCCATCGCTGATGCTTTTTCTGCTGCTCATCCAGACTTTGTGCCGCTGGACGCCGGCCAGACACTGAGCCAGTTGAAGGTGGAGCAGGCGGCCAGCCTGTGCAGTGGAGGGGAGAGCGGCACAACCTATCTGCGTCTGTGGCCCCATCGGCATCAGACGGACGGCTTTTTCGCCGCCGTGTGGACGCGCAAGGGCTGAGTGCCCAGCATCGCGGCGCCACGGTGGATTGCTGAACCATCGATGGCGATGCGACTCCAAGATCATTTTGGCAGCCTTCCAGGCTCGCCTCACTGCGTGAAAAGGTGAAAAAATATGCTGTTACCCGACTGGGCGGTGTTGAACGCTGCCATTGACTGGCTGGGCCACGGTCTTTGGAATCTGACGTGGTGGCAGATCGTGTTGTACACCCTTTTCACCACCCATGTCACCATCGCAGCGGTGACTGTCTTTCTGCACCGCGCGCAGGCCCACCGGGCGCTCGAGTTGCATGCCATCCCTTCGCACTTCTTTCGTTTCTGGCTGTGGATCGGTACCGGAATGGTCACGAAGGAATGGGTGGCCATTCACCGCAAGCACCACGCCAAATGCGAAACCGCAGACGATCCGCACAGCCCCCAGACGCGCGGCCTGGACACCGTGATGTGGCGTGGCGCAGAGCTGTACCGTGCTGAATCGAAAAACCAGGAAACGCTGAAGAAATTTGGCCACGGCACGCCTGACGACTGGATGGAGCGCAACGTGTATACGCGCTTTGGCTGGCAGGGCGTGGGCCTGATGCTGATCCTGGATCTTGCGCTGTTTGGCGCTGTCGGTGCCGCGGTGTGGGCGGTGCAGATGGTGTGGATTCCGTTTTGGGCGGCCGGTGTTGTCAACGGGGTGGGCCACTACTGGGGCTACCGCAATTTTGAGGCGCAGGACGCCAGCACGAATCTGTCGCCCTGGGGCATCCTCATCGGCGGCGAAGAACTGCACAACAACCACCACACCTACCCCACGGCAGCCAAATTCTCCGTCAAACCCTACGAATTCGATATTGGTTGGGTCTACATCACCTTGATGCAGAAGGTGGGTTGGGCCACGGTCAAGAAAGTGCCGCCCAAGCTGCAGCTTGGCGAGATCAAGCCGATAGCGGACGAGAAAACGCTGGAGGCGTTGATCGCCAACCGCTACGAGGTCATGGCGGGCTATGCGCGCGGGGTGCGCCAGGCATGCAAGGCCGAGATGGCCCACCTCCAACAACGCCACGGCGACGTGTCGGTACTGAAGGCCGCCAAGCGGTGGCTGCATCGCGATGTGGAAAAGGTACCAGCGCAAGCGCTGCCGCAACTGGCCCAGGTGCGCGCGGCTTACCCGGCGCTCGACAAAATGGTCACCATGCGTGAAGAGCTGCGCCAGCTGTGGCTCAACACGTCCCACTCTCGCGAGCAACTCACCGCCGACCTGCAGGCTTGGTGCCGCAGGGCTGAAGAAAGCGGTATTGCGGCGCTGCGCGATTTTTCATTGCGTTTGCGCGCCGCGCAAGCCTGAAGGCGCCGGGGGACCGTGCGGAGCCGCGCGCGGCGGCACCCGGTGGGCGTGCTCCGAGGGCGTTGGCGGCTCATGTGAGCAGCCCACTGTGCGACTGCAGTGTTGCTGTTGTGCACCCATTTCCCCCAATGGGTGGGCTAGTACCGGTGTTCGGGACCCCCACTGATGTGCTGCAGCTTTTGCCCTAGTTGGGTTGCGGCGCTTGGCAGCGATGACTTGTGCTGTGAATCCGAAAACGCCCGGGCGTAAAAAAACCGCCGGGCATTGCTGCCGGGCGGTTTTCTGGGAAGAGGGCTGAATTACTTCAGCTTCATTTCCTTGTATTCCACATGCTTGCGAGCTTTTGGATCAAATTTCATGATCAGCATCTTCTCGGGCATGGTCTTCTTGTTCTTCGTCGTCGTGTAGAAGTGGCCGGTACCCGCAGTGGATTCCAGCTTGATCTTGTCGCGTCCGCCTTTGCTTGCCATGGTGCTACTCCTTAAGCCTGGCCACGGGCGCGCAGGTCTGCGAGCACCGAGTCGATACCGTTCTTGTCGATCAAACGCAGGGCAGCGCTCGAAACGCGCAGGCGAACCCAGCGGTTTTCGCTCTCAACCCAGAAACGGCGGTATTGCAGGTTCGGCAGGAACCGGCGCTTGGTTTTGTTGTTGGCGTGGGAAACATTGTTCCCGACCATGGGCTTCTTGCCCGTTACGTCGCAGACGCGTGCCATGAGGACACTCCGATAACTTTATTAACGGCCATTTGCGGGCGCCCTGGCATCGTGCTCAGGGCTCGCTAGCGGCCTCACCTCGCCAGAAAGGGTGGCGGTAACCCGATTGTTGAGCGCAGCAACCCGTCGGAACAACGGACCGCATTCAGCAAAGCGGCGGATTATAGCCTGCGGCCTTCTTTTCGATCAACCCTCCTGCTCCAAGAAGCGTTGCGCGTCGAGTGCCGCCATGCAACCCGTGCCGGCGCTGGTGATGGCTTGGCGGTACACATGGTCCTGCACATCGCCTGCGGCAAACACACCGGGCACGCTCGTTTGGGTGGCAAAGCCCTTGAGGCCGCCTTGCGTGACGATGTAGCCGTTGTCCATTTCCAGCTGGCCCTGGAAGATGTCGGTATTGGGTGCGTGGCCAATGGCAATGAAGCAACCCTTGAGCTCAATGTCCTGCGTGCTGCCGTCTTGGGTGCTTTTGATGCGGATGCCCGTCACGCCAGTGTCGTCGCCCAGCACCTCATGGAGGGTGTGGAACACCTTTAGCTCGATCTTGCCTGCCGCGACCTTCTCGTTGAGCTTGTCCACCAGGATGGGCTCGGCCTTGAACTTGTCGCGCCGGTGCACCAGTGTCACCTTGCGGGCAATGTTCGACAGATACAGAGCCTCTTCGACGGCGGTATTGCCGCCACCCACTACGCACACATCCTGGTCGCGATAGAAGAAGCCATCGCACGTGGCGCAGCCAGACACGCCGCGGCCCATGAAGGCTTCTTCCGAAGGCAGGCCCAGGTACTTGGCCGATGCGCCAGTGGCAATGATGAGAGAGTCACAGGTGTAGGTGCCGCTATCGCCCGTGAGGGTGAAAGGCCGCTTGCTGAAATCGACCTTGTTGATATGGTCGAAGATGATCTGCGTCTTGAAGCGCTCAGCGTGTTCCAGAAAGCGCTGCATCAGGTCCGGCCCTTGCACGCCATGCACATCGGCCGGCCAGTTGTCCACTTCCGTGGTGGTCATCAGTTGCCCACCCTGCGCCATGCCGGTGATGAGCACGGGGTTCAGGTTGGCACGCGCAGCGTAAACAGCAGCGGTGTAGCCCGCAGGGCCAGAGCCGAGGATCAGAACTTTCGCGTGTTGGGTGGTGGACATGGTACAAGCCTGTGTTTTGCGCGCCCAAGACTTTGGGCGCTGTTGAAAAATAAAAAGAGCCCGTGAAGTATCCGCCGACTGGCGGAATCCGGTAACAGGGCGTTTTCAATCTTGGTGATTGTAAGAACCCATCAAAAACCCGCTGGGGTTACGGTTGGGCTGATTGCTGTTGAGGAGAAGTTCTTCCATGTCGACGATGTTGTCCAACCTGGACTTGCTGCGCAGGGTGCCTTTGTTCTCGCTGCTCACGGTGACCCAGGCCGAGGTGATCAGTGGCGCGGTGACCAAGCAGCGCTTCAAGCGCGGCGAGGCGCTGGTGGAGCAAGGGCACAAGTCCAACGCCCTGGCGATATTGCTGACGGGCAGAGCGCGCGTAGTGTCGGCCGACAGCCGTGGACGCGAGGTGATTCTCGCCACGCTGGGCCCCGGCGACTACATCGGCGAGATGAGCATCATTGACAACGAACCCCACTCTGCGACTGTGCGCGCAGAGGTGCAGACGGATGTCCTGTTGCTGGGACGCGCAGACTTTGCACGCTGCCTGACAGAAAACGCTTCGATGTCGCTGGTGGTGATGCGTGGCTTGGTCAAGCGGTTGCGCCACGCCGATAGAAAAATTGAGTCACTGGCGTTACTGGATGTGTATGGGCGTGTAGCGCATGCCCTGCTCGATTTTGCCGTTCAGGACGCCCAGGGCCAGTGGGTGATTCGCGAGAAGATCTCGCGACAGGACTTGGCCAAAATGGTGGGCGCGTCGCGTGAGATGGTCAGCCGCGTGATGAAGGACCTGGAAGAGCGCACTTTCATCCAAACCCTCCCCAACGGCTCCACCCTGCTGAAAGAGCGTCTCAACGCTCTGAACTGAGAGGCCTGGCCCGGTACAGGCGGGCCTCGCCACCCAATGCCCATGGGGTAAGCTCGCCCGGCACGTTTATGACTTATTCCCTCAATACCTTGAATGCTTCTGCGGCGGCCAAGTCGCCGCCCCGCACCGGTGCAGCCCGGTTCGGTCATGAGGTCAGTTTGCTGGTGGGGCTGCTGGCCCTTGTCTTTTGGTTGCTGGCGCTGGTCAGCTATTCCGCACAGGATCCGTCGTGGTCCTCATCAGGCGCGGGGTCATCGCGCATGGTGGCCAACTGGGCTGGCCGGCTCGGTGCTTGGCTGGCTGATGGCAGCTACTTTGCGCTGGGCTTTTCTGTGTGGTGGTGTGTGGCCGCGGCCGTGTGTGCGTGGTTTGCCTCGCTGGCGCGGTGGATGCGCGGTGGCGAAGTGCCCGAGGGCGCTGCATCGCCCGCAGTGCGCCGCACCATTTTCTGGGTGGGACTGGTGCTTCTCGTGTGCGCCAGCACGGCGCTGGAATGGTCGCGGTTGTACCGGTTTGAGTCGCATCTTCCGGGTGGCCATGGCGGTGGAGTGTTGGGCTATACCGTCGGGCTGAGCAGCATGAAATGGCTGGGTTTCACGGGATCCGGGCTTGTGTGCATTGTGCTCATGGTGGTGGGCGCCTCCATGGTGTTCCGTTTTTCGTGGGGGCGCGTGGCCGAATCGCTGGGTGGGCGCATTGATGCGCTGGTGCAGTCGCGCCTGGCCCAGCGCGAAGTGGCCAAGGACGTCGCCGTGGGCCGCAAGGCTGCCCGCGAGCGTGCTGTCGTCGTGCGCGAGGAGCGTACCGAAAGCGAAGAACACCACCCCGAGCCGGTTCAGATCATTGAGCCTGTGCTGGTGGATGCGCCGCAGAGCGCTCGCGTGGTGAAGGAGCGGCAAAAGCCCCTTTTCACCGACATGCCCGACAGCAAGCTGCCGCTGGTGGACCTGCTGGACGGCCCGCTGCAGCGCCAGGAAACCGTAGCCCCCGAGACGCTGGAGATGACCAGTCGCCTCATCGAGAAAAAGCTCAAGGACTTTGGCGTGGAAGTGCGCGTGGTTGCTGCCATGCCCGGCCCCGTCATCACACGCTACGAGATTGAGCCTGCAACGGGCGTGAAGGGGTCGCAGATCGTGGGCCTGGCCAAGGACTTGGCGCGTTCGCTCAGCCTCGTTTCGATCCGCGTGGTCGAGACCATTCCCGGCAAGAACTACATGGCGCTGGAACTGCCCAATGCCAAACGCCAGTCCATCCGGCTTTCCGAGATTTTGGGTTCGCAGATCTACCACGAAGCCAAGAGCATGCTGACCATGGGCCTGGGCAAGGACATCGTCGGCAACCCGGTGGTGGCCGATCTGGCCAAAATGCCGCATGTGCTGGTAGCGGGCACCACTGGCTCGGGCAAGTCGGTGGGGATCAACGCGATGATCCTGTCGCTCCTGTACAAGGCCGAAGCACGGGACGTGCGCCTCTTGATGATCGACCCCAAGATGCTGGAAATGTCGGTCTACGAAGGCATTCCGCACCTGCTGGCGCCCGTGGTCACTGATATGAAACAGGCTGCCCACGGTCTGAACTGGTGCGTGGCCGAGATGGAGCGGCGCTACAAGCTCATGAGCAAGCTGGGCGTGCGCAATCTGGCGGGTTACAACACGAAGATTGACGAAGCCAAGGCCCGTGAAGAATTCATCTACAACCCTTTCAGCCTGACGCCAGAAGAGCCCGAGCCCTTGCAGCGCCTGCCTCACATCGTCGTGGTCATTGATGAATTGGCCGACCTGATGATGGTGGTGGGCAAGAAGATTGAAGAGCTGATTGCCCGCTTGGCGCAAAAGGCGCGTGCGGCAGGCATTCACCTGATCCTGGCCACCCAGCGCCCCAGCGTGGACGTGATCACCGGCCTGATCAAAGCCAACATTCCGACACGCATTGCATTCCAGGTGAGCAGCAAGATCGACAGCCGCACCATTTTGGACCAGATGGGCGCCGAGGCATTGCTGGGCATGGGCGACATGCTCTACATGGCCAGCGGCACGGGCCTGCCCATCCGCGTGCATGGCGCGTTTGTGTCGGACGAGGAAGTACACCGTGTCGTCAGTTACCTCAAGGCACAAGGAGAGCCGGACTACATAGAAGGTGTGCTCGAGGGTGGAACTGTGGACGGCGATGGTGATCTGACCGGAGAAGGCGGCGGGGAAGGGGGCGAGAAGGACCCCATGTACGACCAGGCTGTCGAAGTGGTACTCAAGGACCGCAAGGCGAGCATTTCGTACGTGCAGCGCAAGTTGCGCATTGGCTACAACCGTTCCGCGCGCCTGTTGGAAGACATGGAAAAAGCCGGCTTGGTCAGTGCCCTGACGTCCAGCGGCCAACGCGAAGTGCTCGTACCGGCACGTGACGCTTGATATCTGCGCACGCCCAACGGCTGCGGGCAATGCGCACTGCTGCGGTCCATTGCGTTCTCCCACACTGAAGGAGTTTTTTTGAAAAAGATCGCCACTGCAATTTTGATAGCTGCCAGCGCAAGCGTGGCGAGCGCAGACGGGTTGAAAAGCCTGGAAAACTTCATGAAAGGCACCCACACGGGCCGTGCCGAGTTCACGCAAGTAGTGACGTCGCCTCCGAAAGATGGGCAGACGGCGCGCAGCAAGACATCCAGCGGCACATTCGAATTTCAGCGCCCCGGGCGCTTCAAATTTGTCTACCAGAAACCGTTTGAGCAGACCATCGTTGCCGATGGCCAGACGCTGTGGTTGCTGGACGTGGATTTGAACCAGGTCACGCAGCGTTCGCAGGCCCAAGCGCTGGGCTCCACACCTGCCGCGTTGATCGCCTCGGCGGCGGATCTTTCCGCTCTCAAGGCTGACTTCACTCTTGAATCCGCGCCCGATCAGGACGGGCTGCAATGGGTGCAGGCCAACCCCAAGGCCAAGGACGGCCAGTTGCAAAGTGTGCGGGTGGGTTTTTCCGGCGAACAGCTGGCGGCGCTCGACATCGTGGACAGCTTTGGCCAGCGCTCTGCCATCCGTTTCAAGGGCATGCAGGTGAACCCCACGCTGCCGGCCACTACCTTCCAGTTCAAGCCGCCTGCCGGGGCCGATGTCGTCAAGCAATGAACGCGCGCTGACAAAGCGCTGCGGAACGAAGCTCTAGGCGCGAAGCCCCAGCCCACAGTGTAGCCTGCACTGCCGAGCATGGGTGCGGTGCCCCAGTCTCATGAGCGCTCGCTCAACCGCGCCGGCTGCGCTGTTAAAGGGTGGTCAGGCAGGTTCAGTCCAAGGTATTGTTTTCGCAGCCTTCCAGAGAAGGGTAGGGTGTGCTATGTTTTGCATAGCGTACACCGCAGATGGGCAGGGCGCGCGCTGGCAGTCTGACGGGGCGCACGCTGCCCGCGGCTTTCAATGAATGGCTTGCCCGCTTGCGAAGGTGCCGTACCTCATGAATCCAAAATCCACTGACTTACCCACCAAACCCCTGGGGCTGCACCAGCCGCTGGCAGAGATCCTGCGCCCCCGCACCCTTGCCGAAGTGGTGGGTCAGCAGCATGTGCTCGGGCCAGGCATGCCGCTGCGCCTGGCATTTGAGTCGGGCCGCCCGCACAGTTGCATTCTTTGGGGCCCGCCAGGTGTGGGCAAGACCACCATTGCGCGCCTGATGGCCGATGCGTTTGATGCGCAGTTCATCAGCATCAGCGCGGTGCTGGGCGGCGTGAAAGACATCCGCGAAGCGGTCGAGCGTGCGCAGGCGGCGCGCGATGGGCTCATGCAGCAGCGCACGTTGGTGTTTGTGGACGAGGTGCATCGCTTCAACAAGAGCCAGCAGGACGCGTTCTTGCCGCATGTGGAAAGCGGCCTGTTCACGTTCATTGGTGCAACCACCGAAAATCCTTCGTTTGAGGTGAACTCTGCCTTGTTGTCGCGCGCAGCGGTGTATGTGCTGCAACCCCTGTCAGCCGACGATTTGAAGCAAATCGTGGCTCTGGCGCAATCCCGACAAGCGGTACCAGCTATGGAAAGCATAGCGACTGACCGCTTGGTGGCCTACGCCGACGGCGACGCCCGCAAGCTGCTCAACACGCTCGAAACCCTGGCCATGGCGGCCACGCAGGAGAAGCTGGCCGAGATCACGGACGCCTGGTTGCTGAAGGTGCTGGGCGAGCGCATGCGCCGCTACGACAAGGGCGGCGAGCAGTTCTACGACACCATCAGCGCGCTGCACAAGTCGGTGCGGGGCTCCGACCCGGACGCCGCGCTCTACTGGCTGGTGCGCATGCTCGACGGCGGAGCCGACCCGCGCTACATGGCCCGGCGGCTGGTGCGCATGGCCAGTGAGGACATTGGCCTGGCAGACCCGCGCGCACTGCGCCTGGCGCTGGATGCGGCCGAGGTGTACGAGCGTCTGGGCTCGCCCGAGGGAGAGCTGGCCCTGGCTGAATGCGTGGTCTACCTGGCGGTGGCGCCCAAGTCCAATGCAGTCTACAAGGCCTACAACGCGGCCAAAGCCTGGGTCAAGCAGGACAGCACCCGACCCGTGCCCATGCATTTGCGAAACGCTCCAACGCAGTTGATGAAGCAGCTGGACTACGGCAAGGGCTATCGCTACGCCCACGATGAAGTGGACGGTTTTGCCGCGGGCGAGCGTTACCTGCCCGACGACATGCCCGACCCCGGTTTCTATGCGCCCGTAGAGCGTGGATTGGAGATCAAGATCGCTCAGAAACTGCGCGACCTGCGGGAACGAAACGCGGCAGCCGCTGGTCCTTCAAGCCCTCCCGTGGCCCCCTGAACGCTGGGGGTAGCGGGCCCCGCTCATCAGCTCATGCTGAGCGTGCATGGGCTCAGTAATAAGCTTGCACACCATTTTGCATGGGTGCATCAAAATTCCTTATGAATAGCGTTTGCGCCTGATGGAGAGCAAATCCACGGGAAAACCCCGCCACTGCTGGCGCGGGGCCGAAACGAGTACTCGCTACAATCCCGACCACAAACCCGCACAGCTGCATTTCTGGCGGGTTTTTTGCTAGATGGCAGTCGGGCCCAAAAGGCTGCACCGATGTCGGTGTCTGCACGATGGGCACGTCACAAACGAAGGACTTCTCTTATGGAAATTTTGCTGCAACAGATCATCAATGGTCTGGTACTGGGCAGCATGTACGCCTTGATAGCCTTGGGCTACACCATGGTGTACGGCATTATTCAACTGATCAACTTCGCTCACGGCGAGGTATTGATGATCGGTGCACTCACCAGTTGGAGCTGTATTGGCCTGATGCAAGGGGCAATGCCCGGCGCGCCCGGCTGGCTCATCCTCCTGCTGGCCACACTCATCGCCTGTATCGTGGCCGCCAGCCTCAACTTTGTCATTGAAAAAGTGGCCTACCGTCCACTGCGCAGCAGCCCACGGCTGGCTCCCTTGATCACGGCCATCGGCATGTCGATCCTGCTGCAGACGCTGGCCATGATCATCTGGAAGCCCAACTACAAGCCCTATCCCACGCTGCTGCCCAGCACACCGTTCCAAGTCGGCGGTGCGTTCATCACCCCTACGCAGGTTCTGATCCTGGGCGTGACTGCAGTGGCCCTGGCTTCCCTGGTCTATCTGGTCAACCACACCAACCTGGGCCGCGCCATGCGCGCCACGGCTGAAAACCCCCGAGTGGCTTCGCTCATGGGCGTCAAGCCCGACATGGTGATCTCGGCCACCTTCATCATTGGCGCGATTTTGGCTGCCATTGCCGGCATCATGTATGCCTCCAACTACGGCACGGCGCAGCACACCATGGGCTTCCTGCCGGGGCTCAAGGCCTTTACGGCGGCCGTGTTCGGTGGCATCGGCAACTTGGCCGGCGCCGTCGTGGGCGGCATCTTGCTGGGCCTGATCGAAGCCATCGGTTCGGGCTACATCGGCGCGCTCACGGGCGGCCTGCTGGGCAGCCACTACACCGACATTTTTGCGTTCATCGTGCTCATCATCATCCTGACGCTGCGCCCCTCCGGCCTGTTGGGTGAGCGTGTGGCGGATCGCGCCTGAGGAGTCTCACACCATGAAGAACACCAAAATCAACTGGATTCTGGGTGGCATTGCACTGCTGGTGCTGCCGCTCGTCCTGCAATTCTTCGGCAATGCCTGGGTGCGTATTGCCGACCTGGCCTTGCTGTACGTGATGCTGGCCTTGGGCCTGAACATCGTGGTGGGCTACGCGGGCCTGCTCGATCTGGGCTACGTGGCCTTTTATGCCGTGGGCGCGTACCTGTTCGGCCTGATGGCGTCGCCGCATTTGGCGGACAACTTTGCCGCGTTTGCCGCCATGTTCCCCAACGGCTTGCACACCTCGCTGTGGCTGGTCATACCGCTGGCGGCGTTGCTGGCAGCCCTGTTCGGGGCCTTGCTGGGGGCGCCTACGCTGAAGCTGCGCGGCGACTACCTGGCCATCGTGACGCTGGGCTTTGGCGAAATCATCCGCATCTTCCTGAACAACCTGGACCACCCCGTCAACCTGACCAACGGCCCCAAGGGCATTGGCCAGATCGACTCGGTCAAGATTTTGGGCCTGGACCTGGGCAAGCGCCTGGAGCTGTTCGGTTTTGACATCAATTCCGTCACGCTGTACTACTACCTGTTCCTCTTCCTGGTGGTGGTCACGGTGGTGATCTGCTACCGCCTGCAAGACTCGCGCATCGGCCGCGCCTGGATGGCCATCCGCGAAGACGAAATCGCCGCGAAGGCCATGGGCATCAATACCCGCAACATGAAGCTGTTGGCCTTCGGCATGGGCGCCTCGTTTGGTGGCGTGTCGGGTGCCATGTTCGGTGCCTTCCAGGGCTTCGTCTCGCCTGAATCGTTCAGCCTGATGGAGTCCGTCATGATCATTGCCATGGTGGTGCTGGGCGGCATCGGCCATATCCCTGGCGTGATCCTGGGTGCTGTGCTGCTGGCGGCGCTGCCTGAAGTGCTGCGCTATGTGGCGGGCCCCCTGCAGGCCATGACCGATGGTCGCCTGGACTCGGCCATCTTGCGCCAGCTGCTGATTGCTCTGGCCATGATCGTCATCATGCTGATGCGTCCGCGCGGTTTGTGGCCAGCGCCAGAACACGGCAAGAGCCTGACGCAGAAGACCTGAACCCATCGCAGAAAGTTAGAACATGGCAGAAAAAACCAACGATGTGGTGCTCAAGGTTGCAGGCATTTCCAAGCGCTTCGGCGGCCTGCAAGCCCTCTCTGATGTGGGCATCACGATTGAACGCGGCCAGGTCTATGGCCTGATCGGCCCCAATGGTGCTGGCAAGACCACGTTTTTCAACGTGATCACTGGCTTGTACACACCCGACAGCGGCACTTTTGAACTCGCCGGCAAACCCTACGAGCCCACGGCCGTGCACGAAGTCGCCAAGGCAGGCATCGCCCGTACGTTCCAGAACATTCGCCTGTTTGCCGAAATGACGGCGCTGGAGAACGTGATGGTGGGCCGCCACATCCGCACCGGCTCCGGCCTGCTGGGCGCTGTGCTGCGCACCAAGTCTTTCAAGGACGAGGAAGCCGCCATTGCCAAGCGCGCGCAGGAACTGCTGGACTATGTGGGCATTGGCAAGTTTGCCGACTACAAGGCCCGCACCTTGAGCTACGGCGACCAGCGTCGCCTGGAAATTGCCCGCGCCCTGGCCACCGACCCGCAGCTCATCGCGCTGGACGAGCCCGCCGCCGGGATGAACGCCACCGAGAAGGTGCAGCTGCGCGAGCTGATCGACCGCATCCGCAACGACAACCGCACCATCTTGCTCATCGAGCACGACGTGAAGCTGGTGATGGGCCTGTGCGACCGCGTAACGGTGCTGGACTACGGCAAGCAGATTGCCGAAGGCACGCCAGCGACCGTGCAGAAGAACGAAAAAGTGATTGAGGCCTATCTGGGCACCGGAGGACATTGAGAATGGCCGAAAAATCCAACAAGGTACTGCTGCAGGTCAAGGGCCTGAAGGTAGCCTACGGCGGTATCCAGGCTGTCAAGGGCGTGGACTTTGAAGTGCGCGAAGGCGAGCTGGTCTCGCTGATCGGCTCCAACGGCGCCGGCAAGACCACCACCATGAAGGCCATCACCGGCACGCTGCCCATCAACGATGGCGACATTGAATACCTGGGTGAAAGCATCAAGGGCAAAGGCGCCTGGGACTTGGTGAAAAAGGGCTTGGTGATGGTGCCGGAAGGCCGTGGTGTGTTCGCGCGCATGACCATTACCGAGAACCTGCAGATGGGTGCCTACATCCGCCGCGACAAGGCAGGCATCCTGGCCGACATCGAGAAGATGTTCACCATCTTCCCGCGCCTGCGCGAGCGCAAGGACCAGTTGGCCGGCACCATGTCCGGCGGCGAGCAGCAGATGCTGGCCATGGGCCGCGCGCTGATGAGCCAGCCCAAGGTGCTACTGCTGGACGAGCCCTCTATGGGCCTGTCGCCCATCATGGTGGACAAGATCTTTGAAGTGGTGCGCGACGTTTACGCCCTGGGTGTGACCATTGTGTTGGTGGAGCAGAACGCCAGCCGTGCGCTGGCGATTGCCGACCGGGGCTACGTGATGGAATCCGGCCTGATCACCATGACAGGCCCTGGCCAGGAATTGCTGAACGATCCCAAGGTGCGTGCAGCTTACCTGGGCGAATAAGCCACTCAGCCGACAAAAAGGGGCGCAGTGCATTGCACTGCGCCCCTTTTTTTATGGTGAATTGGCTCGTATGACCGGCTGTTGGATCAGAAACGGTACTGCAGCCCCACGGTGGTCATCTTGACGGCTTCATCCCCATCAGAGAACTTGAACTTGTGGTTTTCCCACTCGATCACTGCAGCCCATTGTGGTGTGAATGCCCAACGCGCCCCTACACCGTAAGACATGCCAAAACCGTCTTCCTTGCCCGTTCGCACGCCCAGGCTGCTGGAGCCCGACGTACGGGTGCGGCCGTAGGTTGTGCCGATTTTGCCGAACACGTCGAACTGCTCGCTCAGCGGCGCGCGCCCTACCAAGCTGAGGTTGAAGCCATGGGCTTTGGTATCACCCCCCAGACGGCGAGCCTTGCCGGCGTTGAGGTAGCCCAACTCCACCCCCCAGTTCGGGTGGAAAAAACCGCCGGTATAGATTTTCAAGGCGCTGTCGGAGTTGTCGTATTCCGTTCCGACAGGTCCGCTGCTGAGGTCATATTTGGAGCGCCCTGCGCTCAGACCTATATAACCGTCCTGGGTGTAGGGCAGCACGGAGCTACGTTCGCCGGAACGATTGCTGGAGTACGAATTGGAAGTTTGCGCCTGGGCGCCAGCAGCAGCGCACGCGACAGCCAGTGCCACAGGGAGAAGGCGAAATGCAGACATCATGGATCAGTTCCTCAGTGGTCTCGTGAAGTGGAAACAATCGCGCGGCGCGCTGTAAGCGCAACCATGCGTGGAGCGAAAAATCAATATAGGGGCGGCGGCGCCAGTAGGGCGTGGGATGGCGAGGAACACCGATGTAGGAACAGTCCTATCCCCCCTTCATGCCGGCTATCGCGCGGCAAAGCGAACGCATGACGTTTGGCTACCACGCCCCAATCAGACTTGAATGCTATTATTTTTATAGCTTACGGCGCTTTATCCGTAAGCGCCAAGCGGCATATTTACTAAAATGTGGAGAATTCTGGTCCGCCTCAGCCCCGCTCCCCGCCGCCCCCCATGCACGCGCTTCAATCCCTTCCTATTTCTTTGCAGACCGTATTGCTGCTGATCGCCAGCAACGTTTTCATGACCTTTGCCTGGTACGGGCACCTCAAGAACTTGGCGTCATCTCCTTGGTATGTGGCGGCGCTGGTCAGCTGGGGAATTGCCTTGTTTGAATACCTCTTGCAGGTGCCTGCCAACCGCATCGGCCACACCCAATTCAACGTAGGCCAGCTCAAAATCATGCAGGAGGTGATCACCCTCGGGGTCTTCGTGCCGTTTGCAGTGCTGTACCTGGATCAGCCCCTCAAGCTGGATTACCTCTGGGCGGGGCTGTGCCTGGTGGGTGCGGTGTTCTTCATCTTTCGCAGCGCCTGAACCAGAGGAGAAGCGCTTGTGACTTCAGCGCAGTAGTGCGAGCGCGCATTCTCGCGGCGCGCCCTGGGTGGCCTGCCAAGCCCCTGACCTGGGTCTAAGTGAGTGGTTGCAACTGCCGAGGAACAAGTGCGGACGGTTAAACTCGGCATGTCACAAAACCGTCACGGTACCCCGTGGCGTGCGTTCTTTGTATTTTTGAATTCCCACCAGGAGCCTGCATGCTGTTTGCCAAGCTGTTGCCACGCGAAGGCAATTTTTTCGAAATGTTCAACCAGCATGCGGACCGCATCGTCGAAGCCGCACGCGCCTTCTCGCAACTGGTGGCCAATTACAGCGACCCGCACCTGCGGGACAAATACAACCAGGACGTGGACAACGCCGAGCGCGCTGCCGACCGTGTCACGCACGACGTGAACAAGGCCATCCACAAGACCTTCATCACCCCCATCGACCGTGAGCAGATCCACACGCTCATCAACACCATGGACGATGTGGCCGACCTGATCCAGGATTCGGCAGAGACCATGGCGCTGTACGACGTGCGCCACATGACGGAAGAGATCACGCGCCTGACGGACCTGAGCCTCAAGTGCTGCGAGCGCCTGCGCGATGCCGTCAAGCTGCTCGACAAAATCGCCGACCCGGCAGTGGCTGAGGCCGCACTCAAGACCTGTGAAGAAATCGACAAGCTGGAGTCGGACGCTGACCGCGTCATGCGCAGCGCCATGAGCAAGCTGTTCCGCGAAGAGCCTGATGTGCGCGAAGTGATCAAGCTCAAGGCCATTTACGAGCTGCTCGAAACCATCACCGACAAGTGTGAAGACGTGGCCAACTGCATCGAGGGCATCGTCCTCGAGAACTCCTGATCCACCGGACTGACTGACATGGAAACCGTACAAGCAGCCCTGTGGGTTGTGGTTCTGCTCGTCGCGTTGGCGCTCCTGTTCGATTTCATGAACGGGTTTCACGACGCGGCCAATTCGATTGCCACGGTGGTCTCCACCGGTGTGCTCAAGCCCGCCCAGGCGGTTCTGTTTGCCGCTTTTTTCAATTTCGTGGCGATCTTTGTGTTCCACCTGAGTGTTGCCGCCACGGTGGGCAAGGGCATCGTGCAGCCCGGTGTGGTGGATACGCACGTCGTGTTCGGGGCCCTGGTCGGCGCCATCACCTGGAACGTGATCACCTGGTACTACGGCATTCCCAGCAGCTCATCGCACGCCCTCATCGGCGGCATCGTGGGCGCTGTGATCGCGAAGGCGGGCGTGGGCGCCCTGGTGTCCACCGGCATTTTCAAAACGGTGGCGTTCATTTTTGTATCGCCTCTGCTGGGCTTTTTGCTCGGCTCGCTGATGATGGTCGGGGTGGCATGGATTTTCCGGCGCACACGCCCGAGCAAGGTGGACAAGTGGTTCCGCCGGTTGCAACTCATATCTGCTGGCGCTTACAGCCTGGGCCACGGTGGCAACGATGCCCAGAAGACCATCGGCATCATCTGGCTGCTGCTGATTGCCACCGGGTATTCGGCGGCCTCCGATGCATCACCCCCCACCTGGACCATCATCAGCTGCTATGTGGCCATTGGTTTGGGCACCATGTTTGGCGGTTGGCGCATCGTGAAAACCATGGGCCAGAAAATCACCAAGCTCAAGCCTGTGGGCGGTTTTTGTGCTGAGACAGGGGGCGCATTGACGTTGTTTTTGGCCACCACCCTGGGTATTCCGGTTTCCACCACGCACACCATCACTGGCGCTATCGTGGGGGTGGGCTCTACCCAGCGCGCCAGCGCGGTGCGCTGGGGGGTTGCGGGCAACATCGTCTGGGCCTGGATTCTGACCATCCCAGCCAGCGCGTTTGTCGCTGCCATCGCCTATTGGGTGAGCCTGCAGCTGTATTGATTGCTATCAAAAAAGTAGCTAGCTGCGCTTGCTGGTAAATCGCCAGGGCCCTCTGCACGAATCGAGCGGTAAGTGTGCACTGCGGGTCGGGATGGGCTGCAAGGCGCAAACGCAGCAATAGCCATAGCTATTGCGAGTATTTACAACGCCGCAGACCGCCCGATTGCGCAGATGCACACGGCGCGGTGATTCGTGCAGAGGGTCCCTACCGCCCTGTCAGGCATAAGTGCTTGGCAGGGCGTTTGCGTTATTGGGAGATTTTTCGCGCTTCCTCGATCTGGTATTCGAAGTAGCGCTGAAAACTGAAGGCGATGCTGGCCATCAGGACCGTGGTGCCGACAAGCAGCGACACCACGATGGCGCCGATGGTCAGCCAGCGCGTCTGGCCGGCAGCAGCCTGCTCGGGTGCAGCAGGGTTGTAGCGGGCGTTCCAACGCTCGGGCGGCTGCAGGCCGTAGAGAATGCCCTGAAGGGCGCACCCCGCAATGGTGAAGCCGAGAAGGGGTATCAACGCCCAGCTGTACTGGTCGTCCTGGCCGAACTGCTGAACGCGTTGTATGCCGTAGAGCCCCAGCGCCGTGGGGATGGGCAGCAACCAGCCCAGCATGTCGGCCGGGCCGTGAAGATAAAAGCGATGCAGACCCAGCGGGCCCCCTGCAAAGGCTAGCCACGCGGCCAGAGTCTTGTTTTTCATGCCGGCATTATTCCGGGGATGTGGTGTCGCCCGCGCCGAGGATCTTTTCCATGAGCACGATGTCGCGCCAGGCCCCGAACTTCCAGCCGACCGAGCGCATCACCCCCACATCGGTAAACCCCAGGGACCGGTGCACACCGATAGAGCCTACGTTGGCGGAGTCGCCAATCACTGCAAGCAATTTGCGCACGCCGGCGGCTTCGGCCTGCGTGGCCAGTTCGCTCAGCAATTTGCGGCCTACTCCCATGCCACGGGCCGCGTCGGCCACGTAAATGGAGTCTTCTGCCGAAAAGCGGTAAGCCGGGCGGGGCTTGAACCAGTTGGCATAGGCAAACCCCAGCACCTCGCCGTTTTTCTCAGCCACCAGCCAGGGCAGGTTGCGAGCCAGGACATCAGCACGGCGTGCAGCCATGTCGGCTATGGAGGGCGGATCGATCTCAAAGGTGCCGGTGCCGTGAA
Organism: Acidovorax delafieldii; assembly: GCA_002377855.1. Classification (GTDB taxonomy): domain Bacteria; phylum Pseudomonadota; class Gammaproteobacteria; order Burkholderiales; family Burkholderiaceae_C; genus Acidovorax; species Acidovorax delafieldii_A. The sequence goes on along the minus strand of DFQQ01000010.1, from coordinate 349,228 downwards.
GAACGTGGTGTTGGTATATGGCAGTGATGGCGGCGATATCGGCTTCTGTGCTGGGGCGGATGGTGGGCATACTGGGAGGGTTGTGGATATAATTGCAGGCTTTGCAGCGTGTCGCTGGCCGGGTGGTCATGTCGCGTGTCTCAAACGTTGCGAAATTTCCGTGGCCCGCGCATTTTGACGCTGGCTCACCACCCGAAGGATAAATCATGGTCGTCATTCGACTCTCCCGCGGCGGCTCCAAGGGCCGTCCTTTCTTCAACATCGTCGTTGCTGACAAGCGCGTGCGCCGTGACGGCCGCTTCATTGAGCGCATCGGCTTCTACAACCCCACTGCCAAGGAAACCGAAGAAGGTCTGCGTATCGTGCAAGACCGCCTGACGTACTGGCAGAGCGTCGGCGCCCAGTCGTCGCCCACCGTGGACCGCCTGATCAAGCAAGCTGCCAAGAAGGCTGCTTAAAGTCCCCCGAGAAGGGCGGGTTCCGTGGGTTTTCCCGGCGGATCCCGCCCTTTTCTTTTTTCGAACCAAAAAATGGCCACTTCTCTCACCCTTGAGCCCGCAGTTCTGCCCGAGGACGCGGTTGAAATCGCTCGCATCGCCGACGCCTGGGGGGTCAAGGGGTGGTTCAAGGTCGTGCCGCACAGTGCCAGTCCGGGGGCTCTGTTCTCGGCCAAGGAGTGGTACCTGATGCCCTCTGAACGCGGAGCCAAGACCTTTACAGGTACCGTGCTGCTGAAGATTCGCCAAGCCAAGGACCACTCGGACACCGTGGTGGCCTGGGCGGAGGGCGTGGACGATCGGGACGCGGCCGAGGCCCTGCGCGGAGCGCGCGTTTTTGTGCCCCGCTCCAGTTTTCCGTCCACAGGCAATGACGAGTACTACTGGGTAGACCTTATCGGTCTGCAGGTGGTCAATCGCGAGGGCGTTGTCTTGGGGGATGTGCGCGAATTGCTGTCCACAGGGCCGCAAACCGTGCTGGTGCTGGGCTACGAGCAGGACGGCAAAGCGCAGGAGCGCATGATTCCTTTCGTGTCTGCCTTCGTCGACAAGGTGGAGCTGCCTGAAAAACGCATCACCGTGGACTGGCAGCCAGACTATTGAAGCCGCTGGAATTGCGGGTCTGAAGTTGTTCGCCATGCGCTTTGATGTCATCACCCTGTTTCCCGAGCTGTTCGCGCCGTTCCTGACGGCCGGAATCACGCGCCGCGCCTACGCCAGCGGGCAGGTGGATGTGCATCTGTGGAATCCGCGCGACTACGCCGAGGGCAACTACCGGCGCGTGGATGACCGGCCGTTTGGGGGTGGCCCAGGGATGGTGATGATGGCCGAACCCCTGGAGCGCTGCCTGAGCCATATCCGGCAGCAACGCGGCGAGGGGCCTGACGCGCAGGCGCCGCTCGTGCTGTTTTCACCCATTGGACGCAAGCTCGATCATGCGGAAGTGGAGGGCTGGTCTGCCAGTATCGGGGCGGTTTTGCTGTGTGGCCGTTATGAAGGCGTGGACCAGCGGTTCATTGACGCGCATGTGACGGTGCAATTGAGCCTGGGGGACTTTGTGTTGTCGGGCGGCGAGATCGCTGCGTTGGCGCTGCTGGATGCGGTGGCCCGTCTGCAGCCCGGGGTGTTGAATGACGAGGGCAGCCATCAGTTCGACAGCTTCAACCCGGCGCTTGACGGCTTGCTGGATTGCCCACACTACACCCGACCGGAAGAGTGGGCGGGGCGGGCCGTGCCTGCACCCTTGATGTCAGGTCACCATGCGCAGATTGAGCGCTGGCGGCGGGACCAGCGCCTGCTCATCACGGCCCAGCATCGCCCCGATTTGATTGATGCGGCGCGCACGGCGGGTCTGCTCAAACCTGCGGATGAAGCGGTATTGGCCAATTTGCGCTGACTGGCTATAATGGAGGGCTTTTCGATCCTCTGGCCGGCCGTTTTGTACAAGGTAGTCTTGGCAAAACCCTGAACGTCAATCCCGATGCAGCCATTTGTGGCGCGGACAAGATCGTTGGATGTCAACATGAACCTGATCCAGACCCTGGAAGCGGAAGAAATCGCCCGCTTGAACAAGACCATCCCCGAATTTGCTCCTGGTGACACTGTCATCGTGAGCGTGAATGTGGTGGAAGGTACTCGCAAGCGTGTGCAGGCCTACGAAGGTGTTGTGATTGCCAAGCGCAATCGCGGCCTGAACAGCGGCTTCACCGTGCGCAAGATCTCTAGCGGCGAAGGCGTGGAACGTACGTTCCAAACTTACAGCCCTCTGATCGCCAGCATTGAAGTCAAGCGCCGTGGTGACGTGCGCCGTGCCAAGCTGTACTACCTGCGTGACCGCAGCGGCAAGTCGGCACGTATCAAGGAAAAGCTGCCTTCGCGCGTCAACAAGACGGCTGCTGCTGCCGCATAAGGCGCCAAGCATTCTCGGATGCCGCAAACCGCTACAGTGCCTTGGCCTGTAGCGGTTTTTTCATGGATGCCGCTGTCGGCCCACGCGGCGCAAGAAGTGGGGTATTGCGCCCAGCACTCCGACCGTCCCACTCCATGGCTGCGCCACCATTGACCGTGAACTCCTCCATTCCCCACGATCCCCCGCTGGTACTGCCGGAATTCGATCCGCGCACCGTGCCCGTATCGGCGGTGGATACCCATTTGCCAGCGGTACCGATGGCCGCCCTCACTCCTGAGGCATTGCGTCAGCGGTTTGTGAGCCCGCCCCACTGGGAACCAGAAGTAGTTCTTGAAAAGTCCTATGCCAATCGCTCGCCAGCGCGCGCTGCTGTGTTGCTGGGCATTGTGCTGCGCGACGAGCCGATGGTGCTGTTGACGGAACGTACCGCCCACCTCTCCACCCATTCCGGGCAGGTGGCGTTTCCAGGCGGCCGAGCTGACCCCGAAGATACGAGCCCATCCCACACGGCATTGAGAGAGGCGCAGGAGGAGGTGGGGCTGGCGGCGCGGCATGCGGAAGTTCTGGGCGTCTTGCCCACCTACATGACGGGCTCCTCCTTCATCATCACGCCGGTGGTGGCGCTGGTATCGCCGAACTCTGAATTCGAACCCAACCCCTATGAGGTAGCGGATTTGTTTGAGGTGCCCTTGGCGTTTCTGATGAACCCTTCCAACCACCGCCACCATGTTTTTGCGAGCGGGGGAATCACTCGCCAGTGGTTTTCGATGCCGTACCAAGACGGACCCAAGTCCCGTTTCATCTGGGGCGCCACGGCCGGGATGTTGCGCAATTTCTATCGTTTCCTGAGTGCCTGAGCACCCTGGGCGGTGGCCAGCCGATATTCGTGAGCGGATGGGCTGCTGAGGCCCGCTATCATTGGTTCCATGAGTTTCTTTGCCATCCTGTTCGCTCTGCTGATCGAGCAGGCGCGCCCCTTAGCCCGCAGCAACCCCATCCACGCCGGACTGCGTGCCTGGGCGCTTTCCGTCAGTCGCAATTTTGACGCTGGCAAGGCCCACCATGGTTGGGTGGCCTGGAGCTTGGCAGTAGTGGTCCCCGCGCTGGTCACGCTGGCTGTTCATTGGGCGCTCCTCTGGGGGCTGGGTTGGCCATTTGCCGTGCTATGGAGCGTCGCCGTGCTCTACATCACGCTGGGGTTTCGCCAGTTCAGCCACCACTTCACCAGCATCCGCGATGCGCTGGAGGATGGCCAGGAAGATGCCGCCCGCGAGCGGCTGGCGCACTGGCAACAAGTGGATGTGGGCCTGCTGCCGCGCAGTGAGATCGTCCGCCATGTGATTGAGTATTCGGTCATTTCTGCCCACAGGCATGTGTTTGGGGTATTGGCTTGGTTTTCCATCTTGGCTGCAGTGGGCTTGGGGCCCACGGGAGCGGTGCTATATCGCATGGCCGAGTTTGTCTCGCGCTATTGGCACCATCGCCAGCCAGTGGCGCAGCACGCCAGTGAAGCGCTGCAGCGCGCGTCTGCCCAGGCGTGGTGGTTGATCGACTGGCTGCCGGCACGCCTCACCGCCCTGAGCTTTGCGGTCGTTGGCAGTTTCGAAGAAGCGATTGAAGGGTGGCGTTTTCACGCGCAGCGTTTCCCCAACGACAACGATGGGGTTGTCCTGGCTGCCACTGCCGGCGCCATCAACGTGAGACTGGGTGGCGAGGCCCTGAAGGCACGTTCAGAACCTTCCGCTTTGCAGCAAGGCTTGGAGATCGATGCTGATCTCGGCGACAGCGACTCCACGCCGGGAGTGGCTCCAGAGGTGGGTCATCTGCGCAGCGTTGTGGGGCTGGTGTGGCGCTCGGTGGTGGTATGGATGCTGCTGCTGGCCTTGCTCACCTTGGCCCGTCTGCTGGGCTAGGCGCGCGTTCAGCCGGAGTTGCGCAAGGACGTGCGGTGCTTTCACCTTCGCCCGGGCATCTGCGTGCGCCTACGGCCGCTCAGTACTTTGGCTGGCTGAGTTCGGCAAATAGATCACTATAAATTTTATAGCGCGTTGCGCTAATGCCGCCTTCGCTGGGGGGCACTTTCAGTGCATCCAACACCCCGCACCCCGGTTCGTGCAAATGGGTGCAGTTGTAAAAGCGGCAGCCAGTGGCGTGGGCTGCGATGTCGGGCATGCAACTGGCCAGCTGCATGGGGGCGATGTGGTGCAGTCCAAATTCCTGGAAGCCTGGCGAGTCGATCAGCGCCGTGGTTCGCTCTGCATCCACCCAGTACCAATGGGTGCTGGTGGTGGTGTGCTTGCCTGAGTTCAGCGCTTGCGAGATTTCTCCCGTCAATACGGTGGCCCCGGGCACCAGCAGATTGATGAGGGTGCTCTTGCCCGAACCAGAGGGGCCGAGCACCAACGTGGTTTTGCCCCGCAAGTGCTGCATGAGGGCCTCGCGATCCACCTCGCTGGACTCCGTCAGGCACAGCGGCAGCACGCCATAGTGCTTGCCTTGCGCGCCCATATGGCGGTACGGCTGCAGCCTCTCCCAGGCGCGGGCAAAGGGCTCCACCAAATCACTTTTGTTCAGTGCAATCAGGGGGGTGATCTGGGTGGCTTCCGCGGTGATCAAGGCGCGTGCCAGCTGACTTTCGGAAAACACGGGCTCCGCGGCGATCAGAATCAGCACCTGGTCAATATTGGCTGCGAACGATTTGGTGCGGATTTCGTCCTGCCGGTAGAACAGGTTGCGCCGCTCCAGCACCTTCTCGATCGTGCCTTCATCTCCCTGGCCTTGCGGGGCCGCCTGCCACATCACATGGTCGCCCACCACTGCGTGGCTCTTCTTGCCGCGGGGATGGCAGATTCGCCGCTGGCCATCGGGCGATTCCACCACGCAGTGCCGGCCGTGGCTGGCGACCACGGTCCCTTGCATGAGTGCGCTGCGCTCAGCCATGTGCAGTGCTGGTGGAGGTCATGCGGGCACCAGCAGGCGGTCAAACTGCGCTGCGCATTCGATGTCGGTGATCGAGATGCCCTGCACGTCGTGGGTGTTCAGGCGCACCACGCAGCGGCTGTAGTGAACGGACAAGTCCGGGTGATGATCTTGCGCATTGGCAATGAAGGCCACCGCATTCACGAACGAGATGGTTTCATAGTAGTTGCCGAAGTGGTACGTTTTTTCGATGGCAACGTTTGCACCGTCACCGCTCAGGCTCCAGCCTTCCAGTTGGGCTAGTTTTGCTACAACTTCGGGAGCTGTCAGCGCTCGGCGTGTCTGGCCGGACCAGTCTTTTCTCTTGAGCATGGATGTCATGGTGTGGGGGTGTAAGAAAGGCGTGCCAGCCGCTCTGAGGCAGGCGGGTGGGAATAGTAGAACTTCACGTAGACCGGGTCGGGTGTCAGTGTGGAGGCGTTGTCTTCATACAGCTTGAGCAGCGCCGATGAAAGGTCTGCCGCCTGCGTCTGCGCAGCAGCGTACGCGTCGGCTTGAAACTCATGCTTGCGTGAAAGCTGGGAAAAAATCGGTGAGATGAACTGGGTAAAAACAGGGGTTACCAGCAAGAACAGCAGCAAGGCCAAAGCGTCGTTGGGTGCGCTGTTCCAATCCGCAGACAGCCCCATGGACGGGTACACGCCCAGCCCCGTGTAAAACCAGCTTTGGGTGGACAGCCAGCCCAGCAGGGCAAAGCCCAGCAGGCTCAAGGCGAACATGCTCACAATGCGCTGAATGATGTGCCGGTGCTTGAAATGGCCCAACTCGTGTGCCAGCACAGCCTCTACTTCGCTGGCGGAGAGCTGGTGCAGCAGGGTGTCGTAAAACACCACGCGCTTCGCTGCGCCAAAGCCGGTGAAATAAGCGTTGGCATGGGCGCTGCGGCGGCTGCCGTCCATCACGAAAAGACCCTTTGCGGCAAAGCCGCAGCGTTCCATCAACTGCGACACGCGTCGCTTGAGCGTTTCGTCCTCAAGCGGCTTGAATTGGTTGAAGAGCGGCGCAATGAAGGTCGGAAAGACCACCATGAGAAGGAGATTGAACCCCATCCACGCTGCCCAGGCCCAAACCCACCAGTACGGCCCGGCCTGGCCCATCAGCCAAAGGATCGCGGCCGCGACGGGCAGGCCAATTGCCGCGCCCAGCAACACGGATTTGCACAGATCGACCGCCCACAGGCGAGGCGTCATACGGTTGAATCCAAACCGCTTTTCCAGCACAAAGGTCTTGTGCAGTGCAAGGGGCAAATCGATCAGGCCACTGATGAGTGCAAAGGCCGCCAGCAGTGCCAATTGCTGCCACATGCCGCCGCCCATCCATTGCAAAAGCGCCTGGTTCAGCAGGTTCAGGCCACCGAGCAGCGTCCAGCACAGCAGCACCGCGGTGCCCAAGGCAAGTTCCAGCAACTCCAAGCGGGCCTTGGCGATGGTGTAGTCAGCAGCCTTTTGGTGAGCCGCCAAGCTGATCCGCGCAGCGAACACTGGAGGTACCGCTGCACGGTGCTGCGCTACATGGCGCACTTGGCGCGAAGCAAGCCACAGCTTGAGCAGCACGCCTGCGCTGAGCGCAACAGCGAAAAGCAGGGTGAACAACAGTGAGGAGGGGATTGCGTCGAATGAAACCATGTGCGGCGAGTTTAGGCCATCGGCGACAATGCGCCCCATGGCAGAAGCTAACATCCCCACCCCCACCGTGCTTTCCAAATCAGACCAGAACCTGGTGTGGCTGGACTGCGAAATGACAGGATTGGACCCCGAGAATGACCGCCTGCTGGAGATAGCCGTTGTGGTGACGGGACCATCGCTGGAGCCCCGTGTAGAGGGTCCGGTGCTGGTCATCCACCAGTCGGATGCGCAATTGGGCAAGATGGATGCATGGAACCGCGGCACGCACGGCCGCAGCGGCCTGACCGACAAGGTGAAAGTCTCCACAATCACAGAAGAGCAGGCGGAGGCAGAGATCTTGGCCTTCTTGAGCAAGTACGTGCCCAAAGGAGTTGCGCCCATGTGTGGCAACAGCATTGGCCAGGATCGCCGCTTTCTCGTGCGCTACATGCCCAAGCTCGAGCGTTTCTTTCACTACCGCAATGTGGACGTGAGCACACTCAAGGAACTGGCCAAACGCTGGAAGCCCGAGGCGTACTCCAGCTTCAAAAAGGCGCAAAAACACACCGCCTTGGCGGATGTGCATGAGTCGATTGACGAACTGGCACATTACCGTACTCACCTGCTCGCCGTCTAAGTCCCCGGTGGGGTCCACGGAGCATGCAGGAGCCACGCTTCGTGCCGTCGCTCCGGGGTCGCTGCCGAAGATTCGCAGTGCTTGCTATTGCGGGGAAACCCTAAACGTGCAATAATCCAGGGCTGCGCAGATTTTTAGCGCAGATTGTGCATCTCCCCTCACACACTGGGCTTGCAAGCCCGCTGCAACTGTAGCGCCGCTCTTGCGATCTTTGCCCACCCGCTATGGCCCGGTCCAAAGCAGGTTTCGTTTGATGGTTGATGTTTTTTAACCATTGACGAAATCACCGCAGGCTCCCGCTTGCGGCAGCTTTCGTGTGAGAAAAATATGACCGACACTTTGCAAGTGCAGGGCGAATTCGCGCCTGCTGAATCTTCTTTTTCCGCTGAAACCTTGGCGGCTGCTGTTGTGGCTGATGCGGCTTCGGAAGCGGTAACTGCCGAACCCAACGGTTTTGTCGAGCTGGGCTTGGCTCCTGCTTTGGTACAGGCTGTTGCTGATCTGGGTTACACCCAGCCTACCAGCGTTCAGTTGAAGGCCATTCCATTGGCCATGGGCGGCGGTAACGACTCGACCAAGTTTATCGACCTGATGGTGTCCAGCCAGACCGGCAGTGGCAAGACAGCTGCGTTCCTGTTGCCCGTGCTGCACACGCTGATCAAACAGCAAGCCGAAGCGGAAGCCGAGGAGCGCGCTGCGTTCGAGCGTGCCGTGGCCGAGGCCGCCGAGCGTGGTGAGCCTGCTCCTAAGCGCGCCAAACGCAAAGATCCCACCAGTTCCCGCAACTTCAAGGCTGCTACGCCCGGTGCACTGATTTTGTGCCCTACCCGTGAGCTGGCCCAGCAGGTGGCGCACGACGCGATTGATCTCGTCAAGCACTGCCGCGGTCTGCGTGTCGCCAATGTGGTGGGTGGCATGCCTTATCAGCTGCAGATTGCCAAGCTGCAGAACGCCGACCTCGTGGTCGCAACACCTGGCCGTTTGCTGGACCTGCAGCGCTCCATGCAAATCAAGCTCGACAAGGTGCAGTTCCTGGTGGTGGACGAAGCCGACCGCATGCTGGACCTGGGCTTCTCCGATGATCTGGCAGAGCTGAACCAGCTGACTGCTCAGCGCAAGCAGACCATGATGTTCAGTGCCACGTTTGCGCCTCGCATTCAGCAGTTGGCCATGCGTGTGATGCACGACGGTGGCTCATCTGTGCAAAAAGTGACGATCGATTCGCCACAAGAGAAGCACGCCAACATCAAGCAGATGCTGTACTGGGCTGACAATGCCCAACACAAGCGCAAGCTGCTGGACCACTGGCTGCGTGACACGTCCATCAACCAGGCCATTGTGTTTGCGAGCACCCAAGTGGAATGCGATGGTTTGGCCAACGACCTTCAGCAAGAAGGCTTCTCTGCCGTGGCGTTGCACGGTGCGTTGAGCCAAGGTCTGCGCAATCGTCGCCTGATGGCGCTGCGCAATGGCCAAGTGCAGATCCTGGTGGCGACTGATGTGGCCGCACGCGGCATTGATGTGCCCACCATCACCCACGTGTTCAACTTCGGCTTGCCCATGAAGGCCGAGGATTACACCCACCGCATTGGCCGTACAGGACGTGCAGGTCGCGATGGCTTGGCTGTAACGTTCGCCGAGTTCCGTGACCGCCGCAAGATTTTTGACATTGAAGGCTACAGCCGTCAGCAGTTCAAGTCAGAAGTGATCCCCGGTTTGGAGCCTGCGCAGCGCGCTCCCCAGGCACCGCGTGGCGACTTTGGTGGCCGTGGCCGCTCGGGTGGCTCTGAAGGGCGTGATTACCAATCGCGTGACCGCCGTTTTGGTGGTCCAGCGCGCGGTGGCAACGATCGTGGTGGCTTCGGTGGTGGTTTCGCAGGCCGTGGCGCTCCCGCTCCTCGCGGCGGGGAAGGCTTCGCACCCCGTGAAGACCGTGGCTTTGCCCCGCGCCGCGACGGCGAAGGCTACGGCCGCAAGCCAGGTTTTGGTGAAAATGCTCCGCGTGGTTTTGCTCCCCGTGGCGACATGGGCGCCCCGCGTGGTGCAGATCGGGGTGATTTCGCTCCCCGCAAGCCTGCATTTGCCAAGCCCGCAGGTGGCAAACCGTTTGCTCCCCATGATGCTCGCAAGCGTCCAGCACGCCCTGCACGTTAACTGCTAGCTCCGCCTGGGTTCCAGGTAGTGATGAATGAAGGCCGCCTCTCGCAAGAGAGGCGGCTTTTTTTATGGGGCGATTGCTGGGTGGCTCCGGAGAATGGAGGAAGTCTGGGCAGAAACTTCTAGTGCAGCCTCGCATAATGGCTGCCGAAAGGACTTTCTGTGCAGCCCTACGTAGCATCTGGTGCCGATTTTGAGCACATGTTTAATCTAGCGCCTGTGTCGCTTTGGCTGGAAGACTACAGCGCCCTGAAATCGCTGTTTCGGCGCTGGCGAGAGCAAGGTGTTGAAGATATCCGGGCCCATTTGTGCACCGATCCAGCACTGCTGGTGCAATGCAGTGCGTCGCTGCGGGTACTGCAGGTCAACCAACGCACGCTGGCCTTGTTTGCGGCTTCTGACCAGGCGGCGCTGGTGGCGCAGTTGGACCGCGTCTTCCGGGATGATATGCACGTATCCCTCGTGCGTGAGTTGGTTCAACTGTGGGAGGGGCGGTTGGAGTTTACGAACGAGACCGTCAACTACACCTTGGACGGGCGCCGGCTGGATGTGCGTGTAAGCGTGCGGGTGCTGCCCGGACATGAAGAGGACTGGAGCCGTGTACTGGTTTCGCTCGAAGACATTACGCAGCAGATGCGGGATGCCCGCGAGTTGCGCCGAAGCGAGCATTACGCCCGCGACCTGTTCGAGCATTCGCCCGTTTCCTTGTGGGTGGAGGATTTCAGCTGCATCAAGCGGCTGCTGGACGGGGTGCGTGCCCAGGGTATCTCTGACTTCAAGACGTTCCTCAAGGTGCACCCTGAATTTGTTTCGCGGTGCATGCAAGAGATTCGAGTGATCGACGTGAACCAGCAGACGCTGGAGATGTTCGGGGCCGGTTCGAAAGAGCATTTGCTCAATAACCTGAGCCATGTCTTCCGGGGCGAGATGACGGAGTCCTTCGCTGAGCAGTTGCAGGATCTGTGGGATGGCAAAACGGTGCAGCAGCGCGAGGTGACCAACTACTCTTTGTCGGGGGATGCTGTTCACATCCACATGCAATTTTCTGTGCTGGGTAGCCACCTGGAGGACTGGAGCCTGGTGTTGCTTTCGTTGGTAGACATCACCGCCCGCAAGAAGGCGGAAGCGTACCTGGAGTATCTGGGCAAGCATGATGTGCTTACCCAGCTGCGTAACCGCGCCTTCTATGCCGAAGAGTTGAATCGCCTCTCGCGCAAGGGCCCTTGGCCTTTTGCGGTGATCGCGATTGACCTCAATGGACTCAAGGCCATCAACGACGAGCAAGGGCACGCAGCCGGAGACGCCATGCTGCGGCGCGCAGGCGAAGTGCTAGCGAAGGCAGTAGATGCGCCAGCCTGTGCCGCACGCGTTGGAGGAGACGAGTTCGCAGTCTTGTTGCCGGGCGCAGATGAGCGGGGGGCTTTGGCAGTACGGGATCGAATCCAGTCGCTGGTGGAGTTGAACAACCAGTTCTATTCCGGGCAGCCGCTGGGTTTGGCCATGGGTATCGCATGCTGCCAGTCGGGGGAGGGGGTGGAGTCTGCCTTGCACAAGGCAGACCAAGCCATGTACGAAGAAAAAAAGCGCTACTACCTGCAGATGGGGTTGGAGCGCAGGCGCTGACGGGAGCGGGAGATGAGTTTCACCCAGATCGCCCGCGCTGGCCGCGCAGAATGGGTGGCCTGAGAGCTCTCAGGCTTGCCACGGCCAGCACAAGTTTTCAGGTCGCTGATGTTCCCCCGGCCTTGCTTCCGATGTCGGGCCACCGATGGTGCAGATAGACCCACGACGCCAGTCCGATGCACATCATCAAAAGCGACGCGACTGCCAAGCCTTGGGTGGAATGCATGACCATTGGCGAGATCACCCCGGCGACGATACCGTTGGCGGTGGAGCCTACGAAAGCCTGCAATGACGAGGCCATGCCGCGCCGTTCGGGGGCCAAGTCCAGTACCAGCAGCGTCACAACGGGCACCATCAGAGCCCAGCCGAAAGCGAAGATGGCAATGGGTAACAGCGCCCAGGCGGCATGGGGGGTCAGCACCGCATTGAGTGCTACGTTGACAATTCCGACCGCAAACATGATCACGAACCCGTGCCGAATTTGACGCTTGGGCGCAATGCGCCCAGCCAGGCGCCCGCTGAGCCATGCGCCGCCCATGATTCCAGAGATGGTCAGCACGAAGAACCAGAAAAACTGCGTGGGTGCGAGCTTCAGATGCTCCCCCAGAAAAGCAGGCGCAGACAGAACGTACAGAAACATGCCATTGAATGGGATACCGCTGGCAAAAGCCAGCAGTACGAACTTGGGGCTGGAGCCCAGGGCCCAATATCCCCGCATCAAGTGGCGCACGTTGAACGGTTGGCGATGGCTGGGATGCAGGGTTTCGGGTAGTAGGCGAAAGTTGGTGGCCCAGAGGACCGCACCGACCAATGCCAGAAACCAGAAGATGCTCTGCCACCCTGTGTGTACAAACAGCCACCCGCCCACGATGGGAGCCACTGCAGGCGCCACCCCGAAATAGATGGTGACCTGGCTCATCACCTGCTGCGCCTGGGCAGGCGGAAACATGTCACGGATGACCGCGCGTGAAACCACAATGCCCGCCCCCGTAGACAGACCCTGAACCGCGCGGAAAAAAACGAGTTGCTCGATGCTCTGCGACAGGGCGCAGCCTGCCGACGCGACGGTGAACAGCGCAATGCCCCACAGCACCACCGGCCTGCGCCCGAAGCTGTCTGCCAACGCGCCATGAAAGAGGTTCATGAATGCGAAGCCGAACAGATAAGCTGACAGCGTTTGCTGCATCTCGACCGGCGTGGCGCCGAGCGCGTTGGCGATACCGGAAAAGGCCGGTATGTAAGTATCAATCGAAAACGGCCCGAGCATGCCCAAAACGGCAAGAAGTACCGCCAGGGCCCATTTGGGGCCGGTCCAGAGCATGTTCGCTTGTGGATTCATTGCCGATTGACAGTTGAGGGCGCGAGGGTTGGGGTTCGAAGGGTGCTGTGGTGCGGAAAAAGCAAAAAGCCGAAACTACGATGTAGCTTCGGCTTTTACTGCCTTGCGGCTTTTGTTTGGTGGGTCCTGAGTGACTCGAACACTCGACCTACGGATTAAGAGTCCGCTGCTCTACCAACTGAGCTAAGAACCCAAACTTTTCAAGTTGTCTGCATCGCTGCAGAGACTCGTATTATGCACCAATTTTCGTGGGGCCCGCAAGTCGCGTCGAAAATTATTGCATTGCGTTGCGGCTGGCCAGTTCCACAAAAAGTCCGCTGTGATCGAGCTCTCCCAGGCCATGCTCTACACCGTCGGCGTAGAGTGCTTCAAACAACGCAGTCACTGGCGCGTCGAAGCCAATTTCGTGGGCAGTCGCCAGAGCGTTGCGCATGTCCTTGAGTTGCACAGCCATCCGGCCTTTGGGGGCGAAGTCGCGGCTCACCATGCGCTGCCCGTGCAGCTGCAGAATGCGGCTGTCGGCGAACCCGCCCTGTATCGCTTCTCGGACTTTGGCCATGTCGGCGCCGCCTTTGGCGGCGAACAGCAAAGCCTCTGCCACCGCACCGATGGTGATGCCCACGATCATCTGGTTGGCCAGCTTCGTCAGCTGCCCGCTCCCATGGGGGCCGACATGGGTTGCGCGGCCCAGTGCTGAAAACACGGATTGCGCACGCGCGAAGTCTTCAGTCCGCCCCCCGGCCATGATGGCCAGCGTGCCATTTTCAGCCCCGACGGTACCGCCGGAAACCGGCGCGTCCAGATGTGAAATCCCTATTTCGCCCAGCCTTGCTGCGTGGTCTCGGGCCTCGCGTGGCTGGATAGACGCCATGTCGATGAACAGGGTGCCTGGTCGCATGGCTTGGGCGGCTCCGTTCTGGAAAAGAACCTGTTCCACCACCGGGCCACTTTCCAGCAGGCTCACCACAATGTCAGCGCGCCGCACGGCGTCTGCGGGGGTGGAATGCACGGCGATGCCCATGGCTGCAAGGGGTTCTGCCTTGGATCGGGTGCGGTTCCACGCATGTACTTCATGCCCGGCTTGGCGCAGGCGTCGCGCCATGGGGTCTCCCATCATGCCGATGCCCAGTACAGCGATGCAAAGCGAAGAAGTGGTCATGGCATGGTCTTCAAGGTGGTTGTCTCGGTCTGGATGATGGGCTGATTTGGAGCGATCACCCTGTCACGTAGCTTGCAGCGTGGTGGCATTGACCGGATGATGCTGGGTATCTGAGGAGATAAAGTGATGACCTTACCCTTGCACGACCCAGCCTGGCTGGAGCGCATGTACAACAATCGTGCGTTGGTACCCGACCACATGAACTACTTGCAGCGCTGGGCGCAGGACTCGGCGCAGGTTCGCGTCAATCTCCCTTGCGTTCTGGATGTGGCGTACGGAGATGAAGCAGGGGAAAAACTCGACGTGTTCCCGCCAGCCCACCCTGTTGCACAAGGCAGTCCTGTCTTGGTGTTCATCCATGGCGGGTACTGGCGTTCGCTCGACAAGTCCGACCACTCATTCATAGCGCCTTCGTTCACGTTGGCCGGTTACTGCGTTGTGGTGGTCAACTATGCGCTGTGCCCGGGTACGCCCGAGCACCCCGTCACTGTTCCCCACATCGGTCGGCAGATGGAGGTCGCGCTGGCGTGGGTTTGGCGGCATGTGGCTGAGCACGGCGGTGACCCCCGCCGCATCACGGTGGCTGGGCATTCTGCGGGCGGGCAGTTGGCGTCCTTGTTGCTGACCAGCGTGTGGCCGCTGGTAGCCCCGGATTTGCCGGAAGGGCTGGTGCGCAAAGTGCTTTCGATCTCGGGACTTCACGACCTGGAGCCCATCATGCACACGCCGTTCTTGCAGCAGGACTTGCATTTGACCGAAGAGCATGTCCAGCAAGCCAGCCCTGCGCGGCTCCAGGCGCCGGCGCAAGGCCTGCTTTACAGCGTGGCAGGCGGGGATGAGAGTGAGGAGTTTGCGCGCCAGGCGCAATTGATTCAGGACGCGTGGGGCACACACGTCGTGCCGCGCTGCCAGATGTTGCCCGGTCTCCACCATTTCAGCATTCTGGATGCCTTGGCGAAGCCCGGGCACGACCTGCACCACATGGCGGTGAACTTGCTGCGGGCGTAACACGCGAACTCCGCTGCGTGGCGCTCCGCGCAAGCGCAGCTCTGCGCCCACTTGGGGCGGTGCAGTAGCGCACCGCTTCGGGTATTCACATCAGCAGATGTTCGCCCGCGTTGTCTCCGCCCAAGATCACGTAGTTCACCTTGCGGATATCCATCAGTTTGGTACCGCCCGCGTAGCTGATGGAGCTTTGCACGTCTTGCTCCATCTCGATCAGGGTGCCGGCGAGCTTGCCCTTGATGGGCTCGAGAATGCGCTTGCCTTCCACGTGCTTGTACTCGCCCTTGTTGAAGTCGCTGGCCGAGCCGTAGTACTCCTTGAACAGCTCGCCGTCCACTTCCACGGTCTTGCCGGGTGATTCCTCGTGGCCCGCAAACAGCGAGCCGATCATCACCATGGTGGCGCCAAAGCGGATGCTCTTGGCGATGTCGCCATGGCTGCGAATGCCGCCGTCGGCAATGATGGGCTTGGTGGCCACACGTGCGCACCACTTGAGCGCTGACAGCTGCCAGCCGCCCGTGCCAAACCCCGTCTTGAGCTTGGTAATGCAGACCTTGCCTGGCCCCACGCCCACCTTGGTGGCATCCGCACCCCAGTTTTCCAGGTCAATGATGGCCTCGGGCGTGGCGACATTGCCTGCAATCACGAACGCCCTGGGCAAGTGCTGCTTCAGGTAGCCAATCATGTTTTTCACGCTATCGGCATGGCCGTGGGCGATGTCAATGGTGATGTACTCGGGCGTGATGCCTTGGGCTACCAGTTGGTCCACCGTGTCGTAGTCGGGCTTTTTCACTCCCAGCGAAATCGATGCGTAGCAGCCCTTGGCGTGCATGTCTTTAACGAACTGCAGGTTGTCCAGGTCAAAGCGGTGCATCACGTAGAAGTAGCCGTTTTGCGCCATCCAGGTGCAGATGGTTTCGTCCACCACCGTCTTCATGTTGGCCGGCACCACAGGTAGGCGAAAGCGGCGCCCACCCAGCTCCACGCTGGCGTCACATTCCGAGCGGCTTTCCACGCGGCATTTGCGGGGCAGCAGCAAAACGTTGTCGTAGTCGAAGATTTCCATGAGATTCCAAGCTCCAGTAAAGGACGCGGCAAAAGGATTTTTGCCACGGTGGGCGCTTGGCTTGGGACCGGCTTTGTGGGGATGGGCGTAAGAGCCAATACCGAACCCTGGTTGCACAGGCACAAAAAACCGGGCTTCAAGAAACTTGGGCCCGGTGATTGATTCTAGGCGCCTATGGCGCGCTTGTCATAACGCCTGTTGTATTACCTGCATACAGACTGTGCAGCAGCCAGCACGCGGCCCTGCGCGTCTTGCACCCAGCCGACCATGTGCAGCCGCTGTGGCTGTGCGCCGGGGGGGATGCGCATGGGGCGGTTATCCATCCACCGGAAACGCTCATTTTTCGATAGCTGCTCGCGCTTATTCCATGTGCCCGAGAGCATGTTTCTGACCAAATTGCGAGCCATCAACGTGCCCTCGCTGCCTGCGGGCACGGCCTCTACCAGCAAAAGGTGGTAGTGCCAGCCCTGCGTGGGCGGTACCACGCCATGTGTGCGGGCCAGCGCTATGCCCGCGCCCAGGTAGTCGTTGATGGGCAGGCCATGGGCCACCCGCAAGCGCAGGGGGCGGGCTGGGGGCTCTACGGCAGACAGTGCCACATCGGTGCCCACTGGGGCTTGGCGGCCCAGCGCCTGCAGGCGCTGGGTGGCGTCGTTGGTCGCTGCCGCAGACAACGGCGCCTCATCCCCCTGCGCGCTGGGCACGATCCAGTCCAGCACCACGGTGGACGGTGCGGATGGTGCCGGCGTGGCCGGGTCGGCCCAGCAGGCCTCACAGTCGGCGCTGACGAAGCGCTCGAACAGTGCAGCAGGCTGAGGTTGCCCATCGCTGCTGCACGAGGCTTGGGCCAACGCAAGCAGCGGCGCACTGGTCAACAAAGCGGCAACAGCGAGGGTGCGCATGTCAGTTGCTGGCCTGGCATTGCGGCGGCAGGGGTGTGCCGGGAATCACGATTTCAGGCTTGCAGGGGTCAGGCTTGCGCACCTGCTGGATGCCCGCGGTGTAGTCCTCCTGGGCGATGCGTGCAGCCGTGCTGTCGGGCATGTAGGCGTTGAAGGTGTAGCTCAGCTCGCTGAGGTATTGAGATTCCACGTTGATCCCGTACCTGCATGAGGCCTCCTGGGCCCACAGCTGGCTGGTGGCGTACTTCAGGCCCTTGGATTGGATCTGCGGGGCGTAGTGGCTCTGCAGCACCATGAGGTTGCTGGTGATGCGGTACTGGGTCAAGCCTTGCGCGTTGCGCAAAGGGGTGTCGACCGTCTGCACCTGTGCCGGTTGCCAGGTCCGTGGGCCGACCGCCTGAGTGGGCCACGCAAACGGCTGCACGTGTGCCGCCATCCAGGCACACACCGTAGCGTCCGGGCTGTAGGTGAGTGAGGGCATTGGCGTCAACGCAGGCGCGCTGGGCGCGGGGCTCTCGGGTTGCGCATCGCTGCTCCCCCACCACAGCCTGCAAGCACCAGCAAGACGGATGTGGTGCAGGCCACTGCATGTCGGCGAATAGGGTCCTTCACGGTTAGATCTCCCTTGAATTTCTGAATACGCATCATAGGGGGAAGGCTTTCTACAATGCCTGCATGTTCCCACAAGATATGTTCTCGGACGCGCCCGATCGCGGCGCGTCCGCTGCCCCGGCCGCTGCAACTGGCGTCTCGCCCCTGCTGCACCACCTCAACCCCGAACAGCTGGCCGCCGTCACCTTGCCCGCAGGCCACGCGCTCATCCTGGCGGGAGCCGGTTCGGGCAAGACGCGTGTGCTCACCACCCGCATCGCCTGGCTGCTGCAAAACGGCTACGCCACGCCCGGCGGAATTCTGGCCGTCACCTTCACCAACAAAGCGGCCAAGGAAATGGTTGCTCGCCTATCGGCCATGCTGCCCGTGAACGTGCGCGGCATGTGGATCGGCACCTTCCACGGCCTGTGCAACCGCTTGCTGCGCGCGCACCACAAGGCCGCGGGGTTACCGCAGGCGTTTCAGATCCTGGACACGCAAGATCAGCTCTCGGCCATCAAGCGGTTGTGCAAGCAGCACAACGTGGACGACGAGCGGTTTCCGCCCAAGCAGCTGGCTTACTTCATCGCCAGCTGCAAGGAAGAGGGCATGCGCTCCGGCGATGTGCCTGCACACGACAGCGACAGCCGCAAGAAGGTCGAGATCTACCAGCTGTACGAAGAACAATGTCAGCGCGAAGGCGTGGTGGACTTTGGCGAGTTGATGCTGCGCTCCTACGAACTGCTGCGTGACAACGACCCCATCCGCGAGCACTACCAGCGCCGGTTCCAGCACATCCTGGTGGATGAGTTCCAGGACACCAACAAGCTGCAGTACGCCTGGCTCAAGCAACTGGCGGGCAACGAGGTGGGCGGGCGCTTTGAAGCACGCGGCAGCGTGATTGCCGTGGGCGACGACGACCAGAGCATCTACGCCTTTCGCGGTGCGCGCGTGGGCAACATGACCGACTTTGTGCGCGAGTTTGACGTGCAGCGCCAGATCAAGCTGGAGCAGAACTACCGCAGCTACAGCAACATTCTGGATTCGGCCAACGCCCTCATCAGCCACAACAGCCGCCGCCTGGGCAAGAACCTGCGCACCACGCAGGGCGCTGGCGAGCCCGTGCGCGTCTACGAGGCCAGCTCCGACCTGGCCGAGGCCCAGTGGATGGTCGATGAGATCAAGCAGCTGGTGCGCAATGACGGTTTTGAGCGCAAGGAAATCGCCGTGCTCTACCGCAGCAATGCGCAGAGCCGCGTGATCGAATCGGCGCTGTTCAATGCCAGCGTGCCCTACCGTGTGTATGGCGGCCTGCGGTTTTTTGAGCGCGCTGAAATCAAGCACGCGCTGGCCTATCTCCGGCTTTTGGAAAACCCGCACGACGACACCAGCTTCACCCGGGTCGTCAACTTTCCGCCGCGCGGCATTGGGGCGCGCAGCATCGAAGTGCTGCAGGACGCGGCCCGCGCCGCAGGCTGCTCGCTGCACGACGCGGTGAGCGCAGTGCCCGGCAAGGCCGGCGCCAATCTGGGCGCGTTTGTGGCCATGGTGGATGTGCTGCGCGAGCAGACGCAGGGGCTGAACCTGCGCGGCATCATCGAGCAGATGCTGCAATCCTCAGGGTTGGTGGAGCACTTCCGAACCGAGAAGGAAGGTGCCGACCGCATCGAAAATCTGGAAGAACTGGTCAACGCCGCCGAGAGCTTTGTCACCCAGGAAGGCTTTGGCCGCGACGCCGTGGCCCTGCCGCTGGATGAGCACGGCACGCCGCTGACGCAGAGCGCGGTCAGCCAAGGGCTGGACCCGAACGCGCCGCTGCTCGATGAAGCCCTCAAATCCGCAGTGCCCGGCATCGTGGACATCGACACCGGCGAAACCCTATCGCCCCTGGCCGCCTTCCTCACCCACGCCGCGCTGGAGGCGGGCGACAACCAAGCCCAGGCTGGGCAGGACGCGGTGCAGCTCATGACCGTGCACGCCAGCAAGGGCCTGGAATTTGACGCCGTGTTCATCGGCGGCATGGAAGAGGGCCTGTTCCCGCACGAAAACTCCGCCAGTGATCGCGACGGCCTGGAAGAAGAACGCCGCCTGATGTACGTGGCGATCACCCGCGCGCGCAAGCGCCTGTACCTGAGCCACTCGCAAACGCGCATGCTGCACGGCCAGACGCGCTACAACATCAAGAGCCGCTTTTTTGACGAGCTGCCCGAAGAAGCGCTCAAGTGGATCACGCCCAAGCAGCAGGGGTTTGGTTCTTTTGCTCCTAATTCAGGAGCTGGTGGCGCTTACGGTTCGGGCGCTAAGGGTCAATTTGGCTTTAAATCCGAAACCTTCGCGAGCCCACCCGGGCCGCCGCAAAAGGCCGCGCCCTCCCATGGGCTGCGCGCGGGCATCGCGGTGTTTCACACCAAGTTTGGCGAAGGCAAGGTGCTGGCCATTGAAGGCACGGGCGACGATGCGCGGGCGCAGGTCAACTTTCCGCGCCACGGCACCAAGTGGCTGGCGCTGAGCGTGGCCAAGCTCACAGTGGTGGATTGATCCCAGCCAATCCACTCGGCGCTCGCACGGGTCGGGCGCTGGTGCGTGCCTGTTCATGTGAGGCAGCCCCCGCAGGCCCGGTGCCCCTCAAGTGGGTAGGCACTGCATGGTGGTGTCTGGCAGCGCCAGTTTCTCGGCGTAGAGCCCCTTGCGCTCAGGGGAAAGCAGCGCACCCAGACCCTGCATCACGGTGACTTCTGCCCCAGTTTCTTTGCCCCGGTAGCACTTGCCCAGCAGGTCCAGCGTGTCCAGAAGCGCTTGGCCTTGCGGTGCCGAGGTCTTCTTCAGCGCTTCGGCCTGCTGCCTGAGCCAGCTTTCATAGGCTTGCAGGCTGCCTTGCGCCAGTTTGGCGCGCTCCGCGTCGGGAATCATGCTGGCATACAACGCCTGCAGCGTTTGCACACCCGGCTGCCCCATCACCAATACCGCGTCGTACCGGGCCTCGTACGCTCCTTGTCGGTAGATCACCTGATGGATCTGGTAGCGCAATTTTCCTTGTTCACCACCCAAGGTACGGACCAGATCTCGTGCGGCGGTGCTGTTTCGGTCACTAGCGAATTGCGCTTCTAGGGCTGAGGAAATCTGTGCATCCGTCGGGTAGGAGTATTCGTTCTGCGCTGAGGGGGAGCACGCTGCCAAAACCACCGATGCTGCAATAACGACTGATTGAATAGCGGGATTTTGTTTCATTCTCATGACAAATAATGCAGTTGTTTAAATATTCTCGAGCAGTCAATAATTTCAAATTGTTTTATACGCGTTTCATGTTGAATGAAATGTAATCGCTTGTTGGTTTTTTTATGGTTTTCACGAATAACGAACGCGGCGAAAATTTGTGGGAATTTCTCGGTCGGAGTAGTGCGCACTTTTCTTACATATCGCTCCGGCAATGGTTCGCAGCGATATTCTGGATACGTTTGGGCTGTGGATAACCTCATATCGGCCAGCGAGGTGTGGTACTACGTTTGCTTACTTTCGCGCCGGCGGTGCCCGGAACAATCCGTTTCGTAAGCCACACGGGGCTTTCCGTGGATTGACCAAACCCTCAAAGGATTATTGTCATGCGCAAAATTGCATTTACCACCGTTGCAGCGCTCGCGTTCACATGCGGCGCAGCCTTTGCTCAAAGCGGCAATGTGACCATCCCCGGCCTGATTTCCGGCAAGGGCTCGGCAGGCTCTGAAGTAACCCAAAGCCGGATTACGGTGTCCGGCAACAAAGCCACCAATGTTCTCGCAGGCGGCGGCAAAGCTGGCATCAAGGTGGCCGAGGTGTCCATGGAAGGTGTTGCCAACGTCAACAGCATCAACATCACCGGCTCCAAGATTCGCAACTCCGACATCACCGTGACCGGTAACGAAGCCACTGACATCAAGGCCATCGGCGGCACGGCCAACGTCAATAGCGTCAACATCAACTGATCTTCATGGGTTGCGGCGCGGGCGGCCTGCTCATGGGCAGGCGCCCGTCTAAACCCTCGCATACCTTTCAAGGGGCTGTGAGTGCATACAAAGCGCAAGACGCGTCCGCCTGAAGCGCTAGCGCTGGGCCTGCTGGTTTCCGTGACGCTGGCCCCAGCGAGCGTGAACGCCCAGGAATCGATGCTTGCGGGCCTGGGTTGGCATAAGAACAGTGCAGGCACCCAGGTGGACGCGGGCAGTCGGGTCCAGGTTCAGGGCAACAAGTCCGCAGGCCCGGTGGTGTCCAGCGGTGGCAAGGGCTCGGCCCTGGCCAACGTGGGGATGCGGGTGGACCTGGCGGCAACGGCCCAGGCGAATGGCATTGGCCTGGCCGCCATGGACGTGCGCCAGTCGCAAGTGCAGGTTCTGGGCAATCAGGTAACAGGTTTTGTTCACGCGCTGGGGGGTGCTGCCACAGCCAACATGGTGCTGGCCGCCAGCGCTACGGGTGTGAAGCCTCTTGCGGCGAGCAGGGTGTCGGTACTGGGCAACCGAGCGGCAGATGTGGCGGCCTTTGGCGCCAAAACGGAAGTGTTGCTGGGCACGGGTTCGCTCCAAATGCCGGGCCGCGCGACGGCCAACAGTGTGCTGGTGGACGCCACCGAACTGCGCAACGCTGATGTGTCGCTGTCGGGTAACGAAGCGCGGCGTGTCACGTCCATTGGAGGCTCTGCCCTGGCCAATGCCTTGACGGCTGCCCGATCGACATTGGCAAACAGCCGCATCCTGCACACCGGCAACCGCGCAGAAGATGTGCGTGCAGGCGGTGGCGCTGGCGCCGTAGGGCGGGGCACCATCGCGCAGGTGGATTTGACCGGCGTGGCCGCGGCCAACGCGGTGAGTCTGGCGTCCAGCGAACTGCGGGGGGCGCAACTGGTGTTGGCGGGCAACCAGGCGGCCCAGGTGGTTGCAACGGGCGGCAGTGCCTTGGCCAACAGCGTGAGTTTCACCGATCACCGTCTGGCGAGTTCGGCCAGGTATCAGGCAGGCATTTCTGACAACACGGCCCGCAACGTGCAGGCGTGGGGCGGAGAGGGTTCAATTCTGGGCGGCGCTTTGGCCGATGTGCGCATCTCTGCGTCAGCGCTCGCCAACACCATTTCAGTGACGGGCGGCGCCCTTGCAGATGCCCCGGTGCACCAGGTGGCCAGCAACCGTGCCATTGATGTGGTGGCCACGGGCGGTGGCGCGGCGGGCAACAGCCTGTGGCTGGACGGTGCCACCGTGCGCGGGGGTAGCGTTTTGATTGCCGGCAATGCGGCCGAGACGGTGCGCACGGCCGGGGGCTCGGGCTCCATTGGCGGGGGGGGCGTGGGGGCGCTGGAGCGCAATGGACGGGCGTTGGCCAACACCGTGGTGGCCGAGCGGCAGTCCACGCTCGAGCGCGCCAGCGTTGTCCTCTCGGGCAACCGCGGAGCGTCGATCACCGGGTCGGGCGGACTTGCGGCTGCCAACACCATCATGTTGGGTGAGGGGCGTGTGCAGGCCACTGCCGTAACCCTGGCAGGCAACCGCGCAGACGCAGTGCAGTCCAGTGGCTACGCAGCGCAGGTGGGTGGCGGGCTGTTGTTCTCGGCCCGGCAGCAATCGGCCGCGTTGGCAAACAGCCTTGCCGTGACAGGCTCGCAGCTGGACGCCGCCACGTTGACCATTGCCGGCAATACCGCATCGCGGCTCACCGCGCGTGGCGGCGCGTTGCTGGCCAACAGTGTTGCGCTGGAAAGCGGCTCCGGCGCTGCGTCGCGCTTGTCGGCAACCGGCGCCATGACGGGCAACACCGCCAGCGACATGACCACCACGGCCGACGCAGTGTCGGCAGCGGGCGGGCTGGCTGGGCGCGAAAGCCGCGCGCGGGCAGCCGCGAACGCGCTGGTGCTGCATGACGGTGCCTTGGTCGATGCCTCGTCGCCCTGGCTCATCGCAGGAAACAGTGTGCGCGCAGTACACGCTACGGGTGGCACGGCCCTGGTCAATGCACTGTCTGCCTACCGCGGCGCGCAGGTGCGCGGCACGCCCGTGGTCATCGCGGGCAACCGGGGCGAAGACATCCGCGCCGCGGGCAGTGGCGCGCAGGCGCTGGGCGTGGGCACCCGTTCGAACGGGGTGCTGGCGGCCAACGGTGTGTACATGGACGGATCGGGTGCCACCGCCCTGGTCCAGAGCAGCGTGCAGGTGGTCGGAAACACGGCCCGCCAGCTGAACGCCAACGGGGGGCGCGTCAACGCCAATGCGTTGTCGGTCAACGCCCAGGGGCGTGTGCAGGGCAGTACGCTGACCTTGGCGGGCAACACGGCGGCCGATGTGCGCAGCGAGGGCAGTGAAGGCACCGTGGCGGGCTTCGCTGCGTTTGGCAAGGGTGTGGGGCAAGCCAATGCCAACGCTGTTCAGGTGCTGGGCGATATGCGCGCAGCCAGCCTGCAGTTGATGGGCAACACGGCGGGCCGCGTGCATGCCGCCGAGGGGCTTGCGGCGGCCAACAGTTTTTCACAAGCGTCTGGCGGCCGTGTGGATGGCCTGCAGGTGCTGCTGGCGGGCAACACTGCGGTGCAGACACAGGCCGAGCAGGGCAGCACGGCTTTGGCCAACAGCGTGCAGGCCGATGGCGCTTTGCAGGGCAGTGCGGTGCAGGTGGTGGGCAACCAGGGCAGCGCCCGTGCTGCGGGCCGCGACGGGCTGGCCAACAGCGTGCGAGCGCAAGGCCGTGGGCGCGTGGCCGGTTCCAACGTCACGGTGACAGCCAATCAGGGCAACGCGCAGCAGGGCGTGGCCAACAGTGTGGACGTTGCGGGCACGCTGCAGGGCGGCAGCATCACCATTTTGGGCAACCAGGGCTCCGCGCGCGATGGCGGTACCGTCAACAGCCTGGTGGGCAATGGCCGTATTTCAGGCAGCCAGATCACCATTGTCGGCAATACCGGTTCAGCCCATGCTGGCTTGGCGAACAGCGTGCGCGCGGACGGCAATGTGACCGGCTCGAACATCACCATCCTCGGCAACCAGGCCAGCGTGCAAGGAGAGGGCAGCAAGGTCAACAGTGTGTCCGGCTCCGGCTCCATCAGGGGCAGCCAGATTCTGATTGCCGGCAACACCGGCCGCGCCAGCGGCGGCGGGCTGGTCAATGGTGTGCACAACAGGGGCACGCTCGCTGGTGCCCAGGTCGTGATCACAGGGAACCAGGGCAGTGCTACGGGCGGTGGCACCGTCAACAGCGTTGACAACCGT
Source organism: Acidovorax delafieldii (assembly GCA_002377855.1). Lineage (GTDB taxonomy): Bacteria > Pseudomonadota > Gammaproteobacteria > Burkholderiales > Burkholderiaceae_C > Acidovorax > Acidovorax delafieldii_A. Next base: position 324,540 of record DFQQ01000010.1, on the reverse strand, counting down.
GGGCGTCTGTCCGGCCGGGTGGTGATTGCGGGCAATCGCGGCAGCGCCACGCTGGGAGGTACGGCCAACTCACTGGTCAACCAAGGTGTGATGTCGGGCACGGTGGTGATTGCTGGCAACCAAGCCCGCGCGGCGGCGGGCGGTGTCGCCAGTTCTGTCATCAACCAGGGTGTCATCACCGGCGCGGTGGCCATCGTCGGAAACATGTCTGTAGCGGCTGCAGGGATGACAACTGGCAGCGTTCGCAATGTGGGCGGTGCCGTGACGGGCATGGTGGGCGTGACGGCGAACACGCCCTCGGCCGCCAACCCTGGCTACACCTACACGACGCCCTCGGTCGGCGTGATCAACCAGTCCGTCACGGTGACTCCTGCGATGAACCTGCTGAGCATGTAGGCCTGTTGCCGACGCGAGCGTGTGTGTGAATTTTTGTGACTGAAGGAGCGGCAAATGAAAACACGGAATTCCCATGGTCCTTGGCCAAATGGTCGAACCTGGGCCATGTACTGCGGGGCGTGCGTGGTGGCACTGGCAGGCGCCAGCGCGCAGGCCCAACTGGTCAACTATGGCGAACAACTGGGCGCTTACAAAGACCAGGCCCAAAGCGGCGTGCGGCTGAACGACGGCGTCTATCCGGCGGTGAGTGCAAAGGCGCGGGTCAATCGAGCGATTGCGCAGAACGCACTGGTAGACCAAAGCGCTCTGGTGCAGCCCGATGGCACGCTCAAGCTGCCCGAGGGGCAACGCAACATCGTGATACGCACCTCTTACTCGGATGTGCAACGCTCGCCCGATGGCACGCTGCGCATCGCCAGCCCGGTGATCCAGGGCAACGTGAACGGCAACGTGACCTTGTATGTGGAAGGCAAGGGCGTGGAGAACATCACCGTCTTGAACTCGGGTCGCTGAACGAAAAGAAGGCTTTGTGCCGCAAGCCCCGAGAGAGCGGGGCTGTTGAGATCACCACACATAACAACCATGATGACCAAAAGAACACCATTGCGTTGGGGGGCGCTGGCGCTGGCAGTGGCCGCCCTCGCTGGCTGCGCAACCACTGAAAATGCACTCAAGGATGCCAACACCCTGATGCAGGAGCGCGAGGCTGACAAGTTGCTGCCGGTGACCAACCTCAGTCCCTACGCCCTCGCGCTTGGCCGCTTCGGCCGCATGCTGGATATCTACAAGGAGGGTGACCCTGTCATCTACATGCAAACGCGCAGCATTCTCGACGCTACCAATCTCTCCAGCCCCCTGGTGGGCGCAGAGATTCCTGGCGACATCACCGAGATGGTGCGCACCGCTGTGAACCGGATCGGAGCGCGCGTGGTGTACGTGCCCTACCACCCCGACTACCTCGTCTCTCAGGCCCAGTTGGGGGCCAAGTTTGGCGTGACCATGCCCGACTTCCTGATCACCGGCGCGCTCACCGAGTTTGACCGTGCCATTGCCGGCGCGGGGCGCGTGAATTCGGCTGGTATCGAGTTTGGCGGAGGCAATGGCAAAGTCACCATGGGTGGCGACACAAAGCGCACGGCCATCTACTCAGCATTGGCGTTGGACCTGAACCTGGTGAGCTTTTCCACGCAGCAGATGGTGCCGCAGGTGCAGGCCTCCAACGTGGTGAAGGTGCTGAATTTCAGTTCGGAAGACAACGCCAGTCTGGGGTTTTATGGCGATGCCTTCGGCTTCAAGCTGGAGGGCAAGTACCTGCAAGGACGGCACTCTGCCATTCGCACGCTGGTTGATCTGAGCGTGCTGGAACTCGTGGGCAAGGCCACCAACACCCCGTATTGGCGCTGCATCCCCAATGGCACGCCAGACCCGGTGGTGGTGGAGAACATGCGCGCTGCGTACACCAGCCTTTCGCCGGAGCTCAAGCTGGGGCTCATCCAGGTCACCCTGCGCAAGTACGGGGAGCCTGTGCAGGTGACGCAGCAGCTGGACGACCCCACCCGGCAAGCCCTGGAGCGGGTCTACACACAGCGGTTTGCTTCGCTGGGCACGGTGGATGTGATGACCTGGCAGGGCTTTGAGCCCCTGTTCTTTGGCGTGCCCATGGCTTGGGAGACTGCTCAGGCTCCCGCTGTGTCGGGTGGCTCAACGGCCCCAAATGCTGCGCCAGCCCATAAAAAGGCTGGTACATGATGCGTGGCGCCAGCATGTTCTGCCGCTGGGCCCCTTGGCTGGCTGGGATGGCCTTGCATGGGGCGGCCTTGGCCCAGATCCCGCCCACCACGGTGCCAGCGGCTGCTTCCACAGCCGCTCCAGCGACAGGCGCGGTGCCCAATCCGGCAGCACCCAGCGCTACCCCACAGGCCGCCCCCGGCGCTACGGCGGGCGCGCGTTTCATTGAGTCGTGCAACGAGGCTCTGGAGCGTGGAGTGGCCGAGCTGGGCTGCCAAGGCCCTATCTACCGCAACGAGCTGGAACGTTTGAAGCGTGAGGCGCTGAACACGCAAAACCCCCAGCTCCTGTCGTTCGTGGGTGATGCGTACCAGAACCCCCGCTCGGGCCTGGGCGACATGGGCCAGGCCTACAGGTGGTATCTGCTCGCAGCGGTGCGGGGCGACCCCCGCGCCATGCAGCGATTGACCGAGATGAACCGCAAGGGCCAGGGGGTTCCAAAGGACAACGTGCGGGCACTGGGCTACGCCCGCTTGCTGGAGCGCATGGCACAGCCAGACACGGGAGCCCACCGCAATGTGCTGTCGGTCATCAACGAACTGGGCGCCGAAATGGCTGTGGAAGAAGTTGCACTGGCCGAGCGCTTTGCTGCAGAGCTGCAGGCCCGCATTGAGCGCCAGAGTGCCGGTGGCGAAACACCTAGCACCGGTGCGGAACCGGGGCGGCCCGCAGGTGCGGCGCCAGTGCGAGCTGGGTCTGGACTGCCTGGCATGTCTGCCGTGCCGCGCAACGGGGCGGCTTCTCCCAGCCCGGGCGCCATCCCCGGCAACTCTTTGCCCGGCACAGCCGGAAAGGTCGCTCCATGAATTTGTGGACCACGCACAAGCACACCGGCAGCCGCCCGGCCGCCCCGCTGAAACAGCGGCTGCATTCGCTGCGCCATCGTTGCGGTGCCGCGTTGGTGATGGGGGTGCTGGCCAGCTTTGCTGCCCAGGCAGCAGGACCCACGGAGCCCGTGGGTCCTGTCGGGCCCGTGGGGCCGGTGGGTGCCGCAGGGCGGACTGAGTCCAGTGCGCCCGCTCGCGCCAACGCTGCGGGTCCAGCCCCACGAGCGGCCGACTCCACGCCGCCGTCAGCTCGTACAGGCAGCAGCGCGGCCCAGGGCAATCGCATTGAGGTGACAGGCAACACGGCCTCCGGCGTCCGGTGTGGCGATCAAGGCACTGCATCTGTCAACAGCGTGGATGTCCGAGGGGCACGACTGGAGGGCCAGACCGTCATCGTGCAGGGTCGCAATGCCCGCGACGTGCATGACAGCGATTGCCCTGCTCGCGCTGATGAGCTGCGCCACGGCGGCAGTGCGGGCCGGACCAACAGCATCCGCATCCGCTGAGGCTGGCGACGCCTTTCACCGATTTCATTTCAACCATCGCACAAGCCAACAGGCAAATAACAGGCAAATAACAGGCAGACAACAGGCAAATATGACCGACACACACCTCTCCTGCGCAACCACCAGATCACACTCACTTCACCTTGCAGCCACGCCTGTGCGCAAGGGCTCAGCCGTCGCAGTGGCCGCTGTGGCGTTGATGCTGGCGGCATGCAAGGACAAGGCACCCGAGGCTCCACCGCCTGCACCCGCAGTACCTGCGGCAACTGCCCCAGCCGCCTTGCCTGCCGCACCCTCAGCGGCTGCGGTGCCTGCAGCTGCGGTGCCCGCGCCGGCCCCTGCGGCAGCGCCAGCCGCCACAGTTGCTGCGCCCAAGCGCGTTCCGCTATCGATTCAAGGCGTGGCCCCTGCAGGGGTTACGGTGCGGGTCAAGGCTGTCGAGATCGGTGCCGATGCCACGGTGCTGGATGTGAGCATTTCGTTTGCCAACCGCATCACCGATACCACCATGCTGGCGCTGGCCGACACCTACCTCCAAGACGAAAGCGGCGCACGCTTGCACATCAAACGCCCCGACAACAACCGCGACATCACCATCCGCGAAGGCGAAACACTCGATGGCCAGCTGGTCTTCATGGGCGCGGTGGCGCCTTCCGCCCGCAAGCTCAAGCTCGTGTTCAACGAAGGCAACCAGGGCGACAACATCGTGGCCCCCGGCCTGGTCGTCGATTTGCCCCTGCAGGGCGGCTGATGCGGTACCAGCTCGCTGCAGTCCGCATGGGCTGGTACGCATTGCGGCCTGGCGTTGTGGCCCGCGTGCTGGCGATGAGCGTGGCTGCCTGCGGGCCGGCCCAAGCACTGGACGTGGTACGCAGCGGTCGCACCCTGGCCGATGTGCCCACACGGCTGGCCCCCGCACCCGCTGCGCCAGCCACCACGCTGCGACCGCAAGAAACGACCGGCGCGTTGACCAGCCGGACCCAGAACACGGCCCTGCAGCGCAAGGCCGGCCCCCAAACTGTGCTGCGTGAAGCCGAGGTACCGCCAGAGCGGCTGGAGCAAACCCGTGCGCTGCTGGTGGAGCTCAAGGCGCAGCCCACGCCTGAGCAGGCCATCTCCATCGATCTGCCCGCAGACGTGCTGTTCGACTTTGACAAGGCAGAGCTGCGTCCCGATGCGGCTGCGTCGTTGAGCAAGGCGGCAGAACTCATCAAGAGCTATGCCACGGCGCCGCTGTCCGTGCTGGGTCACACGGATGGCAAGGGCACCGATGCGTACAACGATGCGCTGTCACTGCGGCGGGCCGAAGCGGTAGCGCGTGCACTGCAGCAGCAAACGGGCCGGCAGGCGCGGGTCGAAGGCAAGGGCAAGCGCCACCCCGTGGCACCCAACACCACCCCCGATGGACGGGATGACCCCGACGGGCGGCAGCTGAACCGGCGCGTGCAAATCCTCATCGGCGTGCCTGCCAAGGAAGGGAGGTAAGCGATGGCGTTAGTGCGTTGCCCGGAATGCGGCCGCGAGGTGTCGTCCCACGCGCCCGCTTGCCCGGCGTGCGGTTACCCGTTGCAGGCTAAGAATCAGGCACCCGGCACCCCACCTGCCCCAGGGCAAAGTCCCTTGCGTTCGCCGCACCTGTGGGGGCGGGTGGCGCTGGTGCTGGGTGCGTGGCTGGTCACCCCCTGGATTGCCCGGCTGATCGTGGCGCTGGCGGTGTGCGTGCTGGCCTACTTCATGTTCACGGGCAGGTAAGAGCGTCGCTGCCGACCGTTGCGTGTTGCGCATCAACCACCGGTATCGCAATACCGGCAGGCGCGCGGCAGACGCGCTCGCACGCGATCGGTGGAGCATGGAAGGTTAATGGTTAAAATGCCTGCAGCGCTTGCTGGTTAAGCGCGAGTTGCTATATATTCAGGAGCGATTGACTTTGCGGCAGGGAGCGCGCAGTGTTCGCTGGGTCGCTCTCCTGATGGCCTTGGTGCGGCGCGTGGCGGATCAAAACTCCAGGTTGTCAATCAGCCGCGTGCTGCCCAGCCGTGCTGCGCCCAGGGCCACCAGGGTCCCTGCGCCGTCGTGGGCGGTGGCGGGTTGCAGGTCGGTGCGGCGGCGCACGGTGAGGTAGTCGGGTTGCCAGCCCCGGGCGCGCAACACGTCCATGGCTTGCTGCTCCAGCGCGTGGGGCGGGGCGGTGATGTCGCTGCGCTGCAGGGCGGCCAGCCAGCGCTCGCTCAGGTGCAGCAGCGCTTGCGACAGGGCCACGGCTTCTTGCCGCTCTTGCAGGCTCAGATACCCGTTGCGTGAGCTCAGGGCCAGGCCATCCGGCGCGCGGGCGGTGTCGCCCGCCACGATGGCGATCGGCAGCGCAAACTGCTGCACCATCTGGCGGATCACCATGAGCTGCTGGTAGTCCTTCTTGCCAAACACGGCCACGCCACCGGTCTGGCCCAGCACGCAGGCGAACAGCTTCATGACCACGGTGGCCACGCCGGTAAAAAAACCAGGGCGAAAGTGGCCTTCCAGCAGGTCGGACAGTGCGGCGTCGGGGTGCACCTTGAAGGTTTGCGGCTGGGGGTACAGATCGGTTTCCCGTGGGGCAAACAGCACGTCGCAGCCCGCGCTTTGCAACGCGGCGCAGTCGGCCTCCCAGGTGCGGGGGTAGCTGTCAAAATCTTCGTGCGGCAAGAACTGCAGGCGGTTCACAAAGATGCTGGCCACCGTCACGTCGCCCAGGGGTTTGGCCTGGCGCACCAGGCTGATGTGGCCCTCGTGCAGGTTGCCCATGGTGGGCACGAAGGCGGGGCGGCGGTAAGGGGCCAGGGCCTGGCGCAGTTCGTCGATGGTGTGGGTGATGAGCATGGGGCGGGCTGCTGTGTTCAAAAAGGGGGGGCTTGCGGGTGTGGCCTTACCAGGCGTGCAATGCGTTGTCTGGGAAGCGACCTTGCTTGACCGCCTGCACGTAAGCTTCCATGGCCCCGCGCACGCTGCCTGCGTCCTGCATGAAGTTGTGGACGAATTTGGGCATCTTGCCCAGGTTCATGCCCAGCATGTCGTGCAGCACCAGCACTTGCCCTGCGGTGCCGTTGCCCGCGCCGATGCCGATGGTGTGGCAGTGGGGCAACTCGGCCGTCAGCTCGGCGGCCAGGGCGTTGGGAACCATCTCCAGCACCAGCATGGCGGCGCCTGCGTCCTGCAACTCGTGCGCTTCGCGTCGCAGGGCGCGCGCGGCTTCATCGGTCTTGCCCTGCACCCTGTAGCCGCCGAGCGCGTGCACGGTCTGTGGCGTCAGGCCCAGGTGGGCGCACACGGGCACGCCGCGCTGCACCAAAAATTCCACCGTCGGCGCTGTCCAGCCCCCGCCTTCCAGCTTGACCATGTGCGCGCCCGCCTGCATGAGCGTGCAGGCGCTGCGCAGGGCCTGTTCGCGGCTTTCGGCATAAGTGCCGTAGGGCAGATCGGCGACCAGCCAAGCGGTGCCCTGCACGCGCTGCAGGCCGCGCGCCACACTGGCGGTGTGGTAGGCCATGGTGTCGAGCAGCACGCCCACGGTGCTGGGCAGACCCTGGCACACCATACCGAGCGAGTCGCCCACCAAAATGCAGTCCACGCCGGCCGCGTCGGCCACAGCGGCAAAGGTGGCGTCATAGGCGGTGAGCATGGTGATTTTTTCACCGGCCTCGCGCATCTGCGCCAGGCGCGGCAGGCTTACGGGGCGGCGTTGCGGCAGGGGGGATGCAGGGGGAAGGGTGCCGTACGCAGTGGCGGTGTGCGGGCCGTGGTCAGGGGTAGGGTTCATGCTGTGTCACCGGCGGGGGTGTTGTCTCTGAAATAGGTCGCGAGTCTATGACACAGCCGTGCGATTCGGTGACGCAGTCAATGTGCTTTTGAGCGGTCTCTCGGTGCGGGCGCGCTGGCGGGTTTGCGCCCGGTTGCAAAATGTGGGGCGTGTGCGCGGCCCGGCCATCGGCGCGCGCTGCGGCGGGTCAGCGTTCAACATCACAGGGCGGAGCAAAAAGTGCAAACAGGGCAGGCCATAGCGATTCTTCAGAACACAGATTTGCGGATTTTGGTGGTCGATGACCAGGATTCGGTGCGAGGGCACCTGGCGCAAGAATTGCTGCGGATGGGGGTGGAGCAGGTGGTCGAGGCCGCTTCGGCCGATGAGGCGCTGGCTGCTTTCGGGCAGCACCGGCCTGATCTGGTGCTGCTCGACATCCTCATGCCCGGCAAGAATGGCTACTGGATAGCTCAGCGAATCCGGGACCTGGACGATGGCCGCTGGACCCCCATCATCTTCCTGACGGGAATGGACCGTGATGAAGATTTGTGGGAGGGTATCCGCACCGGCGGTGATGACTACCTGACCAAGCCCGTACGCCCTACCGTGCTCGCGGCCAAGATTCGCGCCATGCAACGATTGCTGACGATGGAGCGTCGGCTGGTTGCGGTGACGGAAGAGCTGTACGAAGCCAATCGCCGGTTGAATTCGCTGATTGAGCGCGATGCATTGACCGGATTGGTGAACCGCCGGGGCTTTGACCGCGTGCTGCATGAGCAGATACGCCTTGCCCGACGCGAGCGCACCCCGCTGACGCTGATGATGTGCGACATCGATTTCTTCAAGCAGTACAACGACGCCCTGGGCCACCCCGAGGGCGACAGATGCCTGCAGGCAGTGGCCGCCATGCTGGCCAAGATCTGCCAGCGCCCGGGCGACCTTGCTTGCCGCGTGGGTGGCGAGGAGTTTGCCCTCATCCTGCCCAACACACCGCGATCTGGCGCCATGATGTTTGCCCGGGCACTGACCGAGGTGTTGGCGAGCGGCAAGCTCACCCATCCGGCCTCATCAGCGTCCCCTTATGTCACGGTGTCGGGCGGCATTACCACCTGTGTGCCGGACGAAAGCACCACCTACATGGGCATGGTGACCCGGGCCGACGAGGCGCTCTATGCCGCCAAAGCGCTGGGGCGCAACCATTTCTTCAGCTACGAACTGCAGGTCACGGCCAAAGACCATCTGGCGCAGCGTTGAGCGCAGGCGGTGTAAACGTCTTTGCGCGGTGCAGCGGCCCCACGTCCGTTCGCCAACGCTGTTGAATCGTTGAATCGTTGAACCGTTGAACCGTTGAACCGTTGATCGGCGGCGCTTGAAGGCGCCTTCCGGATGAATCCCGTGCGGCACGCAGTCTGCGGTCGCAGCATGCCGGACCTGGAGCCGCATCCACCATCGGCAATGACAGCCGCAGCGGCTGCGGCTGCGGCAGCGGCAGCCCGATTTTCACGGCGTCTGCTTGGCTCATCAGCCAATTACGGCTCTCTGTTGGTACCCGTCTTCGCGCGCTCGGCATGTATTGCCGGGGCCCATCCGCATGGTTGCGCACGCAACTATTAGGGTAAGTGACTAGTTGCGGGCGCAACCAAAACTGGCACTATTCATGCGCTATGTCAAACCCCGCGTGACTGAATTGATCTACGCGGGCCCAACTTCACGAGGTATTCATGCGCTCATTCTTGCCCCGCGGCCGCCGTCTGTTCGTCTCGGCCTTGCTGTGTGTCTGCACGGCCGCGTCCGCGCAGACTTACCCATCCAAACCGCTGGAGTGGGTGGTGCCGTACCCTGCGGGCGGTGGCACTGATGTGGTGGCACGCACCTTGGCAGAGGCCATGGGCAAGACGCTGGGCCAGTCGATCATCATCAACAACAAGCCCGGTGCTGCCACCAACATTGGGGCCGAGTACGTGGCGCGCTCCAAGGCAGACGGCTATGTGCTCATGTCGGCAGACACGGCCACCCTGGCTGCCAATCCGTCGTTGTACAGCAAGCTCTCCTACAGCGCTGAAAAAGACTTGGCGCCTGTGGGGCTCACCGTGCGCTTTCCGATGATCCTGGTGGTCAACCCCCAGGTGCCCGCCAACAACCTTGCAGAATTCCTGGCCTGGGCCAAGGGGCAGAAGGCGGCCAATTACGCCACGCCCGGCGCCGGCAGCCCGCACCACCTCGCATCCGAGTTGTTCCGTGAGCAGACGGGCATCGCCTTCACGCATGTACCGTACCGCGGCGCAGCGCCCGCTGTGCAGGACGTGGTGGGTGGTCAGGTCCCCTTCATGTTTGTGGACACGGCCAGCGGCTACCAGTTTGTCGCCGGCGGCAAGCTGCGCGCCATCGGTATGGCCACCGCCAAGCGGGTGAAGAACTTCGAAGACATCCCCACCCTGCAAGAGCAGGGGCTCAAGGGTTTTGAGGCCTATGCCTGGCAAGGGCTGGTCGTGCCTGCGGGCACCCCCAAGGATGTGATCGCCAAGCTCAACACCGCGCTGCTCGCGGCCATGGACACCACCGCAGTCAAGGCCCGCATGCAGACCCTGGGGCTTGAGTCCATTCCCAGCTCGCCCGAGCGCATGGGCAAATACGCCAGCGACGAGCGCGCCAAGTGGGGGCAGGTCATCAAGAACAGCGGCATCAAGCTGGACTGACGCCATGGCGCGTGCCCCTGTCTCACCTGCGCCAGCAGACGCCGCTGAGCGCCTGTTCAATGTGCCGCTGAATCGCTCGTTCACGTACCGGATTCACCAGCTCAGCAAGCTCTCCGATCCGGTCAGCCACCAGGCTTATCTGCAAGAGGCGGGGTTGTCGCTGAGCGATGGGCGGTGCCTCTCCACCATTGGTTCGTTCGAACCCCTCTCGGTAAAGGACCTGGCGAGGCTGTCCAACCTGAACAAGAGCCAGGCCAGCCGTGCAGCCCAGTCGCTGGTCGAGCGCGGCCTGGTCATCAAGCAGGGCAGCGATGCCGATGGGCGGGGCGTGGTACTCATGCTCTCGGCCGTGGGCCGCGCCCGCTGGAAAGCCACCGACCAGCTCGTCGTGCGTCGCAACCGCGAGATCTTTGGCTGCCTCAATGCCCGCGAACTGGCCACGCTGAACCGGCTGCTCGACCGCCTGGTTGCGCACAACGAGCGTGCCTGAACGCTACGAACCCCGATCCATCCACGCGTGATCCCTGTATCGCCATGCACCAGCCCACGACAACGCCTCGTCCGTCCATTTACTACCCTTACGCTGTCCATCCGGCGTGGTTGCCTTCGCAGCACGCTGCACAGGGCCGTGCGCGGGTGGTCATCGTCGGGTCGGGTCCGTCGGGGATGGTGACCGCGCTGGAGCTGGCCCGCCACGGCGTGCCTAGCGTGATCCTCGAGTCAGAGTTGCAGGTGTCGCAGGGCAGCCGTGCCATCGTGTTCACGCGCCGCTCCCTGGAGATCCTGCAGCAGGTCGGCGTGGCCCACCGCATGGCCAGCAATGGGCTGCCTTGGCGGTTTGGCAACTCGTACTACAGGGGCCAGCGCGTGTTTCGCATGGAGGCACCGCACGACCCCGACGACCGCTTCTACCCCCTGCTCAACATCCAGCAGCAGTACATGGAAGAGTACCTGTATGACGCCTGCCAGGCCAGTGGCCTGATCGACTTCCGCTGGGGCAACCGTGTGGACAGGGTAGAGCAGCAAACCGACGGCGTGGCGCTGACTGTGGACACGCCCGAGGGTCCCTACACCCTGCAAGCCGACTGGCTGGTGGCTGCTGACGGCGGACGCTCCGGAATCCGCACGGCCATGGACCTGCAGATGGAAGGCGCCTCGTACGAGGGCCGCTTCGTGATTGCCGACATCCGCATTGACCTGCCGCTGCCCACCGAGCGCCTGGCGTTTTTCGACCCCGAGTGGAACCCCGGCAACACCGTGCTCATGCACCGCGAGCCGCATGGCATCTGGCGGGTGGACTACCAGCTGCCCGAGGGTGAGACGGCTGAAGAGGCGCTGCAACCCGCATCGCTGAAGGCCCGCATCGACGCGCTGATTGCCCAGATCGGCCATGCGGGCACACCGTGGGAAATGGACTGGAACTCTGTCTACTCGGCGCGCGCGCTCACGCTGCCAGACTATGTGCACGGGCGCATCCTGTTCACTGGCGACGCTGCGCATCTGCTTCCCATCTTTGGCGTGCGGGGTGCCAACACCGCGTTCCAGGATGCCCAGTCGCTGGGCTGGCACTTGGCCTTTGTAGTGAAGGGGCTGGCAGGCGGTTCACTGTTGGGCAACTACAGCCGCGAGCGCGTGGGTGCCGCACGCGAGATCATCGAGGAGGCGGGCAAGAGCACCCGCTTCATGACACCGCCAAGCCGGGGATTCCGGTTGTTGCGAGACGCCGTGCTGTCGCTGTCGCTCACGCAGGAGTTCGTGCGGCCGCTCTACCACTGGCGCACTTCGCGGCCCCACGCCTACACGCATTCGCAGTTCAACAGCCCAGGCGACGATGATGCACTGTTCACTTCAGGCCCGGCCCACGGCGCACCCCCACAAAACGTGCGCCTGGGCGCAGACGACTACCTGCTGGATCACCTGGGCGGCGGCTTCGATCTGTTGGTTTTCACCAGCGGGCCCGGCATTGCGCCCTCCCTGGTCCAGGTGGTGCAGGCTGCCCGCGAGCGCGGCGTACCGATCAAGGTGATCGCCGTGGGTGCTGCGCAGCCCGTGGTCGGCGCCGATGTCACGCTGGCTGACAGCGAAGGCCGGGTGCGCTCCCGGTATGGCGTGCAGGCCAACGGCGCCGCTTACCTGCTGCGTCCGGACCAGCATGTGTGTGGCCGCTGGGTCACGCTGGACGCCACACGTTTGCAGGCAGCCCTTGAAAACGCGCTGCCCCAGTAAGAAAACACGGAGTACGCCACATGAGCCACACCCCTACCGCTGCCCTTGGCCGGGCCGCAGCGCCCGCTCTTCCAATAGCGGGGCTGGAGCAGGTCTACGACCAGCTCGCCAGTGCGATTGACCGGGCCGGTCCCGCAAAAGCCGAGCTGTTCCTGGTCAAGCTCGCCTTGCTCAACGCCAACGCATTGGCCAGCGCCGATGTGTTTGGCGCGCACGTGCAGGTGGCACTGCAAGACCTTTGAAGCCCATTTTTTCTGCTGCAACCCAAGGAGATTTCCATGCTGGTTCAAAAAATTCACCACGTCGCGTATCGCTGCAAGGACGCCAAGGAAACCGTGGACTGGTACGTCAAGCACCTGGACATGAAGTTCGTCCTGGCCATTGCCGAGAATGAAGTGCCCTCCACCAAGGCGCCGGATCCGTACATGCACGTGTTTCTGGATGCGGGCGACGGCAATGTGCTGGCTTTTTTTGAGCTGCCCAGCCAGCCGCCCATGGACCGCGATCGCAACACCCCCAGCTGGGTTCAGCACTTGGCGCTGAAGGTCGACTCCATGGACACGCTGCTGGCCACCAAGGCGCGGCTTGAAGCCGAAGGCATCAAAGTGGTAGGCCCTACCGACCACACCATTTTCAAGAGCATCTACTTCTTCGACCCCAACGGGCACCGCCTGGAACTCGCGGCCGATGTGGGCACGCCCGAGATGTACGCCAAACTCGACGAAGTCAAATGGGCCATGCTGCAGGAGTGGAGCGAAACCCGCCGCGCCCCCCGCCATGCCGCGTGGATGCACGACGGCAGCATGTCGCAATAAGGCAGGCCGACGCATGACACTCTTGAACGAAACCCACGACCCGCAGTTGCGCAGCTGGGTGGCCTCTGCCAACGCGGCGGGCTGTGATTTCCCCATTCAGAACTTGCCTTTCGCGGTCTTTCGCCGCAAGGGCAGCGCCGAATCGTTTCGCGGTGGCGTGGCCATTGGCGACCAGGTGCTGGACCTGGCCGCGGTGGCGGCTGCTGGCGCGCTGGGCGGCGTGGCGGCGAGCGCCGCACAGGCTGGCGCGCAGGGCAAGCTCAATGCCCTGATGGCGCTGGGCGAGGGGGCATGGAGCGCCCTGCGCCTGGCGCTTTCGCGTGCGCTGCGCGAGGGCAGCGCACTGCAGCCTGCCCTGCAGGGATGCCTGGTGGCGCAGACAGATGCGGAATACGACGTGCCGGCGCGCATCGGGGACTACACCGACTTCTACACATCGGTGCACCACGCCACCAACATCGGCAAGCAGTTTCGGCCCGACAACCCGCTGTTGCCCAACTACAAATGGGTGCCCATTGGTTACCACGGCCGGGCCTCCAGCATCGGGGTATCGGGCCAGGCCTTTCACCGGCCCAAGGGGCAAACCATGCCGCCGGGGGCAGAGGTGCCGGTGGTCGGGCCCTGCAAGCGGCTCGATATCGAACTGGAGCTGGGCATCTTCGTGGGGGAGGGCAACGCCCTGGGTGAGTCGGTGCCCATTGCGCAGGCCGAGCAGCATGTGTTTGGCATCTGCCTGCTCAACGACTGGTCGGCGCGTGACATCCAGGGCTGGGAATACCAGCCGCTGGGGCCTTTTCTGGCCAAGAACTTCGCCACCACGATTTCGCCCTGGGTGGTGACGCTGGAGGCGCTGGCACCCTACCGCACGGCATTCACCCGGCCCGAAGGTGACCCCGTGCCGTTGCCCTACCTCGATTCACAGGACAACCGAGACCGTGGCGCGTTCGACATTCAGCTGCAGGTGGGCCTGCGCACCCCCGCAATGGCCGCGGCCGGGCAGGGCGACGCCACCATTTGCCGCACCAGCTACCGCCATGCGTACTGGACCATTGCACAAATGCTCACCCACCACACGGTCAACGGCTGCAACCTGCAGCCCGGCGATCTGCTGGGCAGCGGCACCTTGTCGGGCCCCACGCTGGACCAGGCAGGCGCGCTGATCGAGTTGACCACCGGCGGCAAGAACCCGCTGCAGCTGCCCGGTGGCGAGCAGCGCGTGTTCCTGGAGGACGGCGACGCGGTGGTGATCCGCGGCTGGTGCGAAAAGCCCGGCGCCGCGCGCGTTGGTTTTGGTGAATGCTGGGGCACGGTGCTGCCCGCACGCTGACGCCACGGTCCGCCCCCACGGGCCAAGAAACGTGGGGCGGGTGCGTTGAGGGCCAATCCCTGGCCTGCAACGCACGCCGCCAATGCGGCTATGCTCCCGCCCCATGACTGATGTGACCCTGCAACTTCCACCCCAAACCACTGTGCTGGCTCTGGCCCAGGCCGACGTAGCGCGCGCCTTGGCCGAAGACGTAGGCGCTGGCGACCTCACGGCCGGCCTGATCGACCCTGCTCGCCGCGCTCGCGCCCGCATCCTGGCGCGCGAAGATGCCGTCATCTGTGGCGCCCCCTGGGCGGAGGCGGCCCTGCGTGCGCTGGACCCCAGTGCAAAGATCAGCTGGCAGGTGGCGGAAGGTCAACGCTGCGCCCCCGACCAGGTGGTGCTGGAGATAGAAGGAAACGCCCGTGCCCTGCTCAGCGCAGAGCGCACGGCCCTGAACTTCTTGCAGCTGCTGTCAGCGGTGGCCACCAAGACCCGTACTTACGTGGACGCAGTCGCAGGCACGCGCGCGCAGATTGTGGACACGCGCAAGACCCTTCCCGGCCTGCGCCTGGCGCAGAAGTACGCCGTGCGCGTGGGCGGCGGGACCAACCACCGCATTGGCCTGCACGATGCCGTGCTCATCAAGGAAAACCACATTGCTGCGGCCGGTGGCGTGACGGCGGTGCTCCGGGCCGCGCAGGCCGTGGCGGCACAGGCCAGCTTCATCGAGATTGAGGTGGAGACGCTGGAGCAGCTGAGCGAGGCGCTGGATGCTGGCGCGAAGATGGTGCTGCTGGACAACATGCCGCTGCCCACGCTGCGCGAGGCGGTACGCATCAACGCAGCACATGCCGGGGGCGGTGCCATCCTCGAGATCTCGGGCGGCGTGACGCTGGCGGGGCTGCGCGAACTGGCCGAGACGGGCGTGGACCGCATCTCCATTGGCACGCTGACCAAGGACGTGAAGGCGACAGATTTTTCCATGCGCCTGCAGGAGCTGGCATGAGCACGACGACCCTCAACCGCATTGATGTGGAATACGAGCAGCCCGATGAAGCTGCTGCGGGCGCTGTCTGCTCCACCAAACACGCGTGGGCCCGCGTGCCCCCCGAGCCATCACAGGCAGAGCGCGTGGCACTGAAGGACAAGATCCGCCGCCTTCTGCGGGAAAAGAACGCGGTCATGGTGTCGCATTACTACGTGCACCCTGACCTGCAGGACCTGGCCGAAGAAACCGGCGGCATCGTCAGCGATTCGCTGGAGATGGCCCGCTTTGGCCGTGACCATGCTGCGCAGACGCTGGTGGTGAGTGGCGTGCGCTTCATGGGTGAGACGGCCAAGATATTGAGCCCGGAAAAAACCGTGCTCATGCCCGACCTGGACGCCACCTGTTCACTGGACCTGGGCTGTCCCATCGACGAATTCAATGCGTTTTGCGACGCGCACCCTGACCGCACGGTGGTGGTGTATGCCAACACCAGCGCGGCGGTGAAGGCGCGGGCCGACTGGCTCGTCACCTCCAGCTGCGCGCTGGAAATCGTGAGCGCGTTGAAGGCTGCAGGCCAGAAAATTTTGTGGGCACCAGACCGCCACCTGGGCGCGTACATTGAGCAGCAAACTGGCGCGGACATGCTGTTCTGGAACGGCGCCTGCATCGTGCACGACGAGTTCAAGGCGCTGGAGCTGGAACTGCTCAAAAAAGAGCACCCCCTCGCCAAGGTGCTGGTGCACCCCGAAAGCCCCGCCGATGTGGTGGCGCTGGCCGATGCCGTGGGCTCCACCAGCGCCATCCTGAAGGCTGCGCGCGAGATGGACGCCACCGAATTCATCGTGGCCACCGACAACGGCATGATGCACAAGCTGCGCACGCTCAACCCCGGCAAGACGTTTTACGAGGCGCCCACCGCTGGCAACAGCGCCACCTGCAAGAGTTGCGCCCACTGCCCCTGGATGGCGATGAACGGCCTGGCCGACGTGGCCCGCGTGCTGGAAACCGGCGCCAACGCCGTGCAGGTAGCGCCCGCGCTCATTCCTCGCGCGCGGCAGCCGATTGATCGCATGCTCGCCTTCACGGCGGCGCTGAAGAACGGCCAGCCAACGGCAGGGCTGGCGCCTCACCTGGGCGCTGCCTGAGAATGCTATGAAATGATGAGCTACTTGCGCTTGCTGGATAAGCGCTGGAGCCTGTTTTGACTCAAGAAACCTACATCGACTTTGCCCAACCCCTTGGGGACGGCGCTGGGCGGATGCGCTACCGCTTCGGTCCACCGTGCTCCGTTTTGCAGGCCCACACCCCAGCGCAGGTGCGCGAGGTGCTGGCGGCGGTGCACGCAGCGGCGCAGCGGGGGCAGTGGTGCGTGGGCTACGTGCGCTACGAGGCCGCCAGTGCATTCGATGGCGCTCTGCAAACCCACCCGGCGGATGGGCCCCTGGCGTGGTTTGGTGTGCACGATACCGCCGAGGTGTGGGACGGCCAAGCACTGCCTGCCGGGCAGCCAGCGCCCGAGGTGCAGTGGCGCAGCACCCTTACGCGCGACGCCTTTGGCGCTGCGGTGCAACGCATCCAGGCTGCCATTGCGCAAGGCGAGTTCTATCAGGTCAACTACACCGCGCCGCTGCACGGCGAGTTTTGCGGCCCCCCCCGGGCGGACGTCCCTGCAGCCCTGTTTGCCGCCCTGCGGCGTGCCCAGCCGGGCGGTTACGCGGCCCTGTTGCCAGCGGGGGCGGAGCACGTGCTATCGGTATCGCCCGAGCTGTTTTTTGACTGGCGGGAGGGCGCGCAGGGGTCGAGTCAGGGCAGCGGCAACAGCGCAGACTGCAGCGGGCAGATCTTGGCGCGCCCCATGAAGGGCACGGCCCCCAGGGGCGCCACGCCCGAGCAGGATGAAGCACTGGCCGAGCACCTGCGCACAGCGCCGAAAGAGCGGGCCGAGAACGTGATGATCGTGGACCTGCTGCGCAACGACCTCTCGCGCATTGCCCAGCCTCACAGCGTGCGCGTGCCCACCCTGTTTGCCACCGCGCCCCTGCCCACGGTGTGGCAGATGACTTCGGACGTGGTGGCGCGAACACGCCCCGGCACCACGCTGGTCGATGTGTTTGCAGCCTTGTTCCCCTGCGGGTCGGTCACTGGTGCCCCCAAGGTGCGGGCCATGGAAATGATCCACGAACTGGAAACGGGCCCACGTGGTGTTTACTGCGGTGCCGTGGGGGTGGTGCGCCCTGCGGGCCCGGCCAGCGCGCGAGGCGTCCATCCCGTGGCAGCCACATTCAATGTGCCCATTCGCACTGTCGTTCTTCGCAGCGGGCAGCAGGGCGGGGCGCCGCAGGCCGTTTGCGGCATTGGAAGCGGAATCACATCGGGGGCCGAGGCCGACGCGGAATGGAACGAGTGGCGTCACAAGCGCGGCTTTGTTGAAAGGGCGAGCATGCCATTCGAGATTCTGGAAACCCTTGCGCTGGAGGCCGGACAACTGCGCTACTTGAGCGAACACATCAGCCGCATGGCAACGGCAGCGCAGCACTTTGGCTTTGCCTGGGACGAGGAGCGTGTGCGGCAATGCCTGCAGGCGGTGGCCGCTCAACACGAGGGGGGGCTGTGGCGCGTGCGCCTGTTGCTGGATGCCGCGGGTCAACCGCGCGCAGAGGCGTTCGCCATGCAGCCTACCCCGGCACCCGTGCTGCTGCAGTTGGCCGACCAGCCCATGGTGCAAGCGCACAGCGAGTTCACCCGTTTCAAGACCACACGCCGCGCCCACTACGATGTCTTCACCCCGGACGCTGCAGCCCAGCCCGGGGTGTTCGATGTGTTGCTCTACAACGAGGCGGGTGAAATCACCGAATGCACCCGCGGCAACATCGCCGCGCTGCTGCCCGATGGCCGCTGGGTGACACCGCCGTTGACCTGTGGCCTGCTGCCCGGCGTGGGCCGTGCGGTGGCGCTGCGTGAAGGCCGCGTGGTGGAAGCCGTGTTGCGCGTCAGCGACGTGCCCCAGGTGCGTGAGTGGGCCTTTGTGAACAGCCTGCGCGGCTGGCTGGGCGCGCGGGTGGTGCCGTCTTCGGTGTAGCTGCGCTTGCTGCCTGGCTCGCTGGCAGCGTTCTGATGGAAGCACGGAAGCGAGTCCGCGACAGAGCTAGGCACCAGATCAGGACGTTTAGCAAACTGATCAGAACCCAGGCGCTGCCCCTGCATTCGGTCGATGGGCGTACAGGCGAGGCGTGCCGTTCACCGCGGCGACCAAACGCTTAGGCGACCAAACTCTTGCGCGGGGCGCCGTTGCGCTTGCAATGCTTGTGCTGCCCGCAGCGCATGCCCGACCAGGCCAGGCCATCTCGGCGGGCGCCGAGTTTGTCTAGCCGCCCTGAACGCCCAAAGACGCCGGCCTGAGGTGCTGGCGCGCCATGGTCAGGAACGCCATGGCTGCCGGGCTCAGCGGCTGCTTGGCCAGGCGGATGGCCACCACCGGAAACTCCAGCACCGGCCGCACGATCGGCACGGCGCGCATGTCTGGTGGCATGAGACGGGCCACATAGCGCGGCAGCAGCGCGACGCCGGCTTCCGCCTGGATCATGCCGAAGGCCGTGGTCAGCATCGATACATGGTGCACCACCTGCGGGTAAACGTTGGCTACAGCGCTCAGTTCGCGGCTGATGGCGCGCCACACCACGGCGTCAGGGTTCACATGCACCAGGGGCAGGCCGTCCAGGTCACGCCCTTGCACACTGGCGCGTGTGGCCAATGGATGATCGTTCCGCAAGAACAGCGCCATGCGCTCAGTGAACAGGTGCTCGGTGGCGAGCTCGGAATGCGTCTGCCCGATGTCCGAACCCAGCGCCAGATCTGCCTCTCGCGAGAGCACCTGTGCCACCATCTGCGCTGCGTTGCTGTCGTGCAGCGTGGCCACCAGTTGTGGGTGCGCCGCTGAAAAACGCGCCAGCAATGCCGGCAACAGGGCGCCTGCCGTGAGGTGGCCCACGGCCACTACCACGCGGCCCTCTTGCAACTGGGCCTGCGAGCGGCAGGCGTGCACGGACTCGTCAATCATGCGCAGGGCGCGCTGGGCGGTGTCGGCCATCATCTGGCCCGCCTCCGTGAGCCTGATGCGCCGGCCGCGTACCACCAGCGGCTGGCCCAGCTGCTGCTCCATGCGCTTGATGAGGTGGCTCACCGCAGGCTGCGTGAGCTGCAGTGCATCGGCCGCCAGCGTGAAGCTGCCTGTCAGCGCAATGGCCGCGAGAGCGCGGAACTGTTGCAGCGAGACTTCATCGGTGGCAGAGAAGGTGGTCTGCATAACGCGGCGTCATAGTGAAATAACTTTGATTATCTGTATTGATGGATGACCTGCGCCTACATTGGGGGGCTGCGGGGGCGCGTCTTCCCTGTTTTTGCCGTCTACCTTGCAAGGAGCCGAACCATGATCCGTCGCCACCACTTTCTGCGCGCCCTGGCCGCCGCGCTGGCCCTTGGCGCCACCGTGCCTGCTGCGATGGCACAGCAGGGCAAACCCATTCGCCTGATCGTCCCTTTCCCTGCGGGCGGCGCCACCGATCTGTTTGCCCGCACGCTGTCTCAGAAAATGGGAGAAAAGCTGGGCACCTCGATCGTGATCGACAACAAGCCCGGTGCGGGCGGTAGCCTCGGGTCTGACATGGCGGCCAAGGCGGCGGCAGATGGCTTCACGCTGCTGTTTACCACCACGAGCACGCATTCCATCGGCCCGGCCATTGGTGCCAAGGTGCCGTATGACACGGTGCGAGACTTCACGCCCATCGCCCATGTGGGCAATGCGCCCAGCATCATGCTGGTGCCCAACAATTCACCGGCCAAGACGGTGAAGGAGTGGATCGAATACGCCAGGAAGAACCCTGGCAAGCTCAACTACGCGTCCAGTGGCAACGGCACCATCGTGCAGTTGACGGCAGAGCTGTTCAAGGCGCAGGCGGGGGTATTCGTGACGCATATCCCTTACAAGGGGACGGCTCTGGCCATTCCCGATCTGGTCGCTGGGCAGCTGGATGTGCTGTTCGATTCGCTTCCCACGGGCATGCCCCATGTGCGCGACGGCCGTTTGCGAGCGCTGGCCGTCACCACGCTCAAGCGCACCCCGCTCGCGCCCGATCTGCCGCCCGTGGCTGACACGCTGCCTGGTTTCGAGTCCAACACCTGGTTTGGCCTGTATGCGCCCAAGGGCTTGCCCACCGATGTGGTCAACCGCGTGAACACCGCCGCCAACCAGGCACTGAGCGACCCCGAGGTGCGCGCAAAGCTCAACACGCTGGGCATTGAGCCCGTGACCAGCACGCCCGCACAGTTTGCCAAGATGGTGGCGGACGACCTGGCCAAGTGGAAACGCATCATTGCCGAGCGCAAGATAGTCAACGAATAAACGCTGCCCCACGCCAGCCACCCTCGCTCCCAGGAGACTGCATGCATTTCAACTACCAAAACCCTTACCTGTCCACCCGCATTCCCGTCTTTGCGCGCAATGTGGTGTCTACCTCGCATCCCCTGGCCGCGCAGGCGGGCCTGCGCATCCTTCAGCAAGGCGGCAATGCAGTGGACGCGGCCGTGGCCACGGCCGCCGTGATGACGCTGGTGGAGCCTGTGAGCAACGGCCTGGGCAGCGATGCCTTCTGCATCCTGTGGGACGGCCAGCAACTGCACGGTCTCAACGCGTCCGGCCGGTCGCCTCAGGCCTGGACGCCCGAATATTTCAAGACCAAATACGGCGATGGCGCCACCACGCCGCCCATGCGCGGCATCGACTCCGTCACCGTCCCGGGCGCGGTGCGCGGTTGGGTGGCGCTGAGCAAGCGCTTTGGCAAACTGCCCTTTGCAGACCTGATGGCCCCGGCCATTGAGGTGGCCGAGCGCGGCTATCTGGTGCCCCCTGTGGTACAGCAGAAGTGGGCAGCGGCCACGCCCGTGCTGCAGGGCATTGCCGGCTTTGCGGGCACCTTCTTGCCCTGGGGCCGTGCGCCCGAGGTGGGCGAGCTGTTCCGCTTCCCGGCGGCCGCGCGTGCGCTCAAGGCCATTGCCGCCACCAACGGCGATGCGCTGTACGAAGGCGAGATTGCCGAAGCGCTGGCCGCGTTTGCCAAGGAGCAGGGCGGTGCCCTGACGGTGAAGGACTTGGCCAGCTACCAGCCCGAGTGGGTCACGCCGATTTCGCGCGACTACCGGGGCTACACGCTGCACGAGATTCCGCCCAACGGCCAGGGCATTGCTGCGCTGATCGCGCTGGGCATCCTGGAAAAGTTCGACCTGGCATCCCTGCCGGTGGATTCCACGGCGTCGCAGCATCTGCAGATCGAGGCCATGAAGCTCGCGTTTGCCGATGTGTACCGCTATGTGTCTGAACGCTCCACCATGGAAGTGACGACCGAGCAGATGCTGGACGACGCGTACCTCGCCTCGCGCGCACGCCTGATCGACATGCGCCGGGCACAGGACTTCCAGGCGGGCAATCCGGTCAAGGGCGGGACCATCTACCTCACGGCGGCGGACGAGAACGGCATGATGGTCAGCTTCATCCAGAGCAATTACATGGGTTTTGGTTCGGGCTGCGTGGAACCGAACTACGGCATCAGCCTGCAGAACCGGGGTTACGGCTTCAGCCTGGACGCTGCCAGCCCGAACGTGGTGGCGCCCGGCAAACGGCCCTTCCACACCATCATCCCGGCCTTCCTGACCAAGGACGGTCAGCCCGTGATGAGCTACGGCGTGATGGGCGGCAACATGCAGCCGCAAGGCCACATGCAGACCCTCGTGCGCTTGCTGGACTACCGTCAGGGCCTGCAAGCCGCTTGCGACGCGCCGCGCTGGCGCTTCAACAAGGGCCTGAACATCAATGTGGAAGCGGCCATGAATGCGGCCACCGTGCAGGGCCTGAAAAACCTGGGCCATGAGATCGATGTGATCAATGACTCGTACCAGGACTTTGGCGCGGGCCAGTTCATCTGGCGCGCAGGCAATCCGGCGGTGGAAGGCTATGTGGCCGCCAGCGACCCGCGCCGCGACGGGCTGGCTGCGGGGTACTGACCCGGCGTTGCGTTGATGGCTTCAGGGGGCAGACTGGAACCGAGCTTGAACCGGATCCGTTCGGACTGAGCTTGTGGGAGCCCGCGCTCGTGCAGGGCAGCCTCCGGCCCGCTCAGGGGGACTGCGGTGGGCCAAGAGGCGCAAGAGTGCCGCCGGAGCCTCGCAGGCTGACGTGCTGTAGGCCCCCGCTTGCCTTGCCAACCGGCGAGTGGCTGAATCCCCTGTTTACTCGAGTCGCGCCTTGGCGTAAGTGGCGCGGTCCATGTCGCGCACTTCCACACTCAGCTGAATCGACATGCCCGCAGGGCGGGGCGTCAGGCGCTGCAGCACTTCCAGCACGCGGCCTGCCAGCTCGGTCTTGGCCTCGGGGGTGCGGCCCGTCATCAGGCGCAGCTCGGCGTGCACGAAGCCGCGCAGTTCGGGGGCGGTGCCCATCACAAAATCGGTCACGTCCACAAAGCGGATTTTGAGGTCGGCCTCTACTGGAATCTGCGGGTGCGCCGTGAGGGATGCGGCCAGTTCTTTCAGGGCCTGGGCTTTGGGGTAGGCGCCGAGGTTGGCGGTGGTTTCAATGACCAGATGGGGCATGGGCGCGTGCTTTCGTTGCGGTGGTATGTGGCACGGGGCAACACAAACGCCCCGCAGTGGTCAAGTGTGCATCGTTTGTGAACGGTTTTGCATGGCCGGACCAAGAACACGTTCTATGAAAAGGTTCTAAGGCGGCTGTGCGTGCCTGTGCTCCATTGGTGAAAGAGCGCACTTGCACCGGCAGTGACGGGGGCTGCCACTGGTATTGCCGGGCCAGCACATTGCGCCTGGGTTATTCGCTTGGCCAGTCCAGGCCCAGGTGTCTGCCACCGTCCAACCCGCCCAGTCTGCGCAAAAATGGGGCAGGCTACGTCGGCGGGGGCGGGGGCGGGGGCGGGGGCGGGGGCGCGGGCGCGGGCGTGGCGATGCCGCATGACGGCCACAATACCGTAGCCGAATCGGTGCCTGGACTTTGCCCCGCACGGTTGTCGCCATGGCCCACTTCCTACCCGGGGTCCGTCAGGTATACCCACGCGCTGCGCTTGGTCCCGGGCACGCCCCACTGCGTGATGTGCAGTAACCCGACCACCACAAAGTCGTGGTACGTCGGGCGGCCTTGCGCCTGCGGTTGCGGTTGCGACTCCACGTGGTCCACTGCATCGTCAAAGGGGTTCTGGTCGGGCGGCGGCGCAGCCTATCGGCCAGTGCATTTGCCGCCCTGCTGATGGTGTGCAGGGGTGGAGTGCCAGCCAGCAGCAGCAAGAAACCACCGAGAGTCTGTGGCTGATCAGCGGACAGGGTCAGAGGTCGCAACGCAGCGATCCGGCATGTTCTGCCAGTGCCTGCACCAGCCGATCAATATCTTGCTGCGTATGCGCCGCTGACAGCGCTATGCGCAGCCGCGCTGTGCCCTCAGGCACCGTGGGCGGACGAATGGCAGGCACCCACAGGCCGCGTGCGCGAAGGGCCTCCATGGCCTCCAGGGCGGCGGCATTGCTGCCAATCACCAGCGGCTGGATGGGCGTTGTGGACGGCATCAGCTGCCACGGCGTGCGCTGCAGCACAGGCGCCAGGCCCGCGCGCAGGCGGGCAATGAGCTGCTGCAGATGCGTGTAGCGCCAGGTTTCGGTCTGCATTACCTGCAGGCTGGCCTGCAGCGCCTTGGCCAGCAGGGCGGGGGGCGGCGGTGGCAAAGATGTAGGTGCGGGTTTTTTGCAGCAGCCATTCCACCAGCACATCACTGCCCGCCACAAAGGCGCCGGCCACGCCTGCGGCCTTGCCCAGGGTGGCCATGTACAAAATGCGCGGCGAGGCATTGGCGCCTGTGAGCCCGTGGTGCGCCAGCGTGCCACGGCCCTCTTGGCCTTGCTGTCCCTCGTTGCCACCCAGCACGCCAAAGCCATGGGCGTCGTCAATGAGCAGCAGCGCGTCGTAGCGCTCGCACAGCGCCAGCAGGGCGGGGATGTCGGCCACGTCGCCATCCATGCTGAAGACGGCATCGGTCACCACCAGCTTGCGCCGTGCGGGGCTGCTGGCCAGTGCGGACTCCAGCGCGCCCAGGTCGGCATGCGGGTAGCGGTGGATGGTGGCGCGCGACAGGCGCGCGCCGTCGATCAGGCAGGCGTGGTTGAGCGCATCAGAAAACAAGGCGTCACCCGCCCCGACCAGCGCGGGGATGATGCCCACGTTGGTGGCATAGCCCGCGTAAAAGTACAGCGCACGCGGCAGGCCGACAAAGCGGGCCAGGTCGTGCTCTAGCAGCGCATTGGCCGTGCTGTGGCCGCTGACCAGGGGCGAGCCGCCCGAGCCCAGGCCGTAGGCATGGGCGGCCTCTGATGCGGCAGCGGCCAGCGCGGGGTGACCGGCCAGGCCCAGGTAGTCGTTGCTGCAAAAGGCCAGCAGGGGCTGGCCGTCTACCTGCAGCATGGCGCCGCCGCCAGGGGCCACGGTGCGGCGTGCGCGCAGCAGGTGCTCGTCTTTCAGCGCGGCCAGGCGGGTGGGTAGTTCGTCCAGCCACGATGCGGGCAGGGGGGCGGTCAAGGCGTTCATCGTGTCCAGTCTGCAGGCAATTCAAAGTGGTGGGCCAAATCAGCGGCCGCGTGTTCGCCCCACGGAATGTCCGCCAGCAGGGGCGCACCCAGCCGCTGGCGCAGCCAGGTAATGTTTTCGTCGGGCGCCAGCATGTCGGGGTCCACCCGGTTGGCCACCCAGCCGGCCAGCTTCAGGCCGCGCGCCGCAATGGCCTCGGCGGTGAGCAGGGTGTGGTTGAGGCAGCCCAGGCGCAGGCCCACCACCAGCACCAGGGGCAGGTTCAGCGCCACGGCCAGGTCGGCGCCTGTGGTGGTGGCCGACAGCGGCACATGAAAGCCGCCAGCGCCTTCGACAACCACGGCGTCGGCCTGTGCCGACAGCGCCCGGTAGGCGTCCACGATGGTGGCGATATCAATCTGCACACCCGCGCGCTCTGCGGCGATGTGGGGCGAGAGCGGGTCGGGCAGCAGCACCGGTGTGTCCAGCTCGGGCGGCACGGCCAGGGTCGATGCGGCGCGCAGGGCAATGCTGTCCTCGCTGGCCCAGCCCTCGCCCCAGGGCACCACGCCAGCGGCCACGGGCTTCATGCCCACCACGCGGCGGTGGTGCTGGGCCAGCGCCTGCAGCAGCGCGCAAGAAACATGCGTTTTGCCCACCCCGGTGTCGGTGCCCACCACAAAGCAGCGCGTCATGCGGCTTCCTCCGCCAGGGTGGCCTGCAGGGCACTGAGGGCGCCGGTGCCCAGGCAGTGCACGGCCTCATCGTCCAGCACGTACGGCGGCATGGCATACACCGTGTGGCCTGCATCGCCAGAGATGGGGCGCAGAAGCAGCCCGCGCGCCAGCGCGTGCTGGTGGTAGCGGCGGGCAAAGTCGGGCAGCGTGCTGTCGATGTCCCAGGCCCAGATCATGCCCAGGCGGCGCGCGTGGCGCACACGGGGGTGGTGGGTGAGGGGGGCGCAGGCCGCGTCGATGCGCGCAGCCAGCGCGGCGTTGGCGTTCAGTGCGTCGAGTTGTTCAAACAGTTCGAGCGTAGCCACCGCAGCACGGCAGGCCAGCGGGTTGCCCGTGTACGAGTGCGAATGCAAAAAGCCCCGCGCCACGCTGTCGTCGTAAAACGCGGCGTACACCGCGTCGGTGGTGAGCACGGCCGACAAAGGCAGCGTGCCCCCAGTGATGCCTTTGGACAGGCAAATGAAGTCCGGCTGAATGCCCGCCTGCTGGTGGGCGAACATGCTGCCTGTGCGGCCAAAGCCCACGGCGATTTCGTCCACCACCAGATGCACTTCGTATTGGCTGCACAGGGCGCGCGCCAGGCGCAGGTATTCGGGGTCGTGCATCGCCATGCCGGCGGCGCATTGCACCAGGGGCTCCACGATCAGGGCGGCGGTGTCTGCGTGGTGCTGCTGCAGCCATTGCTCCAGCGCGGCGGCGGCGCGGCGGGCCACATCGTCTGCTGTCTCGCCGGGCTGGGCCTGGCGGGCGTCGGGGCTGGGCACAGTAGCGGCTAAGCGTACCAGCGGGGCGTAGGCCTCGCGAAACAATGGGATGTCTGTCACGGCCAGTGCGCCCACGGTTTCGCCGTGGTAGCCGCCCGCGAGGCCGATGAAGCGGCTTTTGCCAGGGCGGCCACAGTTGCGCCAGTAGTGCGCGCTCATCTTCAGCGCAATCTCGGTGGCCGATGCGCCGTCGCTGCCATAAAAAGCGTGGCCCAGGCCGGTGAGGGCGCCCAGGCGTTCAGACAGTTCGACCACCGGCGCATGGGTAAAGCCGGCCAGCATGACGTGGTCCAGCTTGTCCAACTGGTCAGCGAGGGCTGCCTTGATGTGCGGATGGCTGTGGCCAAACAGATTGACCCACCAGGAGCTGATGCCGTCGAGGTAGCGCTGGCCGTCTTCACCCTGCAGCCACGGCCCCTGGGCGCGGGCGATGGCAATGGGGGCAGCGCTTCGTGGCGCTTCATCTGGGTGCAGGGGTGCCACACATGGGCCAGGCTGCGTTGGGTGAGCGATGGGGAAGAAGTCATGGATACGGCAGGCGATGCTGTGGCTGCAGGTCAGCGGGCCACCGGGGGCACCAAAATGGTGGGCGCGGCAGGCGCGGCCACCTCCGGGTAGTCGCGGCTGAAATGCAGGCCCCGGCTTTCGCGGCGCAGCTGGGCGCTTTTGACGATCAGGCCGGCCACCTGCACCAGGTTGCGCAGCTCCAGCAAATCGCGGGTGACGTGGAAGTGCGCGTAGAACTCCTGGATCTCGCCTTGCAGCATGGCAATGCGGTGGGCGGCGCGCTCCAGCCGCTTGTTGGTGCGCACGATGCCCACGTAGTCCCACATGAAGCGGCGCAGCTCGTCCCAGTTGTGGGAGATGACCACGGACTCGTCGGCATCCTGCACCCGGCTCGCATCCCAGGCGGGCAGGGTAGGCAGGTGTGCGGCAGGGGTGGCGGTAATCGCCTGCGCGGCAGCGCGCGCAAACACCATGCACTCGAGCAGCGAGTTGCTGGCCAGCCGGTTGGCGCCGTGCAGGCCGGTGCAGGCCACCTCGCCCACCGCGTACAGGCCGGGCAGGTCAGTGCGGCCGGCCAGGTCGGTCAGCACGCCGCCGCAGGTGAAGTGGGCCGTGGGCACCACCGGGATGGGCTCTTTGGTGATGTCGATACCCAGCGACGCGCAGTGCGCGAGGATGTTGGGGAAGTGCTCCTGCAAAAACACGGGGCTCTGGTGGGAGATGTCCAGGTACACGCAATCGAGCCCGTGCTTTTTCATCTCGAAGTCGATGGCGCGGGCCACCACGTCGCGCGGGGCCAGCTCGGCGCGCGGGTCGTGTTCCAGCATGAAGCGTGTGCCATCCGGTAGTTTGAGCTGCCCACCTTCGCCCCGCACCGCCTCGCTGATGAGGAATGACTTTTCGTGCGGGTGGTACAGCCCCGTGGGATGGAACTGGATGAACTCCATGTTCCCCACGCGGCAGCCTGCGCGCCAGGCGGCGGCAATGCCGTCGCCGGTGGCCGTGTCGGGGTTGGTGGTGTACAGGTACACCTTGCCCGCGCCGCCCGTGGCCAAAATGGTTTGCGGTGCACGGAAGGTGACCACCTCGTCGGTGTCGCTGTCCAGCGCATACAGCCCCAGGCACCGGTGGCCGGGCCAGCCCAGCTTGCGCGTGGTGATCAGGTCCACCAGCGTGTGCTGCTCGAACAGCGTGATGCCCGGCGTGGCGCGCACCACGTCGATCAGCGTGCGCTGCACGGCCGCGCCGGTGGCGTCGGTCACATGGGCGATGCGCCGGGCGCTGTGGCCGCCTTCGCGCGTCAGGTGCAGCTGGTCGCCTTCGAGCGTGAAGGGCACGCCCAGCTGGCGCAGCCAAGCGATGGATGCCGGCGCGTTTTCGACCACAAAGCGCGTGGTGGCTAGGTCGCACAGGCCCGCGCCTGCGACGAGTGTGTCTTCAATGTGCGCGGCAAAGCTGTCGTCATCGGCCAGCACGGCGGCAATACCGCCCTGTGCCCAGCCGCTCGATCCGTCTTGCAGCGTGCGCTTGGTGATGACGGCCACGCGGTGCGTGGGCGCCAAGTGCAGGGCGGCCGAAAGGCCAGCGAGGCCGCTGCCTACGATGAGAACGTCGAAGTCGTGGGATGCCATGGCGTGCGGATAAGAAGGGGGTGACGCCCGAGCCACCGGCCAGGGCGGTGACAGCGGTGGCGGCCTAAACAGGTGTGTAGGCCAGGCGCACGTAGATGGGTGCGAAGGCTTCGGCCTGCGTGATTTCGATCAGCGTCTCTTTGGCCAGCTCCAGCAGGGCGATGAAGGTCACCACCAGCACGGTGCTGCCTTTGGCGGGCTCGAAGAGTTCTTCAAACTCCACAAAGCGGCGGCCCTGCAGCGTCTTGAGCACCATGCTCATGTACTCGCGCACACTCAGTTCCTCGCGCGTGATCTTGTGGTGCTGCACGAGCTTGGCGCGCTTCAAGATGTCGCGCCAGGCGTCTTGCAGCTCCACCACGTGCACGTCTGGAAAGCGGGGCTGCAGGCTTTGCTCGATGTAGACCTGGGCTTTGAGGAAGTCGCGCCCGTACTGCGGCATTTGCCCCAGGCGGGCGGCGGCCATCTTCATCTGCTCGTATTCCAGCAGGCGGCGCACCAGCTCTGCGCGCGGGTCTTCGGGCTCTTCGCCCTCGGCCTGCTTCTTGGGCGGCAGCAGCATGCGCGACTTGATCTCGATGAGCATCGCCGCCATCAGCAAATACTCGGCCGCCAGTTCCAGGTTGCGGCTGCGGATCTCGTCCACATACGCCAGGTACTGCTTGGTCACCCCCACCATGGGGATGTCGAGGATGTTGAAGTTTTGCTTGCGGATCAGGTACAGCAGCAAATCGAGCGGGCCTTCGAAGGCTTCGAGGAAGACTTCAAGCGCGTCGGGCGGGATGTACAGGTCGGTGGGTAGCGCAAACAGCGGCTCGCCATACAGGCGCGCCAGCGCTACCTGGTCCACCACATCCGGCATGCTGCCGTTGGTGGGTGCGGGCCGTTCATCCGCCGCCTGAGCGGACGGGGGCGCTGCATTGCTCATGAATTGCTATGAAATTCATAGCTGCTGGCGCTTATCAGGAAAGCGCTAGCAGCCAATTTCATTGCAAAAAACGGCAGCGGCAAGGCTCAGTCCGCGTTGGTTTGGTAGACGTAGGGTTTTTGCGCAATCTGGGCCTTGCGGTACTCGCCCCACAGGGTGCGATCCACTTGCTTGTCCCACAGCAGGGCGCGGCCGGCCTGTTGTTGCTTGTCCAGCTCAGGCTTGGTGGCCTTGAGCTGGTTGATGAACTGGGTGGCGTCGGATTGGTAATCGGGGCGGCGGAAAATGGACATGGACTGTTAACCTCTTTCGCTGGATTTTACCGGGACGATGCCATGCCTTTTTTTCGCCGTGTTCAACGCACCTTTGTCTTGGTGCTGACCGTGCTGGCGGCACTTGCCGCTGCGGGGTGCGATCCGCAACGGCTGAGCGAGCTGCAGCCGGGTCTGTCGACCGAAGCGGACGTGCGCGACCGCTTCGGCGCTCCCGACAACGTCTGGAGCGAGCCGGGCGGCGCACGCACGCTGGAATACAACCGCCAGCCGGCAGGGCAGGTCAACTACATGATCACGCTGGCCCCGGATGGCAAGCTGGTGGCGGTGCGCCAGGTGCTGACGCCCGAGAATTTCACACGGATACAGCCGGGCATGGAGATGAACGAGGTTCGGCGGTTGTTGGGCAAACCCGCCAAGACCACGCATTTCGCCTTGAAGGGCGAGACAGCCGTGGACTGGCGCTTTGCCTTGCCCGCCAGCGGGCCCAAAGTCTTCACTGTGGTGCATGGGGCAGACCTGCGCGTCATTCGGACCCAGACGGGCGACGACCTGGACGCGCCTGAGTTCAAGGGTGGAGGCAGATAGTGCCCGTTCAGCAAAGCGGAGCGTCCACCGTCGCGGCCACAACCTGTCGATATTCCCTGCCATCGCCGGGCGCAAAAAACGCCACCTATTGCGTGACCGCTTCCCCCACCGATCAAGGGCCTACGGGTCGCAGCCACTGCCGCCATGGAGGGGGCCGCATGGGGCAAAACCCGCGCCTCCTTGATGAGGCGCCGCCGCGGCGTTGTCGCCCCCTGGGCCGCGCCAGATATGTCGCTCGGGCTATGGGTTGGCGCAACGTTTGCTTGCCTACGCAAACGCCCTACCGGAGCTAGGTGTACCTGCCCACAAAGCCGTGCCCGCCATGTTCCAAAATCAAAAGTCTGCCATTACCTTCAGCCATGCCGCCTCCCCAACCTCCGATCCCGCCAGGCCCGACCTTGCGCCATGGCCCTTATGAAGACGCCCAGGCCCTGTTTTCCGGCACCCTGTTTGTCGCCATGGCGCTCATGCTTTTTAATCAGGCTGGTTTGCTGATCGGTGGAACGGCGGGGGTGGCGTTTTTGCTTCACTACGTCACCGACATTTCTTTCGGCAAGCTGTTCTTTGCAGCGAACTTGCCGTTTTACTGGTTTGCGTGGGCACGCATGGGGCGCGAGTTCACGATCAAGACCTTTATCTGCGTGGCGCTGCTGTCCGTGTTGACCGAACTCTTCCCCCATGTCATGCAGGTCAGCTACATCAATCCGCTCTTCGCTTCGCTGCTGGGCGGCCTGTTGCTGGGCACCGGGTGCCTGTTTCTGGCGCGCCATCGCTCCAGCCTGGGCGGCGCAACCATCGTGTCGCTCTACCTGCAAAACCGTTACGGCATGCGGGCGGGCAAGGTTCAACTGGTGATCGACTGCACCGTGCTGCTGCTCGCCTTGGCAGTGGTGCCGCTGGAGCGCGTGTTCTATTCGGTGCTTGCCGCAGTGGTCATGGGCGTGTTCTTGTGGATGAGCCACCGCCCAGGCCGCTACGTGGGGCACTGAGCAGCACGCGACATGCGCGGCGCGGCGCAGCGCTTCAGCAGTCCTTGCGGCTGATGTAGAAAACTCCGTCGATGTCTTCGTCCACTTCCAGTTCCATGCGCCGCTGTCCGGTGCGGTTGAACCACGACCACGCGGTGTTGGCAATCTGCCCGTGGTGGGCCACTACCAGCCCCAGCAGGTCGGCTGTAGTTTTAGTGCCCGCGGGCGGCCAACCGACCTCGGCGGCAATGACTTGGTTGCCTTCGGTGAGGTCGATGTGGATGGTGGGTGTCGGTTGGCGCGCCGGGCTCTGGGCCCGCTGCAGCATGGCACGCACCACGTCCAGCGAAGCGCCTGGGTCTTCCTCGCCCGCAATGGATTCGCGGATGTGTGCCTCGGTCAGATTCTGTTTTTGCATGGCTGTCTCTCCTGGTCGGTTCAACGGCGCGGCAAGCGAGGCAAGCTATGCAAGGGTGCCTCGCGTCGGTGCACCTTGGCCTATCTATTGAGCGTGGCCACTGCAGCGCGCCGTGTCGGACTTTTCCGCACACAGGCGCCATCCAAGCGCTTTCTGCGGCTGCTGTCGGGCCAGTGCGATACAGCAAAAGAAAAGGCCCTTCACGGGCCTTTGGGGGTCGAACGCGGCCGTGAACGCCTTTTCGTTAACGCACCCGCATGCCCGGCGTGGCGCCCGGCCAGGGGTTGAGCACGTAGATGCCCGGGTTGGCCTTCTCGTCGCCATGGCTGGCGGCCAGCACCATGCCTTCGCTCACGCCAAACTTCATCTTGCGCGGGGCCAGGTTGGCCACCATCACGGTGTGCTTGCCGATCAGGTCTTCGGGCTTGTAGGCGCTGGCAATGCCTGAGAACACGTTGCGCAGGATGGGACGTCCTTCCAGGCCGGTGCCTTCGCCCACGTCCAGTGTCAGGCGCAGCAGCTTGGTGGAGCCCTCCACCGGCTCGCAGTTCACGATCAGCGCGATGCGCAGGTCGATCTTGGTGAAGTCGTCGATGGTGATCGTGGGTGCCAGTTCCTCGCCGCCGGGGTGGCCGGAGGTTGCTACGGTTTCTGTAGCTGCTGGCGCTTGTTCTGCTTGCGCTGGAGCCTGAAACAATGCTTCAAGCTGTTCGGGCGTCACGCGCTGCATGAGGTGGGTGTAAGGCTGGATGGCCTGCACATCGCCCTCCACCGCCCACCGGGTCATGCTGCGGCCCACAAAGCCTTCCACCGCGCGTGAGAGGCCGGGCAGCACGGGCGCGAGGTAGCGGGTGAGGGCGTCGAATGCGTTGATGAGCACCGAGCACACTTGGTGCAGCGCCACGTTGTTGGCGGCGTCCTTGGCCAGGTCCCAGGGCTTGTTCTGGTCCACGTAGGCGTTGATACGGTCGGCCAGCAGCATGATTTCGCGCGTGGCCTTGCCGTATTCGCGGGCTTCGTACAGCTGGGCCAACGTGTCGCGGGCCCCGCGCACTTCGGCCAGCAGGGCGCTGCCGGTGGCGTCAAAGTCGCTGGTCAGCTTGCCTTCAAAGCGTTTGGTCAGGAAGCCCGCTGCGCGGCTGGCAATGTTCACGTACTTGCCGATCAGGTCGCTGTTCACCCGCAGCATGAAGTCTTCGGCATTGAAGTCGATGTCTTCGTTGCGGGCGCTCAGCTTGGCGGCCAAGTAGTAGCGCAGCCACTCGGCGTTCATGCCCAGGCTCAGGTACTTGAGCGGGTCCAGGCCCGTGCCGCGGCTCTTGCTCATCTTCTCGCCGTTGTTCACGGTGAGGAAGCCGTGCACGAACACGCTGTTGGGCGTCTTGCGGCCGCTGAAGTGCAGCATCGCGGGCCAGAACAGGGTGTGGAAGGTGACGATGTCCTTGCCGATGAAGTGGTACTGCTCAAGCGTCGGGTCGGCCATGTAGGCGTCGTAGCTTTCGCCGCGCTTTTCCAGCAGGTTCTTGAGCGACGCGAGGTAGCCCACGGGCGCGTCCAGCCACACGTAGAAGTACTTGCCGGGCGCGTCAGGAATTTCGATGCCGAAGTAGGGCGCATCGCGGCTGATGTCCCAGTCGCCCAGGCCTTCGCTGGTGGTGCCATCAGGATTGGTGCGGACGCTGAACCATTCTTTGATCTTGTTGGCCACCTCGGGCTGCAGCTTGCCGTCTTGCGTCCAGTTCTGCAGAAACTCCACGCAGCGCGGGTCCGACAGCTTGAAGAAGAAGTGCTCGGAGTGTTTCAACTCGGGCTTGGCGCCGGAGAGGGCCGAGTAGGGGTTGATCAGGTCGGTGGGGGCGTACACCGTGCCGCACACCTCGCAGTTGTCGCCGTACTGGTCTTTGGCGTGGCACTTGGGGCATTCGCCCTTGATGTAGCGGTCGGGCAGGAACATGTTCTTCTCGGGGTCGAAGAACTGCTCGATGGTGCGCACTTCGATCAGGCTGCCATCGGCGCGGTCGCGCAGGTCGCGGTAGATCTGGCGGGCCAGCTCGTGGTTTTCTGGCGCATCGGTGCTGTGCCAGTTGTCAAAGCTGATGTGAAAGCCGTCCAGGTACTGCTTGCGGCCTGCGGCAATGTTGGCCACGAACTGCTGGGGCGTGACGCCTGCCTTTTCGGCGGCAATCATGATGGGCGCGCCGTGCGTGTCGTCCGCGCCCACAAAGTTCACCGCGTTGCCCTGCATTCGCTGGAACCGCACCCAGATGTCGGCCTGGATGTATTCCATGATGTGGCCGATGTGGAAGTTGCCGTTGGCATACGGCAGGGCGGTGGTGACGAAGAGTTTGCGTGCAGGTGACGACATGGGGAGACACTTTCTCAGGCGGAACCTGCGATTTTAGGCCACGCCCCGCTGCGTTGCGGCGCAACCCGGTCTTGCCCCACGGGGCTATTGGTGCAGCTGGGTGCGCACTTCGGCGCCGGTATCCGCCCAGCCAAAAAACTGGCACACCTGCGCGCGCATGGCCAGGGTGTCGGCGCGGCCCAGGGCCATCAGCTCTTGGGTGTAACCGGCTTCAAACAGCAGGTAGCTGGCCAGCGCCGCGCCGCGCACGTCGGCCATGTTCGATGTGACGCCCAGCGCGCCCAGCATGGTGCGCACGGGCGTGGGCAGGTCGCCCACATGGCGGGCGGCCACGGCATCCAGCCGCTGCGAGGGGGCGATGACCAGCAGTTCGATGGGGCGCAACGTGCTGTGCAGGCGCTTTTCCTCGGGGATGAGCGCCAGCGTCTGGTTGATGCGCTGCACTCGCTCCACATCCACCGACAGCGCATCCAGAAAAATGTTGGACAGCGCGTGGCCCGCAATCTGTGCCAGCGAAGGGTAGGTGGGCGTGGGGTTGGCGGCGGCGTCGTCCTTGGGTTCGTGCATGCGGCCTGCACCGATCACCAAGATCCGCTGGGCGCCCAGATGGATGGCCGGCGCGATGGGGGCGGACTGGCGCATGGAGCCATCGCCGAAGTATTCGGTATGGTCGCCCATGGCGATGCCCTTGGCCGGGAAGATGAACGGAATGGCCGAGGATGCGAGCAGGTGCTCGTGCGTGATGCGGTCGCGGGCGGCCTTGCGCTGCGAGCGCACCCAGGGTTTCACTGGCTCGGCCGACTCGAAAAAGGTGACGTGCTCGCCCGAGCTGTAGCTGGACGCTGTCACTGCCAGGGCCTTGAGGTGCCCCTTGCGGATGAGCCGGGGCAGGCGCACCAGCGGCACCATCTTGACGAGCAGTTTCTCCAGCGGGCTGTTGTCCAGCAGCGACTGGGGGCGCATGCGCCGCCATCGGGCCAGGGCCCAGCCGATGGACACCAGCGTGAGCCAGCGGGCGCCGCTGCGCATCACGCTGAGCGAGTCGGCCCCGTACACCTGGCTGGCATGAAATTGCCGCCACACCCGCGCGATGCGCCGCACCGCGCGGTCAAAGTTATCGGCCCCGCAAGCCAGCGCTGCCGCATTGATGGCCCCTGCCGAGGTGCCGGTGATGATGGGGAAAGGGTTGGGCTCGCCCCCCGCGCCGCAGGCTTGGCGCAGGTCGGCAATCGCCTCCAGCACCCCCACTTGGTAGGCAGCCCGCGCTCCACCGCCCGTCAGCAGCAAACCGGTGGGCGGAACGGGCGCAGGCGCATGGGGGGCGGCTTTGGGCATGTCTCAGAACCAGAAGATCAGAAAGGGGCCGCAGCGTACAAGACGCGGGGCGGCTCAGCAGTGCGCCAGTGTGCGGCCCCCGGCGTTGCGCCGCGTTTGGGAAAACCCGAAACCCGGCCACGGGGCCGCTGCTGTGTATCAGCCGAGCAACAGCGCCGCCAATACCGTGCCCTGCACGATGGCGATGCCGTGGTCGCGGGCGAACAGCGCTGCGGTCTCGCTCACGCTGCCTTGGCCCGCAATGTAGATGCCGCCCTGTGCGCTTTGCGCCTGCACTGCGCTGTACAGCTCGCGCAGTGGCTCCACCCCGTGCGTCGCGGCCTTCCAGCGCTTGGCGCTGACCAGGGTGGTCTGGCCATTCTTGGTCAGACGCAGGTCCACGGCCCCTTTCGAGGCAATGTTCACGTCATACCCCTGGCCCACCCAGGCGTGGGTCAGGGCCTGACAGAACGCGCCCCAGGACATGGCCTGCGTTGTGTCCAGCATTTGCTGCACCTTGGCAGCACTGGGCGCGCGCAATTGGCGCCATGCAGCGATGCAGCCCACCACAAAGATCGGAAACCCGCCCAGAGCGCCATAAATGAAGTATTCCGCCGGCAGCAAAGCCTTGGATACCAGTGCCACGCAGGCAACCAGCACAAAGCTGATCCACCACGGCGAGCGCAGCAACAGGGCAAACAGGGAGTTCTCGGACATTTTGAATTTCACGGCGGCGTCTCACTCTGGCGTTGGGGCAATGGCTGCGCATTGTCGTGCAGTTGTTGGGCATCTGCGGCCGGATTGACCGGGTGCGTCGGGGGCGGGCAACGCCGCCATTGCCGGGCGCCGAAGGCTTGCCCACAAGAAAAATCCGTGAAAGCCTCTTGGATAGACTACGGCCCCCACAGGAGTTATTTGAATGTCAGTCACCGAACCGGGCCTTTTGGCCGCACTTTCCAGCGTGCTCGATCCCCACACGGGCAAGGATTTCGTCAGCACCCGCGCCCTGCGCAATGTGCAGATCACCGGTGGCGACGTGGCTTTTGACGTGGAGCTGGGCTACCCCGCCAAGAGCCTGGTGCCCGAGCTGCGCCGCAGCCTGGTGGCCGCCGCCAAGGGCGTGCCGGGGGTGGAGAACGTGTCGGTCAACATCACGACCAAGGTGCTGGCCCACGCCGTGCAGCGCGGCGTGCAGCTGCTGCCCCAGGTCAAGAACATCATTGCTGTGGCCTCGGGCAAGGGCGGCGTGGGCAAGAGCACCACCGCCGCCAATCTGGCCCTGGCCCTGGCCGCCGAAGGCGCCAGCGTGGGCGTTTTGGACGCTGACATCTACGGCCCCAGCCAGCCCATGATGCTGGGCATCAACCGCCGCCCTGAGAGCGACGACGGCAAGACCATGGAGCCGCTCGAAAACTACGGCGTGCAGGTCATGTCCATCGGCTTTTTAGTGGACCAGGACGAAGCCATGATCTGGCGCGGCCCCATGGCCACCCAGGCGCTGGAGCAGCTGCTGCGCCAGACCAACTGGAAGGATCTGGACTACCTCATCATCGACATGCCGCCCGGCACCGGCGACATCCAGCTCACCCTGAGCCAGCGCGTGCCGATGACTGGCGCGGTGATCGTCACCACCCCGCAGGACATCGCGCTGCTGGACGCCAAGAAGGGCATCAAGATGTTTGAAAAGGTGGGCGTGCCCATCCTGGGCATCGTCGAGAACATGGCTGCCCACGTGTGCAGCAACTGCGGCCATGTGGAGCACATCTTTGGCGCCGACGGCGGCAAGAAAATGGCAGCCGAATACAACATGGACTACCTGGGCGCGCTGCCATTGGACATGAGCATCCGCCTGCAGGCCGACAGCGGCAAGCCCACCGTGGTGGCCGACCCGGACGGCGATGTGGCCAAGATCTACAAGAAGGTGGCGCGTGATGTGGCGGTGAAGATCGCCCAGCAGGCCAAAGACTTTTCGAGCAAGTTCCCGACGATTTCGATCAGCAAGAACACCTGAGGTTCTAGTTGGTGGGGTCGGCAGCGTTGAACTTCAAACCTCCGTTCGGGCTGAGCTTGTCGAAGCCCTGCGCGACGCTTCGATTGCTCCGAGGGAACGGATCGGGCATGGTTCATGCCGACTCCATCGGCCCCCGAGCTGCCCCATGAACCTGCTCGCCTCCCTGCGCTACCTGGTCGCGCTGCACGAGCACCGGCACTTTGGCCGTGCCGCCCAGGCGTGCCACATCACGCAGCCCGCGCTGTCCAACGCGCTGCGCGCGCTGGAAAAGGAGTTTGGCGTGGTGGTGGTGCGCCGGGGCCGCAGCTTTGAAGGCTTCACTCCCGAGGGCGAGCGCGTGCTGGCTTCGGCCCAGCGCATGCTGCACGAGCACCAGGTGCTGCAGCAAGACTTGAGCAGCGACGCGGCCCACCCGCGCGGCACGCTGCGCCTGGGCGCCGTGCCCACGGCCATGCCCATCCTGGCGCGGTTTGCGGCGCAGCTGCAGGCGCGGCACCCGGGCATCATGCCGGTAGTGCTGTCGATGAGCTCGCAGGCGCTGGAGGCGGGGCTCGACAACATTTCGCTGGACCTGGCCCTGGGCTACACCGACCGCATGCCGGCACGCGGCGGGCAGCTGCGGGCTTGGCCGCAGTACGTGGAGCATTACTTTTTGCTGCGCCGGGCGCCGAACGGGCACGGGGCCGCAATGGGCGGACTGCAGATCGGCGCGCGCATGCACTGGGCCGATGCCGCCGGCCTGCCCCTGTGCCTGCTCACCCCCGAAATGCACAACCGCAGCCTGGTCGATGGGGCCTTCCGCAGCGCCGGGGCCACGGTGCTGCCTGCGATGGAAACGGATTCGGTGCTGACCCTCGCGCTCAGTGTGCTGGCTGGCAACGTGTGCAGCGTCTTGCCGGGCGCGCTGGTCGATGCCGTGCGCGGACACGGCGGGCTGGAGGCCCTGCCTTTGACGAGCCCTGTGCTCACCACGCCCATTGGCTTCATGTCGCACCGGCAAGTGCAGCCCACCCGCGCGCTGGATGCGGCGCTGGCGCTGGCGCAAGACCCGGCTTGGCTGCAGCACGCAGCCGCGCACAGTGGGCTGCTGGCAGGCCAGTAGCTCTCGCGTTTGCACTTCAGAGCCGAGGTTGCCAAGCTTTGTGCGATGCGGACAGGCGCAGCGTGCCGCGGCGATCAGCGCGCTGATTCAGCCACCGCCCCTAAGTGCAGTGTTTCATTTGTTTTTGTGATCGACCCATGTGCATCGGCAATTTGACGCCCGGCGCAGCGTTGTCCGACACTGCGACGACGCGCCCCGCTATGCAGGCGCTTTCATACGAAAAACAAAGCCCCCCATGCACCTTGCCCCCGAAGCCCCTGCCGCATCCGTCGTGGCCGCCGTGTCGGTCAACGACCTGCGCGAACGCATCCGCCGCAAAAGCCGCCTCAAGGGCCGCCAGCCCGAAGACGCCGCCATGGCCGATGTGGCGCAACTGCTGGGCCCGCGCCCCGCTGGGGGCTTTCGGCGCGACCTGCTCATTGAGTACCTGCACCGTCTGAACGACCACTTTGGCGTGCTGCACGACCGGCATCTGGTGGCGCTGGCCAGGCAGATGAACGTGCCCATGGCCGAGGTGTACGAAGTGGCGAGCTTCTATCACCACTTCGAGATCGTGCGCGGCGAAGACGCCCAGGCACCGCGCCTGGTGCTGCGGGTGTGCGACAGCCTGAGCTGCAGCATGGCCGGCGCGCGCGAACTGCTTGAAGCGCTGCCGGCACGGTTGCAAGCCGCCGGGCAGGGCGATGTGCAGGTGGTAGCTGTGCCCTGCGTAGGCCGTTGTGAACAGGCCCCCGTGGCCGTGGTGCACCAGTGCCCGGTGCCGCACGCCACCGTGGATGCGGTGCTGGAAACCCTAAACTTGAAGCCAAATCGGGCGCTAGCGCTCCATCCACAAGCGCCAGCAGCTATCAATTTTGATATTGCCGGGTTGGCGGAGCACAGCGTGCCAGCGCGGCCGGATGGAATCAGTCCTGCCCACACCGACCTGGCCACTTACCGCGCCCACGGGGGCTATCAGACCGCCGCTGCGCTGGTCAATAGCGAGATGGATGCCGAGGCCGTGCTCGCAGCCATGGAGGATTCGGGCCTGCGCGGCCTGGGTGGCGCGGGCTTCCCGGCGGGGCGCAAGTGGCGCATCGTGCGCGACCAGCCTGCACCACGCCTGATGGCCGTCAACATTGATGAAGGTGAGCCCGGCACCTTCAAAGACCGCACCTACCTGGAGCGCGACCCGCACCGCTTCCTGGAAGGCGTGCTCATCGCCGCCCAGGTGGTGGGCACCGAGGCGGTCTACATCTACCTGCGCGACGAGTACCACGGCTGCCGCGCGTTGTTGCAGCGCGCCCTGGACGATCTGCGTGCCGAGCCGCCGTGCCCGCTGCCGCACATCGAGCTGCGGCGCGGCGCGGGGGCCTACATCTGCGGCGAAGAGTCGGCCATGATCGAAAGCATCGAAGGCAAACGCGGCGAGCCGCGCATGCGCCCGCCCTACATTGCGCAGGTGGGCCTGTTCGGCCGGCCCACGCTGGAGCACAACTTCGAGACGCTGTACTGGGTGCGCGACATCGTGGAGCGCGGGCCGCAGTGGTTTGCCAGCTTTGGCCGCAACGGGCGCAAGGGGCTGCGCAGTTTCAGCGTGAGCGGCCGCGTGAAGCAGCCGGGCGTCAAGCTGGCACCTGCGGGCATCACGGTGCAGGAACTCATCGACGAATACTGCGGCGGAATGCTGGACGGCCACGAGCTCTATGCCTACCTGCCCGGCGGTGCATCGGGCGGCATCCTGCCCGCCAGCGTGAATAACATCCCGCTCGACTTCGACACGCTGCAGCCCTACGGCTGCTTCATCGGCTCGGCCGCCGTCATCGTGCTCAGCCAGCACGACCGGGCGCGCGACGCTGCCCTGAACGTGATGCGTTTCTTTGAACATGAAAGCTGTGGCCAATGCACGCCCTGCCGCGTGGGCACGGCCAAAGCCGCCGCGCTGATGGAGGCACCGCAGTGGGACGAAGAACTGCTGGACGACCTGGCGCAGGTGATGGCCGATGCATCGATTTGCGGCCTGGGTCAGGCGGCGCCGAACCCCATCCGCTGCATCCACAAGTACTTCCCGCACGAAGTGGGGGAGGGGCCGTGGCCCGGCGACCTGCCCAAGCCGCGCAACAGCCCGCTGGCCGAGCAATTGCCTACCGGAGTGGAGCCATGAGCGCCGTGTTGACTTCTGCCGCAGCGCAGCCCGGCGTGACCTTCGAACTGGACGGCCAGCCCGTCACCGCACACCCTGACGAAACCATCCTGCAAGCCGCGCAGCGCCACGGCGTGGACATCCCGCACCTTTGCTACCAAGACGGCCTGCGCCCTGACGGCAATTGCCGCGCCTGCGTGGTCGAGATCGCGGGCGAGCGCACGCTGGCGCCCAGCTGCTGCCGCGCGCCGACCGAGGGCATGAAGGTGCAGGCGGCCAGCCCGCGCGCGCGCAAGAGCCAACAGATGGTGGTGGAGATGCTGCTGTCGGACATGCCGGACGTGGGATACCGGTGGAACGATCAAAAGGCCAATACTCTTGAATTGATAGCTGGTAGCGATTATTCATCAAGCGCTGGCGGCCAATTTGATCCAAAAAATCCAGAAACGATGGGCCAGCATGGGGAGCTGAGCGAATGGGCGGATCGCCTGGGCGTCTCGGTGCGCCCCGCGCTCCAAGCCCTGCGCCGCGAGCAGCCCGCGCCGGACCTGAGCCACCCGGCGATGGCCGTGAACCTCGACGCCTGCATCCAGTGCAACCGCTGCGTGCGTGCCTGCCGCGAAGAGCAGGTGAACGACGTGATCGGCTACGCGCTGCGCGGCTCGAATAGCAAGATCGTCTTCGACCTCGACGACCCCATGGCCGAGAGCACCTGCGTGGCCTGCGGCGAATGTGTGCAGGCCTGCCCCACGGGTGCGCTCAGCCCCAAGACCCACATCGGCCCGCAGGCGGTGGACCGCAAGGTCGATTCGGTCTGCCCGTTCTGCGGCGTGGGCTGCCTCATCACCTACAACGTGCGCGATGAAAAAATCATCAGCGTCGAAGGCCGCGACGGCCCGGCCAACCACGGCCGCCTGTGCGTGAAAGGGCGCTTCGGTTTCGACTACGCCCACCACCCCGACCGCCTCACGGTACCGCTGATCCGCAAGCCCGGCGTGCCCAAGGAGGTGCGGCCCTACGGCGCCGACTGGCGCGATACCTTCCGCGAAGCGACCTGGGACGAGGCGCTGGGCCTGGCCGCCGGCACGCTCAGGTCGCTGCGCGACACGCATGGCCCCAAGGCGCTGGCGGGATTCGGCTCGGCCAAGGGCAGCAACGAAGAGGCCTACCTGTTCCAGAAGCTGGTGCGCACCGGCTTTGGCAGCAACAACGTGGACCACTGCACGCGGCTGTGCCATGCGTCCAGCGTGGCCGCGCTTCTCGAAGGCGTGGGCTCGGGCGCGGTCAGCAACCCGGTGAACGACGTGGAGCATGCCGAGCTGATCTTTGTGATCGGCTCCAACCCCACGGCCAAC
Source organism: Acidovorax delafieldii (assembly GCA_002377855.1). Taxonomy (GTDB): domain Bacteria; phylum Pseudomonadota; class Gammaproteobacteria; order Burkholderiales; family Burkholderiaceae_C; genus Acidovorax; species Acidovorax delafieldii_A. The sequence goes on along the minus strand of DFQQ01000010.1, from coordinate 282,523 downwards.
CACCCCGTGGCCGCCACCTGGATGAAGAACGCCGCCCAGCGTGGCGCAAAGATCGTGCTGGCCGACCCGCGCGTGACCGACATCGGCCGCCACGCCTGGCGCACGCTGCAGTTCAAGGCCGACACCGACGTGGCCATGCTCAACGCGCTGATCCACACGGTGATCGATGAGGGCCTGGTGGATGAGGCCTTCATCCGCGACCGCACCAACAACTTCGAGGCACTCAAGGCCAACGTGATGGGCTGCAGCCCCGAGGCCATGGCGCCGGTGTGTGGCATCCCGGCCGAGACGCTGCGCGAGGTGGCGCGTGCGTTTGCCAAGTCGAAAGCCTCGATGATTTTGTGGGGCATGGGCATCAGCCAGCACGTGCACGGCACCGACAACGCGCGCTGCCTGATCGGGCTGTGCGCTGTCACCGGCCAGATCGGCAAGCCCGGCTCGGGCCTGCACCCGCTGCGCGGCCAGAACAACGTGCAGGGCGCGAGCGACGCGGGGCTCATCCCCATGATGTTCCCCAACTACCAGCGCGTGGACAACGCGGGCGCGCATGCCTGGTTCGAGGACTTCTGGGGCACAAAGCTCGATGAAGCGCCGGGCTACACCGTGGTCGAAATCATGCACAAGGCCCTGGCGCCCGACAGCGACCCCCACAAGGTGCGCGGCATGTACATCATGGGTGAGAACCCCGCCATGAGCGACCCCGACCTGAACCACGCGCGCCACGCGCTGGCCAGCCTGTCGCACCTGGTGGTGCAGGACATCTTTTTGACCGAAACCGCCTGGCTGGCCGACGTGGTGCTGCCCGCCAGCGCCTGGCCCGAAAAGACCGGCACCGCCAGCAACACCGACCGCATGGTGCAGATGGGCCGCCGCGCCCTGAGCCCGCCGGGCGACGCGCAGCCGGACCTGTGGATCATCCAGCAGATCGCCGCGCGCATGGGGCTTGGCTGGCACTACGAAGGCGAAGAGTCGGGCGTTGCCGCTGTGTACGACGAGATGCGCCAGGCCATGCACGCCAGCATCGAGGGCATCACCTGGGAGCGCCTCGCGCGCGAGTCCAGCGTGACCTATCCGTGCCTTACGCCCGACGACCCGGGCCAGCCCATCGTCTTCACCGAGAAATTCCCCACGCCCACGGGCCGGCTGCAGCTCGTGCCCGCCGGCGTGATCCCGGCGGCAGAAAAGCCCGATGCCGATTACCCCCTGGTGCTCATCACCGGCCGCCAGCTGGAGCACTGGCACACCGGCAGCATGACGCGGCGCAGTACCGTGCTGGATGCCATCGAGCCCATGGCCACCGCATCGCTGCACGGCGACGAGCTGGCGCGGCTGGGCGTACAGCCGGGCGCGGTGGTGGGCATCCGCTCACGGCGTGGCATGGTGCAGGTGCGTGTGCGGCGCGATGACGGCACGCCGCGCGGCACGGTGTTCATGCCCTTTGCGTATGTCGAGGCGGCGGCCAACCTGCTGACCAACGCGGCGCTGGACCCGTTCGGAAAGATCCCCGAATTCAAGTACTGCGCTGTCGCCGTGGAGGCGATGACTGGCGCAACGCGAGGCGACTGAACTGGCGCCCGCCATCGCAGGGGTATGGGGGCTTTCGGGGCATTGCCCTCGACAAGGGCGCTCCGGGGTACAGTCTCGCCCCATGAGTGAGCGCCCTTACACCGATGTTGCTGTGATCATGCGTTGCGAGCGCATTGACAACCGCTGGCAGCCCTGGCGGTGGTCGCTGGCCGAAGTCGTCATGCACGACCCGGCCTTCGGCACCGAGCCGCGCCAGCTTCTCAATGACGAGCGCGAGCAGCGGTGGATGTTTCCCGGCTTTCGGGTGGAGCTGTTTCGCGATGACGCGGAGGGTTACCACCTCAACATCGAATCCCCCGCACCGTGCTGGTTCGTTCTATGGCGCATCGACGAGGACGATGGCAGCGAGGCTCCACGCTTGGCGCGCCCTGTAGAGGTCAGCCTGAGCTACCACGAGGCGGGGCGGTGGCTGGACGCGCAGGAAACGGTCGAACAAGTGCCCGTGCCGCCCGAGGTGCTGGCCGCGCTCCAGACCTTTGTGGCCGAGAATTACCAGCCAGAGCCCAAACGTCGTAAGCGTCCCGACAGCTTTCAGTCGCTGCAGGATCGGTTTGGCAATCCCGCATCGGTGAGCACCGAAAAACGCCGGGGTGGGGGCGCAGGTGGCTGACGGATTTCTGGGGCGCTGGTCGCGCCGCAAGCAAGAGGTGCGCGAAGGCAGGCCTGTTCAGGAGCCTGCGCCCGAGCCAGCGTCTGTCACGCCCGCGCCTGGTGGGCCAGCTGCGGTAGGGAGCGCCGCGCCCTTGACTGATCAGCGCGCGCCCGAACCCGCGTCCCCGCCACGTGCAGTCTCAGCGCCTCCGCTGCCCACGCTGGAGGATGCGCAATCGCTGTCGATTGACTCTGACTTCAAGCCTTTCGTCGGCCGCGGTGTCGCACCCGATGTACGCAATACCGCCATGAAGAAGCTGTTCACCGATCCGCACTTCAACGTGATGGATGGCCTGGACATCTACATTGACGACTACACCCAGCCTGATCCGCTGCCGCCCGCCATGCTCAAGGAAATGGCCAGCGCTTATTTCATGGGCTTGGTGGAGGAAGACCCTGACAAACCCCGGGTTGACCCGCAGGCGGCAGCAGATGTTCGACCCAATGACCTGAAAGACCCCGCATCGGCCGCGATCCCGGCCGCTTTGGCAGCGCCACCTGGACAAGACGTGGCACAGTCCGGGGTATGCACAGCTTTTCCTAGCGCGCCCGGGCAGGCGCCCGCTGGTTCCACCGAAGTACCAGCACCACCTGCCCCAGCCAGCCATTTAGAACATGACCACGCTCATCTGCGACTGCAACCAGACGATGCCGCTGAACGCCCAGGCCCTGGGCACCGCGCTTCGTGAAGACCTGACCCTCCACTCCACCCTGTGCCGCCGCGAGGCGGGCGCATTCACCCAGGCCATTCGCTCGGGCAACGAAGTGGTGGTGGCGTGTACCCAAGAGGAACGCCTGTTCGCCGACCTCGGCCGCCAGACGGAAGGCGCCATCTCACCCATCCGGTTTGTGAATATCCGCGAAACCGGCGGCTGGAGCCGTGATGCCGACAAGGCGGGCCCGAAGATCGCTGCCCTGCTGGCGGCGGCCCATCTGCCCGAGCCGCCGCCTGTACCCGTGGTGACCTACAAGAGCGCAGGGCGCTTGCTGATCATCGGGCCGCTCGACGCCGCAGAGCAGGTGGCTGCGCTGGTGTCCGACGTGCTGGACGTCACCGTCTTCACCCAAGGCCACGGCCAGGCCGGTGGCGCGCAGGCGCGCCGTTACCCCGTGCTTGGTGGCCGCATCGAAGCACTTACCGGCTGGCTGGGTGCTTTCGAGTTGCGCTGGCGCGAAGACAATCCCATCCATCTGGACCTGTGCACCCGCTGCAACGCCTGCGTGGCCGCCTGCCCCGAAAACGCCATCGGGCTGGACTACCAGATCGACATGTCTGCTTGCCAGGGCCACCGTGCCTGCGTGAAGGCCTGCCAGGTGGCGGGGGCAATTGACTTTCAGCGCGCGGGCGAGAGCGAATCGGCCCAGTTCGACCTGGTGCTGGACATGCGCCGCGCGGACGCCACGCCCACCTTCTTGCAGCACGCGCTGCCGCAAGGCTATCTGCGCAGCGATGGGCGCGACCTGCCCACTGTGCTCAAGTTGCGCGAACTGGTCGGCGAGTTTGAGAAGCCCAAGTTCTTTGAATACAAGCAAAAGCTGTGTGCCCACAGCCGTAACGCGACCGTGGGGTGCAACGCCTGTGTTGATATCTGTTCGGCTGAAGCGATCAGCAGCGACAAGGCCCGCCAGCGCGTCGTGGTCAATCCCAACTTGTGTGTGGGCTGCGGCGCCTGCACCACCGTGTGCCCTACCGGCGCCATGACGTATGCTTATCCGCCAGCGGCAGAGCAGGGTCAGCGGTTCAAGACGCTGCTGTCTACCTATGCTGCTGCGGGTGGCAAGGACGCGGTGCTGCTGCTGCACAGCCAGGAGCGCGGGCAGGCCTTGGTCAACGAACTCGGCCGCGCTGCGCAACTGAAGGTGGCGCAGGGGGTGCCCGCTAACGTGATCCCGGTGGCGCTTTGGCACACCGCCAGTACCGGGGTGGACCTGTGGCTCAGCGCAGTCGCGTATGGCGCCTCGCAAATCGTTCTGCTGGTTACGCACGAGGAGGCCCCGCAATACCTGGAAGGCCTGCAGGCCCAGATGGACGTGGCCCAGCGCATCCTCAACGGCTTGGGGTACACGGGCACGCACCTGCGGATCATCGAAGCCAGACACCCGAGCGACCTGGACGCGGCGCTGCAAGCCCTGGGCCAGACGCGCCAGCGCACCTCTGCCACGAACGCGCGCTTTGCCGTTGCCCAGGAAAAGCGCAGTACGCTGGAGATGGCCCTGGACCACCTGGTTGAACATTCGCCCCTGGGCGCGGCCGCTCTGCCTGCAGCCATTGAGTTGCCTGCCAGGGGCTCGCCGCTGGGCGCCATCACGGTGGACAAAGACCGTTGCACCTTGTGCCTGAGCTGCGTGAGTGCCTGCCCCGCCAGCGCGCTGCAGGACAACCCCCAAATGCCGCAGCTGCGCTTTCTGGAGAAGAACTGTGTGCAGTGCGGCCTGTGCCAGACCACATGCCCCGAGAACGCGATTACCCTGCAACCCCGCCTTGCTCTCACGCCAGAGCGCGCGCAACTGCGTGTGCTCAACGAGGCCAAACCCTGGGCTTGCGTGCGCTGCAGCAAACCGTTTGGCACCGTGAAAGCCATTGAGGCGATGCTCGGCAAACTGGCAGGGCACGCCATGTTCCAGGGCGAGGCGCTGGAGCGGCTCAAGATGTGCAGCGACTGCCGCGTGATTGACCTGTACTCCGCACAAAACGAGACGAAAGTGACCGACCTGTGAGCGCCACCGCTTCTTTGACACTGCCCGGCAGCTCTGCGCTGGACGAGGAAACCGCCCGCGCCGAACTGTATGGCGTGCTGGCGCAGCTGTATTACGCGCCGCCAAGCCCTGATTTTCTGTCGGCACTGCGTGTGGCCGTGACTGAAGCGCCCATGGAGGGCGGCTTCTTGCAAGAGCCGTGGCAGCAGCTGGTGGCCGCCGTTCGTGCGCAGGATGATGCTGCCGTTGCAGCGGAATACGACAGGCTCTTTGGAGGGATCGGCAAGCCCGAGGTATTTGTCTATGCGTCGCATTACCTGGCGGGCTTCCTGAACGAGAAGCCTCTGGCGCGTCTGCGTTCCAGCCTCGACCATCTGGGGTTGGCGCGGGACGAAACCATGCCTGAAACCGAAGACCATGTGGCTTACTTGTGTGAAGTCATGCGCTACCTGATCGCGGGCGACGACATGGCTGTCTGTAACCTGACGGAGCAACGCAATTTTTTTGCCGCACACGTCCAGCCTTGGCTTCCAGCGATGTGCGATGCCCTGGAGACACACCCTGCCGCGAGCTTCTATCGCGCCGTGGCGCGGCTCACGCGGGCCTTTGTGGCCGTGGAAGCGCAAGGATTTGACATGCTCGACTGAGCAATCGCTCGGCCGCGTCTTGACGCGCGGAAAAGCTCAAGCGCACTGGTGGGGTTAGGGCTTGTCTCGTTGCGAACGCAGCTTGGCTCGCTTAGACTCCCCTATGCAATTTATTACATAACTGCCAGCCTCCTGGAGACAAGCATGCAGGACCGCCAGCCTTCCAATTCTGTTACCCCATCACGTCGCCGCTTCTTTGCAGGTGCCGCCGCCGTCAGTGCCGGCGCCGCCGCTGTGACGGTACTGCCGCGTGTGATCCCCGCCGAGGTCGTGGCCGCAGAGCCCGCCCGCGTTGCGCCCGAAAAGGGAGGTGGCTACCACCTCTCGGCGCACGTCAAGCAGTACTACAAAACCACCCAACTTTGATTTCGGGGCGCGCCATGTTGCTCACCAAAAAGACTGCGCATGCACCGCAAAGTGCATCGACATCCTCTCCTTTTGTCCACAGCCTGCGCCGGGGTCTTTCCCAAGCGCTGCCCACCATGGACCGCCGCGCCTTTCTGCGCCGCTCTGGCCTCGGGGTGGGTGTTGGCATAGCGGCCTCGCAACTCACCCTGGTCAAGAAGTCCCAAGCGGCTGAAGGCGCCAAGGTGGGCCTGGGCGACAGCAAGATTGAAGTGCGCCGCACGGTGTGCACCCACTGCTCGGTGGGCTGCGCCGTGGATGCGGTGGTGGAAAACGGCGTGTGGGTGCGCCAGGAGCCTGTGTTCGATTCGCCCATCAACCTGGGTGCGCACTGCGCCAAGGGTGCGGCCCTGCGCGAGCACGGTCACGGCGAATACCGCCTGCGCTACCCCATGAAGCTGGTCAACGGCAAGTATGAGCGCATCAGCTGGGACACGGCCTTGACCGAAATCTCCGCCAAGATGCTCGAGCTGCGCAAGGCCAGTGGTCCGGACAGCGTGTACTTCATCGGCTCTTCCAAGCACAACAACGAGCAGGCCTATTTGCTGCGCAAGTTCGTGAGCTTTTGGGGCAGCAACAACTGTGACCACCAGGCGCGCATCTGCCACTCCACCACCGTGGCTGGCGTGGCGAACACCTGGGGCTACGGCGCCATGACCAACTCGTACAACGACATGCAAAACAGCAAGGTCGCTCTGTACATTGGCTCCAACGCTGCCGAAGCCCACCCCGTCAGCATGCTGCACATGCTGCACGCCAAGGAAACTGGCTGCAAGATGATTGTGGTGGACCCCCGCTTCACCCGCACGGCCGCCAAAGCAGACGAGTACGTGCGCATCCGCTCGGGCACCGACATTCCCTTCCTGTTTGGCTTGGCTTACCACATCTTCAAGAACGGCTGGGAAGACAAGAAGTACATCCACGACCGTGTGTACGGCATGGACAAGGTGCGCGACGAAGTGCTGGCCAAGTGGACGCCCGACAAGGTGGAAGAGGCCTGCGGAGTCAAGGAAGAACAGATGTTCAAGGTCGCCAAGATCTTGGCCGACAGCCGCCCTGGCACCATCGTGTGGTGCATGGGCCAGACGCAGCACACCATTGGCAACGCCATGGTACGCGCCTCCTGCATCTTGCAGTTGGCCTTGGGCAATGTGGGCAAGAGCGGTGGCGGCACCAACATCTTCCGTGGCCACGACAACGTGCAGGGCGCGACCGACGTGGGCCCCAACCCCGACTCGCTGCCCGGCTACTACGGGCTGGCCGAAGGCGCCTGGAAGCACTTTGCCAACGTGTGGGGTGTGGACTTCGAGTGGATCAAGAAGCAGTACGCCACGCCCGCGATGATGACCAAGAACGGCATCACCGTCTCGCGCTGGATCGACGGGGTGCTGGAGAAGAACGAACTCATCGACCAAGATTCCAACCTGCGCGGCGTGTTCTATTGGGGCCATGCCCCCAACTCGCAGACCCGTGGCCTCGAAATGAAGCGCGCCATGGACAAGCTGGACCTGCTGGTGGTGGTAGACCCCTACCCATCGGCAACCGCTGCCATGGCTGCCATGCCCGGCAAGTCCGAGGACTTGAACCCCAACCGCGCGGTGTATCTGCTGCCAGCGGCCACGCAGTTTGAGACCAGCGGTTCCTGCACCGCCTCCAACCGCTCGTTGCAATGGCGCGAGAAGGTCATCGAGCCTTTGTGGGAGAGCCGTTCTGACCACATGATCATGTACCAGTTTGCGCAAAAACTGGGCTTCGACAAGGAGCTGGTCAAGAACTACAAGATACAAAAGGTCAAGGGCATGGACGAGCCCATGGTCGAAGACATCCTGCGTGAAATCAACCGCTCGGTTTGGACCATCGGCTACACAGGCCAAAGCCCTGAGCGCCTGAAGGCCCACATGAAGAACATGCACGTGTTCGATGTGAAAACCCTCAAGGCCAAGGGTGGCAAGGACAAGGAAACCGGCTACGACTTCGCAGGTGACTACTTTGGCCTGCCCTGGCCTTGCTACGGCACGCCTGAACTCAAGCACCCAGGAACGTCGAACCTGTACGACACGTCCAAACACGTGATGGATGGCGGCGGTAACTTCCGCGCCAACTTTGGTGTGGAACGCAACGGTGAAAACCTGTTGGCTGAAGACGGCTCGCATTCGCTGGGCGCAGACATCACCACGGGCTACCCCGAGTTTGACCATGTGCTGCTGAAAAAGCTGGGCTGGTGGGACGACCTGACGGACGCCGAAAAGAGGGCCGCCGAGGGCAAGAACTGGAAGACCGATCCTTCCGGCGGCATCATCCGTGTCACCATGAAAGTGCACGGCTGCCATCCCTTCGGCAACGCCAAGGCGCGTGCCGTGGTCTGGAATTTCCCCGACCCGATCCCGCAGCACCGCGAGCCCTTGTACGGCACCCGCCCAGACCTCGTTGCCAAATACCCCACGCACGAGGACAAGAAGGCCTTCTGGCGCCTGCCCACGCTGTACAAGACGGTGCAGGACAAGAACGTGGCCGACAAGGTCTACGAGAAGTTCCCGCTCATCCTCACTTCGGGCCGCTTGGTCGAGTACGAAGGCGGCGGCGAAGAGACCCGGTCCAACCCCTGGCTGGCCGAACTGCAGCAAGAAGCGTTTGTGGAAATCAACCCCAAGACCGCAGCGGACCGGGGCATCCGCAACGGCGGCCGGGTGTGGTTGAGCTCGCCCACCGGTGCCCGCCTGAATGTGCAGGCCCTGGTCACAGAGCGTGTGGCACCCGACACGGTCTGGATGCCGTTCCACTTCTCAGGACGCTGGCAAGGCGCCGACTTGCTGGCCCACTACCCCAAGGGCGCGGCCCCAGTGGTGCGCGGTGAGGCAGTGAATACGGCCACCACCTATGGCTACGACAGCGTGACCATGATGCAAGAAACCAAGACCACGGTGTGCAACGTGGAGAGCGCGTGAGCGCCCGCCGCTGAGCAGGAGACACAACAATGGCACGAATGAAATTCATCTGCGACGCTGAGCGTTGCATCGAGTGCAACGGCTGCGTGACCGCTTGCAAAAATGAACACGAGGTACCGTGGGGCGTGAATCGCCGCCGTGTGGTCACCCTCAATGACGGTGTTCCGGGGGAGAAGTCCATTTCGGTGGCCTGCATGCATTGCAGTGATGCGCCTTGCATGGCTGTCTGCCCCGTCAATTGTTTTTACCGCACAGAAGAGGGTGTGGTACTGCACGACAAGGACGTCTGCATTGGCTGCGGCTATTGCAGCTATGCCTGTCCGTTTGGTGCGCCACAGTTTCCATCGCAGGGCACGTTCGGTGTGCGCGGCAAGATGGACAAGTGCACGTTCTGCGCCGGTGGCCCGGAAACCCACGGTAGCCAGGCGGAGTTTGAAAAATACGGTCGCAATCGCTTGGCCGAAGGCAAGTTGCCTGCTTGCGCAGAAATGTGCTCCACCAAAGCGCTGCTGGCTGGTGATGGCGACGTGGTAGCAGATATCTTCCGCAATCGCGTGGTGCAACGCGGCAAGGGTGCCGAGGTTTGGGGCTGGGGCACTGCCTATGGCTCCAAGCAGGCAGGGCAGCCTCCCGCAGGTGCTAACGGAGCCAAGTCATGAAACGCATCGCTTCCTCACTTTTGATAGCTGCAACCTTGTGCGTGGCACTGAGTGCCTGCGGTGAAAAGCCCCAGACGGGCGGCGCCGTCAGGCACGACGCAGTGCCTTATGCCGGAACGGGCAGCAATTTCACCCAGGCAGGCTGGACCGCAGGCGACAAGACGAGCTGGGAGCAGCAGTTGCGCACGCGTCAGCAATACGGGCAAAACGAGTACTCCCGCAACCAAAAGCCCTGAGCGAGGTCCGCCATGAAACACAGTATCTGTGCCGTGCTGCTGGCCTTCGGAGCCCTGGCTGCGCAGGCCCAGGCGCCAGCGGGGCCCACGGCTTCGGGCGCCGTGGGCGAGGCGCCTGCCGCGGCCGTGGCAGGTGTGCAAGGGCAAAACATCTTCGAGGTCAAGCCAGACGCGAGTGCCGAGCCCGGCTATGCCGAGCAGACCAACGGTGAGCGCATGAAGGTGCAGCCCGGCAACAATGCTCCCATGTGGAGACAGGTGGGTGCGGGCGTCACCGGCTACAGCAGCTTGCCCAAAACGCAGGCGCCCGAGGCGGGCAACCTGATCCAGCCCTTTGTGCAGTATCCGGGTTCTCGCTTTACCAACGCAGGAGAGGCGTGGCGTGAAGTGCGCAATCGCTGGATCATTCCTTACGGCGCAGCGCTGTTTGCCATCGTTCTGTTGGCATTGGGCATTTTTTATTTTGCCAAGGGCCCCCTGGGCCATGACTATCCTGACGGTCCTGGCACGCGCCGCATCGAGCGGTTTACACCGTTTGAACGCGCCGCCCACTGGGCCAATGCCTTCGCTTTTGTTGCCTTGGCCATTTCGGGCATCGTGATGGCGTTTGGCAAGTTCTTCCTGTTGCCCATCATGGGTGCCACGCTGTTTGGCTGGCTGGCTTATGCCCTCAAGAACGTGCACAACTTTGTGGGCCCGTTGTTCGCGGTCTCGTTGCTGGTCATCATCATCACGTTCGTGAAGGACAACATCGCCAACCGCGCCGACTTCGTGTGGCTGTCCAAGGCGGGCGGTATGCTGGGCGGAGACCATCAAGTGCCATCGCACCGCTTCAATGCGGGCGAAAAGGGATTGTTCTGGTGGGGGGTCACGATTCCCGGGATTTTGGTGGTGGGTACCGGTCTGGTGCTCGACAAACTCATCCCCGGTTTTGGTGATGTGCGTGGCGACATGCAGATCGCCCACATGGTCCACGCCACCCTGGCCATCTGGATGATGGCGCTGATTTGCGGCCACATTTACATGGGCACCGTGGGCATGCGCGGCGCTTACAAGGCCATGAAGACGGGTTATGTGACCGATGCCTGGGCGAAAGAGCACCACGAGTTGTGGCACGACGACGTTCAAGCAGGCAAGATTCCACGGCAACGCAGTGCAGCGCCCGCAGCGGGTGAAGCCGCGTCACCCACTGCGGGGCAGCCCGCGCAGGTATGAGGCAACGCACCATGAAGCAAACATTCCGTTCCACCTTGCTGGCACTGTGCACCGGTTGCCTGTGTTCGATGGCGCTAGCCAAGCTGCCAGCCCCCACGCCCGAAGCGGCTGCCAAGGCGGCCGAAGCTGCCGCCAAGACCGCATGGTCGGGCAAGGTAGACAACTACAAGCTCTGCCAGGCCCAAGACCGCGTGGCCGCTCACTACCGCAAGACAGCCAAAGACGCCAAGCCCGCAGTGCCGTCGTCGGCATGTACCGACCCGGGACCCTTTGCGTACACGCCGCCGGCTGACAAACCAATTGAGGCTTCGGGGGCCCATTCGCCACCGGGCACAGCCAGCAGCCCGCCCAGCACGACCACGCCTGCCGCGTCCGCCCCCAAGTCCTGACGCACAACACGGATGCGGGCTCTGAATCGGTGCCCGCGTGACCGCCATCGTTGTGGCCTAGGGACCCTCTGCACGAATCGAGCGGCAAGTGCGCACTGTGGATCGGGATGGGCTGGAAGGCGCAAAACGCAAAACGCAGCAATAGCCGTAGCTATTGCGAGTATTTGCAACGCCGCAGACCGCCCGATTGCGCAGATGCACGCGGCGCGGCGATTCGTGCAGAGGGGCCCCTAGCCGCAAGTTCCCGGAGCTTGCGGCTTTTTTGCGTGTACGCTGCTTCCATGAAAGATTCCACGCCGGCCCGCGCGGCCTCCCTCGAACCGTCCGCTTTGCCGCGTTTGACCCAGGCGCACGCGCCGCTCACGCAGGCCGTGGTCGTTCTCAACGAGCGCGGTGAGACTGAGCAGGTGCACATTCCCGCAGAACGTGCGCTGACGGTGTATGTAGATCGCCGCGAGCTGGTGACGCTCATGACGCTGGGTGCTCACCCTGAATTGCTGGTGTTGGGCTACCTGCGCAACCAGCGGCTGGTGGACTCTGCGCTCGACATCGAGTCCATCACGGTGGACTGGGACGTCAACGCCGCCGCCGTGCGCACGCGCCACGGGATCGCCCGCATTGAAGAGCGCACTGCCAGCAAGGTAGTGACCACCGGTTGCGGCCAGGGCAGTGTGTTTGGTGGGCTGATGGACGAAGTCGATCGCATTGAGCTGCCAACCGCGCAACTCACCCAGGCACAGCTGTATGGCTTGGTGAATGCCATCCGCATCAAGGAAACCACCTACAAATCGGCCGGGTCAGTGCACGGCTGCGCGCTGTTTCGCGGCGACGAGATGCTGGTGTTTGTGGAAGACGTGGGCCGCCACAATGCCATTGACACCATCGCTGGCTGGATGTGGATGAACCCCGAACCCAGCCCGCCCGCCAGCTGCGTGCCGCCTGCGGGCGGCGAAGGCAACGGGCTGCCCTTCCACCCCATGACCGGCGCGGACAAGGTGTTCTACACCACGGGCCGGTTGACCAGCGAGATGGTCATCAAGTCTGCCCAGATGGGGGTGCCCATCGTGGTGTCGCGCAGCGGCATGACGCAGATGGGCCATGCGGTGGCCCAGCAGCTGGGGTTGTGTGCCATCGGCAGGGCTACCAACCGGCGCTTTGTTTGCTATGCCGGTGCGCACCGGCTGGTGCTGCAGCCCGAATTGGCCTGAAATCGCATCGGCAGGTTGGCGAGCCACCGCTGTGCGCTCGGCTTCGATTCCGTTGCCCAAAGTCTGGGAGATGGCCTGCGCCGGTGATGCTTCCCCCGGCTGCCCTGCACATCGGTTTTGTCGCGCCGGATTCAAGGCGTATCAAGGTGTGCCGGATGTCGCGCTTGGAGCATGGCGGAGTGCGGCCGTTCTTGCGGCGCTCTCACATCTCATGTTCCGTCTGTTGCTATTGAAATAATAGCTACTCGCGCTTTTCAGATAAGCGCTGGAGCACGTTTTGGTCTAATGGCATGATGGCGGCATGACCGCCCAGTCTCCATCCGCTGAAATTTCCGCTTCTCATTCCCCCGCCACTGCGTTGGTTGGCGCTCCTGATGCACCCGCGCAGCCCGTACACCTTCCCTGGTACCGCTGGTTCGTTGAGGGATTGCGTGCCGCCGTGTTTTTGGCGCCGCGCACAGGTACGGCAACGCCCACCCGGGCGCAGTTGCTGCTATTTGTGGCCGCGTGCTGGGGGCTCGCTTTGTTGGGTGAGTGGTGGGCTGCGGTGGCTGCTGGCCCGGTGCAGTTCGATGCGAAAGCTTGGCTGGGCCAGCAATGGCTGTCGCTTGCCTTGCTGGCGGTCGCCTGGTGGGCCATGCCGACAGTGGAAGAGCGGGTCGAAGCCCCGGTGGGGCGGCTCGTGGGTGGCGTGCCGGCGTGGCTGGTGCTGAGCAATTTGGCTCTGCTGCCGTGGTTGCTCCCTTTGTACGCCTTGCCGGCCGGAGACAGCGCAGCGCCCGCTTCGCCGGTATGGCTGGGCGGGGCGCAATGGGCGCTGCCTGAGTTGCTGCTGGGGCTTGTGGCGGTTGTGGCAATGTTGTTTTCCTACGCCGCACTCATGAGGCTCACCGCGCGTTTCGTACGATCTCGTTGGCGTAATGCCGTGTTTGCCTTCTGTCTGCTGGCCGGCACCGCCCTGCAGTTGGGCCTGGGGGCCGACCCTGCCTGGAAGCCAGCCGCAGATGAGCAGGCACTCGCAGATGCTGAGGAGCCCAGCACGCCACCGGCCACCATGCTCTTGTCGCAGTCGGTGTTTGAAGGGCAGCAGCTCATGCTGGAGTCTTACGTGCAAGACCTGACCCCGGAGCGCCCTGGCGTGACCGATGTGTATGGCCTGGTGTTTGCGCCGTACGCGGGCGAGGAAGTGTTTCGCCGCGAAAGCACCATGGTGAGCGATCTGCTGCAAGAGCGCTTTGATGCCGGAGGGCGCGTGCTGCATTTGCTCAACCACGCAGAAACCGCCGACACCCACCTGTGGGCCACGCCCGAGAACCTGCGCAGCGCCGTCGACGCCCTGGCTGCCACCATGGACCGCGACCAAGACGTGTTGGTGGTGTACATGACCTCGCACGGAGCGCGGGACCACCGGCTGGCCGCAGCCCATCCGCCTTTGCAGGTGGACCCCATGACCCCCGAGCTGCTGCGCCATATCCTGGACGACGCGGGTATTCGCCACCGCGTGATTGCCATCTCGGCCTGCTACTCGGGCGGGTGGCTGGATGCGCTCACCACCCCGTCCACGCTCATCATGACGGCGGCGGATGCCACGCACACGTCATATGGCTGCGGCACCCGCTCCGAGCTGACCTTTTTTGGCAGGGCCGTGTTTGACGAGCAACTGCGCTCGACGCATTCCTTCACCGAGGCATTCACCAACGCTGTTCCCATCATTGCGCAACGTGAAGTGGAGGCTGGCAAGGCCGATGGCTTTTCCAACCCGCAGATGCGCGTGGGAGCGGAAATCGATCCTGTACTTCAATCCCTGGCCCAGCGCCTGGCCGCAGAGTCAGCCCCCAACCGGCGGAAGCCGGCCGGCGTAGGCTTGGTGGCGCAAATCCCTATGGCCTACCGCGCGGCGCAATTGCGCTAAGGTTTGCGCCCATGAACCTGTCTTTCTTGCGCCTTGGGTGGCGCACATTGCTGCGCGACCTGCGCGCAGGTGAGCTGCGCTTGCTCATGGTGGCCGTCACGCTGGCCGTGGCTGCCTTGACCTCCGTGGGCTTTTTTGCCGACCGGCTCCAGGGGGGTCTGCAGCGCGACGCCCTGCAGTTGCTGGGGGGCGATGCCGTGGTGGCCAGCGACAACCCCACGCCCCAGGCCTTTGTGGACAAGGCCCGGGCGCTGGGCCTGCAAACCGTGGGCACCATGGGCTTTCCCACCATGGGGCGGGCCGGAGATGCGCAAGGTGGCGCCAGTAAGCTGGTGGCCCTTAAAAGCGTAGAGGCGGGCTACCCGTTGCGGGGCACCCTCAAGGTGGCCGACGCGCCGGGTGCTGCCGAGCAGGCCACGCGAGACATTCCCGCCCCGGGCGACGTGTGGGTGGACGCGCCGCTGCTTGACGCGCTGGGCCTGGCCATGGGCGACAGGCTGTTGCTGGGTGATGCCCAGTTGCGCATTGCCCGCATCATTGTCATGGAGCCGGACCGGGGCGCTGGATTCATGAGCTTTGCTCCGCGGGTCATGCTCAACGCTGCCGATGTGCCCTCTACGGGGCTGGTGCAGCCGGCCAGCCGCATCACCTACCGTTTCGCCGTGGCCGGGCCACCCGCAGCCATCAAGGCTTTTTCGGAATGGGCTGCGGAAGAAGTCAAAAAGCCCGATGTGCGGGCCATACGGGTTGAGTCGCTGGAAAGCGGCCGCCCTGAAATGCGCCAGACGCTGGACCGTGCCCAGAAATTCCTGAACCTCGTGGCCTTGCTGGCTGCGCTGCTCTCGGCCGTGGCCGTGGCGCTGGCCGCGCGTGGTTTTGCCACAGACCACCTCGACGCATCGGCCATGCTGCGCGTGCTGGGCCAAAGCCAGCGCACCATTGCCGGCGCCTACACCACCGAATTCGCGCTCATCGGCTTGTTTGCCAGCGCCCTGGGCGTGGCGGTCGGTTACCTGGTGCATAACGTGTTCGTTTTGCTGCTGGCCGGGCTCGTGGAGTCGGCCCTGCCTGCGCCGAGCCTTTGGCCTGTGGCGTTCGGCCTGGGCATGGGGCTCACGCTGCTGTTTGCCTTTGGCCTGCCGCCGGTGCTACAGCTGGCCCAGGTGCCTCCACTGCGCGTAATCCGCCGTGATGTGGGCGGGCTCAAGCCCGCGTCGCTGGCCGTGCTGTGCGTGGGCGTCGCGGGCTTTGCGGCGCTGCTGGTGGCCGTCAGCAGTGATCTCAAGCTGGGCCTCATCGCCGTGGGTGGCTTCGCGGGCGCGGTGGTGCTGTTTGCGGGCCTGAGCTGGGTGGCGGTGAAGCTGCTGCGCAAAAGCGTGAACGAAACCACCGCCCCCCGCTGGCTGGTGCTGGCCACACGGCAAATATCGGCCCGCCCGGCCTACGCGGTGGTGCAGGTCAGCAGCCTGGCCGTGGGCCTGCTGGCCCTGGTGCTGCTGGTGTTGCTGCGCACCGACCTGATCAGCAGCTGGCGCCAAGCCACGCCGCCCGACGCGCCCAACCGTTTTGTCATCAACGTCATGCCCGAACAGGCAGAGGATTTTCGGAAGACCCTGCACACCCATGGCGTGGCCAAGTACGACTGGTTTCCCATGATTCGCGGCCGCCTGCTGGCCGTGAATGGCCAGCCCGTGGGGCCCGACAGCTACACCGAAGACCGGGCCAAGCGCCTGGTCGACCGAGAATTCAACCTCTCCACCGCCGTGCAGCAGCCCGCCCACAACCAGATCGTGGCGGGCCGCTGGACTGACAACGAAGTCGGTGCCGTGAGCGTGGAAGAGGGCATTGCCCAGACCCTTGGCCTGAAGCTGGGCGACCGCCTGCTGTTCGACATAGGCGGCGTGCAGAACGAAGCACGCATCACCAGCCTGCGCAAGGTGGACTGGGGCTCCATGCGCGCCAATTTCTTCGTGATGTACCCGGTGCAGCAACTCGAAGGCGTAGCCATTACCTACCTGGCCGCTTACCGTGCGCCCGAAACGCCGGGCTTTGACAACGCGCTGGTGCGCCAATTTCCCAACATCACCAATGTAGATATGGCGAGCACCATCAACCAGGTGCAGCGCGTGCTGGACCAGGTCATCCGCGCGGTGGAATTTCTCTTCGCCTTTACCCTGGCCGCCGGGCTGGTGGTGCTGTTTGCTGCCGTCACCGCCACGCGCGAAGAGCGCGCGCGCGAGTTCGCCATCATGCGTGCCGTGGGCGCCCGTGCCAGCCTGCTGCGGCAGGTGCAGCGTGCCGAACTGGTCGGCGTGGGGTTGCTGGCCGGCTTTTTGGCCAGCGCGGTGGCCGTGGGGGTGGGGTGGGGGCTGGCGCGCTATGTATTCGACTTTGCGTGGACTGCCTCGCCCTGGGTGCCGCTGGGCGGGGCGCTGGCCGGAGCAGTGCTGGCCCTGATGGCCGGCTGGTGGGGTTTGCGCGAAGTTCTGCGCCGCCCAGTGGTAGAAACACTGCGCCGCGCTTCGGAGTAATACCCCGGTTTGCTATAAAAAAGTGAGCTATTGGCGCTTTGTACCAAAGCGCCAGAGGCCAAAATAACCATGAATGAAGAATCTACCGCCGGTGCTGCCGGCCTGTCTGCTCCCGTGTCCCCCGCCACACCCTTTGAATGGATCGGTGGCGAGGCACGCGTGCAGGCGCTGACCGACCGCTTCTACGACCTGATGGACCTGGAAGCTGCCTATGCAGAGCTGCGTGCGGCCCACGGCCCGGAGCTTGACAGCGCCCGGCAGAAACTCTTCTGGTTTCTGTGCGGCTGGTTGGGTGGTCCCTCTTACTACACCGACCAGTTCGGGCACCCGCGCTTGCGCGCGCGGCACATGCCGTTTTCGATCGGTATCAAGGAGCGGGACCAGTGGGTGGCGTGCATGGACCAAGCCATGAGCGAGACCGGGGTGCCCGCCGACCTGCGCGCGCGCCTGCGCGAGAGTTTCATGGGCACGGCAGACTGGATGCGCAATCGCGGCGTTTGAGCCGCATTTGGGCCCGGCCAAATACCCACCGCTCATATGCCAATGGCCCGTTTGGGTGATGGCGCTCTGCACAATGCCTGTTGTCGTCCACCGAGGTTCTCCCATGAAGTCGAGCATTACCCGTTCTTCCACAGTCGCCGTCGCGCTGGCCGTTGCCGCGTTGTCGCTGGCCCCCGCAGCCCACGCCAAACGCCTGGGGGGCGGTAAGTCCACGCTGCCCAGTCGCAGCGCTCCCGCCCCTGCCGCACCGGCTGTTGCACCCACAGCGCCCAAAGCGGCCAGCCCTGCCAATGCTTCGCCCGCTGCGCCAGCGAGCCCCGCTCCAGCCGCACCGGCCGCCGGATCGAGCATGATGGGCACCATGGGCGCGGCCGCCGTCGGAGCGGTTGCAGGCACCATGGCAGGCAGCGCCCTGGCCAACGCCACGGGCCCGTCCCAAAAAGAGAAGAAAGCCAAAGAGGCAGAAGCTGCGGACAAGGAAGCCGCCGAGCTGCAGCGCAAAGCCGACGAGGCCAAGGCACGCGCCGAGGCAGCTCGCAAGGCCAACAAATCGAAGGACGCTGAGTCCGCCGACAAGGAGGCTGCCGAGTGGCTGCGCAAGGCATCCGAGGCGAAATCCAAGGCAGAGGCTGCGCGGGCTGCGGCCAAGTAGTTCGCGTCAAATTTGCGTCCTACATAAGGCGCAAATTTTCTCCATGGGGCCGCTGTACGGCGCGTTCGTCAAGGAACAGACACTGCGGCGCCGTGCCGTGCTGCGGCAACCCTCCAGGGACCCTCTGCACGAATCGGACGGTAAGTGTGCACCACGGATCGGGATGGGCTGCAAGGCGCAAAACGCAGCAATAGCCGTGGCTATTGCGAGTATTTGCAACGCTGCCGACCGCCCGATTGCGCAGATGCACACGGCGCGGCGATTCGGGCAGAGGGTCCCTAGGGTTGAATCATTGGCCCTGCGCAGCCAAATGCGCGCGCACCGTCGCCATGATTTCGTCTGAAAGCGCAGGGTTGCCCGCAGCGGTTGCGCGCGCCAGCACCAATGCGCCCACCATGGTGCTGAGCGTTGCAACGGACTGAGCGCGGTTGGCGTGTGGTTCACCTTGCAGCAATGACGCGAACCGTTGGATATTGCGCTCTACCCCCAACGCAAAAACTTCAGACATTTCAGGTCCTGCCCGTGCAGCATCGGCGGCCAAAGCCGCTGCGGGGCAGCCATCGCCTGGGTGATCGCGGTGGTCGGCCGACAGGTAGCGGTTTACCAGCGTTTGCAGCCTGGCTTCGGGGGCCAGGTCGCCGTCAGAAGCTGCGGGCCCGTCCAGCGGCGTGATCGTCCAGTCAAACGCTCGCAGACAGGCTTCGCGGGCGAGTGCATCCTTGGATTCAAAGTGCCGATAAAGCCCCCCGTGGGTCAAGCCAGCATCGCGGGTGATCTCGGCCACGCCCACGCCAGCCAAGCCCTTTTCCCGGTAAAGGCGCGCTGCGGCCTCTACGATTCCTTCGCGGTTTTCTGCGGCCTGGGCTTTGCTGACTTTCATGGGTTAGATGATATCCATCATCAAAAGTAAATTATGATGATGTCGATCATCAATAAACCGAGGTGCGACGCCGGCCGGCTCGGACTTCACTGACGAAAGGTGCAGCATGGGACGACGGGTTGTCATTACCGGGTTGGGTTTGGTGTCTCCTCTGGGCTGCGATGTGCACCTAGCCTGGCAGCGGCTTCTGGCTGGCGAGTCCGGGGTGCGTAGCCTGGATGAGGCCGTGGGCGAGGGCACCGGCGTGCGCATCGCCGGGCGGGTGCCGGGGCTGGAAGAAGATCCACGGGCCGGCTGGAACGCCGAAGCCATCCTTTCAGCAAAAGAGTTGCGGCGTATCGATCGCTTCACCGCATTTGCGCTGGGAGCCGCAGAGCAGGCTTTGGCGCAGGCACGGTGGCAGCAGCCCAGCGCTGCCCAGCAAGAGCGGGCTGCAACCATCATCGGGTCGGGGGTGGGGGGCTTCAGCACCATCGCCGAGGCCGTGCGCACCACCGACGGCAAGGGCCCGCAGCGCTTGTCGCCCTTCACGGTCCCCGCATTCCTCGCCAATCTGGCCGCGGGCCAAGTGTCGATCAGGCACCAGCTCAAGGGCCCGATTGGTGCCCCCGTGACCGCCTGCGCTGCCAGCATCCAGGCCATCGGCGATGCCGCGCGATTGATCCGCAACGATGAGGCCGACATGGCACTTTGCGGCGGCAGCGAAGCCACGATTGACCGGGTCGCTCTGGGCAGTTTCGCGGCCGCGAAAGCGCTTGCGTCGAGCTTCAATGACGAACCTGCCAAGGCCTCGCGGCCATTCGACCAGGGGCGTGATGGCTTCGTCATGGCCGAAGGGGCGGGGCTGCTGGTGATCGAGTCGTTGGACCACGCATTGGCGCGAGGAGCGACGCCCTTGGCGGAGGTGGTGGGTTACGGCACGTCGGCAGATGCCTTCCATGTCACCTCAGGCCCGGAAGACGGCGCGGGCGCCGCACGCTCCATGCGCAACGCGCTCAGGCAAGCACAGCTTCAGCCCGGGGACATCCAGCATTTGAATGCCCATGCAACCTCGACGCAGGTGGGCGACAAGGGTGAGCTCGCCGCCATCCGCGACGTGTTCGGAACAGGCCAGGGCCCCTCCATCACGGCGACCAAGTCTGCGCTCGGGCATATGCTGGGCGCGGCCGGTGGCGCGGCCGCCATCTTCACGGTGATGGCGTTGCGCGACCAGATCGCGCCGGCCGTGCTCAACCTGGAACACCCCGATCCGTTGGCCGCGGGGCTGGACTTGATCACAGGACCAGCACGGCCGCACGAGATCGAGCACGCCATGCTCAACGGGTTCGGCTTTGGTGGCGTGAACGCATCATTGATACTGAAGCGTTTTTCCCACTGAGCGGGGCGTCGATGGCGGATTTGAACCACTGGGTTGGAACGCTGAGGACGCTGTATCTTGCACTGCGGTGGGCCGTGATGGCAGCAACCTTGCTTGGGTGCCAAGAGGCTGCGGTGCAAAAAGCCGCTGAAATGTGACTCAGGAAGCGTGGCCGTAGTAAGCCCTGTAGCGAAGTGCCAGCAGGGCTTTCGTTTTTGGGTCGAGGATATGGGCGTGGTCTATCTCCGTCGCCCAATATCTTGATTTCCGTAGGGGGTTTTGGCGGAGACTGTGAGATTCGAACTCACGGACGGTTGCCCGTCGGCAGTTTTCAAGACTGCTGGTTTAAACCACTCACCCAAGTCTCCGGGTGCGAAGCCGCATATTCTAGCTGGTTGCGCGAACGGTTTTGGTGAGCATGCCGCGCGTCTCGATGAACTGGATGACTTCGGCCAGGCCTTCCAGCGTTTTGAGGTTGGTCATGGCGAAGGGTTTGAGACCCTGGGCGTTGGTGCGCATGCGGGTGGTGTCGGCGTGCATGACGTCCAGGTTGGCGCCCACGTGGGGGGCCAGGTCGGTTTTGTTGATGACGAACAGGTCGCTTTTGGTGATGCCGGGGCCGCCCTTGCGGGGGATTTTTTCGCCTGCGGCCACATCGATGACGTAGATGGTGAGGTCGCTCAGCTCGGGGCTGAAGGTGGCGGCCAGGTTGTCGCCGCCGCTTTCCACAAACACGATGTCGGCATTGGGGAATTCGCCCAGCATGCGGTCGATGGCTTCGAGGTTGATGGAGCAATCCTCGCGGATGGCTGTGTGGGGGCAGCCGCCGGTTTCCACGCCCAGGATGCGCTCTGCGGGCAGGGCGCCGCTCACGGTCAGCAGGCGCTGGTCTTCCTTGGTGTAGATGTCGTTGGTGATGGCGATGAGGTCGTAGTCGTCGCGCATGGCCTTGCACAGCATCTCTAGCAGCGTGGTCTTTCCGGAGCCAACGGGGCCGCCGATGCCGACGCGCAGCGGGGGCAGATTTTTAGTGCGTTTGGCGATGTGGTGCAGTGTGTTTGTCATGGCGTTGTGTACTATCAAATCAATAGCTGCTTGCGCAGGTGGGGCATGCGCTAGGAGCGAAAAAGTCTCGAATATTGCACTTCGTGCTGGGCGCTCAGGATGGCCAGCATGGGCGAGAAGGCCTGGCGCTCGCTGTCCATCAGGCCGATGGCGTGGTCGGCTGCGGCAGGGATTGCGTCGGCAAGTTGGGCCAGGATGCGCTGGCCGGCGCTTTGGCCCAGTTGCATTGACTTGAGGGCGGCTTGCACCATGTTCTCGGCCCAGCCAAAAGCGTAGGCCAGCAGCACGTCGCGCACCGGTGCTTGCGTGAAGGAAGCGGCCAGCGCAAACGCCACGGGGTAGGTGGGGGGCAGGGCGGCCAGGTGTTGCACCGCAGGCATGTGCGTTGGATCGCCCTGGTGCTGGTTGCGCAGCCAGTCGGCCATGGATCGGCCCATCTGCTCGCTTTGCAGGCGCAGCTCGCTGGTCTCGCGGGTGTGCAGCACCCAGTCGTTCAGTTCACGCACATGCGCCCAGTCGGCGCGGCGCCACGCGCCCACGGCCTTGGCGATGAGCGCCATGTCGCCGCGCGCCTGGGCGATGTGCAGCTGGTCGAGCAGCCAGTCGGCCACGGCGGATTCGCTGGCGACACCGGCGTTTTCAATGGCGCTTTCAAGCCCCTCGGAATACGAAAAACCGCCCACGGGCAACGCTGGGGATGCGAGCCAGATGAGTTGCAGCAGGCTGGCCGCGGGCAGGGGGGTAGGGCGGTCGGGGCGCACGTGGGGCTTGTCAGGTGGGTCGCTGTGGGCGGGCGGCTGGGGCGGCCACTGTGCGTGCCACGGCTTCGACCGGCTGAGCCCGAACGGATGGGGGCGAAATGCACATCGGCGTGGCGCTCAGTGGTCGTGGTTGCAGTGCGGGCCGTGCACATGCCCCGTGTTGGCGACCACCGGGATGGACACGGTGCGGCCATGGCCCGGGGGCGTGGCGGCAGCGGGGGCATCGCCATGGGCGTGCCCGTCGGCGTGGTCGTGTGCGGGGGATGCATGGCTGTGGCTGTGGCCGTGATCGTGATCGTGCGCATGGTCGTGCGCATGGCCATGGTCGTGCCCGTGACCATGCCCCGCGTGGTGGTGCCCGCCGCCATGCCCGGCTGCATACGCGCCGCCTTCGGGTTCGAACGCCAGGTTCTGCTCCTTCACGATCAGGTGCATGGCACGCAGCATGTCGGCCAGCACATGGTCGGGCTCGATCTTGAGGTGGTCGGGCTGCAGTTCGATGGGCACGTGGCGGTTGCCCAGGTGGTAGGCGGCGCGGGTCAGGTCGAACGGGGTGCCGTGGTTTTTGCAGTGGGTGATGACCAGCACCGGCTGGGGGGCCGCGACCACGCGCACCAGCGATCCGTCTTCGGCCACCAGCACGTCGCCGCCGCGCACCAGCGTGCCGCGGGGCAGAAACACGCCCAGCTCGCGCCCGGCGGAGTCGGTGGCTGCAAAACGGCTCTTCTGGCGCACGTCCCAGTCCAGTTCAACCGTGGTGGCGCGCTTGAGCAGCACGGGGGCAAGGCCCTGGCCTTGGGGGAGGAGTTTGGAGACTTGGAGCATGGTGATGTCTTTGGGCAGTGCGCCGCTGGGCGAAAGTGGCATTGTCCGCCGGCTGGGCAACTGGCTTTGTGCAAGTGCTCAAAGCACCCGCGTCATGAAGCGGCTGTTCGGGTCGGGCACATAGCCCTCAAAGGGGACGCAGTCGGTAAAGCCATAGCGGCGGTACAGCTGGTAGGCCGGTTCGAAAAACGGTTGGCTGCCCGTCTCCAAGCTCACGCGCTGGTAGCCCAGGTCCACGGCCTGGCCGAGGATGTGCTCCAGGATGGCGCGGCCCACGCCCAGGCCGCGCAGAGACTCGGCGCTGCGCATGGATTTGAGTTCAGCATGCTCGGCATTGAGGTGTTTGAGGGCACCTGTGCCCACCAGCCGCCCGGGCGCGGGTGCGGCGTCGTCCGGCAGCCACGCCGTCCAGAAGCGGATCTCGGGGCGGCGCAACTGGTCCATGTCCAGCGCATGTACGCTCTCGGGCGGCGAGGTGGCGCGCATGTCCTGCAGGTGCTCTTCCATGAAGGCGGCTATGCGCGGGTCGCGCAGGTCGTCCAGGCGGATGTGCAGGGTGTCGAGCAGCGTGCTCATGGTGCAGCCGCTTTCGCTTAGAACAAAAAGTACCGCTGCGCCATGGGCAGCACGGTGGCCGGCTCGCAGGTCAGCAGCTGGCCGTCGGCGCGCACCGTGTAGGTCTGCGCATCGATTTCCATTTTGGGCGTGTAGCTGTTGTGCACCATGTGCTGCTTGCGCACGCCGCGGATGTTGCGCACCGCGCTGAGTTGCTTGCGCAGGCCAAAGCGCTCGCCAATGCCGGCGTTCAGGCCTGCTTGCGACACAAAGGTGATCGACGTCTTGGCAATGGCCCCCCCGAACGCGCCAAACATGGGCCGGTAGTGCACCGGCTGCGGCGTGGGGATGGAGGCATTGGGGTCGCCCATCGCAGCCATGGCAATCAGCCCGCCCTTCAGGATGAGCGCAGGCTTCACGCCAAAGAACGCGGGCTTCCAGATCACGATGTCAGCCCACTTGCCGACTTCGAGCGAGCCCACCTCGTGGCTGATGCCGTGGGCGATGGCGGGGTTGATGGTGTACTTGGCCACGTAGCGCTTGATGCGCGTGTTGTCGTTGCGGGCGGTGTCCCCCTGCAGGCTACCGCGCTGCACCTTCATCTTGTGCGCCGTCTGCCAGGTGCGCAGGATGACCTCGCCCACGCGGCCCATGGCCTGGCTGTCGCTCGACATCATGCTGATGGCGCCCAGGTCGTGCAGGATGTCTTCGGCCGCAATGGTCTCCTTGCGGATGCGGCTTTCGGCAAAGGCCAGGTCTTCGGCAATGCTGGCATCCAGGTGGTGGCACACCATGAGCATGTCCACATGCTCGTCCAGCGTGTTGTGGGTGTACGGCATGGTGGGGTTGGTGGACGATGGCAAAAAGTTGTCTTCGCCCACCACGCGCAGGATGTCGGGTGCGTGCCCACCGCCCGCGCCTTCGGTGTGGAAGGCGCAGATGCCGCGCCCGGCCACGGCGGCAATGGTGTCCTCCACAAAGCCCGATTCATTGAGCGTGTCGCTGTGGATGGCGACCTGCGTGTCGGTGGCCTCGGCCACGTCCAGGCAGTTGCTGATGGCCGAGGGCGTGGTGCCCCAGTCTTCGTGCAGTTTCAGGCCAATGGCACCCGCGCTGATCTGCTCGTGCAGGGCATCGGGCAGGCTGGCGTTGCCCTTGCCGAGAAAGCCCAGGTTCATCGGGAAGGCATCGGCCGCCTGCAGCATGCGCTCCATGTTGAAGGGGCCGGAGGTACAGGTGGTGGCCAGCGTGCCCGTGGCGGGGCCGGTGCCGCCGCCCAGCATGGTGGTGATGCCGCTGGCCAGGGCTTCCTCCACCTGCTGCGGGCAGATGAAGTGGATGTGGCTGTCGATGCCGCCCGCGGTGACGATGTTGCCTTCGCAGCTGATGACCTCGGTGCCGGGGCCGATGATGATGTCCACGCCCGGCTGGGTGTCGGGGTTGCCGGCCTTGCCGATGGCGGCGATGCGGCCTGCGCGCAATCCGATGTCGGCCTTGAAGATGCCGGTGTGGTCCACCACCAGGGCATTGGTCAGCACGGTGTCCACCGCGCCCTGTGCGTTGCTGCGCTGGCTTTGCGCCATGCCGTCGCGGATGGTCTTGCCGCCGCCAAACTTCACCTCTTCGCCGTAGCTGCCCGCGCGCAGGGTGTAGTCGGCCTCGACTTCGAGAATGAGGTCGGTGTCGGCCAGGCGCACGCGGTCGCCCACGGTGGGGCCGAATATTTCGGCGTAGGCGCGTCGTCCAATGGTTGCCATGGTGGGGTGCTCCGCGAAAACTGGTTTACTATAGTTTTGATAGCTGAATGCGCTTATGGATAAAGAGCTAGAGGCCGTTTTGAATCAATTTTTGCGTAACCTACAGGCCTGTGTGCGCAATCTGAGGGCGTGCCCTGGCTTCGACAGGCTCAGCCCGAACGGTGGGGGGCGAGCGATGAAGGCAAGCATGGGCCGGGCGCTGGCTACAGCGCGCCCTGCGTCAGGCCTTGAAAGCCGTACACGCGGCGATCACCCGCGTAGTCCACCAACTCCACCGTGCGCTCCTGTCCGGGCTCAAAGCGCACTGCCGTGCCGGACGCGATGTTCAGCCGCATGCCACGTGCGGCGGCGCGGTCAAAGCCCAGAGCGTTGTTGGTCTCGGCAAAGTGGTAGTGCGAGCCGACCTGGATGGGGCGGTCGCCGGTGTTGCGCACCACCACGGTCAGCGTGCGGCGGCCGGTGTTGAGCGGGTGTTCACCCGCATCGGTAAAAAGTTCGCCGGGGATCATGGTGCGCTCCTGTCCAGTTTTGTTGGTGCGCTCAGGCCATCTGCAGCAGCAGCGCACCGCCGAACGCGGCCACGCCTGCGCCCGCTGCGCGCGCCAGCCACACCTGCTGGCGGCGCAACGTCCAGCCTGCCGCCAGGCCGGCGGCATGCAGCAGCACGGTGGCAGCCAGCATGCCCGCCAGCGTCTGCCAGGCGCTGGTGTCACCCGCCAGCTCGTGGCCGTGGGCCACGCCGTGGAACACCGCAAACACGCCGACAACCAGCGCCGCCACCACGCCAGGCACACGCAGGCGCGACACCACGAGCAGGCCCGTGACCAGCAGCGACGCGGCAATCATCGGCTCCACCGCGGGCAGTGCCACGCCCTGCAGGCCCAGCACGGCGCCCACCAGCAGCATGGCCGCAAAGCCCACGGGGCCCCACAGCAGGTCACGTCCGGCGGTGCGTGCCGCGAGGGCGCTCCACAGGCCCACCGCCACCATGGCGGCCAGGTGGTCCAGGCCGAAGAAGGGGTGGGCAAAGCCGCTCAGAAAGCTGTTGTGGATGTGCGATTCAGTGCCTGTATGGGCGCTGGCGCTTGTGCTGATTGCGCTGATAGCTATTAAAAAGAGAGCGGCTGTGTGGCGGTGTGAGAGTGCGATGCGCATGGAGGCTCCACAGAGAGAAAGAGGGGAAGGGGGTCAGATGATCGGCTGATGGACGGTGACGAGCTTGGTGCCGTCGGGGAAGGTGGCTTCCACTTGAATGTCCGGAATCATCTCGGCGATGCCGTCCATCACGTCGGCGCGGGTCAGCACGCTGCGGCCTTCGCTCATGAGCTGCGCCACGGTCTTGCCGTCGCGCGCGCCTTCCATCACGGCCGCGCTGATCAGGGCCACGGCTTCGGGGTAGTTGAGCTTCAGGCCCCGGGCCTTGCGCCGCTCTGCCAGCAGGGCGGCCGTGAAGATCAGCAGCTTGTCTTTTTCGCGAGGAGTCAGTTCCATTTCGTTTCACTCCAAGCTGGGGTCATTGGCTCGCCCGACCGCTGAAGCGGTCGAACGCGAGGAGTCAGTTCCATTTCGTTTCGCTCATTGCTAGGTAGTTGGCTCGTGCGCCCCAATGTGGCCGAGCGCGGGGGCAGGCTCCCGTCGCTTTGCTCACAACGACTGGGTCAGCCGGCTCCCAACGCCGAAGAGCCCGCACCTGGGGTGGATGTGCGGTGGTGTGAATGATGGACAGCAAGCGCCGTGCCCGCCATACGCCATTTGGCCCAGTGGGCATGCGGTGCGCCCCGTGGCATGGAACCTGCACCCATGCCCGACCATGTCCACGCCTTACGCAGCGCCTACCGAACCCGGCCAGCCACCTCAGCAAGTGGTCAAGGTGCGCCGCGACTACAACAGCTGGGTGGCCACCGAGACGATGGAGGACTACGCGCTGCGCTACACGCCCCAGCGCTTTCGCAAGTGGTCTGAATGGCGGGTGGCCAACACCGCGTTTGGCGCGGCGTCGTTCCTGATCCTCGAAGCCGTGGGTGCCACGCTGCTAGTGCAATACGGTTTCATCAACGCGTTCTGGGCCATCGTGGCCACGGGGCTCATCATCTTTCTGGCGGGGCTGCCCATCAGCGTGTATGCGGCGCGCTATGGGGTGGACATGGATCTGCTCACGCGCGGGGCGGGCTTTGGCTACATCGGCTCCACGCTCACTTCGCTCATCTACGCCAGCTTCACCTTCATCTTCTTTGCGCTCGAAGCCGCGGTGATGGCCTATGCGCTGGAGCTGGCGCTCGACATTCCGCCCCGGTGGGGCTACCTGATTTGCGCGCTGGTGGTGATTCCGCTGGTCACGCATGGGGTGTCCGCCATCAGCCGCCTGCAGGTGTGGACGCAGCCACTGTGGCTGGTGATGCTGGTGGTGCCGTTTGGCGTGGTACTGCTGCGCGATCCTGGTGCGTTCGCGGGCGTAGCGCACTACGGTGGTGAATCCGCGCTCGGGAACCGCTTCAACCTGCCCATGTTTGGTGCAGCTTTGACGGTCGGCATCGCCCTCATCACCCAGATGGGAGAGCAGGCGGATTACCTGCGCTTCATGCCAGCGCCGGTGTCTGGCAAGCGCGGACGCTGGTGGCTGGGCGTGCTGGTGGGTGGGCCCGGCTGGGTGGTGCTGGGCGTGCTCAAGATGCTGGGCGGCGCGCTGCTGGCCTGGCTGGCCCTTACGCACATGGTGCCGGCCGACCGGGCGGTGGACCCGAACCAGATGTACCTGGTGGCGTATGAATACGTCTTCCCGCATTACGGCTGGGCCGTGGCGGCCACGGCGCTGTTCGTGGTGGTGTCGCAGATGAAGATCAACGTGACCAATGCCTACGCGGGCTCGCTGGCGTGGAGCAACTTCTTCTCGCGCCTCACGCACAGCCACCCGGGGCGGGTGGTGTGGGTGGTGTTCAACACGCTGATCGCCTTCATGCTGATGGAGATGAACGTGTTTCGCGCCATGGGCGAGGTGCTGGGGCTGTACTCCAACATCGCTATCGCCTGGATCATGTCCGTGGTGGCCGACCTCGTCATCAACAAGCCGCTGGGCCTGTCGCCCAAGGGCATTGAATTCAAGCGCGCGCACCTGTACGACATCAACCCCGTGGGCGTGGGCTCGATGGCGCTCGCGTCCCTCCTGTCCATCAGCGCACACCTGGGGCTTTTCGGCCCGCTCGCGCAGGCTTTCTCGGCGGTCATCGCGATGGCGGTGGCCTTTTTTTCGGCGCCGCTCATCGCCTGGGCCACGCGTGGCAAGTACTACATTGCGCGGCAGAGTCATCCGGTGCCCGAGCCCGAGCCCGAGCCCGAGCCCGAGCCCGAGCCCGTGGCCGTGGCCGTGCCCATGCACGGCCCGGTGCCGGGCATGCGCGCCAGCGATGGGGTGGCTGAGCTGGGCCGCCACCAGCGGCTGGCCGTGCAGCGCTGCGTGATCTGCGAGCGCGAATACGAGGCGCCCGACATGGCCCAATGCCCCGCCTACCGGGGCGCCATCTGCTCGCTGTGCTGCACGCTGGATGCGCGCTGTGGCGACCTGTGCAAGCCGCACGCCAGCATGGCGGTGCAGTGGTCGGCCGCGCTGCGCTGGCTGCTGCCGCGCGCGGTGTGGCGCTACCTGGACACGGGGCTCGGGCACTTCCTGCTGCTGATGCTCGTGATCGCGCCGCTGCTGGCGGCCGTGATGGGCCTGCTGTACCACCAGGAGCTCAACACCCTGGCGCTGGCCATGGCCAGTGCCGAGATGCACGCAGCGCCCGAGGTCGCCCTGCGCTCCGGCCTGCTCAAGGCCTACCTTGCTCTGCTGGTCATCTCGGGCATCGTGGCGTGGTGGCTGGTGCTGGCCCACAAAAGCCGCCAAGTGGCGCAGGAAGAGTCCAACCGCCAGACGGGCCTGCTGGTGCGCGAGATCGAGCTGCACCGCCAGACCGACGACGCCCTGCAGACGGCGCGGCGGGTGGCCGAGCAGGCGCAGCAGGCTGCGGAGCAGGCCAACCAGGCCAAGAGCCGCTACATCAGCGCCATCAGCCATGAGATACGCACGCCGCTCAATTCCATCCTGGGCTACGCGCAGCTGATGGGCGAAGACCCCCATGTGCCCGCGCACCGCAAGCAGGCCGTGCACGTGATTCGCCGGGGGGGCGAGCACCTGCTTTCGCTGATCGAGGGCACGCTGGACATTGCCCGCATCGAATCGGGCAAGCTCACGCTGGATGTTGCGCCCATGCGCTTTGCCGATGGCCTGCACGAGATTGCGGGTCTGTTCGAACTGCAGGCGGCTGCCAAGGGGCTGGCCTTCCGGTTCGATGTGCAGGGCGTGATCCCCGAGGTGGTGCGCGCCGACGACAAGCGGCTGCGGCAGATCCTCATCAACCTCCTGGGCAACGCCATCAAGTTCACCGCGCACGGCACCGTCACGCTGCGGGTGCGCTACGCCCGCGAGATGGCGCGCATCGACATACAGGACACCGGGCCCGGCCTCACGGAAAGCGAGATCGAACGCATTTTCGAACCCTTTGCCCGGGGCGGAGCCCACAGCGCATCAGGCACCAATGCAGCGCCGGGGGCGGGCCTGGGGCTCACCATTGCCAAGATGCTCACCGCGCTCATGGGCGGGGAGCTGACGGTGAGCAGCACCCCGGGCTCGGGGTCGGTGTTTCATGTCAAGCTCTTTCTGCCTGAGGTGCATGCGGAGGCACTGGGCCAAGCCGTGGCGGCGCGTGCAGTGCGTCGTGCAAGAGCCCGCACGGGCTACCTGGGCCAACGCCGTCGCATTCTGGTGGTGGACAACGAGGAGGCAGACCGAGAACTGTTGCGCCAACTGCTGGAGCCTTTGGGGTTTGAGCTGCGCCAGGCGGCCAGCGGCCACGATGCGCTGGACCTGCTGGCCACGGGCTACCGCCCCCATGCCATCTTCATGGACCTGGCCATGCCGGGGATTGACGGATGGGAGACCATCCGCCGCATCCGTGCCCAGGGCTGGGCGGCGCCGCCGGGTGGCGACGATGCCTTGGCACCGCCACAGGCAGGCAGCGCCAGGGGTGAGCCGGGCGCCTGCATTGCCATCGTCTCGGCCAACGCCTTTGACAAAACCCTGGACAACGACGTCGGAATCCGCCCCGAGGATTTCATCGTTAAGCCCATACGCCACAGCGAACTGCTGGACTGGCTGGAGCGGCGGCTGGAGCTGGTGTGGCTGGAGGGGGGCGATTCTGCCGCCTTGGGATCTGCCGCGCAGGCAGAGCCCAAGCCCGTGCCGCCCGCCATCGCCAACGGGCCAGCACCCGCTGCAGCAGCCGCACGCGGCTGTGCTGGTGGGGCTGCGCCCGCTCTGGGGTGCCCCCCGGCCGCACTGGTGGCCGAGCTATCGCAAGCGGTATCGCTGGGCTACTACCGGGGCATCCTCAATGCCCTGGCAGCCCTCGAACGACAGCACCCGGAACACGCCGCGTTTGTGGTCCACCTGCGGCAGCTGGCGCAGCAATTTCAATTTGACGCCATGGGGCACATCCTGGGGCAAGCCACACCATGAATGTTTCACTTGCCGCTTTCTCCCAACGCAACGCAGTCTTGCTGGACCGCAGCAGCGATGTCGTGCTCATCGTGGACGACGTGCCCGATAACCTGGCCGTGCTGCACGACGCGCTTGACGAGTCTGGCTACACCGTGTTGGTGGCCATGCACGGCGAGGCGGCCCTGCAGCGCGCCGCGCAGGCCTTGCCCGACATCGTGCTGCTCGACGCCATGATGCCCGGCATGGACGGCTTTGAGGTCGCCCGGCGCCTAAAGGCCAGCCCCACCACGGCGCACATTCCCATCATCTTCATGACGGGGCTGACCGAGACCGAGCATCTGGAGGCCGCGCTGGCGGCGGGCGGCATCGACTACGTGACCAAGCCCATCAAGCCGCGCGAGGTGATGGCCCGCATGCAGGTGCACCTGGGCTCCGCACGCAAGGCCCGGCAAGACGCCCGCCAAGCCCGCGAGGCGCGCAATGCCCTGGATGCCTTTGGCTATGCCAGCATCACCGTGCGCGCGGTAGATGGCCGCATCGTCTGGCAAACGCCGCTGGCGCGCGAGCTGCTGCAAAGCTACTTCGGCGAGGTGGGGCCGGACGGGACTCCCACCTCATTCGGCCAATGGGCGCCCGAACCCGTGCAGGCCTGGCTGCGCCGCCATGTGCTGGCCGACAACGCCGCCGAGCTGTTGGCCGCATCGCTGGCCGAGCCCCCGCGCCTGGCCATTGAGCAGGGCGCGCGCCGCCTCACCTTTCGGCTGCACCAGCAGGCGGGTGACAGCGAAGGCGGTGGCGACTGGCTCATCGTGATGCGCGAGGTGTCCGACGCGAAGATTATCGAATCCATGAGCCTGTCCTTCAAGCTCACCGCACGCGAGGCCGAGGTGCTGTACTGGGTGGTCAAGGGCAAGATCAACCGCGACATTGGCGACATTCTGGGGGCTAGCCCCGCCACGGTGAAGAAGCATCTGGAGCGTGTGTTTGCCAAGCTGGGTGTCGAGACGCGCACGGCAGCCGCAGCCATGGCAATGAATCGAATACGGCAACTGCACCCGCAGTTTGAGGGATAGCGGGGCTCGGTTACCGCCCCACGGCTCGTTCCAGCTCGGCCTTGTTCATCTTGGATCGCCCGGTAATGCCCTTGCGCTTGGCCTCTTCATAAAGCTGCTCCCGCGTGCGGCCCTGCGCGCCCTGGTGCGACCGCTTACCCCCGCGTACGGGCGCGGGCGTGTCCTTCAGCGTTTTGGGGTTGGCTTCCGTGGCCTCGCCGTGCTGGACGCGCTCCTTGTTCACGGTGCGCGCTGCAATTTCTTCGGCAGTGCCTTCGCTTTTGCCACGGCTTCGCAGGCTGTCTTTGATGTGTTCGTACTGGCGCTCGCGCTTGTTGCTCCAGGCGGATGAGGGCATGGGGGGGCTCCTGTTCCAGTGGGCGACCCGCGGATGCGAGCCCGCCACCGACTGCCAATCTAGCGGCAGGGTTCGGGGGCGTTGTCGGCCCCGCCAGGCAAGCCGTGTAGGAAGGCGTGCCGGCGGCACTGGCGCCGGTGGTCGCCTTGTCGTGTGCTGGGGCAAACCGGGGCTGGTGCGCGGCGAGGCTGCCTCCGCGCGAAAAGACCGGTACTGGGCATTGTTGATAGTCTTTTGCGCCTGGGGCGCAATAACAGCAAGCGCGGGCAGCTATTATTTGAATAGCATTCTCGGCGGTGAACTGGCAATGTGCGGGGCCGCGTGGGTCGCACTGCCTCGGGGCCCTATACAGTCAGGGCTTGCCTTGCTCATCGGGCCGCTCGCCCGGCTGGCCGCTGGGCCCTTTGAGCCCTTTTGTGGACCGTTGATTGTTGAAGGACCCTGCCGCATGCGCCAAGTCATTGCTCAGCTCGAAGCATCCAAAATCCGCGAAATCGCCAACGCCGGCTTGGGCCGCAAAGACGTGCTGGCCTTCTGGTTCGGCGAGAGCGATGAAGTCACCCCTGAGGTGATCCGCCGCGCGGCCATCGAGTCGCTGGCAAGCGGCGAAACCTTTTATTCGCAGAACTGCGGCCTGCCCGAGTTGCGCGAGGCGCTGGCGCAGTACATGGGTGATTCGCACCCCACGGCGGGGGTCAACGCAGAGCGCATCGTGGTCACCTCCGGTGGGGTCAGTGCCCTGATGCTGGCGGTGCAGGCGCTGGTGGACGCGGGCGATGAGGTGGTCATCGTCACGCCCGTGTGGCCCAACCTGGTGGCGCAGCCCGCCATCATGGGCGCGCAGGTGCGCTGCGTGCCGCTGCAGCCGCACGGCGGCGCATGGCAGCTGGACATGCCTGCGCTGCTGGCCGCCATCACGCCCCGCACGCGGCTTTTGATCGTCAATGCGCCCAACAACCCCACGGGCTGGACGCTGACGTGCGAGGAACAACAGCAGATCCTGGCGCACTGCCGCAGCACCGGCACCTGGTTGCTGGCCGACGAGGTGTATGAAAAGCTGTACTACGAGCCCACGCCCCACGGTTGTGCGCCCAGCTTTCTGGACGTTGCCGAACCCGAAAACCGCCTGCTGGTGGCGCACAGCTTTTCCAAGAGCTTTCTGATGACCGGCTGGCGCCTGGGCTGGCTGGTGCTGCCGGCATCGCTGGTCGATGCCATGGGCAAACTGATCGAGTTCAACACCTCGTGCGCCAGTGTGTTCACCCAGCGTGCGGCCCTGGCTGCACTGGCTTACCGCAAAGAGATCACTCCCCGCATCGTGGCCCATTTCATGCACTGCCGCGACACCCTGGTGCCCCTGCTGTCGCAGGTGCCAGGCGTGCAGGTGGCGCCCGCACGGGGTGGCATGTATGCCTTCTTTCGGATCGACGGGTTTGACGATTCGATGGATGTGGCCAAGCGGCTGGTGGCCGAGGCCGGGTTGGGACTGGCGCCCGGCGAGGCCTTTGGGGTGGAAGGGCGCGGGTGGCTGCGTTGGTGTTTTGCCTCCAAGGATGCGAGTCGCCTCGCAGAGGGGGTACGTCGACTGAGCAAGTGGCTCGAACACAACCGGCCCCAGTGAACTGAGCAGCGCCCCGCACGGGTTGCGGCGGCGTGCAGCACCAGGGACGTGGCCCCTGCTGCGGGATGGGTGTGTAACAAAAAGTGAATACACTCGCTGCCTGTTCATGCTTTTTTTGAGTTGATGCCCTCCCTAGATTTGCGTTCGTTGACCGCCATGTCCGGGGTGATGGCCGTGGTGCTCGGGCTGGTGCTGCTGGGGGTGAGGGCCAACTATCCAGCCTCCATCCGCGGCCTTAGCTACTGGGGCACGGCGCCGTTGTGGTGCGCATTGGCGGCGGTGCTGTTCGTCTTCAATGGGGTGCTGCCCAAGGGCATCCTGCTGCTGTGCGGCAATGGTTTTCTGATGCTGGGTTTTGCCTTCTTCCTGTTTGGCAGCCAGCGGTTTTTGGGGCAACCGGTGACATGGTTGCGCTGCCTGTGCCTTGGCGCCGTTGCGCTGTCGGCCATGGCGTACTTTCAATGGATACATCCTGACTACCGCTTGCGGGTGCTGGTGTTCACCAGCACGCTGGCACTGATCTGCGTATCCCATGTGCGGCTATTGCTGGGGCAAGGCAAAGGCTTTGCCACCTACCTGGCAGCAGGCATGTTGTCCATCCAGGTGCTGGTTCTGTTGTCGCGCGGCATTTCGTCGTTGTGGCTCGATGGCCCCGACACCGATCGCTTCGATCCCTCATGGGTACAGACGGCGTACTTGGGGGCCTACAGTTTCTCGGTGCTCCTGGTGTGCGTCGGCGTTCTGCTCATGGCCAGCGAACGCGTGCGGTCGGAGTTCGAGCATTTGGCCACCCACGACAGCCTGACCGGGGCCCTGACGCGCCGCGCGGCCCTGGAGATGGCGGAGGCGGAGATGCAGCGGTGGGAGCGTTACCAGCAGCCGTTTTCAGTGCTGATGCTGGATGTGGACCATTTCAAGCAGATCAACGACACCCATGGGCATCTGATGGGTGATGCAGTGCTGCGTGACATCGCAGCACAAGTGCGTGGGGCCCTGCGTGTCGCCGACCGTTTGGGGCGCTATGGCGGAGAAGAGTTCGTCGCCGTTTTGCCGGCCACGGACCAGGCAGCGGCACAGGGGGTGGCCGAGCGCGTGGCAGCCATGGTGCGCGGCATGCCCGCCCAGGCCGACCGGCCCCGCTGCACCGTGAGCATCGGCGCAGCCACTGTGCAAGCGGGCGATGCAAGCTTTGATCTGCTGCTGGCCCATGCGGACGCCGCCCTGTATATGGCCAAACACGGTGGCCGTGACCGCGTGGCCGTCGCGCCCATCGCTGCAGAATCGAAGTAAAAAAGGCTCCCGGCGCTTTACAGTATTGCGCCAGATGCTATACAAAGAATAGCAAATTCGTGCGGTTGGGTGCCACGTTCCAACTGCGCCCATGGCCCGGGGCGGCGGGATAAAGCCGCTTACTTCGCGGTGCCGCCATCCGAGATGCGCCGCGCATACACCGCCAGCACGATGCGCTCGGAATGCACCAGGTATTCGTTGAGTGCGGCAGCGGCTTCCTGCAGCTTGCCGGTTTCAAACAGCTCCAGGATGTTCACATTCATCTCCACATACGGCATGTGCAGAAACTCGGGGTCGTTCAGCAGCCCAAACGCCAGACGCAGCTCTGCCAGCAGGTGCGAGAACATCACATTCAGGCGCTCGCTGTCGGCCAGCTCGACGATGGCCATGTGGAACTCCATGTTGGCCGTTCCCACGCCTTGCCAATCGCCCGCCTCGCGGCAGCGCTGGGCCATTTCCACCGCTTCGCGCAGGTGCTTCTTCGCGGGGTGGCGGGGGTAGGCCTGGGCCAGGGCCTGGCATTCGATCAACCGGCGCACGCGGTAGATGTCGATGATCGACGCAATGCTGGGAACGGCCACGAACACCCCCCGGTTGGGCTCGTGCTTGAGCAGCCCTTCCTTGGTCAGCAGGCGAAACACCTCGCGCAGGGTGTTGCGCGATATCTCCAGGCTTTCACTCAGGGCTGCCTCTGACAGGCGCTGGCCGGGTGCGAACTCGCCGTGCACGATCTTCTGGCGAATCAGCTCGGCCATCCGGTCGTTCAAGGTCTGGGTGCTGTTCAGGTCTGGCTTCATGCCCGGATGGTAAGGGGAAAGAGGGGCCCGCTGCGGCAGTGGCTGGCTGCGGGTGATAGACCTCTGCCCCTTGTTTTTCGTCGAAACCAAGGGTTTTCACCAGGGATGCTGTAGATGCTTTGTTGGGCAGAATCGACAGATCGTGAGACAACTTGATATTTTTTGTTCAACAAAAAATATTTGATTGCTGTTCAATTGGATAGATTTTGTCTGTTGATATGGCATGCAAGTTGCGTGGCGACATGCGGCTGGCTTCGTGTTCAGGGCCTGGTGCCCCGTGCGGGGCTGCAGAGGTAGAGCGCGCCCTGGCACCCAGAAGGGCTGCAGCTGCGCGCGGTGTTTGTGTCTGTGTGCTCAATCAAGGATCAACATGCTTAGTGACGTCAATCTGTGGCCGCTCATCGGGGTGGCCATCATCATCGTGGGCTTTGTCCTGCGGTTTAACCCCATGCTGGTCGTGATCGTCACGGCCGTGGGCACGGCCCTGGCCGCGGGTTTTCCCATCGACAAGATCCTGGCCACCATCGGCACGGGTTTCATCAAGACGCGCAACCTGCCGCTCATCATCCTGCTGCCCCTGGCAGTGATTGGCCTGCTGGAGCGCCACGGCCTGCGCCAGCATGCGCAAAACTGGATCAGCTCGATCAAGTCGGCCACCGCAGGGCGCCTGCTCATCGTGTACCTGGCCGCGCGCCAACTCACCGCAGCCATTGGCCTGACCAGCCTGGGCGGCCATCCGCAAATGGTGCGCCCGCTGCTGGCCCCCATGGCCGAAGGCGCCACCGAAGCGCGCTACGGCACGCTGCCTGAGCGCATTCGCCACAAGCTGCGGGCCTTCTCGGCCGCGACCGACAACGTGGGCCTGTTCTTTGGAGAAGACATCTTCGTGGCCTTTGGCGCCATCGTGCTGATGACCACCTTCCTGCACGAGGCGGGCATTGACGTGGAGCCGCTGCACGTCGCGTTCTGGGGCATCCCTACCGCTGTCTGCGCGTTCGCCATACACGCCTGGCGCCTGTACCGCCTGGACGGTGTGTTGGCCGGTGAACTCAAGGCCGAGGGCATCGAACCCCTGGCAGCTTCCGCCTCCACTTCGGCCTCCAAGACCACCTGAGGACGACCACCATGACTCTCTCCATCCAATACCTGTACTACCTGGTGGGCGCCGTGCTGGCTTACACCGCTATCGCTACGTTCACCGATCGCACCAATCCCAAACGCGTGAGCAGCGGAATGTTCTGGGGCGTGTATGCCCTGGTGTTCCTGGTGGGTGACCAGCTGCCGCCGCTGTGGGTGGGCGTGGGCGCCGTGGCCATGGCGCTCATTGCCGGCTTTGGCGGCGTGGCCGGTGGCCAGCACAAAAGCCCCAGCGTGGCCGAGTACGCCGCCAGCGCCAAGCGTCTGGGCAACAAGCTGTTTGCACCGGCCCTGGCGATTCCGCTGGTCACCATGGTTGGTACCCTGTCGGCCAAGCACCTTTCGGTGGGCGGCGTGCCGCTGCTGGACCCCAAAAACACCACGCTGGTGAGCCTGGGCGTGGGCTGCGTGCTGTCACTGGCGCTGGTGTGCTGGCTGACGCGCGAGAGCCCTGCGCAAGGCATGCGCGAGTCGCGCCGCCTGACCGACGCCCTGGGCTGGGCTCTGGTGCTGCCGCAAATGCTGGGCATGCTGGGCCTTGTTTTTTCGGATGCGGGCGTGGGCAAGGCCGTGGCCTACGTCACCACCACCTACATCAACATGGACCTGCGCTTTGTGGCGGTGGCCGTGTACGTGGTGGGCATGGCACTGTTCACCATCATCATGGGCAATGGCTTTGCCGCCTTCCCGGTGATGACGGGCGGCGTGGGTGTCCCCGTGCTGGTGGGCGTGTACCACGGTGACCCTGCGGTGATGGCGGCCATTGGCATGTTGTCGGGCTATTGCGGCACACTGCTGACGCCCATGGCGGCCAACTTCAACATCGTGCCTGCCGCGTTGCTGGAACTGCCGGACAAGAATGCCGTCATCCGCGCACAGGTGCCTACGGCCCTGGCCTTGCTGGTCGCCAACATCTTCCTGATGTACTTCCTCATGTTCCGCTGAACAAGGACTTCCCATGACGCTGAACGTGTTGCTCACCGGCTTTGAACCGTTTGACAAAGACCCGCTGAACCCCTCGTGGGAAGTGGCCCGCGCGCTGGATGGTTGGCGGGTCGCTGCGCCTGCGGGTGCCTGCACCGTGCGCGCCGTGCAGCTGCCCTGCGTGTTCGGCGATGCCATTGCCAGGCTGCAGCAGGCCATTGCACAGTGGCAGCCCACGCTGGTGATCTGCCTGGGCCTGGCCGGTGGGCGTACCGAAATCACACCGGAGCGCGTGGCCATCAACATGGACGACGCCCGCATCCCCGACAACGCCGGGCGCCAGCCGGTGGATACGGCCGTGCATTCAGGCGGCCCAGCTGCGTATTTCTCCACCTTGCCCATCAAGGCCATGGTGCGCGACATGCGGGCCCAGGGCGTGCCCGCTGCGGTGTCCAACACCGCGGGCACCTTTGTGTGCAACCACATCTTCTATGCGCTGATGCACCACCTGGCCACACAGGGGGCGCGCGCACCGGCTGGCGCAGGCGCGGTGCGTGGCGGCTTCATCCATGTGCCCGCATTGCCCGCCTTGGCTGCGTTGCACCCCGGCATGCCCAGCATGGCACTGGACACCCAGGTACACGGGCTGCAGATCGCCATCGCAACGGCGCTGGCCTTGAAGGGCGACGTGCGCGAGGTGGGCGGCGCGTTGCATTGAGCGCTGCTTTGGCGCCACCAGGCTCTCTGCGCCGTGGCGGCGGAGTTGGTTTTTCGAGAACACGGCGGCCGCCGATGGCAGTGCGGCGGCGCCAGGAGAAGACGATGACAACAATAGACCTGAACAGCGATCTGGGCGAGAGCCTGGGCGCATGGACGATGGGCGACGATGCCGCGATGCTGGGCATCGTCAGCAGCGCCAACGTGGCGTGCGGTTTTCATGCGGGCGATGCGGCAGGCATTCTGCACACACTGCAAGCCGCCAAAGAGCGCGGCGTAGTGGTGGGGGCCCATGTGTCTTACCCCGACCTCAAAGGCTTTGGACGCCGCAATATCGACGTGGCCAGCACCGATTTGATGGCCGATGTCATCTACCAGATCGGAGCCCTGCAGGGCCTGGCCGCCGTGGCCGGCACCGAGGTGCGCTACGTCAAGCCGCACGGTGCGCTCTACAACACCATCGCCCAGGATGCCCGCCAGGCCAAGGACGTGATCACTGCAATCCGCGCGGTGAACCCCGAGCTGGCGCTGGTGGCGCTGGCGGGGTCGCCGTTGGTGCAATGGGCGCGCGATGCCGGCCTGCGCGTGGTCTCCGAAGCATTTGCAGATCGCGCCTACACCCCGCAGGGTGCGCTGGTGTCGCGCCGCGAAAAAGGCGCGGTGCTGCACGACCCTGAAGTGATTGCCCAGCGCATGGTGCGCCTGGTGCGCGACGGTGTGGTGGAAGCCATTGATGGCAGCACGGTGCGCATTGAGGCCGACTCTATCTGCGTGCACGGCGACAGCCCCGATGCAGTGGGCATTGCCCGCCAGTTGCGCGAACGTTTGGAGGCAGAGGGCATCGCCATCGCCTCCTTCATGGCTGCGGCCAAGGGGTAAGGCGGCATGCGTTTTCTGCCTGTCACCCTCAATGCGCTGCTGGTCGAGCTGGCCGACCTGGAGGAAACCCTGGCGCTGCTGGCATCGCTGCAGCGCATGCCGCTGGCTGGCGTGGAGGAACTGGTACCCGCTGCGCGGACCATCCTGGTGCGCTTTCGCCCCTCCGCCACCAGCACCGCGGCACTGGTGCAGCAGATGGCGCAGCGCGACCTGTCGCTGCGCGCCGAGCGCAACAGCACGCTGGTCGAAATCCCGGTGCACTACAACGGGGAGGATCTGGCCGAGGTGGCGCAGATCCTGGGCATCACCCCCGAGGAGGTGGTGCACCGCCACACCGGCAGCGAATACACCGTGGCATTTACCGGCTTTGCGCCAGGCTTTGCCTACCTGAGCGGTGGCCACCCCAGCCTGAACGTGCCGCGCCGCAGCACGCCGCGCACGCGCCTGCCTGCGGGCTCTGTGGGCCTGGCCGGCACCTTCAGCGGGGTGTACCCGCAGGCAAGCCCTGGCGGGTGGCAAATCATCGGCACCACGCCCGTGGCCATGTGGGACATTGCCCGCGAGCAACCCGCGTTGCTGCAGCCGGGCTACCGCGTGCGCTTTGTGGATATTGCTACTAAAAATGTAGCTGCTGGCGCTTATGCAGAGAGCGCTGGAGGCCAAAAAGACCTTGCACTCTCTGGCCGCAGCCAGCAAAGCCTGGCTGCAGGCCAGCCGGCCCTGCAGGTGCGCGCCACCGGCCTGCTCACCGTCTTCCAGGACCTGGGCCGCCACGGCCAGGCAGGGCAGGGCGTGTCGGCATCGGGAGCGATGGACCAAGCAGCCCTGAAGTCTGCCAACCGCCTCGTTGGTAACGCCAGCAACGCCCCCACGCTGGAAACCGTGGGTGGTGGCCTGCAGCTGCGCAGCGTGGGCGAGAACGTGGTGGCCATCACAGGTGCCGACGCCACGCTGACCTTGACCACCGCCAACGGCCAGCGCTGGCCTGTGCCGCGTTACGCGCCCGTGGCCTTGGCCGATGGCGACACCCTGGCCGTGGGCCAGCCCACCGCAGGCGCACGCTGCTACGTGGCCGTGCGCGGCGGCTTTGCTGAAGCGCCCGTGATGGGTAGCTGCGCCACCGATACCCTGGCCCATGTCGGCCCCGCACCCGTGGCCGTGGGCGACTGGCTGGCCGTGCGGCCCGCGCCGGTTACCAGCGTGGTGGCCGCGCCTGAGCTGCCACCTGCTGATTTGCCCACGCTGGAGCAAGAAGTGGTGCTGGACGTGGTGATGGGCCCGCGCACCGACTGGTTCACGGCCGACGCCATCGCACGCCTTGCCGCGCAGCGCTGGCAGGTCACGCCCCAATCCAACCGCGTGGGCTTGCGCCTGGCGGGCGAGGTGCCTTTGGCGCGCGCCATCACCGGCGAGCTTCCCAGCGAAGGCACAGCCCTGGGTGCCCTGCAGGTGCCGCCCAGCGGCCAGCCCGTGCTGTTTCTGGCCGACCACCCGCTCACGGGCGGCTATCCCGTCATTGGCTGCATTGCGCCCTACCACCTCGACCGTGCGGGGCAGATCCCCGTGGGTGCGTGGCTGCGGTTCAACCCGATTGAGCCGTTTGCAGAACTTGCCCCATGAGCTTCAGCGCCTTGGCGGCACTTTCAGACACCACGAAACCTTGATATGAAAAAAGTTCAGATTGCCAATCGCGGCGAAAGCGGCCGATTTGCGGGCGCTTCTGCACATCGCAGTGCCTGCGTAGCAGACGACGGCGATCTCGCCACCCAGAGCTGATCAGCACATTGGAGCCTTGATATGAAAAAAGTTTTGATCGCCAACCGAGGCGAGATCGCCGTCCGCATCGCCCGGGCCTGTGCCGACTACGGCGTGCAGTCCGTGGCTGTGTACGCCAATGCCGACATCGACGCCTTGCACACCCGCATGGCCGACGAAGCCTATGGCCTGGATGGCGATCGCCCCGCAGACACCTACCTCCATGTCGAAAAGCTCCTGGCGATTGCCAAACAAAGCGGAGCTGATGCCGTGCACCCCGGTTATGGCTTCCTGTCCGAGAACCAGGGCTTTGCCCAGGCCGTGATCGATGCCGGGCTGGCCTGGATTGGCCCATCGCCCACCACCATCGCCCAGTTGGGCGACAAGGTGCAGGCGCGCAAGATTGCGCTGCAGGTGGGCGCGCCGCTGGTGGTGGGCACGCCCGACCCGGTGAAGGACGCCAGCGAAGTGCTGGCCTTTGCCGAAAAGAACGGCCTGCCCATCATCATCAAGGCTGCGTTTGGTGGCGGCGGGCGCGGCATGAAGATCGCGTGGCGCATGGACGAAGTGGCCGAGCTGTTCGAGTCTGCTGTGCGCGAGGCCGTTACCGCCTTTGGCCGGGGCGAGTGCTTTGTCGAGCAGTTTCTCGACAAGCCCCGCCACATCGAGGCCCAGGTGCTGGCCGACACCTATGGCAACGTGGTGGTGCTGGGCACGCGCGACTGCTCGCTGCAGCGGCGCAACCAGAAGCTGGTGGAAGAGGCCCCCGCGCCATTTTTGAGCGACGCACAGCGCGAACGCATCCACACCGCTGCACGCGACATCTGCGCTGCTGCAGGCTATGTGAGCGCAGGCACGGTGGAATTCTTGCTGAGCCAAAGCGGGGCCATCTCGTTCCTCGAAGTCAACACCCGCCTGCAGGTAGAGCACCCGGTGACCGAGCAGACCACTGGCGTGGACCTGGTGGTGGAGCAGCTGCGCGTGGCCGATGGCCTGCCGCTGTCCATCACGCAAACGCCCGCGCCGCTGGGCCATTCCATCGAGTTCCGCATCAACGCCGAAGACGTGGGCCGGGGTTTCTTGCCCACGCCCGGCCCGGTGCAGCGCTTCGATGCACCGTCGGGCCCCGGCGTGCGGCTGGACACGGGCGTGCAGACCGGCTCGGTGGTGCCTGGCACGTTCGACTCGCTCATGGCCAAGCTCATCGTGAGCGGCGCCACGCGCGAGCAGGCCCTGGCCCGGGCCCGCCGTGCGCTGCGCGAGTTCCAGATTGATGGCGTGGCCTCGGTGTTGCCCTTTCACCGCGCCGTCATCGACCACCCCGACTTTGTGGGCAAAGATGGCTTCAAGGTCCATACCCGCTGGATCGAGTCCGACTTTGCCGCGCCGCTGGCCGCAGCGGTGCGGGCCGTACCTGCGGCGGACACCAGCCTGCTGCGCACCGCCATCGAAATCGACGGGCGCCGCGTGCAGCTGGGCCTGCCCGCCGTGCTCCTGCAAGGCTTGGCTGCCGCCGGTGGACAGGGTGCTGCAGCCGCTGCCACCGCCGAAGCGGCAGACATGGCAGCGGTCACATCGCCCATTGCCGGCAACCTGCACGCCTGGAAGGTCGCCGACGGTGACATGGTCCTGGAAGGCGATGTGATCGCCGTGATGGAAGCCATGAAGATGGAAATGCAGGTCACCGCCCACCGCAGCGGGCGCGTGACCCTGGCTGCGGCGGCCGGCACTGCACAAGCGCTGGGCGCGGTGATTGCGCGCATCGCGTGACATGCCGGCCCGCGCAGGCGAAGACCGCACCATCTTCACCCTGTGCATTCATCGCGGTGCGTAGCACCCGGGTGGCGCACCAGCTGGGGTGCGTAGCACCGGTGGTGCGTCCCAGCCTGGCTGCGTGCCCCTGGCCGGGGGCGCAGTCCGGACCACCCACGGGGCGCTTGGCCAGCACTCAGCGGAGCTGTCGTTGAGGCGCTCGCAAGAGGCGCTCGCAATGCGCTATCACGGCTTGACGGCCCATAACGCATGAGTAACTCTCCCTATCTTTCCGGTTGACTTTGCCGCGCTCTCGCGTATCGTGACCTGTTTCTAGAAGTATCAGGGGCGCATCATGCGGGCTGTGATCTACGGACTACCGGATTGGAGGGGCATCGCCAGCAGGGCTGACTTGCTGGCCAGCAATGGTGGCCCCTGCTATTGCGCCAAAGGCGCGCAGCGGTGGGGCTGGTGCGCCAATGTCGATCTCGCCCGTCATCACGGCGCTGCCAAACGCTGTTGTGTGATGGGTGTTTTCGTCGGCGTACTGGATGTGCGGGCGGCATCCTGGCTTGTGCCCGCCGCCAGCGTGGTCGCCTCGCTTGCGGCGCTGCTGCGCAGCTTGAAACCCGTTGGGGCCGCGACCCAGGCGTGACGCATGAGCTCAGCAAAGCCTCCTCGCGGCACCCTCCCTCTGGATGCCGGCACCTCCGAAGGGGACGAGCCTCGCACTGCAAGCGTACAGCCTGCGTTGCCACCATCACATGCAATTGCCGCGCCCTTGGCATGGCCCCTGCGCGATGAGGCCGAACTCAACAAAGACCGGCTGGAGCTGGCCCTGGAGGCGGCGGGATTGGACCTTTGGGAGAACGATC
Source organism: Acidovorax delafieldii (assembly GCA_002377855.1). Lineage (GTDB taxonomy): Bacteria > Pseudomonadota > Gammaproteobacteria > Burkholderiales > Burkholderiaceae_C > Acidovorax > Acidovorax delafieldii_A. Next base: position 238,398 of record DFQQ01000010.1, on the reverse strand, counting down.
TCGTCACCGGTGTCGTGACCCGCCAGGCCACCAAGACGTTTGCCGAGCTGGGCTACACCCCGCAGGAGGTGGCGTCCAAAATGCCGGACATTTACGAGCTCTTCCACCCCGACGACGTGGAGTCGGTGCGTCGCGCTGTGCATGACCACCTCAGCGGGGTAACGCTTCAATACCGTTCTGAGTTCCGATTGCGCTCCAAACAGGGCGTGTGGGTGTGGTTTGCCAACTATGGCCGCATCATGGATAGCCACTCGGACACGCCTGGGCGGCGCTTGATTGGCGTGACATTCAACATTGATGATCGCAAGCGACGCGAGCAGGAAATTGCAGACATCAACCAGCAGCTGCGCGAGCAAAACGCGTTACTGCAGCAGCTCAACGAGACGCTGGAAGGTTTGGCGTCCAAGGACTCTCTGACGGGCCTTTGCAACCGGCGCACGCTCATGCAACTGGGGGAAGCCGAATGCCAGCGCGCCGAGCGGTTTGGTCACCCGCTGTCTGTCCTGGTGATCGATATCGACTTTTTCAAGTCGGTCAACGACGCCTGGGGGCACCTGGTCGGTGACCGCACGATTTGCGCAGTGGCCCAGATTTTCCAGGCGCGCAAACGTGCCGGGGGCGACATCGTTGCCCGGTTCGGGGGCGAGGAGTTCGTGATCGTGCTGCCCGAGACAGACGGGCCCGGTGCCTTGCAGGCTGCTGAATCATTTCGCAGCGAAGTGGCGGCCATGGGCGTGCCAGTCAACGAGCAGGGCGCGTGCGTTTCGGTCACGGTGAGCGTGGGTGTGGCGACCAGCATGCCGGGCGAACCCATGCATTTCGAAACGCTGGTCAACCGTGCCGACCATGCGCTCTACCAAGCCAAAGGCACGGGGCGCAATGCCGTGTACAGCGCAAACGGCAAAAATCTGCCCCTTTTTGCTATCGAATAAATAGCTGCAAGCGCCCGAAAATAAAGCGCTTGCACGCTTCTTGATGGCGATTGGTCCTGCTGCTTCGGGCCATCGGCTGGTTCCGTGCCGCTCTGGGCTGCTGCCGCGCGCGCCGCCAACGACCAAGCCAGGCTGCCATCGAAAGTCGCCCGCCTCTCAGCCCGCAGTCCGCAGTCCGCAGCGGACAGCGCTCACGTCGGTCTTCGCGTGCCCAGCCCTTCGTACGCCACCCGGCGTATTTCCCGAATGCAGGGGCTTCTCCAGAATCCATTCCATCGCACCACACGGCCCGCCGTAAACCCCGGGGGCAGGGCGAATCGGTCTGATTTCCTTACCTACCGGAGAAGCACACATGCAACGTCGTTATTCCCTCAAGGCCCTTGCGGCTGTCGCTACGCTCGCTGGCCTGTCCGCACTGCCAGCCTATGCACAGGACACCATCAAGGTCGGCGTGCTGCACAGCTTGTCGGGCACCATGGCCATCTCTGAGACCGTGCTGAAAGACACCGTGCTGATGGCGATCGACGAGATCAATGCCAAGGGCGGTGTGCTGGGCAAGAAGCTCGAGCCCGTGGTGGTGGACCCGGCCTCCAACTGGCCGCTGTTTGCCGAGAAGACCAAGCAGCTCCTCACGCAAGACAAGGTCGCCGTGATCTTCGGCTGCTGGACGTCGGTGAGCCGCAAATCGGTGCTGCCCGTGGTCGAGGAACTCAACGGCCTGCTGTTCTACCCCGTGCAGTACGAAGGCGAAGAGCTGTCCAAGAACGTGTTCTACACCGGCGCCGCGCCCAACCAGCAGGCCATCCCTGCGGTGGACTACCTGATGAGCAAGGACGGCGGCGGTGCCAAGCGCTGGGTGCTGCTGGGCACGGACTACGTGTACCCCCGCACCACCAACAAGATCCTGCGCGCCTACCTCAAGAGCAAGGGCGTGGCCGACAAGGACATCGACGAGAAGTACACCCCGTTCGGCCACTCCGACTACCAGACCATCGTGGCCGACATCAAGAAGTTCAGCCAGGGCGGCAAGACGGCGGTGGTCTCCACCATCAACGGCGACTCCAACGTGCCGTTCTACAAGGAGCTGGGCAACGCCGGCCTGAAGGCCAAGGACGTGCCCGTGGTGGCCTTCAGCGTGGGTGAAGAAGAGCTGCGCGGCGTGGACACCAAGCCGCTGGTGGGTCACCTGGCCGCCTGGAACTACTTCCAGTCCATCAAGAGCCCAGAGAACACCGCCTTCATCAAGAAGTGGAGCGACTACGCCAAGGCCAAGGGCATTGCCGGCCACAAGGACAAGCCGCTCACCAACGACCCGATGGAAGCCACCTACATCGGCGTGAACATGTGGAAGCAGGCCGTGGAGAAGGCCAAGAGCACCGAGGTGGACAAGGTGATCGCCGCCATGGCCGGCCAGACCTTCAAGGCACCTAGCGGCATCGTGAGCAAGATGGACGAGAAGAACCACCACCTGCACAAGAGCGTGTTCATCGGCGAGATCAAGGCCGACGGCCAGTTCAACGTGGTGTGGAAGACGCCTGGCCCTGTGAAGGCCAAGCCATGGTCGCCTTATATCGAAGGCAATGACAAGAAGGCCGACGAGCCCGAGAAGAAGTGATCACCCCCTGAGCGGCTGCGCCGCTTCCCCCTCTCTCACGCTACGCGTGGGAGGGGGACGCCCCCAGCGCACGCAAGCGAAGCGCCGCACGCGGCTTGGCGGCCCTTGCGCGGGGGCACTGGTCTAGGCCCTGCCCTCTGCGCGGGCCTTTGCATATTGACCGACTGGCCCCTCCATGAATTTCTCTTTCATACCTTGCCTCTTCGTTTGCCTCTTGCTTTACGCAACTGCGCAGGCACAAGCACTCACCGCCGAGCAGGCCCTGGCCATGGCTGCTGGCGAGACCGATGACCGCGTGGCCGCCGTGCAGCAAGCCGTGGTGGAGCCCAGTGAGCGCACCGCCGCTTTTTTGCAGGCGCTGGCCGAAGATGCGGTGAAGGTGGCTGACGGCAAGGCGCTAATCGTGCGCGATGACAAGGGCATGGACCCTGTCACCGGTGCTGAGGTGCCTGTGCCCCAGGACGCCGAAGACATCATCAACAACAACCGCATGCGCGGCGAGATCGACACGGCCCTGGCGGGCCTGGCGCTGTTTGGCAAGGACGAAGCCCGGCGCATGGCCGCCGCCAAGGCGCTGACCAAAGAGCCCGACGTGGGGCGCCTGCCCCTGCTCGACAAGGCTTTGGCGCAAGAAACCAGCGACGAGGTCAAGACCCAGCTTCAACTGGCCCGCGCGGCCACCTTGCTGGGCAGTGAAGACGCGGCACAGCGCATTGCTGCGGCCCATGCGCTGTCGCTCAGTGCTACGCCCGACACGCGCCTGCTGCTCAATGAGCGCGTCACGGTCGAGGAGGATGCCAAGGTCAAGGCCGCACTGCAGGCAGCCCTGCGCGCCATCGACGGCCAGCTGGCCTGGGGCGAACGCCTGGGCGCAGCGTTCTCGGGCATCAGCCTGGGCTCCATCCTGCTGCTCGTCGCATTGGGCCTGGCAATCACCTACGGCCTGATGGGCGTGATCAACATGGCCCATGGCGAGCTGATGATGATCGGCGCCTACGCCACCTATGTAGTGCAAGGCATCTTTCAAAAGTATTTTCCCGGCGCGTTTGACTGGTACCTGGTCGCCGCGCTGCCGCTGGCCTTTGGCGCATCGGCCGCCGTGGGCGCGGTGCTGGAGCGGGGCGTGCTGCGCTTTCTGTATGGTCGCCCGCTGGAGACGTTGCTGGCCACCTGGGGCATCAGCCTGGTGCTGATGCAATTGGTGCGCACGATTTTTGGCGCACAGAACGTGGGCGTGGAAAACCCCGCGTGGATGAGCGGCGGCGTGCAGGTGCTCTCCAACCTCACGCTGCCCTACAACCGCCTCGTCATCATTGGCTTTGCGATTGCCGTGCTGCTGGGCATGGGCTACCTGATCGCCCGCACGCGGCTGGGCCTGTTCGTGCGCGGCGTCACGCAAAACCGCCCCATCGCCTCGTGCATGGGCGTGAACACGGCCCGCATCGACACCATGGCGTTTGCCCTGGGCTCCGGCATTGCGGGCCTGGCCGGGTGCGCGCTCAGCCAGGTGGGCAACGTGGGGCCCGACCTGGGCCAGAGCTACATCGTCGATGCCTTCATGGTGGTGGTGCTGGGCGGCGTGGGCCAGCTCGCGGGCACCGTGTATGCCGCGCTGGGCCTGGGCATCCTCAACAAGTTCCTGGAAGGCTGGGCGGGTGCGGTGCTGGCCAAGATTGCGGTGCTGGTGTTCATCATCATCTTCATCCAGAAGCGGCCCCAGGGCATCTTCGCGGTCAAAGGGCGCACCGCTGATTGAGTGGCCATCAGAGATACACCATGACTACTCCCTCTCCAACATCCATCCAACTGCCTGCACCCGCGCCGCTGCTCACGCGCGGTGGCTGGTCGGCCTTCATCGTCGCGCTCATCGTGGTGTGCGCCGTGGCCCCCGTGCTCAACCTGTGGGTGCCTGCAGGCAGCGTCTTTCACCTCAGCGACTACGCCGTAGGCCTGCTGGGCAAGATCATGTGCTACGCCATCTGCGCGCTGGCCATGGACCTTATCTGGGGCTACACCGGCATCCTGAGCCTGGGCCACGGCCTGTTCTTTGCCCTGGGCGGCTACGTGATGGGCATGTACCTCATGCGCCAGATCGGCCGTGACGGCAACTACAAGAGCGACCTGCCCGACTTCATGGTGTTCCTGGACTGGAAGGAGCTGCCCTGGCACTGGGCGCTGTCCGACAGCTTCATCGCCACGCTGATCCTCATCGTGGCGGTGCCCGGGGTGGTGGCCTTCGTGTTCGGGTACTTTGCCTTCCGTTCGCGCATCAAGGGTGTGTACTTCTCCATCATCACGCAGGCCATGACGTACGCCGCGATGCTGCTGTTCTTTCGCAACGAAACGGGTTTCGGCGGCAACAACGGCTTTACCGATTTCAAGCGCGTCCTGGGCATGCCGCTGGCCACGCAGAACATGCGCATGACGCTGTTCGTGCTGACCGGGCTGGCGCTGCTGGGGTTCTTCCTGCTGGCCCGCTGGCTTACGCTAGCCAAGTTCGGCCGGGTGCTGCAGGCCGTGCGGGATGCCGAAACGCGCGTGATGTTCTCGGGCTACTCGCCACTGCCTTACAAGCTCACCATCTGGACCATCAGCGCCATGATGTGCGGCGTGGCCGGCGCCCTGTATGTGCCGCAGGTGGGCATCATCAACCCCGGCGAAATGAGCCCCGCCAACTCCATCGAGATCGCCGTGTGGGCCGCAGTCGGGGGCCGGGCGACGTTGATCGGCCCGATTGTGGGGGCGTTCATCGTCAATGGCGCCAAGAGCTGGCTCACAGTGACAGCGCCGGAGTTCTGGTTGTACTTTTTGGGTGCACTGTTCATTGCCGTCACGCTGTTCCTGCCCGATGGGGTCGTGGGCCTGGTCAAGAAGTTGAAAGCCAAGAAAGGAGCTCCGCAATGACGCCCGATTTGATGGACGAGGGTGCACGGCGCATCGAGGCCAAGCAGGCGCCTGCGCCGGTGGGCCAAACCGAGTCCGGCGGTCGCGCCGCAGGTTTCTCGCGCATTGCCACGCCCGGCGAAGTGGACGTGACCCACGGCCGCATCCTGTACCTGGAAGACGTGCATGTGAGCTTTGACGGCTTCAAGGCCATCAATGGCCTGAGCCTGGACATCGCGCCCGGCGAGCTGCGCTGCATCATCGGCCCCAACGGCGCAGGCAAGACCACGATGATGGACATCATCACCGGCAAGACACGGCCCGATAAAGGCACGGTGTTCTTCGGCTCCACGATCGACCTGCTGCGCCACAACGAGCCCGAGATCGCCAGCCTAGGCATCGGCCGCAAGTTTCAAAAGCCCACGGTGTTCGAGCAGCTCAGCGTGTTCGAGAACCTGGAGCTGGCGCTCAAGACGCACAAGGGCGTGACGTCGAGCATGTTCTTCAGGCTCGACTCGGCGCAATCAGACCGCTTGGCGGAGGTGCTGCACACCATTCACCTGGCCGACAGCGTGACGCGCCAGTCGGGCAACCTGAGCCATGGGCAAAAGCAGTGGCTGGAGATTGGGATGCTGCTGATGCAGGACCCGAAGCTCTTGCTGCTGGACGAGCCTGTGGCGGGGATGACAGACGAAGAGACGGCGCGCACGGCGGAGTTGTTTCTGACGCTCAAGGGCAAGCATTCGCTGATGGTGGTGGAGCACGACATGGGGTTCATCCGCACCATCTCGGAGAAGGTGACGGTGCTGTGCGATGGGTCGGTGCTGGCCGAGGGCACGCTGGACCGGGTTCAGGCGGATGAGCGGGTGATCGAGGTTTATCTGGGGCGGTGATGGTGGTGTGCCGCTCTCTGTCCTTTGACTTTCTGAACGATCGCCATCCGTTCGGGTTAAGCCTGTCGACGCCGGGCCTCCACTGCTTCCCGTTCGGGCTGAGCGTGTTGAAGTCAGGGCCCCACCCCCGCCCGTTCGGGCTGAGCCTGTCGAAGCCTCGGCGCGCTGGTTTGAAAGGCATGCCCGTGTTCAGTGCGGGAGCCGGGACTCGCCCCGGCGGGCGAGGTACTTGTTCTTTGCTTCGCCAAAGAAAAGTACCCAAAAGAAAGGCGACCCTCAGTCTGCGACCCCTTCGCGGTGCGAAGGGGCAAACCTGCGCCGTGGCGGTTGCGGGGTGCGCCGCGGAACTCGCTTTTCGCTGCGCGCGCCGCTCGGGCAGCCGCGGCGAGTCAGATCACCAAGCAGCCGCGCACTTGCGCGACTGCCACCCCGCAGCCGCCACGGCGCAGGCGCAGCCAAAAGGGGGTGGGAGCCGAACAGCCACACGGGTCGTCGCTGCGCTCGACCCTGGCCGGACCGCGCTCAGTGCCAGCGGCGGTCACCAACGCGAGGCGCCTACGCACGCGAAGTGGGGCCGAGCGAAGCAAAGGCCCGAATGGATGTCCGCTCCCCATCCCCTCTGTATGCGCCGAGCGCAGCGACCAGCGGATCAGGGCTCGCGACTGTTTGAGCGCAGCGAGTTTGAGCGAGACCCCGTTGGACGCGAGCATCGCAGGTTGCCCGAAGCGAAGCGCAGGGACGCAGACGTTGGGTCGCCTTCTTTTGCCTTCTTTTCTTGGCGACGCAAGAAAAGAAGGTGCGCCGCCGGGCGCACATCCCGGCACCCCGCCCTTGGCGCAGGCATGCGTCCCGCTCAGCGACCACGCCCCGGCTTCGACAGGCTCAGCCCGAACGGATGGGTTGTGCTCAACACATCCGGACTGCCTCTGAGCAAGCAGACGAAACGCTTCAAAAACAATAGCAGCCAGCGCTTGATTTATATGCGCTAGAGCCCAAAAACACTCAAAAACCACCATGCTCACCGTCCAAAACATCAACCAGTACTACGGCGGCTCCCACATCCTCCGCGACGTGAGCCTGACCGCGCAGGCGGGCAAGGTCACTGTACTGCTCGGCCGCAACGGCGTCGGCAAAACCACGCTGCTCAAAAGCCTCATGGGCCTGGTGCCCATCAAAAGCGGCAGCATCAGCTTTGACGGCAAACCCATCGACAAAGCCACGCCGTACGACCGCGCCCGCGCCGGCATCGGCTTTGTGCCGCAAGGCCGCGAAATCTTCGGCCGCCTCACCGTGGAAGAAAACCTGCGCATGGGCCTGGCCTACAAAAGCGGCTCCACGCCTGTGCCCCCCCACCTGTACGAACTCTTCCCCGTGCTCCAGCAGATGCTCAAGCGCCGGGGCGGCGACCTGTCGGGCGGGCAACAACAGCAATTGGCCATTGCGCGCGCGCTGGCCCCCGGCCCGCGATTGCTCATCCTTGACGAGCCTACCGAAGGCATCCAGCCGAGCATCATCAAGGACATTGGCCGCGTGATCCGCATGTTGGCTGACAAGGGTGAGATGGCGATCCTGCTGTGCGAGCAGTACTACGACTTTGCGCAGGAGCTGGCCGATGAGTACCTGGTCATGGAGCGCGGCGAGGTGATTGCGCGCGGCCCCGGCAGCGAGATGCAGGCCAAGGGCATCCGCAACCTGGTGGCGATTTGAGCCTGCGCTAGTGGCGCGCCAGCGCGGGCGGTGCGCCCCGCCACCGCGCCATACTGTCCATGATGAGCACGGTGCACACCAACCACGTGCCCCCCAGCAGCCAGCCTGCCAGCACATCACTCACGTAGTGCACATGCAGCACCACGCGGCTGAAGCCGGTAGTGAACACAAGGGCCCCCGCGCTGCACACCGCGGGCATGTGCCACTGCCTCGGCAACAGCCGTACGGCCAGATAAGCCAGCATGGAGTACGCCACGATGGACGCACTGCTGTGCCCGCTCGGGAAGCTGAACCCATCGGCCTGTGCCGCGCCGTGCACATGTTCGGGCCGCACCCGGGCAAAGACCTCTTTGAGAATTTTGGTCAGCAGGCCGTTGCCCGCCATGGCCACGAGCCACCCCACGGCAAGCAAGCGGTGCTCGCGCCACCACAAAGCGGCGGCCACTGCCAGCGCAAGCGTGGCCAGCACCCAGGTATCCCCCAGGTGGGTGAGTGCTGCAAACCACTGCAGGGCCGCCATGTCTGCATGCATGCGCAACTGCTGCGCAATCACTTCGTCCACCCGGCCCCAATCTTCCTGCGTCTGAAAGCTCTCGGCCAGTTCCGCCAGCGCCGAGCCGCCCACCAGCAGCGCACATGCGGCCGCGGCCATGCTCAGCACCATGAGCGTTGTGGCGCTGGCGGGGTGGAGCAGGCGCCGCACGGGAGATCGCTGGTGGCGAAGGGCTTTCAACCCCCACAGGGCCGTGCTGCCCAGCAATGCGCCGGCGGCCATGCCCAGCAGCCACAGGGGTACAGGGTGACGGGCAATGACAGACGCTAACGTGTCCAAATCCATGAAAAGGTCTTCTCCGAAGTAAAGAGGCTCCACAAGCTCAACCTGGCGTGTAGTGCCGTGTTGTTCCCGCGTGCTGGGTGACTACCGAGCCACCGCTTGGCAAGCCGACTGACTGGATGGGTATGGGCGCCAACCGGTTGCATCCCGAGGATGGCGCGCCAACACGCTGCGCACGAACCTCATCCGATGCCGGCGGCCATTGATGGGCGCGTGCGTTCAGCGCGCCCGTTTGTACACCATGTGGGGCAAGTCCCTACGGCTGGGCAGCAGCCCTCGCATAACGAAAAAATACGCTGCGGGACCCTGTTTGTACAGGCCCGCAGCCTCTGGCTGCTTCGTCTTTTGCTGTAGGCCAGCGCCGACGCAGCCTGACGTTGGTTGCTGGCTGCCACAAAGCGGTTCTTGGTCGAGCATAAGGCGGCAGGCCCCAGTCGATACTTTCTATTTGCCGCTCTTCATCCACTCGCGTTTATGCGGGGCCCTTCATCAGCCCAAGCCGCCATGACCGACCTACAAAGCCCCTTGATGCTCCACGCCCGCAGTCCCATCCACTTGGTTGTTCCACTTCGACCGGGGGCTGATCTGGACTTGGTGCGTGCGCAGCTGAGCGGAGCGTTTGCCCAGCACGACCACCCGGTCGTTTGGCATGTGCCGCGTGAGCGCGGCGACATCGTGCACTTGGCCGAACGGGCTGCGGAGGCCGCCCGCGACAGCGCCGGGCTCTTGGTGGCAGCGGGGGGGGATGGAACCATCAACGCGGTGGCTGCAGCTGCCTTGAACGCCGGGGTGCCGATGGGCGTCGTGCCGATGGGAACGTTCAACTACTTCAGCCGTGAGCAGGGGCTTGCGATGGATGCGGAGACAGCCGTGGGTCAAATGCTGGAGGCAATGCGCGCGGGCGAATTGCGGCCGGTGCAGGTGGGCTATGTCAACGACCGTATTTTTCTGGTCAATGCCAGCGTGGGGCTGTACCCCCGTCTGCTTGCTGAGCGCGAGCAGGCCACGCGCAAGTTTGGCCGGTCGCGCTGGGTGGCGATGGCGGCCGCTGTGTGGAGCATGCTGCGGCCCTCTGCCGGGCGACGCTGGCGCGTGGTGGTGCGCACCCAGCAAGGCGGGCAGATGTATGAGCAGGAGCACGTCGTGACCACGCTGTTTGTGGGCAACAACCCGCTGCAGCTGGAGCAGGTGGGCCTGGCGCAGGCGCGGTCGGTGGCACAAGGCGGGTTGCTGGCCGTGGTGATGCTCAAGCCCCAGGGGCGCTGGGCCATGGCACGCACGGTGTGGCGTGCAGCGGCAGGTCATCTGCAGGACGACCCTGCGGTGCTCAGCCTGGCCTGCGCAGAATTGAGTGTGGCGCCCGCAGGCTGGCGCAAGGCCCGCGTAAAGGTCGCTTTTGATGGTGAGCGTGAACGCATGGAAGCACCGTTGTGCTTCAAATTGCACGCTCGCCCGTTGTGGCTGGTGGCGCCCACTGAACTGGAGCGCCTGCCAGAACCCGGCGCCGCCACCGCGCAGCCCGCTGCGGTGGAGCCCACGGGCGCGCCGGCTTTGGTGCCGGCCTGAATCTTCCCGTCGCATGAGTTGTCCATGACTACCGTTGCCCCACCACTGCAGCACAACGAAGCGCTGATCCGCCGCAAGGGCCTGGGCGGGCCGCCCGGCGGCAGCCCCACGCTGCGGGCTGAAATTGGCTCGGAACACTTGCGGGCTGGCCGCGCCTGGGCTGAGCCCCATGCCGGCGCCAAGCCAGCAGCGGTGGCCACGCATAAATTGATGCACCTTTCTGACCTGCACTTTGGAGCGCACGATCCGCGGGTATGTGCCGCGGTGCAGCGGCTGGCGCAGCACCTGGACGTGAGCGTGGTCGTGGTGTCGGGTGACCTCACCCAGCGTGCCACGCGCCAGCAGTTTGCGATGGCACATGAGTTTGTCACCGGCCTGGGGGTGCCCGAGCGTGTGGTGCTTGCGGGCAACCACGATTTGCCTCTGTTTGCGTGGTGGCTGCGATGGGGGCGGGCGTATCAGCGCTTTGCGGTGCAGTTTGGCGCGCAATTGGAGCCGCAGAGGCAGGTAGGTCCCTTTTGCATCCTGGGGGTGAACACCACCCGGCCATGGCGGCATGAGCGTGGCAGCCTTTCAGCGGCCCAGGTAGAGCGCGTCGCCGCCGAGCTGAGTGCCGCACCCAGCGACGCGTGGCGCATTGTGGTCAGCCACCACCCGCTGGTGGCCCGCAGTCCGGTTGACCGGTCCCACCGCCCCTTTCGGGCAGAAGTGGCCGTGCAGCGCTGGCGAGACGCCGGTGCGCACATGCTGCTTTCTGGTCATGTACACGAGCCCGGCTTGCTACAACCCTTGCCGGGCCTGTGGTCCATGCAGGCCGGTACCGCCGTGTCGCACCGCTTGCGCAGCGGTCAGCCCAACAGCCTGGTGGTTCTGCAAATGCAAACGGCCCAGCCAAGCGAGGGGGCGCTCAAGGCTCCGCAGCGCTTTGCGCAGCGATGGGATTTCGATGCGCGGTCAGGCGACTTTGTGTGCGTTGAATCCATGCCCGTGACGGCGTAATGGCCGGCGCGGCCGCAGATTCACGATTGCACCCATCCGCACAGCGCTCAAGGGGAGGGCGCCGTCTCAGCAACCCAGCGCGCTGGCCAAGCTGCGCAAGTCCTTGCAGTGCAGATCGTTGCCGGCCTGGGGCGATACATCCTTGACGTGGTGCCCGCCAAACTCCAAAGGGCGTTCTACGTACACCGTACGCAGGCCACAGGCGCGAGCTGCGGACAGATCTTCGTGGTGCGCGGCAACCAGCGCCACTTGCCCGGGCGCAAGATCGAACACCTCTGCCACTCCCAGGTACGTTTGGGGCGAGGGCTTGTAAGCCCTGAAGACCTCGGCGCTCAATATGCAATCCCACGGCAGGCCGGCGTTCTTGGCCATGTTGGTCAACAAACCGATGTTGCCGTTGGAAAGCGTGGAAATGGTGAAGCGCGATTTCAGCCGTGTGAGTCCTTCCACACTGTCGTTCCACGGGCGCAGCCGGTGCCATGCACGGTTGAGGTGGCGGCGCTCCTGTTCGCTGAGATGGCCCAGCCCAAAGCGCGGCAGGATGCCGTCCAGGATGCCGCGGTGGAGTTCATCCAGGCGCGCCCAGCCCTGCTCACCGCGCATCACGCGGGCCATGGCTGGCTGGTAGCTTGCGCGCCAGGCCAAGGCAAACGCATCGCCGTCCACCGCGGGGTGCAGCGCCTGCATTTCTCGCACGATGCTGCCGTGCCAGTCCACGACGGTGCCGAAGGTGTCGAAGGCCAGCACCTTCACGGTGGAAGCGATACTGTTTGCGGTGCTGGGAGTCGATGTCATGGGCGGTCTTTCGGTCAGGGGCATCTTTATGGCGGGCCCGCAGCGTAAGCGGCGCAAGCAATGGGCGCAAAGCAGGAGTCGGCAGGCGGACCGCCAGCCTAGCAGCGCCTGCTGTTAGGCGCGTTCGCACAGGTTACAGATGGCCCCAGGCCTGCGCGTTCGCGCCGGGAATGCTATGGTTACGGAAATCGGGTTTACCTCTGTAACTTGGTTTCTCCTTCCATCCCTCGTATTCGTTGTACGTTCCGCGCTGGCCCACCGGGTGCTGGTAGGGCGTTCGCTTGCTGCCGCCAGCCATGACCGCGCCTTTGTCTCCCACGTCTTCCGAGCCCTCCATCGCCCACAACCCCACCGACGAGCGCACCCTGGTGCGTGCCGTGCTGGCCCTGGGGGTGGGCGGCTTTTCCATCGGCACGGGTGAATTTGTCATCATGGGCTTGCTGCCCGAGGTCGCACGCGACATCGGGGTGAGCATTCCGCAAGCCGGGCATGTGATCAGCGCTTACGCCCTGGGCGTGGTGGTGGGCGCGCCGGTGCTGGCGGTACTGTGCGCCCACTGGGGCCGGCGTGCGCTGCTGATGGCACTGATGGCGGTGTATGCGCTGGGCAACTTCGCATCGGCCCTGGCGCCGGGGTACGGATTGCTCAGCGCCATGCGTTTATTCACGGGGCTGCCGCACGGCACCTATTTCGGCGTGGCAGCACTGGTGGCTGCGGCCCTGGCGCCCCCCGGGCAGCGCGCACGCGCCGTGGGCTGGGTCATGCTGGGCCTGACCACGGCCACCTTGGTGGGCGTGCCCATTGCCGCCGCGCTGGGCGAAGCGTTTGGCTGGCGTGCGGCGTTCGTTTTTGTGGGCCTGATTGCCATGGCCGCCGTCCTCATGGTGCGGTGGTGGGTGCCCGACATGCCCGCGCCTCATGGTGCAAGTCCCTTGCGCGAACTGGGCGCGCTGGCGCGCAAGCAGGTGTGGTTCACGCTGGGCATTGGCTCGATTGGCTTTGGTGGCATGTTCGCAGTGTTCAGCTACATCAAGCCCACGCTGCTGGAGGTGGCAGGCATGCCGGCGGCGCTCATGCCCTTTGTGCTGTCGCTGTTCGGCCTGGGCATGGTGGCGGGCAACCTCATCGGCTCGCGCATGGCCGACCAAGCCCTCACGCCCACGGTGGGCAAGGTGCTGCTGTGGTCTGTGGCGGTGTTGGCGCTTTTCGTGCCTGCCGCGCACCACCCCATCAGCGCAGCGCTGTTCACCTTTTTTCTGGGCACGTTGGTGGCGATTGGCCCGGCATTGCAGATCCGCCTGATGGACGTGGCGGGCGATGCCCAGACCCTCGCGGCGGCGCTCAACCACTCGGCCTTCAATGCGGCGAACGCTCTGGGCGCGTGGCTGGGCGGCGTAGCCATTGCCGCGGGCTGGGGCTGGACATCCACCGGCTGGGTTGGCGTGCTGCTGGGCCTGGGTGGCCTGGCCATGTTTGTGTGGTCGATCGCTAGCGACAAGGCTGCTCGGGGCCCCGCTGCTTCCGCCTAGAAGGCCCTTGCCGGCGCATGGACGCGCTACCTCCCGCGCATGGCCGGGGCATTACATGGCCCAGATGCGTGGCGGCACAGCATCGAGCTTCCACAAGGCAGCCCGCCAGGCGGCGCGCACTTGCTTGAGCAGTTGCAGGGCGGGCTCTACCTGGGGCGCGAGCAGGCGCAACACCACCACCTGCGGATTGGGGCTGGTGGCGCCTGCGGTGGCCTTGAGCGGGTGCGTGTCGACCACGGCCCGCGCCGCGTCCAGCGCTGCATCGCGCCGCGCCTTGTCAATGGGAGTACCTGCCACCAAAAACAGGCTGGCGATGCAGCGCTGCCCTGCCAAGCCCAGCGGGCTGTCCAGCAGCGTGCGGTCGGCTGCGTCGATCACGCCGCGCTCCAGCCACGCACCGGGCACTTCGATGTGTTGTTCAAAATGGCCCACTTCAAAGGGCTGGTGGGCGTGGGGCAGGCCCAGGGCCGTGATGTCCCAGCCCATGCATTCAGCACCCGGCGCCAACTCCAGTGTGAGGTGGTTGCGGGCACGACAGGCGTTGTAGCAAAGTGCCTCCAGCGGCAGCCATTCCAGGCGCGCGTTCTCTGCCAGGGTGAGATGGGTGCGCTGCAGCGCCAGCTCGCCATTCGAGCGGTAAAACCGTGTGGCCCCGGGCGTGGTGAGCAGCCCGTGTGCGCCGCGGCCCACGGTGGCGGCAATCTCCAGGGTGTCGCCACCTACCAGCCCGCCGGGTGGGTGCACCAATACGTTGTGACAAATGCCATTGCCCTCGGGGTACAGGCTCTGCAGGATGCGCAGCGGCCCGCTGTGCTCAAACCGTGCCACCGTGCGGGCGTTTTCGAGGGTGTAGTCCAGTTGCAGGCGGGCATGCCATGGCATAGAGAGCGCTCAATTGCTATTAAATATGTAGCTGAAGGCGCTCTGTTTGAAAGCGCTACGGCCGGTTTTATTTCGCAAGCACAATCCATGCCCCCACACCCGGGGCTGCCCCGGGGTTTGGGCGCTAGAGCCAGGGCTTGAGCCAGCCCAGCCCGTCGCTGGTGGCATGGGCTGCCGTGCCGCGCGCAGGTCGGTATTCACAGCCGATCCAGCCTTCATAGCCCAGGCTGTCGAGCAGTTGGAACAGGTAGGTGTGGTTCACTTCGCCCACATCGGGCTCATGGCGTTCGGGCACACCCGCAATCTGCAGGTGCCCCACGTTGCCGGTGGGCAGGTACTGGCGGATCTTCATGGCCAGATCGCCTTCCACTATCTGGCAGTGGTACAGGTCCATCTGCACCTTCACGTTGGTGGCACCGATCTCGGCGATCAGCGCATGGGCCTGGTCCTGGCGGCTCAGGAAAAAGCCAGGCATGTCGCGGCCATTGATGGGTTCCAGGAGGATCTGGATGCCGTGCCGCGCGGCCTGCTCGGCGGCGTATCGCACATTGGCGATGTAGGTGGCGCGCACGCTGGCTGCGTCTGCACCCTCGGGCACCAGCCCGGCCATCACATGGATGCGGGGGCATTGCAGGGCCTGGGCGTATTCAACCGCCTTGGCAATGCCTTCACGGAACTCGGCCTCACGCCCTGGCAGGCAGGCCAGCCCGCGCTCGCCCGCATCCCAGTTGCCGGGTGGGGCGTTGAACAGCACCTGCTGCAGGCCGTTGGCTTGCAGGCGTTGGGCCAACTCTTGGGCTGGGTAGGCGTAGGGAAAGAGGTATTCCACGGCCTTGAAGCCATCACGCGCAGCGGTGGCAAAACGGTCGAGAAAGTCCACGTCGTTGTAGAGCATGGACAGGTTGGCGGCAAAACGAGGCATGGAATTCTTTCTGTCTAGGTGAAGGGCGTGGTCTCACCACTGCGCGCCAAAGGTCTGGCGCAGTTCTTCAATCTGGCGCTCGGTCAGCGGCGTGGGGCGGGGCTGGCACTGCATCCACAGGCGGGCGGTCTCTTCCAATTCTTCGAGCACGGCCATGGTGGCAGCGGGCGTGTCGTGCCACACATTGGGCCCCAGGCGCGCCAGCATCACGGCGCGCACAGGGCTGCCCTGTGCGGCATAGCGGGTGATGGTCTGCGCCACCAGCGCTGCAGCGGCAGCGTCACCGGGGCGGTGGTACGGGATGTGCGGCACGCGGCCCACCTTCATCACAAAGTAGGGCGTGATGGGTGGCAGCAATTGCGCATCGGGCGCCAACTGGCCGTCTGCAGCCGTGTCGGCTTGCAGCGAGCACGCCACCAGGTGTGTGCTGTGGGTGTGGATCACGCAGCGCGCTGGGGTCGCTGTGGATGCCGATGCCTCGTAAATCTGCCGGTGCAGCGCAATGGTCTTGCTGGCCCGGTCGCCCGCCACCTGCTGGCCTTGGACGTCCAGGCGCGCCAGCCGCTCGGGCTGCAGTGTGCCCAGGCATGCGTCGGTGGGGGTGATGAGGTAGCCATCGGCCAGACGCACGCTGATGTTGCCTGCGGTGGCGTGCACATAGCCCCGCTCAAACAGGCTGCGGCCTACGCGGCAGATCTCGTCGCGGGCGTGGCTCTCGTCCATGAAGGCGGGGGTAGAGGTCATGCCTGCAATTGTGCAAAAGCCTTGGTGAAGAAGTCGGTGCTGCCAAAATTGCCCGACTTCAGCGTGATGTGCAGCCCGTCCTTCGCGTCGGGTGCCACGGCATGGCACCACGGCACGCCGGGGTCGATCTGCGCGCCAATGCGCATTTGCGTGATGCCCAGGGCCTGCACGCAGGCTCCGGATGTTTCACCGCCCGCCACGATGAGCTGGCGCACACCGCGCTGCACCAGGCCGCGTGCAATGGCTGCGATGGTTTCCTCCACCATGGCACCGGCTTTTTCAGAGCCCAGCTTGCCCTGAATGGCGCGCACGGCCGATGGCTCGGCGGTGGAATACACCAGCACCGGGCCCTGGCCAATGTGGCTTTCGGCCCAGGCCAACGCTTCGGCGGCGACGTCCACGCCCGCAGCGATGCGCAGCGGGTCGATGGCCAGAGCGGGCTTGCCCGCCTTGATGAAATCCATCACCTGCTGGTTGGTCGCCACCGAGCAGCTGCCCGACACGATGGCCTGTAGCCCTTGCGCGGGGGGCAGGCGTGCGGCCTCGTTGCTGGGGGCCACGCCAAAGTTGCCCGGCAGGCCAATGGCCACGCCCGAGCCTGCAGTCACCAGCGGCATGCCCTTGAGGGCAGGGCCGAGGCGCATCAGGTCGGCGTTCGACACCGCATCGACCACAGCCATGCGCACACCCTCGGCCTTGAGTTGGTCGATGCGCGCGCGGATGGCGGCCTCGCCCTGCGCGACCACGCTGTGGTCGATCAGGCCCACGCGGCTGGGCGTTTGCGCCTGCAGCACGCGCACCAGGTTGGGGTCAGTCATGGGCGTGAGCGGGTGGTTCTGCATTCCGCTCTCGTTCAGCAGCACATCGCCCACAAACAGGTAACCCTTGAACACGGTGCGCTTGTTGTCAGGGAAGGCGGGCGTGGCGATGGTGAAGTCGGTGCCCAGGGCCTGCATCAGCGCATCGGTCACGGGGCCGATGTTGCCTTCGGCCGTGCTGTCAAAGGTGGAGCAGTATTTGAAATAGATCTGCTCGGCACCTTGCGCCTTGAGCCATTGCAGAGCGGCCAGCGACTGGGCGATGGCATCGCCCTTGGGAATGGTGCGGGACTTGAGCGCGACCACGATGGCATCGGCCTCGGTGTCCAAAGGTGCCGTGGGCACGCCCATGGCCTGCACCACGCGCATGCCTGCGCGCACCAGGTTGTTGGCCAGGTCGGTTGCGCCGGTGAAGTCGTCGGCAATGCAGCCCAGCAGAGCACGTGCACGCGTCATGCCTTGTCCTTCCCTGGACCTTCACTGTTTGGCAACGTGATGCCAGGGAAGATCTTGATCACAGCGCTGTCATCTTCCTTGGCAAAGCCTGCGGTGGATGCCTGCATGAACATCTGGTGCGCCGTGGCGGCGAGCGGTAGCGGGAATTTGCTGGCGCGTGCGGTGTCCAGCACCAAGCCCAGGTCCTTCACAAAAATATCGACGGCTGAAAGCGGTGTGTAGTCGCCCGCCAGCACATGGGCCATGCGGTTTTCAAACATCCAGCTGTTGCCCGCGCTGTTCGTGATCACTTCATACAAGGCGCTGGCTTCCACGCCTTCGCGCAGGCCCAGGGCCATGGCTTCGGCGGCCACGGCGATGTGCACACCGGCCAGCAGTTGGTTGATGATCTTGACCTTGCTGCCCGCGCCTGCCTTGTCACCCAGGCGGTACACCTTGCCGGCCATGCCGTCGAGCACGGCGCCAGCTGCCGCATAGGCCTCGGGCTTGGCTGAGGTCATCATGGTCATCTGGCCCGACGCTGCCTTGGCGGCGCCGCCGGAGATGGGGGCGTCCACATAGTGCAGGCCCAGGGCGTTCAGGCGCGCTTCCAGCGACACAGACCAGTTGGGGTCCACGGTGGAGCACATTACAAAGGTGCTGCCAGGGCGCATGGCCGCAGCTGCGCCACCTTGGCCATCGTCGCCGAACAGCACGCTCTCGGTCTGCGCCGCGTTGACCACCACCGACACCACCACATCACTCACCGCCGCCAGCGACGCGGTGGTGGCGTGGGCTGTGCCGCCTTCGGCCACAAAGGCATCGGCGACGCCGGGGCGCACGTCGCACACGTGGATGGTGAAACCGTTGTTGCGCAGGGTCTTGGCAATGCCAGCGCCCATGGCGCCCAGGCCGATGATGCCGACGGTGGGTTTTGTCATGTTGTCAGTCTTTCAATGAAATTCAAAAGGGGGGCTCAGGCCACCAGCGCCCACAGCAGGGCGGTGAGGGCAAAGCCCGCCAGGCCCAACACGGTGGTCAGCACGGTCCAGGTGCGCAGGCCATCGCCCACGCTCAGGCCCAGGTAGCGGGTCACGATCCAGAAGCCCGAATCGTTGACGTGCGACAGGCCCAGTGCGCCAAAGCCAATGGCCACCGTGAGCAACGCCACTTGCAGGGGCGAGTACCCGCCGCCCGCCAGCGCATCGGCCAGCAGGCCGCAGGTGGTGATGATGGCCACGGTGGCCGAGCCTTGTGCAGCGCGCAGGGCCAGCGAGATGATGAACGCCAGCAGGATGAGCGGCAGGTGCGTGGCCGTGAGGCTTTGCGACAGCGCCGCGCCAATGCCGCTGGCCGTGAGCACCTTGGCAAACACGCCGCCCGCGCCCGTCACTAGGATCACCGTGGCGGCGGGGGGCAGGGCGGATTCCATGATGGCGTTGGTGCGCTCGCGGTTCCAGCCCTGGTTGCGGCCCAGCAGATACATCGCCAGGCCCACGGCCACCATCAGCGCAAAGATGGGCGAGCCGATGAAGCCCAGCACGTTGCGCAGGCTGTCGCCCTTGGGCAGCAGCGTAGCGCCGGTGGTGCCTGCCATGATGAGTGCCAGCGGGATCAGGATGAGCGCCATGATGGTGCCCACCCCAGGGGCGCTGCGCGGTTTCGAGGTGGTGCTTTCTTCGCTGTTGCCGAAGGCGGCAAACTGCTCTGCCGTGGTGGGCAGCATGGGATAGCCCTTGCGGTTGAGCCAGCCCGCCACGACCTGCGACAGTGCCGCCAGTGGGATGCAGATGGCCAGACCGATGATGGTGATCCAGCCAATGTCACCCTTGACGATGGCTGCCCCGCCCACGATGCCGGGGTGCGGAGGCACCACGACGTGTGCAGCCAGCATGATGCCCGCCACGGGCAGGCCGAACTTGACGGGGTTGACGCCCGCTGCCTTGCAAAAGCCGTAGACGATGGGCACGAGGATGATGAAGCCCACATCAAAAAATACGGGGATGGCCAGCACCAGCGCTGCGGCCGTGAGCGCCATGGGCACCCGCGTGGGGCCCAGCAACTGAGTGAAACGGTTGGCCAAGCTGGCTGCTCCGCCGGAGACCTCGATCATGCGCCCCAGCATGGAGCCCAGCGCCACGAGGATGGCGACAGAACCCAGCGTGCCGCCCATGCCCGCAATCAGCGTGCTGATGATGTCGCCAATGGGCATGCCCGTGGCAAACGCCACCAGAAAACTCACCAGCATCATCGCCACGAAAGCGTGGACCTGCCAGCGAATGATGAGTAACAGGAGCAGGGCAATGCTGCCGGCGCCGATGCCGAGAAGTGCGAGGGTGGACATGTGCGGGATATCTCCGGGATGGAAAGGCGCGCTCAGCGGCGGCCGTTTGGTGTGTTTATATGGTCATCATACAAATTTACACTATTCCCGAGTTTGCGGGTTAACCCTAATTCGAACGGAAGCGCCATGCATGCGGCTATGGCGCCACCTTGGGGCTGGCACTGCCTGTTGCGAACATAACCCACCAGGCACCAGGCACCAGGCACCAGGCACCAGGCACCAGGCACCAGGCACCAGGCACTGGGCACTGGGCACTGGGCACGGGGCACGGGCACGGGCACGGGCACGGGCACGGGCACGGGCGGGCCACGCGAGAGGTGGGGCGCATGTCTGCGCCGTCGTCCGGTCCAAAGCGATCCTGGCGCTGGCAGGACTGGAGGGCCGAAGCCCGAGGTCAGGGGGCTGCGTGGTTCAGTGAGCCGACGCGTTCACCAACGGTTGCGCCAGTCGCGCACCGTGTTGCTCCCAGAAGGCCGGGTCTGCCTGTGCGATGCGGCTCAAGGCGTTGCACATGTGTTGGGTGGCAGCCTGTCGCGCGGCGGCCGGATCGCTGGCTTCAATGGCGGCGGCGATGCGTTCGTGTTCCTGCGTCACGGCCTGGGCAAAGTCACTGCGCCGGGCTTCGTTGGCGCGCGTTACGCGTGTGGCGCCGCTCAGGAAGCGGGCCAGATAGTCCAGCGTGCTGATGAGAAAAGGGTTGCCGGCCGCGCGCGCGATGGCGCGGTGAAACTCCACGTCCTCCTCTGCGCCATCCCCGCCGGCCTGAACCGCTTCGCTGATGCGCTGCATGGCACTGCGAATGGCAGCCACATCGGCGGCGCTGCGGCGCTGAGCGGCCAGTTCGGCCACTTCAGACTCCAGTGCCCGCCGCACTTCCACAATCTGCATCACCGCTTCGCGCGATGCTGCGTGGGCCAGATCGAACTGCAGCGGCGCGATGCCGGGGGCTTGGACATACACACCGCTGCCCTGGCGGGAATCGACCAGCCCCAGCGACTTGAGCCGTGAAATCGCTTCGCGCACCACCGTGCGGCTCACTTCAAACTGCTGTGCCAGCACGGCCTCGGTCGGCAGCTTGTCGCCCGCCCGGATGCGCCCCGCGCGGATTTCAGCCTCCAGCGTGCTGGCGACTTGGTCGGCCAGTTTGAGGCTGGGTTTGACGGCTGAAAATGGGGACGACATGGGAGGGGAGGGAAGGCTTTTTTGGGAGAAGGCACCAGGGCAGTCGGCTCAAGGAGGCCGCCCCGTTCACTGCTGACTTTACCCCAAGGCCGCTGTGGCGCGGCCTTGGGGCTTGCCTTACTTGGCGGTGCTACAGCTGTCGTCCATGCCCGCGAGGCCCGCGAGCTTTTGCATGCGCGAGCGACTTTCCAGACACGCCTGCAACTGCTCTTGCGCCGCTCTTTTCTGAGCTGCTTGAGCGGTGTTGGCGCGCTCCGCCTGCAGCCTGGCCACGCGTTCACGGATCTGTGGCATGGCGGCAAGCGCTGCTTTTTCGCCCTCGACGATGGCGGTGGCGCGCTGGCTGAAGTCGGCAGAGCCAATGTCCAGCACCTGCGGCCGGATGATGACGTCAGCGCGAGCCAGTTCTGCCTGGCCGAGTTTCTGCCCCATGATCGCGATGGACTGGCCCAGCGTGCCCAGCATGTCTGCAGGCGACTGACCGCGGGCTTTGTTGGAGATGTCCACGGCGACCACGATGTCGGCGCCGAGCTGGCGCGCCGCGTCCACCGGCACAGGGCTCACGATGCCTCCGTCCACGAAGTGGTATTTGCCAATGGTGACGGGCTGGAACACCCCGGGCACGCTGCTTGACGCGCGCACCGCCTGGCCGGTATTGCCGCGTGCAAACACAGTGCGCTCACCGTCTTCCAGCCGGGTGGCCACGGCCACAAACGGTTTGGGCAACTGCTCCAGCGGCCGGCGGCGCACTTGCTCGTTCACATAATCTTCCAGGCGCTGGCCCAGCACCAGGCCGCCGGATGACAGTTGCAGGTCGCGGATCTTCGACTCGTCGAGCCCGACGGCTTTTTCCTGTAGCTCGAACGCGTTCATGCCGCTGGCATACAGCGCGCCCACCACGCTACCTGCGCTGGTGCCCGCCACCACGGCGGGCACAAAGCCGTTGGCCTCCAGCATCTTGATCACACCGATGTGCGCAAACCCCTTGGCGGCGCCCCCGCCCAGCGCAATGCCAATGCGCACGGGGGCAGCGGCTGCCGTGGTGGGCGCAAGAGGGTCTGCGCCCGAGCGGATGGGGGCCGTGCCACCGCACCCGGTCAGGGCCCCGGCCGCCAAGGCGGCAAGGGCCGCCGCCACGGTGCGTGTGAAGGGTGTGAAAACGGTCAGGCGCATGCGGATTCCGTCGTGCGGGGAAAGGGGCGGGCAGTATAGCGGCGGCTCCTGTGCGGTGCAGGTTGGCTGGCTCAATGCTCCTAAAAAAGGAGCAATCCGCGCTTTGCTGGCGAACGCCAGGGCCATTTTTTTTGGTCAAGGCCCCGCCATTGTTCCCTTCAACTCAATCGCAGCCTCTCACTCGCCTTGAGAGCCCCGGTGCGCCCATCCGGTGGTGCGTTTTTCCACCCAGCTGAACAGCTCGTACATGGCCATGGCCATGGCGCCCACCACCATCAGACCCGCAAAGGCCAGGCCCATTTGCATGGACGAGCCCGCGCTGATGAGCAGGTAGCCAATGCCTTCGTTGGCGGCGGTCATCTCGCTCACGGTGGTGCCTACAAAGGCCAGTGTGATGGCGACTTTGAGCGAGCCGTAGAAGTACGGCATGGAGCGGGGCAGGCCCACCTTGGTCAGCACATCCCAGCGCTTGGCGCCCAGCACGCGCAGCACGTCTTCCAGCTCGGGCTCCAGGGTGGCCAAGCCGGTGGCGATGTTGACCATGATGGGAAAAAAGCTGATGAGAAATGCCGTGAGGATGGCTGGCCCCACGCCAATGCCGAACCACACCACCAGGATGGGCACGAAAGCCGCCTTGGGCAGCGCGTTGAAGGCGGTCATCAGTGGGTACACGGCGGCGTAGGCCAGGCGAGAGCTGCCGATGACAAAGCCCAGCAGAACGCCCACCACGATGGCAATGCCAAAGCCCGCCATGGTGACCCAGAAGGTACGCCAGGCGTGGCCTGCGATGACGCTGCCAAATTCCACCAACTGCGTGCCGATGGCCCAGGGGCTGGGGAAGATGAATTCAGAGACATTGAAGGCCGAGCAGATGATCTGCCAGAGCACGATGGTTGCGGCCAGCAGCAGCCAGGGGGACCAGCGCTCTACGGTTTTCTTGTGCATGGTGTCTTGCGGGTTTATTGCTGAATGGGGGCACCGGCTTTTCGCAGGGCGCCGATGTGGCCGCGCAACTCGTGCACGATGTCGGTGAATTCCTTGGTGTAGGTGATCTCCAGCTCGCGCGGGCGGGGCAGTTCGATGTGCCGCTTCACCACAAAGCGGCCGGGGCTCTTGCTCATCACATACACGGTGTCCGCCAGGAATACGCTTTCGCGCAGGTCGTGTGTGACCAAGATGACGTTGAACTTCTGCTCGGCCTGAAGGTCGCGCAAGATGCACCAGAGCTCCTCGCGCGTGAAGGCATCGAGCGCGCCGAAGGGCTCGTCCAGCAGCAGCATCTTGGGCTCGTGGATCAGAGCGCGGCAGATGCTGGCGCGTTGCTGCATGCCGCCCGAAAGCTGCCAGGGATATTTGTCCTCGTAGCCGGCAAGCCCTACCTTTTGAAGCAGCTTGCGGGCGCGCTCTTCGTATTCCTTGCGCTTTTGCTTGAAGTGGCTGCGGTAGGGCTCCACGATCTCCAGTGGCAGCAATACGTTGTCTACCGTGGTGCGCCAGGGCAGCAACGACGGGGCCTGGAAGGCCATGCCCGAAACCTTCAGCGGCCCGGTCACCGGCTTGCCGTCGATCAGGATCTTGCCCATCGACGGCATCTTCAGGCCCGTGGCCAGCTTCATGAATGTGGATTTGCCGCACCCCGAGGGGCCGACGATGGCAATGAACTCGCCCTGGCGGATTTGCAGATCGATGGCTTCGACAGCAAAGTGGTTCTGCGCGCGCAGCTCGTCGTTGTAGGCGAGCCAGACATCGCGAAAATCCACAAAATAGGATTCGGCAGCCTGCATCATTGGTCCGTAAATTGAGGTTTCGCACAGGGCCGCGTGTACGGCCCCCGTGCATTTCAGTTATCGACAGCGGTGCGCGCCCCCCGCCACTGCAGAACCCAGGGTGGCTAAAGCCCGCGCCTCATGCGGGGCCTGCCAAGCGCGCGCGCAGCCCGCAGGCTGCGTGCACTGGCGGCTTTTCCACTCCGGGCTCGCGCTGCAAGTTGAGTGAGGGGGGCGGCGCGAAGTGGCTCAGGGGCGCTTCATTTCTTCGGCAAGATGTTCAGCTCCGCCGCGCTGGGCAAAAAGCTGCCGTTCCACACCTCGTCGGGTTTCACCCGCGTCTTGGTGTTGAAGGCGTCCGAGACCTGCGACGCCATCAGCGCCAAGCGCCCAGGCTTTGCCTGGCCAAAGCCTTCGGCACGTGCGTCGGGGCTGTTGATGACGGTCTCAATGGCCAGTTGCAGCCGGCGGGTCTCCAGCGCGGCATTGGCGATGCCGTCTCGCGCGCGCACATGCTCGATCGACGCGGCCGGGTTGGCGATGACTTCTTTCGCCCCCTTGGCAAAAGCCGACAGGAAGGCCTTGATCGCGCCGGGGTTCTCCTTGATGAGCTTGGGGCTGGCGATGATCACGTTGCCGTACAGTTTCACGCCGAAATCCGCATACGGCAGAACCACCACGTCTGCGGCCTTCATGCCGCGGGCCTCCAGGTTCAGCAGCGAGGTGAAGGTGAACCCCGTGATCGCATCCACATCACCGCGTACCAGCATGGTTTCGCGCAGGGGGGGATCCATCGCTGTCCACTGCACGCTGCCGATGCCGTTGGCTTTCTGGAAGATGGGAAACGCGCGGCGGCCCGCATCAAACACCGGCGCTCCCAGCTTCTTGCCAGCCAGGTCGGCGGGTTTGGCGATGCCACTTTTCTTGAGGGCCATCACCGAAGCGGGCGTGTTGTTGTAGACCATCATCACCGCCACGGGCTTGTTCTGCGCGTCGGGGTTGTTGGCGTGGAACTCCATCACCGCGGCCAGGTCCGCGAACCCCATGTCGTAGGTGCCTGACGCCACGCGCTGCACCGCGCCACCCGAACCATTGCCTGCGTCTACCACCACATCCAGGCCCGCAGCCTTGAAGTAGCCCTTGGCAGCGGGCTGCAGGAACAGTGCGGCGGGGCCTTCAAAGCGCCAGTCGAGCTGGAATTTGATGGGCGTGTTCTGGGCGTGTGCTGCAGAAAAAACACTGACCAAGGCCAGGGCGGCTGCGGTGTGTACGAACGTTCTCTTTTTCATGGTGGGTTCCTGCTCGCGCCTCGAATGGGTGAAGGGGTTGAAGAGTGGGCCGGCGGCTGGCCCCGGGGGCTGTGTTCGCTGGCTCTGTGTGTTGTTCAGCAAAATCGATGCCCGCTTTTGCTGGTGCTTGGCCGCTCGGGTGAGCCCATTGGCGGCCTCACGGGCATTGTTCACCGAAGTGGTGCACCGCAAGGTGATGGGTTTCCCCAAATGGTGCGGCTGGAGCACTCTCACTTTGCGTGCGCTCGCTGCGGATCAGGATAAACACCCAGGGCAGGCTCGGCAGGCCGGTGGTACAACGAATTGCCTGCACCCGGAAATCCAGACCGGCGGCGTTGGTTCTGCCGCGTGGTGCGGTGTAGCACCGCAATGCGACGCGGCGCTGGGCCGGCTGCAGCGCCATCCTGCCAAGGGTCTGCAGGTTTGCCATCACCACGAGGGGCCCATCCATGCCACACCTGACCGAGTTCTTTGACAACGTGCAACTGCCCACCATGCCCGACGTGGCGCGTGAGCTGGTGGCGACGATGCACGACGATGACATACCGTTTGAAAAGGTTCGCAGCGCTATCGCACGCGACCCGGCGCTGACCGCCAAACTCATCCGGCTTGCCAACAGCGCCCGCTTCGGGCTGAGCCGGCAGGTGGCCTCGCTCGACGACGCCCTCACTCTGGTGGGGCTGAACCAGGTGCGGACGCTGGCCCTGGCTGCTTGCATGAGCGGTATGTTCAAGGATGCAGAGGGCGTGGACGCCGCTGCCTTCTGGAAAGAGAGCATGGCCACCGCAGGCTACGCGCAGTGGCTTGCCCGCACCCTGGGTGCGGACGTGCAGCAGTCCTGGCTGGCGGGGTTCCTGGTGCGCATGGGTGAGCTGATCATTGCCCAGAAGGCGCCAGAACAGATTGCCGCCATCGAGCAGTTGCCCCACCACGCTGGCGGGCGCTGGGAACGCGAAAAACACCTGCTGGGCTTTACCGAGGCCCAGGTGACGGCCGAGCTGGCGCGGCGCTGGCGTTTCCCCGACAGCGTGGTGCGAGCGCTGGAAACAGCCGAAGACCCGGTGTCCTCCGTCCCCTTTTGCCGGCTGGGCGCCATCGTGCATGTAGCGATGTTGCTGGCCGAGATCGGGCTGGAGGAACCTAAGTCACCGGTGGACACCATTGCCAGCCTGCCCGCCGAGATCAAGCAGGCCCTGCAACTGGACTCTGCCTGGCTGGTAGAGCATTTGCCGCCGGTGGCAGACTTTGTGGATGTGTCGGTGCGCTGACACGCCGTTCAGTGCGGCCCCGGCCCTGGGGCCGCCCTCACCTGCGAGCCCACCGCGTGCGGGTAAGCGCGTTTTCCTGCCATCCTGAAAACAGGCACAAGACAAAGGGCCCGCGAGGGCCCTTGGCGTTTGCATTGGCGCGCAGCGCATCCGTGCCGCGCTGGCAGCCGGATGCCGCTGCAGAGGTGATCGCCTCGCTGAGCCGCCGAGCCCAGCGCAGGGGCGTCCGTCAGCGAGGCCTTGCGGCAGCGCTGGCCACCGCCAGCGCGGTCATGTTCAGCACGCGCCGCACGGTGGCAGCCGGCGTGAGGACATACGCCGTGGCGGCCGCTCCCATCAGAATCGGGCCCACCGTGACACCGCCACTGGTCGTGGTCTTGAGCACGTTGTAGAGGATGTTGGCCGCGTCCAGGTTCGGGCAGATGAGCAGGTTGGCCGAATCGGAGAGGGTCGAGTCCGCCATGTAGGCGTTGCGGATGTTCGGCTCCAGTGCGGCATCGCCGTGCAACTCGCCATCGCATTCGATCTCGGGATGCGCGGCCACAAACAGGTCGCGCGCCTCGCGCATCTTGCGCGCCGAGGCGCGCTTGGACGAGCCATAGCTCGAATGCGACAGAAACGCCACCTTGGGCGGAATGCCGAAGCGCTGCACCTCCTGGACCGACATCCAGGCAATGTCAGACAGTTGCTGCGCTGTGGGCTCTTCATTCACATAGGTGTCGGCAATGAACAGCGTGCCGTTGCGATCCGTCATCAGGGCGTTGAGCGCCGCGTAGTTGGTCGCGCCGGGTGCATGGCCCAGAATGTTGTGGATGCGCTCCAGGTGGGTTTCGTACGTACCCACCAGCCCGCAGATCATCGCGTCGGCATCGCCCAGCTTGACCATCAGCGCGGCGATGATGGTATTGGAGCGGCGCACCGCGGCCTTGGCCACCTCGGGCGTGGCGCCGTTGCGCTTCATGAGCTGGTGGTAGTGCTCCCAGTACTGGCGGAAACGCGGGTCGTCTTCGGGGTTGCACACCTCCACATCCTTGCCCAGCTGCATGCGCAACCCGGCTTTTTCGATACGGGCGGCAATCACCGCAGGGCGGCCGATCAGGATGGGGTGGGCGATCTTGTCGTCAATCGCCATCTGCGCAGCGCGCAGCGCACGTTCGTCTTCGCCATCGGCGTAGGCGACGCGCTTTTGCGCTTCGGGCAGCGCCTTGGCCGCGTTGATCACGGGGCGCATCAGCATGCCCGTCTGGTAGACAAAGCGCGACAGGCTTTCCTTGTAGGCCTCCATGTCTTCGATGGGGCGGGTTGCCACGCCTGAATCGGCGGCCGCCTGCGCCACTGCGGGCGCGATCTTGAGGATCAGGCGCGAGTCGAACGGCGTGGGGATCAGGTAGTCAGGGCCAAAGGTGAGTTCCTTGCCGGCATAGGCGTTGGCCACTTCTTCACTGATGTCGGCCTTCGCCAGGTCGGCAATCTGGCGCACGCAGGCCAGCTTCATGGCTTCGGTGATCTTGGTGGCGCCGCAGTCGAGCGCGCCCCGGAAGATGTACGGGAAACAGAGGACGTTGTTGACCTGGTTGGGGTAGTCCGAGCGGCCTGTGGCGATGATGCAGTCGGGGCGTATGGCCTTGGCCAGCTCAGGGCGGATTTCTGGCTCGGGGTTGGCCAGCGCCAGGATGATTGGCTTCGGTGCCATGGTCTTGACCATGTCGGCCGTGAGCACGCCGGGGGCGGAACAGCCCAGGAAGACGTCGGCACCGTTGACCACATCGGCCAGCGTGCGGGCTTCGGTCTTTTGCGCATAGCGCTGCTTGGAGGCATCGAGCGTGCCCGCACGGCCTTCATGGATGACGCCCTTGGAGTCGACCACGAAGATGTTCTCGCGCTTCACTCCCAGGCCCACCATCACGTCCAGGCAGGCAATGGCCGCAGCACCCGCACCCGATACGGCCAGCTTCACGCTGCCAATGTCCTTGCCCACCAGCTCCAGGCCGTTGAGCAGGGCGGCGCTGCTGATGATGGCGGTGCCGTGCTGGTCATCGTGGAACACTGGGATGTTCATGCGCTCGGACAGTTGCTTCTCGATGTAGAAGCACTCGGGTGCCTTGATGTCTTCCAGGTTGATGCCGCCCAGTGTGGGCTCTAGTGCCGCGATGATCTCGATGAGCTTGTCCGGGTCGCGTTCGGCCAGTTCAATGTCAAACACGTCCACGCCCGCAAACTTCTTGAACAGGCAGCCTTTGCCTTCCATCACCGGTTTGCTGGCCAGCGGGCCGATGTCGCCCAGGCCCAGCACGGCGGTGCCGTTGGTGATCACGGCGACAAGGTTGCCACGCGAAGTGAAGTCAAACGCCTTGGATGGATCGGCCTGGATATCCAGGCATGGATAGGCCACGCCGGGCGAATAGGCCAGTGAAAGGTCGCGCTGGTTGGACAGCGGTTTGGTGGGCGTGACGGAGATCTTGCCCCGGCTGGGGTTGCGGTGGTATTCACGCGCGGCGTCGCGCAGAGCCTGTTCGGCGGCGGATATGTTCTGGGTCATACGGAGTCTGGAGTCCTAGGCGGAAAGCAAAAACAAGCGTACCCGATGGCGGATTGCATCCGCGTGTCGGGTTATGCGTATGCGGCATGGCGCCAAACCTGCGCACCGGTGCAGCGCAGGAACGGCGCCATCTTTCTTTTCCATCGGGGATCGCCGCCAGGGCCAGAACGCGGGTGCACGGTGGCCGGGGGCGTGGGCGCTGGGCCGCAAAGGTGGGGCGGCCAGTCCAGTGTTGGGCATCAAGAGTGCCCCCGGGTTGCCCCGGGATGGAGATGGCCAAGAGGATAACCCGATTGCAGTGCAAGCTGAATGAATCCTGACAGTGACGGCAGGGTCATGCGGCGCCCGGCGGCTCAGCGCCGCGTTACCCCTGGGCGACGCACTCGCGCAAGGCGTCAGGCCAGCAGATCCGCCAATGCCCGCGCGACAACCTTCGTGGCGCGGCGCAGGTCTTCAAGCTGCAGGCGCTCGTCGGCCCGCTTGGCGTGCGACTCCAGCACGGTGCGCGGCCCTGCTCCGTAAATCACGCCGGGAATGCCGCGCTCCACATAAAGGCGCACGTCGGTATACAGCGGTGTGCCCACGGCAGGCAATTGCTCGCCCATCACGGCGTGGGCGTGTTTCTGGATGGCATCGACCAGCGGTGCATTGCCCGCCAGCGGCGTCATGGCGTTGGCCAGCAGCAGGCGCTTGATGTCCACGCGAATGCCAGCGCACTCGCCCGCCGCCTGGTCAATCAAGCGGCGGATCGTGGCTTCGACGTCCACCGGGTTCTCTTCAGGGATCATGCGGCGGTCCAGCTTGAAGGTCACCTTGCCGGGCACGACGTTGGTGTTGGTGCCGCCCTCAATGCGGCCCACGTTCAGGTACGGGTGCTGGATGCCCGCCACGTTGGACGTGACCTTCTTGTATTCATCGTTCTGCGCATACAGCGCATTCAGGATGTGCACCGCGCCCTGCAACGCGTCCACGCCCGTGTGGGGCACCGCAGCGTGGGCCATCTTGCCGTGCACGGTCACTTCCATCTGCAGGCAGCCGTTGTGGGCGGTGACCACCTCGTAGCTGAAGCCGGCGGCAATC
Source organism: Acidovorax delafieldii (assembly GCA_002377855.1). GTDB lineage: Bacteria > Pseudomonadota > Gammaproteobacteria > Burkholderiales > Burkholderiaceae_C > Acidovorax > Acidovorax delafieldii_A. Next base: position 208,202 of record DFQQ01000010.1, on the reverse strand, counting down.
ATCAGGTCGGGCTTGGTGAGGCCGTTTCTCAGCAGCCAACCGGGGCCCAGCTCTCCGCCAAATTCTTCGTCATAGGTGAAGTGCAGCTCGACCGCGCCTTTCTCAGGCTTGGCCACGGCTTCCAGGGCGCGTACGGCAAAGGTGAACGATGCGAAGTCGCTCTTGCTCACGGCAGTGGCGCGGCCGTACATCGCTCCACCTTCGATCTCGGCGCCGTAGGGGTCGTGCGTCCAGCCTTCGCCGGGCGGCACTACATCGCCATGGGCGTTCAGGGCAATGGTCTTGCCGCTGTCGCCTTGCGCGCCGTACCGCCGGCGCACGATCAGGTTGGTGATGGAATCCATGCCGTAGGCATGCACCTCGGCGGCAGGCACGGCGTGCTTTTCGGCGTCAAAGTCAAAGCCCTTGAGCAGCTCTGCCGTGCGTTCAGCGTGCGGTGCGTTGTTGCCTGGCGGTGTGTCGGTGGGCACGCGCACCAGGGCTTGCAGAAAGCGCACTTCTTCATTGAAGTGCTGGTCGATCCAGGCGTCCAGTGCAGCGTAAGCAGCCAGTGTGGGGGCGGTCATGGTTGGTGTTCCTCGGCGAGTTGGTGCAACACGTGGGTGAAAGCATCAATCGCCAGCTGAATGTCGTTGTTGGTAGTGGATTCCAGCGGGTTGTGGCTGATGCCGGAGTTCTGGCCCCGAACGAACAGCATGGCCTGGGGCATGATCTCGTGCAGCTTCATGGCATCGTGCCCGGCGCCGCTGGGCATGCGGAACACGGGCAGGCCCAGGGTGTCCACCGCGCGTTCCCAGTGGTGCTGCAGGGCAGGGGCACTGGGGGCCGCAGCGGCCCGCATCGACTCTTCCAGGGTGTAGCGCAGGCCACGTCGCTGGGCAATGCGGGCCAGTTCGTCCAGCACGTCGTGCACCATGGCGTCGCGCTGGGCATCGGTGGGGGCCCGCAGGTCGAGGCTGAACTGGCAGCGCCCTGGCACCACGTTGATGGAGCCGCCGGGCACATTCAGCAGGCCGATGGTGCCCACCGAGTCGCCGTCCTTGCCGGCACGTTGTTCGATGTAAAGCGCCAGTTCAGCCACCGCCACGGCCGCGTCGCGGCGGCGGTCCATGGGGGTGGTGCCGGCGTGGCTGGCAGTGCCTATCATCTCGCCGATGTACCGAACGCCACCATTGATCGAGGTGACCACGCCCAGCGGCAGGTCCAGCTCATTGAGCACCGGCCCCTGCTCAATGTGTACTTCGATGAAGCCCAGGTACTGGGCCGGGTCGCGCTGCAGCTTGGCTATGTCTTGTGTGCCCAGCCCCGCGTGATGCATGGCCTCGCGCATCGTGATTCCGTCCGCGTCCTTCTGGTCGAGCCAGGCAGGGTTGAAATGCCCGATGAGCGCACCCGAGCCGAGGAACGTGGCCTTGTAGCGCTGGCCTTCTTCCTCGGCAAACGCCACCACCTCGATACCAAACGGCAGGCGGCGCCCCGCGCGGTGCAGTTCGCGCACGCAGGCCATGGGCACGAAGATGCCCAGGCGCCCGTCGTACTTGCCGCCATTGCGCACGGTGTCGAAGTGCGAGCCGGTCAGCAGGTACCTGGCAGTGGGCCCGGCGCCGTGGTAGCGGCCCACCACGTTGCCCACTGCGTCGATTTCCACGCTGTCAAAGCCGCAGGCGCGCATCTGCTGCGCAATGTCGCGGGCGCAGGCGCGGTGCGCATCGGTGAGGTAGGTGACGGTGAGCTGGCCCTTTTCGGCAAAGCCGGGGTCAGAGTGGAACGCCAGTTGCTCGTGCCAGTCCCACACTTCGTTGCCCAGCACCGGCTCGGCGCCGAACCGGTCGGCAAGGCGGATCTCGGCGATGCGGTGCACATTGCGCAGCGCCTCTGCCAGCTCGAACTCGGGGTGGTTGTCCAGCCGCCGTGCAAAGGTGTCGATGATCTCGCGCTTGGCCAGGCCCGCGCCGCGCGGCCCGCGCACCGCCAGAATGAAGGGAAAGCCAAAGCGCTCGTTGTAGGCGGCGTTGAGCTGCTGAATGCGCTTGAACTCCTCGGGCGTGCATTGCGTCAGGCCCGCCTTGCTCTGCTCGCTGGTGGATTCGGCCGTGAGGCTTTTTGCCACCATGGCCTTGCCGGCCAACTCGGGGTGGGCGCGGATCAGGCCCAGCTGCGCATCGGTGCCCGCAGTCCGTATTACCTGGGCCAGCGCATGCTGCAGATGGGCCAGGCTGCGGAAGGGCCGCTGCGCCAGGGCCTGCTCGGCAATCCAGGGCGAGTGTTCGTACACCCCCTCCAGCAGCGCCAGCGCTTCGGCGGGACTGGCGGCGTTGAGTTGTTCCAATGTCAGCGGCATGTTGATTGATTCAAAAAAGTGAGCAGGATGCGCTTGCTGCACGGGCGCTAGAGGCCCATTTGGCTTGTAATATATTCAAAAGGCAGGGGCCGGATGGTGGCGCGCCCAATGTCGGGCAATGTCGATGCGCCGGGCCACCCACACTTGGTCGTGGCGGGCAATGTGGTCCAGAAACCGCTGCAGCGCCGTGATGCGGCCAGGGCGGCCCAGCAGGCGGCAGTGCATGCCAATGCTCATCATCTTGGGTGCGTTGTCGCCAGCCGGGTCACCTTCGGTATACAACGCGTCAAACGTGTCCTTCAGGTACTGGAAAAACGGGTCGGCGTGCGAGTAGCCCTGGGGCAGGGCAAAGCGCATGTCGTTGCAGTCCAGTGTGTAGGGCACGATGAGCTGGGGCACCACGCTGCCGTCGGTTTTGCGCACCTTCATCCAAAAGGGCAGGTCGTCGCCGTAGTAGTCGCTGTCGTATTCAAAGCCGCCGTAATCGGCTACCAGGCGGCGCGTGTTGGGGCTGTCGCGGCCGGTGTACCAGCCCAGGCCATGCACATGGCCTTGCGAGCTTGCGCGCTGGCCCGTCATGCGCTGGATGATGTCCATGGCCTCCTGCATGTGGGCGCGCTCCACCTCTTCGGGCACGTTCTGGTAGTGGATCCACTTGAGGCCGTGGCAGGCGATCTCGTGGCCCAGCTGCACGAAGGCCTGCGTGAGCTCGGGGTGGCGCTGCAGCGCGGTGGAGACGCCGAACACCGTGAGTGGCAGCTGGCGCTTTTCAAACTCGCGCAGGATGCGCCACACACCCGCGCGCGAGCCGTATTCGTAGATCCCTTCCATGCTCATGTGCCGCTCGGGGTAGCTGGCGGGGTTGAACATTTCGGACAAAAACTGCTCGCTGCCCGCATCGCCATGCAGCACGGCGTTCTCACCGCCTTCCTCGTAGTTCAGCACAAACTGCACGGCGATGCGGGCGCCGCCGGGCCACTGCGCGTGCGGCAGGTTCTTGCCGTAGCCAATCAGGTCGCGGGGGTAGGGGGCTGTGGCGTCGTAGATCATTGTTGCGGATCGGTCAAAAAGGGGCGCTCAGGACAGTCACGACAAGGCCAGCGAAAGATCGTTGATGGGTGGCTGGCGGTCAAAGGCCAGGCTTTCTTCCACATGCAGCAAATGTGCCTGCATCAGCTGCACAGCCCGCTCTTCGTCCTTGGCGCCCAAGGCTTTGACGATGTGGGCGTGCTCTTCGTGCGAGTGTTCGGCCGCACTGGCGCTCTGGTACATCAGCGTGATGAGCGAGCAGCGCGATATCAGGTCGCCCAGCATTTGCGCCAGCACCTGGTTGCCCATCAGCTCAGCCATGCGCACATGAAAGTCGCCCAGCAGCTCGGTGCGCTCTGGCGCATCGCCCTGCGCCACGGCCGCCTTCTCGCGCGCTACATGCTCGCGCAAGGCACGCAGCTTGGCGGGTGTGATATGGCGCATGAAGGCCCGCACCATCTCGGCTTCGAGCATGCGGCGCACGGCAAACACCTGCCGCGCTTCTTCGGCCGACGGGGCGGCCACGAACGCGCCCCGCGCTGGCTCCAGCCGCACGAGCCGGTTTTGGGCCAGTTGGAAGAGTGCTTGGCGCACCAGCGTGCGCGAAACGCCGAAATGGTCCGCCAGCTTTTGCTCGGCCAGCTTGGTGCCGGGCTGCAGGCGGTGCTCCACAATGGCGCGTGTCAGCCGCTGAACGATCTGCCCGGTGGTCGAGTTCTCCATGCGCAGCATGATAGCGGTTGTCTGTGTTTTGTATACACTTTTGGTGGACGTTCAGTAGGCCAGGCCGGTAGAGAGCCGGCGCACAGCTCAGGCGCCGCAGGCGCCACCCCTTCGCGTCCAGTAAGCTGCGGCAGTTGTTTTTGCACGATACGCCATGAACCCTGTTTCAGACCCATCGCAAAACCCCGCAGCATTTTTGCGCCACCTGTACGACGTGGCTGTGCAGCGCGCCCAGCCCCTGCAGGGCCTGAAAGAACATCTGCCCGCCCCACCCAAAGGCCGCACCCTGGTGTTGGGCGCAGGCAAGGCCGGGGGCTCCATGGCGCAGGCGCTGGAGGCGTTGTGGCCTGCGGACGCACCGCTCAGCGGCCTAGTCGTCACCCGTTACAGCCACATCCCGCCCCGGCCTGCCGCATTGGCGCAGCGCGTTGAGGTGGTCGAGGCCGCGCACCCCGTGCCCGACGCCGCAGGCCTGCAGGCGGCCGAGCGCATGCTGGCGCTGACCCAGGGCCTCGCGGCCGATGACCTCGTCATCTGCCTTATCTCTGGCGGCGGCTCGGCCCTGCTCACGCTGCCGGCCGACGGCCTCACGCTGGCCGAGAAGCAGCGCATCAACAAAGAACTGCTGGCCAGCGGCGCAGCCATTGGCGAGATGAACTGCGTGCGCAAGCACCTCTCGCGCATCAAGGGTGGGCGGCTGGCTGCAGCCTGCGCACCGGCGCGGGTGGTCACCCTCACCATCAGCGATGTGCCCGGCGACGACCCCTCCATCATCGCCAGCGGCCCCACGGTGCCTGATGCCAGCACCTGCGCCGATGCGCTGGCGATTCTGGACCGCTACCGCATCGCCGTGGCCCCCGCTGTTCGCGCCTTTCTGGAGGGGGGGCTGCTGGAAACCCCCAAGCCCGGCAACGCCGTGTTTGCAGGCCATGCGGTGCATCTCATCGCCACGCCCCAGCAGTCGCTGGAAGCGGCAGCCCAGGCCGCCCGCGCCGCAGGCTGGGCCGCGCACATCCTGTCGGACGAAATCGAAGGCGAATCGCGCGAAGTGGGCAAGGTGCACGCCGCGCTGGCCCGCGCCGTGGCCCAGCGCGGCGCCCCCTTTGCGCGCCCGTGCGTGCTGCTGTCAGGCGGCGAAACCACGGTGACGGTCCGCCCCCGCCCCGAAGGCTCCCCGAAAGACCGTGCAGGCCGGGGCGGCCGTGCGGGTGAGTTCTGCATGGGCCTGGCCCAGGCCCTGCAAGGCCAAAGCGGCGTGTGGGCCCTGGCGGCCGACACCGACGGCATCGACGGCGTGGAAGACAACGCAGGCGCCATCGTCACCCCTGACACCCTGGCCCGGGGCCGCGCCCTGGGCCTGCGCCTGGACGACCACCTGGACCGCAATGACGCCTATGGCTACTTTGATGCGCTGGGCGATTTGGTGGTGACCGGGCCCACGCACACCAATGTGAATGACTTCAGGGTGCTACTGATTTTGTAGCTGCCTGCGCTTATGAATAAAGCGCTAGAGGCCTGAAAGGCTTCAAGTGTGAAGGAGGAGGCCTCACGCGGAAAGCGCCTGCTCCACCGCCGCCTTGGCTTCGTCCAGACTGCTAAAAAACCGCATAGGCTGTGGCGTGGCCTTGGGCAGATGCGCTGGCGGCGGCCATAAACGATCACCCGCCCAAGTGGCATTCCAGCCGCCAATGTCTTTACCCTTGAGGGTGCAGACCGCCTCTCCCCCCACCATCGCCAGCCAGCTGGTCGGTGGCTTGTGTTCCCAGGTGACGTGTGCCATAGCGCCCTTGCGTGGTTGACTGGGGTCAGTGTAGGGAGTGTGGCGGGATGGCGGGCACTCTGGAGAACCCTGAGGGGTGGGGCTCGCGCAACAGGAGAGGGATAGCGTGTTGCTGTGTTTGGCTTGGGTCAGGAGGGGTGGCTGCACTCGGCCACTAGCAGTCGGTGGTGGCAGGCGAAATTGGACGCTCATCCTAGAGCTGATTTGCAGCGCTCTAGCGTCGTCCAGCGACCGAAGGGGGCGAGGTTGAGCGCCAGGCTATGTTCTTTCCCCCGAGTTTTTGACCAGCACGACTGGCTTTGACACATATTGGTGAGAGAGAATGTTTCATCAGATACAGACCTCTCCCTCCATGCTCACAGCACCACCTAAATCTCCGTGGCGCAAAACCACAAGGGCTCAGCTCACGATCCTCTTTGGTGGGGTCGCTGTGGTTATTGGCTTGGCTGTGGCCGCTACAACCGAAGCATTTCTGAGTCGCTACATGCTTCAGTTGAGTGGACAGTCCCTGATGAATATTAGCCAACCAATAGCTACGGCGCTGGCTCAGGGGATGCAGGAACGTGAGCGTGAGATGCTCTTACTGAGTTCAATTCCGCTGCTCACTCGCACTGTCGCTTTGGAAAGCGATGGTGAGTTGCTTCAGCAGCTACTCGACCAAATCAAACAATCATTTCCTTTCTACTCGTGGATTGGCGTCACTGATCAAAAAGGTGTTGTCCAGCGAGCGACGGGCCGACTGCTGGAGGGCGTAGATGTTTCGTCACGCCCATGGTTCGCAGCCGGCTCGCAGGGCCCCTTCGTTGGAGATGCCCACGACGCAAAGCTACTGGACAAACACCTTCGGCTCCCTGGTAGCACGACCCCATTGCGTTTTATGGACTATGCCTCTCCAGTGCGAGGCCAAGACTCCGCATTCAAAGGCGTCATCTCGGCGCACGTCGACGGTGCGTGGATTGACGATTTGATAGTCCGCTCCAGCCCACCCTCCGCCAAAGATCTTGGACTGGAGGTGATGGTGGTCAACAAAGAAGGCATTTTGGATACGTCCGGTGCAATTCGTATACCTCGTGACGCACTTCCAGATCTACCCGCCCCCGGCCATTTTTCAGTCGTGCCATGGAGCGAAGTGGAGGGAGATTTCCTCACGACGGTGGTTCAAGTACCTAAGCTGGCGTCCACTGATCTGCAGTGGCTATTGGTTACCCGGCAGCCCTTGAGACAAGCCTTGGCCCCCGTGTATCAAGTGCAATGGCTGATCGGTGTACTGTTTGCGGTGATGAGCGGCGCTCTTTTGGCCAGCGCATACTGGATTGCACGGCGTTTCAGCAAGCCGATTGAACACCTCGCTGCGGCTGCCCAGCGTGTCGAAACTACGGGCGAAGTCCAAGCATTGCAGATCCCGCTAGGCACACAGGAGTTCAAAGAGCTCGGTAATGCGCTTCACCGAATGGCTAGCTCATTGCTAAAGAAACAGGAGGAGTTAACAAGTGCAAACGAGGCTCTTGAAGCGAAGGTAACAGAGCGCACCGCGGCTTTGCGCCATAGTGAACAACGGTACTTGGCCATCTTGCAGTTCCAGACCGAGATCATCTGTAGGTTTGATGCGGATGGAACGATTACGTTTGTCAATGATGCGTTCTGCAGACTTTTCAACCTGAAAGAGCAAGAAGTGGTGGGTTCGGTGTGGGCGCCAGTGGTCCACCCCGATGATCTACACATAGTGGAGAGCAAGCTCAAGTCCGTGTCGCCTGCGGATCCGAACGTCACAGTTGAAAACCGCGTTTTGGCGGGAGACGGCTCTATTCGTTGGTGCCATTTCAACAACCGTGCGCTGTTCGACGATCAAGGCAATTTAGTGGAATGGCAGGCAGTTGGGCGCGACATTACCGAGCTAAAACTGGCCCGTCAAAAACTTCAAGAGTTACTGCTCGAGCAACACGCGATGCTGGATAACGACCTCATCGGCATCGCAAAAATCAAAGATCGCATCATTGAGTGGCACAACCCAGCAATGGCACGTATTTTTGGGTATGCCCCCGGCGCTTTACAAGGGAAGACGACCGAGGCTCTTCATGCCAGCAAAGAGGAATATGTTGACTTGGGTGAGCGGGCCTACGCCGTTCTCGCCAAGGGTGAGCATTTTCGCGAGCAGCGCAGATTGCTCAAGAAGAACGGCGACGAGGTGTGGATTGATATCAACGGTGTCTCACTCGATGAAACAGGCACTTCCCTGTGGCTGATGCAAGACGTCACAGCAATGAAGCGATACCAGGAGCAGGTGGAGCACATCGCCTTTCACGACAACCTGACAGGACTGCCTAACAGAATGCTGCTTGCCGACCGCATGGCTCACACCTTCGCCATGTGCGAGCGAAGCGCAAGCATGGCGGCCGTCTGCTACATGGACCTCAACGGGTTCAAGCCGGTCAACGACGAGTATGGGCACGAAATGGGGGATCTGGTGCTCAGAGAAACAGGCAAACGGATTCAGGCGCAGCTGCGGGCCGCAGATACAGCAGCGCGTGTAGGCGGCGATGAATTTGTCTTGCTGCTGGCGCCGGTTTCTGATGACCTTGAAGTGCCAACAATTTTGAAGCGCGTAAAGGCTGCCATTGAAGTACCTATAGAAATAGGCGAAGGACGTACTGTCCGTGTATCTTCTGCATTTGGCGTCGCCATGTACCCGCTTCAGGGCAAGGCACCTGCCGAGTTGCTGCGACAGGCGGATGAAGCCATGTATGCCAACAAGGGGACGCAGCGAGTCTCCGATGCGCTTTAGTGCGATTGAACAGCTGCGTATTTTCATGTCTCCAGTTCGCTTAGGAGATCAAAAACGCCGACTCATACTCTGCATGAGCAGTTCCAGAGGCACTATTTGGCTACCTCTATCGAGTGACTGATTTGGGCCCAGCACTGCCCATCGCGTCCTCACGGAAACCTTTGCTTTCATCAGACAAAGGGGCGGCACATCGTGCGGCCCACTTGCTTCTCCCAGCGCACCCGCTTCCCAGCAGGCGCGCCGTCATCAGCCCTCAATACCCCAACGTCTGCCCATCCGGGTTGCGCGGATCAGAGTACCCATACAGCAGCCCATTGCGGATCTGGATGGTTTGCGTGCGGCCCATCGACGCCTTCACGGCGATGTTGTGGCCGCGTTGCTTGAGCAGGGTCAGGGTGTCGGGAGAGAGGCCCTTTTCCACGCGCAGTTCGTCGGGCGTCCACTGGTGGTGGATGCGGGGGGCGGCGGCGGCTTCGGCGGGGTTGTTGGCAAAGTCGATGGTGTTCACCACGGTTTGCAGCACGGTGGTGATGATGCGGGCACCACCTGGGCTGCCGGTCACCAGCGTGGGCTTGCCGTCTTTGAGCACCAGGGTGGGTGTCATGGAAGACAAGGGGCGCTTCTTGGCGGCCACGGCGTTGGCGTCGCCGCCGACCAGGCCGTAAGCATTGGCGACGCCGGGCTTGGCCGAGAAGTCGTCCATCTCGTTGTTCAGCAAGATCCCGGTGCCCTTGGCGACGATGCCGCTGCCAAAGTTGGTGTTCAGCGTGTAGGTCACGGCCACGGCGTTGCCCGCCTTGTCCACCACCGAGTAGTGGGTGGTTTGGTCGCTTTCATACGGTTGGGGCTGGCCGGGCTTAATTTCCTTGGCGGGGCGGGCGCGGTTGGCATCAATGGTCTTGCCCAGCGATTCGGCGTAGCGCTTGGAGGTCAGGCCCTTGAGCGGAATCTTCACGAAGTCGGGGTCGCCCAGGTATTCGGATCGGTCGGCGTAGGCCAGCTTGCTGCTTTCGGCCATGTAGTGCAGTGTTTGCGCGCTGTTCTGGCCCCACTGGGCCAGGGGCCACTGCTCCAGCATGTTCAGGATTTGCACCAGGTGCGTGCCGCCGGAGGAGGGTGGGGGCATGGTCACCACTTCGTAACCACGGTAGGTGCCGCGCACGGGTTCGCGCTCAGCCACCTTGTATTCGCGCAGGTCTTGCAGCGTCACAGCGCCTGCGTGCGGCGCGGTTTCTGCGGCAATCTTCTGGGCGATAGCGCCTTCGTAGAAGGCCTTGGCACCTTGCTGCGCGATCAGGCGCATGGATTGGCCCAGGTCTTTTTGCACCAGCAGGTCGCCGCGCTTCAGGGGCTCGCCGTTCTTCCAGAAGATTTCGGTGGTAGCGGGCCACTGGCCCATGTTCTTCTTTTCTTGCTGCAGGATCTTGGCCAGGGTTTCGCTGACGGGGAAGCCCTTTTCTGCCAGCGCAATCGATGGCGCAATCACCTTGTCGAGCGGCATGGTGCCCCATTTCTTCAGGGCATGCTCCATGCCCGCCACCGTGCCGGGAACGCCCACGGCGTAGTGGGTGTAGAGCGATTTGCCGTTGATGACGTTGCCCTTGTCGTCCAGGTACATGTTGCGGCTGGCCTTGAGGGGCGCGACCTCGCGGAAGTCCAGCGCGACGGATTTGCCGGTCTTGGCGTCGTGCACCATCATGAAGCCGCCACCGCCGATGTTGCCTGCGTTAGGCAACGCTACAGCCAGCGCAAAGCCAATGCCCACGGCGGCGTCCACCGCGTTGCCACCGGCTTTCAAAATGTCCAGCCCGATTCGCGATGCCAGTTCTTGCTCGGTGGCCACCATGCCGTTGTTGGCCACGACGGGGTGAAACACGTCCATGTCGAAGTCATAGGCGGCGCTGGCGGCTGCCGCAGCGGCTGTTTGCTGCCCGGCGGGTGCAGCAGCGTTTGCGGTCGCAACAGTGGCTTGTGGCGGGGTGGCGCTGCAGGCAGCAAGGTTGGCCAGGGCCAGCGCAAGGCTGGCAGCCAGCAGGGTTTGGCGGATGTTCATGGGTTTTTGCCTCCTGAATGAATAGTGTGGTGCGAGTGTAGGGCGATCAGTGACTGTGTGGGTGTGCTGGTCGGTGCGCGGAAGTGCGGCCCACTGCGGCTCGGGCGCATCTGTCTTCCGGCACGGAATCTGCTGCGCGCCAGTGGGCTGGAGGAAGCCCAGAGGTACAGTATCTGTATACAACTTGCCAATCGCTGTGCGCGCGGGTGCCGCGCCTTTGCGGTGTGCATGGGGCGTTGAGCAGTGCGTTCGCCAATCAATTTAACGGAGAGACACCATGGGCCTGAGTACCCACGTTCTGGACACCATGCACGGCTGCCCCGCTGCGGGCATGCGGGTGCGCCTGTTTTCCACACAGGCCGAACAGGCCACTTTGCTGAAGGATCTGGTACTCAACCACGATGGGCGCACCGACGCGCCGCTGTTCGACAACGCGGGCCTGCGGGTGGGCACCTATCGGCTGACGTTTGATGTGGCCGGTTATTTCAAGGGGCGGGGCGTGACGCTGCCAGAGCCCAATTTTCTGAACCAGGTGAGCCTGGATTTCGGGGTGGCCCATGCAGAGCAGCACTACCATGTGCCGCTGCTGGTCAGCCCCTGGAGCTATTCCACCTACCGAGGCTCCTGAGCGAGCTTCACAGAAGGTGCGCTATTTATTTGATAGCTGCTTGCGCTTTATTGATAAGCGCTGATGGGCGATTCGTCTAAGAAAAGGCGGCGCTTGGCCGCCTCAACTTCATGCCGCCTTCGGCGCTTTCAGTGCTGCCCTTCGGTCAGCGTGTCGAGCTGGAAGTTGCCGCTCTTGTCCCACAGCCATGTGTCCACGTAGGTCACCTTGCCCATGCGGCTGGGTACCGGGAAGGGGGCCGCAGCGCGCACAGTGCGCTCAATCTCTGCCACCACCTCGGGCGCGTGGCGGGGCGCGCGGCTCCAGTGCAGGCGGGCCACACGGCCTTGGCGGTCTATGTCCACCTCCAGCACGCCAATGGCGTACAGCATGGCGGGCAGCTTGCCTTGGTAGATTCGCTGGTTGTTCAGGCCGTACAGATGTGCGGCTGCGTCCTTGCGATAGTCGCGCGCTGTGGCCGCCGCAGATGCTTTGCCCACGCCGCTGGCCTTGGGGCCGGGCGCTGTGTCGCTGCTGGGGGGCTTGCTGTCTTGCGCCACTGGCGTTTCGGGTGCCGATCTGCAAGCGGCGACCAGGGCGGCCACTGCGGCCATGACGCCGGCAATCAGCCAACGGGGGCGGGCGCCAGAAGGGCGCTGGGGCGGGATGGATGGCATGCTGGTGCGGAGTAGAAAACTCGAGACACTGTGGCGGCACCTGGGGTGGCCGGGCGCTGCATTAAGGTGAAAGGGCCGATGTGACGGATGTACGTTTGCTGGCAGAAGCGCTGATGAGCGGCGCAACCGCCTGGCTGGTGAGGGTGAAGTCTACCCAAGGCTCGGCCCCAAGGGAACCCGGGGCGTGGATGGCGGTGTTGGCTGATCGCGTGATCGGTACCATAGGCGGAGGGCACCTGGAGTACCAGGCCATGGCCGATGCGCGCCGCCGCCTGGCCGGAGAGTCCGGAGAGCCCCAGTTGCGCTATGCCCTGGGCCCTGCCCTGGGCCAGTGCTGCGGTGGCGTGGTGCACCTGCAGTTTGAGCCGCTGGGCCCGGCTGATGCGGCGAGCCTGCCCGCGCGCTTGCAGGGCGCGCGCACGCCGGTGGCCCTGTTCGGCGGTGGGCATGTGGGCCACGCCCTGGCACGGGTGCTGGCGCCGTTGCCTTTTGCACTGACGTGGATCGATAGCCGCGACGGCATCTTTGCGCCCACGCCGCCCGAAGGCGTGGTCTGTGAGCATTCGGAACCCGTGCACCTGGCCGTGCCCTCGCTGCCCGCAGGCTCGCGGGTGCTCATCATGAGCTTCAGCCACGCGGAGGACCTGGACGTGGTGGCAGCTTGCCTGCGCCGCCACCGCCAGCAGCAGGATCTGCCTTTCATCGGCCTGATTGGCAGCAAGACCAAGTGGGCGACCTTTTCGCACCGGCTGGCCGAGCGGGGCTTTAACCCGGCCGAGCTGGCGCACGTGACCTGCCCCATCGGAGTGCGTGGCATACAGGGCAAGCAGCCTGAAGTGATTGCGGTTGCCGTCGCGGCCCAGCTACTCCAGACACTTTAGCGGGCCCTGCCAGTATGGAGTCCGACGGCGGGCGAAGAGGTTTAGAGCGGGTCCACCACAAATTTCGGCATGGCCGTTTGCGTGCGGGTGCACTCCAGGTAGCGTGCGGCCACGTCCAGTGCCTCGGCAATGGTCACGTGCATGTCGATGTACCGGTACGTGCCCAACCGGCCCACGAAAGTGACGTTGCTTTCCTGCTGAGCCCGCGACACATACCGCGCCAGCAGCGACTTTTCTTCGACCAACCGAATGGGGTAGTACGGCGTGTCTCCCACTTCACACAGGCGGCTGTATTCCTTGAAGACGACGGTTTTGGCGTGCGTTTCCCACGGGGCAAAGTGTTTGTGTTCTGAAATGCGCGTCCAGGGCACCGACATATCGCAGTAGTTGATGACGGCGTTGCCCTGGAAGTCGCCTTCATGGTCTTCACGAACGAAGTCAAGTGTGCGGTAGCCGAGCCGGCCTTCGTCACAACCAAACCAATCGTCGATGGGGCCGCTGCAAAAAACATGGTCATACCCCGTTGCCTGGTCGCGCGTAAAGCGTGTACCCAGGTGCAGGTGGACGTTGGGCAGATCTAGCAAAGCCTCAACGATGGCGGTATAGCCGTCACGCGGTATGCCTTGGAACTTGCTGGCGTAGTAGTTGTCGTCGTAATTGAAGCGCACGGGCAGGCGCTTGAGGATGCTGGCAGGCAGCGCCGAAGGCGGAACCCCCCATTGCTTGGTGGTGTATCCGGAAAAGAACGCATGGTAGAAGTCTGGACCCATGAGGTACAGCCCTTGCTGTTCGAAACTCTCTGGCGGCGTGTCGGTTCGCTCGCCGATCTGTGAGAAGTACTGCTCGGCCTGCACTGGTGAGAACGCCTTGCCTGCAAACTGGTTGATGGTGAGCAAATTGATAGGCAACGAATAGACGCGCCCACCGGTAATGGCTTTCACCCTGTTGGTAAAAGGCATAAAGACGCCGAACTGCTGGACGTATTCCCAGACCCGGTCATTGCTGGTGTGAAAAATGTGCGGGCCATAGGTATGCACCATCACGCCAGTGGCCTCATCGCGGGCCGTGTGGCAATTGCCGGCCACATGGGGACGCTCGTCGAACACGTCCACCGTGTGGCCCGCCTTGCCAAGTTCCTGGGCCAGGACCGCGCCCGAAAAGCCGGCGCCTACGATGGCAATGTGGGACATGGTGCGTTCTCCTGGACTTGTGCGGGCGGGCATCAGACCGCTGCGGCTACGGCGGCCGCTGTGGTGGGCTGGCCTGCAGTGCGGGGCATGGTCGGCTGGGCATAGGGCAGGTCGAAGCGTTCAAGCAACGCCAGCATGGCGGTGGCGGTGCGATCCCACGATGTGGCGGACACGGTCGACGCTGCCATCGCCTGGAACCTCAACTGGTCCTTGGGCGTGCGGTGCAAGATGGCTTCGCAGGCTGAGATGAAGTCTTTGTGCGAGTGGGCGATAGGTACCACCTGAGCGTACTGCTGCTGCACGTCCTTTATGGCTGTGCTCACCACGGGCTTGCCGGCTGCCAGGTACTCCAGCGTCTTGGTGGGACTGATGAAGCGCGTGGACGCATTGAGTGCGAAAGGCATCAGCGCCACATCCCAACCCGCCAGCAGGGCTGGGAGTTCGTCGTAACGGCGTTTGCCCAGCCAGTGCAGATTGGGGCGCTGGGGCAAGTTGTCGGGGTCCACTTTGACGACCGGCCCAACCATCACGACTTGCCACTGCGGATGGCTATCGGCGAGTGCTGCAAGGAGTTGCAGATCAAGGCGTTCATCGATGACCCCGAAGTACCCCAGGCGGGGGTGCGGCAACGCCATCTGATCGGGGTGGTCGGGCACACTCCGTTGCCCGAAATGGGCGTGGTCCACGCTGCTGGGAAAGCAGTGCACGTCAGAGTGCTTGCTGCGTTTGGCTTCATAAAGGCTGCGGCCACCTGTGAACACCATGTCCACTGTCTTAAAGAGCTGGCGTTCCCGCTCCAGGAGTTCTGGTGGGGCGAAGTCGAACGCGGACAGCTCATCCATGCAGTCGTAAATGGCGCCGCGCGGTGTCAACCCACGTGCCAACGGCAGTGCCATGGGCGTGTAGAACCAAAGCACATAGTCCTGCACGCGCGCGGCCGCCAGATGCTGCGTGAGCAACGCGCGCATCGCTTGCATGTGTTCGTCGGCAAACCCGGGTGCGGTGCCCGGAAGGTGCATGCGCAGCACTTGCACGCCGCTGCACGGGCTGTAGATCTCTGCCCAGGGCGCTTGCGCGTCCAGCATGGGTTCTTCCACGAACAGGACCGGGTGCTTTGCGGCCAGGCGGGTCAGCAACTGCTGCGGGCGTTGGTACACGAAATCCCAGCGGAGATGAGAGAAAACAACAAGGGTGTTCATGGTGGAGGGCCTGTCTGAAGTGGGAAGGGAGGAATGAAGTGGTTTGTTGATAAGCCGCTGCCAGTGCGCCAGGCGCTCGGCATATGGGGTGCACAGCACGCGGCTGAAATCGCCCTCGTCGGCGCCGGGTACGTCCCACAAACCGCTGCGATGCCAGTGCAGGGCTTGCTGCCAGTCGGGCCGGTCGACCAGGGGATATAGGCAAACAGCGGCGATGGGTATGGCCTGCGCTTGGCAGGCCAGCAGTTCGGCGCCTATATGGTCCATCCACTCGGCCCGGCCCTCGCCCACGTGCCCTGTCTCGGCGATGCACAAGGGGCGGTGGTAACGGTGCCACACCTCTTTGACCAGGCTTGAAAGGGGCTGCCTTCGGGGGTCGCTCAGGTGCCAGTGCAGCCGGTTACCCGAAGGGTGCTCCCACTGGTTGTCGTGGTAATAGTTGAGCCCGATGACGTCCAGGTACCGGGCAGCGCCCCCCAGCTCCGGGGCAGATTTGCCGCCCAGCATGTCCCATGCCTGGTACTGGTGGTCATGGGTGGCTTGCGCTGCCTCGCACTGCGCCGGACCAGCGCCCAGCGCGGGCACGATCCGCACCAGTGGATCTGTGTGGAGCATTCGAGCCATGGGGTCTACGGCCCAGAGCGCATCCATGCCGCGCAACGCGGCCTTTACCAAGACCCGCTTGAGCTGCATGCCGCGCTCAGGGTTTGACGGTTGATTCGGCCATACCAGGCCCGTACTGCTGGCGGCCCATGACAGGAATGAGATCTCGTTGATGGGCTGGTACACAGCCGCCGGCCCTTCCACGCTGCGAAGAATCTCGGCCACGGTGTGACAATGGGCCGCGAAGGCATCAACAAACGCATCAGGCCGTGCGAAGGGATCGAGCCGTGCTGGCCACCCATAGTGCATGAGAGACCAGATCACCTGGAGACCGTGCGCGGCGGCTTGCTGTGCCTGCAATCTCAAACTGCGCAGGCCTTGGGGCCCTGCAGCGTCCAGCAAGCGCCAGCCGATGCTCTCGCGCACGCCGTGCAGTCCGATGGATTGGGCGGCGGCATAGTCGGCTGCCAGCCGCGCAGTGTGCCCATTGCGTTGATTGGGCTCCAACGGCTGGCCGTGGCCGTTGACGTGGTCCGCACCTTCGAACCCTCCCAACCAGAAACCTTCAAAGGGTGTCTGTTCCTGTGGCGTGCTGTCGCAGTCTTGCGGCGCGATGGAGGGGGAAGGGGCCGGACCCGTCATGCGCCCGCTCCTACATCCGCCAAAAGTGCGCGTCCGCAACGGGTGATGGGGAATATCGACGAGGCATCCTGCAGTCCTTGGTTGGAAGCTTCACTCCACGTGCCAGGGGCTGGTCGGGATAGCGCTTTCATACTGCGCCTGGTTCGTGCGTGCGCCTGTAGGCGCATGTGCCGGTGCCCCATCGGCGAAGGTGCTGAGCGGTGCACTGAACAGAGGACGGTGGGAGACAGGCCGTGCGGCCGTTACTCTCAAGCTCGGAATCTGGAACAATTCGTGCATACACTTTTGCTGTCATCCGCCTGTCGGATCTCGGTCGCAGCGGTGCCCCGGCTGGCCGGTCTTTTCCTTGCGAAAGGGCTTGCCGGCCAAGGTGCGCGGCCCACTTTTCTGCTCAGAGCGCCCGCAGTGGTGAGCAGGTTCGCTAATGCAGCGCCGCGCGCTGCCGAGGTTGAGATATGGAAAGTTACGTTCTCGACTGGGCCAACCTGCTGTTGCGCTGGGTCCACGTCATCACTGCCATCGCCTGGATTGGCTCGTCGTTTTATTTCGTCTTTTTGGACAGCAGCCTCACGCCGCCCGAAGACGAAGACCTGAAAAAGCAGGGTGTGAGCGGTGAGCTGTGGGCCGTGCACGGCGGCGGGTTCTACCACCCGGTCAAGTTCGCGGTGTCGCCGCCGAAGCTGCCCGGGCACCTGCACTGGTTCTTTTGGGAGAGCTACAGCACCTGGCTCAGCGGCTTTGCGCTGTTCACGGTGTCGTACCTCTACAGCGCCAGTACCTACCTCATCGACAAATCGAAGATGGACTGGGCACCTGCCACCGCCATCGTGGTGGCGCTCGCGTTCTTCGTCGTGTTCTGGCTGCTGTACGACGCCATCTGCCGCATCTTCGGTCAGCGCAAAAACGGCGACGCCATCGTCGGCGCGCTGGTCTTCGTGCTGGTGTGCATCGCATCGTGGCTGGCCTGCCACTGGTTCGCCGGCCGCGCAGCGTTTTTGCTGGTGGGCGCGATGATCGCCACCGCCATGAGCGCCAACGTGTTCTTCTGGATCATTCCCGGCCAGCGCACAGTGGTGGCGCAGATCAAGGCGGGCCAGCCGGTGGACCCCATCCACGGCAAGCGCGGCAAGCAGCGCAGCGTGCACAACACCTACTTCACGCTGCCCGTGCTGTTTGCCATGCTGAGCAACCACTACAGCTTTACCTGGAGCCATCCGCAGAACTGGCTGGTGCTCATCCTGATGATGTTTGCGGGCGCTGCCATCCGCCAGTTCTTCGTGATGCGCCACGGCTACAAGCTGGGCCGCAATGGCAACCCGCTGCCCTACGCGCTGGTGGGCGTGGCCCTCATCGTGGGGGCCATCGTGTGGATGCGGCCTGCTCCTGTTTTAGGAGCTGGTAGCGCAGGTGCAACAAGCGCTACAGGCCAAAATGATGCAAGGGCTGATTTTGCCGCGGTGCGGGGCGTGCTGGAGCAGCGCTGCTACACCTGCCATGGTGCGCAGGTGCAGATGAAGAATCTGCGGCTGGACGAGCCCGCCCTGGTTCGGCAAAACGCCCAGGCCATTTACCAGCAGGTGGTGGTGCAAAAGCTCATGCCCATGAACAACGCCACGCAGATCACCGATGCCGAGCGTGCCCTCATTGGCCGCTGGTTCGAGGCCGGGGCCCAGGTACCTTGATCTCCCTGTGCGCGGCGTCAGGCCGCCAGCGCGTTCAGGTCTGCGGCAGCCAGCCCGTTGTGCAGCACCAGCCCTTTCGTGTTTTGCTTGGCCTCGTGTTTGGCCAGGGCGGCCAGGTTGGCAACCTCTTCGGCGTGGCGAAAACGCCCGGGCGTGATGTGCACGGCACCCATGGCCAGCGTGGTGCAAGGGAAGAACCGTGGCACGCCGTGCCGGTCTTCGGCCTGGATGCCACCCGCGCGCTGGGCGGCATCATCAAAAAGAGCCAGCGCCTCGCGGCCAAAGTCCTGGATGATGTTCTTGCAGCGCTGGCGCCAGTTGCTGCTCTGAAAGATCAGCATGAAATCGTCGCCGCCCACATGGCCCACAAAGTCGCGCCGCGCATCGCAGTGCATGGTGGCCAGCCGAGCCACCAGCCGGATCATCTGGTCACCCCGCCAGTAGCCGTAGTGGTCGTTGAAGGGCTTGAAATGGTTCAGGTCGGCGTAGCAGGCCACAAACTCGGTGCCGTTGTCGAGCAGGCGCTGCATGTGCAGGCTGATGGGGATGTTGCCCGGCAAAAACGTGAGCGGGTTGGCGTGGCGGGCCGCTTCGATGCGCGTTTCGGTCACCGCGCGCACCAGCTGATCGCCCGTGCCCAGGCCCAGGTAGCGGCCATTGTCCGTCACGATGTATCCGTCGCTGAGGTAGCGCTGGTCTTGTGATGTAAGGATGCCCATGAGCTGCTCCACATCGCAGTCCAGCTCGACCACGCGCGGGGCGGTGTTGGCGAAAGCCAGGCACGGCTTGCGCCCGTGCACTTCGCGGAAGTACAGCGTGGCGTAGTGGTCCATGAACTGCTGGCGGTTGATGAGCGCCACCGGCCGCGTGCCGTCCACCACCGCCAGCGCATGCAGCTCCGTGCGTTCGTGGAACATGGCCGCCACCGTGTCGTTGGCCGTGGTGGGGGCCAGCGGCGGGGCCTGCACCACCCGCAAACTGCGCAAAATGCTGGGGCGCGCTGTTTGGCCCAGGTGCGGCAGCACGGCCACACGGCGGTCGTGCAAGACCTCCAGCGCTGGGCCTTCCACCGCCTCGCGTGCATTGAGCGCGGGGCGCCCCAGCAGCCAGCCCTGGCCGTAAGGAATGTCCAGGTCACGCAGTGCGCGCAAGTCGTCCTTGGTCTCGATGCCCTCGGCAATCAACGTGGTGCCAAACACGTCGGCAATGCCTTTGATGGCCTGCAGCATCTGCAGGTTTTCCGGTCGGTCGCTGATTTCACGGATGAAGTACTTGTCGATCTTCACGAAGTCGGGCTTCACCTCGGACCAAAGCCGCAAGCTTGAGCGGCCATCGCCGAAATCGTCGAGCGCCATGCGCGCCCCACAGGCGTGCACCGCGTCAATCGCCTGGCGCAGCAGGGGCATGTCGGTGACGCGTTCATGCTCGGTGATTTCCAGCACCAGCATGCGGGCGCTGAGCCCCAGGTTGCGCACGGCCTCACCCAGGCGCTGCGCCCCCACCATGCCCACGCCGTGCACCAGGGCGTCAGCGCTGATGTTCACGAACAGGCGCCCCGGCGCTGCCTGCGCGCTCCACTGCGCAAGCGCCGTGAAGGCACACAACAGTTCAAAGTCCTGCAGGATGCCTTCGTTGCTGGCCTGGGTCAGCAGTGCATCGGGTGTGTAAAGCGGTGTGCCTTCGGGTCCGCGGATGAGCGCCTCGTGCGCATAGATGCTGCCCTCTCGCAGGTCGGCCAGCGGTTGAAAAACGCAGTGCAGAGCGCCTGCACGCATCAGGCCGGCGAGCGTGCCCGCCCCATGGCGAACAGCGGGCGAGAGCAGCGCCACCATCGCCTCCAGCCGGCTGCACTGTAAGTTCTGCATTGTGTGTAGAGTCCCTGAGCAGGGCGGACGATAGCGCTGACTTGTGACGGTGTGGTTACAGGTGGCCGTCGGATAGGGGCAATGCCCCGGCCCCGGGGGTTGCATGTCATCGCGCAATGGCTGCGAGGAACTGCTGATCGCTATGATATCTGTAGCTTGCTCCGCTGGCGGGATAAGCGCTAGGGCCCGATTTTGCTCAAATCTGCGCGCTTCGCTTTGGCTACGGCGATCTCTTGTTTTCGCACGGTGCCCTCGTTGATATCGGCGCTTTTAACGAACGGGCTGGGTTGCGCACAACAAAAAAGGGGCCTGATCGGCCCCTTTGAACGAACGGTATTGCCGTGCGCTGGCCGGCAGCGCACGGCTGCCAGCCTGGCCCGTCCCCAACCTAGAACCGGTGGCGAATGCCGACGCCAAAGCTGCTGCCGGAGGTTTGGTTGCTGATCTTGTCGCCCATGAACATCGCGTACACGTCGGTGCGCTTGGACAGGAAGTGGTCGTAGCCCACGGTGTAGGTCTTGCGGTCCACGTTGGTTTGCGACAGGTCGGTCTTCACCCATTCCACCAGCACCTTGCCCGCAGTCCCCACGGGCACCGAGGCCCCCAGCTGCACCGTCTTCGCCTTGTTCAGGCTGTTGTCGGCTTTGGCCTCGCCGTAGCTCACAAAGGGCTTCACCATGCCGAAGTCGTACGCGCCCAACAGCATCCAGTCCTTTTTGGTGGTTCCCAGGTAAGCGCCCTGACCAGGGTTGCTGATCTGATCGCGTTCGTAAAAGCCTGTCAGCGTCAATGGGCCGCCAAAGTAGAAGAAATTGGCGCCCACGTTTTTCTTGCCGTTGTTGCCTGCCTGCTCGCCAAATTGGTATTGCAGGTTGGCCTTGAAGCCGCCAATGTCGGGCGTGCTGTACACGATCTGGTTGCTCCAGCCCGTGTCAGAGGGCGTGGTGGCGCCCCAGCCCGTG
Organism: Acidovorax delafieldii; assembly: GCA_002377855.1. GTDB lineage: Bacteria > Pseudomonadota > Gammaproteobacteria > Burkholderiales > Burkholderiaceae_C > Acidovorax > Acidovorax delafieldii_A. Next base: position 187,186 of record DFQQ01000010.1, on the reverse strand, counting down.
CCGTTGAACAGTGGCACGTTCATGTGCAGGATCAGCGGGGAGAAGGTGAACGAATCACCCAACGGGTTGCCCACCACCGATGGCAAAAAGTTGGGGGCCATCCAGCGGCCCAACATCACCGAGCCGAAGCTTCCGGACAGGCTCACGTTGGCATCGCGAGAAAAAAAGGTGTCGTTGGCAAACCGGCCCTGGCTGCCGTTGTCTACCTTGATGAAGGACGTGAGCTGGAAGTTGGCCTTAAGCCCCCCGCCCAGGTCTTCCGTGCCCTTGAAGCCAAACCACGACGTCGTCAGGCCGCCGCTGTCCACCACCGATTTGCGGCCGGCATCGCCAGAGTTCTTGATGGAGCCGGCAAACACGTCGGTCAGCCCTGTCACCTGGACTGAGCTTTGGGCATGGGCACTGCCGGCGAGCATTGCGCCACCGAGGGTGAGGGACAGTGCCAACAGGTTTTTTTTCATGGATTCTCCTGAGGAGTGAAGTGGATGAAACATGCAATGCGGGCGGCAGGCCACCAGGATGAAAGGGCCGCATTGCCGCCCCTTGCTGCTTGGTGGTGCACGTAGGCACGCATGCCACCCATGGCAGCAATTTCTGTGCCCCGTCTGTTGCATGTGGTCACCTTTGCGTCGGTGCACCCCCGAAATGAGTGGGCACGGCCCGGTGTGGGGGGTGTGGTTGACGGCTGGCTTACGCGACCAAAGCACGATGGCTGCGGGGTTTGAGCTAATCGGGGTTTGTTTCGCGCGGCTTTTGATCTTGCTCAAAGCCGTCAGGGGCGTGCGGCGGCACATTCAATCGCATGCTGCCATCCAACTTATTTTCCTTGCCCGTCCAGACGGAAGTATTTGCCGCCGGCGAATTGCTGCGCAGGCGCAACGAGGTACTCACCTCTGTGCTGCACCTGGAGAGTGGGAGGGTGCTGCGCGGGTTTTACGAAGAAGGTTATTTGCGGCACCAGTTGGGTGCGGTAGAGGGGCCCTTCTGGCTGGACGCAGCTTCTGCGCTGCTCGGCCTGCCGTTGCCCGTAGACATGGTGGCCGAAACGCGGGTGCAATTGCGCCGCGTTCCCATCGCGGAATTCCGCCAGAGCCTGGCAGCCATGCCCGAAGGCGCGCGCGGCCTGTTGCTGGACATGGCATCTGGCTACCGCCAGCAGTCTGAACTGGCGGTGAGCCGCTTGGCGCACGACGCCGAGACGCGTTGCGCCCAGTGGCTGCTGAACCATGCACAACAAGACCCATCGGGCACCATGCGCGTGACCTTGCACCAGCGCAAGCGCCTGATAGCCGCACAGTTGGGTATCGCCCCCGAAACGTTCTCGCGCGTTCTGCGCCATCTGCGCGAGATGGGGCTGATCCATGGCACGGGCAATGTGCTGAACTTGCCCCAGCCCCTCGCGCTGCAGACCATGGCAGGTAGCTGACTGCGGTCTCACCGGGTGGGCGCCGCAGCGCCTCAACCGGCGCGCTGCGCGAGTCTCCATCGCCGCTTTCCGATTTTTCGGTGGACTGAGCTGCCCATGACGCGGCAGCTGTGGGCCGTGGGCCGTGGGCCGCGGCCCGGTTGCCTGGGCAAAGGGTACTTCTCGTGGGCCTCTATTTAACGGGCGTAGGCCGTAAGGGTTTCTCCGTGTGACTTCATGAGGGTTCCACCCAACCCGGGGGTGGGATGCACTGCGTATATTTGCTGGAAGCCCCCCCGGTTTCACCAGCGCTCATGCCCGACTTGCTCCACCCTCGCACCATCCGTGTTTTGCGTCCAGCGCATTCTAGGAGCTGGGTAGGCGCGGCACGGAAGCGCCCGCAGTGGTGCGGCAGTGGTGCGGGCAACCCCAGGCCTTCCTGCTCTATGTGGCAAGGCACCGGTCCCGTCCCACTCAACGGCTGGCGTGACGCGCCCGCGCATTTCAGCTGCGCGGTGTTGCTCGGTGCATCTTCGTGGCTTCCATGACTGCCCGCCCTGCAGCAGAGCCCTCCGAAGTGGCGTCCTGGCACATGCCGGGCCCCTGGGTGCTGCGCATGATGGTGGTCGCGGTGTGCGCGATGCTGCTGGCTGGGGTTGGGGCTGCCTGGCATGTTTCGCAGGTATCAGGACAAGAGGCCATGCGCCGTGTGGTGGCGCAACAAACCGATGAGGTAGAAGTGATTGCGCGGCTGCTGGCCAGCAAGATGGAGCAGAGCCAGAAAGTGCTGCGCACCATGGCCGCAGGCGTGACGCCGCGCATGTTGGACGCAGACTTTTTTGATGACCCGCAGCTGTACCAAGGGCTGCCTGCGCTGGGCTTTTTTGATGCGGTGCAGGTCGTGGGAAGCGACGGGTCAATGCTCTTGAACCTGCGCGGTGGCCGGCCCGCAGCGGCCGCATCGCTAGAGCCAGTGGAGCGGGACGTGCTGCGCCGCACGCTGGCAGACGGAAAGCCGCAGGTGTCGGAATTGATTGCCGGTGGAACGGGCGACGCGCGCGTCACCTTCACCATGCCCATGCACCGAGAAGACGGCTCTGTTCTGGGGGCGGTGGGTGGGGCGCTGAAGCTGCAGTCGCAAAGCCTGCTTCCGCCGTCGATGGCCTTGCCAGAAAGGGACGAGTCCCGCCTGGTGGTTTTCTCGCGCGACGGCACCATCCTTGCGCATTCTGACCCGACCCGCGTGTTGGGCAATGTGCGTGACGAGGCAGGGCTGTCGGCGGTGTATGCGCAGTGGCTGCAACAAGCACAGCCCCTGGTGGGCCGGGGCTCGACACAGGTGTTGCCTGACCACATCGTCAGCGTGGCTGGCATGCCGCTCCCTCAGTGGATGGTGGCACGTGTGAGCCATTCGCGTGCGCTGATGGCGCCCCTGGCTGGCGCTCAGCGCGACGCTGGTTGGATGGTGGCTGGTGCATTGGGCGTGGGGGCTGTGGTGCTGGTGGCACTGCTGGGCTGGATGGCGCAGCCCTTGGCACGGCTGCGGCTGGCGGCGCAGCAGTTGCTGCACGGCGATGCCAACGAGCCGGTGCGCTGGCCTGAGGGGCAGGGTGAAGTGGGCGACTTGGTACAGGCATTGGAGCGTTTGGCGCGCCAGGGCAGCCACCACGCCCACGAACAATCCAAACTGGGTAGCCAGTTGCAGGCCATTCTGGACCACGCATCGGTGGGCATCGTCATCACGCGCCATGGTGTGCTCGAAGTCGTGGGTCGGCAGGCCTGTTTGATGCTGGGCTACGTACCCGCAGAACTGCAAGGCAAGCCCGCCCGCACCATTTATGCGTCGGCTGAGGAATATGCGCGCGCAGGTGCCCGGGTGCAGGCGGAGTTTGCCGTGCATGGCGCTTTTGATGGCGACGTGTGCTTCATGCGCAAGGATGGCAGCCCGGTGTGGGCGCGGGTGCAGGGACGCGGTGTGGGCGCCGGCGCCATTGATGGTGGAACAGTGTGGATTCTCGAAGACATCACTGCGGCCCGTGAAGCCCAGCAGCAAAAAACCTGGGAAACCGACCACGATGCCCTGACCCAGCTGTTCAATCGTGCTGCGTTTGACGAACGCCTGGGAGCATTGCTGGCCGAGCGTGCCACCCGCTTGCGTGATGAGGATGCGCCCTACAACGCAGGGGCGGCGGGCGAGGGCGTGGTGTTGTTCATGGACCTGGACCATTTCACCGTGGTCAACGATCTGGCAGGGCACGACGCGGGTGACGATGCGCTGCGCCATGTGGCCCGGCTGCTCGAGTCGCAGGTGCGGCAGCTGGGCTGGGCTGCCCGGGTGGGGGGGGATGAATTCGCCGTGGTGCTGCCCGGCTGCGCGCTGGCCCGGGGGCAAGCGGTGGCAGAACAGCTGCGCCAGGCCGTTCAGGCCTGGGCGCCTTCGTACCAGGGCAGCAGCTTCACGCTCAGCATGAGCATTGGCCTGGTGGCCCTGGATTCGTCCATGCAAGACGTGACTGCCGTTCTTTATGCAGCGGATATGGCCTGCTACGACGCCAAGCGCGCCGGACGCAACCGCGTGCATACCGGCCGAGCCCGGGAGATGCCTGTGTCAGGGCGCGTAGCGTTGGGCCCGGCCTGAGGTTCTGTGTGATGCGCGCCCGATTGATGTGATCCTTCTCACCCAAGAAAGCCAAGCGCTTTAAGCAGGTTCTCCGCAGTGGCGGGGGCCATTAGCACCACCGGTTTGGCTGATGCGCTTTCGCTGCGGCCCGCGGCGATGGCATTGCGCAGCGCTTCATAAACGCTGATGGCCAGCATGAATGGGGGTTCGCCCACGGCCTTGCTGCCGCCCACGTTGTCTTCACGGTTGGCCTCGGGCCACAGGTCCACCTTGAAGTGGGCCGGAATGTCGCCCGTGGCTGGAATCTTGTAGGTGCTGGGCGCGTGGGTGGTGAGCAGACCCTTGTCGTTCCAGACCAGCTGCTCGGTGGTGAGCCAGCCCATCCCCTGCACAAAGCCGCCTTCGATCTGGCCGACGTCAATCGCCGGGTTGATGCTGTGGCCCACGTCGTGGAGGATGTCTACCTTCAGCACCCGGCTCTCGCCCGTCAGGGTGTCGATCACCACTTCAGAGCACGCTGCGCCATAGCTGAAGTAGTAGAACGGCCGACCGGTGAGGGTGGCCTTGTCGTAGTGAATCTTGGGCGTGCGGTAAAAGCCGTCGCTCCACAGCTGGATGCGGTTGGCGTAGGCCTCTTTGACCACTGCGTCAAAGCTGCGCACCGTTTTGGGTGAGATGACCTGCCGCCCCGCAAAGCGGATGGCGCCGGCGCCGCAGCCGTCAAGCCCGCACACGAACGACGCGAGGTTGTCGCGCACGTTGCGCGCGGCGTATTGCGCGGCGCGGCCGTTGAGGTCGGTGCCGCTGCTGGCGGCCGTGGCGCTGGCGTTGGGCACCTTGCTGGTGTCGCTGGCTGTGACCAGCACGCGGTGCAGGGGCACGCCCAGCTCGTCGGCCACGATTTGTGCCACCTTGGTATGCAGGCCTTGGCCCATTTCTGTGCCGCCGTGGTTCACCTGCACGCTGCCGTCGGTGTACACATGCACCAACGCCCCGGCCTGGTTGAACAGCGTGGCCGTGAAGCTGATGCCGAACTTGACCGGCGTGATGGCCATGCCGCGCTTGAGCACAGGGCTTTTCGCATTCCACGCGGCGATCTCTGCCTGCCGCTGGCGGTAGCTTGCGGTGCGCTCCAGCTGGGGCAACAGCGCGTGCAGGATGTTGTCTTCCACCGCCATCTGGTAGTGGGTGACGTTGCGGCCCTCGCTGGCGTCGCGGCCATACAGGTTGGCCATGCGTACATCCAGCGCGTCTTTGCCCAGCGCACGCGCAATGTCGCCCATGATGGCCTCAATCACGATGACGCCCTGCGGCCCGCCAAAGCCACGAAAGGCTGTGTGGCTCTGGGTGTTCGTCTTGCAGCGGTAGGAAGCGATTTCGACATCGCTCAAAAAATAGGCGTTGTCGGCATGGAACACGGCCCGGTCGGCCACGGGCCCTGACAGGTCTGCGCTGAAGCCGCAGTTGGCCGCCATCTGCAGCTTCAGGCCCGTGATGCGGCCCGTGTCGTCAAAGCCCACGTCGTATTCGTACGCAAAGGGGTGGCGCTTGCCGGTGACCATGAAATCGTCGTCGCGGTCCAGCCGAAGCTTGACGGGGCGGCCCAGTTTGTGCGCGGCCACGGCGGCCCACACGGCCAGGTGGCCGGCCTGCGTTTCTTTGCCGCCGAAGCCCCCGCCCAGGCGGCGGCATTCCACGCGCACGGCGTGGTTGTCCAGCCCCAGCGCGTGCGCCACCCAGTGCTGCACCTCGCCGGGGTGCTGGGTGCTGGAATAGATGCACCACTGCTTTTGCTCCAGTGGCAGGGCGTAGGCGATCTGGCCTTCGAGGTAGAAGTGCTCTTGCCCGCCCACTTCAAAAGCGCCGCTGAGCCGGTGTGCGGCCTGGGCCAGGCCCGCGGCAGCGTCGCCCCGCCGAACAAACACCGGGGGCAGCACATAGCTTTGGGCCTGCAATGCCCCCTGCACCGACAGAATGGCGGGCAGGGGCGTGATGTCGAGCTTTACCGCGCGGGCAGCGCGGCGCGCCTGCATGACTGAGTCGGCCACCACCAGCCCGATGACCTGGCCCACGTGCTGCACGGTGCTGTGCGCAAACACGGGCTCATCGTGGGCAAAGGCGGCCAACAACTTGTCGCTAGGCACATCAGCGGCCAGCACCACGCCGCGCACGCCGGGCAGGGCCTGCGCGGCGCTGGCATCCACGCCATTGAGCGTGCCGTGCGCCTCGGTGGACAGGATGGGCGCCGCATACAGCGTGCCCTTCACCTCGGGCAGGTCGTCGATGTAATGGGCCGCGCCCACCACCTGGGCGCGGGCGCTTTCATGGAAGTGCGATTGCCCCATGGCGGCCCGCTCAGGAGGCGGGGCCGCAGGTGCGTCATGCGCTTGGGCGAACGCATCGGCAACCACTTCGGCATGGGCGTCAGCCTGCGCTACCATGGGGTCGTTCACGGCATCGCGGCTGGGCGAAAGGGTGTGGTCGCTCATGCAGCCTCCGTCAGGTCGATCTGGTGGATGCTGGCGTTGGGCTGGCCCTGGCTTTCCAGCCAAAAGCGCTGCAGCAGGTTGCCCAACACGGTGCGGCGGTAGTCACCGCTGGCGCGCATGTCCGAGATGGGGCTGAATTCGGCCTGCAGCACGCGCACGGCCTGCTGCACGGTGGCCTCGGTCCAGGGCTGGCCTTGCAGTGTGGCCTCGGTTTGCCGTGCACGCACCGGGGTGGCGGCCACGCCGCCTGCGCCGATGCTGGCGCGCTGCACCGTGCCACCCACGATGTTCAGGTTCAACACCAAGCAGACGGCGGAGATGTCGTCGTCGAAGCGCTTGGAGATTTTGTACGCTTTGAGCTGTTCAGTGGGCGATGGCTTGGGCACCACGATGCGCACCAGCAGCTCGTCGGGCGCCATCACGTTTTGCCGGTAGCCGGTGTACAGCGCCTCCAGCGGCAGCGCCCGTTCGCCCCGCGCCTGGCTGGCCAGCACCACCTGGGCACGCAGCGCGATCAGCAAGGGCATGGAGTCGCCAATGGGCGAGCCATTGGCCACGTTGCCGCCCAGCGTGCCCGAGTTGCGCACGGGCAGCCCTGCAAAGCGGTGGGCAAACTCTGCCAGGCCGGGCCACTGGGCCACGAGGCGGGCAAAAGCATCGGTCAGTGACACGGCGGCGCCGATGGCGATGTGCTCTGCGGTGTCGTCCATGCGGCGCAGCTCGGCGGCGCGGGTCACGTCCAGCACCTGGGCGAACTGGCGGTGCTGCTTGGTCACCCACAGGCCCACATCGGTGGCGCCTGCCACCACCTGCGCCCCGGGGTGGGCAGCACGGGCGGCCAGCAGGTCGGCCTGGCTGCTGGGGGCGATGTAAGTTAAATTGGCCTCTAACCCTTGTTTTGTAAGCGCGAGCAGCTCTAGTTTTTGTAGCAGCTGGGCCTCGTCCACAGCCACCGGGGGCAGCTGGGCCATCTGCTGGGCCGCGTCCAGAATGGGGCGGTAGCCCGTGCAGCGGCACAGGTTGCCCGACAAGTCCTGCGCGGCCTGGGCGCGCGAGATGCTGCGGCCTTGGCACACCTGGTTTTGGTACATGCCAAACAGGCTCATCACAAAACCGGGCGTGCAAAAGCCGCACTGAGAGCCGTGGCACTGCACCATGGCCTCCTGCACTGGATGCAAACCTACTGCGCGAACGGGGGGCGTCGTTGCGCGGTGCTCGGAATCCTCATGGACCTGCATGTCCATTCCGGTTCCTGCGCTCCGTGCGCCTAGCCCGCCGTCCGCTCGCGAAGGTTTGTGAAGCGTGGCCACCGGCTGGATCAGCGGGTCTTCGGCCAGATCCTCCGCCGTCCACAGCGCCATCCCGTCAATCGAGTGGGCGAGGCGAATGCAACTGTTCACAGCGCTGTAGCGCACCTTGCCGTGGCCGTCGGCCTCGCCCAGCACCACCGTGCAGGCGCCGCAGTCGCCTTCACCGCAGCCCTCTTTGGTGCCGGTGCAGCCCAGGTCTTCGCGCAGCACCTCCAGCAACGTGCGGTCGGGTGGTACATTGCCCAGCGCCACGGGCTGGCCTCGGCGCAAGAATTGCAAGGGTCTTGTTGTCATGACAGACGTCACTTCGATTTGAAAGGTTCAGCAGAGGGTAGAGCGCACTACTGCCACTGGCATATGCGCAAGCTTATGGCACCCATGCCCCCATCGCTATGAGAGACCAAGCCCTTTTCGACAAGATAGACCTCCATCTCATAAGGGTCTTGCACACCGTGCTCACTGAACGCAGCGTATCTCGCGCAGCCGTGCGGCTGGGCATGCACCAGCCGGCGGTGTCGGCCGCGCTCAAGCGCCTGCGCGACTTGGCGGGCGATCCGCTGCTGGTGCGATCGGGCGCCAGCATGATGCCCACCGATGCCGCCCTGCGCATGGTGGAGCCGGCTGCGCTGATCCTGCGCTCGGCCGAAGCGCTGTTCTCTGACGCGCGGGGGTTTGACCCACGCACAGCCACACGCACCTTTCGCGTGGCTGCCAGCGACTACCTCGACCCTTTGTTTTTGCCCCAGCTGGTGGCCCGCATCAAGGCCCAGGCGCCCCTGTGCCCGATTGAAATCCTGCCCCTGTCGGCCGACGCGCACTACCACGCCCACTTGGCCCAGGGCGATGTGGACGTGGTAATTGGCAACTGGCCCGAGCCGCCCGAAGACCTGCACATGGGGCGCCTGTTTGGCGATGAGGTGGTGTGCCTGGTGAGCCAAGACCACCCGGCCGTGCGCCGGGGCTGGACCGAGGCCGACTGGCTGGCTGCCGAGCACGTCGCCCCCACGCCCACGCACCCCGGCGCGCGTGGCGTGATCGATGCCCACCTGGACAGCCTGGGCTTGGCGCGCAACATCACCGCGCGCTGTGCACATTTCAGCGCCATTCCGCACATCGTGGCCGCTAGTCTGCTGGTGCTGACCACGGGGCGGCAGTTTTGCGAGCGGTTCACGGCGCAGCTGCCGTTGGCCATCCTGCCCAGCCCGGTGGAGTTTCCCCGCTTGCTGTATTACCAGCTGTGGCATGCCCGCACACACCATTCGGCTGCGGCCATGTGGCTGCGCGACTGCGTGAAGTCCGTCGCTGCCTCGCTACGAAAAGAATAGCTACTTGCGCACGCTGAATAAGCCGCGAGTACCGATTTGCCCCTGGCCGTCAAAAGATAACAACTCGCCATTCTGAGAGACAATCCCCGCATGAGTCCTCCCCCCAATCCCTCTGCGCCTGGTGCGCCGCCGCGGCTGCAGCTGGCGGGCATCACCAAGCGCTATCCGGCCGTGGTGGCCAACAGCGGTGTGTCGCTGACGGTGCAGCCCGGCGAGATCCACGCCGTGCTGGGCGAAAACGGCGCCGGCAAGTCCACGCTGATGAAAATCATCTACGGCTCCGTCAAGCCAGACGAAGGCAGCGTGCACTTCAACGGCCAGGCCGTGCAGGTGCGCAACCCCCAGGAAGCGCGGGCCCTGGGCATCGCCATGGTGTTCCAGCATTTCAGCCTGTTCGACACCCTGACGGTGGCCGAAAACGTGTGGCTGGGTCTGGACAAGAGCCTGACGCTGGCGGAAGTGACCAGCAGCATCACCGCCAAGGCGGCTGAGTACGGCCTGGACATCGACCCGCTGCGCCCCGTGCACACCCTGAGCGTGGGCGAGATGCAACGCGTGGAGATCATCCGCGCTCTGCTTACCAACCCCAAACTGCTGATCCTGGACGAGCCCACGTCGGTACTCACGCCGCAGGCGGTGGAAAAACTTTTCGTGGTGCTGCGCAAGCTGGCTTCCGAAGGCTGCAGCATCCTCTACATCAGCCATAAACTGCATGAAATCCGCGCCCTGTGCACCGCCTGCACGGTGCTGCGGGGCGGCAAGGTAACGGGGGTGTGCAACCCCGCCGAAGAATCCAATGCGTCCCTCTCGCGCCTCATGATTGGTGCCGAGCCGCCTGCGCTTGAGCACCGGGCCGTGCAAGCCGGGGCCACCGTGCTGCGCGTGCAGGGCCTGTCGTTGCCGCGTGCCGACCAGTTCGGCGTGGACCTCATCGACATTGATTTCGAAGTCAAGGCGGGTGAGGTCGTTGGCATTGCGGGGGTGTCGGGCAACGGCCAAAAGGAGCTGCTCTACGCCTTGTCAGGTGAAGACCAGCGCGCCGAGCCTGCCAGCGTTCAGGTGGCAGGCCAGAGCGCGGGGCGCCTGGGGCCAGCCCAGCGCCGGTCTCTGGGGCTGCACTTTGTGCCCGAAGAGCGCCTGGGCCGTGGGGCAGTGCCCACCATGGGCCTGGCGCACAACCTGCTCCTCACGCGCACCAATTCACTCAGCGGCGGTGGCTGGATCAAGGTGGGGGCCCTGCAACAGCACGCGCAAGCGCTGATTGATCGCTTCAACGTCAAGGCGGGTGGCCCCAACGCGCCGGCCAAGTCGCTCTCGGGCGGCAACCTGCAGAAGTTCATCGTGGGGCGCGAGATCGACGCCAAGCCCAGGCTGCTCATCGTCTCGCAGCCCACCTGGGGTGTGGATGTGGGCGCGGCCGCGCAAATCCGCGGCTCCATCCTGGCGTTGCGCGATGCGGGTTGTGCTGTGTTGGTGGTCAGCGAGGAGTTGGACGAATTGTTTGAAATATGCGACCGGCTGCACGTGGTGGCCAAGGGGCACTTGTCGCCGTCGGTGCCGCGTGCCGAAGCCACGGTAGAGCGCATAGGCGAATGGATGAGCGGCCTGTGGCATGCCGATGTGCAGGCCCATCTGGCCCAGGCCCAACAACACACCGAAGCCGGGGAGGCGCACCATGCTTAAGCTGGAACCGCGCCCCCAGGCATCGCGGCTGTGGACATATGGCTCGCCGCTGCTGGCGCTGGCTGTAACGGTACTCATTGGCGTGGCCCTGTTCATGGCGCTGGGCAAAGACCCGGTGCGTGGCCTGCAAGTGTTCTTCTGGGAGCCCATCAAGTCGCAATACGCGGTGGGCGAACTCATGGTCAAGGCCACGCCGCTGTTGCTCATTGCACTGGGGCTGGCGGTGTGCTTTCGCTCCAACGTCTGGAACATTGGGGCCGAAGGGCAGTTCGTGATCGGTGCTGTGGTGGCCGGCGGCGTGGCGCTGCTGGCCGACAAAAGCACTGGCCCGTGGATCGTTCCGGCCATCTTGCTCGCCGGTGTGCTGGGCGGCATGTGCTGGGCGGCGCTCACGGCACTGTTGCGTGACAAGTTCAATGCCAACGAAATCCTGGTGAGCCTGATGCTGGTCTACGTGGCAACGCTGGTACTCAGTTATCTGGTGTACGGGCCGTGGAAAGACCCCATGGGCTACAACTTTCCGCAGACCAAGACGTTTGAGAAAGTCACGCAGATTCCCCGGTTGATGCAGGGTTCGCGCGTGTCCATCGGTTTGCTGCTGGCGCTTGCCGGCGCCGCGGCGCTGTGGGTTTTCCTGTTCCGCACCCGGGCGGGCTTTGCCCAGCAGGTAGGCGGCCTGGCGCCTGCAGCGGCGCGGTATGCGGGCTTTTCGTCCCGCCGCGCGCTGTGGACGGCGCTGCTCATCTCGGGCGGCGCCGCGGGCTTGGCCGGTGCGCTGGAAGTGGCCGGGCCCATTGGCCAGCTCACCCCGTATGTGCCTGCAGGCTATGGCTTCGCAGCCATCATCGTGGCCTTTGTCGGGCGCTTGCATCCGGTGGGCATGGTGCTCTCCGCCATCTTGATGAGCATGTTCTACATCGGCGGCGAACTGGCGCAGTCGCGGCTGGGCCTGCCCAAGTCGCTCACGGGCGTGTTCCAGGGGTTGTTGCTCTTCACGCTGCTGGCCTGTGACACATTGATTGCCTACCGCATCCGCTGGGTGGCTTCAAAGGGAGGCAAGTGATGGAATCCTACGCACTCCTCATCGGCGCCACGCTCAGCGCGGGCACCGTGCTGGCCATTGCGGCCCTGGGCCTGCTCATCAACGAGAAAGCGGGCATCGTCAACCTGGGGGCCGAGGGCATGATGCTGTGCGCCGCCATTGCGGGTTTCGCCACCGTGGTGCACACCGGCAATACCTGGCTGGGATTTGCAGCGGGCATGGCCGCTGGCGCGTCGCTGGCGGCCATCTTTGGTGTGCTGGTGATCTGGCTCAATACCAACCAGTACGCCACGGGGTTGGCGCTGTCGCTGTTTGGTGTGGGTTTCTCTGCATTTGCCGGCATCAGCTACGTGCAGGCCAAGTTGCCTGAGCTGCCCAAGTACGCCATTCCGGGATTGGGCGATATTGCGCTGGTGGGGCCTGCGCTGTTCCAGCAGCACCCGCTGGTGTACATCACCATGGTGCTGGTGGTGGCCCTGGTGTGGTTCTTGTACCGTTCGCGCGCTGGCTTGGTGCTGCGCTCGGTGGGCGAGTCGCCAGAATCGGCCCATGCGCTGGGCTACCCGGTGCGGCGCATTCGCCTGGCTGCCGTGGTGGCGGGCGGCGCTCTGTGCGGGTTGGCGGGGGCTTACATCTCCACCGTCTACACCCCGCTGTGGGTGGAGGGCATGGTGGCCGGGCGCGGCTGGATTGCACTGGCGCTCACCACCTTTGCCACCTGGCGCCCGGCACGGGTGTTGCTTGGTGCGTATCTGTTTGGTGGAGTGACGATGCTGCAGTTCCACTTGCAAGCCACGGGCGTGCAGGTGGCCAGCCAGTTGCTGAGCATGTTGCCCTACCTCGCCACCATCGTGGTGCTGGCGTTGATTTCGCGCAACCCTGCCTGGATTCGCATCAACATGCCGGCGTCCCTCGGCAAGCCGTTTTACCCCGGCTCATAATGGTTGTTTTTTAATTTTCTTTCCGTTTTTACTGTTTTCTCACAAGGAATCGACATGACCGATCTGCAAAAGCGCTCGTTGTTCAAAGTGGCGGCACTGTCTGCCCTGGCAGCCGCTGCCGTCGTGGGCTGCGGCAAGACCGAGGCCCCAGCGCCCGCTCCCGCACCAGCGCCAGCCCCTGCTGCGGAAGCGCCCGCGCCCAAGGCAGAGCCACTGAAGATCGCTTTCGCCTACGTGGGCCCTGTGGGTGACGGCGGCTGGTCTTTTGCGCATGACAACGGCCGCAAAGCCATCGAAAAAGAGTTTGGCGACAAGGTCGTGACCAGCTTTGTGGAAAGCGTGCCTGAATCCGCCGATGCCGAGCGCGTGCTGCGCGACCTGGCTGGCCAAGGCAACAAGCTGATTTTTGGTACGACCTTCGGCTATATGGAATCCATCCAGAAGATCGCGGGCGACCTGAAGGACGTCAAGTTTGAGCACGCCACCGGCTACAAGACCGCCGAGAACGTGCGCACCTACGACAGCCGCACCTACGAAGGCGCCTACATGGCCGGCGTGATTGCTGGCGCCATGACCAAGTCCAATACGCTGGGCGTGGTGGGCTCGGTGCCAATTCCGGAAGTGATCCGCAACATCAACAGCTTCACGTTGGGTGCCCAATCGGTCAACCCCAAGATCAAGACCAAGGTGGTGTGGGTGAACGAATGGTTCAGCCCACCGAAGGAAACCGAAGCCGCCACCAGCCTGATCAACGGCGGCGCTGACGTGCTGTTCCAGAACACCGACTCGCCCGCCGTGCTCAAGACAGCGCAAGAAAAGGGCAAGCGGGCCTTCGGCTGGGATAGCGACATGACCGCTTACGGCCCCAAGGCCCACCTGGCCTCGGCCGTCATCAACTGGGGCCCTTACTACGTGAAGGCCACGCGTGATGCGCTGGAAGGCAACTGGAAGGGCGGCGAGGCATCGTGGTGGGGCGTAAAAGAAGGCGCGATTGACCTCGTCTCTATCGCCGAAGACGTGCCTGCTGAAACCAAGGCCAAGGTCGAAGAAGTGAAGAAGGGCCTAGCCGATGGCAGCTTCGTCATCTGGAAGGGTCCCATCGTGGGCCAGGACGGCAAGCCCGTGCTGGAAAAAGACGCCGTGGCCGACGACAAGTTCCTGGGGGGCATCAACTTCTACGTCAAGGGCGTGGAAGGCAAGATCCCTGGCGCCGACAAGAAGTAAGGCATTTGGTTTTTTGACCTGCAGGGCCGCCTTCGGGCGGCCTTTTTCTTTGATCAGGTCTGACGGCCCTTGGTTTGACCGGTTTGCATCCGCTCATCCAGGCGGCATGATGTTTCACTCGCTACCCTGGAGCTTGCTCATGTTCAAAGTCCCTCCTATTTCTGCCGCGCGGATGCCCGACCTTCTGCGCCAGATGCCCAAGGCCGAGCTGCACATCCACATCGAAGGATCGCTGGAGCCTGAGCTGATTTTTGCGCTGGCCCAGCGCAACGGCGTCACCCTGCCGTATGCCGACGTCGAGAGCCTGCGCCGCGCCTACGCTTTCACCAACCTGCAGAGCTTTTTGGACATTTACTACGCAGGCGCCAGCGTGCTGCTGCACGAACGAGATTTCTACGACATGGCCTGGGCGTACTTCGAACGCGCTGCGGCCGACAACGTGGTGCACGCCGAGCTGTTTTTTGACCCGCAAACGCACACCGAGCGCGGCGTGCCTATAGCCACGGTGGTGCAGGGCCTGCACCGTGCGTGTGAAGACGCAGGGCACAAACTGGGCGTGAACGCATCGCTGATCCTGTGCTTCCTGCGCCACCTCAGCGAAGAATCAGCCTTTGAGACGCTGGAGCAGGCGCTGCCGTTTCGCCACCAGTTCATCGGCGTAGGGCTGGACAGCAGCGAACTGGGCCATCCGCCGGAGAAATTTGCGCGGGTGTTTGCGCGGTGCAAGGAACTGGGCCTGCACCTGGTGGCCCACGCAGGCGAGGAGGGGCCGCCCGCCTACATCTGGAGCGCGCTGGATGTGCTGCATGTGGAGCGCATCGACCACGGCGTGCAAGCCATCCACGATGCGGCTTTGATGCAGCGCCTGGCGCAAGACCGCATCCCGCTCACGGTGTGCCCACTGTCGAACCAAAAACTGTGCGTCTTCCCCAATTTGGCCGACCACAACCTGGGCAAGCTGCTGGATGCGGGCTTGGCGGTCACGGTCAACTCTGACGACCCTGCCTATTTTGGCGGGTACATCAACGAGAACTTTGTGCAGCTCTTTGCGGCCACGGGACTGACTCCCCAACATGCGTACCAACTGGCCTTCAACAGCTTCGAGGCCAGCTTCGCATCGCATCCCCAAAAGCGCGAGTGGGAGCACAAACTCAAGGCCAGTTTCGAGAAGTTCGTCGAGCACGACTACTGAACGCTTTCATGGCTGCGCTGGAAATTTCAGCCGCTAAATGATGGCGCCACGCGGCCCTACCGCCCTGTGGTTGGGGGATTTGACATTCAGGTGACTTTTTTCGTTTGTAAGTTGTGCGAGGTATCATTGTTTCACTTTGTTGCGTTCAACCACTCGGCGATGAACGCATGAACCAGGGCTTGCGCCCTTCCGCCCACCGGCGGGAGTCGCGTGGGCTGGGCCTTTGGCGCTCCCTGACTGCGCGCCGCAAACGGGCCGGTTCTGATACCTGTTACCTCCACTTTTTATGTTTCTCAATCAGCTATCCATAGCCAAGCGCCTTGCCTTTGTGCTCGGGCTCATACTTTCTCTTTCGCTCCTGACCAGTTTGTTTGCCGTTTTCAAGTTGCGGCAAATGGGGGAGGTGACCGATGCCATGCTCGCGGTGAACCTGAAGACGGAGCGCGCCGCTACGGATTGGCTGCGCAATACCACGGCAGGGGTGCAGCGCGCGGCCGCCATCGCCAAAAGCAGTGACCCCAGCCTGATCGAGTACTTTGCACCGGCCACCCAGGCCGCCATATCCGAGACCAATGAACTGCAGAAGTACGTTGAATCGCAAATGGTCACGCCCGAGCAAAAGGCGCTGAACGACAAGATTTCGGGGTTGCGCAAGGCCTACCTCGCTGCGCGCGAGGAAGTCAGCCAACTGAAAAAGGCCGGTGACACCGATGGCGCTGCCAAGGCTTTTGCCGAGCGTTTTGAGCCCACGGCACGCAGCTATGTTGCCGGTGTGCAGGAAGTGGCGACGGGCCAGCGTGCCCAGCTCGATGCCGCGGCCAAACGCAACGATGAACTGCGCTCGCAGACGAGTTTTTTGCTCATAGCCTGTGGCCTGATCTCGCTGCTGTTGGGCCTGGTGTTGTCGTGGTACCTGTCGCTCAGCATCACGCGCCCGCTCAAGCGAGCCGAGGCGAGTGCCCAGGACATTGCCAATCTGGACCTCACTGGACAGCCCCAGGCGTCTTACTCCAACGATGAAACCGGGCATTTGCTGCGGGCCATCGACCGTATGCGCCAAGTGCTGCAGACATCGCTGCAACAAGTGCGCGGGGTGGTGGACAACATCTCCACCGCCAGCCACCAGATCGCCTCGGGCAACCAGGACTTGAGCGCCCGCACCGAGAATGCGGCCAGCAGCCTGCAAGAAACGGCCAGTTCGATGGAAGAGCTGACCAGCACCGTGCAGCACAGTGCCGATGCCGCCACCCAGGCCAGCATGCTGGCCAACTCGGCCGCGCAGGTGGCCCAGCGCGGGGGCGATGTGGTGGCGCAGGTGGTGAGCACCATGGACCAGATCAACAACAGCTCCAAGAAGATCTCCGACATCATTGGAGTGATTGACAGCATTGCCTTCCAGACCAACATCCTTGCCTTGAACGCTGCGGTGGAAGCCGCCCGCGCGGGCGAGCAGGGCCGGGGCTTTGCCGTGGTGGCCAGCGAAGTGCGCTCGCTGGCGCAGCGTTCTGCCAACGCCGCTCGCGAGATCAAGGGCCTGATCGGCGCCAGTGTGGAGAGTGTGGAAGCCGGCGCGCGGCTGGTGGGCGATGCAGGCTCGACCATGGACGAAATAGTGGCCAGCGTGAAGCGCGTGACCGACATGATGGGCGAGATCAGCGCGGCCACCAAAGAGCAAAGCCATGGCATTTCGCAGGTGAACGTGGCTGTTACCCAACTGGACCAAATGACCCAGCAGAACGCTGCGCTGGTGGAGGAGTCCACGGCAGCCGCGCAAAGCCTGAACGACCAGGCACAGCGGTTGAGCGAAGTGGTGGGCCAGTTCCGCCTGGGCTACCAGCCCGATCCATCCATCAAGCGGCTGGGTTGAGTAGTCTGTAGAATCCCACCTCCAGAAAACCGCTGCCCGGCGGTTTTTTTTTCTGAATTTCGGGCCATGTAGAGGAACACCATGTACAAAAACCTCGCCACCGCACTGCGTGCGGCTTGTGTGAGTGCGCTTTTCGGCGCAGCGACCCTTTCCCCCACTTTTGCACAGACTACTGCGGCAGTAACACCCGCCAAGTCCGAACCCGTCAAGGCGGGCTTCGTGTATGTGTCGCCCATCACGGAAGCGGGCTGGACACGCCAGCACGAAGAGGGACGCAAGGCCGTAGAGGCCGCTCTGGGGGGCCAAGTCAAGACCACATTTGTCGAAAACGTGGCCGAGGGCGCTGACGCCGAGCGCGTGATCCGCGACCTCGCTGCCACCGGGCACCAGATCATCTTCACCCCCAGCTTTGGCTACATGGAGCCCACGCTCAAGGTGGCGCAGGACTTTCCCAACGTGAAGTTCGAGTCCATCACAGGTTACAAGCAGTCGCCCAATGTGGCCACGGCCAATGCGCGCTACTACGAGGGGCGCTACCTTGCAGGCATTGCGGCGGGCCGCATGAGCAAGACCGGGGTGGCGGGCTATGTGGCGGGCTTTCCGATACCGGAGGTGCTGCAGGGCATCAATGCCTTCACGCTGGGCATGCGCTCGGTCAACCCCCAGGCCACCGTGAAGGTCGTGTGGCTCAACGTGTGGTTTGACCCGCCCAAGGAGCGCGATGCTGCCATGGCGCTGTTCAACCAGGATGTGGACGTGATCGCCTTTCACACCGGCTCTACCGCCGTGATGGCAGCCGCGCAGGAGCGCGGCAAGATGGCCGTGGCGTACCACTCCGATATGCGCAGGACGGGCCCTGACGCGCAGATTGTTGCCGTGACGCACCAGTGGGGCGCCTATTACACGGAACGCGTGCGCGTATTGCAAAGTGGGCAGTGGAAATCCGGCAACGTATGGGGTGGGGTGCGCGAAGGGATGATCCGCGTGGGAGATTTCGGCAGCAAGGTGCCTCAGGCCGTGCAGCAAGAGGTGCTGGCCGCGCAAAAGGCAGTGGGTGCTGGCAAGCTGCACCCCTTCCGTGCTGGCAAGGTCGCCGTGCGCGACACCGACGGGCGCGAGGTGATTGCGCCAGGCCAGACGCTGAGCGACAACCAGATCCTGCAGATGAATTTTCTGGTCGAAGGCGTCAAAGGCTCGCTGCCGCGCTGAACGAGGCAGGCAAAAACGGCTGTATGGGCGTGATGGCCCGGTGCCGCTGCGCGCCCCCGCGCTTCTACCAACTATCACCGCCCGGGTATGGGCCAGGCCCTCGGCCCCCTTAAGCTCACACCATGCACGTATTCCGATCTGCCCTGTTGCGCTTTACCGATGACGGCAAGGCCCTTTACGACGAAGATGGCCTGCTGGCCGTGGCCGCTGATGCGCAAGGCCGCCAACGCGTGGTGGCAGCCGGCCCCTGGCAGGCGCTGGCTGCGCAGTGGGCAGGGCAGGGCGACGTCACGCATTGGCCGGGGCGCATTCTGGCACCGGGCTTTGTGGATCTGCATGTGCATTTTCCGCAGACGGACGTGATTGGCTCGCCGGCCGACGGGCTGCTGCCTTGGCTGGAGAACTACACCTTTCCCCACGAGTCGCGCTTTGAGCAACCCGAGTACGCGGATGGGGTGGCCAGTTTCTTTGTGGACGAGCTGCTGCGCAACGGCGTGACCACAGCGCTGGCGTTTGCCACGTCGCACCCGGCATCGGTCAATGCCCTGTTTGCCGAGGCGCAGCGCCGCAGCCTGCGACTGGTGACCGGCAAGGTGCTGCAAGACCGCCACTCGCCCGACGGCGTGCGCGACGAGACTGAGCAAAGCCTGCTGGACACCGAGGCCTTGATCCAGCGCTGGCATGGCGTGGACCGACTGGGCTACGCCATCACCCCGCGCTTTGCTCCCACCAGCACGCCTGAGCAACTGCGCGGCGCAGGCGAGTTGGCGGCCCGCTATGCAGATGTGTGGATCCAGTCGCATGTGGCCGAGAACCTGGACGAAATCCGCTGGGCGCGCGAGCTGTTTCCGCGTTCGCGCAGCTACCTGGCGGTGTATGACGACTTTGGCCTGATGCGCGAGCGGGCCGTGTACGCCCACTGCATTCACTTTGATGATGCCGACCGCGCCTTGATGCGCGAGCGCAAGACGGCGGCGGCCATCAGCCCCACCAGCAACCTCTTCTTGGGCAGCGGCTTCTTTGACTACGCGGGTGCAGACCGGGCCGGGTTTCGCTATGGGCTGGCCAGCGATGTGGGCGGAGGCACCAGCTTCAGCCCGTTTCACACCATGATGGCCGCCTACTACGTGGCGCGCGAAGGCCAGACCAAGACCGGCCTGAGCCTGAGCCCGGCACAGCTGTGGTGGCAGCACACCGCCGGTGCCGCACAAGCCATGGGGCTGGGCGGCGTGGTGGGTAACCTGCAGCCGGGCTGCGAGGCCGACTTTGTGGTGTTGAACCCCCAGGCCACGCCGCTGCTGGCGCGCAAGACGCAGCAGGCACGGAGCCTGGATGAGCTATTGTTTGCGCTGATCGTACTGGGCGACGATCGGGTCATCGAGCAAACCGTGATTTCTCAAGCAAAATACGGCCCTAGCGCTTGATTTAAAAGCGCTACCAGCTACACATTTAATAGCACTTCCCTGGCGCAGCGAGCGCAGCCAGACGGGAACTGCAGCGCAGGAGTCAACCGATGAGTATCAAGAGCGACAAGTGGATCCGCCGCATGGCCCAAGAGCACGGCATGATCGAGCCCTTCGAGCCGGGCCAGATCCGTGAGCGCGATGGCAACAAGATCATCAGCTATGGCACCAGCAGCTACGGGTACGACATCCGCTGTGCGCCTGAATTCAAGGTCTTCACCAACATCCACAGCACCGTGGTGGACCCCAAGAACTTTGATGAAAAGAGTTTTGTCGATTTCCATGGCGACAGCTGCATCATCCCGCCCAACAGCTTTGCGCTGGCCCGCACGGTGGAGTACTTCCGCATTCCGCGCAACGTGCTCACGATCTGCCTGGGCAAGAGCACCTATGCGCGCTGCGGCATCATCGTCAACGTCACACCGTTCGAGCCCGAGTGGGAAGGCTACGTGACGCTGGAGTTTTCCAACACCACGCCGCTGCCTGCGCGCATCTATGCAGGTGAAGGTTGTGCCCAGGTGCTGTTCTTTGAAAGCGACAAGGATGATGTCTGCGAAGTCAGCTACAAGGACCGTGGCGGCAAGTACCAGGGCCAAGTGGGCGTGACGCTGCCCAAGGCCTGACGCCTCAGTGCCAGTGCGTGCATCGCAGGGCGCAGGGGCCGTGGCTTTGTGCCGACGGCCCAAGCGCCGGCTATGGCTGCACCGCTACCCGGTTGCGGCCTTGGCGTTTGGCTTCATACAGGGCTGCGTCTCCGCGGCGCAGCAGGTTTTGCGCGGTGTCTTCTGCATTCTCCAGTGTGGAAACGCCCGCACTGATGGTGAACCTGCCGATCACCGGGTAATCGGTCCCAGCCTGTGAATCCACCAATGCCTGGGCGATGGACCGTGCGCCGTCCAGGTCGGTGTCGGGCAGCAACACCGCAAACTCTTCGCCG
This sequence comes from Acidovorax delafieldii, assembly GCA_002377855.1. GTDB lineage: Bacteria > Pseudomonadota > Gammaproteobacteria > Burkholderiales > Burkholderiaceae_C > Acidovorax > Acidovorax delafieldii_A. The sequence goes on along the minus strand of DFQQ01000010.1, from coordinate 166,479 downwards.
CCCAGCCGCGCCACGACATCAGACTCACGCAGCCGGGCCGCCAGCGTGAGGGCCAGCTCTTGCAGTACCTGGTCGCCCACGTCGTGGCCGTGGGTGTCGTTGATGCGTTTGAAATGGTCCACATCCACCGTCACTAGCGACAAGTCGCGGCCGCTGCGGTGTGCCAGTGACAGCGCATAGTTCATCTGCGTGTCAAAGCCACGGCGGTTGAGCAGGCCAGTCAGGGGGTCACTGCGGGCTTGCCGGTCCAGCTCCTGGTTGGCTTGTTCCAGTTGCTGGGTGCGCAGGCGCACCTGGGCTTCCATGGCTTCGTTGGCAGACAGCAGCTTGTGGATCATGCCGCGCAGCGCAGAAGACAGCCGACGCACCTCGCGGCTGCTTTGGGCTGCCGGAATCTCCGCTCCTGGCGTGCCGGCCTCGAGGTCGCGCGCCGCCCGGGCCAGCGCGTCCAGGTCCTCACTCAGCCGGCGCGCCGCAAGCCAGGCCAGCAGCGACGCCACGGCCGCCGCCGCCAGCCCGCCCAGCAAGGCTTTCTCCACCGCTCCGTTTGCCTGGGCGAACGCAATGTCCACGGGCACCCGTGCCACGATGTGCCAGCCCAGGTCGCTTTCGGCGTTTCGCGCGGGCAGCGGTGCGTGAGCGGTCAGGTACTTCTTGTCATCCTGCCAGCGCAGTACGGTGATTTCATTGCGTCGCTTGGCATCGCTGGGCACTTTGGCAAAACTCAGGTCCGGCAGGGTCTGGCCCAGCCGTTGCAGCAGTGCCTGTTGCTTGGCAGGCGCATGGATCAGTTGCCCGTCCTTGTCAAAGATAAACACCTCCAGCTGCTGCTCGCGTGCGCCCGCCGGGATGAGGGTTTGGATCATTTCGTTGATCCACTCCCAGTAGCCGTGCACACCCAGCACGCCCACTGTGGTGGGGCCAATGCGAATGGGTGCTGAAAAATCGACAAAACGGTAGGGTTCTCCGTCCTTTGTGGGCGGCAACAGGTGTTCCAGCAGCTTAGCCGGATGCACGTCGCCCACATAGGGGGCTTGCAAACCGGCCTGAAACCAGGGCCGCTGCGTAACGTTCTGGCCGACCAGCATGTCGCCGGTGGCAACGCGCACCACGCCTTGCGCGTCGGCCACGCCGATCCAGAGGCTGTGCGGCTGCATGGCCTGCTGCCTGGCCAGCAGGTGAACGACTTCAGGGGTGTCGATACCGTTGCGCCACACCACTTCGGCAGAGGCTAGCACCTGGATTTCGCGGATCCGCTCAAACAGGCCGTTGGCCAAAAACGCGGCTGTGTTGTCGGCCACCATTTGCAGGGCCGCACCGGCGTCGTGCTGGATGCGGCGCTTGAGCACCTCGCCAAACCCGATCGAAAGCAACACTGCCAACGCCACGACCAATGTGCCGAACACCCAGGCAATCTGGGTGCGCAGGCTGCGCCCTGAGATGGAGGGAGAGGGCGATGTCACCAGAGCCAACCACGCCCCCTGAGGAATGGGGCTGCGGCGCAGTGTCTCTGCGGCTGGGTCGGTACGTGCCCAAAGGTGGGTCGAGCATGGTGTGCAGTGAGCATGGCCGCACTGTACACAGCCATCTGGCCCGGCGCTGAGAATGGACCTTCAGCTCGGCGGGCTGTGTGCAACAACGTGTAACTCGGTCAGTTACGTTGCTTACCAAAGGGTTCTGCGGGCATCTGAAATGGCTTGAACACGCTCTAAGATCTGGGCCACACCTCCCGCCGTGCAGAGGTGCAGGGAGCGACAGCATGAAATGGGAAGGCAACCGCGAGTCGGACAACGTGGAAGACCGCCGCAGCGGCGGGGGTGGCGCGCCCGTGTTTGGTGGCCGCAACATCGGCATCGGGACCATCGTGATTGCCTTGGTCGGGGGCTGGGTGCTGGGCATCAATCCCCTCACGATTCTGGGTCTGCTCAGCGGTGGCGGCCCCCCGGCGCAAGTCCAGCAAGCGCCAGCACAGCGCCCTCCTGCTGACGACACGATGGCGCGTTTTGTGTCCACGGTGCTGGCCGATACGGAGGATGTCTGGCAGGCCGTTTTCCGCGAGGGCGGGGGGCGGTATCAGGAGCCCCGGCTGGTGCTGTTCCGTGGCGCAACGCCCACGGCCTGCGGCACCGGGCAGGCGGCGATGGGGCCGTTTTATTGCCCGGCGGACCAGAAAGTCTATATCGACCTGGGCTTTTATGAGACGCTGAAGAACCGCCTGGGTGCGCCGGGCGACTTTGCGCAGGCCTACGTGATCGCCCACGAAGTAGGGCACCACGTGCAGCACCTGCTGGGTATCAGCGCCAAGGTCGACCAGATGCGGGGCCGGGTGAGCCAGAAGGAATACAACGCCATGTCGGTGCGGCTGGAACTGCAGGCCGACTGCTTTGCCGGCGTGTGGGCACACCACGCGCAAAACGCCCGGCAGATTCTGGAGCAGGGCGACGTAGAGGAAGCGATGAACGCCGCTGCACGCATTGGCGACGATGCCCTGCAGCGCGCAAGCGGCGGTGCCGTGGTGCCAGACAGTTTTACGCATGGCACCAGCGCACAGCGCCAGCGCTGGTTTCACACCGGTCTGAAACAAGGCGCCGTGCAGGCCTGTGACACCTTTTCCGCGCGCAGCTTGTAAAGCCGTGCTGACGCGAGGGGCGTCCGGTGTTTGTATCGCGCCATCCTCATCCAATGCGCCTGTGGCGCCCGCCAGAAAAGCGCAACATGCTATATTTTTGATAGTAAATTGCGGCCATGGGCTCAGGAGCAAGTGCTGAGCTGCGGCGCAAAGGCGGAAAAAAATGCCTTCTGCAGCCTGCGGTGCGACAATACAGGGCTAAATGACAAGTTCCTTTTCCAATTTATCGCTGGCCGAGCCGCTAGCGCGCGCCGTAGCCGAAATGGGCTACGAATCCATGACCCCCATCCAGGCCCAGGCCATCCCGGTCGTGTTGACCGGGCAGGACGTGATGGGGGCAGCCCAGACGGGCACCGGCAAGACAGCCGCCTTTTCGCTGCCGCTGCTGCAGCGGCTGCTCAAGCACGAGAACACTTCGACTTCGCCTGCACGCCACCCCGTGCGCGCCCTGGTGCTGCTGCCCACGCGCGAACTGGCCGACCAGGTGGCGCAACAAATCGCGCTGTATGCCAAGCACACCAAGCTGCGCAGCACCGTGGTGTTCGGCGGCATGGACATGAAGCCGCAGACCATCGAGCTGAAAAAGGGTGTGGAGGTGCTGGTGGCCACGCCCGGGCGCCTGCTCGATCACATCGAAGCCAAAAACGCAGTGCTCAACCAGGTTGAGTACGTCGTGCTGGACGAAGCGGACCGCATGCTGGACATCGGCTTCCTGCCTGACCTGCAGCGCATCTTGAGCTACCTGCCCAAGCAGCGCACCACGCTGCTCTTCAGCGCTACCTTCTCGCCCGAGATCAAGCGCCTGGCCAGCAGTTACCTGCAAAACCCCATCACCATCGAAGTGGCCCGCCCGAACGAGACGGCCTCCACGGTGGAGCAGCGCTTTTACAGTGCGGGCGACGACGACAAGCGCCGAGCCATCCATCAGGTGCTCAAGACGCGCGGCATCAAGCAAGCGTTCATTTTCGTGAACAGCAAGCTCGGCTGCGGCCGCTTGGCGCGCAGCCTGGAACGCGAAGGCCTGAAAACCGCCGCACTGCATGGCGACAAGAGCCAGGACGAACGCCTCAAGGCGCTCGAAGCCTTCAAACAGGGCGAAGTGGACCTACTGGTGTGTACCGATGTGGCCGCGCGTGGCCTGGACATCAAGGACGTGCCGGCCGTGTTCAACTTTGACGTGCCCTTCAACGCCGAAGACTATGTGCACCGCATTGGCCGTACAGGCCGTGCGGGTGCGTCTGGCTTGGCCGTCACGCTGGTGTCGGGCAGCGATGCCCGGCTGGTGGGCGACATCGAAAAGCTGATCAAGAAAAAGATCGAGCTGGAAGCGCTGGAGTACGACGAAGACCAGCCCAAGGAGCGCATCAACGATGGGCGCCGTGCATGGCGCGAGGGTGCAGATTCGAACGACCCACGCAGCGCCGGATCGGCCCACCGCCGTGAGGCCCGTGAGCCGCGCGAAGGCCGCGACAACCGCGAACACCGCGGCTTCCGCCCCGCAGCCGTGTCGCGTGATCCGTTTTTTGCAAAGCCCTACGAGCCCAGTGCGACCGACACCGCCCCGGCGTGGGAGGCGGCCGCCAAGGCGCCTGCGCGCAGTGGCGTTTCGGCCAACATCAAGCCCAAGCGCAAGGTTGCCGCACTGTTCAAGGCCTCGGCCCCTGCCGCGGAACCCTCCAGCCAGTCTTGAAGGCCCTGCGCCCTGGTTCACGGGTGCCTTCATGATCAAAGAGCCGTCCAGCGCTTAAGGGGTGAGCGCTGCGTGCTATCGAATTGGTAGCGTGTCTGGCATTTGTTTTCAGTGGCTGTGCTCAGCGGTGTTCGCTCGGCGCCGCGGTGACAAGGCAGCCAGCAGATCTGCATCAATGGCTTCGAAGCCCAGCACCCGGCCCCCGCGCGCCTGGGCAAATTGCTGTGCTGCCTGGGGGTCTGCAAACGCCGGCAAATTTCCTGCTCGCATGGGCCCCATGGCCGATGAGCCGGCAACGTATGCCGCTTGCGCTGCATGGGCCCAAGCACCCGTGTCCATGTCGCTCACATAGCGCGCGACGATGCTGTCTGCCGTGCGTCCGCGGGTGTAGTGCCCCACATTGCCCAGGTACATCATCAGGCTCAGGGGCGAGTCAAAAAAGAACGCATCGCCATCCGCAAAAATGACCTGTGTCGCCCAAGCGCGTGAGCGGGCGGGGTACATACCGCACACGGGGCAGCGGGCATCGGCAGGTACTTCGCGCGCAGCAGCCAAAGCCCGCCCCGATGCAGGGTCGTACGGCGTGGGAGGTGCCACCACACAGACGTCATCCCCCACATCTGGCAGCCCCGTGGGGTTTGCGCCCCCTGCGGCGCCACGGCCTGCCCGCCACCGCCATGCCGCTACGCCCGAGGCACCCACCAGCAGCGCTGCCAGCGCCACGCGCCGTGAGGGCAAGCGCGCGCTGCTGGGAGTAGCGGCCAGGGACGGGTGCGGCGAGGTCACGGTCACATCCGCGTGTCGTGCAGCGCGCCGCCGCTCAGGTCGACCATGGCGGGCGTGATCTCTGCAAAGCGCAAGACCTTTCCGCCGTATTCGGCTGCAAACTTCGTCGCGTCTGCTTCTTGGGCAAAGCTGCCAATGGTGGGGCCCATGGAGCCATGGCGCTTGCCGCCCACCACGTACACCGCCGTTTTGGCGTCAATCCAGTGGCCCTTGGGCGCGTTCCAGTCTGCTTGGCCCATGTCTTGCACGTACACGGCCTGTGCAGCGCGAACCTGTTCGCCCGCCAACAGCGTAGCGAAAAGCTCCACCGTGTCGCAGAAGAACGAAGGCTTGTCTTGCCCCGCAAAGCGCACCTGGGCCTTGGGGCCCGGGTAGTCGGCCAGCAGCATGCCGTCGAGTTCGCAACTGGTGGCGCCGTCAATCTCCACGGGCTTGAGGGCCTGCGCTGCGCCGCTGTCGGCTTGGCTGCAGCCGGTCAGGCCTGTCACGCCGGTGAGCGTGGCCACGGAGGCCAGGGCCGCCCAGCCCAGGAGTTGGCGCCGCGTGGTGCAGCCGCATTGGTGGTGGTAGCGTTGGGTCATGGTTTGAATCTCCAGCTCGCTATGCCGAGCGGCACCACGATCCAGGCGGCCATCACCGAGCCCATCAGCCATGGCTTGGCCAGGGCGGGGGGCACGATGCTGGTGAGCCCGTACAGGGTGCGCACGTCTTCCAGCGAGAACACGTTGAGGATGCGGAAAACATCTGCCGGGTTGAGCAACAGCAGGTAGGCCATGGCCACGCCGCCCTGGCTCCCGCCGGTCGCCACCAGGGCGCCCAGCAGCAGCAAGTCAAACACCAGCACGAAGAAAAACCATGCGGCGATGGCCAAGCCGGAAGCGCGGGTGCGTTCATGGGTCAGCACCGAAAGCAGCACCGCCATGCTCAAGAAGGCCAGCCCCAGCAGTACGGAACTGAGCATGAAGCCGCCGTAGTGAAACAGGCCCGCCCAGTTGAACTGCCGGTACAGCAGCACCGCCACCAGGCCGAAGCCAGCGAGGGTAGACAGTGTGAGCGCAGCGGCTAGGCCCAGGTACTTGCCCAGCAGCAGTTCCAGCCGCGTGATGGGCAGGGACAGCAGCAGATCGAGGGAGCCGCGCTCGCGCTCGCCCACGATGGCGTCAAAGCCCAGCAGTAGCGCAATCAGTGGGATGAGGTAGATGACCAGGCTGACCAGGCTGGCAATGGTGAATTCAATGGAGCGAAAGCCGACGGTGCCTTGCTGCGCGCCGCCAAAGTAGGCAATGGCGAGGGAAAACACCGTGAACACCAGTGCCACGGCCAGCACCCAGCGGTTGCGCATGCGGTCGCGGAACTCTTTGCCCGCGATGGTGAAGATCTGTGTGAATTCCATGGCTCAGTTCTCCCGCAGGCCGAAGTACACGTCCTCGAGCGACGGCTCCAAAATATTGACGTCTTGCACCCGTGCGCCCAAGGGGCCCAGGGCACCCAGCACAGCCATCTTGGCCTCACGGGGGCAGCTGATGCGGAGCCCATCAGCGGTGGCTGTGGATGTGATGCCCTGCAGTGGCGCAATCGCCAGCACTGCAGCGGGGATGTCTGCTTCGTTCAAAGCCACCTCAATGGTCAATGGCATCTGGGCCTGTTCGCGCAGCGCTTGCACACTGCCCAGGGCCTGCAACTTGCCGGCAGCCAGTATGGCCAGGCGGTCCACGCGTTCTTGCAGTTCGGCCAGGATGTGCGAGGTGATGACGATGGTGACTCCACCGGCCTGCAACTCGCGCAGCGTGGCGTAGAAGTCGCGGATGGCCTGGGGGTCCAGACCGTTGGTGGGTTCATCGAGCAGCAACACCTGCGGGTTGCCCAGCAAGGCCTGCGCGAACCCCAGGCGCTGGCGCATGCCCTTGGAGTATTCGCGCACCGAGCGTTTGCCAGCGTGTGCCAGGCCCACCCGGTCCAGCAGAGTCTGGCATTGGGACAGCGGTGCGCCCTTCAGGCGCGCGAAGAAATGAAGCGTTTCAAGCCCGTTCAGGTTGTCGTAAAGCACCACGTTCTCGGGCAGGTAGCCCAGGTGGCGGCGGGCAGCGCGAAAGTCGCGGCCCTGTACGGTGGCGCCGCCCACACGGATTTCACCCGAGGTGGCGGGCACCAGGCCGAGGATCATCTTGAACAGCGTGCTCTTGCCCGCGCCGTTGTGGCCGATGAGGCCGAAGATCTCGCCGCGCTCCACGCGCAGGTCAATCCCATCCACGGCGTGCAGCGCACCGTAGCGCTTGTGCGCGCCGCGCACCTCAATGGCGGCGGGCTCGCTCAGGTCAGTGGGGGGAGGTTTGCGTATCACGCTGAAAATTCCGTTGGGGTTGGTTCGGTTGCATGCGGGGCTTGGGGTCTACCACGGTAGGCACGCGCAACACGGGGAACTGCTGGCCCACCAGGCGCAGTGCCTGCACTGCGGGGCTCGCCAACAGCAGTTTGATAGTGGGGTGGCGCCAGGTTAACCGGTCCACCATGTCGTTGGCTTCATAGGGTACATCGCCTACGCCGTTGCCGTCGCGGTCCCAGCCCAGGTAGTTGCTCCAGTAATTGCCGCTTTGCGTGCCCCAGCGCTCGTCGCGAGCGCCCACATAGCGGACCTGTTCGCGGTTGCCGACGAAGTCATTGCCCTCCACCGCGTTGCGGGTGGATCCCGCCGACAAGTGCACGCCCACGGTATTGCCCGTCACCAGGTTGTTCTTGAGCTGGATGTATTCGACGTCGTAGATGAAGAAACCACGGCCGTTGTCCGCCACGACATTGTTTTCGATCACCGAGTCCTGCATGGTGCGCAGCATGATGCCGTGGTCCGAATTCCCCCAGGCGCGGTTGTTGCGCACCACTTGGTCGCGCACTTCCATCAGCGCCAGGCCGCCCCGGTTCAGGTAGGTGTCGTTGTCTTCCCACAGGTTGTAGTAGGAATTCATGTAGTGCGTGCCGTAGCGGCTGTGGTGCAGCTTATTGCCCCGGAAGACGGCATGGTGCGACACATCGACATACAGTGCGTCCCGCACAAAGCTGATGTGGTTGTTCTCGATGCGAGCGCCCTTGGTGTTGTACAGCTGCACGCCGTTGCCGCGCTGGGAGGAGTTCACGTCGCGCAGACCCGTGATGGTGTTGGACAGCACCTGCACGTCGTTGGCCTTCTCGATCCACAGCCCGAACAGGTTGTAGGTGAGGTCGCAGTGGCGCACCACGGCCCGGTGCGCGCCGGGGTAGATGTAGATGCCGGCGTTCTGGTCCTTGAGGTCGGTGCCCGAGTCGCGCACGATGAGGCCTTCGATGACGACGTCTGGCGCGGTGACCCGGATGGTGTCGCCTCGCGCGCCGCCACTGAGGGTGGGGCGGTTCAGGCCACGCAGGGTGAGGGGCTTGTCGATCAGCAGGTTGGCGCGGTACAGGCCGCGCGCCACCTCAATCACGTCGCCGGGCTGGGCCTTGGCCACCGTAGCGGCCAGATCGTCGCCGGGGCGAACGCTCAGGGTAGCTGCCTGGCAGGCCCCGGCGATGCACAGCGCCAGGGCCAGGCTTAGGTGGGGCAGGATGGTCATGCGATGAGCCAGCCCAGCGCCTTGAATGCCAGGAATAGCGCAGCGCCAATCATGAGGTTCTTGAACCCCACGTAGCTCATCATGTCCATCACGCCGGCTACGCGGTACTGGTCACGCCACCACAGGCCATCCTTCACATAGCGGCGGCCGGACAGACGAATCAGCACCTCGTACACGCTCCAGCCGAACCACCAGCCGATGATGGCGCCAGAGGACAGATGGCCCAGCGCGCCCTGGACCCAGGCCAGGGTGACGGCAATGGCCAACGCCAGCCCGGCGACTTGCAGCGCGCGCTGGCTGTTCCAGCCCTCGCGGCTCCACGGCCAGAGGTGGTCGCGCAGCTCCAGCCACAGCCATGCGATCACGCCCACGTCCCGCTTGTGTGCTGGCAGCGCCCGGTCGGTCGGCATGCGCGGATCGACGCCGTTCTTGGCCTTGGGCGAGATCTGATCTTCGATGGTGGCGGGGTGAATCGGGATGAAGTAGCCGTTGGCGCCGATGGGGGTGATCTCCAGGCCGTCTTTTTCGCGGCGCTTGCGTTCCTTGGCCAGGGGCGGGCAGCCCTTGGTGTCTGTGTACAGGATCATGCAGTCCAGGCAATGCAGGCATTCGCGATGGTCGATGCGGCCATCGGCATCGATGGCCTGCGCGCCGCAGCCCACGGCGCAGGCCTTGCAGCTGTTGCAGTCCTGCTTGCGCTTGAGGCCAAACCAGCGGAAGGTGCTGGGCATGGCCAGCGAAGCGCCCAGGGGGCAGATGTACTTGCAGTAGGGTCGCTCGATGAAGATCGACACGCCCAAAATCGCGGCCACGAACAGGCCATAAGGCCAGGCGCGGTTCATCACACCCACCAAGAAGGTGGTCTTGAAGGGCTCGACCTCGGCCAGCTTTTCGGCCAGTCCCATGGAGAACATGGACACCGCCAGCAGCCCGAAGAACACTGCGTACTTGACCCACTTCAGGCGGTCATGCCACTTCTGCGGCAACTGGGTCTGGAACCGCTTGAGGCCCAGCGCCCGGGCGATTTTGAAGGTGGCCTCCTGCAGCGAGCCGAACGGGCACATCCATCCGCAGAACAGGCCCCGCCCAAACAGGAACACCGTGACGATGATGAAGATCCAGAACAGGAAGATGAACGGATCGGACAGGAACAGCGACCAGGTCCACTGGAACAGCAGCGAGTGGAACCAGGTCAGCACCTGGGTGATGGAGGGCTGGGCCATGTAGCCAAAGCCCACCCAGAAGATGCTGATCGCCCAGAAGGTGTACTTGAACCCGTTGACCGGCCACTTGTTCTTGTGGGTGGACAGGCGTGTGAGCTTCTCGCGGAATGCATAGACCACCGCGACGGCCACGAGCAGCAGGGTGAAAAGTCCGATGGGCAGGGCCTGCGACTTCCAAATTCGAACCCAGGGGGGCGTCGGCTCCTCGACCTTGGGGCGGCCGCCTTCCAGGCTGGTGGCAGGCAGCCAGTACTTGGATTCGAACACCGCAAAGCTGCGGTGGCCCGTGGCGCGGTCCACACGGTTGCCCAGGAAGGCCAGCTTCCAGGGGTAGGCTGCCGAGAAAGAAGGCGAGCGAATGATGAAGATTGCCGATTCGCTGTAGCGCGGCGCGCCCTCGGCCTCCAGGCCGTAGAGGTTGTACGAATCCAGGTCGCGGAAGGTGAAGGCGTCCGCCCCCTGCTTGACCTGCACGCGGTCGTAAATGCCGCCGCGCACAAAGCCTGAACCCTTGAATGATTCCTGGCCACCCGTCTTGATGATGAACAGCGCGTTTTCGCCCTCTTTCAGGCGCGAGCGCAGGTTCTCGAAGCCGCGGTCACCCAGCAGGCTGCGAGCGATGTCGGGATGGTTCAGGTCACCAAACCACAGTTCGATGAAGGGCTCGGGGCCGCGCGGCAGGCCCACCTGCTCCGGCTTGACGAACAACTGCTGCACCATGCCCATTTTCACGAGTTCCGCCCAGGCGTATTTGTGGCCGGTGGTGATGAAGCGTGCTGGATCGCGCACCGTGGGCGCGATGATGCCGGTCTGGCGTGCCACGGCGGAGCCCGAGGCCATCACCACCTGGTTTTGGGCGACGACGGTGACGGTGGCGCCCGAGATGGCGTCCAGCCCGAGCACGTTCTCGTCAGGGCGCGAGGGGCCGACCTCGATGGTGTCGGTGACCGACTTGCCCAGGTACTGGTTGTTGAAGTTGATGAGGGAAGATTCAGGAATGCCCAGCAGCAAGATGGGCTCGGAATGCTTGAGCACCTTGACGCCGACGAAATGGCCCCGGGCGTCCATGCCGATGAGCGTTACCACCGGCTTGCCCGAATAGGCGGGCGTGTCGGTGATGTCGGTGGACAGCATCACGTAGCCCAGCAGTTTCTTCTGGGCCGAGTCGTTGTCGTAAGCCTCCACATAGGGCGGCTGGCCCTTGCGGTCAGAAAAATGTGTGGCCCCCGGAAAGACCTCGGCACAAGGCAGCAGCGAGCACATCGCAGGCGTGCTGGCCAGCTTGTCGGGCAACTCTGCCTCGTAGGCGCTGGCGTAGGCACGGGGCGCCAGCAGGGCCAACGCCATGAACAGTGCAAAACAGAAGGCCGCGAACCGTTGACCGAGGGAGGGCATAAATACTATCCAAACAATAGCAGGCGCCGCTTGCTGCGCCTGCGTTAAAGGCCGTTTTGATCACTAACTCCCCGGGCGGATCCCGTGCCGTTCAGACCACAAGGGCGAAGACGGCGCGGGTGGTGCCGCCTGGGGAGTTGATTCACATCAGGCCTCGACGATCATGCGCGTGCGCATCTCCAGGTGCAACGCATGGCAGAAAGTGGAGCAGTAAGCCCAGAACACACCGGGCTTGTCGGCAATGAAAGTCACCGACTTTGTCTCCAGCGGGTTGATCACGAACTGGATGTTGTACTTGGGCACCGCAAAACCGTGCGTCAAGTCTTCGATCTTGTCCAGGTTCGTGAGGATCAACGTGACCTCGTCACCCTTCTTGACTGTGAACTCGCGCAGGCTGAACGCAGGCGCTTGCGACGTGAGCTTCACCGTGACCTTCTTGCCATTGCGGAACACGCCGGATTCCTTGGCGTCCTTGACGGCCAGGGGGAACTCGTTCAGGTCATACACCTGCTTGGGCTTGACGATGTCGCGCTTGAAGATGATGAAGTCGTGGGGCTCACCACGCACAGGGTGGTCGGCCATCAACACCATCTTGTCGCCAGAGATGTCGATCAGCTGTTCGTTCTCGGGGTGGAACGGGCCCACCGGCAGGAAGCGGTCCTTGGAGAACTTGCAACCCACAGCCAGGTACTTGCCGTCGGCGGCAATGGTCTCGGACTGCGTGGCGTTGATGTGGCCGGGCTGGTAGTGAACGTCCAGGCGGTCCACCACGTACTTGGAGTTCTTGTCGCCAGCATGGAACTTGATGGCTGCTTCCACGTTCCACTTGACCACCTGGCTGTCCAGGAACAGCGTGGTGTAGGCGTTGCCGCGGCCGTCGAAGGCGGTGTGCAGCGGGCCCAGGCCGATTTCCACCTCGGCGACGATGGCGTTGTCGAGCTTCTCGCTCTTGCCATCAAACCAGTCCAGCACCTTGGACAGTTCGATCACGGTGGCTGTTGGCGACAGCTTGCCGGCGCAGATGAAGTACTTCTGGTCGGGGCTGGCGTTCACGCCGTGGGGGTTCTTGGGAACGCTCACATAGGCGGTCAGGGCCGTCTTGGCGTCCTTGTTGGCCTCGCGGGTGCCGTCCACGACGGGCACCTTGGACGCGCCATAAGTCTTGAACTTGCCAGCCTTCACCGCTTCTTCGATGCGGGCAATGTTGAAGAACAGGCAGGCGTCGCGCTCGGCCGACATCATGTCTTCGTAGTGCACGCCGTTTTCGGTGTTGTACTGGTTGGTGGCAGCCAGCTTGCCGTCGTACGAAGTCGCCGTCAGGTCGCAGTTGCCGTCGATCAGAACCTGCCAGCGCACGTCCATGGTCTCGGCGTCCACGCAGGTGAACATCGAGCGGTATTTTTCGGGTGCGTTCACATCCTTGCCATCGTTGGGCAGGGGGATGCCGAATTCGGCGCCGCAGAACACTCGCGTGGTGTAGTTGATGGCCTGATCGACCGGGTCACGCTTGTCGGGGAAGATGCCGTGGAAACCCTGCACGTTGGGCAACTCGGTGATCTTGTCGCAGATGAAATAGTCGAGGCGGATGCGCGCGACGCGGCTGTTGATCTTGTCATTGACCCAGGCGTAGCGGCCGTCGTAATTGCCATCCTTGTAGGAGCCGTGCAAGTGGTGGGTGTCGGCCACCGTGTAGCGCAGGCTGCCGTCGGGCTTGGTGCCCATGACGGCCTTGGATTCATTGGTGTTGCCCCAGCCCACCAGCGCGTCGGGAACGAAGCAGGGGATGCGCAGAAGCTCGCGGCCCGAGGGCAGACCCAGCACGCGCACGTCGCCGTTGTGGCCACCACTCCACAGGCCGTAGTAGGTATCGAGTTCGCCGGGTTTGAGGTGCGCTGCATTCGAGCCACCGGAGTGGGCTGCGCTACCAGATGCCGCAGGTGCGGGGGCCGCAGGCGCCGCTGCCGTGCTGGGCTTTTCGGTGCAGGCCGCAACGCCCGCCGTCAGGCCGACCAGGGCCGCCGAATTGATGAAGCTGCGACGGGCCAAGCCGCCGGAAGCAAGTTGCAGGTCTTTCTTATCGCTCATGGTTTTCCTCTTTAGGATGGCTCAGTGAAAAAACGGGGGGGCACGGGCAGGCGGTCGGTGCCGTAGAAGAAGGGGGTACAAGGACTCGGCACGCCATGTCGCCAAATGAAACGGCGCTGGTGCAGGCTGCACAAACGGGGTAACTTCAGGCGGCAGTACGTTGGTGGGCAGGCATTGGGGGCAATCCATGCCTGCGGTGTCTGAGGCGGAGGTGCTCTTGGTCACCTCAGACGCCACCCATTTGGCGGGGCCCCCATTGCCTGAGCACACCAACTCCATGGCCCGGTGCTGTACAGAGGGCGACGCGGCTGCCATGAGCAGTGCGGCCATGAAAGCTGCCAATACCCATAGGCGGAGTGATCGGTGTTGGCAGGCAGTAAACATGGGGCGATAATAGATTCGCATAGTATGAATCATATTGATGTAAGTCATGCTTTTGCGGTGTCCACCCCTGTCCATCACGGCGCTGTCAAATTACATTGGTGGCATCAGGATGGCGCTGGGGTTACTGCTCAAGCAGACCGCGTCGGGCAGTTGTCTCTGTGCGTCGCGCAGAGCCTGTACCGCTTTCAGTGTTCATGTAAAACGAAGGACGTTTGTGATGAAAAAAATTTCCATGATGTGCACGGCCGCAGTGCTGGCAATGACCTTGGCCGGCTGCGGCGACAAAAGACCCGCGGAGACACCTGCGGCACCAGCGCCCGCTCCTGCAGCTGCGCCAGCGGCCCCCGCAGCGCCTGCCGCGCCAGAAAACACCGTGGGCAAGAGCGTTTATGGCAAGACTTGCGCGATGTGTCACGCAGCGGGTGTGGCAGGCGCTCCCAAGCCCGGCGACAAGGCCGACTGGGGCCCGCGCATTGCCCAAGGCAAGGACACGCTCTATAAGCATGCGATTGAAGGTTTCACCGGATCCAAGGGCATGATGCCCCCCCGTGGTGGTGGCGCCAGCCTGACGGACGACGAAGTCAAGGCGGCTGTGGACTTCATGACTGCCCAGTCCATCTAACGGAGGCCTGTATGCCACAAGCTTCTGCATCATTGAGTGCGCCCCTGTTGAGCCGCAGGCGCGTGGCGCTTGCCATACCGCTCTTGGGCGGCGCCTTGTGGGCAGGGGCAGGTGGCGCCAAGGCATCGACTCCGGTCGTGCGCACGCGCCAAACCTTGGTCGGCACGGCCGTGGACATCGTGGCCGAAGGCCCTGACGCGCAGCATCTGCGCAGCGCGACGGACCACGCCTTTGCCCGCATGCGCGAGCTGGAGTCGCTGCTGAGCAAATACAACCCGCAAAGTGCCATCAGCCGTGTCAGCGCCGCTGCCGGCCGGCAACCTGTCGCAGTACCTGCGGCGGTGATGGCCGTGCTGCGCGAGGCCCAACGTGTCCATGCACTCACGGGCGGAGCCTTTGATGCCACAGTGGGTGGTCTGAAAGCTTGGCACTTTGGTGAAGGCGTGCAACGCATGCCCGACGCCCAAGAGGTGGCGCGGCAGGTGAACCTGGTGAACGCCAGCGACCTGGTGCTCGATACCAACGCGGGGACTGCTTTCTTGCGTCGCAGGGGCATGGCGCTTGATTTGGGCGGCATTGCGAAACTCCCCATCCTGCAGGCAGCCATGCGCGCATTGCGTGACCACGGCGTTGAAAACGCCATGGTCAATGGGGGCGGTGACGTGTTGGTCAGCGGCACGCTGCAGGGGCGCGCCTGGCGTGTGGGGCTTCGTGACCCGCGTGAGCCATCGCAGCTGCTGGGTGCGGTTTCACTGCAAGGCAACGCGGTGGTGGCCTCATCGGGTGACTACGAGCGCTTCTTCTTTCATGACGGGCAGCGGCAACACCATGTGCTGAACCCCCGCACTGGCTGGCCCACCACGGGAATTCACGGGGTCAGCTTGATTGCGAAATCGGTTGCAGAGGTCAATGGACTGGGCGCTGCGATGATGGTGATGGGGCCCGACGCAAGCAAGGCATTGGTGCAAGGAAAGGCGGACCTGGCGGTGCTGATTGCTGAAAGCAACGGCCAGGTTTGGCAGTCGTCGGCCATGATTCAGCAGCTCGGTGCTGCCTGAGCCCAGGGGGGCGCAGCGCCCCGTTGATTGAGGGTGTCAGGGTTTCAGGCTGCCACTGCGCAGCGTCTAGTTGGCTCCGGGCGCCTGGGCCTGTTCGCAGTGCACTTGGATCAGCTCGCGCTCAGACAATGTGCTGCCAAACCGAACCGCGCTGAGGCAGCCTCCCCAAACGCACCCAGTATCCAGGCCCAGCACTCGAGGCTGGTTGAGCAACCCCAGGGTGGACCAGTGTCCAAACGCCACCAGGGTATCTGCGGTGCGTCTGCCGGGCGCATCGAACCAGGGCAACAAGCCTGCGGGCGCCTGCGCAGCGCTCTCGGTGCTCTCGAAGTCCATGACGCCCTCAGCGGAGCAGAACCGCAGGCGTGTCATGGCATTGACGATGGCACGCAGTCGGTCGGTTCCGCGCAGGTTGTCATTCCAGCGATCAGGCGTGTTCCCGTACATCTGGTGCAGAAAATCATACAAACCGGCCCCCTGTAGAACTGCCTGGACTTCCCCGGACAGGGCCACGGCATTCGCCGCAGTCCACTGGGGCAGGAACCCCGCATGCACCATCAGCAACGTTTCACCCGCCACCTCGTGGGTCCGTACAAGGGGTTGCTGGCGCAGCCAGTCGAGCAGCAGCGCATGGTCGGGGGCATCCAGCACGGCGTCGAGGGTGTCTCGCCTGGATGGCTTGCGTGCGCCGTGTGCTGCAGCCAACAGATGAAGGTCGTGGTTGCCGAGCAGCGCACGCAGTGCCCCGTCATGGCGCATGCACCTGCGCAACACGTTTGCTGAAGCGGGCCCGCGATTGACCAAATCGCCCAGAAGATAAACCGTGTCCCGGCTGGGAGAAAAACCAATGGTGTCCAGAAGCCTGTGAAGTGCGCCGTCGCAACCCTGGATGTCGCCTATGCAATAGATGGCCATGTTGTTTGGGGTGGAGATAAGACCTCGATTTTCGCCGCATCGTAAGAATGAGCGAATGCTTGTGGCTTGAACAGACGTCTGGCGCCGCTTTTTACCGTTTCTGATCCCGTGAGAACTGGTTCGTTTGGGGTGGGAAGAAGGGAAATCGATACGTGCCTGTGTTATGTATGGGGCACGTGGCAGCACAACTGGCGCCAGCTATGCAGCCAGTGATAACTGGGCGGAGATATCTCCCCCATCTGCGATTCGGGGAACTTAATGGGAAATAGCAGAATCCAGTGTCAGGAATGTTATTTGTCCATATAATGGCATTTCCGCTCTACTTACTTTTGATTACACACCATGACCAGCTACAAAGAACTACTGAAGCAACGTGAAGCACTGGAGCAGCAAATCAGCGAAGCCCGCCGGCGTGAACTGAGCGATGCCATCAATCAGGTGCGTGCTCTGGTGGCTGAGTTTGGTCTGACTTCTCAAGACGTATTTCCCACAGGGCGCGCTCGCAGTGCGAGCGCCGGCACCAAAGTGGCTCCCAAATATCGCAATCCCGCTACAGGCGAGACGTGGACTGGACGCGGCAAGGCCCCCAAGTGGATCCAGAATGAAAATCGCGAGCAGTTCGCGATTTGAGTGGAATCTTCAGCGCACAAAAGCCCGCGAAAGCGGGCTTTTTTACATCTGCATATATTTCAACCGAACCTCATATCGTTTGATCCAGTTGCATTTCGCAGTTCGTTGCAATCAGTGCAAAGAGTTACTCGCGTGAAATGTGCTTGGGGAAGTGTTTGCGGAACGTGGTGCGAGCCACGGTTTGGCAACAATTTAAAAGCGGTAGTGGGTGTGTTGGCCGAGCGGGTGAGTTCCTTCTCGCCTGGGTTATAGCGATGCCTGTCGCCACTCCCGCACCCCCGGTGGAGATTACTTGGGGTGAAAACACAAAACGGCCTTGCAGGGGGAGCGATTTTCGGTGGCGTGGCCGCCGCCTCCGATATTGCACCGCACCCGTTTCAACCACGTCGCCTCACGCGATGCGGGTTTTGGCATAACCCCCCACACTTGTGCCGTCGTGTGGGGGTGACAGAATGGGCGCTGTCGCCTTTCACAGGAGTTTGTCATGCCCCTTTCTTCCTTGCCTGCAAGCCAGCCCTTTGCCAATACTCTTCAGAGTTTCCAAACTGCGTCTGGCAAAAAGGGCATGCTTTATTCCCTTCCTGCATTGGCCACGCAGTTCCCGCAAATTCACCGGCTGCCTGTTTCGATTCGGATCGTTCTGGAATCTGTATTGCGCAACTGCGATGGTCGCAAAGTAACGGCTGAACACGTCAAGCAACTGGCCCAGTGGGCGCCCATGGCCGAGCGCAAGGACGAAGTTCCGTTTGTCGTCTCTCGCGTGGTGTTGCAAGACTTCACCGGGGTGCCGTTGCTTGCGGACCTTGCCGCCATGCGCAGCACGGCAGCGCGCCTGGGCAAGAACCCCAAGAAGATTGAGCCGCTGGTACCAGTGGACTTGGTCGTGGATCACTCCATCATGATTGACCACTACGGCAAGAAGAATTCGCTGGACCTCAACATGAAGCTGGAGTTCCAGCGCAACCGCGAGCGCTACGAGTTCATGAAATGGGGCATGCAGGCCTTTCATACGTTTGGCGTGGTGCCACCGGGCTTTGGCATCGTTCACCAGGTCAACCTTGAATACCTTGCGCGCGGCGTGCACAAGCGCAAGGACGGTGTCTACTACCCCGACACCCTGGTGGGCACCGACAGCCACACCACCATGATCAATGGCATAGGTGTGGTGGGCTGGGGTGTGGGTGGCATCGAAGCAGAGGCGGCGATGCTGGGCCAACCCGTGTATTTCCTGACACCTGATGTGGTGGGTTTCGAGCTGACCGGCCAGTTGCGTGAGGGTGTGACCGCCACTGACCTGGTGCTCACGGTGACCGAGATCCTGCGCCAGCACAAGGTGGTGGGTAAATTTGTGGAGTTCTTTGGCGAAGGCACACGCACGCTCTCGCTGCCTGACCGCGCCACCATTGGCAACATGGCGCCCGAATACGGCGCCACCATGGGCTTCTTTCCGGTAGACGAGAAGACCATCGAGTACTTTCAGGGCACCGGGCGCACCAAGGGCGAGATCGAAGCCTTCGAAGCGTACTTCCGCGCCCAGGGCCTGTTTGGGGTGCCGCTCGCGGGCGAGGTGGACTACTCGCAGGTGGTGCGGCTGGACCTGGGCAGTGTCACGCCCAGCCTGGCCGGCCCCAAGCGCCCACAAGACCGGATCGAACTGGGCAAGGTTTGCAGCCAGTTCGCCGATTTGTTCAGCAAGCCGATTGCCCAAAGTGGCTTCAACCGCCCCGCTGAGTTGCTGCACACGCGCCACCACGTGCGCAGCAGTGAAGCACCCCTGCTGGCTGTGCCACCGCGGGAAAAGCCTTCTCCTTCGGGTGCGCCGCGTTTTGTCGCGGAAATGGAGCAGAACCGACCCACCCTGGCTGCAGCACACGCTGAGGTGCCGGCCCAGCAGGCGGCGCGGCCGGGCGACATCACCGTGGGCAACGGCGATGTACTGATCGCAGCCATCACCAGTTGCACCAACACGAGCAACCCCAGCGTGCTCCTGGCCGCCGGATTGCTGGCCAAGAAAGCGGTGGAGGCGGGGCTCAAGGTCAAGCCGCACATCAAGACGTCGCTCGCGCCCGGTTCGCGCATCGTGACGGAATACCTCACGCAGACGGGTCTGTTGCCCTACCTGGAGAAACTCGGCTTCGCGCTGGCGGGCTACGGTTGCACCACCTGCATCGGCAACGCGGGCGACCTGACGCCGGAGCTCAACGAAGCCATCACCAGCAATGACCTGGTGTGCGCAGCCGTGCTGTCAGGCAATCGCAACTTCGAAGCGCGCATCCACCCCAACCTGAAGGCCAATTTCCTGGCCAGCCCGCCGCTGGTGGTGGCGTACGCCATCGCGGGGACGGTGCTCAAAGACCTCATGACCGAGCCCGTGGGCAAGGGCAGGGGCGGGCGCGACGTGTACCTGGGCGATATCTGGCCCAGCAGCGACGAGATTCATCAGTTGATGAAGTTCGCGATGAACGGCAAGGCCTTCCGCGAGAACTACGCCAGGGTGGCCTCCGACCCCGGAAAACTGTGGGAGAAGATTCGCGGTGTGGCCGGTACGACCTACACCTGGCCTGCCAGCACCTACATCGCAGAGCCGCCATTCTTTGCGCAGTTCGCTATCGAAAAAGGAGCTTCCGGCGCTTTATCGGCGGGCGCTGCAGGCCAAAATGGCCAAAGACTGCCCTCGGTGCTGGGCGCGCGCATCATGGCGCTGTTTGGCGACTCCATCACCACCGACCACATCTCGCCCGCTGGCTCCATCAAGGAAAGCTCGCCTGCCGGCCAGTGGCTGCTGCAGCACGGCGTAATGAAGGCCGACTTCAACAGCTATGGCGCGCGGCGCGGCAACCACGACGTGATGGTGCGTGGCACCTTTGCCAATGTACGCATCAAGAACCTCATGATTGCGCCCACCGCCGACGGCTCGCGCGAAGAAGGCGGAGTGACCGTGTTCCAGAGCGAGGGCCCGCTGCAGGGCGAGAAGATGTTCATCTTCGATGCCGCCATGCACTACATGGCAAAGGGCACGCCCACGGTGATTTTTGCGGGCGAGGAATACGGCACCGGTTCCAGCCGCGACTGGGCCGCCAAGGGCACGCAGCTGCTGGGCATCAAGGCCGTGGTGGCGCGCAGCTTCGAGCGCATCCACCGCTCCAACCTGGTTGGCATGGGGGTGTTGCCGCTGCAGTTCAAGGCCGGCCAGTCGTGGGAGACGTTGGGCCTGGTGGGCAACGAGGTCATCGACGTGGTGCCCGATCCGGCGCTTACCCCGCAGAGCGACGCGAAGCTTGTCATCCGCCGAGCGGACGGATCGTGCGAGGAGGTCATCGTCACGCTGCGCATCGACACGCCCATCGAAGTGGACTACTACCAGGCCGGTGGCATCCTGCCCTATGTTCTGCGCCAGCTTCTGCAGGGCTGATCTGCGCGGCGGATGGGGCTGATCGGTGCGGGGCCCCGCCTGCACAAAGCTTGACTTGGCTGCGCTGTTTGCGCGGCAGCGCGCTGCGGCAGGCCTGACAATGTGCGCATGAAAAAGCAGGTATTGATTGCGGGTGGCGGCATCGGTGGCATGGCAGCAGCGCTGGCCGCTGCGCGCGCCGGGTGGGACGTGCGCATGTACGAACGAGTGGCGCAGTTTTCTGAAGTGGGGGCGGGCGTGCAACTCGGCCCGAACGTGATCCGCTGTCTGCAGGCTTGGGGACTGCAAAAAGCTTTGCAGCAGGTGGCTGCTTTCCCAGAACGGTTGCAGGTGCGCTGCGCCCTCAGCGGCGACGAACTGGGTGCACTACCGCTCGGGCGCACGGTGGTGCAGCGCTACGGGGCGGCCTACGCCACCATCCACCGCGCCGACCTGCATGGCCTGCTGCACGCGGGCGTGCAGCGTTACACCGAGGCACAGCTGTACCAGGGGCTCGGCATCGAGTCGTTCGCCGATGCGAGCACCACGCCGCCCAGCGTGCCCGGGAGCGAGACCGTGGTGACAGTGCGCACATCGCAGGGCAAAGAAATTGAAGGGGATGCACTGATTGGTGCAGACGGACTGTGGAGCCGCACACGTACCCAGCTGCTGGGCTACCAGGCGCCCCGCGTCACCGGCCACTTGGCATACCGCGCGCTGGTTCCGCAAAGTGCGCTGCCCGCATCGCTGCGCACGCGCCAGGTAACGGCCTGGCTGGGCCCGCGGCTGCACATGGTGCAGTATCCGGTGCGCAGGGGCGAGTTGCAGAACCTGGTCGTCATCGTGCAAGGCCCTGCGCCCCATAACCTGGAAGATTGGGACCACGCCGCCAACGCGCGCGACCTGGAATACGCCCTGCAGGGCACCAGCACAGCCCTGCAAAACGCCGTGCACAGTGTGCAAGCGGCTGGCGCAAGCTGGCGCCTGTGGCCCCTGTGCGACCGCCCGCCCGTGCGCGGTCCCGATGACATGGCCAGGGGCTTGGTGGCATTGCTGGGCGACGCCGCGCACCCCATGCGCCCCTATCTGGCCCAGGGCGCAGGCATGGCCATTGAAGACGCCGCCCAACTGGAGCGCGCGCTGTCCATGCACGATCTGGAAGTGCCGCTGCGCCTGCGTCGGTACGCTGTGAACCGTTGGCAACGCAATGCCCGGGTGCAAGCCCGATCCACCCGCAACGGGCGCATCTTTCACGCAACCGGGCCCGTGCGGTGGGCGCGCAATCTGTCGCTCAGGCTGCTGGGCGAGCGTGTGCTGGACGTGCCCTGGCTGTACCGGGGCGACGGCGTGGACCAGGGACGCTGCTGAATACTATCGAGTTAGTAGCTGCCGGCGCTTTAGGGGCGGCGCCTGCACTGCTTTTTGATTGCATCAGGCCTGCTGGCGCGGTGCTGGCAACCCATGGAATGCGGCCGCGCCCACCGCCAGCATGCCTGCGATGGTGAACATCACCGCCGTGTAGGGTTCTGCGCCCTGCGCCTTGGCGGTGGATGCTGCCACGCCAGTCGCCCACTGCATGAGCGCCACGCCCAGAAAGAGCGCCATGGTAAAGACCGACATCGCGCGCCCCGTCATCGTGGCCGGGTAGGCCGATCGCACATCGGCGTACTGCAGCACCATGTATCCCGAAAGCAGCCCCACCGCCACCGGGCCGGCCACGTCGAGCCATGGGAGTTGCCACACGCCCATGGAGGCAAACAGTGCCGCCATCAGCGCGGTAAAGCCGGTAAGCCAGTGGCGGCGAACGCCTGGGCCGGGGTCCAGCCGACCGAAAAATGCGGGGCTGAACAATGAAACCAACGACATCGCGGTGGCCACGTGCCCGCTGGCAACCAGTGAGAAAGCGTGCCGGTCGATCAACAGCGGGCCCAGCCACAGGCCGCGCAGTGACAGCATCGACGCGTATGTCATCAGCGCCAGCACCAGGATGCCACCCGTGTGGGGCTGCAAAAACAGCGCGCCAAACCCGCGCACGACCTGGCCTAGCGATTCGCGTTGTGCAGCCGGGGTGGCGGGTGTTGCTGCGCCAGCGCCCAGGGGCGGCGCAGGCTCGCGCACCTTCCAGTAGATCAAGCCCCAGGCCACCGCAGCCAGCCCCGCCAGCACCGCAAACCCCCAGCGCCACGACGACTGCGCCACCAGCCACGCCAGCGGCGTGCCGGTGAACAGCATGCCCAGCCCGCCCACCCCCATGGCTACCCCAGACACCGCAGCAAACCGCGACGGCGCAAAGTAGCGCGCAATGAACACCGTGCACACCAAAAAGGCAGGCGCGCAACCCACGCCGATCAGCATCTGCCCCAGCAGCAGCGCGCCGTAGCCGGGTGCCGCGGCCGACAGCGCCGCGCCGGCGATGGCGATTGGAAATGCCGCCAGCAGGGTGCGCCGCACGCCCCAAAAGTCAATGGCAATTCCCATGAACAGCTGCATGGTGCCGAACGCGAAGGCAAAAGTCCCTGCAAATACTCCCAGCGCCTGGGCCGAAAGCCCGAACTCAGCTCGCAGGCCGCTGGCCATGATGGCGGTAACGGTTCGAAACGCCTGGCTGAGCGCGAAGCCACTGACCATTGCCAGCAGCATGGCCCAGGCCTGCCTGGCAGGCACGGAAGAGGTGTGGGGGAGTGGCTGGCTCCTAAAAGCCTGTTGCGAGGTGCCCATGCCGCGAGCGTAACGCCGCGCAGCGCGTGCGCATGTCCCGTGAGCGCAGCTGGAGGCCGGCTTGCGCAGCGGCACCCGAAAAACATTTGGTTCCAACTTTTGCCAAACAGATAATGCGCGCAGGCTGGCCCGGTCAACGGGCAGCCTCGGCGCCCGTTAGAGGGAAAGCGCTGCCGGATTTCGCAAAGCAAAGCCAAAACAAGTCGCTTCGCGAGCATTTGCAATCAACCAGGCCATTCAGCCACGTCAGCCAGTGGCCAGAGGATCTGCGCAAAGGCCGCTGTTGCGACGAATCACACACCCCAAGGAGGTCTCCATGCTGTTCCACCACCCTTTTGCCGGCTTTTGGGCCGCGCTGCTGTTGTTCTTCGGGCTGCTGGCCCCCGCGGCGGCGCAGCGCGGCGGTGACGACGGGGCCTACCAGATCATGAGCGCGCGCTACGGCACGGCCGAACGCAGTGTCGACGTTACCGAGCGGCTGCGCGAACTGGCCCGCAGCGACCAGCCCTTTCTCGTGCACAACGACACCTTCGGTACCGACCCCGACCGGGGCCGGGTCAAGGTGCTGCGCATCTACGCCCGCGACCCCCGCGGCAAGACGCGCACATTCGAGTTCCGCGAGGATTCTGTCGTGGACGGCAGCCAGTTCTCTGGCTGGAGGGGGGGCAACTGGGGGCAGGGCGGCCAGGGTGGTGGCTGGCACGGTGGCGGCCAAGGTGACGGCCGCGATGATGGCGAGTTCCGCATCCTGCAGGCGGTGTACGGCACCGCAGAGCACCATGTGGACGTGACCCGCCGACTGCGCGATTTGGCGCGCGACGACCGTGCCATTGCCCTGACCAACGACACCTTTGGCGTGGACCCGCACCGCGGCCGTAGCAAGACACTGCGCATTTTCGTGCGCACGCGTGATGGCCAGAACCGCATGTTCGAGTACCCCGAAGGCTCCACCATTGATGGCGCACGCTTTACCGGGTGGCGTGGTGGCAACTGGGGCAATGAAGGCTGGAACGGCGGCTGGCATGGCAATGGCGGCGGCAACCACCAGGGCGGCAATGGCTACGACCGGCCCGGTTCGGGACGTGGCGGCCTGTACATCGTGCAAGCGGCCTACGGGGCCGACAACCGCGTGATTGACGTGACAGACCGGCTGCGGGCGCAGGTGGCTGGCGACCAGTTGTCGGTGCGTGCCGGCAACGATCTGGCGGGTTACGACCCCGCGCCCGGCACGCCCAAGGTGCTGTGGGTGACGTATTCGGTGGGTGGCCGTGAATACCGCGCCAGCGTGCGCGAGTCGGAACACCTGCGGCTGCCTTGACGGCAGGGGGCGCGCCCCCCATGTCTTGCTGAGGAGCGCTATAAAAAAGAGAGCTGCCGGCGCATGTTGCAAAAGCGCTTGCAGCTCTTTTTTTTTGAAAATTACCCTGCCTATCTGGACCGTGCGCGGCCCTACAGATTGGTGCGCAAGCGCCAGATCTCGGGGAACAGCACCACGTCCAGCATCTTGCGCAGATAGCTCACGCCGCCCGTGCCGCCGGTGCCGCGCTTGAAGCCGATCACCCGCTCCACCGTCGTCACATGGCGAAAGCGCCACAGGCGGAAGGCGTCTTCCAAGTCGGTCAGTTCCTCGCCCAGCTGGTACAGATCCCAGTGTTTTTCCGGGCTGCGGTACACCGTGAGCCAAGCTTGCTCCACCGCGTCGCTTTCCGCGTAGGGCTGGGTCCAGTCGCGCTCGGTGTGGCTGGCGGGCACGGCCAAACCACGCCGCGCCAGCAGGCGCAGGGCCTCGTCGTACAGCGAAGGTGCCTCGTAGGCAGCCTGCACCTGTGCCAGCAGGTCAGCGCGGTGCTCGTGCGGGCGCAGCATGGCGCGGTTCTTGTTGCCCATCGAGAATTCGATGCTGCGGTACTGGTAGCTCTGAAAACCGCTGGACTGCCCCAGGTAAGGGCGCATGGCGCTGTATTCAGGCGGTGTCATGGTGGCCAGCACGTCCCAGGCGTGCACCAGTTGCTCCATGATTTTGCTGACCCGCGCCAGCATCTTGAAGGCGGGCGGCAGCTCATCGCGCGCAATGTGGCCGATGGCCGCGCGCAGCTCGTGCAGCATGAGCTTCATCCACAGCTCGCTGGTCTGGTGCTGCACGATGAACAGCATCTCGTCATGCGCGGGCGACAGCGGCTTTTGCGCTGAGAGGATGGCGTCCAACTGCAGGTAGTCGCCGTAGCTCATCGATTGGCTGAAGTCGAGCTGGGCGCGCTCCTCGTGCACGATGGACTCGGGCAGGGCGGGGGCTGGCGTGTCGCTGGCGGGGACGGTGGTTTGGGAAAAGGGGCACATGGTAGGTCTCCTGCGTTACGCGGTCTTTGGTGATGCGCGTCGATTCATCCGAACCGTTCGGGCTGAGCTTGTCGAAGCCTTGCGCGGCGCTTCGACAAGCTCAGCGTGAACGGTTTTTTTTGTTTTGAATACAGACCAGAGTCAGGTCACCGCATGCGTCCCGTTGAACTCGGGCTTTTGCCATTCGCCGCTTTCCAGCACCTGGCGCAGATGCTCGACCGCGTTCCAGACGTCTTCAAAACCGATGTACAGCGGCGTGAAGCCAAAGCGCAGGATGTCCTTGTGCCGGCCCTTGCCTCCATCCCCCTTGCGGAAGTCGCCGATCACACCACGCGCGATGAGCGCCTGCACGATGGCGTATGCGCCGCTGCCTTGGCCGTTCACGCCAGCACCTTCGTCGCGCGTGAGGCACACCTGCGAGCCGCGCTGCGCATGCTCGCGCGGTGTGGCAAAACCCAGGCCGTAGCGTGCGCAGCGCTCTTCCACCAGCTGGATGAACAGGTCCGTCAGCGCCAGCGACTTGGTGCGCAGCGCCGCCATGCCGCCCAGGCTTTGGGCCGCTGTGAACACATCCAGCCCGCATTGCAGAGCCGACAGGCTGATGATGGGCTGCGTGCCGCACAGGTAGCGGGTGATGCCCGGGGCGGGCTGGTAGTCGGGCGTGAACTGGAAGGGCGACGCGTGGCCCCACCAGCCAGACAAGGGCTGCCAGAAGCGGTTGGCATGGCGCGGGTGCACCCACACAAAGGCGGGCGCGCCGGGGCCACCGTTGAGGTATTTATAGCCGCAGCCAATCGAAAAATCAGCGCCCGCACCGTTCAAGTCCACCGGCACGGCACCCGCGCTGTGCGCCAGATCCCACACACACAGAATGCCCTTCGCGTGCGCCGCTGCGGTGATGCCCGCCATGTCGTGCATGGCACCCGTGCGGTAGTTCACGTGCGTCAGCATCAGCACGGCCACGTCGGCGGTGAGCGATGCGGCGATTTCTTCGGGCTCCACCAGCACCAACTCCAGCCCGCGCTCCTTGCACAGGCCTTCGGCAATGTAGAGATCAGTGGGGAAGTTGCTGCGCTCACTCACGATGCGCTTGCGGGCGGGGCTGTCTTCACGCGCGATGTTGAGCGCCGCGTAGAGCACTTTGTAGAGGTTGATGGAGGTGCTGTCGGTGCACACCACTTCATCTTTGCCCGCGCCGATCAGCGGGGCCAGCTGGTTGCCCAGGCGCTGGGGCAGGTCGAACCAGCTTGCGGTGTTCCAGGATTTGATGAGGTCGGTGCCCCATTCGTGCGCCACCACATCGGCAATGCGGGCAGGGGCGGCCTTGGGCAACACGCCCAGCGAGTTGCCGTCGAGGTAGATCACGCCGGGGGGCAGCGCAAAGTGGTCGCGCAAGGTGCGCAGGGGGTCTTGGGCGTCGCGGGTGCGGCAGTCTTGCAAGGTGGTGGTCATGAGGGTTGTCTCGGTTTTGCTTCTTTTTTGATAGCTGCTCGCGTTTGATGGATAAGCGCCAGAGGCATAAAACGTTTGAAAAGAGGATGCCCGGGCCTGGTCAGACCGGGAGGGAGCGCAGCACCGCCCGCACGGGCGAGGCGTCGGCCGTGGTCAGCTTCAAGGGCAGCGCGATGAGTTCGTAGTCGCCCTCGGGCACGTCGTCCAGCACCAGGTTCTCCAGCACGCGCAGACCGCGGCGGCGGATGACCTGGTGGCTGTCCAAGGTCTTGCTGTCGGCCGGGTCGATGCTGGCGGTGTCGATGCCTACCAACTGCACGCCCATATCAGCCAAGCGCTCAATGGTGGCGGGCGCGTAGGCGGCGAGCTGGCCATCCCACTGCTCGGGCGCCTTGGCATAGGTGCGCACCAGCACGCGGGCGGGCAGGGCGGTGGTGATGGCATGGGCAATGTGCTGCCATTCGATCAGCGGCCCGCAGCCCATGGCGTGGATGACGCGGCAAGGGCCCAGAAACGCATCCAGGGCCACAGCGCCGATGCTGGCACCCTCTGTGTCGTAGTGCAGTGGCGCATCGGCATGCGCCCCCACGTGGGGTGACAGCGTGACGGCACTCACGTTGACCGGGCAGCCGGGCCCGATGGTGGCGCACCACTGCTGGCTGTAGGGCGTGTCACCCGGAAACACTGGGCTGCCCGCATGGACGGGGGGGGAAATGTCCCAAAGCTTTTGCATGGGACGTGAAGGTAATGGCCTGGATTTTTTGTGGTGTCGGTTATTTCCAACAATCACTTCTTTTTGCCGTGGAGCTTGTCCGTTTGCATTGACGGAAAACCGAACGCGTGGCTCTGCAAACTGCTTGTGCTGACGACACCGGGCGCCACAGCAGCCGTGTTGCAAGGCTGACTTTTCGAAAGGGGCGCTGTGGCAGCGCTGGCCAAGCCCCCACCTGGCGTGGACCCGCTGGATACCCGGTCCCGGTTCGGCAATGATGCCGTTGGCTCCAGCATGGGTTTTGGCGATTTACCCCTTGCTGGGAGTCTGATTTGCGTCAATGGCCGATGGAGTCCGCTTTATAGAATGAGAAACAAACTCATTTGCAAGAAGACTCATCGCATGAAAACTATGCACGAGGGTGCTGCCGCAACCCTGCATCTTGGCGAACTGGCGGGCGACCTGGCGGCTGCGCCGCACGGCGCGGGTCTGGACGCCCTGCCTGCCCGCACCCCTGCCAGGGTGATCGGCCTGACCCCTGCGCGTGACGGGCGGGAGCACAGCACGCTGCTGCGCTTGCTGGAGATCGGCTTTGCTCCGGGCGAGACCGTGCAAGTGCTGGCGCGTGGTGTCTGGGGAGGCGACCCATTGGCGGTGCGCGTGGGGCAAGCGACCTTTGCATTGCGACACCAGGAGGCCTCCATGGTGCAGGTGCAGGCGCAGGGGCGTTCATGAGCGCGGCGCTGAACGCAGGCGCCGCTGCGCCCCAGAGTGATCTCATGCGCATGGCCTTGTTGGGCAACCCCAACTGCGGGAAGACGGCGCTGTTCAATCTGCTGACCGGTGCGCGGCAAAAGGTGGCCAACTACGCAGGCGTGACAGTCGAGCGCAAGGAAGGTGTGCTGCAGACCGACAGCGGCCGGCGCGTGCGGGTGCTGGACTTGCCCGGCGCGTACAGCCTGCATGCCCACAGCGTGGACGAGGCCATCACGCGAGACATTGTGCGTGGCCGCCGCCCAGGCGAGGCGCTGCCCGACCTGCTGGTGTGCGTGACCGACGCCACCCACCTGCGCTTGAACCTGCGCCTGGTGCTCGAAGCCCGTGCTTTGGGCCTGCCCATGGTGCTGGTGCTCAACATGAGCGACATGGCCGAGCGCCAGGGCATTCACATTGACCGCGAAGTGCTGTCGCGCGAGCTGGGCATGCCCGTGCTGACCACGGTGGGCGTGCGCGGCGATGGGGCGCAGGAGTTGCTCGCTTGGCTGGACTCACCCGCCGCGCAGACCCTGCAGGCCCCCGTGGTGTCCGCCCAAGAAACCGTGGCGCTGGACGCCCCGCCGCTGGAAGCGCAGGCCCAGGTCATCCGCACCCACCAGCAAGTACGCCGCTTGATGGAGTTGGCCGTGCGCGCGCCTGCCGTCAGCCTGCGCGCAGACGACCGCATCGACGCGGTGGTGCTGCACCCGGTGTGGGGCATGCTGCTGCTACTGACCACGCTGTTTCTCATGTTCCAGGCGGTGTTTACCTGGGCCACGGTGCCTACCGACTGGATCAAGGCGGGGGTGGAGTGGACTTCAGGTTTGATCCAGGAGCACATGGCCGACGGCCCTCTGCGCAGCCTGCTGGTGGATGGCATCGTGGCCGGCGCTGGCGGGGTGCTGGTGTTTCTGCCGCAAATCCTGACGCTGTTCCTGTTCATCCTGGCGCTGGAGGATTCGGGCTACCTGCCGCGTGCGGCATTTTTGCTGGACCGCGTGATGGGCACGGTGGGCCTGTCGGGCCGCTCGTTCATCCCGCTGCTGTCCAGCTTTGCCTGCGCAGTGCCGGGCGTGATGGCCACGCGTTCCATCACGCATTGGCGTGATCGGCTGGTCACCATCATGATTGCGCCGCTCATGACCTGCTCGGCCCGGCTGCCGGTGTATGCACTGCTGATCGGTGCTTTCATTCCCGAGCGCACGGTGGGCGGCCTTTTCAACTTGCAAGGCATTGTGCTGTTTGCGCTGTATGTGGGCGGCATTGCCAGTGCCATGGGAGTGGCTGCCGTGGCCAAGTTGGCGCGCACCGACACCCGGCCCACGCCGCTGCTGATGGAGCTGCCCGCCTACCGTTGGCCCAGCCTGCGCAGCCTGGCGCATGGCCTGTACGAACGGGCGATGATCTTCATCAAACGCGTGGGCGGCATCATCCTGGCGGTGACGGTGCTGCTGTGGTTCCTGTCCACCTACCCAGCCCCGCCCGAGGGCGCTACCGAAGCTGCCATCACCTACAGCTTTGCCGGCCAGTTGGGGCGCTTGCTGGAGGTGCTGGTGGCACCCATCGGCTTCAACTGG
This sequence comes from Acidovorax delafieldii, assembly GCA_002377855.1. Classification (GTDB taxonomy): domain Bacteria; phylum Pseudomonadota; class Gammaproteobacteria; order Burkholderiales; family Burkholderiaceae_C; genus Acidovorax; species Acidovorax delafieldii_A. Next base: position 136,535 of record DFQQ01000010.1, on the reverse strand, counting down.
CAAATTGCCATCGCCCTGGTGCCTGGCATGGCCGCGCGCGAGGTGGCGGTGGGCGCGTTGGGCACGGTGTACGCGCTGTCGGCCACGGGTGAGGAGGTGGCAAGCCAACTGGGGCCGCTGATCGCCCAGAACTGGTCTTTGGCCACGGCGCTGTCGCTGCTGGTGTGGTTTGTGTTTGCGCCGCAGTGCATTTCCACTATTGCCGCGGTGCGGCGCGAAACGAACAGTTGGCGCTACCCATTGCTGATGGTGACCTACCTGTTCAGCCTGGCTTATGCCGCCAGTTTCGTGACGTACCGAATCGCTTTGGCCCTGGGAGGTGGCGCGTGATGTGGCAACAATGGATCACCGGCTTGATCGTGGCGCTGGCCGCCGCCTACATGGTGTGGCGCTGGCTGCCCACCGGGCTGCGCAAGAAGCTGGGCCGCGTGCACCCGGCCATGGCGCAGGGCGCGGGGTGTGGCAGCGGGGGAGGGTGCAGCAGTTGCGGGGGCTGCAGCGTTAATGGCCCGGCAAGCAAGCCCGCGCCTCAGGCCGAATTTGGGCCACGAGACTCAGGCCGGCACTAGGCTGGTGATGGAGGGCAGTGGCGTGCTCCGTGAGCGCGCCACCCAGGTGCAAGGTCAGGCCACGCGGCCCAGCAGCAGGTATTCCATCAGTGCCTTTTGCACGTGCATCCGGTTCTCTGCTTCGTCCCACACCACCGATTGCGGCCCATCGATCACGTCGGCTTCGACTTCCTCGCCGCGGTGGGCGGGCAGGCAATGCATGAAGAGGGCGTCGGGTTTGGCAGCGGCCATCATTTCGGCGTCCACGCACCAATCGGCAAAAGCCTTCTTGCGGGCTTCGTTCTCGGCTTCATAGCCCATGCTGGTCCACACGTCGGTGGTGACCAGGTCTGCGTCCTTGCAGGCGTCGAGCGGGTTGCTATAAAACTGATAGTTGCTCGCGCTTATTCCATGCGCGCCAGAGGCTAGTTTCTCATCAATCTCGTAGCCACGTGGAGTGCTGACGTTCACCTTGAAGCCCAGCAGCGCAGCGGCCTGCACCCAGGTGTTGGCCATGTTGTTGCCGTCACCCACCCATGCCACGGTCTTGCCCGCGATGGAGCCACGGTGTTCGATGTACGTGAAGATGTCGGCCAGGATCTGGCAGGGGTGGTATTCGTTGGTCAGCCCGTTGATGACGGGCACGCGCGAATGGGCCGCAAAGCGCTCGATCTTGGTCTGCTCATAGGTGCGGATCATCACCAGATCGGTCATGCGGCTGATGACCTTGGCGCTGTCTTCAATCGGCTCGGCGCGGCCGAGCTGGCTGTCACCGGTGGTGAGGTGCACCACGCTGCCGCCCAGCTGGTACATGCCGGCTTCAAAGCTCACGCGGGTGCGGGTGCTGGCCTTTTCGAAAATCATGGCGAGCGTGCGGTCGACCAGCGGGTGGTGCTTCTCGTACGACTTGAACTTCTTCTTGATGATCGCTGCGCGCTCGAACAGGTAGGCGTATTCGTCAGCGGTGAGGTCGGTGAACTGCAGGTAGTGTTTCATGGGCAAAAACGGGCACGCACGGTAGCGTGCCCTGCAAGGTTTATTCGGCCAGGATGGCTTTGACCAGAGGGGTGAGCTTGGCGACGATTTCGTCGGCCTCGGCCACGGTGAGGATCAGCGATGGCACCAGGCGGATGACGCTGTCGGCCGTCACGCTGATGAGCAGGCCCGCTTCGGCCGCGCGGCCGGTGAGTGCGCCGCAAGGCTTGTTCAGCTCAATGCCCAGCATCAGCCCCTGGCCACGGATTTCCTTCACGCCGCTCAGGCTGCCCAGTTCGCGTTGCAGCGCAGCCTTCAGGTGGGCACCCACGGTGGCTGCGTTGTCCAGCAGGCCTTCTTCTTCCATGATGCGGATGGTTTCGTTACCCGCACGCATGGCCAGCTGGTTGCCACCAAAGGTGGTGCCGTGGTTGCCTGGTTGCAGCACGTTGGCGGCCTTGGGGCCGGCCACCACCGCACCAATCGGCACGCCCGAGCCTAGGCCCTTGGCCAGGGGCATCACGTCGGGCACGATGCCTGCCCACTGGTGGGCAAACCACTTGCCAGTGCGGCCCATGCCGCACTGCACTTCGTCAATCATCATCAGCCAGCCGCGCTCGTCGCACAGGGCGCGCAGCTGCTGCAGGTACTCGACGCGCGTGGGGTTCACGCCGCCTTCGCCCTGGATGGTTTCAAAGAACACGGCCACGACGTTGGGATTGCCCTCGGTGCGCTGCTTGATGGCCTCAATGTCGTTGAGCGGCACGCGGATGAAGCCCTCGACCAGCGGGCCAAAGCCGCTGTAGATCTTGGGGTTGCCAGTGGCCGACATGGTGGCGATGGAGCGGCCGTGAAAGGCCTTTTCGTAGACCACGATCTCGGGCTTGGCAATGCCCTTGTCCACGCCGTACTTGCGTGCAATCTTGATGGCGGCCTCGTTGGCCTCCAGGCCCGAATTGCAGAAGAACACGTTGGTCATGCCAGAGCGTACCACCAACTTGGCGGCCAGCGCTTCTTGCAGCGGCGAGTGGTAGTAGTTGGACGTGTGGATGAGTTTGGTGAGTTGGTCTTGCAGCGCTGGCACCAGCTTGGGGTGGTTGTGCCCCAGCGTGTTCACGGCGATGCCGCCCAGCGCGTCCAGATATTCCTTGCCGTTGACGTCCCAGACTCGGCAGCCCTGGCCTCGGGCCAGCGCGATCGGTACGCGGCCATAGGTGTTCATTACGTGGGGCGAGGCTGCCTCGATGAAAGCGGTCATGCAGAGATCTCCAGACGGTGCAGAAAATGGTTGGGCTTGTGGCCTGCGAACAGGTGGGTTCACCCGAAAAGCGAAGCACGATTCTAGGGGGAGTGCTGTGGCTGGCCATTGACAATTGCGCATCACTGCGATGCGTTACCCGACCGACCCGAAGGACTACCGGTCAGCTCTTATATAAGAGTTAGAATGGATGGCTGTAGCAACACTGCGGTGAGCTGCCACTTACCCAACCGACCGCGATGGTTTCCCCTTCCACCAAAGAAGTTTTCATTCAGGGCATTACCCATGACGGGAAAACCTTTCGACCCAGCGATTGGGCGGAGCGGTTGGCTGGCGTCATGAGCCAGTTTCGCCCTGGTGGTTCGCGGCCCGGCAGCCACTTGAGCTATTCCCCCTGGTGCATCCCCACCACCCTCAACGGCGTGAAATGTGTAGTGGTCCACCGCGACCTGCAAAACCACGAGCCCATGGCCTGGGACTTTGTGATCAACTTTGCAAGGGACAATAACTTGCAGGTGGCCGAAGCCTGTTTGCTCCCAGACGCTCCTCCCCCCAAGGCCTGACAGGCCTTTTTTTTCGCCGGCGCATATCGGCGGCGCCGAAGGAGGGCCGATTCATCGGCGTGCTCTCTCGATGTTGTTTGCCTGCGGTGTTGGTGAGGCGAGGGCAGTCGCGTCCGTGCATGAATGGATCAGGCACAAAAAAACCGCCCGAAGGCGGTTTTGATGTTTGCTGATAGCGCACCCGTTACAAACGGCGGGCAGCGAAGGCTACCCGTGCTGTTTGCCTGAAGTGGGTCAGGCGGCCAGTGCCAGGGCTTTCACCTTGGCTGCCAGGCGGCTCTTATCGCGAGCTGCCTTGTTCTTGTGGAAGATGCCCTTGTCGGCAACGGTATCGACCACGCTTTGTGCCTTGGCAAAAGCTTCAGCAGCCTTCACCTTGTCGCCAGCCAGAACAGCCTTTTCGACGTTCTTGACGGCAGTGCGGTATTTGGAACGCAGCGATGTATTGGCTGCGTTGATCTTGACGTCCTGACGGACGCGCTTGCGGCCCGACGCCAGGCGTGGGTTCTTTTTCTTTGGTTTAGCGGATGCCATGATTTAGTTCCTTGAGTCTGAGGATGATGTCAGCAAAGCCGACGATTATAGCCCACAAGACAAAGCAGGCGCATTCCATCCCCGCTCAGCGTGTCCCGGTGCCCGCCCCGGGGTTTTTGGCGTCGGTGCGCCTTTTGCCTCCCCACAAGCCCCAGGGGTAAGTGTGCGCAACAACGGGTTCCCGCCAGGGTGCGGCACGCGCGCAGCGAATACACTCCCGGCGGTGTCTCTGTTCAAAGCCGCCTCCACCGTATCCTTGCTGACCCTGGCCTCCCGTGTGACGGGCCTGGCGCGCGACCTGCTGATGGCGTCCATGTTTGGCGCCAGCGCCCTCACGGACGCCTTCAATGTCGCCTTCCGCATTCCCAACCTGTTTCGCCGCCTGTTTGCCGAGGGGGCGTTTGCGCAGGCCTTTGTGCCGGTGCTGGCCACCACCAAAGCCAGGGAGGGTGACGAAGTCACCCACCGTCTTATCTCCGCAGTGGCCACCGCATTGGCGTGGACCCTGCTCGTGACGTGCGTGCTCGGGGTGGTGGGTGCACCTGCCCTGGTGTGGGCGCTGGCCAGCGGCATGCGCCAAAGCCCCGAAGCTTTTGACGCCGCGGTGTTGATGACGCGTTGGATGTTCCCTTACATCGGCTTCATGTCCATGGTCGCTCTGGCGGCAGGCATTCTCAACACCTGGAAGCACTTTGCAGTGCCCGCCGCCTCGCCCGTGCTGCTCAACATCTGCATGATCGCCGCGGCCTGGTTGGGTGCCCCCCAGCTCGAAGCGCGCGGCATCGAGCCCATCTATGCCATGGCGGGCGGGGTGATGTTGGGAGGCGTGCTGCAGCTGGGGGTTCAGATTCCGGTGCTGCTTCGCATGGGGTTGATGCCCCGCATTGGAGTGACGTGGGGCGCGCTGCGCGCAGCCTGGGCCGAGCCCGGCGTGCGCCGGGTACTGACGTTGATGGCCCCCATCCTGCTGGGTGTGGGGGTGGCGCAGGTGTCCCTCATGATCAACACGCAGATTGCGTCGTACCTTGCTCCCGGCAGTGTCACTTGGCTTTTTTACGCCGACCGGCTCATGGAGTTTCCCACCGCCCTTCTGGGTGTGGCGTTGGGCGTGGTGCTCACCCCCCAACTCACTGCCGCCAAAGCGGCGGGGGATGCGCGGAAATACTCTGCCATGCTCGACTGGGGCTTGCGCATCGTGGTGCTGCTGGCCGTGCCTTGTGCCGTCGCATTGCTCACCTTTGCCAAGCCGCTGGTGGCCACCTTGTTCCACTACGGCAAGCTCACAGATACCGATGTGGGTCAGATCGCCGTGGCGCTGGCCGGGTACGGTGCAGGGTTGCTGGGGCTGGTGGCCATCAAGGTGCTGGCACCGGGTTACTACGCCAGCCAGGACGTACGCACCCCGGTGAAGATCGCCATCGTGGTGCTGGTCATCACCCAGGTGCTGAATGCGGTGCTCGTGCCGCTCATCGACCATGCCGGGCTGGCGCTGTCCATTGGGCTGGGTGCCCTGATCAACGCACTTTGGCTGCTGATCGGCTTGGTGCGACGCGGCAGTTATCAGCCGCAGCCGGGTTGGGGGCGCTTTGCCTTGCAGGTGATCGCGGCAAGCGCCTTGCTGGCGGTGTTGCTGGCCTGGGGCTCGCACTATTTCGACTGGGTAGCCTTGCGCTCCCAAAGTGGTGTGCGCGTGCTGCTGCTGCTGGGGCTGATGGCCGCTGCTGCCGTCGTGTATTTCGGCGCGCTGTGGGCGGCTGGGCTCAAACTGCGGTTGATGCTGCGTCGCTAGCAAGCCAAAGCCACGCGCAAGCGCGAGCGCGAGCGCTGCGCATCAGATGTAACAGCCGGGGAAAAGCCCTGCTTTGCGCCTTGACGCCCATGCGGGTCCCCTCTAAAAATCTGCCATGTCTCTGAGTTACTCCGTCCCCTCGTCACTGGAATATTTCGCCTGCTTGGTGCAAAGCGATGAACACTTTCCTTTGCTGGAAGCGGCGGCGAGCATTGCCCAGGACGAGTACCCCGAGCTGGATGTGCAGCAACTGCTCGGCGATGTCGACCAGATGCAGGCCCGCATCCGCCGCCGGCTGGCCAGCGATGCACCGGCCCTGCAGCGGCTGCACATGCTCAACCAGTTCTTTTTCGCGGACCTGGGCTTCGCGGGCAACGTCAACAATTACTACGACCCCGACAACAGTTACCTGAACGCGGTCTTGCGCACACGCCGGGGCATTCCCATCAGCCTGGCCGTGCTGTGGATGGAGTTGGCCCAGGGGTTGGGCCTGCACGTGCGCGGTGTGGGGTTTCCGGGGCACTTCATGGTGAAGGTGCTGCTACCCAAGGGGCAGGTGGTCATGGACCCGACCACGGGGCAATCGCTCAGCCGTGAAGACCTCTGCGAGCGGCTGGAGCCCTACAAGCGCCAGAACGGTCTGGTGGATGACTACGACGTGCCGCTGGGCCTGTATCTGCAGGCCGCCACGCCGCGCGACATCATTGCCCGCATGCTGCGCAATCTCAAAGAGGTGCACCGCGCGCAGCAGGATTGGCAGCGGCTCACCTCCGTACTGGACCGCTTGATTGTGCTTTCGCCGCAGACCTGGGGCGAGCGGCGGGACCGGGGCCTGGCCCATGCCGAGCTTGGGAATGCGAGGGAAGCCGTGCTGGATCTGGAAGCTTACCTGGCCCATGCCGAGGATGGGCTCGACTTGGACATGGTGGCTGATCGCCTCAGCGCCCTGCGGCGGTCACTCGACTAAGAACCTGTTTGCGATCTGCAGAGTCGCGATGTGGCTTGTCGGGATGGGCTGCCGGGCGCTGCAACAACGCACACCGCGCGGCAAGACTTGCCGAAGACGGGCGTGAAATCAGGCGATGGAATGCGCCAGCTGCTTGCAGGGGTACTTGCCCATGGGAAGCAACCCGAGGCATCCACTCATTCCGAGTGCATTCCGACGCGAACCCGACAATTCCACCCACTGGTCTGACGCCCTTTGAGCGTTCGGGCATTCTCTTGCGCCAAAGGGCGCCGCTGTTCAGCGCCCTGGCCCCATCAAAAAGGCTGTCCGTCATCCGCAGAGAGTTGTGCGCGCAACTGGGCCAGCTGTTGGCGCAATGCTTCGTTTTCTGCGGTCAGCTCGGCAACGCGCGCCCGCAGGGCTGACAGCTCATCGCCGGCAATGGCATCCGAGTGCGCGCGTGCGTCGTCGCCGGCCTTCGGTGCAGATTCCTCCCGGGTCTTGCGCTTGGCGTCGCGCACGCGTTTGGCGGCCTGTTTGAGCTCGTCCTTGCCTGCGGCTGCCGCGGCCACTTGCTCTTCGGCAGGCAGGGTGGCCACAGCGGCGGCGGCATTGAGCGAGATGGTGCCGGACTTCACGGCTGCCACCAGCTCGGGAGCCGCCTGCTTCTGGATTTTTTCGATCATGACCACCTGGCTGCTGCTCAGGCGCGCCGCGCGGGCAATCGCTTCGCGGCTGCTCAGGTCTTCAGCCGCCGCCACCGGTGAAGATGACGCTGCAGCCTCGGGCGCAGCAGTCTCTTCTGCGGGTGCGGCTGCGACAAACGCAGCGGCTGCGCGCGCGCGGCGCTCTGCCACGATCTCGCGCTTACGCAGAGCCAGCACGCCACGCTGAAAGTCCGACACGCTGCGGCGGCCCAGGTGCTGGTCAATCATCCACAGATGCACGTCTTCCATCGACTGGAAGCGGGTGTTTTGCACGGTTTGAAAAGGCAGGCCGTGCTTTTGGCAAATGCCGTAGCGGTTGTGGCCATCCACCAGCACGTCGCCCCACAGCACCAGGGCATCGCGGCAGCCCTCGGCCAGGATGCTGCGCTCCAGCGCATCGTGCTCTTCGGGGGTCAGGGGGTCGATGTAGGCTTTGAGTTCTTCGTTGACGACGATGTTCATGTTGTGCGGGCGCGGGGCCGGGTCTTCAGGGCAGGGGCGGCATTGTAGATGCGCGGGTCTTTGTGCCTACTTGTCCCGGGTGCCTCGCAGGGCCAGCCAGCCCGCCACCGCTGTGAACACCACCAGGATGCACACGATTACCCAAAAGCCGTGTTCGCTGCCCGCCAGCGGCACGCCCCCCACATTCATGCCCAGCAGCCCGGTGAGGATGTTGATGGGCAGTGCCAGCACCGTGACCACGGTCAGCACGAACAGGCTGCGGCTGTTGGCCTCTTGCACGCTGGCAGCCAGTTCTTCCTGCAGCAGCTTGATGCGTTCTTGCAGGCCCTGCATGTCACGCAGCACCACCGAGAACTCTTCGGTGGAGTCGCGCAGCTCCTGCACGTCTTCAGCGCCCATCCAGCTTGGCGGATGCTGCAGCAGCCGAAACAGCGCCGCGGGCTCGGGAGCCAGCAACCGCTGCAGGCGCACCAGCAGCCTGCGAAGCACACCCAGCCGTGCCCGCTTGTGGTTCAGCCGTCCGCCCAGCAACTCGTCCTCGATGCCATCGATGCGCTGGGTGACGCCCCGCACGATGTCCACCAGCCCGGCAGCCTGGGTGCGCATCAGCTGCTCCAGCAGCGCCACGCTGGAGCGCGGTGTGTACCCCTGCCGCACCGCAGTGCGCAGCGCGTCCACCGAGCGCAGCGGGTGGGCGCGCGCAGTGACGACCACATGGGGCAATACGCAGATCCACAGCGTGGCAATGTCGAAGGGCTCGAAGGCAAAGTCGAAGTGTGCGTCGTTGAGCACCCCCATCAGGGCGTCGTCGTCGCGCTCGATCCGGGTGGAGTGCGAGCCATCTTTGAGCGACTCGAAAAAAGCATCGGGGAGCTGGGCATGCCGTTGTATCCACCGCAGCGCCTGGGCGTGCGCAAGGTTGAAATGCAGCCACACAAAAGGAGTTTGGCCGGGGGCGGGAGGCCCCGGGTTCTGCGGCCCCGCGGTAGCGGGGGGCAGCGGCGTATGGGCGGGCTGAGGCGCTGTGGGCTGGCCTGAAGATGCAGCTTGCGTGAGATGGTCTCGCAGCCACAGCGCTGCCGCCGTGCTGTCCAGCGGCTGGGCCGGCGCGCTGCCGTGCATCAGGTAGCCGCACACCAGGCCTGCTGCGTCCCCGCCGTAGCTGTTATGTGGCACCGTGCCAGCAGAGTGGACCGTCATGGAGTAGTTTTGGCGAAGTGCAAATGCCCGTTCGCCGGGCAGCCCGCCATGGTGCTGGCGTGGTGTGACGTTTTGATGACTGTTTGGTGGCTGTCACGCCTCTGTCACCAATGAGCGGCAGCATCTGCGCATCTTTTGCACCGCTTGATCGCCATGTTTCAGAACGCACCGTTCGACGCCCAAGACCTGATGCAGCGCATCGCCAACGATCTGATTGACAGCTACGACGAGGAACTGGAGCTGGAAATCGAAGACCGCAATGTGGACGAGGACGGCGATCTGGTCGCCACCGACAAGCTGGAACGCCAGCGCTATTTCAAGGAGCTGTTTCGCCTGCAGGGCGAGCTCGTCAAGCTGCAGGACTGGGTGCAGCACAGCCGCCAGAAGGTGGTGATCCTGTTTGAGGGGCGTGACGCTGCAGGCAAGGGCGGTGTCATCAAGCGCATCACCCAGCGGCTGAACCCGCGTGTGGCGCGCGTGGCTGCACTGCCCGCGCCCAATGACCGCGAACGCACGCAGTGGTACTTTCAGCGCTACGTGGCGCACCTGCCGGCGGCAGGCGAAATTGTGCTGTTTGACCGCAGTTGGTACAACCGTGCGGGCGTCGAGCGTGTGATGGGCTTTTGCTCGGACGACGAGTACGAGGAGTTCTTCCGCACCGTTCCCGAGTTTGAAAAGATGCTGGTGCGCTCAGGCATCACGCTGGTCAAATACTGGTTTTCCATCACTGATGAAGAGCAGCATCTGCGTTTTCTGGGGCGCATCCACGACCCGCTCAAGCAGTGGAAGCTCAGCCCCATGGACCTGGAAAGCCGCGTGCGCTGGGAGGCCTACACCAAGGCCAAGGAAACCATGCTCGAGCGCACCCACATCCCCGAGGCGCCGTGGTGGGTGGTGCAGGCCGTGGACAAGAAAAAAGCCCGGCTCAACTGCATCCACCACTTGCTCAGCCAACTGCCCTACCAGGAAGTGCCCCACGCCCCGGTGGTGTTGCCAGACCGGGTGCGCAACCCCGAGTATTTCCGCCAGCCAGTGCCCGCGTCGATGTACGTGCCCGAGGTGTACTGAGCCGTGCATCCACGGGCCGCAGGCTGGGCCTGGCTTGGCTGCGCCCTCCGTTGCGATGTGGCCTGGGTAAGTGCAGATTTTGCTATCTAATTAATAGCTGCTCGCGCTGAATAAATAGGCGCTGCAGGCAAAATTCCCATAAAAACGCTTCCGAAAAACTTCAGTGCGTGCGCGCCGCACTGCCTTGCTGCGAGGGCGTGCCGCTGCGGCCGAACTGGTGCCAGGCTCTGCGCAGTTGCGTGTCAGAGCTGAAGCCGGCCAACTCCGCTGCCTGTGTCACGTTGTGGCCCGATTGCAGGGCCGCCTCTGCGGTGGCCAGCCGGATGCGGCGCAGGTACTGCAGCGGTGCAATGCCTGCGTGTTCCAGAAACAGGCGGGTGAGGTGCCGGGGCGAGGTGTGCGCCACCCCTGCCATCGCCGGCACATTCCACGGTGCCTGTGGTTGTTGCCCGATGGCGTCCTGCACGCGGTGCAGGGCTGGGTGCATGTGGTTGCGGTGGTGCAAGAACGGCGAAAACTCCGGGTCGTCGGGCCCGCGGCGCAGGGCCACCACCATGGCCTGGGCCACCTGCGCAGCCAATGCCGGGCCGCAGGTTTCGCTGATGCGGTGCAGCAACAAGTCTATGCCCGTGGTCACCCCGGCACTGCTGTGCACGGGGCCATCGGCCACAAACACGCGGTTGGCTGCCACATCGCAGCGCGGGTCCACTTGGCTGAGTTCGCTCAGGTGCTGGTGGTGTGTGGTGGCGCGGCGGCCGGTGAGCAGGCCCGCATGCGCCGCGAGCACTGCCCCGGCGCAGACGGTCACCAACTCGAGCTGCCCTACGGCCAGCCGCAAGCCGCGCAGCCAATGCAGCAGGGCCCGGGTTTGCGCGGTGTCCACGTCAATGCGCTGGCCCGGCAAGCCCACCAGCACCACCCAGGCTGGCTCGGGCAAGGAGTCAGGCAATGGCTCCAGACCCGTGAGCATGGCCCCGACAGAGGTCTCACTTTGCGGTGTGGGGCTGGAGAAATGCAGCACGAACCGGGCGGGCTGGCCGCTGCCGATGAGCAGCTGGTTGGCAATGCGCAGGGCCTCGGCCGGGCCGGCCCAGTCCAGCACCAGGCTGTGAGGAAGCAGGGCAAAGTAAACGTGGATGGGGCGCATGGCAGGTGATTGGCGGCGGACTCCGATGGCCGCGTGGGATGTCATGGGCGCAGTGGCGCTGTTGGTGGCCCGTGGCGCGCGCTGAGGCTGCCACAAGCCCATCCATCATGGCGCAGGATGCCAGGGCGTGTCCATCTGCCGGGCGGTGCGCTGTGCAAGCGCAGGGCCCATCAGGCGGCTGACCAGGTGCAGGCTCATGTCAATGCCTGCGCTGATGCCCGCCGAGGTGACCCATCGGCCCTGGTCCACCCAGCGCACGTTTTCCTGCACGGAAAGTTGCGGGAATTGCGCGCGCAGATCGGCAATGTCCTCCCAGTGGGTGGTAACGGGCCCTTCGCGCAGCACACCGGCGGCTGCCAGGATGAATGCCCCGGTGCAGACCGATGCCGTGATCTGCGCGCCCTGCGCCGCCTCAGCCACCCACGCCAGGGTGGCGGGGCATGCCGCGGCCCTGTCGACCACGCCGCCGGGCACGATCAGTACATGGGCTGGTGCGGCATGGGTGAAGTCTGCGTCGGGCAGCACCCGCAGTCCGGCGCGGGCCCGCACGGGCTGCAAGGTGCGGGCCACGCACTGCACGCTGAATGCGGGCGTCGCCTGCGGTTGGGCGCGCTGGTGCATGCGGGTGGCCGTGGTGAATACCTCGTAAGGGCCACCCAGGTCGAGGGCCTCCATATCGTCGAACACCAAGATGGAAACGGCCAACGTCTGGCTTGCGGGGCTCATGCGGTTGCCTCGGCCATGCCGTGCTGGGTGGCTGAAGGCAGCCGCGCCAGGGCTTCTTGCACCGTGCACACGATGGCGAACCGGCCCTGCAGCACGGTGGCGGTGCGCGCTTTGATATCGGCTGCTGCCAGGGGCACTCCGCTGGGCTGGACCATGTCCCAGGTGTGCGTGGCGTCCAGCACGTAATCCACTGTCCAGCCCATGTCTGACGCGTGGCGCGCCGTGGTCTCGCAGCATTGTTCAGTGCGGATGCCGCTGATGATGAGGTGACGGATACCGTGCCGTGTCAGCCATACCGCGAGGCCTGTGTCTACCAAGGCACTGTGGCGTGACTTGGTGAAGGTGGCGGCGGCGTCGAAGTGCGTGAGCCCGTCCAGCGGCCGCACGTGGCCCGATGCTGGGGAAAACGGGTTGTCTGGCGTCTGGGGCCCCTCGGCGTGAAAGATCCGCACCACGGGCACCTGCTGCGCAACGCAGCCCTCGATCAATGCGTTTTGCGCGCTCAGGTAGGCGGGCAGGTCGGTGGCGGTAAAAAACGGGCGATGTCGGAATGATTCCTGCACATCAATCACTATCAGACAAGATTTCATGGGGTGCCTTTCAGCGATGTTTTGGACATGCGCTTATTTTCCAAGCGCTGGCGCGACTCTGCTCGAATGCAGACAGGTATCAATCAAATCAGGACATTGACCTTCTCGGTCTGCCATGGTTTTCGAGCGGCCGCTGGGTCGCTATATCTTTAATAGCTGTAGGCGCTTGTCTCTCATGCACAAGGGCGAAACTGCCCAACAGGAATCACCAATCCCTGCTAAGGTGATCAGGGTTTTCCCTTAATCGTTGGAGCCCCATGCCCCGCAAGTCCCGTTTGTTTTCCCTGGCGACCATCACCCGCGCGTACCAACGCAACCTCGCGGCGCTGGTGCGCGCCACCAAGCCTGCAGCGCGCAAGAAAGCGGTGTCGGTGCAGGCGCGGCCCGTGCGGCAAGGCGTGGCAGCGGCGAGCCCCCAGCCCAGCAAGCTGGCCAGCCCGCCCACGCAGTGGGTGTCTGGCATTGCCCCGGGCCCGGCGGGCGCGCGGCGCTTTCATCTGTTCGTGCCCCCGGGCCTGGCTGCCGCGCCGGGAGAGACCTTTCCACTGCTGGTAATGCTGCACGGGTGCAGGCAGACCGGGCGCGATCTTGCTGCCATTTCGCGCATGAATCGCATCGCAGTGCGCAAGCGCTTTTTGGTGTTGTACCCAGAGCAGGAGCGCATTGCCAATGCCCATGGCTGCTGGAACTGGTACGAGCGCCGCAGTGGCAAGGCCGACGCCGAGGCGGCCACCTTGCTGGCGGCAGTGGACCAGGTGGCGCGGCGGCATCCGGTGGACCTGGACCGGGTAGCGGTGGCCGGGCTGTCGGCCGGCGCCAGCATGGCCGCGCTGCTGGGTGCCCTGTACCCGACCAGGTTCTGTGCGGTAGTGATGCACTCTGGCGTGGCCCCGGGCACCGCGGAATCGGCCGCCAATGCCATGGCCGCCATGCGCGGCAGCCGCGACGCCCACTTGCCCGAGGCCTTTGCCGTGCTGCCAGTTCCTGCCGCTGCAACCCGGGGGCAGGGTGCGCCAGCTGGCTTGCGCTTGCCGCCCTTGCTTGTTCTGCACGGCGATGCGGATTCCGTGGTTTCGGTGCGCAACGCGAGCGCAACGGCGCTGTTGTGGGCCAGTGCTTCTGGCGCTCGCCCTGCGGCTTCACGCACCTTGCTGCGGGGCAAGCGCTACCCCATGCGGGCGACGGAGTTCAAGGCGGCGGGGCGGGTGGCGGTGGCGGTGCGCGAAATTGCGGGGCTGGACCATGCCTGGAGCGGCGGCGCGTCGCGCATGCCCTACAGCGACCCTGCGGGCCCCGACGCGTCTGCCCTCCTGTGGGCCTTCGTTGCGCGGCAGTTTGGCCGCAGGCCAGTAATTTGAACAAAAAAGTGGCTACAGCCCTTGCTGGTCAAGCGCTAGCTGCTATGGATTTTGAAGTGCCTTGCCACTGCAGCGCAGCGGCGTACCAAGCGTCATGAGCGGGGCGTCAAACCAGCCGGGCGGCGACCAGTTCTTTCTTGAGGTAGGCGTAAAACAGCGGTGCGGCCACCAGTCCGGCAGGGCCGAACACGGCTTCTGCCACGAACATCACGCTCAGCAATTCCCACACCCCCATCTGTGTGCGCTGCCCCACCACCTTGGCGTTGATGACGTATTCCGCCTTGTGGATCAGGATGAGGAAGCCCAGGCACGCGGCTGCCGCCATGGGAGACACCGACAGCCCGACGATGGTCATGACTACGTTGCACAGCAGGTTGCCCACAATAGGTACCAAGCCGGCCACGAAAGTCAGCGTGATGAGCACCGGCGTGTAGGGCAGGGCCATGCCCCAAAAAGGCAGCACAAACAGAAGAAACAGGGCCGTCAGCAGGGTGTTGAACGCTGCAATCCAGAATTGCGCCGCCACGATTTGCCGAAAAGCCTCGCCAAACAGCGTGATGCGCTGGGCCAGTTGCCGGGCCAGGGGCCCCGGCGACGCCTTGGTGGTGCGTACCGCCGCCAAAGAACCGATCAGCAGGCCCACGTAGGCAAACAGCACGCTGCCCAGCCACGCCCGCCCAGCCATGGCCAGTGCGCCAGCCTTGGCACCGAGGTAGTTGGCGATGATGCGCTGGATCTCGGCAGCGCCTTCGGGCAGGTGAGTGGCCATGTCGGCTGGCAGCTTCAGCCGCAGCTCCAGCACCGTGCGCGCCATGTAGTTCAGCAGTTCGCGGTACTGCTGCGGCGCGTCGACCAGATATCCGCGCGAATGGGTAAGCCCGGCTGCCAGCAGCGCCAGGGGCATCAGCATGACCACGGCCGCCGCTACCACCTGCGCAGCGCGGGGAGCGCTGCGAAGCCCCGCCGCAGGGCCTTGCACCTGGCGCAGGCCGGCGGTGAACCAGGCAGTCAGCGCCCTGGTGAGCAGGAAGCCCAGGCACACGCACAGCAGGCCAGGCAGCAGCCCGCGCCACATCACCAGCAGTAGCGTGAACCCCATCAGCACATAGCTGGCCAGCACGACCCCAGAACAGGCAGCCCAACGGCTGGGCTGCGCAACAGGGTGGTAATTGGCAAGCCTGACGGAGGAGGGCTCTGGTGAGAGTGCCGGAGGCTGGTGCTGCGCCATGCGCGGTACGTGGATCAGCCGACGACCACTGCGGCACCTTCGCCGCGCGGCGCAATCGCGCCAATCGTGTACACCTGCTCGCCCGCAGCGCGCAGCGTGGCGGCCGTTGCTTCGGCGTTGGCGGCGTCTACCACCACCACCATGCCGATGCCGTTGTTGAAGGTGCGGTTCATCTCGATGTCATCAATGCCGGCGGTCTTTTGCAGCCAGGCAAACAGCTCGGTCTGGGGCCAGCTGCCCTTGGTCAGGTGGGCTGCGGTGCCTTCTGGCAGCACGCGGGGAATGTTCTCCAGCAGGCCCCCGCCGGTGATGTGGGCCAGGGCCTTGATGGGATGCTGGGCCAGCGCGGCGAGCACGTTCTTCACATACAGGCGGGTGGGCTCCATGATGGCTTGCTTGAAGGGCTTGCCGTCGAGCGTGGCGGGCACGGTGCCTGCGGCTTCGGCGCGGTCAATGCACTTGCGCACCAGGCTGAAACCGTTGGAATGCACGCCGTGGCTGGCCAGGCCCAGCACCACGTCGCCAGGCTGCACGTTCTGGCCGGTCAGGATCTTCGATTTTTCGACGGCACCGACTGCGAAGCCGGCCAGGTCGTATTCACCCGCAGGGTACATGCCGGGCATCTCGGCGGTTTCGCCGCCAATCAGCGCGCAGCCGCTCAGTTCACAGCCCTTGGCAATGCCGCCCACCACGGCGGCGGCGGTGTCCACATCCAGCTTGCCGCAGGCAAAGTAGTCGAGAAAGAACAGGGGCTCGGCGCCTTGCACCAGCACATCGTTCACGCTCATGGCCACCAAATCGATGCCCACGGTGTCGTGCATGTTCCATTCAAACGCCAGCTTGAGCTTGGTGCCCACGCCGTCGGTGCCGCTGACCAGCACGGGTTCCTGGTAGCGCTTGGGCACTTCAAACAGAGCGCCGAAGCCGCCGATGCCTGCCAGCACGCCTTCGCGCATGGTTTTCTTGGCCAGGGGCTTGATGCGCTCGACAAGGGCGTCGCCAGCGTCGATGTCAACGCCAGCGTCTTTGTAAGACAGGGGGGTAGGGGTAGCGGCAGAGTTGCTCATGGCGGGGATGGCACGGACCAGCGTGCGCAGCAGACTAAAATTTGCCCAGATTTTACGGGGTGCGCGCCGCCTGCCCGGCCGCTCTCCCTTCACACCGTCCTGTTTTCTCTCTGGAGCCCATGCAGTTCTTCGCCTTTTCTCCTTGCTCCAGCGTGTTGGCCAGCGGGCAGTTGCCATGAAGCAGCTGGCGCTGGATATCGGCCTGGCCACGGGGCCGACACTGTCGAGTTTCTATGCAGGCCCCAACGAGGCCGCCCTGCAACACCTGCGCTTGTGGGCCGGCGAGGGCAGCAGCCAGAGCACCCGCTCCCCCGTGCCCACCTACCTGTGGGGCGAAGCGGGCAGTGGAAAAACCCATTTGCTCAAGGCAGTGTGCGCGGCGCTGCACGAGCAGGGCGCCAGTGTGGGATGGATGGATGCCTCCGTCGCCAACCCGCCCGACTTTGACGAGCGCTGGGCGGCCGTGGTGATGGACGAAGTGCACCTGTACAACACGGCCCAGCAGGCCAGTGCGTTCAACTGGTTCGTGAACGCCATCAACCCTGCCACGGGCGCCCAGCGCTGGGTGCTGGCCGCTGGCGACTTGCCTCCTGCAGACCTGCCGCTGCGCGACGATCTGCGCAGCCGCATGGGTTGGGGGCATGTTTTCCAATTGCAACTGCTCGATGAAACCGCGCGGCGCGCCGTGCTGCGGCAGGAGGCAGATGCCCGCGGCGTGTTTTTGGGCGACGAAGTGATGGACTTCATGCTCAAGCGCTTCTCACGCGACCTGGGCAGCCTGATGCAGTTGCTGGACCAGCTCGACGCGTTTGCACTGCGCACGCAGCGTGCCATCACGATTCCCCTGCTCAAGACCATGCTCGAATCCGAGTAGCACGCGCCGCTCAATGCAATGCTGGCCCTGTACAGGGTGGCAGTGCCAGCGTTCCTGTTCACCTGTTTATTGAAAAGTTCTGACCTGCATGACCTCTGCTTCTACGGCACCCCAGCCCGGCGCGGCTCCAACGCCCCGGTTGCGCTTGGCGCTATTTGATCTGGACCACACCCTGCTGCCGCTGGATTCGGACTACGAATGGGGCGAGTTCACCATCCGCATCGGCTGGAACGACCCCGTGGAGTTCGCACGTCGCAACGACGAGTTCTATGCGCACTACCAAGCCGGCACCCTCGATGTGCACGACTACGTGCGGTTTGCCACTGAGGCGGTGCGCCTGCGCGGGGCCGATGCTGCTGCCGCCGCGCATGAACAATTCATGCGCGATGTGATCGGCCCGGCCATTCGTCCCCAGGCCCTGGCGCTGATCCGCCAGCACCAAGCAGCGGGCGACCAGGTGCTGATCGTTACGGCCACCAACGAATTCGTCACGCGCCCCATCGCGCAGGCCCTGGGGGTGCAAGAGTTGCTGGCGGTGCAACTCGCCCGGGATGCCGACGGCTGGTACACCGGCGAGATTGACGGCATCCCCACCATGCGCGAAGGCAAGGTGCGGCGCATGGAACAATGGCTTGCAGCAAGGCAGCTGACGTGGGCGGATGTGGAGAGCACTTTCTACAGTGACTCCATGAACGATGTGCCGCTGCTTGAGAAAGTCAACCACCCTGTGGCGACCAACCCGGACCCCAGGCTGCGCGTTCTGGCGCAAGAGCGCGGCTGGCGCATACTGGACCTGTTTGCGGCAGAGGCTTCCGAGGCCGCCAGCGCAGATGTCGCCAGTGCCCCGGCCCCCTGATTCGCAGCCTATTGCGCGCCCGTTCACCTGTTTACTGCACACCCATGATCAAGAAGTTCATCGACAAACTGCTGGGCAAATCAACGCCCGGCACTTCCGGCGGCAAGCCGCATTTTGGCAAGCGCGAAGAGGTGCCTGCCTCGGTGCACGGAATCAACCCGGAACTGGTGGACCGGCGCGCAGCCGACGTGGTGCACACCTTGAAAGATGCAGGCTTTGAGGCCTACATTGTGGGCGGCGCAGTGCGCGACCTGCTGCTGGGCCTGCGCCCCAAAGACTTCGATGTGGCCACCAACGCCACGCCCGAGCAAGTCAAAGCCCTGTTTCGGCGGGCGTTCATCATCGGCAAGCGCTTTCGCATCGTGCACGTGGTGCACGGCCGTGGGCGCGAGCATGAGGTGATTGAAGTTTCCACCTTCCGCGCCTACCTCGACAACTCGGCCGCGGGCCAGGTCAGCGGCAACGAAAAAACCAGCAAGGCCCAGCTGTCGGGTATGCAGCATGCGGTGGACGCCAGCGGCCGGGTGTTGCGTGACAACGTATGGGGCCCGCAGGACGAAGACGCTACCCGCCGCGACTTCACCGTGAACGCCATGTACTACGATCCCGAAACCCAGGTGGTGGTGGACTACCACAAGGGCATTCAGGACGCCAAGAAGAAGACGCTGCGCATGATTGGTGACCCGGCCACGCGCTACCGCGAGGACCCGGTGCGCATCATCCGTGCCGTGCGCTTTGCAGCCAAGCTCAGCCAGCTGGGCTTCACCATCGATGCCAAGACGGCAGCGCCACTGGTGCAATCGCAGACCCTGCTGGCGGACGTACCGCAAAGCCGGATGTTCGACGAGATGCTCAAGCTGCTGCAGACTGGCCACGCCATTGCCACCATTGAGCAATTGCGCAAGCTGGGCATGGCCAAGGGCATCTACCCCTTGCTGGACGTGGCGGTAGAACGCGCAGACTCACCTTTCGTGAAAGCTGCATTGGCTGACACCGACCGCCGCGTGCAGGAAGGCAAGCCCGTAGCGCCCAGTTTTCTGTTGGCTTGTGTTCTCTGGGAAGACGTGCGCAAGGGCTGGGAAGACCGCATGGGCCGTCGCGAGCACGCCCTGCCTGCGTTGCAAGACGCCATTGACGAGGTGTTCGAGCGGCGCATTGGCGATGTGTCGGGACGCGGCAAGCTGGCTGCCGACATGCGCGAGATCTGGGTCATGCAGCCCCGCTTTGAAAAGCGTGTGGGCAACACACCGTTCGGCATGGTCATGCAGCCCCGCTTCCGCGCAGGGTTTGACTTCATGCGCTTGCGCGCAGACATTGGCGAAGTGGAGGAGGCCCTGGCCGAGTGGTGGCAAGACTTTCAGACCGCCGACGACGAGCGCCGTGATGACCTGATGGACCAGGCGCGTGAGGAGCAGAAGGCTCGACAAAAAGCGCAGCAGCAATCACAGCAACCTGTGGTGCGCCGCGTACCGAAAAAACCCGCAGCGGCAGCAGCCCCGGTGGTCGCCGAGGGTGCGGAAGAAGCCGATGGAGATGGGTCTGCAGACGCAGCCGCACCCAAAAAGCGCCGCCGTCGTCGCCGCAAGCCGGGCGCAGCACCGGGTGATGCTGGATCCACCGCAACTGGTGAATGAGCTTGGCCGCGCCCCTGGATGTGTGGATTGGCCTGGGCGCTAACCTGGGCGCGCGCGAACACGCTTTGCGAAGCGCCTTGCGATTGATGGGGCAATGGCCCGAAACCCGCTTGCTGGCTGTGTCTGCGCTGTATGCCAGCGCTCCCGTCGACGCTGGCGGGCCCGACTACCTGAACGCCGTGGCCCGCTTGCAGACCACCCTGGCACCTCTGGACGTGCTGCAGCGCTTGCAGTCGATTGAGCAGGGCGCTGGTCGTGAACGGCCCTATCGCAACGCCCCGCGCACACTTGATCTGGACATGCTTCGCTATGGCGACGCAGTGCTGCACACAGCTGTGCTCACCTTGCCTCACCCGCGCATGCAAGAGCGTGCCTTTGTGCTCCTACCGTTGGCCGAGCTGGCGCCCGGTTTGGTAAGCGAGACGGCACTGCGCGCCGTGGCACACCAGCGCATCACACGACTGCCCCAAGCCTGGGCTGCTGATTTGCTATAAAAAAAGAAGCTGCCAGCGCTTTATTTGAAAGCGCTGGAGCGCTTTTTTATGGTCAGTCCACCTTGGCGCCAGAGAGTTTCACGACATCCTTGTACTTGGCGCGCTCGCTGGTCATGAAGGCTTCGAACTGCTGGGGGGTGGTGGGGACCGGCTCTGCCAGCAGTGCACCGAAGCGGGTTTTGGTTTCGGGGGCCTGCAGCGCAGCCACAAAAGCTTTGTTGAGTTTGTCGATCACGGGCTTGGGCGTGCCTTTGGGCGCGACGAGGCCCCACCATGTGTCGATCGAGAAGCCCTTGAACGTACTGGCCATGGTCGGCACCACGGGCAGGGCCGATGAGGGCTCCAGCGACGTTACCGCAAGCGCCTTGAGCTTGCCAGAACGGATGTTGGGTGCGGCCGCTGCCAGGTTGTCAATGTTGAAGTCCACCTCACCGGCCAGCAGTGCGAGCTGGGCAGGGTTGGCGCCCCGATAGGGAATGTGCAGGGCAAAAATGCCTGCCCGTTGCTTGAACATTTCGCCCGCCAAGTGCCCCGCGCTGCCGTTGCCGCCGCTGCCATAGTTCAGCTTGGCTGGGTTGGCTTTGGCGTAAGCAATAAGGTCTGCCAGTGTATTGATCTTCAGTTGCTCTGCCTTGGCCGCGTTGATCACCAGCACATTGGGGACCCGCACCATTTGCGTGATGGCCACAAAGTCCTTGCCGGCGTCAAACGGCATGCGGCTGTAGAGCCAGGGGTTGACCGCATGGGTAGCGGTGGCGGCGATGCCAATGGTCAGGCCGTCGGGAGAGGCCTTGGCCACCGCGTCAGCCCCGATGTTGCCCCCCGCGCCGCCTTTGTTGTCGATGATGACCGTACCCAGCGAGTCGCGCACCCGCTCTGCCAGCGCGCGCGCTGTCACATCAATGGGCCCGCCAGGAGCATAGGGCACGATAAGCCGAATAGGCTGGCCAGTGTCTTGCGCCATAAGCACGGGTGAAGAAAAAGCCGCTGCAGCAGCGGCACTGGCGATGAGGAGGTTTCTACGGTTCATCTCTACATTGTTGCAAAAAAGTAAACCCTGTTCGCGCTGCCCCTGCTTCGCACCACCTTCGCACCGCCTTTGCGCCTTGTGCGCGCCGCTGCGTTCAAGCCTGCGGGCCGTGCTTGTCGGCCTCGGAAGTGAAGGCATCGGCGAAAAACTCTTCTGCTGGCAAGCCGCGCTGCTCGGTATAGGTGGTGCGTGCCGAGTCAACGACGATCGGTGCACCGCAGGCGTAGACCTGATGTCCGGAAAGGTCGGCAAAGTCTTCCAGCACCGCCTGGTGCACAAAACCCGTGCGCCCGGTCCATTCGTCTTCGGGCTGCGCGTTGGACACCACGGGCACGTAGCGCAGATGGGGCATGTGTTCTGCTTGCTCCATCACCCACTGGTGCATGTACAGATCATGCGGTCTGCGGCCACCCCAGTACAGGGTGGTGGGGCGCGCGATGCCCTTGAACAGCATGTGTTGCAGCAGGGCCTTGATCGGCGCAAAGCCGGTGCCCGAGGCCAGAAGCACGATGGGCTTTGCCGAATCCTCGCGCAGAAAAAAGCTCCCAAAGGGACCCTCCACACGCAGGATTTCTTTTTCCTTCATGGCACCAAACACGTGGTCCGTGAATTTGCCACCGGGCAGATGCCGGATGTGCAATTCCAGACCCGCTGCCGTGGTCTGGGTGTGCGGTGCGTTGGCCATGGAGTAAGCCCTGCGCGCGCCGTCACGCAAGATGAACTCGACATACTGCCCTGCGTGGTAGCGGAACGTGTCAGCGGCAGGCAGCTGCAGGCGCACCTGCATCACATCGTGTGATTTTTTCTCCAGTGTGGAAACACGCACGGGCATTTTCTTGATGGGGTAGGCGCTTTCATCAGTGACTTGCCGGGACTCCAGCACCACGTCCGACAGGGGGCGCGCGCAGCAGGTCAGTACCAGTCCAGCGGCCTCCTCATCGGCACTCAGCGCTTTGGCCTGGTGCTCTGCGTGGACGACAGTGCCGCTGATTTTCTTGCATTTGCACGAGCCGCAAGCACCGTCTTTGCACCCGTAGGGCAGCCCTACACCACTGCGGATGGCGGCTGCCAAAATGGTTTCGTCACCTTGGCTCTGGAAGGACCGCCCGCTGGGGGCTACAGAAATCTGGAATGCAGCAGCAGCGCCAGTGTCTTCAGGTCGCGTCATGTTGTGGGTATCCTTGGGGTTCTTGTGCGAATGGCGCAGATTTTGCCCGCAGAAACTGAAGGCCCGCTGAGGCAAGCCCCATTTCCTCCGGCTTTCCTTGATATGGATGAGATGCCTGGGCCGGCTGGGTCAGTATTGGCAAGCCGCTATCAGCGCCGTCGGCGAATCCAGTGTCCTGCCTTGTTCATCAGAAAGAATTCATGAGTACCGTGGCTTTGTCCAGTGGGTTGGGAGCCTTGCCCGCGCGGTTTCGGCGAGAGCGTTTGTTGATCGTAGGGTGTGGCGATGTGGGAACGCGGATCGCACGCCAATACGCCCGGGGCGCAGGTTCGGGGCGGATGCAGGTCATGGCGTTGACGTCGAGCCCGGAGCGCAGGGCGGCCTTGCGGAGCATGGCCGTGACCCCCCTTCTGGGGGACCTGGACCAACCCGCCACGCTGCGCCGGCTGGCTGGTGTCGCCACGCGGGTGCTGCACCTTGCGCCGCCACCAGGCGAAGGCGGTGGTCGAGACGCGTGGTGGCGTGATCCGCGCACCCAGGCATTGACCCGTGCGCTGCGCATGCGCAGCCTGCCGGTGTCTTTGGTATACGCGTCCACCAGCGGCGTTTATGGGGATTGCGCAGGCGAACTGGTGCGGGAAGAGCGTCCGCTGGCGCCTGGCACGCCGCGCGCGCAGCGGCGAGTGGATGCCGAGGCATCCATTCGTCAGCTGGGGCGTGCAGGAGTGCGCGCCAGCATCCTGCGCATTCCAGGCATTTATGCCCCTGATCGGGAGGGCGGTACCCCGCAGGCACGTTTGCTCAAGCGCACCCCGGTGCTGGAGGCTGGTGACGACGTCTACACCAACCACATCCACGCGGACGACCTGGCCAGGGCCTGCGTGGCTGCGGTATGGCGCGGGAAAGCACAACGCGCGTACCACGTCAGCGACGGGCAGCACATGCGAATGGGCGACTACTTCGACCTGGCCGCCGACCTGTATGGGCTGCCGCGTCCGCCGCGCATTCCGCGCAGCGCTGCGAAAGAGCAGCTCTCCCTCATGCTGCTGAGTTTCATGAGCGAGTCGCGTCGCCTGGACAACCAGCGCATGCTGCGGGAACTTGGCGTGCGTCTGCAGTTTCCTGACGTGGCTGCCGGACTGCTGTCGGGTTCCGCCTCTTTCTGACGCCCGTCCCTTGCGCTGACTCGGGTAGCCAGCCAGTGAGGCGGCTGCGTCGGGTTGCGAGACCGGTGACGTGGGTGCGCTGAGGGCCCGGTAATGCAGCATGGGCAATGCGTTCCTTCGTTCGCCCAAGCGTTCAGCACCTGGCGCTCAGGGTTTTCAACACGCGCACGCCGGCTTTCTTTTGTTCTTGCCTGGGCGAGAGCAGCATCAGCAGGGTGCCTGTCCGCCTTTGGATCGGCACACACCGTCGTTGCCCGGAAATCGCCCAGGGCCTGCACGCGGATAGCGGGCCCCGGTGTTGTCGATGCAATGGAAGTTGCCGCAGTGGGTGAGGTAGGGCTTTTGTGGAGCGGGAGGTGGATACAGCGGCTGGCGAGGAGGGGTCACCACAATGTGGGGCTGGGTCGCACGTGCACGCTCCAGCTCTGCATAGCCTTGAGGGCCCAGGCAGTCCAGATCCATTTGCCGTTGTGCGGCATCGATACGCACTTGCTGATCGTAAGTACCGCCGGACAGGGTGCTGGAGACCAGCTCCAGATTTCTGCGTGACCTGGCACATTCCGCAGAGCGGGAATAGTCTTGTGGCTGAGGCGTTGCTGCAGCGGCCCTGGCAGCCCTCCGACGCTCTTGCTCCACATCGCGTTGGACTTGCGCGTCAGCGGCAGCTTTCTCGGCTTGCAGGCGTTGCTGCTTGAGCTCCAAGGCACGCTCGGCGGCTCTGCGGTCCTGCTCAATCTCTTCGGCGGAACGTTTGGCCTCGACTTCGAGGCCGGAGCTGCCAGCCGCGCATTTGCCATCGGTGTAGGTTACCTGCCCTGTTTTTGCATCGGTACACCGGGTGACTTGGCCGAGGGCGGGGTGCATACTGCATGCACACAGCACCAGCAGGGCTGCTGGCTTCCAAAGATCAGTCAGGCGATGGGGCGAGATCATGGGGTGGCAGGCTGCTGCGGTTTATTGTCGTGCTCCAGGGACCATGGGGCGTGGCCCTTGGCCTCGCACATCCTCGGCACCTTGTCCCTGGGAAGGAGGGCGCGCGTCACGCCATATCCGCTCGGGGCTTGGGGGCGCAGGCTTGCGCTCAGGTTCACGCTCGCGCGGCGTATCGCGGTCGGGCCGCCCTCTGTCTGGCTGCGCATGGTCGCGGCCCCCTCGGTCACGGTCCCTGTGGTGATCACGATCCCCATCTCTGTCCCGATCTCGCCAATGGCCGGGGGGAGGCGGACGCCGGTCGTCCCAGCGGCTGTCGCCGTAGTACGGGCGACCGTAATAACCCGAGGAAGGATGGGTCGGGTACGGGCGCACGATGTGAGGCTGGTTGTAGATATAAACCGGCTGTTCACCATAAGCCGGATAGTAGGCTGGCTCGTAGTAGGAATCTCCGGGCACCGTGGCGCAACCTGCCAAGCCTGCGCCCAGCGCCGCTGCGCACAAAAGCCGGGAAATCAAATTCGTCATGGGCTGTTCCCTGGTGAGGTGCCACCTGAATAGGCGTCTGTAAGACGCCTCCAAGAGGCGCCATCACAAAGTGTGCACGCTATCACATGACGTTTGGGAACCGGATCTGGTTGACCGCTGCGTTGAAACATAAGCCCTGGCCTCATCCAAAGGCTCAACCCGGCCAGTGTGCGCGGGCGCTGAATGGCGGGCGCTCTGGAGCAATCTCGAAAAGGCCATTCGCCCGCGCTTTAGAGCGGGCCGTTTATGGCACAGCAGCGGCGCCCTTTCCGAAAGGGGCGCGCTGTTCCGTGCTGTCAGCGCGGCAGTACCCTGCGAATGGTTTCCGCCAGGTCTTCGGCTACAAACTTGGCCACGTAGCCGTCAGCGCCCACGCTGCGGACATGGTCTTCGTTGGCTGAACCAGACAGGGACGAGTGGATCACCACGGGCAGGCCGCTAAAGCGCGCGTCCTGCTTGATGTTGCGGGTGAGGGTGAAGCCGTCCATCTCCGGCATTTCCAGGTCCGTGAGCACCATGGCCACCCGGTCGGTAACCGCCTTCCCCTCTGCTTCTGCGGATTTGGCGATGGCGTTCAGGCGGTCCCATGCCTCTTTGCCAGACTTGACCATTTCATAGGGCGCATGCAGCACCTTCAGTTCTTGCTCAATGAGAGAACGGGCCACAAAAGAATCGTCCGCCGCCAAGATCATGGTGCCGGGCTTGAGCTTGAGCTTGGCCCCAACTTTCTCTTCGGTCACTTCATGGCCGTCGGACGGTGACACCATTTGCAAGATCGCTTCCACGTCCAGCACCTGCGCCAAGCGCGATTCGTCGGTGTTGCCATCCAGGCGGGCAATGCTGGTGACCAGTTTGCCGGCAGCGCCACTGGTTTCAGCAGAAAGCACCTGTTTCCAGTCGAGGCGCACGATGTCTTCCACCGATTCGACAGCGAAGGCCTGTGTAGTGCGGGCGTATTCCGTCACCAGCATGATGTTCAGGCCCGTTTGGGGCTTGCAGCCCACGATGGACGGCAAATCCAGTACCGGGATCACTTGGCCACGCAAGTTCACCACGCCCAGCGAATGCGCCGTGGTGCCCGCGATGGGCGTGATGCTGGGCATCGCCACGATTTCCCGAATCTTGAACACGTTGATGCCGAACAGCTCAGACTTGCCCAAAGCACTGTCCACCCCCAGACGGAAGAGCAGCAACTCGAACTTGTTCGTGCTGGTGAGGTTGGTTCGTTCGTCGATTTCCTGCTGAACTGCTTTCATGGTCATGTCCTTCGCGCTGATACGCACGTTTACAAATTTTAGGAGCAGTTCAGGCCACGTAGGGGAGGAAATTTTCAGGCTTAACCCGAACACGGCCGGCTTTGCGTTCTGACGGCCATGTTCTCAAGGGGGGCAGCGTCCAACGCCGCTGCAAGATCTGTCCTGCGATCCCTGAAGCCGTAGCATTTATGCATCATTTTGCGCAATTCAGGGGTATTTCGTGCGCCCGCCGTGCGTCCGGAGGCCGCCTCAGTCGGCTATCCATCAGGCGTCCCACGCAAACACTGTGTGCCGTTGATCGCCCAAGAGCCAGCCCAGCCCAGCGGGGCAACCACCTGGCCGCCTCACACTCGCCCGGTTCCCTGCAGCGCGAGGGTGCCGCCATCTCAGGTGCGCAAAGAAGCGGGTTGGGCCATCGACTGGAGTCAACCGATGAACCACCGCATCGGTACCAGCACGATGGACGGGAACAGCACCATCAGGAACATCATGGCGAACTGCGCCGCCATGAAGGGGATAACGCCGCGGGTGACTTCGTCCATGCGCATCCTCCCCACCCCGGCCACCACGTTTAGCACCGTGCCCACGGGCGGGGTGATGAGTCCGATGGCGTTGTTCATGATGAACAGCACGCCAAAGTAGACGGGGTCGATGCCCGCGGCCTTGACGACGGGCATCAGTATCGGCGCCAGGATCAGGATGGTGGGCGTCATGTCCATCGCGGTGCCCACGGCCATCACCAGCAGCATGATGGCCATCATCAGCAGGATGGGGCTGTCCATGAAGGGCTTGAGCAGCGCCACCAGCTGGCGCGGGATGTCGGCCACGGTGATGAGCCAGGCGCTCACCATGGCGGCGGCTACCAGAAACATGATCACGGCAGTGGTCTTGGCAGCGCTCACGAACACTGCCGTGAGCTGGCGCCAGTGCAACTCGCGGTAGACCAGCGTGGCCACCAGCAGGGCATAGACCGCTGCCACGGCGGCCGCTTCGGTGGGGGTGAATACGCCCATCTTCAACCCCACGATCACGATCACTGGCAGGAACAGCGCCCACGTGGATTCCTTGAGCGCGTGCAGCTTCTCGGCAGTGGATGCCTTGGGCGGCGGCGTGACGTTTTCGCGCTGCGACACCCAGTACCAGGTGACGGCGATGGCCAGCCCCATCAGCAGCCCCGGCACGATGCCCGCCAGGAAGAGCTTGCTGATCGACACGTTGGCGGCCACGCCGAACACCACGAAACCGATGGACGGCGGAATCACCGGAGCGATGATGCCTGCCGAAGCAATCAGCCCGCCCGCGCGGGCCTTGTCATGCCCGGCCTTCACCATCATGGGCAGCAGCAAGGCCGCCAGTGCGGCGGTGTCGGCCACGGCCGAGCCCGACAGCGCAGCCAGCATGCAGGCGGCCAGGATCGCCACAAAGCCCAGGCCCCCGCGCTTGTGCCCCACCAATGCGAGCGCCAGCTTGACGATGCGCTGCGACAGCCCACCCACGTTCATGATCTCTCCGGCCAGCATGAAGAAGGGCACTGCCAGCAGCGGAAAGCTGTCGGCCCCGTTGATGACGTTCTGCGCCAGGATTTGTGCGTCGAACAGGTCCAGGTGCCACATCAGGGCCACGCCGGAGACGAGCAGCGCATAGGCAATCGGCACGCCAATGGCCATGGCAGCCAGCAGGGATCCGAGAAAGATGAAAACGGTCATGGGACGCGCGCTCCGGTCGAGGGCAGTGGGTGGGGTGCCAGGAGCCTGCGCGGCAGCAGGAGCATCGGGTGCAACGTGCGATGAACCGGTCTCACGCAGTACGACCTCCTGCGCCCGGGGGTCCACCCTGGGCTTGTCGGTAGCACCACGCGATCCTCGGTTTTCGCGCGTTTCGCTTCGATGCCTTCTGCCGCGCAGGCTCCTAGCGCAAAGGTCATTGGCGCGGTGTGGCGCTGGGGTGTGGCAGGCTGCTGCCCACAGTCGCCAGCTCTTCGGATTCAGCGATGCGCAGCAGCTCGCTATCGGGCATCTGACCTGACACGATCCGCCAGAAATCCAGCGCCAGCAGCAACCCGGCCGCTACCGCAAACACCACGCCAGATGCATAGAAGATAGCCATGGACACGCCCGTCACCGGCGCCTCCACATCCCAGTTGATGCGTGCCTGCGCAAGGGCACCGCTGAACAGCAGCCAAGTGCACCACAGCATCAGCGCGTAGCTGAGTGCCAGACAGACGCGCTGGCCCAGCGGTGGCAACTGGGCCAGCAGAAAGTCTGTGCCCAGGTGCCCGCGCTCCCGCACTGCCACGATGGCGCCCAGGAAGGTGATCCACACAAACAGCCAGCGCGACACCTCCTCGCTGATGGCGATGCCCGAGTTGAACGCGTAGCGCAGCACCACGTTGCCGAACACCATCACCACCATCACGGCCAGCGCCAGGGCGATGAGCAGGTTGATCCACCGGCAGCAGCGGTCGATAAGTGCATTCAGCATCTCGGTCTCCTGTGTGTTCTTCAAGACGTCAGAGCGCCGAGCCCTGCAGCAGCCCGCGCTGCGCCAGGTTGCTGATGAAGGCGCGCAGGCCAAAGCGCCATGGCGCTGCAGTTTCGCTGTGCGTCACCCGGTTGTGCAAGCCCCCCAGCCAGGCGCTGTGGATGCTGACCAGGTCGCCCAGCTTGTGCGTGAAGCCGCTGCCCGGCTCGTCGCGGTCTTCAATGGGCGCGAACAGCGTGCCTAAAAACAGCATGAACCCGTCCGGGTACTGGTGCGCGGCCAGTGTCTGCGCCACCAGGTCGGCCGGGTCGCGGCTGATGCTGGCCATGGTGTTGATGCCGCGCAGTTCAAAGCCATCCACCCCCGCCACGCGCAGGTGCACGGTTTCATTGCGCACCTGTTCCAGGCCAAAGCTGGCGTCGAACAGGCGGATGAACGGGCCCAGGGCGCACGATGCGTTGTTGTCCTTGGCCTTGCCCAGCAGCAGCGCGCTGCGGCCCTCGATGTCGCGCAGGTTGACGTCGTTGCCCAGCGTGGCGCCCACGATGGTGCCGCGCCCGTTCACCGCCAGCACCACCTCGGGCTCGGGGTTGTTCCAGGCAGAGTCCGCGCGGATGCCGATGTCCTCGCCGCAGCCCACCGAGGCCAGCACCGGCGCCTTGGTGAACACCTCGGCGTCGGGGCCGATGCCCACTTCGAGGTACTGGGACCACACGCCTTTTTCCTGCAGCAGCGCCTTCAGGGCCATGGCCTCGGCCGACCCCGGGCGGATGGCCACCAGGTTCTCGCCGATGAGGCCGATCACCTGGCTGCGCAAGGCCTGCGCACGGCTGGCGTCGCCACGCGCCTGCTCCTCGATCACCCGCTCGATCAGGCTGGCGGCAAAGGTCACGCCCGCGGCCTTGACGACTTGCAGGTCGCATGGCGCCAACAGCCACGGGCGGGCGGTGTCTCGCGTGCCTGGCTGGCTGTTGGCCAGCAGGTCGTCCACGCTGCACAGGTACTGGCCGGGCGCTGCGTGCGCCGCTTCGGCAGGGTTGGGCACGTCCAGCAGCGTGCTCATGGTGGGGTAGTGCCGGCTCAGGTCGAACACACCGGCCTCCCGCAGGGCGACCACTGCCGGGCCAGGGGCGGGGCCGGGCACCCAGGCGCGGCCGACCAGGGTGCCGGCCAGGCCGTCTTCAGGGAGGATGGAGTGGTGCGCGGCTGCACCGGCCCGTGCGCCCGCTGTCGTGTCGTTCATGGAAGGTCTTTCGATGGAAGAGTGTTTGGCCGGTGGTGAGCTGGCCCGGAAGGGTTGTTCAAGCGGGGCCACGGGGCCGCCGGCAATCCACTGGCCGTTCACGCTGAGCGCGTCGAAGCGCTGCGCAAGGCTTCGACAAGCTCAGCCTGAACGGGTGGGGTGGGCTGGATGGGAGAGGTACGCATGGCGTTCGCAGGGGCGTTCAAGCAACCTCAGTGGTTATGCCGCGGCGTTTTTTCGGATATGCGGCGGTAGGCCAGCGCGAAGTCCAGCGTCGCGCCGTCGGCCAGCTGGCCCGTCTTCTCGCGGTACAGGGCTTCCCACGGCGACTGGCTGGCGGGTACAGGCGGTGCGGGCAGGTCGCGCTTGCGCCGCTCGATCTCTTCGGGCGACACCAGTGCATCGCACCGGCCCGCGTTCAGGTCGATGCGGACCGTGTCGCCGGTCTGCAGCCAGGAGAGGCCCCCGCCCACCGCGCTCTCGGGCGATGCATTCAGGATGGACGGGCTGTCTGCCGTGCCCGACTGGCGCCCGTCGCCCAGCGTGGGCAGCGTGTTGATGCCGCGGCGGATCAGCGCATCGGGCGGCTGCATGTTCACCACCTCGGCAGAGCCCGGCCAGCCGATGGGGCCCGCGCCGCGCATCACCAGAATGCAGCCCTCGTCGATGGCCAGGGCCGGGTCGTTGATGCGCGCGTGGTAGTCGTCCGCGCCCTCGAACACTACGGCGCGGGCTTCGAAGATGCCCTCGCGGCCCGGCTGGTTCAGGTAGCGCTCGCGAAACGCCGCGGAGATCACCGACGTCTTCATGATGCCGAAGTCGAACAGGTTGCCGCTGAGCACCATGAAACCCGCGTTCTCCATCAGCGGATCGGCAAACGGACGGATCACCTCGCGGTCATGCGACTCGCGGCCCTGCAGGGTCTCGCCGATCGTTGTGCCGGTGACGCTCGCGCAGTCTGCGTGCAAGCGCCCGGCCTGCTGCAGCTCCCACATCAGCGCAGGCACGCCGCCCGCGCGAAAGAACCGCTCGCCCAGGAACTTGCCGGCGGGCTGAATGTTCAGCAGCAGCGGCAGGTCGTATGCGTGCTCCGTCCAGTCGCGCGCAAACAGCTCGACGCCTGCGTGGCGCGCCATGGCCATGATGTGCACCTGCGCATTGCTGCTGCCCCCGGCCACGCTGATGACCGACAGGGCGTTCAGGAAACTCTCGCGCGTCAGGATGCGCGAGGGGCGCAGGTCCTCGTAGGCCATGTCCACGATGCGCCGTCCGGTCTCGTACGCCATCTGGCCGCGCTCGCGGTAGGGCGCCGGGATGGCTGCGCAGCCGGGCAGCGACATGCCCAGCGCCTCGGCCACCGCGTTCATCGTCGACGCCGTGCCCATGGTGTTGCAGTGCCCGGCCGACGGCGCGCTGCTGCACGCGCGCTGCAAGAACTCTTCT
Organism: Acidovorax delafieldii; assembly: GCA_002377855.1. GTDB lineage: Bacteria > Pseudomonadota > Gammaproteobacteria > Burkholderiales > Burkholderiaceae_C > Acidovorax > Acidovorax delafieldii_A. The sequence goes on along the minus strand of DFQQ01000010.1, from coordinate 105,266 downwards.
TCGTCGATCTCGCCCGCGGCGAGCTTGCGGCGGCTGCGCCAGATGACGGTGCCCGAGCCCACCAGTTCGCCGTCGTGCCAGCCGTCCAGCATGGGCCCGCCCGACAGCACGATGGCGGGGATGTCGACCGTGGACGCGGCCATGATGCCCGCCGGCGTGGTCTTGTCGCAGCCGGTGGTCAGCACCACGGCATCAATCGGGTAGCCGTACAGGATCTCCACCAGGCCCAGGTAGGCCAGGTTGCGGTCGAGCGCAGCCGTGGGGCGGCGGCAGTTTTCAAAGATGGGGTGGACCGGGAACTCCATCGGAATGCCGCCCGCATCGCGGATGCCATCCCGCACCCGGCGCGCCAGGTCCAGGTGGATGCGGTTGCACGGCGACAGGTCGCTGCCCGTCTGGGCAATGCCGATGATGGGCCTGCCCGAGCGCAGTTCCTCGGGCGTGAGCCCGTAGTTCATGAAGCGTTCGAGGTACAGCGCGGTCATGTCCGAACGCGCAGGGTCGGCGAACCAGTCGCGCGAGCGGAAAGGGCGGCGGGGTGTTTTTGTCATGTGGGCTAGGCGGGGGTGCAGCAGGGCAGGGCTGCGCGACGGATGGGGCCTTGTTGAACGTGAACTACCCAATCTCCGTTCGGGCTGAGCTTGCCGAAGCCTTGCGCGGCGCTTCGACAGGCTCAGCGAGAACGGTTAGGAGGGGGAGCAGCGTTCGAATCCACCGATCGCGCGACCGGGGGCAAGCGAGACGCTCACTTCCCGCCGCGCGCCTTGGCCAGCTCGCCCATCAGTTCGCTGGTGGTCTCTTCACCAAACTCCTTGCTGTACTTGGCCAGCACGGGCTGCAGCTTGGTGCGCAGCTTGGCCTGCTCGGCGGCGGGCAGTTCGGTGATCTGCATACCCGCCTTCTTGAGCTCACCCAAGGCGGTTTCGCTGAAGGCGCGGATGGTCTTGCGCTCGAACAGCGTGGCTTCGCGCGCGGCCTCCTGCACGATCTTGCGCTCATCTGCCGACAGGCCGTCCCAGGTCTTCTTGGACATCAGCAGCACCCAGGCGCTGTACATGTGGCGCGACAGCACCAGGTGCTTTTGCACCTCATAGAACTTGCTGGCCAGGATGGTCGCCGGTGGGTTCTCCTGGCCGTCGACGGCTTTTTGTTCCATGGCGGTGTACAGCTCGGTGAACGGCATGGGCGTGGCGTTGGTGCCCAGGGCGTTGAAAGTGTCGAGGAACAGGGGGCTCTGGATCACGCGCAGCTTCAGGCCCGCCAGATCGTCGGCTGTGTTGATGGGGCGGCGCGAGTTGGTCACGTGGCGAAAGCCGTTCTCCCAGAAGCCCAGGCCGATCAGGCCCTTGTCGGGCAGGCTGGCCAGCAGCTTCTGGCCGAAGGGCCCGTCGAGCAAGGCGTCGGCCTCGGCCTCGGTGTTGAAGGTCAGCGGCAGGTTCAGCACGCCAAAGGGCTTGATCAGCGACATCAGCGTGGATGAATCCGGGATCGTCATCTCCAGCGTGCCGCCGCGCAGGGCCGAGGTCATGCTCACGTCATTGCCCAGGGCGCCGCTGGCAAACAGTTTGGCGTTCATCTTGCCGCCGCTCTTGGCCTGCAGGCGTTCGGCAAAGTGGCGCACGGCCTGGGCCTGCGGGTGGTCGTCGCTCAGGCCGATGCCGACCTTGAAGGTGTGTTCCTTGACTTGTGCGGCTACCGGCGCGGCCAGGACGGCCAGCACGGTGGCGGCCAGGGCGAGGGTCTTGAACTTCATGGTTTTGTCTCCGTTGGAATGGCTGGGTCTCGATGGCCCAAGCCATCGGCGCCGTGCGATCCCTTGTGGTGGTCCGTCTTGACGCAGCCCACAGGTTAGGCAGCAGCCCTGGTCGGGTCCACTGAATGTTTTGCGACAATCCATTCCAAACGCTTATGAGTCCAGACGAATTTCCGGGTAAACCCTTGTCTTTGGCGCAGGCCTGCGCGCGCCTGCGGTTTCGGCATTTGCAGTTTCTGGACATCCTCGGGCGCACCCGCAACCTGCGCCTGACGGCCGAGCAGATGCATGTCACGCAGCCTGCTGCCACCAAGATCCTCATGGATATCGAGGAGATCCTGGAGGCGCGGTTGTTCGACCGCCTCTCGCGCGGCATGCGGCCCAACGAGCTGGGGCTTTTTACGCTGCGTTATGCGGGAGCGGCACTGGATGGCCAGCGCAGATTTGTCGATGAGTTCAACGCCCTGAAGCAAGGCGGACACGGCCACCTGTCGATTGGCGCTATTTCAGGTTCGGCGGCACATCTGCTGGTGGCGTCGGTGGCCGAGGTTCAGCGCCTGCGCCCCTTGCTGGTGCTCAAAATCCTGGAGCAAAGCAGCGATCAGCTGATCGTCTGGCTGGCCGAGCGCAAGATCGACCTGATGATCGGGCGCTTTACCGACGATCCTCAGCGCAGCCAGTTCCACTATGAGCGGCTGTCAGCGGAACCGCTGCAGGTGGTGGCCGGTCTGCACCACCCGCTGCGCGGCGCGGTGGATCTTGCTTTGACGGAGCTGGCACATTGGCCTTGGATTCTGTACCCCGCCTCCACGGCAGTGCGCAAGGTGTCGGACGATGTTTTCGCCGGAGCAGGGCTGGCACCCACTTCGGGAGTGGTGGAGACGCCCTCGTTCCTGTTCGCGCTGGAGTTGATGCGCGCCACCGACATGGTCTCCCTGCAGCCCGCCGCCCTGGTAGAGAAGTATGTGAGCAAAGGCCTGCTGATCCGCATTCCGGTGGAGCTTCCCGACCGCATGCCTGATTACGGGCTCATCACCCGCCTGGGCGAACCGCCCACCCCCGCGGCGCAGGCATTTATTGAGGTGCTGCGTGGTATTGCAGCCGAACCGGTGGACGCAGGGGCGCGGGGGTGACGCGACGCGGGTCCGCCGTACTGCATAACAAAAGGTTATGGGGAACAGGGGGTCAGAGCGATTAGGCGATAAACCACGCACCCCACTTCGTGCGGTGAGCCGCCGGGTTTTCTGCACAACAAGCCGCCTGCCGCTATGCTCAGCGCCCTTTCCCTCAGACCGCCTTGCCCCATGCACGACACCAACGATATGCCCCACACCGTCCAGGAACCTCGTCTTTGGAGCGATGGGCGTTGGACGGCGCGCGTCATCAAAAACGAGGACGATGATGGATGGGCCGTGGCCATGACGCTGCAAGGAGAGTCCGAGCCTGCGCTGGTGGGCCCGTGGACCATGGGGCGCGACAAGAAAAATCCGAAGCCTCTGGACGTTTCGGCTTTCAACACGCTCGTGAAAACCGCCAGCGAAGTGCTGCGCCGCCACGAGCAGCAGCTGCACGCGCAGCTGAACAGGAGCGTCACCATCACTGTGCAGGGCCAGCGCCTGCGTGTGGTGCTGGCCATTGTTCCCGACGACGAAGGTGCGACGGCCACTTTGAGCGCGCACGATGGCCTGGGCGAAGAGCTGGCGCGGGTAGCGGTGGCGCCCACCTTTCGGCTCACCGCCGCCAGCGCTACTGCGTGGGCAGAAGGCGGGTTCGAGAGGCCGCGCTGACGCACGTTCGCGCGCTTGGCCTACAGAGCCAGCGAGCCGCAAGCATTGCCGTGCCCAGGGGGCTTGTGTAGATTGGACTGCGTTGCGTTTGTTACGAATTTGTTCACGGAGCCCCGTTGTGTTTTTTCCTATTTCACCTCTTTCGTCTCCCTCTTCCAATGGCCGTCCTTTTGTGAGCGAGGCGGTAAGCGGGTGGAGGCGCTTTGCTGCAATAGTTTGCGTGTACGTGCTAGGCGGGGGCGCCCTACCCGCGTTCGCCCAGGGCGTGGGAGCCAATGCCGGGCAGTCTGCGGTCTTGCCCGCTGGGATGGATGCCTACAGGCCCGAGCCTCGCAGAATGTTCGTGGATGGCGGGCGTGCGGCGGGCGATGTGGGGTTGGCGTCGGTGGGCGTACAGATTCCGTGGGCGTGGCACCGGCCCTTTCTGGGCGGAGAGTTGAGCGGACACTGGGATGCGCACGTGGCCCACTGGCGGGTGCCCGCAGGCCGGGCAGAGCCTGGGCGACGCCACTGGACGCAGGTGGCGCTGGTGCCGACGCTGCGCTTGCGCTTTGATGGCGGACGCTCGGCGTGGTTCCTGGAGGGGGGCATTGGCCTGTCGGTGCTGGACGGGCATTACACAACGCGGCACAAGACCTTCAGCACGCGCTTCAATTTCACCGACCACCAGGGAATCGGCTTCAACTTTGGTGAACGCAGGCAGCATGAATTGATGCTGGTCTTGCGCCACGTTTCCAACGGGGGTATCCGCAAGCCAAATCCCGGAGAAAACTTTATGCAGGTGCGTTACAGCCGGGCGTTTTGAGCACGCGAGCTCTGGCGGCTGGCGGCCCGGTAAAGCGGGATGGCCCGTTGACCTGCAGCCGAATTGAGCGCGCGCCAACGCGGTTGCAAACGGGCCCCGCAACCCGGTGTTGTCCTGCTGGCCCGATCCGCCCGTTTCGCTTGCTGGGTGCTGGTGCCCTCTAAAATCGACCCGTTGGCCTCGGGTCCCCGAGGGCGACAGCGTTCTCAGGGCGGGGCGGAATTCCCTACCGGCGGTATCTGCGGGCAGTGGTGTCTGCAGGAGCCCGCGAGCGCCTGCACCGTTGGTCTTCTGAACAGGGTGCGGGGTCAGCAGATCTGGTGCGATGCCAGAGCCGACGGTCACAGTCCGGATGAAAGAGATCGCGAGCCATGGGCCTTCTGTGAGCAGGTGCCCGTGTGCGGCGCTGTGCGCGACGTGGTGGATGGCTTGCGCCTTCGGGGCGACAGAGCCGACTGCGCGCGCTGCCTGTGCGCGGGTGTTTTTGCGGGGCAGGGGGCTTTGCTTGTGCGCGCCCTGATTCTGGTAAACCTTTCTCTCAGACAAGACCATGAATCAGTCCTCATTCCCCCATTCCACCACCGGCGGCAACACGGCCGTGCCTGTCCAGCCTGTCACACGGCATCGCCAGGAACGGGTGGCCATCATCTGCGCCAGTTGGCATCGGGACATTGTTCACCAGGCACGCGACGCAGCCATGGCTGAGTTTGCACGCCAGGGGCTTTCAGCCGCACAAGTGACGCACTTTGACGTCCCCGGGGCATTCGAAATACCGCTGCTGGCCCAGAGACTTGCGCGCAGCGGCCGCTACGACGCCATAGTGGCCTGCGGTTTGGTAGTGAACGGTGGCATTTACCGCCATGAATTCGTGACCTCCGCAGTGATCGACGGCTTGATGCGTGTACAGCTGGAGACGGACGTCCCCGTCCTATCGGCCGTGCTGACGCCCCGCGACTTTCACGGGCACGAGGACCATTTGTGTTTTTTCCGAGAGCACTTCGTAAAAAAAGGAACGGAGGTGGCGCACGCATGCTTGGCGACGCTGGACCACCTGAGTGCTGTCGAAGGTTGAGTTGATTGAAATGCTATTAAAAACATAGCTGCCTGGGCTTTATTGGCGGGGGCTATAGCTGGTTTTTATCAAAATACCGGCCAGAGACGTTGCCCAGGCGTGAGCGAGCGCTTTTGTGTAAGCGCCTTGATTCCTATCAAGACGTCGCAAGGGCTGCGCGCAAAAATGGGCGTTGATGGTGCGTTGCTGCAGTGACGCTGCAAAGTGCGGGCTGGGCAAGCGCGCCTCTTTGCAGTGCCCCGACGCGCACCGCCAACCCCCCACGCTTTTCGGAGACTTTGTCCATGAACCAACGCCGTGCCCCCGCTGTGTCTGCTGCGGCCACAGCTGCTTCCCCCACTCGCAGCCGCCAGCGCAGCCGGGTTTCTCCTCGGCCCGCCGCAACGGCGGCAGATTCGCACAGGGTGCGTGCGGTGTCTCGCGGGGATGTGTCCCCCAGCTTGCAGACGGACGCTTTGGCCAGGCACGTAGCCCATCAGGCGGTTGAGGCCGCGCAGGGTCACCAAACGGCAGCGGTGCTCTCGCTCTTGAGCAGCGACGACGCGACGCAATCTCCGCAGCAGCGCATTTCCAGCCTGCGGGCGCTGCTGGAAGGCGCATCGCAGGACGATCTGGAGGCGCTGCGCGAAGCGCTTCGCCAACACGCGGGCCACGGCCCAATCGCCGAGCCGCCAGGGCTCAACCCCGACGAGGAACTTGCCCGGGATTGGCGCCGTGGGGCCTACCCCTACCGCAACCTGCTGCGCCGCGCCACGTACGAGCGGGAAAAATTCCGCCTGCAGGTGGAACTGCTCAAGCTCCAGGCTTGGGTCAAGGAGACCGGGCAGCGCGTGGTGATCTTGTTTGAGGGGCGCGATGCGGCGGGCAAGGGCGGCACCATCAAGCGCTTCATGGAGCACCTCAACCCCCGTGGCGCGCGCGTGGTGGCGCTGCAAAAGCCCACCGAGACCGAGCGAGGCCAGTGGTACTTTCAGCGCTACGTGCAGCACTTGCCCACGCAGGGCGAGATCGTGATGTTTGACCGCAGCTGGTACAACCGCGCCGGCGTGGAGCGCGTGATGGGTTTTTGCTCCGATGCCGAGTACGCCGAATTCATGCGCCAGGCGCCGGAGTTTGAACGCCACTTGGTGCGCAGCGGCGTGCATGTGATCAAGTTCTGGTTCTCGGTCAGCCAAAAGGAGCAGCGCCGCCGCTTCAAGGAGCGCGAGGCGCACCCGCTCAAGCAGTGGAAGCTCAGCCCTATCGACACGGCTTCGCTCGACAAGTGGGATGACTACACGCGTGCGAAGGAAGCCATGTTTTGCGACACGGATACGGCCGATGCGCCGTGGACGGTGATCAAGAGCGACTGCAAGAAGCGAGCGCGCCTGAACGCCATGCGTTACGTGCTGCACAAGCTGCCCTATGCCGCGAAGGACCTCGCCCGTGTGGGCAAGCTCGACCCTCTCATCGTGGGCCGTGCGCACGTGGTGTACGAGCGCGGAGAGCAGCCCGGCGCGATTTTGTAGGCCCGCTCCCCGGGCCTGCGGCCCGCGGAGCGGGGGGGGCAACCGCCCCTCAGCCAGCTGTCAATTGCAGATTGCGCGGGGCAGAGGGCACTGCAGGAGCATCGTGGGCCGACAGGCGGAAAACCGCCACGGCTTCCACCAGCTGCTGCGCCTGCAGCTTGAGGCTGTCGGCCGCTGCGGCACTTTCCTCCACCAGTGCCGCGTTTTGCTGGGTGACCTGGTCCATTTGCGTGATGGCGTCGCCCACCTGCACCACGCCCTGGCTTTGTTCGGTGCTTGCCGCACTGATCTCGGCCACGATGTCGGTCACGCGGCGAATGGCGGTGACGACTTCGGTCATGGTGGTGCCCGCCTGATCCACCAGCGCCGAGCCTTGCTCGACACGCTCCACGCTGGTGTGGATCAACCCCTTGATTTCCTTGGCGGCCTGGGCGCTGCGCTGGGCCAGGCTGCGCACCTCGCTGGCGACCACCGCGAATCCGCGCCCTTGCTCGCCTGCCCGGGCCGCCTCCACTGCCGCGTTGAGGGCCAGGATGTTCGTCTGGAAAGCGATGCCATCGATGACGCCGATGATGTCGGCGATCTTTTTGCTGCTGTCGTTGATGCCCCGCATGGTGCTGACCACCTCTGCCACTACGGTGCCGCCCTGTACGGCCACTGAAGAGGCGTCCACGGCCAGCTGGCTGGCTTGGCGGGCATTGTCGGCATTGGCTTGCACGGTGGAGCTGAGCTCTTCCATCGAGGCAGAGGTTTGCTCCAGTGCGCTGGCCTGTTGTTCCGTGCGCATCGACAGGTCGTTGTTACCCATGGCGATTTCCGCACTGGCACCGGCCACGCTGTTGGCGTTGGTGCGCACCCGTTGAACCACGCCAGCCAAGCTGCCTTGCATGTCGTGCAGGGCATTGAGCAACTGGGCGATCTCGTCCCGCCCCGTGGAAGGGATGGCTGCCGTCAGGTCGCCCTTGGCAACGGCCTGCGACACCTGCACCGCCTGCCCGATGGGCCGCACCACCGAGCGGCTGAACAGCAACGCGCCCACTGCGCTGGCAGCGCACACCGCCAGCATCACGATCAGGCTGATGGTGGTGGCCTGGCCTGCGCGGTGGGCGGCCCTGCTCGCTACGTCAGCACTGGCTTTGGCGATCAGCTCACCGGCTTCATCGAGCAGTTGCGAGGGCTCTCGGTCCATGCCTTGCACTGCTTTATCGCCCGCCTGGGCATCCTGGTCCGCTGCCTTGAATGCTTCGTAACCCTTGCGGTAGGCGGCGCCCATGCGCTCATGGGCTTGGCTGAAGGCGCGCAACTTCTCTAGCGCCGGCCCCTGCGGCAGCTCGGCCAGCAACTGGCTTGCGCCCTGCGCTACAGCTTTTTCCTGCTGCTGAAAGGCTGCCCAGTAGCGATCACGCTGGGCGCTGTCCTTGCCGCGCAGCAGCACGTTCTTCCACTCCTGCACTTGTACCTTGAAGTCCTGCAGCATCGTGGCCGCCCGGCGCTCTTGCGCAAAGCTTTGTGCCACCGTGGTTTCGTACACGGTGAGTGCCTGGTTCAGCTGTTGGATGCCAAACAGGGCCGCCGCCATCAGCAGCAAAAGTGCTGCCAGAAATGCGAGGGGGAGTTTGAGACTGAGCTTCATGGATATCTCCAGAAAAAAAGCAGACCAGTTTTCATGCGGGGCACACGCCTCTCTCGCACGGGGATGGCACAAGGGCAATTACCAAGGTCGCCAAGGTTGCCAGCGGTGCCGCTACGCAGCCTCTTCCCGTCGCATTGTGCCCATATGTTACGAATTGTGGTGATGCATCCAGGTTGGCGGTGCAGGCGCTGGCACAAAAAAGCCCCCGGGGGCCGGGGGCTGTGGCTGCGAGACCGCGCTTGCAGTACGCGAGATCTCGATGCGAAGGCGCTTCAGGTGCAGCGTCAGTCCATGGTGAGTTTTTGTTTGGCCACCACGTCTTTGTACACGGCCAGTTCTTCACGCATCTGCTTGGCAAAGGCTTCAGGGGTGTCAGCCATGATGATGGAGCCTGTTTCTTCGATGCGCTTGCGCACGGCCGGGTCCTGCACCACCTTGCGAACAGCTGCGTTCACCTTGTCCACCACATCCTTGGGCAGGCCCTTGGGGCCCACCAAGCCGTAGTAGGCCATGCGATTGACCTGCTCCAGCCCCACTTCCTTGAAGGTGGGCACATCAGGCAACGCAGGCACGCGCTGGGGGGCGGCCACCACCAGGGCCACCAGGCGCTTTTCCTTGATGAAGGGCAGGGCAGAAGGCAGGTTGTCAAAAATCAGTGGCACCTGGCCCGCCACCGCGTCGGTCAGCGCGGGGCCCGAGCCACGGTAGGGCACATGCACCATGAAGGTCTGCGTGCCCAGCTTGAACATCTCCATCATCAAATGCGTGATGCTGCCGTTGCCGGGCGATGCGTAGGAGTATTTGCCGGGTTCGCGCTTCACCGCCGCCAGCATGCCTTTGTAGTCCTGGAAAGGCAGCTTGGGGTAGGCGGCAATCACATTGGGCGTGGCCGCAATGTTGATGATGGGTGTGAAGTCGGTTGCGACGTTGTAAGGAATTTTCGGGTTGATGGCAGGGTTGGTGGCGGTGGTGGAAACGGTGGCCACGCCCAGGTTGTAGCCATCAGGGTTGGCGCGCGCGGTCTCGGCGGCACCAATGCTGCCGCCGCCACCTCCGCGGTTTTCCACCACCACGGGCTGTCCCAGTTCACGGGCCAGAGGCTCGGCGATCACGCGGGCGATCAGGTCGGTGGTGCCGCCTGCTGCGAACGGTACCAGCAGACGAATGGGCTTGGCGGGCCACGCCGTTTGTGCCTGCGCTGCGTTGCAGGTAACTGCCAATATGCCCAGTGCGAGGGCGGTGCGACGGATCATGGGGTTGTCTCTCCTTGTTATAGGTTGCGCGCAGCACAGGCTGGCGCAGTTCTCTCGCATAAGGGGCGCCTGTGCGCCCGATGTTTTCTGCCCAGAAATCAAATGGCCTTGGCCGCCCGCAATCCCGCAATCCGGTCGGCATCCAGCCCCAGTTCGCGCAGCACTTCATCGGTGTGCTGCCCCAGTGCAGGAGGCGCATTGCGCAGCACGGGCGGAGTGGCTGACAGGCGCAGCGGGCTGGCTACGCCCGTGATGTGTGTGATGCCATCGCCCGCTTCGCCGTCCGTCCAGCGCGGCAACGATACGGCCAGGCCGCGTGCCTTCACTTGCGCATCGTCAAACGCCTGGGCAATGGTGTTGATGGGACCGCAGGGCACAGCCTTGTCTTCCAGAAGAGCAATCCATTCGGCCGTGGTGCGTGTGCGCGTTACGGCCTCCATGGCGGGGATGAGCGCGCCGCGGTGCTGTACGCGCAGGGTGTTGGTGGCAAAGCGTTCGTCGCTGATCCACTGGGGCTGCCCGGCCGCGGCGCAAAAGCGCTGAAACTGCCCGTCGTTGCCAATGGCCAGCAGCATGTTGCCGTCCTGCGTGGGAAAGTCCTGGTAGGGCGCAAGGCTCGGGTGGCTGTTGCCCATGCGGCCGGGCGCCTGGCCCGTGGCCAAAAAGCCCGCAGCCTGGTTGGCCAGCACGGCCACGCCCACGTCCAGCAGCGCCATGTCGATGTGCTGGCCCTCGCCGGTGCCGTTGACCTTGTTATCGCGTACATGCAGCGCCGCCAGGATCGCATTGCTGGCGTAGAGGCCGGTGAACAGATCAATCACGGCCACGCCCACGCGCATGGGGCCGCCGCCGGGCTGGCCATCGGCCTGACCGGTGATGCTCATCAGGCCCGTCATGGCCTGCACCATCAGGTCGTAGCCGGCGCGCTCGGCGTAGGGCCCGTCCTGTCCGAAGCCGGTGACCGAGCAGTAGATGAGGCGTGGGTTCAGCGCGCGCAGGCTCTCAAAGTCGAGCCCATATTGCTTGAGGCCACCCACCTTGAAGTTCTCCACCACGATGTCGGCCTCTTGCGCCATCTGCCGGATGAGCGCCTGGCCCTCGGATGTGGCCATGTCGATGGTGACTGAGCGCTTGTTGCGGTTGCATGCCGTGAAGTACGCGGCCTGATTGGTGTCGTTGCCGTCGGCATCCTTGAGGAAGGGAGGGCCCCATTGGCGGGTGTCGTCGCCCAACCCGGGGCGTTCCACCTTCACCACGTCGGCTCCCAGGTCCGCCAGCATCTGCGTGCACCAGGGGCCCGCCAGAACCCGCGACAGGTCAAGAACTCGAATACCGGCCAGTGCGCCCGGCGATGCAGAAGTGGGAGTCATGATTTTGAATAAAAAATGCCGCTAACGCTTATGGATAAAGCGCTAGCAGCTATCAAAAGATGAGCAATATCAGTTGGCGAATGCCGCCAGACCGGTTTGTGCCCGGCCCAGGATCAGCGCATGCACATCGTGCGTGCCTTCATACGTGTTCACCACTTCCAGGTTCACCAGGTGGCGAGCCACGCCGAACTCGTCGCTGATGCCGTTGCCGCCCATCATGTCGCGCGCCAGGCGGGCAATGTCCAGCGCCTTGCCGCAGCTGTTGCGCTTGATGATGGAGGTGCCTTCCACGCTGGCCGTGCCTGCGTCCTTCATGCGGCCGAACTGCAAGCAGGCCTGCAGGCCGATCGCGATTTCGGTCTGCATGTCGGCCAGCTTCTTCTGGATGAGCTGGTTGGCAGCCAAGGGGCGGCCGAACTGCTTGCGGTCCAGCGTGTACTGGCGGGCGGTGTGCCAGCAGAATTCTGCTGCGCCCAGTGCACCCCAGGCGATGCCGTAGCGCGCGCTGTTCAGGCAGGTGAACGGACCCTTGAGGCCCTGCACTTCAGGAAACGCGTTTTCTTCGGGCACGAACACGTCGTCCATCACGATCTCGCCCGTAATGGACGCGCGCAGGCCCACCTTGCCGTGGATGGCCGGGGCTGTGAGGCCCTTCATGCCCTTTTCCAGCACAAAGCCGCGGATGGGGCCCACAGCGCCGCCTTCGGAGACTTCCTTGGCCCACACTACGAACACATCCGCCACGGGGCTGTTGGTGATCCACATCTTGCTGCCCTTGAGCTTGTAGCCGCCCGCCACCTTGTAGGCGCGCGTGGCCATGCTGCCGGGGTCAGAGCCATGGTCGGGCTCGGTCAGGCCAAAGCAGCCAATCCATTCGCCGCTGGCGAGCTTTGGCAGGTACTTCTGCTTTTGGGCTTCGGTGCCGAATTCATGGATGGGCACCATCACCAGCGACGACTGCACGCTGGCCATCGAGCGGTAGCCCGAATCCACACGCTCCACTTCGCGGGCGATCAGGCCGTAGGCCACGTACGACAGGCCGGGGCCGCCGTATTGCTCGGGGATAGTGGGGCCCAGCAGGCCCACTTCGCCCATCTCGCGGAAGATGCTCACGTCCATCTTTTCGTGGCGGAAGGCGTCGAGCACGCGGGGGGCCAGCTTGTCCTGGCAGTAGGCGGCGGCCGCGTCACGGATGGCGCGTTCGTCTTCGGTCAGTTGCTGGCTCAGGAGGAAGGGGTCATCCCATTGAAAAGCGGCGTGGGCCATGTGCGTGTCTCCAGATCGGTACGGGGAAAAGAAGTCGGGTTGTGGCAGTTCGTGACGGAACCTGCTTGGAACGCATCGTAGGGGCGGTACACCGCCCCGGCAAGCGACTTCTTTTCATCCAGAAATGCGTTTTGGGAATATATGGAATACTGGGCGCCCACCGGGTGGCCTTTGCAGGGCCGGCATCAAATTCATATCCGTCATGCGTCGCAACATTCCCTCCATCCAGTCACTGGCCTGTTTTGAAGTCGCCGCCCGGCACGAAAGCTACACCCGCGCCGCGCAGGAGCTTTCGCTCACGCAAAGCGCCGTCTCGCGCCAGATCCAGGCGCTGGAGGAGTTTCTGGGCGTGCAGCTGTTTCGCCGCACGCGCCATGGCGTGGTGCTCACCCCTGCCGGAACTCACTATGGCCGCCAGGTGGCGCGCTGGTTGCAGGGGCTAGAGCGCGACACGCTGGACGTGATGGCCCACCAAGGCGAGGGCGGTACGCTGTCGCTGGCGGCGGTGCCCACGTTCGCCACGCGCTGGTTGATCCCGCGCCTGCCGCAACTCGCCCAGCAGTACCCTGACATCGTGGTGCACATCGAAACGCAGACCCGCCCCTTCCTGTTTGCCGACACCACCTTTGATGCCGCCCTGTATGCAGGAACCGCAGAGCAGGTGGCCAACTGGCCGGGCGTGCAGGCCCAGCTGCTGATGCACGAGCAAGTGGTGCCCGTGTGCAGCCCGCGTCTGCTGGAGTCGGCCGCTCCGCGCGGGCGCGGCCGGGCACACCAGCCTGTATCGCCCCAGTCCTTGGCCGCGCTGCCCCTGCTGCAGCAGAGCACCCGCCCGTACGCTTGGCGGCAGTGGTTTGATGCGATGGAAGTGGACGCGCCCCGCGCGCTGGACGGCCCGCGCTACGAACTGTTCTCCATGCTGGCCGTGGCCGCCACCCACGGCATGGGCGTGGCCCTGATGCCGCCCATGCTGATCGAGGCGGAACTGGCCAGCGGTGACTTGGTAGTGGCGTGCAGCCAGCCGCTTCGGGGAGAGCGGGCGTATTACCTGGTGAGCCCTGCGCAGGCGCGGTCACCTGTTCTCGAGGCGTTTGCGCAATGGCTGGTTGGGCTAATTCGCCAGTAAAGAGGAGAACTGTCTAAGCAATCGAACGCCGATCAGCCCCTAAATTGAGATCTTTGGTCAGCGTGATGCCGGATATGACGCGTTGCGTATGTGTCGGTATTATTTTCATGGGAGTTCCATATTGGATATAACCATTTTTCTCCCAGAAGCGAACCACGCGGGGGTCGGGTGGAGTAATTTGCAGCGAAATATTTTGGAACCCATGTACGTGAGAAAAATGGTCTTCCAGTAATTTCAGTACTAGGGTACCGGTCCCTTTGCCTCGGTAACTTGAATCCACAACAATTAGCTGTATGTGAGCCATTTGCGGGAGTGGAAAACTGGGGCTTACTACGATGAATCCAATAGTTCTTTGTATTCTCTCTCGTAAAACCACCTCAATGAAAATTGAGTCGATTTTTCCTTCTTGAGTCAATTGGTCAATAATTAAGCTCGCCCTGATGGGAGGCGATTTTGCTCCAGCAAGGGAAGCAGTCTTATGGGTGAGCCTGTTCAGTAGCGCCTCTGCATATGCCTTTTGTGCTGGCAGCTTAATTGGCAGCAAATTTAGGTCATCCGTTGTGTAGGGTGGTGGCATTTGACGATTCTTGCATTCAACCTCCCCACCTTAAATGACCGAAGTCTTTGATTATAGGAGGCGTTGTGTAAATTAATGCAAGTAATTAAGCATTTTTAATGCTCCACGATACTGGAAGTTATTTCCGTAATATTGAGTTTGGTCGGCCCGGGCGCCCGTTTGTTAAGTATGGGTTGTAAAAGTTCCGGCCGGTCATTCTGCTGCGGCTTCAAAGGCGCAGCCACCGTGCCTTCGGCGCGTTCTTGGCGCCATTGTTCCTTGCGAGCTGTCCACTCTTTGAGTCGGCCGTGTGCCACCGTGCTGTCTTTGGCCATCTGTTCTTCGTTGGCCACTTGTGCTGCCAGTTCCAGGCGGATGCCGTTGGGGTCGAAGAAATAAATGCTCTTGAAGATGTGGTGGTCGGTCACGCCCAGCACTTCGACGCCGTGGGCTTGCAGGCGGGCCTTTGTGTCTTCCAGCTCCTGCACGGTGTTCACGCGAAAGGCGATGTGGTTCACCCACAGGGGGGTGTTGGGAGAAGGTTCGGGCTTGACGTCATCGCCCAGGTCGAAGAAGGCGATGAAGGAGCCGTCTTGCAGGCGGAAGAAGAAGTGGGTGTAGGGGCAGTACTCGCCCGTGCTGGGCACATAGTCGCTCTGGATGATGTGGTACAGCGGCAGGCCCAGGATGTCTTCGTAGAAATGGCGCGTTTCCTCCGCATCCCTGGCTTTGTACGCGTAGTGGTGCAGCTGCTGAATGGCGGCTGGCGCGGGCAATGGGGCTGTAGGCTCAGGGGTATGGGGGGCGGTCATGTGGCGTCTCCTGGATGTGGATCAAATTCTACTATTCATAATTGATTTACTTAAAAATAACTCTGTCAGAGCCAACGGCATAAAAAAAAGCCACCGCTGCGGCAAGCGCAGCGGTGGCTTTTTATTGGAGGAGTCCAGGAATTACTGCTTCACAGCTTCCACTTGGACGACCAGGCGCACGTTCTTGGAGAAGCCCCAGTCCACGCCGTAGTTCATGCCCCACTGAGTGCGGTCGATGGTGGCTTCAAAGTCGCCGCCGCACACTTCGCGCTTGAGCATGGGGCTTTGGTAGCACGCGAACTGGTTGGCTTTGAGGGTGACGGGGGCTGTCTTGCCCAGCAAGGTCAGCTGCCCGGTGACTTCGCTCACGTTGTCGCCCTTGAAGACGAACTTGTCAGAAACGAACTTGATGGTGGGGTGGGCGGTTGCGTTGAACAGGTCTGCGCTTTGCAGGTGCTTGTCGAAGGCAGGCGTGCCCGAGTTCACCGACGTGGCATCAAAGGTGATCTCGACCTTGCCGCTTTTGCCAGCACGATCAAACTGCACGGTGCCTTCCTTCTTGTCAAAGCGCGCCCGGTTGACCGATGCGCCGAAGTGGCTGATTTCGAAAGTGACGAACGTGTGTGTAGGGTCGATCGCGTAGTTGGCGGACTGGGCTTGTGCTGCACCAGCAGACAGTGCAGCCACGGCCGCCAGAGCGAAGAGGGATTTGCGCATGAGAAAAGCTCCTGAAAAAAGGGGTGAAAGAACGGTGGTTGAAATCGAATGGAGGCCGCAGGGGTGACGCCGGAGCGCTTGCCTCAAAGTTTGCCGACGCCCGTCAACGCCAGCTTGAACTTGACTTGAACGTCGTCAGCCACCATCGAGGTGTCGGCCCACTCGTTCTCACCAATCTTGAAAGCCAGGCGTTTGATGGGAAAGGAACCAGTGGCGGTGGTGACTGGTCCTGTCTGCGTGAGGGTGACCGGGGCGAGGACATTGACGGAATTGCCCTTGATCGTGAGTTTGCCGGCCACTTCAAATTTGCCACCACCCAGGGCCTTGATGGCGCTGGATTCAAATGTGGCCTGTGGGAATTTGGGCACGTTGAACCAGACGGCCTTGGGCAGTTCTGCGTCGGTTTCCTTGGAGCCCAAAGTGGCGCTACCGGTGTCTACCGTGAACGTGATCTTGCTCGTGGCCAGCTTGGCGGGGTCAAAGGCGACCTGGGCATCAAATTTCTTGAAGTGACCATCCAGCGGCACACCCATCTGGCGTGCGGTGAATTGCACCTCGCTCTTGGCGGTATCAAGTTTTTGCTGTGCCAAGGCTGGCTGGGCCAACCAAGCGGTGCCCAGGGCGGCGGCGTAAACGACGGTTGCAAATTTCATAAAAACTCCTGAAACGATGAAGGCAGAACCCGAGTGGCTGCAGATGAAGTCAGTGTTTGCCGGGCAGCATGCGCTGCAGCAACCCATCGCGGTCAATGAGCTGGTGCTTGAGCGCGGCGGCAACGTGCAGGGCCACCAAGCCGGCCATGGCATAGGCAGACAGTTCATGCCAGGGCTTGATGGCTTCTGCCAGTTCTTTGCTGACAGGCACGAAATCGGGCAGCTGCCATAGCCCAAGGAATACGATGGGAAAGCCTGCTGCAGAGCTGTAAGCCCAGCCAATCAGTGGCACGGCAAAGAACAGTACGTAGAGCAGATGGTGCGTGGCGTGGTGCGCTACCTTTTGCCAAGCTGGCATGGCTCGCTCCATGGCGCGCGGCAGGGCGGGCGGGCGATGGCTGATGCGCCATACCAGCCGGAGCACCGACAGTCCCAAAATTGCCACGCCTGCCCATTTGTGCCAGTTGTAGAGCTTGAGCCGCTGAGGAGAAAACGGAAGGCTGGTCATGTACAGGCCCAGGCTGAAGATGCCAACGAGGGCGATTGCCAGCACCCAATGAAGCAACATCGCTGTGGAGGTATATCGCTCGGTTTTGGTAGGGGTCTGGTAGAGCGCAGAGGACATGTTGTGTGTGAATCGGCAGTGGCGGGTGGGCGGCGGAGGTCGGCACCAGGCTATCGGTGAATCCGCTGCAATGCCTGCAGTTTAGGAAGCGCCGCTTTGCCGCAGTTTCAGGCGGATTGATGCCTTAGTTCAAAAAAACTGAACCGATACGGCTTCTGCGCTCAAAGTTCCCCAACGTTCTGAACGTCTGAGGATCGCAGATCGCTGGCCCTGGCATGCAAGTCAGCCACAGGGTGTGAGTGAATTCGGGACACGGGGCGGTGAAAATCCCTGTGTCGCAGGCAGCAATCCTGGTCGCACTCATGCGGCCCGCGCTGCAATAGAGCACGCTATTGCGCAGTGAAGCGTTGCGGAATATGCGTGCGGCACGCCGCAGCCCGCGTTTTGCAGGGCAGCCCAGCCACGTCAAGGGGAGGAGAAGGGCGCCAGCTTGATGGAGCCAGCGCTCAGTGCTGGAGCGCTGCTGCCTTCCAGGCTTGGGCTGCGGCCTGGCTGTCACCGCGCTGTTCCGCCAACTCGGCAAGATGGCGCCACGCGCTGGCGCGCAAGCTCTTGTCGCTCAGGTGGGCTGCGGCCTGCGTGAGTAACTGTTGTGCCTTGCCCCACAGTTGCCGCTTCAGGCAGGCCATGCCTGCCAGGTATTGCAGGCGCGCGTCACGCGGATTGGACTGTTGCGCTGCCTCGATGCGAGCCAGCCAGGTGGCATCGATGGTTGCCAAGCCGTCTTCCAGAGAGTGGATCAGCTTGAGTGCCAGGCCGTCTGGCAGACCATCGGGCAGATCCACCATGCGTTCCCACACGGGCAAGAGCCACGCGCGCACCTGGTTCGCGTCGCCGCCCAGATGAGCCAGCCGCTGCGCAGCCTGCACTGCCAACTCGGGCATGCTGCGTTCCGAGTTTTCTAGCGATGCCCAGATCTGCACCAGTTGCAGCGGGTCGTGCGAGGACTGGATGAGTTCAATGGCCAAGCCGCGCACAATGCTCTGCGCAGCGCCCGCCGAGAACGCGCGGTGCTTGCCCAGCAGTCGGGCTGTGTCCAGCGCATCGCGTGTCTGCCGTGCCTGCCGCGTCGCCTTGAGACGGATGCGCAGCGCCAATGTACGGCGGGCAGCGCCCTGGGGCAGGGCTGCCAGGCGCTCGAGCGTGGCCGATGGGTCTCGGTCGTCAAGGCTCCAGCGTGCGGCCCGGATTTGGGCTCCTTCGCGCAGTTCCTGCTCTTGGCCATTGCCGCGCACTGGTGCTTCTTCGAGGGCATTTTGCAGATGGCTCTCGCGGGTCGCACGGTCTTGCAGCGCGTGCGAGGACTCTGCTGCAATGAGGTGCGCCAGTGCGCGCAATTGTCTGCCGTGCGGCACAGGTTCTCCGGCCGACTGCAGTGCGCTTTCCTGGGACAGCGACGCCATTGCCGACTTGCGTGAGCGCAGGAAACGCCCTGCCAGCATGTGAGTGAGCGCGTCCAGCAGCGCGTGGTGCATGGCGCGCTCTTTTTGTTGCACTCGCCAACGGCGCGCCTGGTGGGGCAACTCAAGCAGTGCGGCGAGCGCCCGCAGGGCAGCGTAGAGCGTGGTGAACCCGCCCACGAGCAGCAGCACGACCAGGTTCAGCGAAAGGTCAATGCGATAAGGCGGCCAGTAAAGGGTGACCGTACCCTGGTTGTTGCCAGCAAACAGCGCAGCCGCCACAGCCACGCCAAACAACGCCAAAAGCCAAAGAGCTGCACGCATGGTTTGACGTCCTCTTCAGCGGCCCGCTGCGGCAGTGGCCAGCGCAGAGAGTGTTTCGTCCAGCCGCGGCAACTCCGCGCCCTTCATGTGCTGCTGTGCCTGTTGCAGCATGGTGGCGGCGTTCTGGGTACGGCGCGACGTGGGGTCAAAGTACTTGTTCAGAGCGAGGGTGGCAGCCGCCAGATCGGCGCGGGCCGAGTCGAACTGCCGCGCCAGCACGCCCAAGCGCGCGTTGAGCAGCTTGAGCTTGAGGTTCTCGCGCAGAAAGAATGTCTGCTCTGGTGCCAGCAAGATGGCTTCTGGCTGGTCAATGCGGCTTACGCGC
The DNA here is from genome assembly GCA_002377855.1 of Acidovorax delafieldii. Classification (GTDB taxonomy): domain Bacteria; phylum Pseudomonadota; class Gammaproteobacteria; order Burkholderiales; family Burkholderiaceae_C; genus Acidovorax; species Acidovorax delafieldii_A. The sequence goes on along the minus strand of DFQQ01000010.1, from coordinate 86,281 downwards.
ACCAGCCCGCGTGCTTCGTCGCGCACTACTTCCCAGCTGCGCTGCAAGGTGGCCTGCCACCAGGGGGTGTTGGAGGGCTCAGCGGCGGGGCTGCCGCTGGCGGGGGCGGACAGGCGTCGCGTAGCGGCGGCCTGGGCCACAGCGTTGAGCACTGGCAGCTCGTCCACCTGCCGTACCAATTCGTCCAAGCGGCCCAGCAGGCCCGCGGTATCGGTCACGGTGGCACGGGTCAATCGGTCCAGGTCCCGGGCAATCGCCCTCTGCAAGGGCGCAAGGCGGGGCTGTGCGGCGCGGTCGATGCGTTGATTGGCGGTCTTGAGGGTGGCAACCAGGGGCTCCAGGCTGCCGGTGAGCTGCGCCTGCTGTTGCGCCAGCCGGATGGCCGATTCGATGTCCACCACCAGGTTCTCGTCGCGCGAACGCGACAGGCTTTGCATCAGCTCTTCAAGTTGGCTGCGTTGCAGCGCTACTTCGCTGACGCGCGCTTCTGCCACGGAGAGCCGGGCAGCGGTCTCTCGCACCTGGTCTTCGGCCTGCCGGGCGATGGTGCGGGCCTCAATGGCCAGCGTGCCCGAGTCTGCCGATTGCCGGGCCAGTTGTTCCTGGATGCCACTGAGCTTTTGCCACAGCAATACGCTGCTTGTCAGCGCCGCAGCGGCCACGGCGCCCAAAAGCAAGTTGGCCAAGCCCATGCCCGTGTGGCGCACAGGAGCAGCCGCTGGGATGGCCGCCGTCTCGGCCGCGGGGGGCGGGACAACGGCAGAAGCGATGGACTGTGGCAGATCGTTGGAGGGCGCAGAACTCATGCGCCTGATTCTATCGACGCCACCACGTCGGCCAGTGCCGGGCGGCATTCGCGGATTTCGCCAAAGCCCGCATCGCGCGCAGCCTGGGCAATGCGGGGGTGCGTGGCCAGCGCCCGGGCGGTGCGCCAGCTCTGCTGTGGCAAGGCATCGACCAGATGGGCTACGGCTTCGGAACTACTCAACAGCCACAGCGATCCGTTTTGCGCAGCCTGGCGGGCCAGCACCAGATCCTCGGCAGACATCCGGGGGGCACCGCGCTCATAGGCCACCACGAAATCCACAAGCCCGCCAGCGGCTTCGATCTGGCGGGCGAGCCAGTCGCGGCCCGAGCCCTGGTGTTCGTGTACCCCGGCAGAGCGACCTCGCACGATCAGAACGCGGTCACCGGCGTGGACCTGTGAATGAACCTGCTCCCACAGCGTTTCCGAGTCGAATTGGGGCGCGGTGGATGCTGGCCCGTCAATCAGCGCCACCGGCCACCCTGCGTCAATCAGCACGCGTGCGGTGCCTGGGCCAGGCGCCCACGCTCTTGTTTTGATAGCGTGTGGCGCTTTCTCTGCGGGCGGTTGGGCGTGAAATGACTGCAAAAAATACAGCGCTGCGTTGCCGCTGACAAACATGGCGGCACGGTAGTCGTCCAGGCGACCACGCGCTTCCTGCAAAGCCTCTTGGAGTGCAGCGCCTGTGACTGGACCGACATGGATCAGCGGCAGCGCTACCGCCGCAATGCCCCGCTGCGTGAGTTGGCTCACCCAATGGGCGGCTTCACGTTCTGGCCGGGTGACGATGACCTGGGGCGGATGCAAGGCGGAGCCTCAGGGTCAAACGGCGGACGCGGGGGTAGCGCCTTTGGCCCCGCCATCGCGCAGTTGCTGGGCAATGGCCAGCCCGAGTGCGTCCGCCTGGGCCAGGGTGGCAACCGTGGCGCGGGCACTGGCCCGCACCAGAGGCACCTGGCCGTCGGGGTCGCCCCAGGCAGCGTCCAGATGCAGCGTATCTCCGGTAAGGTAGCCATGGGCTGCCAGGGGCATGGAGCAACTGCCGCCCATGGCGCGGCTGACCGCACGTTCAGCTGTCACGGTCAACCAAGTGGGCATGTGGGCCAAGGGTGCCAGGGCGTCGATCAGGTCCTCGCGGTCACTGCGCACTTCAATGCCCAGCGCGCCCTGACCGGCCGCCGGCAGCATGGCGGCGGGGGCAAAGGTGGTGCGGATGCGCTCACCCATCTCCAGTCGCTTGAGGCCGGCAGCCGCCAAAACGATGGCGTCGTACTGGCCCTCATCGAGCTTGCGCAAACGGGTGTCAAGGTTGCCGCGCAGCGGTTCGATCTTCAGGTCAGGCCGCAGGGCCTGGAGCAGTACCTGCCGGCGCAGGCTGGAGGTGCCGACCACCGCGCCTTGCGGCAACTCGTCCAAACTGGCATAGCGGGGCGATACAAAAGCGTCGCGGGGGTCCTCGCGTTCCATGACGCAGGCCAGGGCGAAGCCCTCAGGCAGCTCCATGGGCACATCCTTGAGGGAATGCACGGCGATGTGGGCGCGGCCCTCTTCCAGGGCCACTTCCAGTTCTTTCACGAACAAGCCCTTGCCTCCGACCTTGCTGAGCGAGCGGTCCAGGATCTGATCGCCCTTGGTGGTCATGCCCAGCAACTGCACCTGGTGGCCCCTTGCCCGCAGCAATGCTTGCACATGCTCGGCCTGCCACAGTGCCAGGCGACTTTCGCGGGTGGCGATGACGATGGGGGTGTTTTGCGTGCTCAAGTTCGTAACCTGTTTGTAATTATTCAGCGGCGGGCGATGCTAGCATGCGCCCGCAATGATGGCCTTGACATGGCGCGCGTCCCTTGGCGGAACGGGCGGCGGCAGGGCACTTCTTTTCCATCTCCGGAGACCCTCGCGCATGAAACGATCCGACAAGGACCAGCCCCTGATTGACGATATCCGCCTGCTCGGGCGTATTTTGGGCGACGTGATCCGCGAACAGGAGGGAGTGGAGGCCTACGAACTTGTGGAGCAGGTGCGCAAGCTCTCGGTGACTTTTCGCCGCGATGCGGACCAAGAGGCCGACAGGGCGCTGAAAAAGCTGCTCAAGTCCCTGTCGGGCGACCAGACGGTGAGCGTGATCCGCGCCTTCACCTACTTCAGCCACTTGGCCAACCTGGCCGAAGACCGCCACCACATTCGTCGCCGCGCCGTGCACGAGCGCGCGGGCGACACGCAAGAAGGCAGCATCGAGGTGGCCCTGTCGCGCCTGCGCTGGGCCGGCATTGCGCCCAAGACCATATCGCAGACGCTGGCCGGCAGCTATGTGGCCCCCGTGCTCACCGCCCACCCCACCGAGGTGCAGCGCAAGAGCATTCTGGATGCCGAGCGCGACATTGCCCAGCTGCTGGCCACGCGCGATGACATCCAGGTGCGCGCCCAGCTTTACAACAGCGCCAAAGACGCGCTCACCCCGCGCGAACTGAGCGCCAACGAAGCCCAGTTGCGCGCCCGGGTGGCCCAGCTGTGGCAAACGCGCTTGCTGCGTTACAGCAAGCTCACGGTGGCAGACGAAATCGAGAACGCTCTTTCTTACTACGAAGCCACTTTTTTGCGCGAGATTCCGAAGATCTATGCCGACCTGGAAGCTGAGCTGGGCCAGTACCCCGTGCACAGCTTTTTGCGCATGGGCCAGTGGATCGGCGGCGACCGCGATGGCAACCCCAATGTGACGGCGCAGACGCTGCAATATGCGTTGTGCCGCCAGGCCGATGTGGCGCTGCGCCACTACCTGACCGAAGTGCATTACCTAGGCGGGGAACTGTCCTTGTCGGCACGCCTGGTGCGGGTATCGGCCGAGATGGAAGCCCTGGCCCAACGCTCGCCCGACACCAGCGAACACCGCGTGGACGAGCCGTACCGCCGTGCTCTCACCGGCATCTACGCGCGGCTTGCAGCGTCGCTCAAGGACCTGACGGGCGGCGAGGCGGCCCGCCATGCCGTGGCGCCCCAAAACGCCTACGTGAGTGCAGAGGAGTTTTTGGCCGACCTTCGCGTGATTGAGGCTTCGCTCAGATCGCACCATGGCGATGCCTTGGCGCAGGAGAGGCTGCACCCGCTGATCCGTGCCGTGCAGGTTTTTGGGTTTCATCTCGCGACGGTGGATTTGCGCCAGAGTTCCGACAAGCATGAAGAAGTGGTGGCCGAACTGCTTGCCAAGGCCCGCATTGAACCGAACTACGGCGGCCTTCAAGAAGCCGCCAAGCGGGCCCTGCTCATCAAGCTGCTGAGCGACGCCCGGCCGCTGCGCGTGGTGGGAGGGGAGTATTCGGCACACACGCAGGGCGAGCTGGCCATCTTCGAAACCGCCCGCGTGATGCGCGAGCGTTTCGGCCACGATGCCATCCGCCACTACATCATCAGCCACACCGAATCGGTGAGCGATCTGCTCGAAGTGCTGCTGCTGCAAAAGGAAGTGGGCCTGATGAGCGGAACGCTCGACGCCGAGTCGAAGAACCACCTCATCGTGGTGCCGCTGTTCGAAACCATCGAAGACTTGGCGCAGTCCGCGCCCATCATGCGCGAGTTCTATGCGCTGCCCGGTGTGGCCGCGCTCGTGCAGCGCAGCGGTGGCGAGCAGGACATCATGCTGGGCTACAGCGACAGCAACAAGGATGGCGGCATCTTCACCAGCAACTGGGAGCTGTACCGCGCCGAGATCGCCCTCGTCGAATTGTTCGACGAGCTGGCCACCAGCCACGGCATTCAACTGCGCATGTTCCACGGCCGCGGCGGCACCGTGGGCCGGGGCGGCGGCCCGAGCTACCAGGCCATCCTGGCGCAACCCCCCGGCACCGTGCGCGGCCAGATCCGCCTGACCGAGCAGGGCGAAGTCATCGCATCGAAGTACGCCAACCCCGAGATTGGCCGCCGCAACCTCGAAACCCTGGTCGCCGCCACGCTCGAAGCCACGCTGCTGCAGCCCACCAAGCCCGCCACCAAGGCCTTCCTGGACGCCGCCGCGCAGCTCTCGCTGGCCAGCATGGGCAGCTACCGCGCGCTGGTGTACGAGACGCCGGGCTTCACCGACTACTTCTTCAACTCCACCCCCATCCGCGAGATCGCCGAGCTCAACATCGGCTCGCGCCCCGCCAGCCGCAAGGCCAGCCAGAAGATCGAAGACCTGCGCGCCATCCCCTGGGGCTTCAGCTGGGGCCAGTGCCGCCTCACGCTGCCCGGCTGGTTCGGGTTCGGCTCGGCCGTGGATGCCTTCATCAACACCGAGGGCAAGGACCCCAAAACGCAGCTTGCCTTGCTGCAACGCATGTACCGTCAATGGCCGTTTTTCCGCACACTGCTGTCCAACATGGACATGGTGCTGGCCAAGAGCGACTTGGCCCTGGCCTCGCGTTACAGCGAATTGGTGACCGATGCGCGGCTGCGCAAGAAAGTCTTTACCGCCATCGAGGCCGAATGGCACCGCACCGCCGATGCACTGACCCGCATCACCGGAGACAAACAGCGCCTGGCCCACAACACGGCGCTGGCGCGTTCCATCAAGCACCGCTTCCCGTACATCGACCCGCTGCACCATCTGCAGGTCGAACTGGTGCGCCGCTGGCGCGCGGGGCAGGGTGACGAACGTGTGCAGACCGGTATCCATATCTCGATCAACGGGATTGCCGCCGGGCTGCGCAACACAGGTTGAGGCGAGTGCGCTCGGCGCTCAGTCGCCCAGCAACTCTCCCACCGCCTTCAAATCCTCCACCCGGTCACAGACAGCCTTCACGGCCATCATGACCGGGATGCCGAGCAGCAGACCCCACAGGCCCCACAGCCAGCCCCAGGCGAGCACGCTCACGAACACCGCCACCGGGCTCATGCGACTGGTGCGGCTGGTGAGCCACGGGGTAAGCAGGTTGCCCACCAGGGTGTGGATGACCAGCGACGCCCCGCCGATCGCCAGCGCCATGTCCAGAGAGCCAAACTGCAGGAAGGCCACCAGCGCGGACGCACCGGTGACAAGCGCTGAGCCAATGTACGGTGCCAGGTTGAGCACCCCAGCCACCACGCCCCACACCGCCGCGTTTTCCAGGCCCAGCGCCCAGTACGCCGCGCCGGTGGCCACGCCCACCAGCACGCTGGTGAACACCTGCACCAGCAGGTAGCGCTGGATCTGGTTGGTAATGTCCTCCAGCACGTGGATGGTGATCTTCCTGCGCTCCAGGCTCGTGCCTGCAATGCGCAGCAGCTTGTTGCGAAAAAGGTTGCCCGAAGCCAGCGCAAAGAAGCTCAGAAACACCACCACGGTGAGTTGTCCCAGTGCCGACATCAACCCCATGGTGCCGCTCCAGAGGTAGTCGCGCACGTTGAACGGGGGGCGCTCCACCACCACGCGTTGCACACCGCGCCGTGGCGGGTTGGTGGAGGTGTTTTCGTTAGCGGCCTGCTCAATCTGGGAAGCAGCTTTTTGCACTGTGTCCAGTGGACTGGTGGTGCCCGTGCGTGCGCGCAGGTTGTCACGCACCTTCTTGGCTGCCACAGGCAGTGAATCCACGAGCTGGGCCGCGCCGTCGCTGAGCGACCACGCCGCGCTGGCCAGCCCAGCGACGATGCTGATCAGCAGCACACCAGCGCTGAGCCAGCGAGGCATGCGGTAGCGGTGCAGCGCTTCGACAATGGGGCGCAGCGCCGTCGTCAGCAAAAGGCTGAGCATGATCGGGATGAACACCGAGCTGGCCCAATGAAGCAAGGCCAAGCTGGCGAACAATGCCAGCAACGCCAGCGACAGGTTGCGCACGTCCACTGGCATGTGGAGCATGAGCGGGCCGCTAAAGGGCGACGCAGCCAATTCGGCCCCAGCTGCATTGGCAGCCCTGCCTGGCGAGCTTTGCGGCGCTGCCTCCTCCCCCAGTGCTTCATCCCGCGCTGCGGCGTTGTGCTGTGTGCGCTCAGCGGGCAGGCCCGTAGCGCCCTTGCCTGCGGCTATCGGTGCATCTGGGGCGTCCGGATCGCACAGATCGGCTTCCTCCCTGTGCGCAGGAGGGCTTCCCGAATCCGTCGGTGCTTCGGCGGCGTCTGGCGTGACGCGGGGTGGAGAAAAGGGGGCTGCTGCGGGGGCGTTCATTCGCAGATTGTGGAGCAGCCCTTGGCTTTGGCTTGTAGGTGGCGACCCCAGCAGCAATGCTGTGCCAAGTGAGGAGGAAGAGGAATGGAGGAACCGAAGAGGACTGCAAAATCAGTCTTTATTGCCCGATGGTGTGAGCGTCGTGTCACTAGGATTGCCACATGCCAATGCACTGCCTGCACCCCATACACGACCTTCTCACAGAGGAGCCGTGCATATGAACCACTCCCGCATCTCTGCACCTGCGCCTTGGTGGTGTGCCGTGGTGTTTGGCCTGCTGCTGTCTGGTTGTTCCTCGCTTGATGTGCCGCGGGCGGACAACTACCCTGCCAGCGACCAGAAGAAGGCTCGGGCCGTGCATCACTGGGATGTGCTGGCGGACGATGTGGCCGCGCGCATCGCCCAGAAAACCCGCGAATGGCCTGTCGGGGCGTACCCCATTCATGTCGCCACCATGGGCGACGCCACTTTCAGCCAAGGCTTTCGCAAGCTGCTCATCACCCGATTGCTGGACCGTGGCGTCACGCTATCGACCCAGCCCACAGACGTCAGGCTGGTTGTGGAAACACAGGTGGTGCAGCATCCTGCCCGGGAACGCAGCCTCAATCGCGCCCCTTTGCCGGCCACGCGTCTGGCTTTGGGAGTGGCGGTGGTGCGCGACCTCGTGCACGTGCCGCCCAGCTCCACTTCCATCGCTGCCGGCCTGGGCGGCATGGCGGTGCTGGCCGACGCTACCAGCTTCTTCACTGAAGGTGCGGCAGCAGGCGGCCCCACGCGAACCGAGGTGTTGATCACCACGTCTGTGGAGAACGAAGACCGCTATTTGGCCCGCACTGCGGATGTGTACTACATCGAAGACGCCGATGCCGCGCTCTACCAGGTCAAGGATGTGCCCCCGCCTCCTGCGCCCCCTCCGCTCAAGAGTTGGCGCGTGACGACGCCCTCCGCGTCACCGTTGCCCCTGACTCCTTGAGGTCGATCGCATGAACCGTCGAAATTTCTTGAGCGCGAGCGCGGCCAAAGCAGGCCTGCTCTTGGCCCTGCCCGCGCTGACGCTGCCCGGTTGCAGCAGTTTCTACTACGGCGACAAGGCGGGCGCAGCCCCTTGGTTTCCCACCAATCTCATCGAGGCCAACCACCGTGCTGCCGATGCCTTGCTGGCCAATGCGCCGCTGGACGCGCAACACCCCATCCTGGTGGCGACGCTGGTGAATGTGGATCGCCTGACCGAATCGTCGCGCCTGGGGCGAATTTTCTCGGAGCAGATCGCGGGGCGCATGGTGCAGCGCGGCTTGCGGGTGGTGGAGCTGAAGTTGCGCGACAACGTGTCGTTGCAGCGCGATCAGGGGGAGCTGCTGCTTTCAAGAGAGGTGCGTGATGTGGGCCAGAGCCACGATGCCCAAGCGGTCTTGGTGGGCACGTATGCCGCGTCTGCCACAGCGCTGTACATCAGCTTGAAACTGGTGACGCCCGCTGGCAACGCCGTGGTGGCGGCGCATGACTACGCCGTGCCCATGGAAGACAACGTTCGGGTGTTGCTGGCCAACGGCGCTTTGCGCTATTGAGCGGCGAGCGCGACGGGGTCGCAGACCAAGTTCGCGCGCTCATTCCAAGCAACCCGTTTGACTTGTGCCGACTCGACCCGGTGCGAGCATTCAGTGAACCCCGTCAAACTGATCCGTGCATGGCTTGGCACATCAATGCCATCAAAATGATAGCTGCTGGCGCTTTAAATATGAGCGCTAGAGCCCGATTTGGCTCAAATCAGTGCAGCATGAGCGCGCCCGCTGTCTTGCTCTTGCCTGCGCGGGCTGGTGGGTTGCACAGGCCGCAGGTGAAGTGGCGGTTTTCGTACAGTTCGGTCACGAACTGGCCGCTGCACTGGCTGCACTTGGTGCGGGTGAGCATGCCTGCATCCACGAACTTCACCAGTCGCCATGCGCGGGTGAACGACAGCAGCGGTTCGATTTCGGCCGTGGCCACTTGTTCGTTGTACAGGCGGTAGGCCTTGGTGAGCAGCTCCACCGAATCCAGGTCCACGCCTTTGGACAGGTATTCGTAGATGTTCAGGAACAGCGAGCTGTGGATGTTCTCCTGCCAGGTCAGGAACCAGTCGGTGGAAAAGGGGAGCTGGCCCTTGGATGGCGACTTGCCCGCAATTTCTTTGTAAAGACGGATCAGACGCTCGTACGACAGCGTGGTTTCTGATTCCAGCACCTGCATCCGGGCGCCCATCTGGATCAGCATTGCAGCGCGTTCGATCTGCTTGGATTCATTCAGTACGCTTTTGACGGTGGCGGGTGCGGACATGGCAGGCTTTCGTGGAAGGAGGGATCAAGCGAGAGGACGCGTTGTGCTTTACAGCACTTCCGACACGCGACTGGCCATGAGGATGTTGGCGTGCAGCGTATTGGTGGCTTCGTTGCCCACCTTCTTGGCGGTGTGATTGGTCAGCAAGCTCCACACCAGGTTGTCGTCCACACGGAAGCTGCACAGCAGCGTATTGCGAGACGCCAGCTTCAGCACCTGGGCCGCAGACAGCGAAGCCAGGAGGTCGGCAGCATCTTCGTTGAGCCCCAAACGAAACACGGCTTCCGCCTTGTCCTGGCGAATCAGGTTCTGGGCCAGCATCAGGTAAGTGAGGTTGGCTTCGCGGATTTCAGCGAGGATTTGTTCGTTGGTCATGGCAGCTTCCTTATTCCAGTACCGGGTCTGCGTTGCATGCGGTTGCATGTTTTGCGTGATCCGTTGAAATGGATTGTGAAACCGCCCCAATCAAAAATTAAGTCCTTGTTTGCCTGTGCCGCGTGTCTGGTTTTCAGCAGAGGTATGTAGGAATTTGCCTTACAAGAAGAGAAGGCTTTGGCCTGCGTGCCCCATGCAATGTGCTGCTACGAGCATCGGCCCGCACGGCACGGCCGAAGATCATCCCCGCTCCACTGGGCGGGATGGATCGCTGCACCATTCGCTCCAGCTGCCCGCAAAAAGTGATGTTTTTCCGAGACCTGCCACTTCCATGGCCAGAAGATTGGGAATGGCGCTCACTCCACTGCCGCACTGGTGCACCACTGATGCGGGGGCGCGGCCCGCCAGCAGTTCTTCGAATTCCGCGCGCAACAAGGATGCTGGTTTGAAACGGCCATCCGCCGCCAGATTGAGGCCGAAAGGCCGGTTCAGGGCGCCCGGGATACGGCCGGCCACCGGATCGAGGGGTTCGGTTTCGCCCCGATAGCGTGGCGTGGCCCGCGCGTCCAGCACCGTTTGCCCGGGCTGCTGCAGGTTCTGCAGGACGTCGTTGGCAGTGACCAGGCGGCGCAGCGGCGGCTGCAATGTGAAGTTGCTTTGAAAATGCGCGGGTTCCTCGCCGCTGGCAACGTCGCCACCGGCAGCCTGCCAAGCCTGGAGTCCACCGTTGAGCACGGCCGCGGCCTCGTGGCCTGCCCACTTGAGCATCCACCACAGGCGCCCGCAATAGTTGGCGCCCTGGCGGTCATACACCACCGCCTGCATCTCGTTCGAAAAGCCCACGCTCGACAGCCATATGGCAAACCGCTCGCGGCTGGGCAACGGGTGGCGCCCGCCGGATGCGGGCTGGTCTGCCTCTTGGGCTACCAGCGTGCCGTGGACGCCGGGTGCTCCGTGTTTGGCACTCAGGTCCTTGTCCAAGTCGGCATACACCGCAGCCGGAATGTGCGCTTGCGCAAACTGCTGCGCACCTGCCGTGGGGCTGCTCAGATCAAAACTGCAGTCAAACACCATGAGGGGTTGGCCGCTGGCGATGAGGGCTTGCAGTTCAGTCGCATCGATCAGGGTGGTGTAGGTCATATGGAACTCCGAAAGCTGGCGCACGTCAGCGCGCTGTGGACTGGGGCACCGAGCGTGCCGAGGGCCTATTTTGTGCCGGGTGCAGACGGTGGCGTGTATCAGTGTTCATCAGTGTTCTTCAGCGGGGGTATCGGGCGCGGCCCGGGCACGCAGCACGGTTGCAACGATGCCGCTGCCCACGATCAATACCATTCCCACCCATCCAATCAGCGGGATTTGGTCGTTGAACAGCACCACGCTGTAGATGGCCGCGAACACAATCCCGGAATACTGCAGGTTGGCCACCACCAGAGTGCCGCGGGAGGTTTTTGCCGAAGCGTAAGCACGCGTCATGCACAGTTGTCCGCCCGCTGCCAATACCCCGATGGGCGCCAGCCACAGGGCGGGCCAGCCCGGCCACGCCGACGTGCCCGCGAACAGCATGGCCACTGCGCCCGCCACAGCCGAGCCCACGGCAAAGTAGAACACCGTGCGAGATTCGGGCTCGCCCAGGCGTGACAGGGCCACCACCTGCATATACGCAAACGCGGCCGTCATGCCCGAGAGCAAACCGACAAGGCCCGCAAAGGCCTGGTTCTGATCGAGGCTGGGGCGCAGCATGAGCACCACGCCCACAAACCCCGTCAGCACTGTGAGCACCAGCGAGCCCTGGAAAGCGGGGCGCGGCGCCGCAGCCGAGGGGCGCCAGGCCATGAGCGCGCCGCCCACCAAGAAGGCGGCAATCCACACGCTGCTCATGTAGTTGAGCGTCATGGCGGTTGCGAGGGGAAGCTGCCCGATGGCGTAGAACCAGGCTCCGAGCGACGCCACCCCGACCAGGCTGCGCCATGCGTGCATGCCCGGGTAGCGGGTGGCCAACGGTACCCGCTGCGAACGGGCCAGCAGCCACAAAATCACGATACCGATAAGGCCACGGTAGCAGACCAGTTCTGCCGCGTTGAAGTGCGCCGAGGCCATCTTCACGCACACCCCCATGCTGGCAAACAGAAACGCGGCCAACACCATCCAGAGGGCTTGCATACGACGTGGAACCTGGAGAGAGGGTTAAAGTAAAAATAGCCGCCAAGGCCGGAAGTACCAGCGCTGGCAGCTATTCTAATGAGAGCGGCAGGGGCTCGTCTGTCCTAATGGCGGCAATTTGCGGTTGTATTCCCGCGATCGCCGGGGGCAACGATTGAACGGTTACGCCGCTGACAAGGCGGCGCCCGCCAGGGTTGGGTCCATGCGCTGGGCCAGTGGCCGGTCAGCGCTGGGGCAGTGCCTCACCCATGGTCTGGCGATACCACTCGTGGAAATGCTGCATCCCGTCTTCCATGGGACTCTGGTAGGGGCCCACCTCGTTGTCCCCACGCTCGAGCAAGGCCTTGCGCCCTGCGTCCATGCGCTCACCGATCTCATCGTCTTCAATGCAGGTTTCCATGTAGGCAGCTTTCTGCGCTTCCACAAACTCCCGCTCAAAGGCTGCAATTTCCTCGGGGTAGTAGAACTCCACCATGTTCAGCGTCTTGGTGGTGCTGACGGGGTGCAGTGTCGACACGGTAAGTACGTGCGGATACCACTCCACCATGATGTGGGGATACAGCGTGAGCCAGATCGCGCCATGCTGCGGAGGCACCCCGTTGCGATAGGCCAGAAGTGCCTCGTGCCAACGCTCGTACACAGGGCTGCCGGCCTTGCCCAGGCGGTTGGCCACACCTACCGTTTGCACCGAGTAGTTCTTGCCGAACTCCCAGCGCAGGTCGTCACAGGTCACGAAACTGCCCAGGCCAGGGTGGAAAGGACCGACGTGGTAGTCCTCCAAGTAGACCTCGATGAAGGTCTTCCAGTTGTAGTTGCACTCGTGCAATTCCACATGGTCGAGCACGTAGCCGTCAAAGCTCAAATCGGCCTTTGGACCCATTTGCGCCAGATCTGCCGCGACGTCGTAGCCGTTGTCTTCAAACAGCAGGCCGTTCCACTCGCGCAGCTGGTAGTTGTTGAGGTTCAGGCACGGATCGTGTGCGAAGTGGGGGGCTCCCAGCAGTTCGCCCTTGGGGCTGTAAGTCCAGCGGTGCAGTGGGCAAACAATATTGCCGCCCGCGCTGCCCTTTTGTTGCGTGTGCAACGAACCTTTACCTTTGAGCATGACCGCTTGCCGGTGGCGGCACACGTTGGAGACGAGCTCAACCCCGCCCTGGGCATTGCGCACCAGTGCACGGCCCCCACCCTCCTGGGGCAAGGCATAGTAGTCGCCCACGTTGGGTACAGACAATTGGTGCCCCACATAGCGGGGGCCGCGCTGGAAGATGGTCTCCAGCTCGCGCTGGAACAGCGCTTCGTCAAAGTAGCTTGAAACTGGTAGTTGGCTTGCAGCCTGCTGCAGTTGAAGACTTAAATCAGACATGGGTGACCTGACCTAAAGACTCCCCACAGGGAGGTGCGCAAAACGCGCATCTGGAAAAAAGAAACCGGCTAGGGTTGGTAGCCGGCTCGACGAGAATGGGATTATAGGTGGTGGGGTTATTCCCGCGCACCCCTTGCGTGTATTGAGCGCCCCGGCTTGACCAGGGACAGGGTTCAGCCAGTTTTTGCGCACGTTCTACCAAAGCCGGCTGCGCCACAAACGCGCCTGGTGTATGCGACGAGCAGAAGGCTGAGCCTAAAATGCCCGGTTTTACCTGCGCCAGCCGCCATCCCGCCCATGCCCAAGGCTTCCCCCAAGACCGATCTGCCGCCCGAGCCCGCCAACTACGAGACGGCGCTGCAAGAGCTGGAGCAGTTGGTCAGCCATATCGAGTCCGGTCAAATGCCACTGGACCAGATGCTGGCGGGCTACCAGCGGGGCGCTGCCCTGTTGGCGTTCTGCCGCAAGCGCCTGGATGCCGTGCAGGACCAGATCAAGGTGCTGGATGAAGGCAGCTTGCAAGCCTGGGGGCAGGAATGAGCGCCGTCATGACCACTTCGCACCTTGCCTCGACATGGGATCTGAACGGCTGGAGCCGCCACCATCTGGGCCGTGTGGAGGAAGCGCTCTCGCGCTGGGTGGGGCAGGGCGCACCGGCCGGCCTGGGCGATGCCATGCGTTACGCCGTGCTGGACGGGGGCAAGCGCTTGCGGCCCCTGCTGGTGCTGGCCGCCTACGAAGCAGCGCTCAGTGCCCAAACGCCAGTCTTGGATGCATCGCAGCGCAGTGGTGCAGATGAGGCAGCGCTGCGCGCCGCCTGCGCTGTGGAGTTGATCCACGCCTACTCTCTGGTGCATGACGACATGCCGTGCATGGACAACGACGTGCTGCGCCGCGGCAAGCCCACGGTGCATGTGCAGTTTGGCGAAGCCCAGGCCCTGCTGGCGGGCGATGCGTTGCAGGCTTTCGCCTTCGAACTCCTCACCCCCGACGATGAGCGGATTGCCGCCGTCGTGCAGGCCACGCTGTGCCGCCAGCTGGCCCATGCCGCGGGCTCCGCAGGCATGGCCGGGGGCCAGGCCATTGACTTGGCCAGCGTGGGGCTGTCTTTGACTGAAGAGCAGTTGCGCCAGATGCACCGGCTCAAGACCGGCGCGCTGCTGGAGGGCAGCGTCATGATGGGCGCTGCCTGTGCTTGTGTACCACCTGCGGCCCGTGCAGCCTTGCAAAACTACGGGGCTGCAGTGGGCCTTGCGTTTCAGGTGGTGGATGACATCCTGGATGTGATTGCGGATTCAGCCACCCTGGGTAAAACGGCCGGCAAAGACGCGGCCAGCGACAAGCCCACCTACGTGTCGTTGCTGGGCCTTGCCCCTGCCCAAGAGTACGCAGGGCAGTTGCTCGAGCAGGCACATGCCGCATTGGCTGCCAGTGGGTTGCCTGACGTACGTGCTCTGGCTGCCCTGGCGGACATGGTCGTGCGTCGTTCGCACTGAGCCATCCGCCACACTGCCAATTGCATTCAGTTATGTGTTAAACAGCCGCCAGCGCTTGTAAAGTAAGCGCCGGCTGCTATTAAAAGAATAGTAAATGGCCACGACCTCCTACCCTCTGCTGCAAACCATCAACGACCCGGCAGACGTGCGCAAGCTTTCGCGGGCAGACCTCAAGGTGCTGGCTTCTGAGCTGCGCGGTTTTGTACTGGAGAGCGTTTCTCAGACCGGCGGGCACCTCAGCTCCAACCTCGGAACGGTGGAGTTGACCGTGGCGTTGCACCATGTGTTCAACACCCCCGATGACCGGCTGGTTTGGGATGTGGGCCACCAGACGTACCCCCACAAGATCCTCACGGGCCGCCGTGACCGCATGCACACGCTGCGCCAGCTTGGCGGCATTTCGGGGTTTCCGCAGCGCGCCGAGAGCCCTTACGACACGTTCGGCACGGCACACTCCAGCACCAGCATCTCTGCCGCACTGGGTATGGCCATGGCGGCCAAGCGCAAGGGAGACGACCGCTATGCCGTGGCCATCATCGGTGATGGCGCCATGACCGCTGGCATGGCGTTTGAGGCGCTGAACAACGGTGGCGTCACGGACGCCAACCTGCTAGTCATCCTGAACGACAACGACATGAGCATCAGCCCCCCCGTGGGTGCGCTCAACCGCTATCTGGCCCAACTCATGAGCGGCCAGTTCTACGCAGCCGCCAAAAATGTAGGCAAGACCGTGCTGCGGCCGGTTCCGCCGTTGCTTGAACTGGCCAAGCGTTTTGAGCAGCAGGCCAAGGGCATGGTGGTGCCAGCCACGCTGTTCGAGAAATTCGGCTTCAACTATATCGGCCCCATCGATGGGCACGACCTCGACTCCCTTATCCCCACGTTGGAGAACATCAAGGGGCTCAAGGGTCCGCAGTTTTTGCACGTCGTCACCAAAAAAGGCCAGGGCTACAAGCTGGCTGAAGCCGACCCCGTGGCCTACCACGGCCCCGGCAAATTCGATCCTGCCGTGGGTTTGGTCAAAAGTACGGCCACGCCCAAGCAAACTTTTACCCAGGTGTTTGGCCAGTGGCTGTGCGACATGGCAGCGCAGGATGACCGGCTCGTGGGCATCACGCCCGCAATGCGCGAAGGCTCGGGCATGGTGGAGTTTGAAAAGCGCTTTCCCGACAGGTACTACGACGTTGGCATTGCCGAGCAGCACGCAGTGACGTTCGCGGCCGGCATGGCCTGCGAGGGCGTCAAACCCGTGGTAGCCATTTACTCCACATTCTTGCAGCGGGCCTACGACCAGTTGATCCACGATGTGGCCCTGCAGAACCTGCCCGTGGTGTTTGCGCTGGACCGCGCAGGCTTGGTGGGTGCTGACGGGGCCACGCATGCCGGCGCCTATGACATCCCTTTCGTTCGGTGCATTCCCAACATGAGCATGGCGTGCCCGGCCGACGAGCGCGAGTGTCGCCAGTTGCTCAGCGCCGCATTCGAACAGGACCATCCCGTGGCCGTGCGCTACCCGCGCGGCAGTGGCGCAGGTGTGAGTCCGCTGGCCTCGCTGGAATCCCTGCCGTTTGGCAAGGGCGAAATACGTCGCCACCGATCGGGCGCTGCCTGCGACAGCGTGCCGCGTGTGGCCATCCTCGCATTCGGCACCTTGCTCTACCCCGCTTTGCAGGCTGCTGAAGCGTTGGACGCCACGGTGGTCAACATGCGTTGGGCCAAGCCGCTGGATGTGGCGTTGCTGCTGGACGTGGCGTCGCGCCATGATGCCTTGGTCACGGTGGAAGAGGGCGCCATCATGGGCGGTGCTGGCAGCGCCGTCACCGAAGCGATGAACGCTGCGGGCATCACGCTGCCGGTGCTGCAACTCGGCTTGCCTGACGTTTTCATTGAACATGGCGACCCTGCAAAACTTCTGGCATTGCAGGGCCTTGATGCCGAGGGAATCCGCCAAGCAGTTGCCAAGCGGTTCTTTCCCGCCCCTGCGTCCTGACGCTCTGCCAACCTTTTGCGTGCAAAGGCGCTACCGAGCGCCGCGTGACCGCGTGTGCATCGCGCGTGTTACACAAGCTTGCAGAACCCTGAAGAGCAACAAAAGCAGCCGCTTTTCCACGGGATAACCCGCAACAGGGACGGACGGCAAGTTTTTACAATGTTCTCTCGAGGCCCGTACAACCGGGCGCTGCCTTCGGTCTCAGCCGCACGGCACTGTTCTCATCACTCAGGAAAGAAATACATGGATCGTCGTTCCATCATCAAGCAGGCCGGCATTGCAGGTGTGCTCGCCGCCGGTATTGCTCCAGCCGTTCACGCCCAAGCCGCAGTGCGCTGGCGCCTGGCCTCCAGCTTCCCCAAGTCGCTGGACACCATTTTTGGCAGTGCCGAGATGTTTGCGAAGACGGTGCGCGCCTTGTCGGGTGGCAAGTTTGAAGTTTCGGTGCATGCAGCAGGCGAGTTGATGCCTGCGTTTGGCGTGGTGGACGCATTGCAGAGCAGCACGATCGAGATGGCGCAGACCGCCCCGTACTACTACACAGGCAAGAACTCCATTTTCGCCTTTGGTTGCGCCGTGCCTTTCGGCCTGACAGCCCGCCAGATGGACGCCTGGATGGACCATGGCAACGGCCGCAAGTTGATGGACGCGTTCTACGCCAACTACAACATCAAGAGCCGCAGCGCCGGCAACACCGGCACGCAAATGGGTGGCTGGTACCGCAAGGAAATCAAGACCGTGGCCGACCTCAAGGGCTTGAAATTCCGCATGGGCGGCGGCCTGTTTGGCGAAGCCATGCAAAAGCTGGGCGTGGTGCCACAGAACATGCCTGCCGGTGACGTGTACCAAGCCCTTGAAAAGGGCACGCTGGACGCAACAGAGTTCGTCGGCCCCTACGATGATGAAAAGCTGGGCTTCAACAAGGTTGCGCCCTTCTACTACTACCCAGGCTGGTGGGAAGGTGGCGCGGAGCTGGAGTTCTTCATCAACGCCAAGGCCTATGCCGCTTTGACTCCCGAATTCCAGGCCATCGTGGATGCTGCCACCACGGTTGCCGCCCGCGACATGACGGCCAAGTACGACGCGTTCAACCCCATCGCTTTGAAGCGTTTGGTGGCTGCCAAGACCCAGCTCAAGGCGTTCCCCAAGGAAATCATGGACGCTGGCTACAAAGCTTCGATGGAAGTCTTTGCCGAGCACGAGGCCAAGTCGCCCGAATTCAAGACCATCCACCAGGACATGCGTTCCTTCCAGCGGGACCAGCTCCTGTGGGCACGTTATTCCGAACTGCGTTTTGACAACTACATGACCGGCGTGAAGCTGTAATTGTGTTGTCTGGGCCGGCTTCGGCAGGCCCCGTTTCATTGTTTTCGATCCGGTAGCCTGGGCTGCATACCCGCAGCACAGATGCCGGTTTTTTTTGGGCCTGTCATGTGCCAAAAGCGCATGTGTATTGAAGGAAAGTCACCATGGATCGTCGTTCCCTGATCAAGAAGACCGGTATTGCTGGCGTACTCGCTGCTGGCATCGCGCCCGCCGTGCACGCCCAGGCGGCTGTGCGCTGGCGCCTGGCGTCAAGCTTCCCCAAGTCGCTCGATACCATTTATGGTTCCGCTGATGTGTTTTCCAAGGCCGTCAAGGAAATGTCCGGCGGCAAGTTCGAGGTGTCCGTGCACGCAGCGGGCGAACTGATGCCCGCATTCGGTGTGGTGGACGGTGTGCAGAACGGGACCGTTGAGATTGCCCACACGGCGCCCTATTACTTCTTCGGCAAGAACGAGGCATTCGCCATCGGCGGGGCCATCCCCTTCGGCATGAATTCCCGCCAGCTCACTGCCTGGATGGTGGACGGCAACGGCTCCAAGCTCATGCGCGAGTTCTACGCCAAGTACAACATCGTGAATTTCCTGGGCGGCAACACCGGTGCCCAGATGGGTGGCTGGTTCCGCAAGGAAGTGAAGTCGCCTGAAGACATCAAGGGCCTGAAGTTCCGCGTGGGCGGCTTTGCTGGCAAGGTGATTGAACGCATGGGCGGCGTGCCGCAGAACATCCCAGGCGGCGAAATCTACCAGGGCCTGGAAAAGGGCACCATCGACGCTGCCGAGTGGATCGGGCCGTATGACGATCTGAAGCTGGGCTTCAACAAAGTTGCTCCCTTCTACTACTACCCCGGCTGGTGGGAAGGCAGCCTGAATCTGGAGTTCTACGTGAACCAGAAAGCCCTGGAAGGCCTGTCTGCTGAAAACCGTGCCATCGTGCAGGCTGCAGCGCACGAAGCGCACGTGACCACCCAAGCCCGCTATGACGCCCGCAACCCAGGCGCCTTGAAGCAGTTGGTGGCCGCTAAGACCAAGGTGGTGCCATTCCCTCAAACCGTGCTGGATGCTTCGTTCAAGGCCACCATGCAGCTGTACGCTGACCTGGACAAGAGCAACCCTGAATGGAAGAAGATCTACGCTGACTACCGCAATTTCCAGCGGGATCAGATCCTTTGGTTCCGCTTCGCGGAATCGCGTTTCGACAGCTTCATGTCCTCGCAAAAGCTCTGATACGTGGTGTGGCCTCTGCCACACGGCCCACAAAAAACCCCGCCAGACCTGTCTGGCGGGGTTTTTTTATGTACGCGAAGATGTGGTTCTTTGCCTGGATAGAGGCCCTGCGTGCGCTGTGGGCGCGCAGGAGGGCCAATGGCTGGACCCATGCCCCAAGGCCAACTCCTAATCTCTTCGAAGCCATGGGCGTTGTGCATGGTTGCTTGCCGGGTGGCCGAGCAGCCCTTGCGTTTGCGCGCATGCTGGCTTGCGGATGAGTCGCCCAATCAATCCATGGGGAAGACGCAGCCCTCGCCTCGGAGTGCGTGGAGCCCTCGGTAAAGAAGGTTCTCCACCTGACGTAGTGATGAGGGGGCACCGACCCGGGGTGGTCCTCCTGGCGCGTCAGCTTGACGGCGCACAACCGGGTCGAACGCCGGATGCAGGGCAATGGTTTCAGAGAGAACAAAAGTAAAAGCCCGCCGGCATTGCGCTGGCGGGCTTTTGCAAAGAGCCTCTGAGCAAGACCTTGCAGGTCTTGCCCGGGGGCATTAGTTCTTCTTTTCAGCGTCCTGAGAGAGCGAGTCCTGCATCGCCTTCATGGGGTCATCCTCGGCTGCTGGGGCGTCTGTACCCGGCATGCCGGAGGTGGGGTCCGCCTGTTCCATGGGGGCGGGCATGTTGGCTTCCATCTCCAAGCGAACCTTGTCCAGGTCGTAGACCTCGGCTTTGTCCAACCCGCTGGAAACAATGCCGGGGAAGCCGATCACCAAGCCTACCATCATGATCTGAATGACCAGGAAGGGAATGGCACCCCAATAGATCTGCGAGGTGGTGACGGGCGCGATCATCTTCTTGGTGACCTTGTCCATGTATTCCTTGGCCGGGGCCACACTGCGCAGATAGAACAGTGCGAAACCGAACGGCGGGTGCATGAACGATGTCTGCATGTTGATGGCCAGCAGCACGCCGAACCAGATCAGATCGATGCCCAGTTTGTCTGCCACGGGCGCAAGCAGGGGCACCACGATGAATGAGAGTTCGAAAAAGTCCAGGAAGAATGCCAGGAAGAACACCATGATGTTCACGACGATCAGGAAGCCCAGCTGCCCACCGGGCAGACCCGACAGCAGATGCTCCACCCACAGCGGGCCGTCTACACCTTGGAAGGTGAGGCCGAAGATGGTGGCTCCGACCAGGATGAACACCACGAAGCACGAAAGTTTGGTGGTGGTGTTGAGGGCCTGGGTCAGCAGGCTCATCGACAGGCGGCCGCGAATGACGGCCATGATGATGGCGCCCAGCGCACCCATGGCGCCACCCTCGGTGGGTGTTGCAACGCCCAGGAAGATGGTGCCCAGCACCAGGAAAATCAGCAGCAGCGGAGGGATCAGCACGAACGTCACGCGCTCGGCCACACGCGACAACAGGCCCAGGCGTGTGATCTTGTTGAAGCTCGCGGCCACGAAGGCCAGCGCCACGCCAAAGCACATGGACACCACAATGGTTTCGTCCAGCGCCACCTTCTCCACAGCTTCGCCCGACCACCACGTGTGCAATGCGGGCATGTTCTTGGCGACGTAGATCGAAGCGGCCGTGCAGATGGCTGTGAGGACCAGCAGCGAGGGAACACCGTTCTTGCCATTGTCTTCGCGCAATGTGCGGGCCTCGGGCGGCAGGGCTGGTACCCATTGGGGTTTCACAACGGCGAGCAGGATCACATACAGTGCATAGAAGCCTGTCAGCATCAAACCGGGCAGGAAAGCGCCCTTGTACATGTCGCCCACGCTGCGGCCCAGCTGGTCAGCAATGATGATGAGCACTAGTGAGGGTGGAATGATTTGAGCCAGCGTGCCAGATGCCGCAATGACGCCCGCAGCCAGGCGGCGGTCATAGCCATATCGCAGCATGATGGGCAGAGAAATCAGGCCCATCGAAATCACCGAAGCTGCCACGACACCGGTGGTAGCGGCCAACAGGGCCCCTACGAAGATAACGGCCAGTGCCAGGCCGCCGCGGATGGGGCCAAAAAGCTGGCCGATGGTGTCCAGCAAATCCTCGGCCATGCCGCTGCGCTCGAGAATCAGCCCCATGAGCGTGAAAAACGGAATGGCGAGCAGCGTGTCGTTCTGCATGATGCCGTAGATGCGCAGCGGCAAGGCCTGCAGCAGCGCTTCAGGCAAGACATTCAGCTCAATACCGATGAAGGCGAAGAACAGGCCGCAGGCTCCAAGGCTGAATGCGACCGGAAAACCGACCAGCAAAAAGCAGATGAGCCCCGCGAACATGATGGGGGCCAGGTTATGGGCAATGAATTCCATGGTGTGTGTCTCCCGCTCTTAGGCTTCGGCCTTGTTGTTGCCGTTGCCCTTGGCTGCTTCTGCGAGCTTGCGGATGGATTCGGCCAATTCTTCTTCTGCCGTCTTGTCGGCTTTCTTGGCAGTGGGGTCTTCGATCAGGCCCTTGAGGAACGCCAGGCGCTTGATCAATTCGGAAACACCCTGCAGCCACAGCAGGCCAAAGCCCAGCGGCATCATCAGGTAGACCGGCCAGCGCACCAGCCCACCGGCGTTGCTGGACATTTCACCCGAGGCGAGAGCCCGGGTGAAGAACGGAATGCCGTACCACAGCACGGCCATGCACATCGGCGTGAGGAAGACGATGTACCCGAACACGTCAATCCAGATCTGGGTGCGCTTTGAAAAACGGCTGGAAACCACGTCCACCTTGACGTGTTCGCCCTGCAGCAGGGTGTAGCCCGCTGCCAGAAGGAACGACGCGGCGAACAGGTACCACTGCACCTCAAGATAGGCGTTGGAGCTGATGTTGAGTGCCTTGCGCACCACAGCGTTCACGCCGCTGATCACCGTAGAGCCGAGGATCAGCCAAATCACATACTTGCCGACCTGGGTGTTAAGCCAGTCGATCCCCCTTGATAACTTCAATAGAGCCTGCATGGTGTCTCCAATAAAAAGGCTTGCCTACAACGTGCGGTCCGCACTGGTGGGTAGGCCGGCGCGGTACACGAACTTTTTGCACGGCGCGATTCTACGGAGCACTGTAGGCTGAATCTGACAGCTGCGTGACGGTGTTATCCCTAGAGCAGTATTCGATCTGTTGCTATGAAAAAAGTAGCGATTAGGGTTTCTTCCTAGGCGCTGCAGGGCGCTTGGGGCGCGCAAAGTTCCACCACGGCAGTACGTGGCTCATCGCCAGCACCTCGCCGCTGTGCGTAGGGGCGTAGCCCGCAAGCTGCGCCAGCTGGTCCCGCCAGACGGGGGTGAGCAGCAGCTCGCGCAACGCCCGCGTAGCGGGTTGCTCCAGCGTCGCCTTGAGGCACGCCAGATGGTAGCGCTCGGTGACCAGCGGCACAAAATCCAGTCCGCGCGCACGGGCGGCCATCTCGATGCCCAGGCCTGTGTCGGCCGCGCCGCTGGCTACTGCCTGGGCCACTGCGGTGTGGGAGGTCTCGTCGCGCTCATACCCGGTGATGTGCTGGCTCGCCAGCCCCTCCTGCGCCAGCAGGTCCTCCAGCAGAACGCGGGTGCCGCTGCCCAGCGGGCGGTTCACAAACCGCGCAGCCGCGCGCGCCACATCGGCCAGTGATTGCAGGCCCAGCGGATTGCCTTTGGCAACGATCAGCCCCTGCGTGCGGCTCGCAAAACCGATGATTTTGTGCAGGCCCGGCCGAAGCAGCGGCTTGTAGGTGCGCGCGGCCAGGGAGGTGGCGGCGGGCTGCTCCAGGGTGTGAAAACCGGCCAGGGTGCAGCGCCCTTCGTTGAGCGCGCGGATGGCATCGACGCTGCCTGTGAAGCGAATGTCCAGGTGCAGCGCGCCTGACCCGCCCGGCGTGGCTGCATGGGCCCGCAACGACGCCAGCGCGTCGTCATGGCTGGCGTACATGGTCAGCACATGGGCGCTGTCATCAAAGGCCACGGCAAACGCGCGCTCCAGGTCCGCGTGCAGGGCGGCAATTTGCGGTGCAAGCCGCGCCTGTGCCTGCCGTTCGGCCCACAGGAGCTTGGTGCCGAATTCGCTGAGCTGGGCAGACTGTCCCTTACCCCAGATGATGAGCTCTCCACCCAGTTGCTCCTCCCACCGCTTGAGTGCCCCCCATACGTGGCGGTACGACATGCCCAGCGTTCGCGCGGCGGCGGAGATGGAGCCTTGCTGCGCCACAGCCTCCAGCATTTCAGGCAAGGGGTTGCGGATCTGGGCGTCGCCCGCGTCACGGCTGAGGGTGTAGTGAAGTTGGATCCTATGCACAGGATTACATATCGCTGGAGATTGGCTGGGTGCATACGATAGACGAATCCATGTCCACCCTTACCGAAAGCGCGAGTACAGCGCTGCAACTCACTTTTTCTGCCGACCCCGCCCTGTGGACCATCGTCGGCCGATCTCTTTCTGTCAGCGCAACTGCATGCCTGTTGGCCTGTGGCGCCGGTCTGGTGCTGGGGGCCTGGCTGGGCGTGGCCCGGTTTTCCGGTCGTGGCGCCGTGCTGGCCGTACTCAATAGCCTGCTGGCGGTGCCATCGGTGGTGGTGGGGCTGCTGGTGTATCTGCTTTTGTCGCGCAGTGGGCCACTGGGCAGCTGGGGGTGGCTGTTCACTTTCAAGGCCATGGTGCTTGCACAGGCAATGCTGGTGTTGCCCGTGGCCACGGCGCTGACCCGGCAGGTGGTGGAAGACGCTGACCGCGCACACGGCGAGCAGTTGCAGTCGCTGGGCGCGCGCCCGCTGCTGCGCAGCCTGCTGCTGGCCTGGGACGAACGCTATGCGCTGCTGACGGTGTTGCTGGCATCGTTCGGGCGGGCTATTTCGGAGGTAGGCGCGGTGATGATCGTGGGCGGCAACATCGACGGCTTCACCCGCGTGATGACCACGGCCATTGCGCTGGAGACGAGCAAGGGCGATCTCCCCCTGGCTTTGGCGCTGGGGATGATTTTGCTGCTGGTGGTGTTGGCCCTGAATGTGGTGATTGCGCTGCTGCGCCGATGGCGCGAGCGGGTGGACGGCGGCCTGTCTGACCTCTCCGTGGGGGTCGCTGCATGACCCCCGCACCGCAAACCCGCGGGGTTGCCGGCCCGCTCATGGATCTGCAACATGTAGACGTGCGCTTTGGTCGTGTGCGGGCCTTGTGCGGCATCACACTGCGCATTGATCCCGGCGAGCGCGTGGCCCTGGTGGGCGCCAACGGCAGTGGCAAAAGCACGTTGCTGCGCGTGCTGCATGGCCTGGTGCCCGTCAGCGATGGCGCATGCCGTACAGCGGCCCCACAGCAGCAAGCCATGCTGTTCCAGCGCCCTCACATGCTGCGCACCAGTGCACAAAACAATGTGGCGCTGGGGTTATGGCTGCGCGGCAAGCGCTGGGCCACCGCGCGCGCGCAGGCACTGGCCGCGCTGCAGCGGGTGGGGCTTGAGGCCATTGCGCTACAGAACGCGAGCACCTTGTCGGGCGGCCAACAGCAACGCGTGGCATTGGCCCGCGCCTGGGCCCTGCGGCCGGATGTGTTGCTGCTGGACGAGCCCACATCCAGCCTTGACCCCCATGCCAAGCGTGAGGTGGAAAGCATGATGGCTGACTTTGCCCTGGGCCATGCCTTGGAGGGGCGGGAGCAGCCCATGACCATGGTATTTAGCAGCCACAACCTCGGGCAGGTCAAGCGCTTGGCCAGCCGGGTGGTGTACCTGGAGCACGGGCGGCTCGTTGCCGATCTGCCGGTGCACGATTTTTTCAACGGCCCACTCCCCGAGGCTGCGCGTCTATTCGTCAAAGGAGAACTGGTGTGAGTGCATCCAAAAAAAATCTGCCGCTAGCGCTGATCCATCAAGCGTTAGGTGCTATTTTATTGATAGCGTGTGGCGCTGTGTCGGCGCAATCCATCACCATGGCATCCACCACGTCCACCGAGCAGTCGGGCTTGTTTGCGCATTTGTTGCCTGCGTTCAAAAAAGCCAGCGGCCTGGACGTGAAGGTGGTGGCGCTGGGCACTGGACAGGCCCTGGACACCGCCCGCCGCGGCGATGCGGATGTGCTGTTCGTGCACGATCAGGTGGCGGAAGAGAAGTTCGTCGCCGACGGCTGGGGCATCAAACGCTACCCCGTCATGTACAACGATTTCATTTTGGTGGGCCCCAAGGCAGACCCGGCGGGCGCGAAGGGCAAGGACATCGTGGACGCACTGAAGAAGCTTGCAGCATCGCAAAGTGACTTCATATCGCGCGGCGACAAGAGCGGCACCCATGCGGCCGAACTGCGCTACTGGAAGCTTGCTGGGCTGGACACCAAAGGCAGTGGCTACAAGGAATGCGGCTGCGGCATGGGCCCGGCGCTGAACATCGCCGCATCCAGCGGCGCTTATGTGCTGGCCGACCGCGGCACCTGGCTCAATTTCAGGAACCGGGCCAGCCTGGCGGTGCTGGTGGAGGGCGACACCCGCCTGTTCAACCAATACGGCGTGATGGCCGTGAACCCCGCAAAGCATCCCCACGTGAAGGCGCAGGATGCGCAAAAGTTCGTGGCCTGGATCGTGTCGCCAGCGGGGCAGGACGTGATTGCCGCATACAAAATTGGTGGCGAGCCGCTGTTCTTCCCGAACGCGCCCAAGTGATCCAGCCGGCGCCGCTGTGCCTGCAGCGTCGCCGGGGCAGCCGGGCAAGGCCCTGAAAATGCACCGCGGCGCCGCAGGTGCATCACACACCATTGAGTTGGTAGTGCATGTCGGCCGTGCGGGCCGGCGTCAGTCCTCGTCGTCGCGGTGGTGGCTGCTGCGCCAGATGGCGCGCACCAGCCACAGCCCGCACACCACGGCGCCTGAGAACCCCAAAAAGCCAAACGCAGGCAAGCCGAACAGGGTGGGGCCACCTTTTACGGTCATCACGATCGAAGACCCAATGATGAGCGCCGCGATGACCAGTGCCATGGCGAGCCGGTTGGCAGAGCGGTCGATCTGGTCGCCCACGCGTTTGAGGTGGGCCAGTTCAATGCCCACTTGCAAGTGGCCCCGGCGCGCATTGCTCAGCAGGCGCGAGAGGTCGTCGGGCAGTTGCTCCACCGTTGCCAGCGCGCGCCGCAGCGTTTGCCAGCCGCGCGTGGCGATCGCCCTTGGCTGGTAGCGCGCTTTCACCACCTGCTGCAGCAGAGGGAGTGCTTCGGAGGCCATGTGAAAGTCGGGGTCCAGGTTGCGGCCCATGCCTTCCAGCGAAATAAACGCCTTGATCAGCAAGGCCATGTCAGACGGCAGGCCCAGCCGGTGCTCGCGCAGAATGGCCGTGACGTCCGCCAGCATCTGGCCCAGGCTCAACTGAGCCAACGGCACGCCGTGGTACTGGTCCACAAAAGCCTCGATCTCGGTTTCCAGCTGGCCCAGATTGGTGCCCGGGCTGTCGCCTGTCCAGTCCAGCAGCACGTCGGCCACTGCCTGCGGCCTGCGTTCTACCAGACCCAGCAGCAGCTGCAGCAACTCGTCGCGCCGGCGCTGCGTGAGGCGCCCGACCATGCCAAAGTCGATGAAGGCAATCCGGTTGCCCGGCAGGTAAAACACATTGCCCGGGTGCGGGTCTGCGTGGAACAGGCCGTCCTGCACGATCATCTTCAGCACGGCCTGCGCACCGCGCTGGGCGAGCAGAGTGCGGTCAAACCCCTGCGGTGGCGTGAGGGCGTCCAGCGCCCCGCCGGGAGTGCCCGCGATGAAATCCTGCACATTGACCCGTTCACTGGTGTGCGACCAGTACACGCGGGGCACCACGATCCAGGGCAAGGACTGTAGATTGATCGCAATGCGTTCTGCCTGTCGGCATTCGCCCGCCAGGTCCAGCTCGCGCTGCAGTGACCGGGCAAACTCGCGCACCAGCTGTTGCGGGTGGTAGGGCTTGAGGGCCGGTAACTCGGCCTCTGCCAGCGCCGCCAAGCGCTTGAGCAAGCGCAGGTCTGCGGCAATGGTGTCTGAAATGCCGGGACGCCGAATCTTGACGATGACTTCGGTGCCGTCTTGCAGCCGCGCGCGGTGCACCTGCGCGATGGACGCTGCAGCCAGAGGCTCGGTGTCGAACCAGGCAAATACTTCTTCAGGTTCGCCGCCCAGGTCTTCACGCAGCTGGGGGCGCAGCGCATCGATAGGCAAAGCGGGCACATGGCTGTGCAGCTTTTCCAGTTCGGCGATGAACTCTGGGCCAAACAGGTCGGCACGCCCGGCCAATATTTGTCCGAACTTCACAAACGTCGGGCCCAACTCTTCCAGGGCCAGGCGCACCTGTACCGGCGGCTCAATGCGGGCCAGGTCGGCTGCATGGTTCCAGTTCAGGGCCTGACCGGCGCGTTCTAGCTTGTCTGCCAGGCCCAGTCGCCGCACGGTATCGCCAAACCCGTGGCGCACCATGATCCCCAGGATTTCCTTGAGGCGCCCTAGGTCGCGCGCGGTGTCCAGAGTCTCGATGAGCATGGGGCGATGATAGTGTGGCGAGTGCCTGTGACAGGAAGCCTCAGTTCACGATCGCGATGCCCTTGACCTGCGCAAACACCGATAAGCCCGGGCGCAACTGCAGCGCCTGCGCAGAGCGCTGGGTCACCCGCGCGAGCAAGCGGGTGTCGGCAGCCTGCAGTGCCACCATCCATTGGCCAGGGCTGTCCTCGCGCATGTCCACCACGGTGGCCGGCAGCACGTTGAGAATGCTCGTAGCCTGCAGTGGCGAAAGGGCGAGGCTCACATCCCGCGCGGGCACGCGCAGCTTCACACACTGGTCCAGGGCCGGGGGCGCGGGGCTGACCAGCAGTAACTGCCCGCCAGAAAAGCCTACCGTGGTGATGTGGTCCATCGCATCGTGGTGCAGCACCGAGCCTGTGATCACGGTGGCGGCGTTGTCGCCCTGAGACAGCGGCAGGTCCAGCCGTGCCATCAGGGCGTCGGTCGGCCCGCACGCTTTCACGGAGCCGGTGTTCATCAGCACCAGGTAGTCGGCCAGCCGTGTCACCTCGTCCACCGCGTGGCTCACGTAGATGATGGCAATGTCCAGTGTGCGCTGCAGTTGCTCGAGGTAAGGCAGCACCTCGGCTTTGCGCTGTGCGTCAAGCGCTGCCAAAGGCTCGTCCATGAGCAGCAGGCGCGGGCTGGTCGCCAATGCCCGCGCAATCGCCACGCGCTGGCGCTCCCCGCCCGACAGCGTGGCGGGCCGGCGGTCCAGCAGGGGGCCAATGCCCAGCAAATCGATGACTTGCTCCACCACGACGCTGCGCCGGTCCGAAGGGGTGCGGCGCAGCCCATACGCGATGTTGCCGCGCACGTCCAGGTGCTCAAAGAGCTGCGAGTCCTGGAACACGTACCCCAGGGCCCTCTCGTGCGGCGGCCGCCACACCGCCGGGCCCTCGCTCTTGTTGAAGCCGTCGCGCTGCCAGGTTTCGCCATTCACGTGCACATGTCCTAGCGGTGCGCGTTCCAGCCCTGCCACAGCCCTCAGGCACGTGGTCTTGCCGCAGCCCGATGGGCCGAACAGCGCCGTGGTGCCGCGCCCTGGCAGCTGCAGGTCTACGTCCAATGCAAAACCCCCGCGCTGCAGTTGCAGGCGCACTTCGATGGGTTGGACCGCCGCAGCAGCGGCCGATGGCTGGGTGGCGCAAGGGAGGGAAAACATGGCTCAGGACACCATCGACGCCTTGCGCCGCGTAAGGTTCAGGCCCAGCAGGACCACGAAGGAAAACAGCACCATGCCCCCCGCCAGCCAGTGGGCCTGGGCGTACTCCAGTGCTTCCACATGGTCATAAATCTGCACCGACACGACCCGTGTCACGCCTGGAATGTTGCCCCCCAGCATGAGTACCACGCCAAATTCACCCACCGTGTGCGCAAAGCTCAGAATGGCTGCAGTGAGAAAGCCAGGCCGTGCCAAGGGCAGCGCGACGGTGAAGAACCGGTCCATCGGCCCTGCGCCCAGTGTGGCAGCCGCCTCCAGTGGTTGGGTGCCCATGGCCTCGAATGCGTGTTGCAACGGCTGCACCGCAAAGGGCAGCGAATAGATCACAGACCCCACTACCAAACCCCAAAAAGTGAAGGGCAAGGTGCCTACCCCTAGCCACTGCGTGAACTGGCCCAACGGCCCCTGCGGCCCCAGGGTGACGAGCAGATAAAAACCGATGACCGTGGGAGGGAGCACCAGGGGCAGCGCCACCACCGCCGACACGGGGCCGCGCCAGCGCGATGGCGTGCGGGCCAGCCACCAGGCCAGCGGAGTGCCCAGCACAAGCAGCAGCGCCGTGGTGGTGCCCGCCAGCCGCAGCGTGAGGCCAATGGCTGCGAGGTCGTCGCTAGAGAACGGCATGGTGTTGAGAACAGTGTTGATGAAAACGCAGGCGGTGCCAGGCTGGGTCAGGCCCGCGCTGTAAGCAGCGACAGCGTTTCACGGCTGCGCGACAAAGCCATAACCATACGATTGAATGATGGCGCGCGCCTTGCTGCCCTGAAGGTATTGCAGCAAGGCCGCTGCCGCTGGGCTGCCCCTGCCGGAGGTGAGCAGCGCTGCGTCTTGGCGGATGGGTGAGTGCATGTGGGCGGGCACTTGCCAGGCCGATCCGCTGCTGATCTTGCCGCCTACCATGACCTGGGACAGCGCCACAAAGCCAAGCTGGGCGTTGCCCGTAGAGACAAACTGGTACGTCTGCGCAATGTTTTCACCCTGCACCAGGCGCGGCTGTACCGCGGCGGTGACGCCCAGCTTGTCCAGGACCTGCATGGCCGCCGAGCCGTAGGGCGCCACCCTGGGATTGGCGATGGCCAGATGCTTGAAGCCGCCTGTGCTCAGCACCGCACCTTGTGCATCAACGGTGGTGGGCTGGGCGCTCCACAACACCAGCGCGCCCAGTGCATAAGTAAAGCGCGACTGGGCTACCGCTTTGCCCTCGCGCTCCAGCCGGGCTGGGATGGTGTCGTCTGCCGCCAGCAAGACCTGAAACGGCGCTCCGTTGGCGATCTGCGCGTAGAACTTGCCCGTGGCGCCGAACGAGAGTTTGGCCACGTGCCCGGTGTCGGCCTCAAACGCCGCCGCGATCTTCTGCATGGGAGCCGTAAAGTTGGACGCCACTGCGACCGAGACCTCGTCGGCACGGGTTGTGGCACCCGCCATCCCAGCGATAGCGACCAAAGCGCACAGGAACAGGCGCCTGGCAAGAGTGATCTGGGAGGTGGGCGGAGTCATGGAAGTCAACGCGAGGCGTTATTCAAAAATGGAATAGCGCAAGTATAGGCAAGTTCTCTGCCGTCGCTTCGGGCCGTGCCGCTAGCAATCGCCCAGCGGCGCGGGCCACGCCGGCGAGGCAAGCCGTGGAATACTTGCGCCGGGTTTGGGCAAGGGTTGTGATGGCGCAGGCGCGTGTTGGGGGGCCGGCATTGCCAGCGCTGCGGCCCTGCCGGGATGGCGTCTTGGGGGGCAAGCGCCCGGCGGGACCCTGGCCAGGCTGTGACATGCGCGGCCTTGCGTGGTGCCACTTTTACCTTCGCCCTTGCCTTTGCTTCTATTCGCCGTTTACCGTCTGCTGCTTGATTTTTCGTTATGCCCGAATCCCTTTCTCTCTCTGGCGCACTGGGCCATGCCCTGGCTGACAAGCGCATTGACATCCTGCGCCAGATCGGTGAAGGCGGCTCCATCTCCCAGGCCGCGCGGGCTGTGGGCGTGAGCTACAAGGCCGCTTGGCAAGCCGTGGACACGCTGACGAATCTGGCTGGCACGCCCTTGGTCAAGCGTGCAGTGGGCGGTGCAGGCGGCGGCGGCGCGGTGCTGACCGAAGCAGGACAGCAGTTGCTGGCGGCGGCACAGGCCATGGCCCAGGCCCGCGGGGCCGTGCTGTCGCGGTGGCAGACGGCGGCCGGCACCGGTTCTGCCGTTGCCCGCCTGGCAGTGCGTACCAGCATGCGCAATCAGTGGCCCTGCGTAGTGCAGCGGCTGCATGCGCACGGGCCCATTGTCGTGGTACATCTGGGCTTGGCCGCCGCGGCCGGCAGTGTTGGGCAGGGGCCAGGGTTGTTGACCCCTGGGGAAGATGAGGCCAGTTTTCTCGCATCGCGCATCACACGGGAAAGCGCTGAGTTGCTGGGCCTGCAACCGGGCTTGATGGTGCAGGCCCTGTGCAAGGCCACAGCGGTGCGGGTCGAGCGTGCGGCGCCCGTTGGAGCCTGGGCCGGGGCGCACCGTGACGCCCCGTCACCGCCAGCCAGTCTCGGGATGGGAGGAACCCACTGCCTGCCCGCCAAAGCCGTGCGTGTGGCGCGGGGTGATCTGGGCGACGAAGTGGCGGCAGAGCTGATGATGGGCGCGCGCGCCACGGGCTTGCAGATGGTGGGCTTTGCTGCCCCGGCCAGCGGCCTGCGTGCCGGCAGCAAGGTGGTGTTGACGGTAGACGACACAGCGGTGGTTCTGGCGCTGTCGGATGGGTGAGGCCTTCTCGCTTTTTTAAAGGTATTTGCTATTAATTTGATAGCTTGTGGCGCTTTGTATTCAAGCGCAGTGGCTATTTTTCATCAAATTCTGTTCACACAACGAGATGCAACGCCGATACCCCCGAGAAGCTGCAGACACCGAAATCCAAGACCCTCTGGTCCAAGATACTGTGATGCTTGACATCCCCACGCAGCCGGACGCATTGCGCGCCGCAAGCCCTTCAGCAGAGGGAGCAGGTGCGGGCTGTATGCCTGTGTGGGCTGGAGCCGCTGCCGCAGCGATCGGGCTGGCCATGTTGGCGTGGATGCTGTGATAGCCGCTGCGCCGGCTGTCCACCAAACCGGAAAAGACCCATGGAAAACCTGGACGTGACAGTGCTGCGCACCTTGCTGGGCTGGCGCGCAGCGGGGCGGCGGCGTGCTGCTGGCCACTGCGGTGCGTGCGTGGGGCTCTTCCGCGCCCCGTAGGGTCCATCATGGCGCTGTGTGAGGCGGGAGCCGTGGTCGGGCCGGTCTCTGGCGGCTGTATTGAAGATGACTTGATCGACCGGCACACACAGGCGTACGCCCAGCAGGCCAAACCGCTGCCTGGGCTGCCCGTGCCATGCCCAGCGGCCCACCCACGTTTGTCAATATGGAGTGACTGCGGGCGAGGCGCACCGGTTTGGCCTGCCTTGCGGGGGCACGCTGGAATTGCTGCCTGACGCCTTCTACATCGGCTGAATCGGATCACGCAACGAAGCACGCCACATGCGCTTGATGGAGCACTTTGGCCAGAACCGAGGAGAGCCTGCGGCGCTTGCGTGGTCCCATTGGGATTTATATCGGCAGCAAAACCCCGCCCGAAATCGCTTTGAGCGTCATGGCCGAGATCCTGGCGGTAAAAAACGCTGTCACCCTGCCGCGCGACATGGCCGTGGCGCAGGCCAAGAATGAACGAGAAGTCCTGCACAACGCAGAGAATGCGTTGGTTTGCGGGGTGCGGCAGGCTTAGCCGTGTTTCGCCTTCTCAGAAGATTGTCGGGCTGCGTTTTTAACGCCCAGCTCAGGCGGACATCACAACCGGACCGCCTTTGGCTACACCGCGTTGGTAGGCCGGGCGCGCTTGCATCCGCTGCTGGTAGGCCAGCAGGTGAGGGCGGGGCTTTCCTGGCGTGGCACGCGAAAGCGCTGCCTCCACTGCAAAGCTCATCTGAAAATCGGCCATTGTGATGTGCTCGCCCGCGAACCAGGTGTTCTGCGCCAGATGTTCTTCCATGAAGTCGAGCGCCGTGTCCACGTTGGGGTCAATCAGCTTGTTCTGCACCGTGGCGCACAGCGCTTTGGCGACAGGGCGCACAAAAAAGGGCATGGGCTGCTTGGGGATGCTGGTGAACACAAGCTTCATCACCAGCCAGTTCATCAGCGATCCCTCTGCATAGTGCATCCAGAACCGGCACTGCCGGTGTTCGGGGGTCCCAACGGCGGGCGCAATGTGCGCCAGTTCCTCGGTGGCCTGTGCAGCATGGGTCTCGACCAAGTATTCAATGATCGCTCCCGACTCAGCCACCACGATCTGGCCATCGGTGATCACTGGCGATTTTCCGAGAGGGTGGATCTTTTTCAGCTCGGGCGGAGCCAGCTTGGTGCGCTTGTCACGCTGGTAGATCTTGAGTTCATAAGGCAGCCCCAGCTCTTCCAGAAGCCACAGGATGCGTTGGGAGCGCGAGGTCTCAAGGTGGTGGACGGTGATCATGGCGCCATTTGAACAGGTTTGCACTGCGCGTGGTCACCGCTGCGGGGAAGCCATCTTGGGGCAGGGGCCCCTCGTGCCCGGCCATGTGCGAGGGGTGGGCCGACAATGCAGGTATCGGCGCGCCTGGGTTGCGCCGTAAGGCCTGGGCGGCTGCAGCCGCCAGCGATCAGGGCTGTGCCAAGCGTTGGCGCAGTCGGTCCCAGCCACTGCGGCAGGCCGAGGCGTCATTGATGGCAGCCGCATCTTCAAGCGCCCGGGCCATCAAGCTGTCATCGGGCCTGCCCAACGTCAAAAGCACAGTGGCCAGGCTGTGGGCCAGTCGGCGCAAGGCGCCCCAGTCTGCGGCTTGCGCGGCTGCATCACCTGTTTGCACGTCCGCCGCAAATTGCTGGAGGCATGCGGCCCGGTATGTGGTGAACAGATGGGCGTCGCCACCAAAGTGGGTGGCGATGGCCAGCGCATCCGCCGCGCTGTTGGGCGAGGAGGTTGAGGGCTCAGCACCGGATACGTCCACGGGGGCTGCGGACGTTGCGGCGGAGGCAGGAGCGCGCAACGCAAGCGCGTCCTGCACGCAGGCCTCCAGTTCTTGCACTGCAATGGGTTTGGAAAGCACGCGCCACAGGTCCAGGCCTTGCAGTTGCTCCTTCACAGCGGGGGTCAGGCCCGCACTGAAGACCGCGACCAGTGTGTCTCGCCGCAATCCCGGGTCCGCAGCCATGCGTTGCACCAGCGAGATACCCGATTCACCTGGAAGCATCAGGTCGGTGATCACCAGCTTGACGTCACGATGCTGAAGCAGGGCAAGGGCTGCAGGCACAGTGGTGCAGGTGAGCAACTCAATCGGCAGCTGGTCGAGGGCCATCGACACGAAACGTGCGATGGATGAATCGTCCTCTACCAGCAGTACACAAGGGGCTGCGGAGGAAGTCATGCGGCTTTGGCGGGCAATGACTGAGCAAGTATGCCTGGCAGCTCTGCAACGAGCTGGGGCTTGTGGATCACGGTTACGCCCTGCAATGCGAAGGCGTACGGTTCGCGCTGCGTTTCGTCCAACGAAGTCACCACAATCAGGCGACTGCGGGCGAACTGTGGATGTGAGCGCAGCGTGGTGATGAGCGTTGCTCCGTCGATCCCGGGAAGCAAGATGTCCACGATCAGAATGTCGGGTTGGATCTGACCGTACATGGCCAGGCCCGTGATGCCGTCGCTCGCAGTGTGCAGGACAGCGCCTGGGAAGTGCTGGTTTACCAGCAGCGTCACCAGGTTTTGAAAGTGAATGGAGTCTTCGATCAGCAAAATCTGCGCGGCGCCGCGGCTGCGTGCCGAAGCAGCTCCTGAGGCCGCAGCACTGCCGCCGGTGGCCTGTTGTGAAGGCTTGGCTCCAGCGCCGGTGCGTGCATTGATCCACTGTTCCACGGATGTCCTGGAAATGCGCCGATGGCCACCAGGAGTTTTCCATGCCTCCAGTTCATTGCGATCGACCATCAACTGCACCGAACGAACAGCAAGCCCCAGCATGCTCGCCACTTCCAATGTGGTGTAGTGATCTTGGACCAACGAGGCGGGAGGTGTTTTTTCAGATTTCATGAGTTGCGCATTTTCCTCTTTTTTTACGCAGGGCAAAAGGACTTGCATTTGATACAAATGATTGATATGATTTGCTCATACCAAGTAAGCGGAGGCGGTCCAGCAGGCGCATCGCAACGCTGGGTTTCCCTACCTCCTTCAAAGGCATGCCATGAAAAAGATCCTGATTGTTGAAGACCATGCCGACATTCGCAAGTTGCTGAAAATGACGCTGGAATTCGATGACTTCGAAATCCATGAGGCCTCTACAGGTGACGCCGGGCTGGCCCTGTGTCGGGAAATCTGCCCCGACATTGTGCTGCTCGACATCATGATGCCCGGCACCCTGAATGGGCTGGAAGTATGCCGCCAGATCAAAGCTGATCACGCGACCCGGTTCACGAAAGTCATCTTGCTGACAGCCCGCGTGCAGGCTGGTGACAAAGAAGCCGGCTTGGCAGCCGGAGCTGACGATTATTTGATGAAGCCTTTCAGCACTTTGCAAGTGCTTGAAACCATCTATCGCATGGAGGCTGCGGTATGACCTTCATCGCCACCTTGCTGTGTGTGTACAGCGCCACGTGGCTGCTCAAACGAACCCGTTGCGCATCTGCCCGCCGTTCTTGAGCACGCGTCTGTGCCTTTAGAGGGGGGTCCCATGGTTTCTTCATTGTGGGCGCGCATCGCAGTGGCTGCGTGTGGGCTGATGGTGTTGGGTGCTGCGCAAGCGCAATCGGTCTTTGACAGGGTGCGCGCCAGCGGGGCTGTGCGGGTGTGCATCTGGCCTGAGTATTACGGGGTCACCTACCGCCATGTGCGAACCCATGAGTTGACGGGGATCGACATCGAGCTCTCTGCCGAACTGGCTGCAGACTTGAAAGTGCGTGTGGAGTATGTCGACTCTTCCTTCCCCGCTTTGGTGGGTGATCTCGTGGGGGACCGGTGTGATGTTGCGATGTTCGCTGTCGGTGTGACCGAGCAGCGTGCGGAGAAGTTGCGCTTCACCCAGCCGTACCTGCGCAGCGACATCTACGGCATCACGACCAAAAGCAATCAGGTGGTTCGCCAATGGTCTGACATAGACAAGCCCGGTGTGCTGGTGGCCGTGCAGGCTGGCACTTTCATGGAGCCCGTGATGGAGCAGCGCCTGAAGCACGCGCAACTGGTGCGGGTAAAACTCCCCTCCACGCGAGAACGTGAGCTGGTGGCAGGGCGGGTGGATGTGTTCATGACCGACTACCCGTACAGCCGCCGCCTGCTGGACAACGCCGACTGGGCGCGGTTGATCGCACCCAGCGATCCTTTTTCTGTCATGCCTTACGCCTATGCCGTCAAACCGGGCGACGCCAAGTGGTTGGCCACGGTCGATGATTTTGTCGCGCGCATCAAAAAAGACGGACGGCTGGAGCGTGCGGCAGGCAACTACGGGCTGACGCCCATCGTGGTGCGGTAGACATGGCGCAGACGCGTGGCGCTGCCTTTGCCTCTGCACCGGCGCCAGGGCGCTGGTCCAAAGCCAGCACGCTGGTGCTGGTGGGTGGCGCTGTGGCAGCGCTGATCGCGCTGCTGTCTGTGGTGCTCGTTGCCGGCAACGATTTTCGCAGCACGATCGCAGACCACCAGTCGCATTCTGTGCTGCTTGCCCGAGTGATTGAAGACCAGGCCACGCGAACGCTGGAGTCTGGAGAAATGGCGCTCGGCGCACTGGCGGCGTCCGCGGTGCTTCGCTCGGCCACGCCAGACCCCCGGGCGGCGCTGACAACGCTAAGCCAGACGCTGTCGGGCCTGCCGTTTTTGCGTGCCATCGCCTTGGCAGACGTGCACGGCAACATCTTGGTCAGCAGCAACCCGGCAGAAAACGGCACGCGTATTGATTTGGATCGCCTGGGCCCGCGCGGCTCGGGGGGGCGCGCGGTTTTGGGCCCGCTGGTGCCGGGGAGGGGGCTTGGTGCCATCCAGGCGAGCGGCGCGCCCGTGCAGGCGCCAGCCGGGGTCGCCTTTATTCCCCTGGTACATCAGTTTGCAAGCGAAGCTGGCCGCCCACTGGTGTTGATCGCCCTGATCAACCCTGATGCGTTTTCCAATTTTCAGTACCTGGCGCTGGAAGGGGAAAACTTCGAGTCCATCATCACGACATACCGAGGCACAGTGCTGGCCGGATCGCGCAACGCGGCCAAGCTGATGGGAACGAGCTTGGGCAGCCTCCCGGTGTTCACCAGTTTTCTTCCTGCGAAGGAGCACGGCTTTTATGTCGGGCAGGGGGCGCTGGGCGACCAACAAATTCTGGCATTCCGTACCTCCAGCACCCAGCCTCTGGTGGTCATCGTGGAAGAGTCCTACAACTGGGCAGTAAAGAGTTGGCTTTCGCACGCCAAGGCGTTGCTGGGTATTGGCGGGGTTCTGGTTTTGCTGGTGGTTGGCCTGTCAGTGACCGTCTGGCGTGCAGTAAGGCTGCGCGAAGCTGCCCGCTACGCAGCAGACAAAGCCCAGCAACGCATCGCCCAGAGTGAGAGAGAGTTGAGTGTGCTGATGCGCAGCGTGCAGGAACTGATTTTTCGCACTGACGCCCACGGCGTACTCACCTACGTCAACGACCATTGGGTTGCGTTCAGCGGCAATGCGAAAGAGGATGCCCTTGGAAAGCGGCTGCAGGACATCGTAGATCCAGCCAGCCGCAGCGCCGTCAACGCTGCGCTGGACCCGTCAGCGCCGGCAGGGGTCCGCCACCTGCAAACCATGGTGAGGCTGCGCGATGGACGCGAGTTGCGGTTCGATGTGGCACTGGTATCCCTGCAGGCAGAGGGCCGCTTTGCCGGCTTTGCCGGCAGTGCTGTGAATGTGACGGACCGCTGGGTCGTGCAGCAGCGGCTTCAGGCCCAAATTGCTTTTCAGGACTTGCTGCTGGATACGAACCCGTTGCCCATTCTCGTCACGGACACCGAGGGTTCGGTGGTGCAGGTCAATCGCGCTTGGGAAGAGTTCAAAGGTTTTGAACGCGCAAGGGTGATGGGGCGTCGCCTCCCCGAATTTTTGCCCACGAACGAAGCCCAGGTGGCGCATGCACACAACCAGGAATTGCTGGCCAACGGGGGGCAGGTCTTCTTTGAAACCAAGGTGTTGCACAGAGATGGCGCCAGGCGTGATACCCGGGTGATCAAGGCTGCCATTTCGGGCGCACAAGGCCGGGTTTCAGGCGTGCTGACAATTTACGTGGATGTGAGCGAGTTCCGCGAGGCCGAGCGTGCCACCCAGGAGGCTCGCCATGCGGCGGAGGAGGCATCGCGTGCCAAGTCAGAGTTTGTGGCCAACATGAGCCACGAGCTGCGCACGCCGCTGCAATCAATTCTGGGTTTTGCAGAGTTGGGAGCACTGCGTGGGCGCGCGGAGCCGCGCTTGGCAGGTATGTTCCAGGATATTCACTCAGCCGGGCAGCGCATGCTGGCACTGGTGAATGATTTACTGGAGGTGTCCAAGCTGGAGAGCACGGTGGGTACCTTCCACCTGGAGCGCATTGATTTGCGGGGCTTGGTGCAGCCCGTGGTCCAGGAACTCGAACCCTTGTTGACCCGCAGCCAGCAGTCGATGCGGGTGCAGTTGTCGGCCATGCCATTGGTGGCAAAGGTGGATCCATTGCGCCTGCAGCAGGTGATCCGCAATGTGGTTGCCAATGCCATCAAATTCTCGCCAGAGGGCTCGACCATCACCTTCGTCGGGCGCATGGATTCCAGGGGGCAGGTGCATCTGGAAGTGCATGACGAGGGCCCGGGCGTGCCTGAGGCAGAGCTGGAGCAAATTTTTGAAGCGTTTGTGCAGTCGAGCAAGACCAAGGACGGCTCAGGCGGCACAGGCCTGGGGTTGGCCATTTGCCGCAAGATCGTCGAGGCGATGGGAGGGCGTATATTTGCGCGCAACCTCACGCCCAAGGGAGCCGCTTTCCACATCGTGCTGCCGGCACGCGGTTTTGCCGAAACCCAGCCTGCACCGCTTTGACCTGCGCCTGTTGGCTGGGAGGGCTTCTCCGTTCAGTGCTGCTCTGCGCCCATAAAAAAAGCCAACCCGACGCGGTTGGCTTTTTTTATGGGGCCTCGTAAGGCCCACAGAGGGCTTCAGCCGCCCTTCTTGGAGCGCTTGCCAGGGTTCTTCTTGCTGCGGGTAGCAACGCCACGTTCCAGGCTCACGCGCTGGCCACGGCCGGGGGTTTGCAGGGTGTAGCCTGGCAGGGGCTGGGGGCGGGGAGTGCGCTTGCGGTCTGCTTCGGTAACGATCTTGTTGCCCATGGAAGTTCTCTGGAAAAAATGGTGGAAAAACAGCTATTAGGCCATAGGTCGCACCTGCTGGCCAGAAAAAGGTTGTCTGCGTCATCGGGAGTTCCGCCCCGCGAGGGCATCACGAACCCGCCGTCTTTCAGGCAATTGACAGACGCGCCAGCACCCGAGCCGATCCGGACGGCTGTGCCTGCAGCAGCAAGCCCTCGCCCGAAGATGTATGGACTCCTGCAAGATCTTGCAAGACAAACATATGGGTGACCCAGACCTCGAAACGTCCCGGCTGCCGGGTTGTTGCTTCCAGCGCGGCCCGCAGCTCCTGCAGATGCCGCGCTCCGGTGGTTTCGGGAGCACCGTAGGGTGAGCCCAGTGCAGGCCAGACTTCGGGCGCACCAAATGCCAGTGTGGCGGTGTCAATGCACCGGCACCAAGGGCTGGATCTCACATGGGCCGGATGGAGCCGATGCCGGGCAAACCATTCGCCCATGCGCCGCGCCTGAAGCCGGCCTTGCGCACTCAGGTTGCGTTGCGTGCGGCAGTTGCCGAGCTGGAACTCGGGCGGATCGAAAGACCCGGGTGCCGCGGCATGCCGGAAGGCCACCACTACTCCACCGGTGCGCAGCAGGGCTTGCGGCGACCCCTGGCTCTCTGCCCAGGCCCCCGCCATCGCCAGTCCGCATCCCGCCCCCAGCAGCGCGCGGCGTGAAAGGAGCCCTTCGTGGGCGCCGCCTGTCACGCCATAGGCTCGAATGCGTAGCCGTTGCCTGACGCAGCAATCCTTCCGAAGGCCGGGAAAGGAAAGTGAAAGCCTCCCACCAATGCCTTGCTCGCCGTCACGCGCGCAAAGACCTCGCGGCGTACTTTGCGAGCCGCTTCTGCATCCATATCGAACGTCACGGCCCAGTCGGGGTTTCGTGCAAAGAGCGCCGGAACATTGGTCAGATCGGCGAGGTAAAAGAAGCTCTGTCCCGCGGAGGCCACTTCAAACAGCGTGTGGCCTGGTGTGTGCCCGTAGGCTGCCACCGAGCGGATGCCTGGCAACACTTCGGCACCGGCCGCAAACTGCACCAGCATGTCGGGCGCCATGGTGCTGAACGTGCGGCGCGCGTTCTCAAACGCACCTTTTTGTCCAGCGGGCGCGGCGGCCATCTTTGCATCGTCCATCCAGAAGGCGTACTCTGCCGCGGGAACCATCACCTTGGCCTTGGGAAACGCCAGTTCGCCCGCCTTGTTGCGCAGGCCGTTGATGTGGTCGCCGTGGAAGTGGCTGATGAGCACCGTGTCGATATCAGACGCCGGGACACCCGCAGCACGCAGGTTTTCCAGCAGCTTGCCGGCGTTGGGGCCGCCAAATTCCCCCAGCCCGGTGTCAATGAGCACCTTGCGTCCGCCAGCAATCACCACGAAAGGCGTGAAAGGCACATCAATGTAGTCCGTGGGCAAACCCTGCGACGTGAGCAGCGCCCGGACCTCTGCCAATGGGGCGTTTTTCACAAACTCCTCGCCCAACGGGCGCCGTGCAATGCCGTCGATAACGGCAATCACCTCCACATCGCCCACCTTGGTGCGCCGGAACCCTGGCGAGGGCAGCGCCGGTGTGCCCAGGTTGGGGGCACTCTGCGCCCACACGGGGACGAATGAACCAGCAGCGTAAGCGCAAGCACCCAGGCCGGCACCCAGAAATAGGCGGCGTTTCAGCATTGTTACTCTCCAGTCGTTTGGTGAACCAATAAGTTGCCGAATGTAGCGTTGGGTGAGGTCGCCCGCTGCGGGATGCGTTTTTCCCCAGAGCCTTTGGGGGCTTTGCCTGTCCGGACATCCCCGAGGACCTGAGCGCCCGGCCGCAGCCCTTATTCCTGCCCGAATGCCGAACGAAACGCTTCGCAGAACTGCGGACTGCCGCTGAGGCTCAGGGTGAGCGTAAGGCGCGGGGTACCTGGCGTTGCTGAGTGGCGCTCAACGGTTCCCGCTGCGGGGTCGAAGTGCAGAGTCAGGGGCGTGCTGACTTCTTGCGTGCCTTGCAGGTCGTACTGCCAGTTCCCTCCTTCCTCCACCGGTGCGGGGCCTTCAGGAAACTGCTCCATGCACCAGTTGAGTACCCGGATGACTTCACCTTGCAGGCGGCCCCAATGGTGCTCGGCGACACTGGCCATTGCATCGAAGGTGCCGGTGCCCTCATCGTCTTCGCTGTAGTCGAAATCTAGATAGTTGAGCGTCATGGTGGTGGCGGGGCGTTGTTTTTGTAGCGCGCATTGTGCTGCGGTCGGGCTGGGCTCGCGGGCACAATGGGCGGCTGCCCCTTTGCGGGGTTAGCTGTCTTCAAAGCCATCGCGCCTGTTCCATGTCCCAGTTACCCTCTTTGCTGTCCGTTGATGACCTCCATTTCGGATACCCGCAGTGCAGCGTCTTCCGTGGTTTCAATGCGCTTTGGGGGCCAGGGCTGACGATGGTGTGTGGCGACGAGAGCACTGGCAAAACCACCCTGCTGCGTTTGCTGGCCACGCAATTGGAACCGCAGCAAGGCCACATTCATCTCTGTGGTGTGGATGCGGTGCGGCAGCGTCGGGCCTACTGCGCGCAGGTCTTTTTTGCCGATCCCCGCGCCGACGCCCTGGACA
Organism: Acidovorax delafieldii; assembly: GCA_002377855.1. Classification (GTDB taxonomy): domain Bacteria; phylum Pseudomonadota; class Gammaproteobacteria; order Burkholderiales; family Burkholderiaceae_C; genus Acidovorax; species Acidovorax delafieldii_A. The sequence continues at coordinate 44,532 of DFQQ01000010.1, read as the reverse complement.
CGGTTACCGCCCGGAACTGGCTGCAGGAGCAGGCCACGCGACATGCCTGTTGGGATGGCGGTGCCTTGAGTCGTCACGTGGAGGGTTTTGCATTGGACGAGCATCTGGACAAGACCTTCTACGCTCTTTCTACGGGCACGCGGCGCAAAGTCTGCATGGCCGCAGCCCTGGCCAGCCAAGCTGCCCTGACGCTGATAGACGACCCCATAGCCGGGCTGGATAAGCCATCGGTGGCCTACCTGGCTCGTGCGCTGAGCGAGTGCAGCCGCGACGCTGAGCGCGCAGTGGTAGTGGCCCACTACGCGCCTTTGGCAGGGGTGCCCTGGCAGCATGTGGTGGAGCTGACCCAGGCATAGCAGGCGCGGCAGGGGGGAATCCAAGGTGCTGTAGAGGCCCGCTGCGGCGCCTACACCTCGCCATCGGAGGATCACTGCACGGATGCTCTGCTTTTTATCCCGGTAGCCGTCGCCATCGCCCTGGGTCGGCGCGTCCTACCTGTTCTGGATGGGCTGGCGCGCATGGCGCACCCGGGAGTTGGCAGGGCTGCAAATGTTGAATGGTGGTGAAGCTCCTCAGGGCCAGACGTCCTTGCGGTGATGGCCTTTGATCATGCAGGAATTCCTGCTGGGCGCCACGAATCCCAAGCCTTCGTGCTGTTCGCTGCCGTCTTCCCGCAGTTCATCAACCCCGCAAGACCGGCGGCATTGCAGTTCTTTGTGCTCCGCCCTGTCTGCCTGCTGGCTCAATGCGTCTCCACAACGGTGCAAGCCGCACGCGGGCGCCAGATCCGTCGCTTCATACGTACCTGTTGAGGCGTGGCCTGCCTGAACAAAGCCACGGACTGATTTTTCATGGGAGTAGGTGGCCTGTTGTTCACCACCCGGCGCTGACGGGTCTGCCGGGCGGTAAAGCCTGGGTAAATCCTGCGTTGGTCCCTGCGGTGGGGCGGGGCTGGTGGCTACCATATTGATCCAGTCAACGTTTTGCTTCGGCCTTCAGCCGCCCGCTTTGCCCCATGCCCACCCCATTCCTGACTCTGCCCGCCCTGTCTGACGCACGCCAAAGGGGCCGTGCTCGCTGGTGGTTCATCTCGCTCCTCCTGCTGGTATTGGCCGCTGGCGGAGCATGGTGGTGGATGCAGAAGGCGCCAGCGAGCAGTGGGGAGAGCGCCGCGCCTGCAGCTGCGGCCCGTCCACCCGGTCGCTTCAGCGGGTCGGGTGCCGCACAGCCGGTGTCGGTGGGCGTCGTCCAGCGGCAGGACGTCCGCGTCATGGTCAGTGCCATCGGCACCATGAACGCCCGCGCCACTGCCGTGGTGCGCGCCAAGGCCAGTGGAGAGCTGCTTTCCATCAGGTTCAAGGAAGGCGAAGAGGTCAAAGCCGGGCAACTCCTGGCCGAGATCGACCCCCGCAGCTACCAGGCTACGCTGACCCAGGCGCAGGGCAACTTGCAGCGTGACCAGGCGCAGCTCAAAAACGCGCAGCTGGATCTGCAGCGCTACCAGGATCTGCTGGCCAAAGACTCCATCGCCAGCCAGCAGGTAGACACCCAGAAAGCCCTGGTGCGCCAGCTGGAAGGCACCGTGGCGGCCAATCAAGCACAGGTGGATGCCGCCAAGCTGCAGCTGAGCTACACCCGCATCACCGCGCCCATCGCCGGGCGATTGGGCTTGCGCCAGGCCGACCGGGGCAATGTGGTCGGTCCGTCAGATGCTGCGGGTATCGTCACCATCACCCAGGTGCGCCCCATTGATGCGGTGTTCTCGGTGCCCGAGGCGCAGTTGGTCGTCATCAACCAGCGCCTGGCCAGCGGCGCCAGCCTGCCGGTGGAGCTGTGGGACCGCGACCAAAAGCAGCGCTTGGCGCGTGGCCGCCTGGGCGCCGTGGATAACGCCATCGACGCCACCACCGGCACGATCAAGGCCAAGGCGGCGTTTGACAACGAAGACGGCGTGCTCTTTCCCAACCAGTTCGTCAACGTGAAGCTGCAGGTCGACCTCCTCAAAGACGTGCTCACGGTGCCCAGCACGGCGGTGCAAAACAACTATGTGTACCTGGTGCGCCCTGACGGCACCGTAACCCAGCGGCGTATTCGTGTGGGCGTGGCCGATGGCGACCGCGTGAGCGTGGAAGGCGAGTTGCAAGACGGCGAGCAGGTGGTGACCGATGGCATCGACCGCCTGCGCGAGGGCGCCAAGGTGGCCGTGATTGATGCGGCTGCGGCGACCCGCGCCGACGCGGCCTCTCAGGACGCGGGTGCCCGGCGCGCAGCGCTGATGGCCAGCCTGACCCCGCAGGAGCGCGAGCAGGTCGCCAAGATGTCGCAGGAAGAACGCCGCGCCTTCTTCCGCAACCGGCGCGCGCAGGCCCCTGCAGGCCTGCAGGGGGCGGCCAGCGGCGCGGCTGCGGCAGAAGCTGCCCCGGCGGCTGGCGCATCGCGTGCCAGCGCTCCTGCATCTGCAGCACCTGCCACCGCTGGTTCGGCACCTGCACCTGCAGCCTCGCGCTGAGCGGTTGCGGGCCTTCATTCACCGCATAACGCTGGCCCGGCTGTTGTCCCCGCTCTTGCTGCTGCCCTTGCCGTATTTGCCCCTGCTGCTATGAACCTGTCTCGCCTCTTCATCCTGCGCCCCATCGCCACTTCGCTCTTGATGGTGGCACTGCTCATTGCAGGCATGCTGGCGTACCGGCTGCTGCCCATCTCGGCCCTGCCCGAGGTGGACTACCCCACCATCCAGGTCACCACGCTATACCCCGGCGCCAGCCCCGATGTGATGACCTCCAACGTCACCGCCCCGCTGGAGCGCCAGTTCGGTCAGATGCCGGGCCTGTCGCAAATGTCGTCCACCAGCTCGGGCGGGGCCTCGGTCATCACGCTGCGTTTTGCGCTGGACATGTCGATGGACGTGGCCGAGCAGCAGGTGCAGGCCGCCATCAACGCCGGCAGCAACCTGCTGCCCAACGACCTGCCCATGCCGCCGATCTACAGCAAGGTCAACCCGGCCGATGCACCTGTGCTCACGCTGGCCATTACATCGCCTTCGCTGCCCGTCATTCGCCTGAACGACCTGGTGGAAAACCGCCTCGCGCCCAAGCTCTCGCAGGTCAACGGCGTGGGCTTGGTGGCCATTGCGGGCGGGCGCCGCCCGGCGGTGCGCATCCAGGCCAACCCCACCGCGCTGGCCAACCTGGGCCTGACGCTCGAAGACGTGCGCAGCGCCATCGCAGCGGCCAACGTCAAGCAGGCCAAGGGCGGCTTTGACGGGCCGGCGCGCGCCTCCACCATCGACGCCAACGACCAGCTGCAGTCGGCGCAGGAATACCGCGACCTGATCCTCGCGTTCAAAAACGGCAACCCCATCCGCCTGCGCGATGTGGCGCAAACCGTAGACGATGCCGAAAACACCCGCCTAGCCGCCTGGGCGGGCACGCCAGAGACGGGATCGAAGTCGGGCGTCATTCTCAACATCCGCCGCCAGCCGGGCGCCAATGTGATCGAGACGGTGGACCGCATCAAGGCCTTGCTGCCCCAGCTGCAAAGCACGCTGCCCGCGTCGATGGACGTGCAGGTGCTCACCGACCGCACCACCACCATCCGCGCCTCGGTCAAAGACATGCAGGTCGAACTGGCCCTGGCCATTGGCTTGGTGGTGGCGGTGATCTTTGTGTTTTTGCGCAGTGCGTCGGCCACGCTCATCCCCAGCTTTGCGGTGCCACTTTCACTGGTGGGCACGTTAGGCGTGATGTATCTGGCGGGCTTTTCCATCAACAACCTCACGCTGATGGCGCTGACGATTTCCACCGGCTTTGTGGTGGACGACGCCATCGTGATGATCGAGAACATTGCCCGCTATGTGGAAGAGGGCGAACCACCGATGCAGGCCGCGCTCAAGGGGGCCAAGCAGATTGGCTTCACCATCATCTCGCTCACCATCTCGCTCATTGCGGTGCTGATTCCGCTGCTGTTCATGGGCGATGTGGTGGGGCGGCTGTTCCATGAGTTCGCCATCACCATGGCAGTGGCCATTTTGCTGTCGGCCGTGGTGTCGCTCACGCTCACGCCCATGCTGTGCGCCCGCCTGCTGCGCCACACGCCCGAAGAAAGCCACGGCCGCCTGTACCAGGCCACCGGCCGGTTTTTTGACCGCACCATTGCCCACTATGGCCGCGCACTGCAATGGGTGCTGAGCCGCCGGGGCCTGACTTGGCTGGTGTTTGGCGCCACGCTGGTGCTGACGGTGGTGCTGTATCTGGTGGTGCCCAAGGGGTTCTTTCCGGTGCAAGACACCGGCACGCTGCAGGCTACGACGGAGGCCGACCAATCCATCTCGTTCGCCGCCATGGCCGAGCGCCAGCAGCAGCTGGCAGAGCGCATCCTGAAAGACCCGGCGGTGAAAAGCGTGTCGTCCTTCATCGGTGTGGACGGCGCTAACACCACGCTCAACACGGGCCGCTTGCTCATCGACTTGAAGCCCCACGACCAGCGCGACCGCGCCCCCGTGGTGCTGCGCCGCCTGGCCGACGACACGCGCGACCTGGCAGGCATTCGCTTGTATGCCCAGCCGGTGCAAGACCTCACCATCGAAGACCGGGTGGCGCGCACGCAGTACCAGTTGTTGATCTCGTCGCCCGATATGGCCCAGCTGCAGACCAGCACCGCCGACCTGGTGGCGCGCATGCGCGCCTTGCCGCAGCTGGCCGACGTGGCCAGCGACCTGCAAAACCAGGGCCTGCAGGCCTTTGTGCAGATCGACCGCGCCCAGGCCAGCCGCCTGGGCGTGACGGTGGCGGGCATCGACACCGCGCTGTACAACGCCTTTGGCCAGCGGCTCATCTCCACCATCTTCACCCAGTCCAACCAGTACCGCGTGGTGCTGGAGGTGGCGCCGCAATTCAAGCTGGGGCCAGAGGCTTTGAACAGCATCTACGTCACGTCGAGCGCGGGCAAGCCTGTGGCTTTGTCATCGGTGGCCCGCCTGGAAGAACGCCCTATGCCCCTGGCCGTGAACCATGTGGGCCAGCTGCCGGCGGCCACCATCTCATTCAACACCGCGCCGGGCGTGGCACTGGGCGACGCCGTCAAGGCCATCCAGGCCGAGCAGGCGGCGGCGCGTGCGGCGGGCTTGCTGCCTTTGTCGGTGGACACCAGCTTCCAGGGCGCGGCGCTGGCATTTCAGGCGTCGCTGTCCAACACGCTGCTGCTGATTCTGGCGGCGGTCATCACCATGTACATCGTGCTGGGGGTGCTGTACGAGAGCACGATCCACCCGGTCACCATCCTCTCGACTCTGCCATCGGCTGGTGTGGGTGCGCTGTTGGCGTTGTGGATGGCGGGCTTGGATGTGGACATCGTGGCGGTGATCGGCATCGTGCTCTTGATTGGCATCGTCAAGAAGAACGCGATCATGATGATCGACTTTGCGCTGGAGGCTCAGCGCGATCAGGGGCTGCCTGCGCGTGAGGCCATTTACCAAGCCTGTTTGCTGCGGTTTCGGCCGATTTTGATGACGACGTTGGCCGCTCTGCTGGGTGCGTTGCCGTTGATGTTGGGTGGGGGGGTGGGCAGTGAGTTGCGGCATCCGCTGGGGGTGACGATGGTGGGGGGGCTGATCGTGAGCCAGTTGCTCACGCTGTTTACGACGCCGGTGATTTATTTGACGTTTGAGGGGTGGGCTGAGCGGTGGCGGGTGCGCAGGGGGGGCGTGTGATGGGTGCTCCTGTTTTTGTAGCTGGTAGCGCTTTTCCTATAAGCGCTGGGGGCACTTTTGGCTTCATGCTTTTGCATGGGGCGGGAGCCGGGGAGTGCGCCCGGCGGCGCAGTAACTTTCTTTTGCTTCGCCAAAAGAAAGTCACCAAAGAAAAGGCGACCCCGCTGTCTGCGTCTCTGCGCTTCGCTTCGGGCAACCTGCGGTGCTCGCGTCCAGCGGGGTCTCGCTCGAACTCGCTGCGCTGCGCTGCGCTCAAACAGTCGCGAGCCCTGATCCGCTGGCCGCTGCGCTCCTCGGCGCATACAGAGGGGCGGGGACAGCCGAACAGCCGAACATCCATTCGGGCCATCGCGTTGCTCGGCCCCGTCTTGAGGGCGCAAGCACCTCGCGCTGGGCGCAGCGCTGGCTGGGTCGAGCGCAGCGATGACCCGTGTGGGTGTCCACCCCCTGTGGCTGCGCCTGCGGCGGGGCGGTTGCGGGGTGGCATGGGCGCCAGTGCGCCCATGCTTCGTGAGCTGACTCGCTGCGGCTGTCTGAACGAAGCTGCTGCGCAGCGCAGTGAGTTCCGCAGCGCACCCCGCAACCGCCCCGCCGCAGGTTTGCCCCGTAGCGCAGCGCAGGGGGCGCAGACTTGGGGTCGCCTTCTTTTGCCTTCTTTTCTTGGCGACCCAAGAAAAGAAGGTGCCCCGCCGGGGGCACATCCCGGCACCCGCCCTCAAATCAGGCACGCCGCAAGCTCAGCGAGCAAGCCCTGGCTTCGACAGGCTCAGCCCGAGCGGGTGGAGGTAGCGCCCAGGCTTCGACAAGCTCAGCCCGAACGGGTGGGGGAGGGACCGGGGTGGTGTCTTGGCTTCGACAGGCTCAGCCCAAACGGATGGGGAACCGACCGGGGTGGCGCCCTGGTTTCGACAAGCTCAGCCCGAACGGATGGAAAACGGACTGGGGTGGCGCCCCGGCTTCGACAAGCTCAGCCCGAACGGGCGGTGGCATTGTATTTAAATGCTATCAAATTCATAGCTGCTAGCGCATATTCCATAAGTGCTAGAGCCCAAAAACATTCTAAAAACCAGAGGCCCACCCCATGAGCCTCTCCACCCCCTTCATCCGCCGCCCCATCGCCACCATGCTCCTCACCCTGGGCCTGGCCCTGGTGGGCGCGGTGTCGTACTTCCTCTTGCCCGTCGCTCCACTGCCCCAGGTCGACTACCCCACCATCTCCGTCAGCGCCAGCCTGCCCGGCGCCAGCCCCGACACCGTGGCCGCCACCGTCGCCACGCCGCTGGAACGGGCGCTGGGCTCCATTGCCGGGGTCAACGAAATCACCTCGCGCTCCATCCTGGGCAGTACCAACATCACCCTGCAGTTTGATCTGAGCCGCGACGTGGACAGCGCCGCGCGCGACGTGCAGGCCGCCATCAACGCGGCGCGCACGCTGCTGCCCACGGGCATGCCCAGCAACCCGACCTACCGCAAGGTCAACCCGGCCGATTCGCCCATCATGATCCTGGCGCTCACGTCCGGCTCGCTCACACGCGGGCAGATGTACGACGCGGCTTCCACGGTGCTGGCGCAAAAGCTCTCGCAGGTCGAAGGCGTCGGGCAGGCCAGCGTGAGCGGTGGGGCACTGCCTGCGGTGCGTGTGTCGCTCGACCCGGTGCGGCTGGCGGCCAATGGCGTGTCGCTGGAGCAGGTGCGCAGCGCCATCAGCACCACCAACGCCAACCGCCCGCTGGGCGCGGTGGAGCGTGAAGACCACTATTGGCAAATTGCCGCCAACGACCAGGCCCGCGTGGCGGCCGACTACGCGCCGCTGGTGCTGCGCTGGAAGGACGGCAACGCCATCCGCCTGTCCGACGTGGCCGATGTGACCGACTCGGTGCAGGACGTGCGCAACTTCGGCGTGGCCAATGGCAAGCCCGCCATCTTGCTGCAGGTGTTCAAGCAGCCGGGCGCCAACATCCTCGAAGCCGTGGATCGGGTGCGATCTTTGCTGCCGCAGCTGCAGGCATCCATCCCGGCGGCCATCGACATTGAAATCGTGTCGGACCGCACGCCCACGCTGCGCGCCTCGGTCAAAGAGGTGGAGAACGCGCTTGTCATCGCCGTGGGGCTGGTGATCCTGGTGGTGTTTCTGTTTCTGCGCAACGCGCGCGCCACGCTCATCCCGGCGGTGGCCGTGCCGGTGTCGCTGGCCGGCACGTTTGGGGTGATGTACTTGGCGGGCTACACGCTCGACAACCTGTCGCTCATGGCGCTGACCATTGCCACCGGCTTTGTGGTGGACGATGCCATCGTGGTGCTGGAAAACATCATGCGCCACATGGAGCGGGGCAAGTCGGCGCTGCAGGCGTCATTGGATGGTGCCCGCGAGATCGGCTTCACCGTGGTCTCCATGAGCATCTCGCTCATCGCGGTGTTCGTGCCCATTCTGTTCATGGGCGGCATCGTGGGCCGCTTCTTTCGGGAATTCGCCATCGTTATGTCGGCGTCCATCCTGGTGTCGCTGGTGGTCTCGCTCACCACCACGCCCATGATGTGCGCGGCCTTGCTCAAGCACCCAGCGCCTGCGAAGGCGGCGCCGCGCACGCTCTGGTGGGCGCGGTTTTCGCGGTGGGTGGATGGCTGGCAGATCCGCGGCTTGCGGGCGTACCGCCACACCTTGGCATGGTGCCTGCGCCACCAGCCCGTGGTGCTGCTGGCGCTGGCCGGTGTGGTGGGGCTCAACGTCTACCTCTACACCGCCATCGACAAAGGCTTCATGCCCGAGCAAGACACGGGTCGCATCTCGGGCTTCATCCGGGCCGACCAGGCCACGTCGTACCAGGCCATGGAGCAGCGGCTGCAGCGCTTTTTGGCCATCGTGCAGGCCGACCCGGCGGTGGAATATGTCACCGGCACCACGGGTGGCTGGCAGCGCAACGCGGCGGCCATGTTCATGACGCTCAAGCGCGGGCCGGGGCAGGAGTCGTCCGAGGTGGTCATCGCACGGCTGCGCGAGCAGCTCAAGAACGAGCCCGGCGCGCGCCTGTTCATGTCGCCACAGCGTGACATCCGCATTGGCGGGCGGCAAAGTGGCGCATCGTTTGATTACACGCTGCAGGCCGACGACATGGCCGAGCTGCGCACCTGGGAGCCACGTATCCGCCAGGCGCTGTCGCAATTGCCTGAACTGGAAGACGTGAACAGCGACGTGGCCGACTATGGCTTGCAGACCTCGTTGGTGATTGACCGCGATGCCGCCACGCGCCTGGGCCTCACCATGGCGCAGATCGACGCGACGCTGAACGATGCCTTCGGCCAGCGCCAGGTGGGCGTCATCTACAACCCCTTGAACCAGTACCGCGTAGTGATGGAAGCCGCGCCGCAATACTTGCAAAGCCCCGAGACGCTGCGCGGCTTTTTCTTTGTGAACAACGTGGGCCAGCAGGTGCCCCTTACGGCGTTTGCACGCATCACCACCACCAACACGCCGCTGTCGGTGAACCACGAGCGCGGCACACCCGCCAGCACCATCAGCTTCAGCCTGGCACCGGGCGTTTCGCTGTCGCAGGCGGCCGATGCCGTGAACAACGCGGTGGCCGAGTTGGGCGTGCCCGTGGGCATCCGCGGCAGCTTCAGCGGCACGGCGGGGGCGTTTCAGTCGGCCCTGGCGGGGCAGCCGCTGCTGATTCTGGCGGCCATCATCACCATCTACCTGGTGCTGGGTATCTTGTATGAAAACTTGGTGCACCCCATCACCATCCTCTCCACGCTGCCTTCGGCCGGGGTGGGGGCGCTGCTGGCGCTCATGCTCTTCAAGACCGAGTTCTCGCTCATCGCGCTCATCGGTGTCATCTTGCTGATCGGTATCGTCAAAAAGAACGCGATCATGATGATCGACTTTGCCCTGGTGCGGCAGCGTGATGGCTACGCAACGGCGGCGCAATCCATCTACCGCGCCTGCAGCCTGCGCCTGCGCCCCATCCTCATGACCACCATGGCCGCCATCTTTGGCGCGCTGCCTTTGGTGCTGAACCGTGCGGACGGGGCCGAGCTGCGCCAGCCGCTGGGCATTGCCGTGGTGGGCGGGCTGCTGGTGAGCCAGCTGCTCACGCTCTACACCACGCCCGTGGTGTATGTCGCGCTGGACCGCCTGCGCCAGCGGGTGCTGCGCACCGCGCGCCGCCTGCGCAGGCGCTCGCCTCAGGGCGCCTTGCCCACCTCTGCGGCCCCTGCGCTTGAAGGAAACGATTGATGCCTGCCTCCTTGTCCACACACTCCGCTGCACAACCCTTTGCAGTGCGTCCCTCTGCCGCATCTCGGTGGTTGGCCTCTGCCTTCTCGCCCGCAGCCTCGCGTTGTGTACCCACCCTGCTGGCCGCAGCAGTGCTGGCCGCTTGCAGCACCCCTGCGGTGTACGAGCGCCCCACCCAAACGGTGCCTGCCCACTACAAGGAAGCCCTGGCCGCCACGGCCGGCGGAGTGTGGCAACCCGCCCAGTCTGTCCAATCCACTGCCCCAGCCGGGCAGCCTGGCGCAGAGGTTCCTGCCGCCTGGTGGACGCTGTACGGCGACGCCACGCTCAACGCCCTGCAAGAGCAGGCCGCCAGCGGCAACCAGAACATTGTCTTGTCGCTGGCTCGCCTGCGCGCTGCCCAGGCCGCGGTGGCCAGCAGCCGCGCCAGCCAGTCCCCCACGCTGGGCACCGGTGCCGGCACATCGCGCGCGCGCAGCGGTAGCCAGGCGGCAGACGGGGGCACCAATGCACGCACCAGCACCAGCTATTCGCTGGGCCTGAACGCCAGTTGGGAGCTGGACCTGTGGGGCCGCATTGCCGGCACGGTGGATGCCGCCCAGGCCACGGCGCAGGCCAACGCCGACGACCTGGCCGCTGCCCGTCTGTCGGTGCAGGCCAGCGTGGCGCAAACCTATTTCTCGTTGCGCGCGGCCGAAGCCAATGCCCAAATCCTGCGCGAAACACTGCAGGCCTATGACCGAAGCTGGGAACTGACGCGCAACCGCCAGCAGGCGGGTGTGGCCTCGGTGGCTGACGTGGCGCAGGCCGAGTCGCAATACAAATCCACCCAGGTGCAGCTGCTTGAATCTGAAAGCGCCCGCACTCAGCTGGAGCACGCCCTGGCCGCCCTCGTGGGTCAGGCCCCCGCCAGCTTCAGCCTGCCCGCCACCGGCACGCTGCCCCAGCCACCCGTGGTGCCCGCCCAGTTGCCGTCGCAGTTGCTGGAACGCCGCCCCGACATCGCTGCCGCCGAGCGCCGCGTGGCCGCTGCCAATGCGCAAATCGGCGTGGCCCAGGCCGCATTTTTTCCGGCGCTCACGCTGTCGGGCACGGCGGGTTACCGGGGCTCGGAGCTGTCCAACTTGTTCAACGCCCCCAACCTGTTTTGGTCGCTGGGCCCGCAACTCGCGTTGTCGCTGTTGGACGGCGGTGCCCGCTCGGCGGCCGTGGAGTCGGCCCGCGCCGCGAACGAGCAAGCCGCCGCCACCTACCGGCAGACGGTGCTGACGGCCCTGCAGGAGGTGGAAGACAACCTGACCGCGGCCACCGCGCTGGCGCAAGAGCAGCAATTACAAGCCGAGGCCTTGGCCGCTGCCCAGCGCGCGCTGGATGTGGTGAGCAACCAGTACCGCGCAGGCACGGTGGGCTACCTCAACGTCATCACGGCCCAGGCATCGGTACTGTCTGCGCAGCGCAGCCTGATCGATGTGCGCAGCCGGCGGCTGGCGGCGGTCAATACCTTGCTGAAGAACGTGGCGGGGAGCTGGAACGCGGCGGCAGACACTCCGGTGCGCTAGCCCGCTGGCTGCCATGGTGGTGCGCAGCCTTATACCAGGGGCTGCATCGGCATCGCAGCGGCTGCGCAAGGGCCGCGGGGCGCATGGGGTAGTGGCGCAAGGTGTCACCCATGTCGCCACCCGCTGCCACACTCCGCGCCCAGGAGGCTCCGATGTTGGTACACATGATCTACACCAGCCGCTCGTCGCATGTGCTGGGCCCTGCGGATATCAAAGACATCTTTGCCGTCTCGCAGCGCAACAACTCGCGCGCGGGCACTACCGGCGCACTGTGCTTGCACAACGGCATCTTTGTGCAACTGCTGGAGGGCGACCGCCCAGCGGTGAATGTGCTGTACCACCGCTTGCTCAAGGACAGCCGCCACCGCGACGCCGCCATTCTGGACCTGAGGGAGATTCCCTACCGCCGCTTCGGCACCTGGTCCATGGGGCTGGTCGCCTCGCTGGAATCGAACGGGCAACTGTTCCTGAAGTACTCGGCCAGTGCCGACTTTGATCCTTACAGCATGACCGCTGTGACGCTGCACAGCTTCTTCGACGAAGTGCTGCAGAACGTGCGCTGGCTGGAGTGAGCGGGCGCACCCCCAGCGCGGTTTACAGCAGCAAAAACGCTGCGGCTGCCACCGCCGTAGGGCCCAGCGCCCCCAACAGCAGCCCACCGGCCCCGATCGTCTCGTCGGCAAAGCCGTTTTTCAGCAAGGCCACCCCGGCAGGGTTGGGTGCATTGGCGATGACGGTAAGGCCGCCGCCAGCCACGGCGCCGCCCACCAGCATGTACTGGGCAGCGGGCGTGATGCCCTCGATCAGCGAGCCCAGGTAGGTGAGGGCTGCGTTATCGGTGAGGGCCGTGAGGCCCAGGGCGCCCGCAAACAGGGCCAGGGGTTCCAAGCTGGAGACGATGGGTTGCAGCCACCATTGCTGCATGCCCCCCAGCACGACCAGCCCTGCCAGGAAGAATCCCACCAGCAACGCTTCCTTGAGGATGAGCGGACTCTGGTGCCGCGCATAGGCCTGCGTGTAACCGAGGAACATCAGAAACATCCCCAGGAACACGACGGGGTGGTGGGCAAACAGCACCACGCCTGCCAGCAGGGCCATGTGCACTGCTGCTACGGACATCGGCACACGGGCTGCATCGCCCGAGCCTTGCGCCGCCAGCGCATCGGCCGATGGCAAGTGGCGGCGCAGCACCAGCGCGCAGACAGAAGCATTGAGCAGCACGGCCACCGCTGCCTTCCAACCGAAGGTGGCCAGCATGAAGGCGCTGTCCCATCCCCAGGTGGACGCCACCATCAAAACGGGAGGCGCCGCGTATGAGGTGAGCGTGCCGCCGATCGAAACGTTCACGAACAGCACACCCAGCGCTAGGTATTTCAGGCGCTCGGGCATGGCAGGGCGAAAGATCTGCGGCGCCAGCATGAGCGCGGCGATGGTCATGGCAGCGGGCTCCGTGATGAGCGAGCCCAGCAGCGGCACGGCTGCCAAGCCCAGCCAGGCGGTGACCAGCGGGGTGGGCAGGGGCGTGATGCGCGCCAGCGTTGCCACTACAGCCATCACCGTGCGCAGCACTGGCCGCGAGGCTGCAATGACCATGACCACGAACACAAACAGCGGCTCGGTGTAATTGCGGGACTCTGCGTAGGACAGCGCTTCAGGGCCGCCAACGGCCAGCGCCATCGCCACAATGAGCACCATGGCCCAGAAGCCAAATACCACCTCCACCTCGCCCAACAAATGAAACAGCCCGGCGTGGCGCGGATAACGGTGGGAGAGCCGCTCGAAGAATTTGACGGAGAAGGTGTGCAGCAGTGCCACGCCGAAAAGCGTGGCGGCAATCCATTGGATGAGGGGTGTGTTCATGCGGTACAGGGTCGTAAGAGAGTCGCGTGGCGGCCCGACCATCGCTGTACCTGTTGCGCCGGTTTGCGCAGACACCCAGCAGACATTTTAACGGCTGGGGCTGTGCTCCTGCGTAGGAAAAGAGCGCCCTGGCGTTCGGTCACTGCTACATCGCCTTGAACAGGTGGGCGTAGAGGCGGCTCACTGCCAAGCGCTCGGGGCGCCCGCGCAGATTCAGCTGCAGCTTGCCGGACCCGTCGCGCACCACGGTGGCGATGGCGCTGGCACGCCCCAGGGTGCTGCGGTGCACTTGCCAGAATTCCTGCGGGTCGAGCTGGTCCGACAGCTCTTTGAGAGGGGTGCGGATGAGGTATTCGGCACCGGCCGTGAGTACGCGCACGTACTTGTCTGCCGCCTCAAAGTACAGCACGTCGCTCACGGGCACCATGTGGATCTGGCTGCCGTGGCTGGCCTGGACGACGGTGAGGCGCGGGGGCTGCTGCTGCGTTGCCAGTGGCGTGGGGGCGAGGGGGGCGCTGGTTGCGCTGGATGTTGCTCCGGGCCACAGGCCTGGCTGGGCCAGCAGGTAGCGCAACTGGTCTACGGTGCGTTGCAGGCTGGGCTCCAGCGCCTGTGTGTGCGCCTCAGTGTGTGCCGGGGGCAGGGCCGCAGTGCTTTGGTTTGCTATCGAATTTGTAGCTGATTGCGCTTTATGAATAAGCGCTAGACGCAGTTTGTGCACTGTTTTTTGCAGCCGGGTGCTTTGCACGGGCTTGAGCAGGTAGTCCACGGCCTGCGCCTCAAAGGCCTGCACGGCGTATTGGTCGTAGGCGGTGACAAACACCAGCGCCGGAAAGGGCCGGTCGGCGGGCCAGGCGTCTGCCAGCGCTACGGCGGCGTCCAGCCCGGTTTGGCCGGGCATGCGGATGTCGAAGAACAGCACGTCGGGCTGCAGTGCCAGCGCTTCCTGCACGGCCGATAGACCGTCGCCCACGGTGGCCGCAATCTGCAGCTCGGGCCAGGCGGTGCGCAACTCATGTTGTAGCGCGGCAGCCAGCAAAGGCTCGTCTTCGGCGATGAGGGCGCGCGGGGCTGCGGGTGTCATGGGTGCTGGACTTTTAAAGGAAAACGCACGCTAGCGCTGGTGCCACCTGCGCCAGCAGCTATCAAATCAAGAGTGCCTGCACTGCCATGCAGGGTGGCCAACCGCTCGCGCACCTGGGCCAGGCCAAAGTGGATGCTCGCGGTGGGGTCGGTGGTGCCGGGCGTGGGGCGGGCGCTATGGCCCAGGCCCACGCCGGTGTCGGTCACTTCCAGCACCAGGTATTGCGTGGCTGGCGCTGACGGTGTGGAAGGGGCACTGGGCTGCACGCTGGCCCGCACGCTGATGTGCCCACCCGCGACCTGCGGCTCCAGTCCATGGCGGATAGCGTTTTCTACCAGCGGCTGCAGCAGCAGCGGGGGCACGGGCACCTGGCGCAGGGCCTCGGGCAAATCCAGCGTGTAGTGTAGGCGCGGGCCCATGCGCACGGCCATCAACTCCAGGTAGTCGCGCAGGCGGTCAAACTCGTCGGCCAGGGGGTGATGGGTGGCGCGCGATGCAGTCAATGTGGCGCGCAGGTACGTAATCAGGTGGTCCAGCATGGCCTGGGCGCGTGCGGGGTCCAGCGCAATCAGCACGCGCAAGTTGGCCAGGGTGTTGAAGAGCATGTGCGGCTCCAGCTGGGTTTCGAGCAGCTTCAGGCGGGCCTCGGCGGCGTCGCGCTCGGTCAGCGCGATGCGCGCCTGCAGCGCTCGGGTTGTGCCCCGGCTGTAGAAGAAGAATGATGCTGCCACCGTGGCCAGAGTGGTGACGACCAACACCGTGGCCAGCGCACCGGGGGTGGCCTGCCAGCGTGCCCAGGTGGAGCACTGGCACCACAGATCGCCCAGCGCGGTGCCCGCGCCAAAGCCGGTGACCGTGCCTGCGGCCACCAGGGCAATGCCCCGCCAGCCCCGGGGCCACAGGCCTGCCTCATGCCGTGCCAGCGTGATGCGGCCGGCCTCGATGACTGTCCAGGAGACCATGCCGATGGCCATGGAGTACACAAGGTTCTGGTCCCACGGTCCTTTGCCGCCCAGCGTCAACGCCAGTGCAACGCTGCAGCAAAAGGCAGCCACGATGAGGGCGTGGCGCACCACGCCTGCAGCCAGAGCGGCCCAGCCTTTGCCAGCCGCTGACGCCAGTGTGCGGGCGGGCTGCCGATGCGGTGTGGGGGCGGGTTGGGCGGCGGCATGGGCATGGTGGGGTGATTCTAGGAGCCACGTTGGCTTGTGGCTGGGCGCCGAGATGGGCCCGGCGTCCCCGCTCTCAGCGGCGGCGGTGCGTGGCTTGCAGGCGTTCTCGCTCGGTTTGCACCATGCGCTCGCGCAGGCTGCTGCCGCTGCCCAGCACAAACACCGCCAGGCCATGCGCCGCCAGCCCGACAGCCCAGCCTATGGCCGGAAAGATGGCCCAGTGCTTGCCGTGGGCCGATGACAGCAGGGTCAACGCCACATTGATGAGCACGAAGAGGGTGGCGTGCAGGTACCAGCCAAGCTTGGCGCCCGCGCGCTTGCGGGCGAGGCGGTCCAGCGGATCGTTGGGCTCGGCATGGTTGACTGGATGAGATGTGTGCAGTGGTTCTGAGGGATTCATGGCGGCTCCTTGGGGGACGATGAACGGTGAAAGAAAACGGAAACGGAAATAGCGTGAAAAGGAATCGGGAGGCTTTGGGTTAGATCAGCGCCAGGCCGCCCCACAGCCATTGGCCCAGCAGGCGCTGCGGTAGCAGGGTGAACGACCCGGCCACCACGCAGCCGCCGATGTACACGCCCTGCATGGTGCGCCGGTGGCCGCTGAGGTTGCCCTGCAGCAGGTAGCGGAACGACAGCGCGATCATTCCCAGTGCAAACGGCACCAGCAGGTGGATGGGGCCAAAGCCCGCCAGGCGCGGCCCACGGCTGCCACTGATGAACAGGGCCGACAGTGCAGTGAGCACCATGAGCGTGACCCAGGCATAGCCTGCAGCGCGGTGCAGGCGTGGGCGCTGTGTCCGGCTGCGGCGGGCCCACAGGGCCACGGGGCCCAGGGCGGTGGCCAGCACGGCGGCGGTGAGGTGAATGGCAACGGCGGCAGGCAGGGTGGAGAGCGTGATCATGGCTGGTGTCTCGCTGGTGTCGGTTCAGTGCGGTGGGCGTTGGCTGTGAGCAGCGCGTCTTGGGATGGCGTGACTGTGCCGGGCGCATCGGGTGGAGGCCAGGGCTTTGCGACGAAGTGCGCAGGGGCGGCGCAAAGTGCGGTTGGGCGGCGCGAAATGGTTGCAGTGCACTGCGAGGTGCGGCAACAGGCCCCGTTGGGTCAGACGATAATTTGCGCTTTAGCTGGCCCGTAGGGCATGAAGGAATTGCGCGTGGATATCGTTTTGCTGGCCAAGGCGGCCGTCATGGGAGTGGTGGAGGGGCTGACCGAATTCCTCCCCATTTCGTCCACGGGCCATCTGATCCTTGCGGGCTCACTGCTCGGTTTTGACGATGCCAAAGCCAAAGTGTTCGACATCGCCATTCAGACCGGTGCCATCTTTGCGGTGATCCTGGTGTATTGGCAAAAGATCCGTGCCACGCTGGTGGCGCTGCCCACCCAGCAGCAGGCGCAGCGGTTTGCACTCAACGTATTGATTGGCTTTTTGCCTGCTGTGGTTCTGGGGCTGCTGTTTGGCAAGGCCATCAAGGCACATCTGTTCACCCCGGTGGTCGTGGCCACCACGTTCATCGTGGGCGGTTTCGTCATCTTGTGGGCTGAGCGCCGGGCACCGGTGGCCACGCGCATCGAGGCCGTGGACGACATGACTGCGCTGGATGCGCTGAAGGTGGGCCTGGTGCAGTGCCTGGCCATGGTGCCTGGAACCAGCCGCAGTGGCTCCACCATCATCGGCGGCATGCTGTTGGGGCTGTCGCGCAAGGCGGCCACCGACTTTTCTTTCTTCCTGGCCATCCCGACTCTGATCGGCGCGGGAGTGTACAGCCTATACAAGGAACGTGCGCTGCTGTCGGTGGCCGACGCCCCCATGTTTTTGACCGGGCTGGTGTTCTCGTTCATCAGCGCCTGGTTGTGCGTGCGCTGGCTGCTGCGTTACATCAGTACGCACAGCTTCGTGGTGTTTGCGTACTACCGCATCGTATTTGGCGTGGTGGTGTTGGCTACCGCTTGGATGGGGTGGGTGCAATGGGCCGAATGAAAACGCAGCATGGGGCGGGGGCTGTGGCAAGTGCTTTGCCAGCAGAGGGTGCGGGCGGGCTTTCACGCTGGTGGCCGGCAGTGGCCCTGGCGTGCTGTACCGGTGCAGTTGCGATGGCCCAGCCGTCAGGCGCGCAGAGCGCGCTGCTTGCAGCGGCGCACCCGGGTGAATCCGCTCAAACGGAGGCCCCGGGTTCTGAGGGTGTGGACCGTGCCGCGCCCGGATCGACCAATGACGCAGCGGCCCCGCCCAAGTCCAGGGTGAACTATGTGCTCGGGGCTATCGTTGGTTCCAGCCCCGACTATGCCGGTGGTGCGGAGCGCTCGTACAGCTTGCGGCCAGCCTGGGCGGTGGAATATGGCCGCTTTCGCCTCAGCTCCTCGCGCGGCAGTGCCCTCATGGGCCACGGCCTGGCAGCGCGGTCTGATTCGGGAGCCAGCGCCACATTGGCCGAGAGCGATCGGTTTTCGCTCAGGGCGTCGTTGCGCATTGACCAAGGCGACGATGGGGCCGGTTCGCCACGGCGCCGCGGCTTGCCGGACGTGCGCTCCACCTTGCGGGCCCGCCTGAGTACCGGCTATGCGCTGACGCCCCGCTGGTCAATTGGCGCGGGCGTTTCTCAGGACATTCTGGGGCGCGATGGCGGAGCGCAGATTTCGCTGAACATGGGCTACAGCTTTCCCTACTCAGAGCGAACACGGGTGTCTTTTGGCGTGGGCGCCGGCTTTGCAGACCGGCAGTATTTGCGCACCCATTTCGGTGTACCCGCCTCTGCGGCGGGCGCTACCAGCCCGCTGCCCGCATTCGATCCGAAAGCAGGGCTCTACAGTGTGGACGCCGGGGTGGATGTGATGGTGGCGCTCAGTCGTCACTGGGTCGCGTTGGGTGGGGTGCGGGTATCGCAATTGCAGGGCGATGCCCGGCGCAGCCCCCTCACGGTGGAGCCGGTGGGCTACTCCGCATCGGTAGGACTTGCCTACCGCTGCTGTCGCTGACCCAGCCCGTCGTGTCTCCGCGGGGTGACTGCGCTCAGCATCACGCCGATGACAGTGCCAGATCGCCTGTATTGCGCCGCACGCAGAACTTGCCGCTTTGCTTGCCGCTGTACATGGCGGCATCAGCCAACTTGAGGAGCCCGGCGCCGTCCTGGCTGTCGTCTGGGGCAATGGCGTAGCCGATGGTCAGGCCCACCTGCACCTGGATGTGTCCCAAGGAGAAAGGAGACGAAAACGCTTCAAGCAGTTTGAGACCGAGTTCGTGGGCCTGTACCGTGTTGTGCAGCTGACCGGTCACCACCACGAACTCGTCACCGCCCAGGCGTGCGATCACATCCGTCTGGCGCAGATGGCCCTGCAGCCGCTTGGCCACCGCCACCAGCAGTTCATCGCCCACGTCGTGCCCGTGCTGGTCATTCACGGGCTTGAAGCCGTCCAGGTCCATGACATACACCGCCAGCCGGCTTTCGGGACGGGCGCGAGACAGGGCCGACGAAAGCTCGATTTGCAGCCCGCGCCGGTTGGGCAGCCCCGTGAGCGGGTCGGTATGGGCCAGGGAGTGCATGGCGTCGAGCTGCTGGTTGGCGTGCAGCACCTTGGTGTGCAGTGCTTCGGTGCGCAGGCCCAGCACGCGCATGAAGAGCAGCATGTCGACCGTTGCGGAGATCTGGAATGAGTGCAGCGTCCAGAAGTTCACGGGCAGTCCGCCGTTGATCACTCCGATGATGACTGCGGAGCCGAGACCATACACAAACCAAGCGATCAGCAGCGTGGTGCCGATGCTGTCCCCCTTGCGCGCCCGGCGCCACGCTCCCGGAATGCTCAGCATCGCAGGCAGCGGCCCCATGACGCTGACGATGACGGACAACCCTTTGAGCGATATGAGGTCGAGTGCGTAGGCGACGGCCAGCACGGCGGTCAGCACGGCCCCCAGGCGCATGCCGCGCAAGAAGCGGCTCTGGGGGTTGTGGCCTTCCAGGGCCTGGCTCATGAACAGAAAACTGCCGATGAGGGCCACCAGTGATGCCAGCCCGACGGCATGGCTGGTCAGCCAGGGGTTGTGACCCCACAGGTATTGCTGCCCAATGCCAAAGAAGTGCATGGAATACAGCAAGCTGCCGGTGGTGAGCAGCGCGTACTGGATGAACAACGGCTCGCGCAGGCTGAACCACTGGGCCAGGCTGTAGAAAATGAGGCACAGCGCCAGGCCCGTCAGCACCCCTTGCAGCATTTGCTCATTCACTGAACGGCTGAGGATGCCCGAGGGCGTGTTGAAAGTGATCGGCAAGATCATGGCGCCGCGCGTCTGCACACGCAGCAAGAACTCGTAATCTTGACCGGGCTGCAGATGGAAGGCTTGCGCCGGTGTGCGCCCGGGCAGTGGGCGCTCGGCCCGCGGTACATCAGTGCCCAGCACGCTGCGTTGCAGGATTTCACCGCGTTGCATCAGCACGACGTCGATCCGGTTCAGATCGGGGTGGTTGATCTCCAGGATCCACCTGCCGCTGGAGGCGGCATCCACCGCGACAGGGATGTGCAGCCAGACCGCGTCCTTGCGCACACCCAGCGTGGCATCTTTGGTGGGGCGCTGAAACTCCCCTCGCCGCTCCAGCGCCTCATCGGTGCTGAAGGCCGCTTGCTCGTCGACGAGCAGCGTGACGGCCGGCCACGCCTGCACCGTATGGGCGGCGTCGCGCAATAACAGCGGTTCGGCCGCACTCGCCGATGCGGCTGAACAACCCATGAATGCCCAGGCAACCGCAGCGTAGAAGGCCCAGCGCAGCGCCGCCGCACGCCAGCCGCACGGCTGGCGAAGCCAGTAGACGACCAGGTGAAGGGGCGATAGCTGCACGTTGGAAAAGGATGTACGTTGGCGCGGACTGGACCAGGCCGTGATCAGCGCGCTGTTGGGCGGTGCAGCCGCCACCGCCCGGTGGTGGTCAGCCGGTCTTCAAGCCGGTTGAGCCAGCCAGGAGCGCGGGTGTCGTCACTCCAATGGGCCATGGCTACATCCATCTGATCGAGTAGTTGCTCGGGCAACTGCAGTGGGCGCGTCTGGCTCATGAGCAGTCTGCTCATGAAGTGGTAGCCCAGCACCCGGGTCAGCGTGCGGGAAATGGAGAAATGCGGAGACACGGCGCGCGCCAGCGTGTCTATCGCCCGGGCGGTCCATAGCAGGCTCCAGAACATGGCCCGCGGGGCCCACGGGGGCTTGCGCTGATCCAATGCCAAGTCATGCGCTGTCTGTGTGCCGCACAGGTAGCGCGTCATGAGTGGGGGAAAGAACCTGGCAGGCCCCCAAGGGATCGCGTGGGCCATGGTCTGCATGAGGGCTTCAGCCAGGGCGGGGCGCGGGTCGGGCTGCACGGTGCGGGCACGGCCGCGCTCCTGCATCTGCACCATGAGGGATTCGCCCTGGTGCATGTTGTGCACCATGAGCGCTGAATCTATACCCAGCACATGGCCCACCACGTTCCAGGCGTGCAGGTATGCCTCTTCGTCCGCAGGTGGCAGACCGATGCCGAGCTTGCGCATGCTGCGCAAGAACACATAGCCGAAGGTGAACAGGGTGTAGGCCAGCTCTTCCTGGTTGCATGGCGCACCCTGGGCCGAAAGGTCCCAGCCCCGCGCATACAGCGCCGCATGCATGGCGCTGCGCGCCTGGGTTTGCGGCAGTGGGGGCAGGCAGCCGGCCCCGTTGGTGCGGTGCGCGGCGTCTCTGGGGCTGCCCCGCAGGATCAGGTTGCGCACCGTCGCGTGGATTAGCCGCACCTTGAGCACCTGGGCAATGCCCGTTCCACCCGGCTGCGTGAGTCCCCCGCGCAGCATGACGGGGAAAATCATGGCGGCTGTGGAGCGAATGCGGTATTCCGTGTGCTGCTCCAGCTGCCCTGCGGTGTGCAGCACACTGGAGAGGTCTGGAATCACATAACACTCGGGCAGGCTGGAGCAAAACAACAGGACGCAGGACAGCGCGCCATGTTCCATGAACAGTTGCTCTGCACGCGCGATCTTGCGGTGATCGGCCCAGATGGGCAGGGCCTGTCCTGCGGACAGGTAGTCTTGCAGCGCACGCACTGTGGCTGGGGGCACGTCCTCGCCCTCAGGGCTCCAGTGGCGCAGGGCTCCGTTGCTGCTCCATTGGCCCAGCAGGCGGTTGACGGTGGCAATTGCCTGCCATTGGGGGGCTCCAGGCCCAGGTACGCCAGCGGGCCAGTGGCCCAGAATGCGCGCGATGGTTTCGTCGGCCAGCGGGTCTGTGTCCAGCTGCATCGCGTTCAGTTCAGCCTCGTTGGCTGCGCGCAAAGACGCGTTCATGCGAAAACTCCTTCGACAGCAGCCTGCCAACGTTGCAGGCCAGCCAAGGCGCACAGCAAAGGGATCCCCATCGCAAAGGGTGCTATGGATCGGATTTCCATCGGATGGCCCCGAACCACCTGAAAGGCCTTGCCCGTGCCATACAGAGCCAGGGGGACGACGGCATAGCGGCGCGGCGCCCACGGCGGCCGCGCCAGGCCGCTGCGGTACACCGACCAGCAAAAGCTTGCGATGATGCAAGAACTGATGAACACCCCACCCCAAAAGCCCTGCACGGTCTCACCAAACCACGCGCCGTTTTTCTTGTGCATCTCCCGCGCGCCCGGCACGTTCACCAAGTACCGATCTGCCTCCAGGTCGAATGTGGTGACGATGATGGCTGCGATGGATGACAACAATATGGCGCTGCCACTGCCCTGGTTTTGAGGCACCGGGGACTGCCACGCAATCAGGTTGGCAGGGACGTTGCGGGCATAGGTCAACGCAAACCACATGAGCGGAATGACCAGCGGCACCTCGCCCAGCCTGGGCCCCAGCAGGTCGGTGTAGCTGTAGCCACCGAAGAACCAGCCCCGCGATGCGCCCATTTGTTCCGCAAACCAGCCCAGGCTGATGGCAATGGTCGCAAAGTGCATTGCGGCGCCAGGGCCCAGCAGGCGGGCCGAGCTGGCGCAGCACGGCGCAAACATCGGCAGTGGCGCCGTCAAGATGCCGATCGAGACGGCGTTGTGCGAGCGCAATGCGGTCGCTACCATCCACCCCGCAAAAAGCAGGGCGCTCCACAGGCAGAGGCGGACGGCAATGGGCGGCATGGTTGTATCACGCTGTAACTGCCGTCCAGTGTAGGGTAAAGGTTGCGAAAAGCCGCCTATTTTTTGCGAAATGCCTCGCCAGGCCCGCCCAAGGCCCGAATGGGGTACCGGCCGCCAGTTCCCTGCTTGCCGCTTGGATCAGGTTTCGGTGCGGTTAGCCTGCGTGCGCCACGGCTTGCAGGTTGAGCAGCGCGGCTTCTATCGCCGCAGCGGTGGCAAGAGGCTGTTCCATGGGGAACAGGTGGCTGCCGTCCAGCATCATGATGCGCCCCTGGGTCACCCGTTGCGTCATGGCCATGCCCACCTGCCGCATTTCTTCTGAATCCCGCCCACCGATGAAGGCGGCCGGGCACCGCAGCGGGTGGTTGCTGAGCAAGCGCCCCAGGTTGTGTGGGAGGGTGTTGTAGATAGCGGTTTCCACGGCCCGGTCAAAGCCAAGCACCCGTTTGCCGGCGCGGTCTTGCAGGCCGTGTTCGATGTAGTCCTGCAGCACTTGCGGATGCCAGCTGGCAAATGCCTTCTTCTTGCGAAAGTGCTCCAGTGCCTCAAGGTTGCTGGCCCAGCTCTCGCGGCGGCGGCTGCTCACCTTGCCTGGCGATAGCGAGCCCACCACCTGCGTGCGCTTGGCAACGCCCAGGGCATTGGCGCGCCAGCCACCGATGAGGGGCGAGTCGATCAGCACCACACCCCGCGCAAGCTCAGGGTGGCGCGCGGCCGCCATCACACTCAAGAAGCCGCCCAGCGAATGCCCCACCAGGTACACGGGGCCTCCGATGCGTTGCACCTGGGCCTGGGCAAAGTCCACCAGCTGCTGCACCAGATGGGGCCAGTTGTTGGTGACGGGGTACTGCGGCTCGTGTCCAAAGCGCTCTACCGCGCTCACGTCCATGCCGCGATCCTTCAGGTACTTGAACAGCAGCCGGTAGGTGCCGGCGGGAAAGCTGTTGGCATGTGAGAAAACGACGGGCAGCGGCGGCTGCGTGAGCGGACGTGGCATGGTGGAGTGTGGGTGTTGGGGTCGGCCGATGGGCCTTCAGATCAATTTGTCCTGTGGGGTGGTGATCTTCTTGAGCGGCTTGCTGCGCGTGGTTGCCGACAGGATGGGGGCCTGTGTGCTGCCACCATTCCAGGCCGGGTCTTCAATGCTGTCAAACACTTGGCGCAGCTTTTGCCCCCAGCTGTCGTGCAGCATGCGAAAGTAAGGGTTGTTCTCGTCGATGCACACCACTTTGTCGGTGCCAAAGTGGTCGGCCTCGTACACCACCAGGTCCAGCGGCAGTCCTACCGACAGGTTGGATTTGAGCGTGCTGTCCATCGAGACCAGCGCGCATTTGGCAGCTTCGTCCAACGGGGTTTCGGGCGTGAGCACGCGGTCGAGAACGGGTTTGCCGTACTTGGACTCGCCCACCTGGAAGTACGGCGTTTCGGATGTGGCTTCGATGAAGTTGCCCGCCGAGTAGACCTGGAACAGGCGCATGCCTTCGCCCTTGATCTGCCCTCCGAAGACCATCGATACGTTGAAATCCACGCCCGAGCGCTTGAGCGCTGCACCGTCGCGGTCGTGTACGTGCCGCACGGCAGCACCCAGCACGCGGGCAGCATCGAACATGCTTTTCGCATTCCAGATGGTGATGGCCTCGCCGTCGTCGCGGTCCTTGACCTGCGTGGTCTGAAGTATTTCGCGCACTGACTGCGAGATGCTCAGGTTGCCCGCCGACAGCAGCACCATGAAACGATCGCCCGTGCGCTCGTAAATCATCATCTTGCGGAACGAGCTGATCTGGTCCAAGCCTGCGTTGGTTCGGGAATCGGACAGGAACACCAGCCCGGCGTTGAGTTTGATGGCGACGCAGTACGTCATGGATCGAATCGGGGAAAAGACAAAGCGTGGAGTGTAGTGCGATGCCCCGGGAGACCGGCGGCTACCTGCCGGCGGCGCACAGCCAAGGGCGGCTGTGGAATAGACCGACCCAACTGATGTGTTCGCTATTAAATAGATAGCATCTTGCGCCCATTTACAGGGCGCTACAGGCAGATTTCTCTTCGATTTAACAGAGTGGGCTGGCCAGGCGCTTGAGCTGGTACAGCGCATCCAGCGCTTCACGGGGGCTGAGCGCATCGGGCTGGAGGGCGGCCAAGGCGGCTTCCACCGGGCTGGTGCCGGGGCCCTCGGGCTCGGGCGGCGCAGCAAACAGGTCCACCTGAAGGTCGTCTTCGCCCGCGCGCTCTTCCAGTGCCGCCAGGGTGTGGCGTGCATGGTGCAGCACGGGCGAGGGCATGCCCGCCAGCTTGGCCACCTGGATACCGTAGCTGCGGCTGGCCGGTCCGCTCTGGATTTCGTGCAGGAAGACGATGTCGCTGCCCGCCTCGGCCGCGCTCACATGCATGTTGACGGCGTGCCTCGCCTTGGCGGGCAGCTCCGTCAATTCAAAGTAGTGCGTGGCAAACAGGGTGAAGGCGCGGGTCTTGTCGTGCAAGTGCGTGGCAATGCCGCTGGCCAGGGCCAGGCCGTCAAAAGTGCTGGTGCCGCGGCCAATCTCGTCCATCAGCACCAGGCTGTGGGGCGTGGCGGCATGCAGGATTTGCGCGGCCTCGGTCATCTCCAGCATGAAGGTGGACTGGGCGTTGGCCAGGTCGTCCGCCGCGCCAATGCGGGTGTGGATGGCGTCGATGGGGCCAATGCGGCAACTGGTGGCGGGCACATGGCTGCCCATGCAGGCCAGCAGCGTGATCAGCGCCACCTGCCGCATGTAGGTCGATTTACCGCCCATGTTGGGGCCGGTGATGATCTGCATGCGGGTGTTGGCGTTCAGCCGCGTGTGGTTGGCGATGAAGCTGGCGTTGGACGTTTCGGCCAGCCGTGCCTCCACCACCGGGTGGCGGCCACCTTCGATGTCGATGCAGGGCTCGGGCGCAAACTGGGGCGCGCACCAGTTCAGCGTGAGCGAGCGCTCGGCCAGCGTGCACAGCACATCGAGCGCGGCAAGGGCCTGGGCCAGTTGCGTGAGGGCGGGCACATGGGGCTGCAGCTGGTCCAGGATTTGCTCGTACAGCCATTTCTCGCGGGCCAGTGCGCGCTCGTTGGCCGACAGGGCCTTGTCCTCAAAGGCCTTCAGTTCGGGCGTGATGAAGCGCTCGGCGTTTTTGAGCGTCTGGCGGCGGCGATAGTCGTCCGGTACGCGGTCCAGGTGGCTGCCCGTCACCTCTATATAAAACCCGTGTACCTTGTTGAACTGCACGCGGAGGTTGGGGATGCCGGTGCGCGCCTTCTCGCGGGTTTCCAGTTCCAGCAAGAAGCTGTCGCAGTTGGTCTGGATGGCGCGCAGCTCGTCCAGCTCGGTGTCAAAGCCATTGGCAATCACGCCGCCGTCGCGCACCATGGCGGCGGGTTCCTCTGCAATGGCGCGGCACAGCAGGTCGGTGCAACCTTCGGGTGGCTGCAGGTGACTGAAGATTTGAGCCAAATAGGGCTCTGGCGCTTGTGCATTGTGCGCAAGCAGCTCCGATTTTTGTAGCGTCTTGCACAGCGCCACCAGTTCGCGCGGGCGCACCTGGCGCAGGGCGATGCGGGCGGTGATGCGCTCCACATCGCTCACGCCCTTGAGCTCGCCGCGCAGCGTGGCCCAGGGGCCGGAGCCGCCGCCCGCGCCCCCTGCACCGCGCAGCGCGGTGGTGGCCGCAAGGCGCCTGCGCGCCTCGGTGCGGTCGCGCTGGGGCTCCAGCAGCCAGGTTTTGAGCAGGCGGCTGCCCATGCCCGTCATGCAGGTGTCGAGCAGCGAGAACAGGGTGGGTGCGTCGTCCCCGCGCAGGGTTTTGACCAGTTCCAGATTGCGCCGCGTGGTGGCGGGCAGGTCGATCAGGTCATCGCCCCTCTGCACCTGCACCGTGTGGATGTGCGTGAGCTGGCGGCCCTGGGTGTGCTCGGCGTACTGCAGTAGCCCTGCGGCGGCGGCGTGGGCCTCGCCCAGTTCGTGTGCGCCCCAGGCTTGCAGGCTGGCCGCCCCCAAGTGTTCCAGCAGCTTGCGCTCGCCCAGGGCGCTGTCAAATTGCCAGTCGGGTCTCAGGCTCATGGGGCAGGTGAAGACGCCGCCCTGGCGCATCACCTGCAGTTGTTGTTCAAAGCGCTCGGTCACACCGGCGCTGTAGATCACCTCGCTCGGTGCCACGCGGCCCAGCCAGTGGGCGAGCTCGTCCTGGCTGCATTCGGCCAGATGCACGCGGCCCTGTGTCACGCTCAGCCACGCTAGGCCGCAGCGCGCACGCGGGCCCTGGTGCACGGCCAGCAGCATGGATTCGGTTTTGTCAGACAGCAGCTCGGTGTCCGTCAGCGTGCCGGGGGTGACCACGCGCACCACCTTGCGCTCCACGGGGCCCTTGGCTGCGCCCACCTCGCCCACCTGCTCCGCAATGGCCACCGATTCCCCCATCTTGATGAGCCGAGCCAAGTATGTCTCCAGCGCATGGAAGGGCACGCCCGCCATCACGACCGGCTGCCCGCCCGACTGCCCGCGCTGGGTCAGGGTGATGTCCAGCAGCCGCGCGGCTTTCTCAGCGTCGTCCCAGAACACTTCGTAGAAGTCACCCATGCGGTAGAGCAGCAGCGTGTCGGGGTACGCTGCTTTCAACCCCAGGTATTGCGCCATCATGGGGGTGTGGTGTTCGAGCGTTTCGGACATGCGGAGCTAATAAAAAACTGTGGAAACAGGGAAAGGAATACAGGGCCGCTGCAGCGAGGCGTGGACTGTAGCAGGGCCCAATAGTGAATGCTGTTTTACAAATCTTTGACGATTTGGGTCGATTTGCTGTTACCTTTTGACATACTGCGCCCAGCGCTGCATGAGTGTGCACCGTGGCGCGGTATCCGATCTAATTTTCAGAGGCTCCAGAGCGATCGTGATTTCTTCCGAACTGCTGACCGATCTTCTCTATCCCGAGGGCGACAGCCTGATGGGGCCGTTTGCCCATGGGCGCATGCAGGCTCTGCTGGACGTGGTCCCGGTGGGGCTGCTGGAGTTTCGCCTGGAAGACGATGGCCTGTACTTGTGGGCTGCGAACGCGGCGGCGCGCCGCATGCCGGGCCTGGGTGTGGTGCGCGAGGAAGGAGTGCTGGCGCAAGTGGTTTTTGACCAGCTGGCCCATACCGCGCTGGTGGAACAGCTTTGCGCCGTGGCGCGCCTGGGCGTGCCGCTGGACTGCAGGCAGGTGGTGCGGGAAGGCACCAGACTTTTGCTGGCGTGGGACCTGTCGGCCCGGCGCGTCGCAGACAACTGCATCGTGGTGACCGTGCGCGACGCTGCCGAAGCTGAAAACCTGCGCGCTGCCTTGGCCCAGGCGCAGGCCGCATTGGCGGACGCGCGGCGTGACCTGCAGGAGCAGACCGAGGTATTCAACACCATGGAAAGCCTCGCGCAAGCGGGGCATTGGCGCCGCATCGAGGACCCTGGCGAAACTGTGCTGCTGTGGTCGCCCGGCCTTTGCGACATCGCGGGGTTTGAGCGGCAGGAATGGTTCAGCACCGAACGAGCCGTGAGCGGCATTCCAAATGAGGACCGGCCGGTGTTTGACCGCGCCTGCCGGTTGGGTGACGGCTCGGATGTGGAATACCGCTGGCGCCGCCCCGATGGGGAGGTGCGCTGGATGCGCTCGCGGGTGCGGCACTCGCTGTCGCGCGACGGCATGTCGGTGCAAATGGGCGTGGTGCAGGACGTGACCGACGAACACCGCGCCGCCGAGCAACTGCGCGAACAGTTGCTGTTCATTCAGCGCATTGCCAGCCGCATTCCCGGCTTTATTTACCAGTACCGGCTGCACGCCGATGGCTCCACGGCCAGCGTGCAGTACATCAGCGACGCAGTGAGCCAGTTCCTGGGAGTGACGCCGAGCGAGGTTGCGCAAGACCATGGCTTGTTGCTCAAGCACGTGTTGCCCGAAGACGCGCCGCAGCTGCGCCGCTCGGCACTCGTGTCGGTGCGGCGCATGCTGCCCTGGCGGTGCGAGTACCGCGTGGTGGGCCCCGACGGCAGCGTTCGCTGGCACATGACCAGTGCAGTCCCCCACAAGGAGCCCGACGGCACCGTGCTGTCCCATGGGTTCACCATGGACATCACAGACCGCAAGCGTGCGGAGCAGGAGATTGAGCGGCTGGCTTTCTACGATGCCCTCACAGGACTGCCCAACCGGCGCCTGCTGCTGGACCGCCTGCAACGCTCGATTGCGGCCGGCCAGCGCACCAAGGCGCAGGGAGCCTTGCTCTTCATTGACCTGGACAACTTCAAAGACCTCAACGACACGCTGGGCCACGACATGGGCGATCAGTTGCTGTCGCAGGTGGCCGCGCGGCTGGTGCGCAGCGTGCGTGAAGCCGACACGGTGGCCCGCTTCGGGGGGGACGAGTTCGTGGTGATGCTGGAAAACCTGAGCAGCCATTTGCCCGAGGCCGCGACGCAGGCGGAAACGGTGGCGGACAAGCTGCTGGCCAGCCTGAACGAGCCGTTCGAACTGGATGGGGGGCAGCACTACAGCACCCCCAGCATCGGCATCACGCTCTTTGGGGAACATCGCCTGACGGTGGACGAATTGCTCAAGCGCGCTGACTTGGCCATGTACCAGGCCAAGGCCGCAGGCCGCAATACCCAGCGCTTCTTCGACCCCGAGATGCAGGCCGCGGTAAATGCCCGCTCCAACCTGGAAGCCGACCTGCGCCAGGGGCTGGTACGGGGGGAGCTGCTGGTGCACTACCAGCCGGTGGTGGACCATGAAGGCAAGCTCGTCGGCGCCGAGACCCTGGCGCGCTGGCATCACCCCCAGCGCGGCATGATCAGCCCCGCTGAGTTCATTCCATTGGCTGAGCAAACGGGCCTGATCCTGCCGCTGGGGCAGACGGTACTGCGCACCGCCTGCACCCAGCTCAACCGCTGGGCTCAGCACGAAGCCACTGCCCACCTGAGCCTGTCCGTGAACGTCAGCGCCCGGCAGTTCAGGCAACCCGGATTTGTGGCGCAAGTGCTCGACACCTTGAGGGAATGCCAGGCGCGGCCCCACAAGTTGAAGCTGGAACTCACTGAAAGCCTGCTGCTGGGGGATGTGGAAGACACGATCCACCGGATGGAGCAACTCAAAAAGGAAGGCGTGGGTTTCGCGCTCGATGATTTCGGAACGGGGTATTCCAGCTTGAGCTATCTCAAGCGGCTTCCTTTGGATCAGGTCAAGATTGACCAGAGCTTTGTGCGGGATGTGCTGAGCGATCCCAACGATGCGGCGATTGTCAGGACGATTCTGGCATTGGCCAAGAGTCTGGATCTGCAGGTGGTGGCAGAAGGGGTAGAGACGGCGGGGCAGTTGGGGTTCCTGCGGCTGCACGGTTGCGACGGATTTCAGGGCTACCTGTTTGGGCGACCCGTGCCCGTGCACGAGATGGACGCCTATCTCTACCCCGCTTTGTGATGACGGTGGTAATGCAATTGCGTTAGGCTGAAGAGCCAAAGGGGGCGCAACACCAGCGCAGTGTTGCGTGAGCCCGTCAAAAAATACGTACCAGGGGGTGGACACAGCATTTGCTGCGGCGCGTGGATGCGCCCGGCCTTTTGGGGGGGATGCGATGCGTGGGGAGTCAAATCGGTCGGTGCAGCCAACATCAAGCCAGGGCAGGCGGGGGCCAGAGGCATGAAGCGGGCAGGCACAGGCGTTGGAGTGTTTGTGGACAAGGTGCTCGACCGCAATGCACGCGGTTTCAGGGGCGCTGCGGTGGTGCTGGTGGCCGCGTTGCTGGCGGCGTGGCTTACCGTAGAGGTGTTCGCCCACTGGCGCGCGCTCGAGCGCGGCGATGACCAGCAGGCCCGGCTTCAGCAGATGGCCGATGCCCTGAATTACCAGGCCATGGGCTCGGGCATGCTGGGGGCCGTGTCCTTGTTGGGGCTGAGCGAGCCTCTGCTCAAAGACATGGCGCGCGGCGCCGTGCCACCGGACTACCCTGCGGCCTTGGCCCGCTTGAGCGTGGCGCGTGAGCGCTTTCTGGTCAATGGCGTATACGTCATCGCACGCGACGGCACCGTTGTAGCGCACGAGACTGCGGGACCCCGGTCCACGGGCATCAACCTCGCTTATCGCCCTTACTTTCAGCAAGCGTCGCAAGGGGGCATCAGCGTGTATGCCGCTATCGGCGGCAACACCCAGGAGCGGGGGCTTTACTACGCTGCCCCCCTTTACGAGTTTGACTCGCCCTCTGGCGCCATCATTGGTGTAGTGATGTTCAAGGTGGGATTCGAGGCAATCGATGCGCTGCTTGGTCGCGTCGGGCTGCCTGCCTTGCTGCTGTCGCCGCAAGGGGTGGTTTTTTCCGCCACCCGGCCAGAATGGCTGTTTGCAGTGGCGCCTCCGCTCACACAGGCTCGCATAGACAGTATTCGTGCCACGCGCCAGCTCGGGCGCCATTTTGACAATGGCGTTGCCTCGGCACTGCCTTTCAGCGCCGATGCGTCACACGTACTTTTGAATGGCGTACCGCACGCCATTGCGCGCCGCCCGGTGGACTGGCAGGACCCTGGCGGTCAATGGCAGCTTCTCTCTTTGGATGATGTGAGCGCACTGATGCCTTGGCCGCAGCGTCTTCAGGTAGGTCTGGTTGCTTTCCTGCTGGCAAGCGTGCTGGGTTGGCTGCTGCTGGATTTGCTGCGAAGCCGCGCCCAGGTCGCAAGGGCGCTGGAACGCTTCAGGGTGCTTGGTACCGCATTGGAAAGCAGCCCGGTAGCGGTGGTGATCACGGACAGCGAGGGCTATATCGAATGGGTGAATCCGCAGTACGAGCGCAACTCGGGGTACTCGCTGCAAGAGGTGCGAGGCTGCAAGCCCTCGATCGTGTCCAGCGGCCAGACCCCGGCGGAAACCTACCAGGCCATGTGGGCAACATTGCTGTCGGGCAAATCATGGCGGGGCAACTTTGTCAACCAGCGGCGCGACGGAACGCTGTACCACGATGAGGCCACGCTGTCGCCGGTCTTTGATGCGGGTGGCAAGCGCATTGCCATTGTGGGGCTGCATGAAGAAGTTTCCGAACGCATGCAATCGCAGGCCGAACTGCAGCGGCGCGAGCGTTTGCTGAACGAACTGCTGGAGCAGCAAACCGCCATTTTCGACAATGCACCACCCATCGTGCTCATTTGCGACCGGCATGTGCGGCAGTTCAACCCTGCTTTTGCCGCATTGATGGGCGAGACATCGGAGCAGCTTCAGGGGCGCCATGCGGCCTTTCTGTTTGGTGGAGAAGCGCCCTTTGAAGCGTTTCGCGCCAAGGTCATGCCGGGTCTGCATCCGCACGAAGCGGTGCGCGAAACAGCGGTGTTGCAGCGCCCGGACGGCAGTGTCTTCCATGCCCGACTGTCGGGCCGCCGGTTGCAAATGGAAGGGTTCAACAATGCTTCGCTGTGGGTGATCGAGGACGTGACCGAGGCGCTCAAGGCGGAAGCTGCGCTGCGTGAGGTCCATGAACGCCTTGAGCTGGCGCAGGAGGCCGGAAAGATCGGGGTGTTTGACGTGGACCTGCGCAGTGGTCGCATCCTGTGGTCGTCCAAACTGGCTGGCATGATGGGTTTTGAGTCCGACAAGCAACCCCAATCACGAGACGAGTGGCTGGCCTGCCTGCACCCCCAGGACCGGCAGCGTGCGCGGGATTACTTTGACGCCAGCGTCAACGGCACGCAAGACCATTTGCGCGACTCCTGGCGTATCGTGCGGCCCGATGGCGAGGTGCGCTGGTTTCTGGAGGCCGCCCGCATCTTCCGCGACGAACAGGGCCAGGCCACGCGGGTGGTTGGCGTCAACGTCGATATCCACGACCAGAAGCAGCTCGAGGCGCAGGTGGCCGCGCAGCTGGACTTTCAGCAGGCGCTGATCGATGCCATCCCTGTCCCTCTTTTCTACAAGGGCGCGGATGGCCGGTACATCGGGTTCAACCGCGCCTATGAGCAGGCGTTTGGCGTCCAGCGCTCTGACTTCATCGGCAAGACTGTGCAGGACCTGGCCTTCTTGCCCGACGAACTGCGCAATCAGTTCGATCAGGACGCCGGGCAGGCGCTTGAAGGCGTCCGCACGGTGCACCGGGAAGTGGACCTGCCTTATGCCGATGGCCAGATCCACCATACCTTGTTCTGGCTCCACGGCTTTTTGCGTGCCGATGGCACGCCTGGCGGAGCCATTGGCACGTTTGTCGACATCACCGACCGCAAGCTGGCAGAGCAAAGCCTGCTGCGCGCCAAGGAACTGGCAGAGGAATCGACGGAGCTCAAATCCAACTTCCTGGCCAACATGAGCCACGAGATACGTACGCCCATGAACGCCATCATTGGCATGTCTCACCTGGCGCTCAAGTCGGGGCTGAACCCGCGCCAGCATGACTACGTCAGCAAGATCCAGCAGGCCGGTCAGCATTTGCTGGGTGTGATCAACGACATCCTGGATTTTTCGAAAATCGAGGCGGGCAAGCTCTCTGTAGAAAAGCATCCTTTTGTGCTCGACCGGCTGCTCGAGAGTGTTGCGGACGTGGTGGGCTACAAAGCAGGCGCCAAGGGGCTGGAGCTGGTGTGCGACGTAGCCAGCGACGTCCCTCCCAACCTGCTCGGGGACTCGTTGCGTCTGGGCCAGATTCTTATCAACTACGCCAACAACGCGATCAAGTTCACTGACAAAGGCGAGATCAGCATTGTGGTGCGCATGCTGGAGCAAACCGCCCACCGGGTGATGTTGAGGTTTGAGGTGCGTGACACTGGCATTGGCCTGACTGCGGAGCAGATAGGGCGCCTGTTTCAGAGCTTTCAGCAGGCCGACACCTCGACCACCCGCCGATACGGCGGCACGGGGCTGGGCCTTGCCATCTGCAAGAGCCTGGCGGAGTTGATGGGTGGCGAGGTGGGCGTGTCCAGCGATTTCGGGCGCGGCTCCACGTTCTGGGTAACCCTGCCGCTGGAGCGCGGCGCCCCAGCGCGCGTCCTGCAACCGCCGGCTGATCTGCGGGGCCAGCGTGTGCTGGTGGTGGACGACAACCACACCGCGGCGGCCGTTTTGTCAGACATGCTGGCAGCCATGGGCTTTGAAGTGGAACAGGCCTACTCGGGCTTGCAGGCCCTGCAAATGCTGCGCGAGTCCATGGATACCCAGCGCCTGTACGGGCTGCTCCTGCTGGACTGGCACATGCCTGGCATGGATGGAGTGGAGCTTGCGCGCCATATCCGCAGCCTGGGTATGCCCAGGGTGCCGCAGATGTTGATGGTCACGGCGTATGGCCGTGAAGACGTCATGCGCGCAGCACGCTCGGAAGGCATAGAAACGGTGCTGATCAAGCCCGTGAACGCCTCGGTGCTGTTTGACACGCTGATGCAGCCCTTGGACGGTACCACCGCAGCACAGTCACGAACGCCCGCTGCAGCGCCCGCGCCGGAAGTGCTCCCCATGGCCATACGGGGCGCCCGGGTGTTGCTCGTCGAGGACAACGAGCTCAATCAGATGGTGGCCGTGGAGCTTTTGCGCGACGCGGGTTTCGTAGTGGATGTAGCAGACAACGGGCAGATGGCGCTGAACCAGGTGCGCGGGGCCCACTACGATGCCGTGCTGATGGACATGCAGATGCCGGTGATGGACGGCGAAACCGCGACCCGCCAACTGCGCATGGACCCTCGGTTTAGCGAGCTGCCCGTGATTGCCATGACAGCCAATGCGATGGAGTCCGATCGTCAGCGGTGCTTCGCCGCAGGCATGAACGATCACGTCGCCAAACCCATCGAGCCCGCAGCGCTTTGGGGCGCTCTGTCGCGGTGGATCAAGCCTCGTACCGGACTGGGAGAGCAGGGTGCAGCCGCTACCGCAAATGCTCTGTCCCCGCTCACCGTGCCAGCAACTGCTCCAACCGCTGTCCCCAGACTGGTGGGATGGCCCCCGGTGGTGCCAGGGCTCAACACCACACTGGGCTTGCAGCGGGCGCTGGGCAAACCAGCGCTGTATGCGGACATGCTTGTGCGGTTTGTGCAGGCGCAGTCATCGGTGGTTGCGCAAATGGATACGGCCATTGCAACGGGCGACCATAGCTTGGCGGAGCGCCTTGCTCACACGCTCAGGTCCGTGGCAGCCAACATTGGTGCGCAAGAGGCTTCAGACCAAGCCCATGCGCTGGAGCAAGCGCTGCGCAGACGCGCGGCAGACGGAAGCGGCGCCCACGCACTGCCTCTGCTGGGCGCCCTGGCTTCAGCCATGGAGCCGCTGCTGGCTGGACTTCAGGCGTGGGTGCGGCAGTCCGGGCAAGCGCCTGCGGTTGCTTTTCCCAATGCGGCGCCGCTGCCGGTACAGGCGGCTGTCGCCACTGAAGAGGCAGTAGCGCAGTTGCGCGCGTTGCTGGCAAAGGATGATCCGGCAGCCACCGAGTTTTTGCAACACAATGCAACAATACTCGCCACTTCCCTGGGAGATGGGTTCGCCGCGGTCCAGACCCACGTTCGTAACTTCGACTTTGAGCTCGCCCTGGAACTGCTTGCCACGCTGCAAGTGGAGGGGCAGCAGGCAGACCCTGGCTCCGGCCAGGATCTCTGAACGGTGTACTTCGCAGGAATGCCATGGAACAAGCGCCTTTTGCCGTGAACTCATCCACCCTGGTGGACAAGCACATCGCCACCGTGCTGGTGGTGGACGACACGCCCGAGAACCTCACATTGATGGGGGCGTTGCTGCGTGACCATTTCATGGTGAAGGTGGCCAACAGTGGAGAGAAGGCGCTGAAGATCGCGATGTCCGATGCGCCACCAGACCTGGTGCTGTTGGACATCATGATGCCGGGGCTGGACGGCTACGAGGTGTGTCGCCGGCTCAAGGCCGCTCCGGCCACACGAGACATTCCCGTGATCTTTCTGACAGCCCGTTCGGACCCGGACGACGAACGCATGGGTCTGGCCCTTGGCGCGGTGGATTACATCACCAAGCCCATCAGCCCTCCCATCCTGCTGGCGCGGGTCAACACGCATCTTGCGCTCAAGGCCACGGCCGACTTCTTACGCGACAAAAGCGCCTATCTGGAGCGCGAGGTGGCGCTGCGCACGCTGGAGGTGCAGGCCATTCAGGACGTGACCATCATGGCCATGACCTCGCTGGCAGAAACGCGCGACAACGAAACCGGCAACCACATCCGCCGCACCCAGCTGTATGTGAAGGCACTGGCGGAACGCCTGCGCAACCACCCAAGGTTCGAGGCCGTGCTGAACGAGCGCATGATCGAGTTGCTGTACAAGTCCGCGCCACTGCACGACATTGGCAAGATCGGCATCCCCGACAGCATCCTTCTCAAGCCGGGTAAGTTGACGGTGGAAGAGTTCGAAGTGATGAAGACCCACACAACGCTCGGCCGCAACGCCATTGAAGACGCGGAGCGTCGGCTGGGCATGCGCGTGGCGTTCTTGAGTGTTTCCAAGGAAATCGCGTACAGCCACCAGGAAAAGTGGGATGGGAGCGGGTATCCCCAGGGCCTGGCCGGGGACGACATCCCCGTGTCAGCCCGGCTGATGGCGGTGGCCGATGTGTACGACGCGCTCATCAACAAACGTGTGTACAAGGTGGCTTTCTCGCATGACCAAGCCTGCAGCACCATTGTCAAAGGCAAGGGAACCCATTTTGACCCCGACATGGTGGACGCCTTTGTCGAGATCGCAGAAGACTTCCGCAATATCGCTATGAAGTACCCCGATCCGGCCTAGACCTGCCGGTGCCTCGGGCAGGTATGAACAGGTCGGTCCTGCCTGGGCCGCCTGGAAGCTACTGCACCAGCGGTGACGCGGCCGCATCCAGCGTAACGCCCTCCACTTCAGCCTCAGCGGCCAGCAGCTGCAGGCACTGGCGCAGGGCCGTGACCCAGGCCTGCTGGCGCAGGGCATGTTGAACGGCACCGCGCACCGCCTCAAACGGCGTCTCGGTTCCCGCCTCGCGTTCGATTACCTCTACAACGTGTAATCCGAATCGGCTGTGCACCAGCCGCGGCAGCACACCGATTTCCGCACGGCCAAAAATATCGCGTGCCATCTCCGGGGCGCATTCCTCTGCACGTGTCCAGCCCAGGTCCCCGCCCTGTGCGCCCGTGGGGCAGTTGGACAGCTCCCTTGCCGACTTGTCGAAAGCGTCCGCGCCGGTGCCGTCATGGCAGCGCACGTCGAGCAGGCAGGCCTCTGCGCGCGAGCGCAGCGCTCGCACATCCACGCCGGGCGTGACCGCAAACAGAATGTGCCGCATGCGCACCCGTTCACCAGGCCGGTACTGAGCGGCATGTGCGGCGTGGTGGCGGCGGCAGGCTTCTTCCGTGGGCTCGGGTATCTGGAGGTTTTTTTCCAGCCACGCCTCGATGGCCTGCGAAGCGGCCTCACTGACGGCCCCTGCCGCAGGCGCAGGATCGTGGCGGCTGAGCAGCCCGTCGCGCTGCGCTGCCTGGCGGAGCAATTCGGTGCAGGCGCGTTGGCGCAGTTCTTCTTCGGTGATCGCTTCGTCCTCCGCGTTCAGCGCGACGCCGTTGACGCGGGCAATGGTGGCTGTAAAAGCTGTCTGCATGAAGAATCTCCACCGCGTCAGCGGGAGGCGGTCGGGTTGTCGATGGCGTCGCCCACGGTGGGCGAGGGCACGGCGCTGGGTTGGCCTGGCAGGTTCTGGCCGGGCGGAACGTTCAAGCGCCTGGATCGCACCACCTGGTGGGGCCTGAACAGAAAGCCGATGGTGGCGAAGCCGCTCCATACATGCACCAGGCGGCTGAATGGGAACAGCAAGAAGATCGTCACGCCCAACACAATATGGACCTGAAAGGACCAGTGCAGCGCGGCGATGGCGGTGGAATCCACTGGGCGCAGCGTGATGATGCGCTGGGCCCAGTCGGCCAGGATCAGCATGGCACTGCCGTCGGAATGTTGCAGCGACTGCGGCAGCGTCATCAGACCCAGCGACAGCTGCACCCACAGCACCAGCAGCACGGCAATATCCGTGGAGTGGCTGGTGTGGCGGATGCGCGGATCAAACACCCTGCGGTACAGCAGCATGGTCAGGCCCACAAAGCACACGGCTCCGGCCACGCCCCCCGCAGAAACCGCCAACAATTGTTTGGTGGATGCGCTCATGAAGATGCCGTACACCGAATGCGGGGTAAACAGCCCGACCAGATGGCCCACGAACAGGAAGAGGATGCTGTAGTGAAACAGGTTGCTGCCCCACTTGAGCAAGCCCGAGCGCAGCATTTGCGACGAATCGCTCTTCCAGCTGTACTGGTTCTGATCAAAACGGATCAGGCTGCCGATCAAAAAAACCGCGAAGCAGATGTAGGGATACACCTGGAACAGAAAGCCATGCAGCGTAGTCATGGGTTGGCTCCTTGGGCTGAGGGTGGGGTTTTGCGGACGATGTGAATGGGTTGCGGCTGGCCAAGCCGGGCCTGGCCTGCGGTAGAGCACCCGTCAAAAGCTGGTGGTTCCGCCCAGCTGTCGTCCATGTCTGGCTCGATGGCGATGGGGACGGGTTGCGCCTTGTGCCCCGCCATGTCCAGCAAGGCCGCTATCACGCAGGCATAGCCGCTTTGCCGTTCGCGCAGGGCTGCGAGCATTGCGTTGAGCAGGTGCGCGATTTCGCCCAGGAAGTCTTTGGCGCCGCGCGTGGGCTGCGTGGAAGCAAACTCCAGCACCGCTGGCAGGTAGTCGGGCAACTCGCCTTCGTTGAGCATCAGCCCGGCTTTGGCGTACGTTTCGCCCAAGTCGATCATGGCCTGGCCGCGGTCGCGCGAGTCACCGTGCACGTGCTCAAACAGGTGCAGTGACGTGGCACGCCCGCGGTCGAAAAGCTCCACATAGGCGGATTCAGCGTCGAGTGCGTCCGTCCGCTGCAATTGCTGCACGAACGCGTCGATCTCGCTACGGCGGCTGCGCGAAAGCACCTCATCAGCAGCCAGCAGCGCGGTGAATTCGCTGTAATGCGCTCGGAGCTGGTCCTCGGGGTACGTCAGCAGGGCGGACAGCACGCGCAACGTGATGGCTCCGGGCCGTTGTGCTGCCGATGAGCCCGGGGTGGGGCGAGGGGGTGTTTGTTGCATGGTCAGATCTCCGCCTTGATCGGGATGGTGCGTTTTTTCTCCACACCAAACAGGCTCACATCGCTCACCCCGTCAGAGCAGCCGTTGCCAAAGCTGAACCCGCAGCCGCCCCGCACGTTGAAGGCGTTCTCGGCGTACTCGCGGTGCGCGGTGGGTATCACGAAACGGTCTTCATAGTTGGCAATGGCCATCACGTGGTACATGTCCTCCACCTCGCGCTGGGTCAGCCCCACCTGTTGCAGCACTTCCAGGTTTTCCTGCTCATCAATGTGCTTGCTGCGCTGGTACGACCGCATGGCCAGCATGCGCTCCAGGGCCCGCACTACGGGCGCTGTGTCGCCGGCCGTGAGCAGATTGGCGAGGTACTTGACCGGAATGCGCAGTTGGCTCACGTCCGGGATATGGCCGTTGACACCCAGGTGGCCCGCGTTGGCTGCGGCGCTGATGGGTGACAGCGGCGGTACATACCAGACCATGGGCAGCGTGCGGAATTCCGGGTGCAGGGGCAGAGCTACCTTCCACTGCACTGCCATCTTGTAGACCGGGCTCTTGCGCGCGGCTTCCATCCAACTGTCGGGAATACCGTCTACCCGCGCCTGGCGGATCACATCGGGATCGTTCGGATCCAGGAAGATGTCGAGCTGCGCCTGGTACAGGTCGCGGTCACGCTCCACGCTGGCGGCTTGCTGGATGCGGTCTGCGTCATACAGCAGCACGCCCAGATAGCGGATGCGGCCCACGCAAGTCTCGGAGCACACCGTGGGTTGGCCGGCCTCGATGCGGGGGTAGCAGAAGATGCATTTCTCGGCCTTGCCACTCTTCCAGTTGTAGTAGATCTTTTTGTAGGGGCAGCCGCTCACGCACATGCGCCAGCCGCGGCACTTGTCCTGGTCGATCAGCACGATGCCGTCTTCCTCACGCTTGTAGATCGAGCCGCTGGGGCACGACGCCACGCACGACGGGTTCAGGCAGTGCTCGCACAACCGTGGCAGATAAATCATGAACGAGTTCTCGAATTCCGCGTACATCTGCTTCTGGATGTCGTCAAAGTTCGTGTCCATGCTGCGCTTGCTGAACTCGCCCCCCAGAATTTCTTCCCAATTGGGGCCCCACACGATCTTGTCCATTTGCTGGCCGGTGATGAGGCTGCGCGCGCGGGCGGTGGGCGCTGTGCGCATCTCGGGTGCAGACTGCAGATGGGCGTAATCGAAGGTGAAGGGCTCGTAGTAGTCGTCGATCTCGGGCAGGTTGGGGTTGGCAAAGATGCGCATGAGCATCTTCCACTTGGCCCCCTGGCGCGGCTGGATGGTGCCGTCGGCCCTGCGTTCCCAGCCGCCGTTCCAGCGGTCTTGGTTTTCCCAGTCCTTGGGGTAGCCAATGCCGGGCTTGCTTTCCACATTGTTGAACCAGGCGTATTCCATGCCGGGGCGACTGGTCCAGACGTTCTTGCAGGTGACGGAACAGGTGTGGCAACCAATGCACTTGTCCAGGTTCAGCACCATGCCGATTTGTGCGCGAATTTTCATGCTGGCTCCTTGTGCAAAGTGGCTGCGGATGTTGTTCGCCCGGCAGGGCGCGATGAGCAAAGTGGGCAGGCGGCGTTCATGCGGTCTCCCCCTGATCGAGCGTGGGCTTGATGAGCTGGTTGGCGACGGGCGTGTCGAGCCAGTCCACGCGGTTCATCTTGCGCACCACCACGAATTCATCGCGGTTGGTGCCCACAGTGCCGTAGTAGTTGAAGGCGTAGCTCAGCTGCGCATAGCCGCCGATCATGTGCGTGGGCTTGAGCACGATGCGCGTGACGGAGTTGTGGATGCCACCACGCATGCCGGTGATTTCCGAACCCGGGGTGTTCACGATCTTTTCCTGTGCGTGGTACATCATCACCATGCCCGGCTTCACACGCTGGCTGACGATGGCCCGCGCCGCAATGGCCCCGTTGAGGTTGAACAGCTCGATCCAGTCGTTGTCCACAATGCCGGCGCTGCGCGCGTCCTCTTCGCTCATCCATACACAGGGCCCGCCGCGGCTGAGGGTCAGCATGAGCAGGTTGTCGGTGTACGTGCTGTGGATGCCCCACTTCTGGTGCGGGGTGATGAAGTTCAGTGCGATTTCGGTGTTCCCGTTGGGCTTGATGCCCTGAATGCCGGCGGTGGTCTTCAGGTCGACTGGCGGACGGTAATTGCTGAAGCCTTCACCGAAGGCCTGCATCCACGGGTGGTCCACATAAAACTGCTGGCGGCCCGTGAGCGTGCGCCACGGGATGAGTTCATGCACGTTGGTATAGCCAGCGTTGTAGCTGACCTTCTCACTCTCCAGGCCCGACCACGTGGGCGAGCTGATGATCTTGCGTGGCTGCGCCTGGATGTCGCGAAAGCGGATCTTCTCGTCTTCGCGGTGCAGCGCCAGGTGCACGTGCTCCCGCCCCGTCTGTTTTTCGAGCGCTCCCCACGCTTTGACGGCGACATGCCCATTGGTTTCCGGGGCCAGTTGCAGCACCACCTCGCAAGCGTCAATGTCGGTCTCGATGCGCGGCATGCCCTGCGTCGCGCCCGGCTCGGCCACCGTGCCGTTCAGATCCCCCAACTGCTCCACTTCTTGGTCGGTGTTCCAGCCTATACCCTTGCCGCCATTGCCCAGCTTGTTCAACAGCGGCCCCAAGGCCGTGAACCGCTTGAATACGTTGGGGTAATCGCGCACTACCACGGTCACCTGGGGGGCGGTCTTGCCGGGCACCAGATCACATTCGCCGCGCACCCATTCCGACACGCCAAAGGGTTGTGCCAGCTCCGCGGGTGTGTCGTGTGCGAGCGGCGTCAGCACCACATCGCGTTCCGCCCCCAGGTGCCCTACGCACACTTCGCTGAACTTCTTCGCAAAGCCTTTGTAGATGTCCCAGTCGCTGCGAGACTGCCAACCCGGGTCCACCGCCGTGGAGAGGGGGTGAATGAAGGGGTGCATGTCGCTGGTGTTGAGGTCGTTCTTCTCATACCAGGTGGCCGTGGGCAGCACGATGTCCGAGTACAGGCACGTCGTGCTCATGCGGAAGTCCAGCGTGACCAGCAGGTCCAGCTTGCCTTCAGGTGCCTTCTCGTGCCACACCACTTCGCTGGGCTTGGCGTCATCCACGCCCAGGTCTTTGCCCTGCACGCCGTTGCTGGTTCCCAGCAGGTGCTTGAGAAAGTACTCATGCCCCTTGCCCGATGACCCAAGGATGTTGGAGCGCCACACGAACATGTTGCGAGGCCAGTTGTCGGGGTGGTCGGGATCCTCGCAACTCATGGCGAGCGTGCCGTCCTTGAGCGACTGCACCACGTAATCCTTGGGGTCCATCCCTTTGGCTGCGGCATCTCTGGCCACGTGCATGGGGTTGGTCTTGAGCTGGGGGGCCGATGGCAGCCAGCCCATGCGTTCAGCGCGCACGTTGTAGTCGATCATGCTGCCGCCGTACTTGGACTTGTCGGCCAGGGGCGACAGCACTTCGTCCATTCCCAGTTTTTCGTAGCGCCACTGGTCGGTGTGGGCGTAGAAGAAGCTCGTGCTGTTCATCTGGCGGGGCGGGCGGATCCAGTCCAGCGCAAAGGCGAGGGCGGCCCAACCGGTGTGGGGTCGCAGCTTTTCCTGCCCCACATAGTGCGACCACCCACCGCCGCTTTGGCCGATACAGCCGCACATCATGAGCATGTTGACCACACCCCGGTAATTCATGTCACTGTGGTACCAGTGGTTCATGGCGGCGCCGATGATGACCATGGATCGTCCACGCGTCTTGTGTGCGTTCTCGGCGAATTGCCGGGCCACGGCAATCACTTGTTCGCGCGGCGTGCCGGTGATTTTTTCCTGCCAAGCCGGCGTGAAGGGCGTGTCGTCATCAAAGCTGGTGGCGGCCATCTCGCCAGGCAGTCCACGTGCAATGCCGTAGTGCGCCACCTGCAGGTCGAACACGGTGGCCACCAAGGCCGTTTGGCCGCCCACCGCAAGACGCTGCACGGGTACCGTCCGAACCAGCACGTCCGGTTGGACGTTGGCAGTGAAGTGCTGGGTGGTTGCCGCGCCGAAGTAAGGAAAACCTACCTGCGCCGTCAGCGCTGTGGACGCGGTAGCGCCCTCCAGCAGCGACAGGCGCAGGGCTACCGGGCGGCCTTCCTGGGCTTCCTTGGCTTCAAGGTTCCACTGGCCTTGGTCGGCGCGTCCGTCTGGCCCCCAGCGAAAACCGATGGCCCCCTGGGGCACCACGATTTGGCCCGCTTCATCGAGAGCAACGGTCTTCCACTCCGGGTTGTTGCCTTGGCCGAGACCATCTGGGAGGTCTGACGCGCGCACGTAGCGGTCAGGCACGAGTACCACCTGCCCCGTGTCGAGCACCTGCTCCTTGAGCAGCACCAACATGGGCATGTCGGTGTACCGCCGCACGTAGTCGTCAAAATACGCACTGCGCTCACCCTGGTCAGGAAAGTAGAACTCTTTCAGGATGACGTGGCCCATGGCCATGGCCACGGCAGCATCGGTGCCCTGCTTGGGGTTCATCCAGATGTCGGCCAGCTTGGCGACCTCGGAGTAGTCGGGCGTGATCGCGACGGTCTTGGTGCCCTTGTAGCGCACCTCGGTGAAAAAGTGGGCGTCGGGCGTGCGCGTCTGGGGCACATTGGAGCCCCACGCAATGATGAAGCCCGAGTTGTACCAATCGGCAGATTCAGGCACATCGGTCTGCTCGCCCCACACCTGTGGGCTGGCAGGTGGCAAGTCGCAGTACCAGTCGTAAAAACTCATGCACACGCCGCCGATCAGACTCAAGTATCGTGAACCGGCCGCGTAGGAAATCATCGACATCGCCGGGATGGGCGAGAAGCCGATGATGCGGTCAGGGCCATGTTTTTTGATGGTGTGGACATTGGCCGCTGCGATCAGTTCGTTGACCTCATCCCATGTGGAGCGCGCAAACCCACCCAGGCCTCGCATGCTCTGGTAGTCCTTGCGGATAGCATCGTTGCCGGCGATATAGGCCCACGCCTCAACAGGGCCCATGGTTTGCCGCGCGGCGCGCCATGCGCGCAGCAGGCGCGCGCGCACCATGGGGTACTTCACGCGGTTGGCGCTGTACAGGTACCAGCTGTAGCTGGCGCCGCGCGCGCAGCCACGGGGCTCGTGGTTGGGCAGATCAGGGCGGGTGCGGGGGTAGTCGGTCTGCTGGGTTTCCCAGGTGACGATGCCGCCCTTGACGTAAATCTTCCACGAGCAGCTGCCCGTGCAGTTC
This sequence comes from Acidovorax delafieldii, assembly GCA_002377855.1. Taxonomy (GTDB): domain Bacteria; phylum Pseudomonadota; class Gammaproteobacteria; order Burkholderiales; family Burkholderiaceae_C; genus Acidovorax; species Acidovorax delafieldii_A. The sequence goes on along the minus strand of DFQQ01000010.1, from coordinate 474 downwards.
ACGCCGTGGGTGCTGCGCACGATCTTGTCGTGCGCCCAGCGATTGCGGTAGGCATCCTCCCAAGTCCGGTCCTCGCCCGTGACGCGGCCATGGCCGTCTGCGAATGTCTCGCGGGGTTGAGAAAAGTACGTCAGTCGGTCGAGAAAATGGCTCATCGGGAGGCTCCTTTTTTTCCGGGTTCGTGGGCGTGTGTTCCGTCTGGGGGGAGGGTTGGCTCAGTGGGTTTGACGCTTCCTTCATCAACAATTGGGTTGAGCGGCGATGCCTGACTGGGCGAGCGACTGTGCGTACTACGCGGCGCTTGGCAGGCCTGCGCGCAGGGACTGCTTTAGCAAGGCATGCCCGAGTTCTTTCGGGCGTAGTAGTGCCAGGTGAGCGCAATGCACACCAGGTAAAACACGAAGAAAGTCCACAGGGCGGCATGGGGAGCGCCAGTCAGTGCAATGGAGCTGCCGTAGCTCTTGGGAATGAAGA
>DFQQ01000017.1 GCA_002377855.1 Acidovorax delafieldii | reverse complement strand
TGTTTTTGAGACACCACACTAGCCTCAGAGGGTGTGAGTTCAGGGGCCGATTGGCAGCCCCTGGCCAACTAAAAGGGGGTAGAGATCGTTGTGCTGGCCCCTGAATATGCAAAGCTAGAGCCATAAGCTGGTCTAGATGACACACAACTTTGACAGTTTTGCGGTGCGATTGCGCAAGTCGGTTGGCCAATTGGACGCTGGGATGAGTGCCGCATCACGGATGCGTGGGTGGCGAGAATGTGTGTCCGTTCGGATCCATCTTCAAAAACGTCTTACATCTACCCTTACATACCCCGCCAAAAGAAAAACCCCGCTACCGTTTTGATAGCAGGTTTTCCTTTGTTTACTTGGTGCCGGAGAGATGAATCGAACACCCGACCTTCTCATTACGAACTCCAGCACTAACTGTTTCCAATTGCTGCCAATTGCTGTCTTCACTCTAGACGGCATGATTTTAACAGCCCGCAACGATCGAGGTTTATGCCGAAATTTGGCAGCGACTGTGACATAGCTGTGACGCGGAGGACGCCCCCAACTGGGCATCAATGTGCATTGATGCCGGCTCTTTCGGCATGAGCAAAATTTGGCTACGGTGCTCACAATTGCAGTGTTCCAAATGAGGCAAAGCATGGCTGGAAGAACCAAAAAGGCACCCAAGAACTCAAGAGAGCTCTCACCTCGTCAGTGGGCATGGGAGTTTCTACGATTCAACCCTGCGTATCGCGCGGCCTATGCCGAATGGATGAGTCTCCCTTTGTCTGTGCGAGATTTGAAGAGGGCGGCTGGGGGAATGCCCTTGTTGGCATGCCCACCGGAAACCTCTATGTCGCTGTTCTTTTCTCAGCCTGCGGCATTAAACGGAGAAACCGTAGGTGATTGGATTAGCCGGACTGAAGAGAGTAGGCGTGAAGGCTGGTCTGTAGGCCATGCACCCTCCGTCACTCCGCAAGCGCATTTTGGGATCAGTAAGTGGATAGACCCTGAAATAACCCCGTTGCCTAAAGCTGATGAGAATATATTTGGTAGATTGACCGTAGATGTTTTTGCTGAATTGAACGATCGAGAACATCCACGTCAAAAGCCTTTGGCCGTTACTGTCACTGATATTAAAAAAACTGAGGTGGTAGTGAAAATTGATGTTTTGCATCCTATTGGGTTTTTGAATGAATCTATTCGTCAAATTGTTTTGAAGCAGAGAGAGTTGCTTCGGCGAATAGGCATTACATCCCTGGATTCATACGAAGGCTTAAAGTCGTTTAATCCCGCTGGTGTGTATGAAGCCTACGTAAAAATTCTTCAAAGAATTAACAATGGTGAGTCAAAGCATGAAATTATCCATATAACTCCAGAGGGAGAGCGCGTTGCTTCATATGACTCATATGCTGACCGTACCAAAAAGCAGTATCCCGTGGCATTGGCGCTTAGAGATGAGGGCTATAGGCACATTGCATATTACGACGATTTCATTGGACAGTTGAGGGGTGCATAGGGTAGGGAAAATTTACTAGAGCATCCTTTCCCTTAGAGAAATTGGCAGTGCTGGGCATCATTGCCAAAGGTTGAGCAGATTCTCTCAACCACTACCGATGTATCTAAGGAGCTTTATGAATTCACCTGTCTCAACTAATGTAAGTGCGGGATATGAAAGTACATTTGTCAGATTTTTGTCGAAGAAGACATTGAAGAGCGTTCCGTCCAAGGTTGAAAAGGAATCCTTGACGGAATCTCACGGCAATTCTGAGGTAAAAAAGTGGCTCTCAGTCCAGCAGTTTTCCGTGAAACACCCCGTATTCACTGAAGGTTCTCTGCGTGCATTGATATTTGCATCCAAGCCTCGATTGCGTGCGCGTGGCAAGGGTGGGAATGACGTTATTCCAGGCAATGGTCTTGCTCACGCAATTCGTAAAGTGGGTCGTCGAGTCCTGATCGACGAGATCGCTTTCCTGGAGTGGGTTGACTCTCGTCCCACTGTCAAATAAATCACTGGTTTTCATATCTATTTGATCCATGCCATGCATGGACTGGAGAAGTCATGTCCGAAATTAATGAAAATGCCGAAAAAAATCTGGCGTCAATCGACGGTTCGCAAATCTGCATCACACCTTCTGCAAACGCTGAAAAAATGGAACGTGTGGACCTGCAGACTCTCGCCGCAGATAAAACACTGTCAATTCACAAGTTCTTGAAGCTGTCCGCAGAGCAAGCCGAATTCCGCGCAAACTTCCAGATCATCGACTTGACACAGGTCTACATCAGCGCTGACGCCAAGGCCGCTCTTCGCCGCTGTTACCTGACAGAAGCGTTCTTGTTGAACAAATTTGGGGCTAACTACGCCAAAACCTTGCTCACCGTGGGCACGCGCGGCAAGCTGAAGGGAGTGACGTATTTGAATCCTGAAGCGAACGTCTACCGCCACGACACCGACAACGGACTTGAGATCATCGTCTCGGGTGTTAGTCGCGAGCGCGAAGGCAAGACTGTCCGTGAGGTCCATATCAGATGTGGCCCGCGCACCACGAAGTCCGAACTGACCTCTTCGGCTGAAGTCGCACCGTCGCTGTAAATATCAAGCACAAGACAAATACCATGGCCGTTGCTGCGGCCATGCCTTCCAAAGAAGTCATGAAAACTACCTCCCAATCTGCGAAGGTGGCTCGCCCTCGCTCGCCCATGACGGAGCCGAACCAAGGCAAGCCATTCCGCCCTCGAAGCGAAATGCGCTTGATCTCCGCAGCCAAGTTCGTGCACCTCGAAGTGCCACGCCGCAAGAACCACTGGGGCCGTCTCATCCAATCCAACCAGACCGGCATGTTGTTTGGACCACGCGGTCGCGGCAAGACCTGGGTGGCGTTGAGCCTCGCCATCTGCATAAGCGCCTGCATCGCTTTCCTTGGCCGCAAAGCTCGTCGTGCACGTCGAGTTATCTACCTCGACGGCGAGATGGACCTCTTCACCCTGCGCCAGCGCATCCTGTCGCTGTGCCGCAGCTTCAATGTAGACCCTCCGAGCAATCTGAAGCTCTTCACGCCTGAAGCCTTTACCGATCTGCTGCCCTCAATCAACACGGCCGAAGGTCAGCGCGCTATCGACGAAATGATCGGGACAGAATGGGACGTCATCTTCATCGACAACTACTCCGCCTGGAGCGGTGATGGTCGTGAAACTGCTGAAGCCTGGGCGCCGATGATGCGCTGGATGCTCGGCCACAAACGTGCTGGCCGCACAGTCATCGTGATCCACCATACCGGCAAAACGGGCAAGCAGCGCGGCAGTAGCAGCCATGAGGATGCGCTGGACTGGTCGGTAGCCCTCAAGCCCGTGGAGGACGTTGCCGGTGACGGTGCGTTGCGCTTCAACCTTGTCTGGGAGAAATCTCGCCACCTGGCAAACACCGAGGTTCAGCCCATCGCGGCAACCCTGCGGCAAGATGAAAACGGTGACGTTTCGTGGCACCACATTGAGGGCCTGCACCGAGACCCGCGCATCGGAAAAGCCCATGCAATGAAGGCCAAAGGCTTGTCTCAAGTCGCTATTGCCGACGAGCTGGGCATTGACCGAACCACCGTTGGCCGCTGGCTCAAAACGAAGTGATGCATATGTGCATCCACTAGCCAATGCACCGCTGCACACCTCTGCGCGACCACATCAACGCAGTGGCAGACGGTGGCATTGGCTAAGTAGAGCTATGGAGATGACTATCACTATTGGACAGGTGTGAACTTAATTGCTCAGAAATGAGAGTGAAAGCACGCCACAACAACACCATGATTGACTATTTCGACATAACCATAAATGGCGATGACTTTCCGGAAATTGGAAAGGCCGTCATGACACGTCACCCCGGCGGAGCCAAAACCAAGTCGTTCACTGAAGTCAAAGTATGCGCAGGCAAAGATGCTCCGCACTTCTGTGCGCGAGTGGAAAACGGTGCAGAACGCATGCGGTTTTCTGGCTCGCCAGCGCTGTGGCTGCAAGGGCACAACGGCATGGGTTCCAACGACTTTACGGGGCTGGTCAAAGCTTCCGTACTGTTGGTGTTTGAGACCATGAAACTGGCATGCCCTGCATCCGTTATTGAAGCACTTAACACCGGCAACTATGCCGTCGATGAAGTGCATGTGGCAGAGCACTACGCGCTGCCGGAGGGCATGATTCACCGGCTCTGTGACAACATCCGCCGCTATGCCGATCCGGTGCTCGAAGCGACGCCTATCCGGCCTGGAATCGGAGTCCGGCTCCACCCGAACTCGCGTGATCGACAGATTCTCATCTACAACAAGCACCACTACTTTTTAGATGGCCTTCCGAAGCACAAACGCAAGCTGTTAGGCCGTATGCCAATGGACTTTGATCGCGTTGGAACAAACCTGTATTTCGATCACATGCTTGAGCAGTTTCTGGCGCAAGGCGTGCGAATTGAGGCCCGGCTTAAGCGCTGTCTCAAGAACAAGAACCGCCTTTTCAATCATGGCTCACTCTGGCATCCGGATACCGCTCGCGTGCTGCATCTTGAGACGGTCCAGGCGATCCCTTTGCAAGACTTGCCGCCTTTGGACAAGCGGGAGCTTTTGCTACTGACAGCCAAACTGGAACATCGCACTTTGATCGCTTTATGGCTTGATGGTCGCCGCCCTATGGACTTCTGCAAAAGCCCAACCACTTACTATCGCCGCCGCTTGGAGGTCCTCCAGCAGTACGGCATTGATCTGTCGATTCCGGCGTTGCGAGACGACGCGACAAACTGGGCTTCGATAACCAATGCTGCAGCCATCATGGAGCCACCAGACTGGGCTCTGGAGAGCCGATTTGTGTATGAGCCGAGCCGCTGGATTGGCTGGCGCGAAGCCACGCAAAACGAGCGTGCATGGCTTCGTGCGTAAGTAGCTGGCTGGTGGTTACGGTGCTTGAAACCACCAGTTTTCTCGTATTGAGTGTATTTGGTGATGAACGTTTGTTCGTATAACCCAGGATATGGCTTGCTGTGACTCAAGGCAGGTGTCGATTGACGAATTCGATAATGTCGTTACGGGTAGTGTCTGTGAACTTGTTGCTGCTACAGATTGGGAACGGGTTGTACTTGTTGAGCGCCCGAGTGCACACGTTATCTTCCGCCCGGCGACCAACACCCTTGGTTGGGGAGTCCCATGCATGCGTAGCACCCTCAAAGTTCGTCCATTTCTCGACGCCCTTGAATACTTTGTCCACGTTGCACTGAGACAGCGGTGTGGCGGTGTCAGCAGTTCCGGTGAAAGCGATCACAGGTGCCACATAGTTTCCAAGCATAGGAGCATCTTCCTTGTCCGTACTGCCGCTCGGCGCACGTCCAAAAATGGACTCTTTCACGTAGCAGTTGGGGTACAGAGACACACCTCCAGCCAGCAACGACTTCACTTCGCCACTGAGGTTGTGGTTGGAGAATGCACGCAGCACCGTCCACCCGCCTTGGCTGTCGCCAATCACGAACGTCTTCTTGGGATCAGCACCTTCCGACTTGACGAAACGTGCGGCGGCGATCAGATCGAGCACCCGCATGTTGGCACCAAAACGTGTCCATGCCAGCCAGTTTTCATCCCGGCCGCGCGACCAGTAGGAATCGAGAATCAGTATGTTGGCATCGAGATTGCGCTTGGCCCATACAGCGGTGTCCAGATTGCCGGGTGCCACACCATGCCCACCATGAACGATGATGATGGTGGGACGCTCGAACACTCGACCGTTCTGTGCTGTCCAGCTTGAGAACAGCATGCCCTTGCCGTCATAAGACGGAACGTTTGCGGCAAACAAATTGAGTCCGTTGTTCACCAGTGGCCGCTCCATGTTCCAGCCATGGGACGATGCCGGTGGATGCTGCACGGTGATAGGCGGCTGGTACTTTTCAACGGAGATCACATCGTCCGAAGCTGCCCAAGATGAGGCCGCAGCCATGCACAGCACTGCGCTACCAAGAAGCGAGAGCAGCGGCTTACAAATCAGATTGCTCATTTTTCTGCTCAGATTTCAAAGAGTTGTGTACATCAGCTTCAGCAAGCAGAGGCTATTGCACTTTGGGGGTGTGCCGTTCGATAAAAGCAAGGATGTCGCTGCGCATGATCTCGGTGTACTTGTTGTTGCGGCAGACCTGAAACTGGTTGTACTTGTTGAGCGCGTTAGAGCAACTGCCATCGACTCCCGGCCGACCAATGCCGCCACTGGGTGAATCCCACGAGTGAGTCGCACCTTCAAAGTTGGTCCATTTCTCAACGCCTTTGAATACCATCTCAACATTGCACTGAGACAAGGGTGTTGCCGAGTCATTGGTGCCGGTAAACGCAATCACAGGCGCAACGTAGTTGCCAAGCGGTGGGGCAAACTGCTTGTCGGTATTGCCGCTAGGGGACTTCCCAAAGATCGACTCTTTGACATAGCAGTTGGGGTACAGCGATGCACCGCCGACCAGCAAGGACTTCACCTCACCGCTGAGGTTGTGATTGCTGAATGCACGCAGCACTGTCCAGCCGCCTTGACTCCCACCGATCACGAAAGTCTTCTTCGGATCAGCGCCTTGGCTTTGCGTAAAACGCGCTGCTGCGATCAGATCGAGCACGCGCATGTTCGCACCGTACTCCGTCCACGCAAGCCAGTTTTCCGACTTTCCGCGAGACCAGTAGGAGTCCAAGATCAGCACATTGGCCTTGAGTTCTTTGCGAAGCCAAACCGCCATATCCACATTGGCCGGGGAGATGCCATGGCCTCCGTGCACGATGATCACGGTCGGCTGCTCAAACACACGCCCCTGCTGGGGACTCCAGCTTGAGATCAGCTTTCCCTTGCCGTTGTACGCGGGGACGTTAGCGGCGAACAGGTTCATACCGTAAGCCGCCATGGGCCGCTCCAACTCCCAACCGTTGGGTTTCTCGGGGGCGAACTGCACAGTGATGGCCGGTTGAAACTTCTCTACAGGGATCACATCGTCATTTGCATGGCTGGTCATTGAAGCCACGCCGATAGCCACCACGGCGGTCAAGTGAGAAACAGCCTTGAGAAATCGTCTGGTCATGTGAATGCTCTTTTTGTTGGGTGATCCATCAGGGAAGCTGCAGAGGCCGTGAGTCCACACGCATCCCATAGCGATCAAGCTCCTTCGCGCTTATCGCGGACTTTGCGTCACTCTGGCAACGCAAATCCGCAAGGCGTTTGCCCCCCTGCTCCACCACCACTCCCTTGCGTCCATTTTCACCGTCACCGGCATATACGACATAGCGATAGTTGCCCTTGTCGAAGGACAGGAAGTTCACTGCCGTACTGTCTTGAACGACCTGTGAGCCACGCTGGAAAGCTGAAGCCGCGCCGGTTCCAGCACTCGGATATTCCATCTCCACCGCGCCTTCCAGCGGTGCAATCCGGTACGTTAACTGCTCATTGCCACCAGCGCGGCCAGTACACACCGAGGCTCGCTTCTTTCCGGTGGAGCACGCAAAGATCGGGGCCTCAGAAGCAGTGCAGAGATGCGGGACAGTTACATCCGGAGCAGCAGCCGTAACGTTGGCCGACGGGGCGACTGGCGCGGCAGCGGGTGCCGTATTTGCAGGCGCTGGTACAGCTGCAGCTGGCGCAGGCAGGGCGACTGGTGAAACCGCTGCTGGAGTCGGCTCCGCTGGCTTGACCTCAGCCGCTGGCAGAGCTTCACCAGCGATCTTGGCAATCTCCGCTTCGCTCTTGTCGAACACCCGGAGCATCGCCAGATCGTGGAACAACCCCATGAACGCCAAGTGCCCCGTGAGCTTGACCAGAATCTCCTTGCTGTCTTCGGTACGCTGAACGGTGTAGGTCACATTGCCCTTGACCGTATTGCCATCCAACGCCGCGCCTTGAGGCTCGTAGATGCCGCGCAGGTGATTGAGCATCCGTTGATCGGTAGGGATAGCGTCTTGCGGCATCACCGCCGTCAGGACCGCTGAGCAGGTCTTCTTCCCTGTCGATTCGTCGCTGCGAGCGGTAGTGATGGACTCCACCGTGACTTTGGTGTTCTTGCTCGTGATCTGCACGCTGCGCTGACGCTCAGGGCTCATGCTTGCATGCTCTTTGTCAAAGCTCTGCTGGTAAATCTGCTGAACCAGCGATACCGTGGCCGGATCAGCGCAGGACGGTGTTTTGTCACCGCATGCAGCCAGCAAGACCACGGACGTTGCCGCCAAGGTCACGGCGGTAGCTCTTTTGGGATTCATTTTTTCTTCCTGTTGGTTGTAAGAATTTGTGCCTCTCAAGGAACATTCTGGCATGCAATGTTCCTTATAAGACGTTTCCTCAGCAGGCACATTTCGAGAGCCTGTGGAGCATGTCACGGACTGCTCCACAGAAACAAAGCGCTGCCAGCGAGACGCCGGTTCAGCGCCGCCGCAAGGTGCGACTCATACCGAATGCCATCACGTTGGCGGTTGGTCAGAACCTGCGGCACTTCCGCGAGCAAAGCGGCATGACGCAGTTGGAATTGGCAATGAGTGCCGAGGTGGAGCGCACTCGGGTGTCCAAGCTGGAGCTGGGTCTGGTGAATCCGAGTGTTTTGACGCTGGCCACCATCTGCCACGTGCTGGACATCACCCTGGCCGACTTGTTCGGCGGCATTCGGCTGGCACATCCGCCCACCACCGAGGGCGGGACACTGCGCCGCGCCAATCAAGCCGTGCTCGACAAGAAGCCAGCAGCCAAGCGCACCAAAGTGCCGGGTAAAGCTGCCGCCAAGTAGGCTCTGGGCGGATCGTTTCAGCCGCTCACGACCACTGTCAGTCGCAGCTTGTCCACCAATGCCGGGGCAGGCGCTGCAGCAAACCACAGTTCAGAACAAGCTGCCACCGCGCTGTGGAACGCGCTGGATACTGCCCTGCACTGATCCAGATGCAAGCCGCAGCCGCCGCGCAGTACAACGATGACAGTCGATGGGCGTTCTGGTGAAACCTGCTGTGCGGTAGTCTCGATGCTGTCATGGAGCATGGTTCGCAGGTCGCAGTGATGGCCGGTAGCGACATGACTCCATGTGGACCGCCCCCAACGCGCCACTACCGCGCTCAGATCGCCCCAGTCCAATGCTGGCATCGCGTCCGGCTCTGTTGCCGCCCACAGATCGTCAAGAACCCTTTCCGAGTACACGACCGAAGGAGTTGGCATGCACACCAGAGCCAGCGTCCGCAAACATTCGCGCCGGTTCAGTGTCATGACGTTCTCCGTACACGTATGGCTGCGAGCAATCGCACTGCCTCGGGTTGCCAAGACTCAGACTCATGCATCCAGATGATCATCTTCTGCTTGGGCTCTTTATGCCAACCAGGCTTGGCACGACGGCTACCGGGGCCGGCATCTGGCAAACGCAGCCGTGCGTTATGCGCGTGGAAACATGGCTCCGCTCCACCACTGTCCAGTAGCAGGATGCGCTGCGGAATGTGACTTTGACCGACCACCAAACCCTCCACACCTACCGCGAGAGCCCAGTGCTTGGTGCGGTGATGCTTGACCGAGGCAAATGCAATAGCGACCAGATCGCCTTGCATGAGCCATTTGACGGCGGGGGCATCTACATCGTGCTCAATGCAGTAGCGAGCGGTGAGTTCGAGTGGCAGCCTGAGGCTGTTCACTTCCTCCGCCCATTTTTGGGGGGTAATTCCGGTGAAGTAGTACGGGGACATTGCGGCCCAAACTGCGGCTGCTACACCATGCTTGCGCCGTGACATGTCGTGCAGTGCCGAGGCCTTTGCAAGTCCAAGGGTGACCAGCAGCATCGCGAGCATGTGGGTCCCGCAAGATGCGTCCAAAACCGACTGCTGCATGAATACCGGCACTGGCTCTTCGCGCTTTTGTTGAACGGTGAGCGCATGACCAGTCTGCAGCGCCGCATGGATGCGCTGGAACGCATAGGACGGCTCAGCGCGCTTCGATGAGACGGCATTGGACATATCAATACTCATCTGGACGCAACAGCGTAGTCACGCTACGGTCGGCTTCAGTGATGATCCAGAGCGTTGGAAGCGACGAACGCTTGTCTCTGGGCGTATCAGCCAGTCGCTCCGCATCGACCAGTCGGTAGCAACTCAAAATCCGCAAACGGCGGGAGATGGCGAAGTCGTTTTCTGCGCGGTCTTCTTCAGATAGGTCACCCCAGTCGCCATGCACGTGACGACTGACCAGAGCTGCCGCGCTGAAGCCGGTTTCTTGCAGCAGTTCCAAAGCGCCTGGCGTAGCGACGATTTGGCCTAGTGGAAACTTGGCGGTGTTGGAGTAGATGACGGTGGCGACGGTAGGTGAAGGCGAAGCCAGACTTGATGTGGATTCGGGTGTAGTGGTCATGGGAATCTCCATAGGTAGGGAACGAAACAAAACTGAAAAACAAACGGGCACGCGTAGTCCTCCGCGAACGATTGGCGGATAGAAAACAAGCGAGAGAGATCAGCTCGGCTGCAGAACAGCAGCCGTAGAGAGACAGGGCCTCAGCGAGAGGCCATCAACGAGACTTGCGCTTTGCAAAGCGCGGTTAGCAGTTCGGAGTCCGAGGCATAGGGTTGCTCGATCCACTCCACGAACTGATCTGTGGCCAACAGACAGTCGCTGAGCAGTGACGGCGTCGAACCATCGACATCACCGCGATCCAGCAAGCCCCAGGCGTGCAACCGGCGCAATGCCACGGCATCTCGTACAGCGTCCACCGGTATCTCGCACAACAGCGCCAGCACGTTGCAGTCGTGAGTGGCGTCACGCAATGGGATGGCTGGCAAGATCGCACCGCCGAAGCGCCGGATGCAATAGGACCACCGTAGCCACTGGGACTCGAATGGCGTGAAGTTCAGCAGCCGTGCCAGCGTGTCGAGATTCGTACCGATGCATGACTCCGCTGGCGGTGGTGATGGCTCCACGGCAGCCAGCCTACTGGCCAGTTCCTCCGGGTCCGCTGGACATGACAAGGCAACTGGATAACCGTCGCCGTCCACCATCAAAAATGCAGGCAGGTCGCCATCGAAAATGGGCTGCTTTTCGTATCCGAATTCTCGCCAGCATCGCTGCTCGATAGCGCGACTTTCTCGGATCAGGTCTTGGCCGTCCAACAAGCGGGGTAGAGCTACCCCAATGCGGTGCAGGAGGCGGCTCATGTGATGGCGGCAGAAGGCTGCATTGCCTGGGGCATGGGCAACTCCGTTGCGACAGCACGGGTCATGTCCGTTGGCATCCCTTTCCGCGCTGCCTGGGATCAGGTCATTGGTCATGGGTTGCTCCAGGGTGAAAGCACACCAGTTGGCCCATTCGGCGGGTTCCGCAAGTCAGGTTTTTGATAACCCAAAGCGGGCTCACGGCGCCGCTCAAGCCGGGTGAAAAGGTGCTATTGCATGGCAAAAGCTGGCGCAGCGAGGTGATCTAAATTCGGCTGATCACTCCGTTCAGATGCTGTTGTGTAGCCGCTCAGCAAGCCAAATCGAAAACAGTCGCCGGAACGCATCGCAATGGCATAAAAAAAGCCAAAATAATACACAAAAGTAATTAATTTATGTTATTATATACCATTATTCGTATAAATAGATAAGTGGTGCAGTCTGTTGAGAATCCGCAATCACTTGAAGGTAGTGATCCGACAAATTTGGTGTTGTCATTGAAATGTGTGAGAAGTTTGCATAGCTGTGAATTTATCTAGCACCAACGGTGCGTGCCGGACTGGCTTGCGAAAGAACGCCCACAGCTCTCGAAAGATGCTCCGAAAATGGAGCTCTACTTCTTGCTGCAGCCGAGATGTCGCTGCTGACCGTTTTGAGGCGATATACATTTAGCAACGCCATGATCAGAACGGGAGAGCTAAGTAATGCTGGGATTAACGCTACGCGAGGAATTTCGGGGCAAGCGTCTCAAGGGAACCGCAATTGAACTGTCGAACGACACCAACACCGGCGCGACACAGATCGCCGCGCAGTCGTTCCTAGAGATTACCTACCCCACGCATGACCTGCTGAAGGGCATCGAGGCTGTAGGCCCGGACCAAGGGCGCCCGGTCGTGGTGATCGGTGAGCGTGGGCTTGGTAAGTCTCACTTGATGGCCGCGCTGTATCACGCGGTCAACGATGCCGCCTCGACGGGTGCTTGGCTGAATTCCTGGTCCACGACATTGGGTGATCCGCAGATCGCCAAGATCGGCCTTCGCAGCGGCATGCAGGTGATTGGTGAGAGCCTGCATCGTCAGCGGTACAAGTTTCTTTGGGACTTGTTGCTGGAGCGGCACCCCCACGGCACATACATCAAGGGCAAGTGGGAGGGCATGGGTGCGGCGAAGACCGACATCCCGTCTGACAAGCTGATTCTCGAACTGCTTGAACACACCCCCACGATGCTGCTGTTGGACGAGTTCCAGACATGGTTCGACGGCCTGACGAACACCAAGCAGTACCCGTGGAAGAACTGGGCCTTCAACTTCATCCAAATCCTGTCGGAGATTGCCAAGGAGCGCCCGGACCTGTTGGTGCTGGTGATCTCGGTGCGCAACGGCGGCAGCGACGCCTACCAACAGGTGCACCGCGTCAACCCGGTGGCCATCGACTTCAAGGCAGGCGGAAACGCTGAACGCATTCAGCAAGACCGGCGCCGCATGCTGCTGCACCGCCTCTTCGACAACCGCCTTCAGATTGCACCGGCCAGCATCGAAGCCTTGGTCGGCAAGCATGTGGCCGAGTATTTCCGGCTGCTGGACGTGCCGTCCGCCGAGCAGGAACGCAAGCGCCAGGAATTCACCGAATCATGGCCCTACGCACCGCACCTGCTTCGCCTGCTGGAAGAGCAAGTGCTCATCGCCACGGACGCGCAGGAAACGCGCGACATGATTCGCATCCTTGCGAACCTCTACAAGAGCCGTGGCGAGGCCGCGCCGGTGCTCACAGCCGCTGACTTCCGTCTGGATGACGACGCGTCGGGCATTGGCGCGCTGCTGGACTCGGTGTCCAACGAGCATCACCGCACGCTGCGGGCCAAGGCGCAGCAGAACATCATCTCGGTGACCGAGGCGGTCAGCGAGCACGCAACTTTGGCACCCCACTTGCAAGAGATCGTGGGTGCCTTGTGGCTGCGCTCCATCGCTGTCGGTAACCTTGCCGGTGCGGAGCCGCAGACCTTGCAAGTTGACATCACGCGCAGCACGGCCGTCGATGACAACGCCTTCAATGTGGAGCTGGCGACGATTGTTGAGAACAGCTTCAACATCCATCAGGACGGCAACCGGCTTGTGTTCCGCGAGGAGGAGAACCCGCGCGCCAAGCTGATGGCCTGTGCTCGCAATGACAAGCTCTTTGCTGATGGCTCCGACCAGGCACAACTGGCCAAGCAGATTCGCTATGTGATTGGTGGCACCGACGAGGTGGCGAAGACCTTCCGCGTCATTGCTTTGCCCAAGTCATGGCAGACGGACCCTTGGTCCACCTTGGATGAGTCTGAACAGCCGGAACGCTGGGACGACCGCTTGCCCATCCTGGTGCTGCCAGAAGAGCCGGACAACATCGACGCACGCCTGGGCCGCTGGCTCAAAGATCATCTGCAAAAGCGCCGCAACACCATCCGCTTCCTGTTGCCGCGTGCGGGCTCGACCAACGCTTTCCAAGACCGAGACCTGCTGATCCTCGCGCGTGCCGAAATGAAGGCGCAGGAATGGAGCAATCAAGGCCCCGAGTACAAGAAGCTGCACACCGAATACCAGGGTGCCCTGCGCGACATCCTCAAGAAGCGGTTCGACCGGTTCGCTGTGGTGCAGCGATGGAATTTCGCTGACCCCGCTCAATGCCGCTTTAGCGTGGAAAGCCTGAAGAAGCAAGGCGCGCAGATTCCCGAAGGCATCGAAGAGGCGTTGACCAACGATCTTTTCGTACCCGAGGACTTTGAGGATTTGGTGCTCGAAGCCGCCTCCGAGAACTCGGCGGTGGGCAAGCTGCTGCGTGAGTTGCAGGAGCCTCGGCCTGCGGGCCAGGACTGCATTCCTTGGCTCGGCGAAACCTCGATGAAGGAACGCATCCTTCGCCTGTGCGCGCGCGGAAAGATCGTCATCAACCTGCGCCAAATGGAATGGCTGCAAACCAATCCCGGTGAGGATGAAGACACCGCATGGCGGCGCTTGCGTCCCAAACTCTCGTATACCGGTCGTCAGCTCGACGAAGTCTTCCTGCTTGAACCCTCTGCGGTGCCTGCCACCGGCGGCACCACGCCGACAGCACCCACTGGCACCCCCGGCACGCCAAATACTGGCGGGGGCCTGTTCGGTGGTGGCACCAATCCTCTCGCACCTCCTGGGGTGAACGAGCCGACACCGGGCGGACAGTCTGTGCCTCCGGCCAGTACTGGCGGTGGCATCTTCGGTGGTTCCGCAGCCAGCGGCACCCCGCGCATTCCGCTGCACACCCCGCCCACCTCTCCGCTGAATCTGATTGGAAAGCTGGAAGGCTGGGGCATCGGCCCGGCGACGCAGGTTGCCGAGGTTTCCATCAAGGTGTCTGCCGCTACTGGCGCCCAGCTCAAGGAACTGCTGAAGAAGCTGCCCGATGGCATGACGTTCGAGCTGAACCTTGAGAAGGAGGACAAGTGATGGCCCTCCATCCTGAAATCCTGAAGGAACTGACCAAGGGTTCCGCTGCTGATGCCTGGAGCGTCATCGTCAAGAGCGCCACGGAGATTGCCTCCAAGCCCTTGGCCGTTGGCAACGCCCCGAGCGAAGTCATCAAACGCGACCGAGAGATCGGCGCCTTGGACAATTTCCTGTCTGCCAGCGGCTGGGACTTGTGGAGCAGCTTCGGCGATTCCGTTGAGCGCACTTCGGACCGTCTCGCGCGCTGGTGGGCGGAGCCGTACAGCGCCAAAGCCGTGCTGATTCTGGACGGCCTGTCACTGCGCGAATTGCCCTGGCTGTTGCAAGGTGCCAAAGAGCGCGGGTTCAATTTGCACGAAGTCTCGGCCAACGCCTCGGAAATCCCTGGCGAGACCAACGAGTTTGCTCGCGCCCTTGGGTTTGGCCGCCGCAGCCAGCTTCAGAACAATGGTGGTGGCCTCGCGCATCGTCTTCAGCCCGCGCAGACCGAAAGCCTGGACATGCCGTGGAAGGACTGCGAAGGATTGGTCAACGGTGCGCCCAATTGGGTGTTCTGGCACCACTGGCCAGACAGCAAGATTCACGATGCAGCAGTCGCCGGTCAAGGTCTGGATACGCTGACCAAGGATGCCGCCGATCAGCTCACCAGCGATGACTTTTGGTCTTTCGTCGAGCGCCTCGCAACCGGTCGCCGTCTGGTCATCACGTCCGACCATGGCTACGCTGCCACGGGCTACTTCCCCGACGCCGAAGGCGATGTTGGCCAGCACCTCAAGAAGACCTTTTCAAGCGGCCGCAGCGTCGTGGGCACTGGCGAGGCAGGCCCGTTTGTGCCGCCCGTGGCTCTGCAATTGGACAGCCCGCATGGCGCACATTTGCTGGCGTTGGGGCGCAGGAAGTGGAAGAGCCAGGGAGGCTACCCAACGCTGACCCATGGCGGCCTTTCGCTGCTGGAGGTGCTGTCACCCTTTGTCGAAATTTCTTACCCGGTAGCAGGGGGAGTGAAATGGTGAAGGCTCCGTGGACATCCCCGTCCGATGCCCCTGTCATCGAACAATCCATTCATGACTACATTGTTTCTATCTTTCGGCAGCTAACAGGGCCTGATAGGAAAGTAGAGATCGTTCCTATTTCTCCTGGAGCGGAGGCTACTCGTGGTTGGGATGCAGCCGTAGTGCAAGCGGTACCCTTGTATTTCCAATACAAATATCCCGACTTCACTGGGCGCCCTTGGTCTTCTCAACCTGCAGCTTATATGCGTCGCAAAGGATGGGCGTTTGATGATGATGCCGGATTGTTTCACTTTGCGCTTCGAGCGAAGTCCGCGAAGGCACCTAAATCGCAGCATAGCTTCATGGTTGACCTTCAAAATTCTGGTGAGAAGGTGTTCTATGTCGCACCGACTTTTATTGATTCAAAGCGATTGAGGTCCGGCGGTGACCCCTTATATGACCAAGCGTGGGTAAATTCTCGCCTGACTTTCCGGCACGGGCTACTCCTTGATTACCCTTCAGTTCCATATTTTGAGGGCCTCATTTGTATCCCTCCGAAAATGGACGTATCGGATCCACCGGAAGATCATAAGTTCTACTTCAATTCGTTTCATGAAGTTAGCTTGCATAGCGATCCTGTGAAGGCGGAGTCTGTCGATTTGCTGCGGCTCATACAGGGCCAAGTTGAGGAGCTTTTTTCTTCAAGCAGCAAGACAAATGAAAATATTGACGCGTACATCGAAAGCATGCTCAGGAGTATCGTTGGGAATCAAGATTCTGACGATCAGTACGCCCGTGTCTATGCTTACTTCCAGGCAAGCCTAAGCAAGTCGGATGCTGCGCTTGCAAACCCGCTGATGCACAAATTGAGAGGCTTAGCTAGGGTGTTACGCAGGCTCTACGGAGTTGAGATGATGTTGACGACACGCAAATAATAAGATGGCCACCAAAAAAGAACTACTCGCCCAGGAAGTCGCAAAGGCTGTTGGTGCCGGCAAGGCTGTCGCGCTTGAAACCGTTGACTTCAACGATCCTGATCGCCCCAAGACTTGTTTGGAAGTGGATTTCCCGATCCTGCCTGTCAATCAGGTGGCAATCATTGAGGGTAACGCGGGAAAGCCGATCTACCAAATGTCCAAGTGGTGGGCGCGGCGCCGCTCCAGCGTCTTCCGCTCGATGCTGATTGCTGCTGCGACTAAGGCGCCGGAAGACAAGTCGCACGCCGCCAAGCTGGTGTGGGACAACTATTACGCCAACCACCAGAAAAAGGGTGCTTTCAAGCATCTGAAGGTGGCCGACATCTTCATGGGCGGTGGCACTACGCTGGTGGAAGGCTCACGCCTTGGGATGCAGATGGTCGGCAATGATCTGAACCCGGTTGCGTGGTTCGTGGTCAAACAAGAGCTGGCGAATGTTGATCTGGACGAGGTGAAGCGCCTGCTCGCTGACATCGAGGCGGAGGTCAAGCCTCAGATCATGCCGTATTACTACTGCGACGGTCCAGAAGGGGAAAAGGGCACGTGGACACATCTCCTGACAAAAAAGGTGATGCCTGCGGACTTCGATCCGCTGACCATCCCGCGTGAGCAGAGGAAGGAATACCGCTACGAAGGTCCGGAAGTCATCTACACCTTCTGGGCTAAGCATGGCCCGTGTCAAGTGACGGGCTGCGGCCACCGTACACCGATCATGAGCAGTCCAGTAATCGCCGTGAAGACAATCACTGTCAAGCACTGGGAACACTCCTGCGGCAACTGTGGTGCTAAATTTCATATTGAAGCTGAGGCCGCGCGTATGGCGCCCGATGTGCCTTTGTTTGTTGTGTCCTCGGAACAGCCCTATGCGGTACTTGATCCTGCGCAGGGCGTAACCTGTCCGCACTGCACACATAACGCCGCCGCCCATACCCACCCTAAAGATGGATTGGTTATTGTTGGTGACCGGGGCCAAATCAAACTCGGCAAAGGTGCGAACAAGAAGGTCGAGTTGAGCCTTCTGGTGCATCCACAGTGGCTGGTCGGTTCGCCCAAGCAGGATTCAAATAACCAGCCATATGGTGGGTCGGCGCAGGATGATGTTGCGACGACAGCGCGCTGGGATCATGAGCGCGCGTCGAAAATTCGATTGCTGGAAGTGCGCGGCAAATTGCCGGAAGAAGTGACGTGCCCTGAAACGAAAACCACCTTTCCGACAGATCGCGCCAACAAGGCTGGCAATGGAAAATTTACTTGTGCGCAATGCGGTACCACTCAGGACATCATCTCAGCATTGCGACCAACAGAAAAAACTGCGCCTTTTGGCGCCTATGCGGTTCAGGGCTACGCTCCAAAGCGCGATACGTCAGGAAAGCCCTATAGTGGCCGCTTCTTCGCGGCGTTCGATATCACGCATGCCAAGCAGTACGACGCAGCCCTAGCTGAATGGGAAGTACGTAAGGAGGCCGATCTCAAAGACTATTGGCCACAATCAGACATTCCACCAAGCCTGCGTGCCGTGGTTAAGGATTTGATAGCCAACGGTCATGGCTACAAGAAATGGTCTGACATGTTTAGCGCCCGCCAGCTTTTGGTGCATGCGCAGTTGCTTAAGGCAATCGTCAATATAGGAGACTATGACTGGGCCACGCGCGAGTACGTTCTAGGTGCTTTTCAGCAATATTTGCGCAACCAGTGCTTGTTTAGTTTTTGGAATCCACAGCGAGACACGCCAGAGCCGATGTTCTCGAACAGTAACTACCACCCGAAGTTAACGGTGGTTGAGAATTGCGTATTCCCTGACCTGGGTCGTGGTAACTGGGCGTCCAGCTCAGAGGGAGTTCTCGAAGGTCGAGAATGGGCAATTGATCCTTGGGAAGTTGTCAGCGTAGAAAGTCTTAGCCGCCAAGACCCAGCTCTGGCTGAAAGGATGAGTGGGAAAAGTGAGAAGGTCAAGCCGGGCGATCCAGTATTGAATGTGGATGTTCGTCAAGGCTCATCTACCGATCTTCACGAGCTTGAAACAGCAAGCCTAGACTTAGTCATCACTGATCCGCCGTTCGGCGACCTTTTGCAATATTCCGAGCTTGCCGACTTTTTTTATGTCTGGCTGCGTCTGGCACTTAAAGGCAAGTACCCTGACATTTTCGAGGCGGAATACACCCCAAAGTCGCTGGAAGCCGTTGCTAACAGCTTTCGCGAGCCAGAAGACTCAAACGGTTTCTATCAAAGGCTGTTAACGCAATGCTGGCGCGAGGCGCATCGCCTTTTGAAGCCAAGCGGCATCCTCGCCTTCACCTTTCACCATAGTGAGGATGAGCCGTGGGTGGCCGTGCTTGAGTCCCTGTTCGATGCGGGCTACTACCTAGAAGCGACTTACCCAATTCGATCTGACGAAACTAAAGGTGACAACGCTGAATTCGGTGCGCAAAAAATCGAGTACGACGTCATCCACGTCTGTCGCAAGCGCACAGAGGAGCCCAAGCCGGTTAGCTGGGGTCGCATGCGCCGTGAGGTAATGGCTGATGTGCGCCAGCTACAGGCCATGCTCGAAAACCATGCGAAGGAAGGTCTGCCAGCGGCGGACATTCAGGTGATCCGGCGCGGCAAGGCGTTGGAGTACTTCTCTCGGCACTACGGCAAGGTCTACGTTGACGAAGGACGCACGATCTCCGTCAAGGAGGCGTTGATCGGTATCAATCAGCTCATCGACGAGGATGCTGACAAGGGTAAGGAGCCGCCGCCGGTCAACGCCGAGCCGATCACGCGCCAGTTTCTTCGTACCTTCGGCAGTGCCACAGAGATGAAGCGCGACCAGCTGCAGAAGTTCCTGAAGGGTTCCATCACGACGCCCGATGAATTCGAGCAGCGCGGATGGTGTTCTGAGAAGAGCAAGGTTTTCACGCGCGTGAAGCCGCTGGACTTCGCTCGTGAGTGGTCTGGCAAGCACAAGCGTCGGCTGACCTCCGATCTGGATCAGGCACTGGTGCTGGTTGGTGCCTGCTTCGACGGCAGTGGCATCAATGCGGCTGACACGCTGAAGAACGAAAACTTCAAGCCGCACGTGGCCTTGAAGCCCTTGCTGGAGTGGCTGCATCGGCACGGTCCCGATCAGGAAAATCGCAATGCGGCCTCGCGTGCGGTGTCCATCTACAACGCTTGGGCTGCGACGCAGACGGCCATGCCGCAACAGACTTCGCTGTTCGAGGAGTACGAGGTATGAAGCAAACCCTCGATACCGTCTGGCAACGGCGGGGCACTAGTTGGGTGTGGGACGAAGAGGCCCGCAACCAAGTTTGCGAGGCTGGGCAAGTCTGGAGCCTGCGGCAGTTTTTGCAGGCGGTTGGCAATTGGCCTGACGACCTGCCGAGCAATGGCAACAACACGGTGGTGGTGGCTGGGCTGGAGGCCAGTCTTGATCTGCTGACGCCGGAAGATGCGGAAGCCTGGTTGGGCGATGCCATCAAGGACGCCATCCTCTCATTCCAAGCCTATTACGAGGGCGAGGCGGCGCTGATTTTCTGGCTGCCAGCAGGTCAAGGCCGCATTAAGCTCAACCCGGCTACTGATTCCATCGAGTGGCGCTGTGCTGCGCCCCACAGTGAAAGCCTGTTGGCCTTCGGCCGCATCCTTTGGGGCGAGGCCAACGAGTACCCGCAAGAAATCTTGCTGCGCGAAGGGGCCAAGGCTGCGGGTCTTTTCCACCTGCGGATCACATGAGGTCTGCGCGTGGATAAGGAGCTTCAGTTTCAACCCGGCGAGCGGATCAGCCATCACGAGTTTGGCTCTGGCGTCGTTCTCGACCCCGCCCGTGACGGATACCTGCGGGCGTTCTTCAGCATCGGCGAGCGCCGCGTTCCTGTCGCGGCGGTGCGCCGCCAGCTGTCACGCACCGAGCGCATCTTGCGTGCCGTCGATGGCGGCGAGGATCGCGCGCGCAAGGCATGGCTGTCCTACGAGGCGCATGCGCTGCCGGTCATGGAGAGCGCATCGGCGCTGACCTCCGCCAAGATCGACCTGCTGCCGCATCAGGTGGTGTTGACTCACCGGATTGCCACCGCATCTCCCCGGCGCTATCTCATCGCCGACGAGGTGGGCCTAGGCAAGACCATTGAGACCGCGCTGATCTTGCGCGAGCTGGCCAGCCGAGGCGAGCTGAACCGCGCTTTGATGGTTGTGCCTGCCGGTCTGGTGCACAACTGGCACCGCGAATTGAACGAGGTGTTCAACCTTGACTTCGAGGTGTTCGGCTCTGAGGGTGATATCACCGACCGCAAGACCAATGCGTTTGCCAAGCATGACCGCCTGATCGCCAGCATTGACACCCTGAAGCGCCCCACGCGTATCAAGCGGCTGCTCGATGCACCGCGTTGGGACTTGGTGGTGTTCGATGAAGCCCACCATCTGACCGCGTACCGCAACGGCGGCAAGGTACGCAAGACCGAGAACTACAAGCTGGCCGAGGCGCTGAAGGACCATTCGCGTGACCTGATGCTGTTGTCGGCCACACCGCACCAAGGTAATCACTTCCAGTTCTGGATGCTGGCGCAGTTGCTCAACCCGACGCTGTTCGGCAGCCCGGAAGAGATGCTGGAAAACCGGCACCGCCTGAACACGGTGATGTTCCGCCGCACCAAGGCGGACGCATGCCAACCCGATGGCTCACCGCTGTTCGCGCGGCGGTGGGTTCACACCGAATCCTTCCTGATGTGTGCGGAGGAGCGGCTGTTCTACGAAAAGCTGCGCGAGTACCTTGAAGATGGTTTCAACCTGGCGCGGCGCCAGGGCAGTAAAGGGCAGGCGCTCGGATTCCTGATGGCGATCTTCCAGAAGATTGCTGCATCGAGCTTTGCGGCCGTCAAGCGCACGTTGAAGCGACGACTGCTGATGCTGACCTTGCACGAGGCCTTGCTGCGTGACAAAGACCTGGACATTGAAGGCCGGGAGAGGCTGACAGACGAAGCCAGAGAGCTGATCCACGACGAGTTCGGCTTGGCGCGCGATCCGATTGGCCGCAGTGAGGTGGACCGAGTCATCGCTGACCTGAAGTACCGGCTGGTCAAGAAGCTGGACGAGGAGGCGCTTGAGCTGGCGTCGGACCCGTATGGCAGCGAGTATTCGGCAGCGCACGCCGAGGAGGCCGCATCTGCGGTCGTTGAACTGCACTTGCCCGAAGAGCGGTTACGCATAGGAGACCTGCTCAAGATATTCCCGCAGCAGCGCGAGACGAAGGCGCAGAAGCTGTTGGATGGCTTGGGCACCTTGTGGCGGCAAGACCCGAGCGAAAAGATTGTGGTGTTCGCTACCTACCTCGGCACGGTGGACTTGATCGCCCGCGAGATTGACCAGACCTTCCCAGGCCAGGGTGTGGTGGTGCTGCGCGGCGGTGACCATGGTGCCAAGGTGGCGGCAGAACGGCGCTTCCGGCAGAAGGATGGCCCGCGCGTCTTGGTGTGCACGGCGGCTGGGCGAGAAGGTATCAACCTTCAGTTCGCGCGCATCCTGTTCAACTTCGACCTGCCGTGGAACCCAATGGATGTGGAGCAGCGCATTGGTCGTATCCACCGTTACGGGCAGAACCACACCGCGCAGGTCTACAACCTTGTGCTGTCAGACACCATCGAAGGCCGCATCTTCATGCTGCTGGATGAAAAGCTGACCGAGATTGCTCGCACGGTCGGCAAGGTCGATGACCAGGGCAACGTTGCCGAAGACCTGCGCGCGCAGATTCTGGGGCAGCTGTCGGAGCGGTTGAACTATGACCGGCTGTATCAGGAGGCGTTGTCGGACCCCGAATTGAAGCGGACGCAAGTTGAGCTGGAGGCGGCGCTTTCCAACTCACGCGAGGCGCGGCAGGTGGTGTTTGAACTCTTCCAAGACCTCGAAGGATTCAGCCTTGACGACTACAAGCCTTTCTCTGACGTGTCGTCGAGCTTGGATCGCCTGGTGCGGTTCATGTCTGCGGCCGTGGCGGATCGGCAGCAGCGGCTAGTCAAGGTGGACGACGAAACCTATGACTTGGTGAACGTCGATGGTGCCCGCCGCGCGCGGTTCACCTTGAACCGCGAGACGGCCACCGGCAACGATTCCCTTGAGCTGATGGGTCTGGATCACCCGTTGGTGCAGGAGGAGCTTGGGCGCTGGCGCAGCGTGCCGCCCGAAGATGTGGGTTTGGCGGTGCTGGCCGATGTCGATGAACCTGTGCTGCTGTCCATCTGGATGGTTGAGACATCCGGCAAGAGTGGAGACCGGCGCCTCGTCGTGCAGCCCATCGCCGTCAAGGAAGACGGTACGCGCGCGCCTGCCATTGAACGCAAGTGCGAGAGCTACTTGCAGGCACCGGTGGCCTTGCCGAAGTTTTCGGCAGAGCAGAGGTTGGGGATGTTCGCGCGCGCCGTCGAGCCCACGTTGCAGCGGGAGCTAAAGCATAAAGGAACTGCGAATGGCGATGGTAGCTACTCGGCAGAGCTCATCGGTTATGTTGAAATTTTGTGTCAAGGAAAATGATACGAGTAGAGCTTGACGTTTTTATATTTATTGGTTTGAAATAAATTTCCGCGATTGGCAGACTGGGTTTTTATGAGATAATCCGGCCATATTTGCTGTAACGATATTTAAAGCAGGCCTTATCGTTAATTTTATGTCCCGCTTTTATTTGAAATTATGAAGAATGACAACTTCGTGAGCGTTAACGAGTTTTGTTAGGGTAATATTTTAACCAATCGAAGAGTTACATCGGTCTCTGTGATAATAAATTCGGAGTGCCTGGCTCTTTGTTTGCAATTTATATATCGTAGGGATATTTTTTCTCCAGTCCAAGGTAGTGATAAGACACAGTTATCGACTGCCAGATGACCACCAAAACGGCCCCATTTGCGGGCCGTTTTTTATTGTTTTTCCAACCCGTCCATAGGACTCACCATGAAGAAAATTCGCACTCCGCAGGAGGGCGCTGGCGCAGCTTTGTCTGCTCGCACCACCACCACGTCCAACCGCACACTGCAAATGCCGCCAGAGGGCGTTCTGAGCGGTTTTTCGGCCACCGCCGAGCTGTTCATCGCGGCCAGTCAGTCAGCGGCTACGAAGCGTGCATATGCCTCTGATTTGAAGCATTTTTTTGCCAGTGGCGGGAGTGTTCCGGCCAGCCCGGCGGCTCTTGCCGAGTACCTGGCCCGGTGCGCGGAAAAATTGTCGGTAGCGACCTTGGAGCGACGGGTGACCGCGATCCACAAGGCTCATCTCGAAAAATCTATGGAATCTCCGGCCCGGAGTGAGACGGTGAAGCGCGTCATGCAAGGCATTCGCCGAACGCTTGGCACCAAGCAGCGGCAAGTTCAGCCAATGATCAAAGATGATCTGCTGGCGGCGCTGGTCATGATCGACCAGCAGAAGAAGCCAGTCAAAGCAGCGCGTGATCGTGCACTGCTGCTCGTTGGCTTTGCTTCAGCCATGCGCAGGTCTGAGCTTGTGTCGGTACAAGTGGAGCATCTGACCTATCTGGCCAATGGGGTGGAGATTTTCTTGCCATCTAGCAAGACCGATCAAGAAGGCCATGGTCGTACGGTGTTCATCCCGCATGCCAGTGGAGAGCGTTGTCCAGTCCAAGCCCTCGCGCGTTGGCTGGAAGTTTCGGGGATCAATGAGGGGTTTGTGTTTCGTGCCGTCAGCCGCCATGACCGCGTTGCACGGCTGGGTTTGTCCGCGCAGTCCGTGGCGCTAGTGGTGAAGGCGTCTGTGGAGCGTGTTGGCGGGGACGCGAAGAAAGTCAGCGGCCATAGCTTGAGGGCTGGCTATTGCACAAGCGCAGCGGAGAAGGGACTGCAGCCGTGGCAGATACGAGAGCAGACTGGGCACAAGTCTGACGTGACCTTGGCCAAGTACATCCGCCCTGTCGCGCGGAGGAAGATTCCGAGTTTGCTGTGATGGATCAATTTCTTACACCCACCAATCATCATGACCGTCGCATTTTCGGTGGTATCAGCGGTCAGCTCGGCACTTGTTTAATAGCCACCAATGCGGCTTGTCTGTTATCTTTCGTAACGTAGCTTCGGGCTATCCGCCGGGGCGACGATAAACGATCAAGGCTAGGGAGGGCTCCATTGCCATCGGATTCAGTGCGTCTAAGAAACGAGTTGCGCGTTTGCATGCCGAGTCTAATCATCGACCGTGCCCTTGCACCCTCCGGGCAGCGTGTTGTGTACTTGGCGAGATTTCAAGATTCCTTGATTCCTGAGGATATGCGCAGAGCAGCGGAGGCTGTCGCCAGTCTTGAGGTTTTGGATATTGACGATCCAGATGACAGCCCATTCCTATGGGGCTGGGAGTCATGGGGCAACGTCGTCGTCAAGGTGGTGTCTGGTGCAGACACCAACACTATTGCTCGCCTTCAGGCTGAAGTTGACATCTTGGCAGCGGTCAGGCCTGCCAATTTTCCGAAGCTTCTGTACGCCAACTTGTTCAAAACCAATCCGGAAACCGACGAGCCGCTTGCGGAGCGGCTCTATGTGACCATCGAAGAATTCATCGAAGGGAACCCGCTTGAGGACATTTGGCAGCATTACTGCGGCGATGAAAAGCGTATCGCTACGCTCGCCCTGGGAGTTGCAAACGCATTGATGCCACTGTGGGTTCATCCACAACGGTTTGTGCACCGCGACATCAAACCGCCGAACATCCTTGTTCGGCCAAACGGGGAGGTGGTTGTCATCGACCTAGGCGTGGTCCGTGAGACAGGCGCCAAAGGACTTACGCAAACCGGCTTCGTTGCCCCCCTAACCCCGGGCTATGCTGCTCCAGAGCAGTTTAGGGACGAACGCGCGCTCATCTGTTTCAAAACGGATTTCTTTGCAATTGGTGTGGTGATGTACCTTCTGGCGTCGGGTATCCATCCATTCCATTGGGATAACGACATGGACCAGTTAGATGTTCAGATCGCGACTCTAAAACACGATCCCAAGCCGTTAGCTGAACTCGTGCAAGTCTCGCAGTCCTTCTCCGATTTCGTAGAGAGAGCCATGAAGAAGGCGCAATTTGAGCGGCAACGCACGCCTAACATTTTTGTTGAGCAACTTGAGGCACTTTGCGGCCTCAACCAGAACCATTAATTAGGAGGAAAGGCATGCCGCTTGGACTGCTCCATCAGGTCGGACATAACGCGAACTGGAACATTGAGTCTTTTCTTAGCGAGCGGTGCGGAGACGGACTTGTACTGAGCCCACTTCACCAAGCGCTGCCGACAATCGAAAAGCTCGCTCCTGCGACGCGGGCCGCGTCGCTTTTCGACCCTCAGTTCTATCTGCCGAATTCCCGCAAGCGAAAGCTGCTGTCTTATCCTTTTTTTCCTGAGCAGGCATCAGGGGGCTTTCAAACCGGGACATTTGCTGAACACTCGTCCCAAGTCGCGCAGGCCTGTGTGGATTTCCAGATCGACCAGGGCTTTCGCAAGATCGTAGTTCCGACCCGCTTCCTGAAGGAGATGTATCCCGAGTACTTTCAGATGCAAGAGGAGTTCTCGGTTAACCCATTTCTTGCCGTTGCTGGCAACAGACCGCTATGCCTGTCGCTCGCTGTCAAGGCAAGCATGATTAGGCATGCCAGCTGGCGTAGGATGCTCCTTGATTGGATTACTCATTTCCACCAAGTGGACGAGCTCTATCTCATGTATGAGTTTGAGCGAGACACCAAACAGGTACAAGACGCTGACTTTTTGAGGGAGACCTTGCGGTTTTTCAGGGAGGTGATGGGGACCGGACTACAACTGACGATTGGCTACACGAACACAGAAGGCCTGCTTTACTCTGCCATCGGTGATCCCAACATCACGATGGGCGCATTTGAGAACACGCGCATCTTCTCGGAAGACAAGTTTGTTGAATCCGACGGTGCTGTACGAGGGCCCAAAGCGCGTATATATCTGGCTGGACTTTTGAACTGGGTTCAGTTTGAAGATGCCCAACGCATTCGGACACTAGCGCCGGAAATATGGCGACAGGTATATCACCCCACTGAGTGGGCTGAGAACGCGCTATCACAGGCGGTGGAGCCTACGTTTAACCAACCTGCGCTTTACAAGCACTATTTCCTCAACATGCAGGCTCACGTTAACGAGTTGCGTGCGATGAGCTTGGATGAACGACGGTCAATGCTCAAACGTCGGGTAGCTCATGCACAGCGGATGTATCAGGCGTTAGAGTCTCGCCTTCCGCTTGAACGACATGGGAGAAACGGCCACCTTGCCTCATGGGCGGAAGCCCTAGAAACGTTCTAGTAAAGGCCGCTTTGCCACTACCCGGGCAGCCAACACTGCCTGAGCCTGCCATCTTTTGGCGATGCTCATTGGGCCTCCGAAGACAGCGGCTGAGTGGATGTAGAGTCCAGCTTGGCAGTCAACGGACGCCAAACCTACACCGAGAGACTTGAACCTGCCAATCTGGGCTAGTGCAGGCCGCACATACGCGTGATCGAGAACAACCCAGGATTCATCCGCAAACTGCAAATTCCTGTATGCCTGTACAAGCACGCGTTTCCACTCGCTGAGCTTGGCCTCAACCGCAATCACCCTTTCAAACGGGAGGGTAGATACTGTTGAAATAGAAAACTCCTTAGCAGACCCACATGCAAGGCCAGCAGAGGACAGCTGAGCAAGAACGCGTTGCGCCCCGCCGTCAGATGTGCCTAACGCGCTTGCCAGAGCTGCTCTGGTACTGATCGTTGATCCAACACCATGGCTCAGCAGCACAGCAAGGCGCGGATTGACGCTTGATAGCGCTCTGAGCGCACCCGTGGTCCTTGCAGCTCTCTTTGCAAGTACGAGGTCGGCGATGCCCACACCTGCGTCTAGCTCCAACTCGACTCGATAGTCACGACGCTGCGCACGCCGAGTGCACGCCACAATGGCTTTTACCAACTGTTCTTCTGTGTCGAATCCGACGTTCTTCAAACTGCATACCTCTTGTCATTGGGTCTTGTCTCGATCACAAACTGGGGCTGGGGAGCCAGACTGGCCCAGAACTATAGCGAGGGCACCCTCGCCTCGTGAGCGTACATGACCGATTGCAACAAGCCATTTTCTGGAATCCGGCAAGAGTCAACGATAGTCGACGCGTCCCCATCACCCGCCTAGATACAGCGCAATTCGGTCGGTAGTCCAAGTTGCCACACCAGTGCCGAAAAAGTCTGCATCCTCAGTCCAAACCGGGCAACCAAGCACCATCGCGCACGCCAGCACCGGCCAGTCATCGGCATCCCGCATCTCAATCCTGCGCA
Organism: Acidovorax delafieldii; assembly: GCA_002377855.1. Classification (GTDB taxonomy): domain Bacteria; phylum Pseudomonadota; class Gammaproteobacteria; order Burkholderiales; family Burkholderiaceae_C; genus Acidovorax; species Acidovorax delafieldii_A. The sequence goes on along the minus strand of DFQQ01000017.1, from coordinate 36,661 downwards.
ATGCCTGCTGCTGGAGACCTCCGTAAACCTCCATATCCATGGGGTGGACGATGCGCTCCAATGCATCGAGCACCAGCATGGCAGGGATGGGATCAACGCTGCGTTTTGTCAGCAGTGCAGGCAAGTATTTCCGTGCATCCGCATACGCCACATCAGGGGCGAAGAACTTGACGGTGGCTGCATGCGCTTGGATCAATTCACGGACACGTTTGCCCAGCACCGCGCGAATCAGGATGTTGGCATCCAGAACGATGGCCGCGCTGCTCATTTGGCACTGGCAGCGGTAGTGCTCTTCTTGCGGGCTTTCTTGAAGTCAGCAACGATGTCCTCTACATCCACACCTTGCGCAGACAACAGCTTATCGAGCGACTGGCTAGCTTTCTTCAAGGCCACCAAATCCGCCTCAGCCTGGCCGTGCACGGGGATGAAGTAGCCGACCGTCTGGCCGTGACGAGTCACAGCAACAGGGCTGCTGGCCGCGATGTACTCAGCCAAGTCCGCTCGGAACTCGCGGATTCCTACCTTCGTGGCTTCCATAGCAGAACTCCTTGTTTGTGAATCAGTGTGTACACATTTTAATCAATGCGAAGAAGGCTGTCAAAGTGCGCGGGATGGCGTGATGTGGATGGGCTCAGTCTTCGCTGGCTTGGTTGGCAGGGGAGGGCTCATTTGCGGTTCCAAACTTCTTTGCGTTCATGCTCCGGACTACTTCGTCAATGTGAGACGTGGCCAAGTGGGAGTACCGCTCCGTCATCTTGGTGGTCTGGTGGCCAAGCACCTTGCTGATAGATAGAAGGCTGGCGCCATTCATTGCCAGGTAACTCGCCGTCGTGTGCCGGAGATCGTGGAAGCGAAATTCTTCAATGCCAGCGGTCTTTAGTGCAGCACCCCATGGTTTGCGAAGATCGACGGGTATGTCGGCGTTCACGGAGCTTGGAAAAATTAGCCCGGTAGCCACTTTGACTTCCCGGCTTTGAATCACCTTCGCGCGACGTTCTTCCAGCAATTCCAGCGCTAGGGACGTGAGCAACACTGACCGTGCCTTGTCATTCTTGGTTTTGGTCAGATGTACGCGGGTGAAGCTCTGGTCTGGGGCTGTGTGAATGTCTTGCCAGCGCATGCCCATGATCTCGCCTTTGCGCATGCCGGTCGAGATCGCCAACACCACTACCAAGTACAGATCGGGGTTCGCTGAATTTTTGCAGGCATCGAGCAAAGACTCGCGCTCTGCGTCGGTCAGATACCGTGTGCGCTCGTTATTGACTTTCGGCCGCTGCACGTTTTCAACAGGCGAAGACTCGCACCAGTTCCACTGCTTGCGCGCCACGGTGAAGGCATGCGAAAGCGCCATCATGTACCGTAGGACGGTCGCTGGGGCAGGGGGCTTCCCAAGCCGTGTCTTCGACTTTTTGAACTTGTCGATGCTCCGTGTCACAAGATCGGTTGTGACTTCGGATAGGGCGTAGTGACCAAGCTCGTCAATCCACCACGCGATGTGCGTCTTGTGGTCTTTGCCGCCGTTGGCTTTGTCGGTCAGCACGTTGTCGCGATAGCGCTCCAGCATCTCGCGCACGGTGTGCTTGCTGGCAGAGTTTTTCCGGATGGTCATGCCAGTGCGGATTTCGGTTTCCGTCTGGATGGCCCATTGCTTGGCGTCGGTCTTTCGTAAGAAAGTTTTCGACTGCGGCGGATAGCCTTGAATACGGACCTGAGCTTGGTAGCTCACTTTGCCGTTTTGGTCTTTGCGTTCACGGATTGCAGCCATGTTGTGTTTTGTGTACGGTCAGCGAAATGTGACGGCACAAAACTGGCTGGAGAGAGATGGCACTGTTGTGCAGTGCTGCCAAATTGTGCCGTCTACTGTGACTTGAGTGTGACAGGAGACGGCACTTGGAACAATAACGACTTGTAAGTCGTTGATTTTATTGGTGCCGGAGAGATGAATCGAACACCCGACCTTCTCATTACGAATGAGCTGCTCTACCGACTGAGCTACACCGGCGTCAGCATCAAATTATAGCCCTGAATGGTACTGGGTCACCCGCTCCACCTCGTTCTTGGAGCCGAGGATGACGCTGACGCGTTCGTGCAGTTGCTGGGGCTGAATGTCCAGGATGCGACCCTTGCCGTTGGTGGCTGCTCCGCCGGCCTGCTCCACCAGCCATCCCATGGGATTGGCTTCGTACATCAGGCGCAGCTTGCCCGGCTTGTTGGGCTCGCGTTTGTCCCATGGATACATGAAGACGCCGCCGCGGGTGAGGATGCGGTGCACGTCGGCCACCATGGAGGCGATCCAGCGCATGTTGAAGTCCTTGCCGCGCGGGCCGGCCTTGCCCTGCAGGCATTCGTCGATGTAGCGCTTGACGGGCTCATCCCAGTGGCGCATGTTGCTCATGTTGATCGCGAATTCCTTGGTGTCCTCAGGAATGCGCACGTTCTCTTGCGTGAGCACGAAGGAGCCCTGCTCGCGGTCGAGCGTGAACATGGCCACGCCGTCGCCCACGGTGAGCACCAGGGTGGTCTGCGGGCCATAGATGCAGTAGCCAGCGGCCACTTGCTGGTTGCCAGGTTGCAGAAAGTCGCCTTCTTCCACACCACGGTCACCGTCGGGCTTTTTCAGCACGCTGAAGATGGTGCCGATGCTCACGTTGACATCGATGTTGCTGGAGCCATCCAGGGGGTCGAACAGCAGCAGGTATTCGCCCTGGGGGTAGCGGTTGGGCACCAGGTAGATGCCGTCCATTTCTTCCGAGGCCATGGCGGCCAGGTGGCCGCCCCATTCGTTGGCCTCGATGAGCACTTCGTTGGCGATGATGTCCAGCTTCTTCTGAACTTCACCTTGCACATTCTCACTGTCCGCGCTGCCCAGCACACCGCCGAGTGCGCCTTTGTTGACCGATTGGCTGATGCGCTTGCAAGCCCGTGCCACGACTTCCAGCAGCAGGCGCAGTTGGGACGGGATATGACCGTCGACGCGCTGCTGCTCGACGAGGTACCGGGTAAGGCTGATGGGTTTTGCCATGGGGTCGTTCTCCTTGTTTATTCAGCCAGTGCGCGGTTGACAACCTCGCGCACGTCGTTGCTCAGGCCTTCGCGGGCTGCCACGCGGGCGACCGCTTCGCGTGCCGCGGTGCGCCACGGATCGGCCAGTTTTTTCCACCGATCCAGCGCGCGGGCCAGGCGGGCGGCCACCTGGGGGTTGATGGCGTCGAGCTCAATGACGCGGTCGCCCCAGAAGACGTAGCCACCGGCATCGTGGCGGTGAAAGGCGCCGGGGTTCGCGTTGCAGTAGCTGAAGATCACGCTGCGTGCGCGGTTGGGGTTCTTGAGGCTGAAATCCGGATGCTGCATCAGCTGGCGCACGATGGGCAGGATGCTGCCGCCCCGGTCGGGCGCACCGGCCTGCAGGGCAAACCACTTGTCGATGACCAGCGGCTCGTCCTTGAACAGGGCGTGGAAGCGGGCCAGGGCCGGGGCAGCCAACTCGTGGCCGCTGGCCACCAGGGCAGTGAGCGCGTTGAAGCGGTCGGTCATGTTGCCCGCATCCTTGAAGCGCTGGTAGGCCTTGCCGGGCCAGACGGCGTCGCCCGTGATCTGCGCGGCGATGCACAGCATGTGCAGGGCCATGCCGCTGAGGGCGCGGCGGCCTGCAGACACGCTGTCGGGCCGGTAGCCGCCAGTGTTCTGGTGCTGTTCCCAGGCCCATTCCCAATCAGGCTGCAAGGCCATCGCCAGTTCGGTGCGCATGGCTTCGCGCACGGCGTGGATGCGCTGCGGGTCCACCACGTCCAGTTGCTCGGCGATGTAGGTTTCGGACGGCAGGGTGAGCACCAGCTCCTTGAAGGCCGCATCCAGGGCGGGGTGGCGCAGCACGGCGCGCATGGCGTCTACGAAGGCCGTGCCTAAAAGTTTGGGCTCAAAATTGCCTGTAGCGCCCGCCAGATCAGCGCTGCCAGCTATGTGATTGATAGCAAGGCGCAGTGCCAGGCGTTGGCCTGCTTCCCAGCGGTTGAAGGCGTCGGTGTCGTGCGCCAGCAGGGTCAGCAGTTCGGCATCGGTGTAGTCGATGTCCAGCACCACCGGAGCGCTGAAGTTGCGCAGCAGCGAGGGGACGGGGGCGCCGTCCAAGTTGGTGAAGGTGAAGGTTTGCGAGGCTTCGGTCAACACCAGCACCTGCGAAGTGGCGCCGGTGGCCGTGGTGCCTTCCAGCTGCAGGGGCAGAGGGGCGCCCGATGCGCTGAGCAGCCCCAACTCCACCGGAATCACAAACGGCTCTTTGCTGGGCTGGCCGGGCGTGGCGGGGCAGCTTTGCGACAGCGTGAGTGTGTAGCTGCGTGTGGCCGTGTCGTACACGCCCGTGGCGCGCACGCGGGGCGTGCCTGCCTGGCTGTACCAGCGCTTGAACTGCGGCAGGTGTTGCGCCAACGGGCTGGCGGGATTGGCGTCGGCAATCGCCTGCACAAAGTCGTCGCAGGTCACGGCCTGGCCGTCGTGGCGCTCAAAGTACAGCTTCATGCCCTTGGCAAAACCGTCGCGGCCGACCAGGTTGTGCTGCATGCGCACGACCTCGGAGCCTTTTTCGTAGATAGTGACGGTGTAGAAGTTGTTGATCTCGACGTAGCTGTCGGGCCGCACCGGGTGGGCCATGGGGCCTGCGTCTTCGGGGAACTGGGCGGTGCGCAGCACGCGCACGTCTTCGATGCGCTTGACGGCGCGGGCCGAGGGACTGCCGGCCAGGTCCATGCTGAACTCCTGGTCGCGGAAGACCGTGAGGCCTTCCTTCAGGCTCAGCTGGAACCAGTCGCGGCAGGTCACGCGGTTGCCTGTCCAGTTGTGGAAGTACTCGTGGCCCACCACGCTTTCGATGTTGGCAAAGTCGATGTCAGTGGCGGTGGCTTCGCTGGCCAGAACGTACTTCGTGTTGAAGATGTTCAGGCCCTTATTTTCCATGGCGCCCATGTTGAAGTCGCTGGTGGCGACGATCATGAAGCGCTCCAGGTCTAGCGGCAGGCCGAAGCGCGCTTCATCCCACGCGATGCTCGCCATCAGGGAGTTCATGGCGTGCTCGGTCTTGCCCAGATCGCCGGGGCGCACATACACCTGCAGCAGGTGATCGGTGCCCGCACGGGTGCGGATTTTCTGCTCGCGCGCCACCAGCTTGCCAGCCACCAGGGCGAACAGATAGCAAGGCTTCTTGTGCGGGTCCACCCATTTGGCAAAGTGGCGGCCGTCTTCCAGGTCGCCACTGTCCACCAGATTGCCGTTACTCAGCAGCACGGGGTATTGCGCCTTGTCGGCGCGCAGCGTCACGGTGTAGCTGGCCATCACATCCGGGCGGTCCAGGAAGTAGGTGATGCGGCGGAAGCCCTCTGCCTCGCACTGCGTGAAGAACGAATCGTTGCTCACGTACAGGCCCATGAGCTTGGTGTTCTTGGCGGGCGCGCAGGTGGTGAAGATCTCGAGGGCGAATGCGTCGGCCCCCTCGGGCAGGTTTTCCAGCACGAGCTGGCCACCGTCCATCTTGAACGATGTCCCCTGGCCGTTGACCAGCACGCGGGCCAGATTCAGGTCTTCGCCATGCAGACGCAGGGGCTGCTCGGGTACATCGGCGTTGCGGCGCAGCGTCATGCGGTTGAGCACGCGGGTCTTGGCGGGGTCCAGGTCGAACGTGAGCTCAACGCTGTCGATCCAATAGGCGGGGGCGGTGTAGTCTTCGCGGCGGATGGCTACAGGCGCGGCCTGTCCATCTTCTTTAGACAGTTGCAACATGGATGCTCTCCAGAAAGTCGGTGTTCATGAGTTCGGTGTAATCGCGCACGGCGGCCAGCACATGGGGCCCCGCCAGTTGCTGGGGGCTGTGGGTGCTGCACACGGCCACGGCGTGCATGCCTGCACGGCGGGCGGCTTCAATGCCGAAAGGGGCGTCTTCGAAAACAATACAGTGCTGCGGCGCCACAGCCAGCCTGCGGGCGGCTTCCAGAAAAATGGCTGGCTCGGGCTTGCCCGGCAGGCCTTCGTCTCCTCGCACAATGGCCAGTGGCTGAGCGTCCATCTGCAGGTGCGACAGGGCAAAGTGCACGTTGTGGATGTCGCCCGCCGTGCCCACCGCCACCTTCAAGCCGCGGTCAGTCACTTGGCGTGCAAACTGGCGAAAGCCCGCCACTTCAGCGAAACGCGGGCCGAACAGCGCACGGTAGATGTCTTCCTTCTCGCGCGTCAGGGCATCGGCTTCGTCCTGGGGCACGTCGCGGCCCAGCAGTTCGCGGATGCACTCGGTGCCATTGCGCCCGGTGGTGCGGGCCATCAGGTCGGGCACGTCCAGGGCCATGCTGCGGCGGCGCGCAAATTCGACCCACGCCTGGGCGTGCCAGGGCATGGAGTCGATCATGGTGCCATCCATGTCGAAGATGATGGCCTGAGCGGGGACGCGGTTCATGCCGCGCGTCCACACATGGCCAGGGCAGCGCAGCGCAACGGCTGCAGCGGCAGGCGCATCACACGCCCTGCTTGAGCGATGCCTCGATGAATACATCGAGGTCTCCGTCCAGCACCTTCTGCGTGGCCGAGACTTCCACGTTGGTGCGCAAGTCCTTGATGCGGCTGTTGTCCAGCACATACGAGCGAATCTGGTGGCCCCAGCCCACATCGGTCTTGGTGTCCTCCAGCTTCTGTTGCTCTTCCTGGCGCTTGCGCATTTCGTAGTCGTACAGGCGGCTGCGCAGGCGTTGCCACGCCACATCGCGGTTGCTGTGCTGGCTGCGGCCGTCCTGGCACTGCACCACGATGCCGGTGGGCATGTGGGTCAGGCGCACGGCCGAGTCGGTCTTGTTGATGTGCTGGCCACCCGCGCCGGATGCGCGGTAGGTGTCGGTGCGCACGTCGGCGGGGTTGATGTTGATCTCGATCGAGTCATCAATCTCGGGGTAGACGAACAGCGATGCGAACGAGGTGTGGCGACCGCCGGAGCTGTCGAACGGGCTCTTGCGCACCAGACGGTGCACGCCGGTTTCGGTGCGCAGCAGGCCATAGGCATATTCGCCTTCGATCTTGATCGTGGCGCTCTTGATGCCCGCCACGTCGCCCGCAGTTTCTTCTTCCACCGTGGCCTTGAAGCCCTTGCGCTCGGCGTACTTGAGGTACTGGCGCAGCAGCATGCTGGCCCAGTCGCACGCTTCAGTGCCACCGGCGCCGGCCTGGATGTCCACAAAGCAGTTCAGCGGGTCGGCTTCGTTGCTGAACATGCGGCGGAACTCCAGCTCTTCGATCAGCGGGCGCAGCTTGTCTGCCTCGCCCTCGATCGTGATCAGACCGGCTTCGTCGCCTTCTTCCTTGCTCATCTCGTACAGCTCGGCGTTGTCGGCCAGCTCGCGGGTGAGCTTGTCCAGCGTGACGACCACGCCAGAGAGCGATTTTTGTTCCTTGCCCAGTTCCTGGGCCTTCTTCGGGTCGTTCCAGACCGAAGGATCTTCCAACGATGCGTTGACGGTTCTCAGACGTTCGAATTTGGCATCGAAGTCAAAGATACCTCCGTAACTCTTGGGTGCGGGTGCTCAGGTCTGCCAAGGTGGTGCCGATGAGGTTGATGCGTTCTGCGTCCATGGTGTGCGTCCTGGGTGTTCTGTGAATTAACCGGCGATTTTCTCACGGTACGCTGCGCCGCCCGATCTCCCCTCCAAAGAGAGGAATAGCCGCGCGGCCTGAGGGCCTGTTTGCGATCTTTGCGGGGTCGCGCAAGTACCTTGCCGCAATGGGATACCAGGCGCGGCGGGTAGCCAATAGCTCGGCCATTGGTAGGCACGCCAACGCCGCAAGTTGCTGCCATTGCCTGGGAAATTCCACACAGTCACGCGTGGTTGGCAAGTTTAAGCGCTATAAATAATATAGCTGCTTGCGCTTTACCAATAAGCGCTATGGCCATTTTTGATCCATAACTCCCATCAACGGCCTCAAGCCAGAAAATCCTCGATCAACCGTGCCACGGCCTCGGGCTGGTCGTGGTGGAGCATGTGCCCTGCGTCCTGCACCACGGCAATGCGGCAGTCGGGCACGTGGGTGAGCCGCTCGTGGTACTCCGCCAGGCTGTACCGGCCTTTCCACCACTGGCCCAGGCTGTCGCCGCTGGCTTCCACCGCCAGCACCGGGGCCGTGATGCGTGCGTACAGGGCCAGCACCTCGTCCACGCGGAACAGCTGGGCGCTGGTGACTTTGTGCGCAGGGTCGCCCAGGATTTCCCACTGGCCCTGCGCGTTGGGCTTGGCCCAGTGCTGCGCCAGCCAATCGGCCTTGTCTTGCGTAAGGCGGGGGTTGGTCTTCATCAAGCGTTGAGCCACACCGTGGGCATCGTCATAGGTTTTCAGGCTTTTTTCACCCTGGTGCAGCTGCTTGATCTCGTCGATCCACTGGGCGAAGCGGGTGGGTGCCTGTGACGGACGGGTGGCCGGCAAGCCAAAGCCCTCCAGATTGACCAGCCTTCGAATGCGCTCGGGCCGCACGCCGGCGTACATCATGGCCACGTTGCCCCCCATGCTGTGGCCCACCAGGTCCACGGCCTGCCCCGGCGCGTAATGGTCGAGCAGCATGTCCAGATCGGCCAGGTAGTCTGCAAAAACGTAATGATCGGCCTGCAGCCTGCTGGTCTGCCCGAAGCCGCGCCAGTCGGGCGCCAGAATGAGTCGCTGTTGGCGCAGCGCGTCTACCGTGAATTGGTAGGAGGCTCCCACATCCATCCAGCCGTGCAACAGCACCAGCGCAGGCAGGGGGCTTTCTTCCGGCCCCCAGTGGTTGACGTGGTAGTTCAGGTGCCTCAGGGGCAATGTGCTGCTGCGCAGCGGTTGAATGGCTTGGTACATGGAGATGTGCAGGTGAGCGCAACAACGAACGGTGCAATGGCGCAACGAGGCCGCTGCGCGCGGTCCCCGATCCAGGGGAAGTGGCGCGGCAGCTCTTTGGTCACGTCAATGTTACGTTGCAGCACCCGGCGCGAGGGCGGCACGCTGTCACGCAGGAGTCTGCAGCCGTGGGCCGGGTGCTACCGCCGAGTTGCAGCCTTCCCACCCGAGTGCACTGAAATCGCACGGCCCACCTCTCCTTCGGGTTCTACCGGCTGGGCAAGCCCTGGCAGGGCTGTAGCATTCGCGTCTCGCTCCCGTTTCACTTTTCCGATAGGACTGACGATGGCACCCCAATTTCGATCTTTCTGCGGTAAAACGCTGCGCCGCGTGGCCCACCTGACCGCGCTGGCAACCTTGGCCGCCGGTGTCGGTGTCGGTGTGTCGGCCCATGCACAGGGCTCGCCGATCAAGGTGGGCGTTGCGCTGGATGTATCAGGGCCTTTCGCCGGGCCGGGGGCCGAGGCACGCGACGGGTTCGCGTTGGCCATCAAGCAACTCGGCAGCAAGCTGGGTGGCCAGCCCGCAGAGTTTGTTCAGACCGACATGGCGGGCAGCCCCGACCAGGCCAAGCAGCTGGTAGACCGCTTTGTGCAGCGCGAAAAGATCGACCTGTTCACCGGGCCCATCGCCAGCAACGTGGCCCTGGCCGTGGCGCCCACACTGTTTGCCGCCAAGGTGCCCTACCTGTCGAACAACGCCGGCCCCAGCCAGCTGGCGGGCGCACAGTGCAACCCGTATTTTTTCGGCACGGCCTACCAGAACGACCAGTTCCACGAAGCCGCCGGCCAGTTTGCGGCCGACCAGAAGTTTGGCCGCATGGTGCTGATCGCCCCCAACTACCCTGCGGGAAAAGATTCGCTCACCGGCTTCAAGCGCAAGTTCAAGGGTCAGGTGGCCGACGAGATCTACACCAAGGTGGGCCAGATCGACTACGCGACAGAGCTGGCCCAGCTGCGCGCCGCCAAGCCTGACGCGGTGTACTTCTTCCTGCCCGGTGCCATGGGCATCAACTTCATCAAGCAGTTTGTGGGGGCGGGGCTGTCCAAGGACATCACCCTGGTCACCAGCGGTTTTTCGTCGGACGAAGACGTGATTGGCGCGGTGGGCGAGCCCATGCTGGGCCTGTTCAACACCACCCATTGGGCGCATGACCTGGACAACGCCGCCAACAAGGCCTTCGTGGCCGCCTTCCGCAAGGAATACGGTGGCCGTTACCCTTCGCTGTATGCCGCGCAAGCCTATGACGTGATCATGGCCATGGACGCCGCGGTGAAGGCCGCTGGCGGCAAGGTGAATGACAAGGAAGCGCTGACCAAGGCGATTGCCAAGGCGCAGTTCCCGTCGGTGCGCGGTAATTTCCGTTACGCCAACAACCACTTCCCGGTGCAGAACTTCTACCTGCGCAGCATCGGCAAAAACGCCGAAGGCCGCGTGACCAACAAGACCATCCGCACGGTGCTGGAGAACTACGGCGACGCGTACGCCGCCCAGTGCAAGCTGAAGTGAACTTGCCCCTGCCGTAAGCCACCCGTTTCGCCTGCCCACGCCCCTATGACCCAGCGTCGCGCCCTTTGCATGGCTGTGCCTTTCCATTCCCGCACCGCCGTCTTGCCATGAACGCCATTCTTGTTTTTGAGCAGTTGCTCAACGGTGCGGGCTACGGGCTCATGCTGTTTCTGATTGCCGCGGGCCTGACGCTGGTCTTTGGCGTGATGGACGTGCTGAACCTGTCGCACGGCTCGCTGTTCATGGTGGGTGCGTACGTGGCGGCGCAGGTGCATGTGCAGTCGGGCTCGTTTGCGCTGGCGGTGGGTGTGGCGGTGGTGGTGACGGCCGCAGTGGCGGCGCTGCTGGAAGTCACGCTCATGCGCCGCTTGTATGGGCGCGACCACCTGGCGCAGGTACTGGCCACGTTTGGCGTCATTTTGGTGGCGGACGACGCGGTGAAGATGATCTGGGGCCCCTCGCCCGTGATGGCGTCAGCCCCAGCGGCGTTGGCGGGGCCGGTGGAGCTGTTCGCGGGCCTGCCTTACCCCTCGTACCGGCTGCTGGTGCTGGGCGCCGGGGTGCTGGTGGCGCTGCTGCTGTACCTGCTGGTCAACCACAGCCGCGTGGGCATGCTGGTGCGCGCGGGCGCATCCAACCGTTGGATGGCCGAACTCATGGGTGTGCGCGTCAAGCGCATCTTCAGCGGCATTTTTGTGCTGGGCGCCGCCCTGGCGGCGCTGGCCGGTGCGCTCATGGGTCCCTTGGTGGCGGTGCAGGTGGGCATGGGTGAATCGATTTTGATCCCGGCGCTGGTGGTCATCGTCATCGGCGGCATCGGCTCCATGCGCGGGGCTTTCGTGGCGGCGTTGCTGGTGGGGCTGGTGGACACGATTGGGCGTGCCTTTTTGCCCCTGCTGCTGCGCGCCACGCTGCCCCCGGCCTTGGCGGCCGACCTGGGGCCGCTGTTTGCCGAAGTGTCCATGTATGCCTTGATGGCCGCGGTGCTGGCTTTCCGCCCTGCGGGGCTCTTTTCTGCGAAAGCCTGAGCCCTTTTTGAGCCTTTTTTTATGCCGGCGACTTCGTCTTCTTCAATTTCTTCCTCAGGGCCCGTGCCGGGCCGGCCGCCCGAGCCTGCGCGCTGGAAAGCGGCTGCATGGCCGCTGGCCATTGTGCTCGCGCTGGCCTTGTTTCCACCGGTGGCAGCGGCGCTGGGCCTGGATTTCTACATCGGCTTTGTGCGCCGTGTGCTGGTGGTGGCGCTGGCAGCGGCCAGCCTCAACTTCATCATGGGCTTTGGCGGCATGGTGGCGCTGGGCCACGCGGGCTTCATGGGCGTGGGGGCCTATGCGGTGGTGGTGCTCAGTGATGCCGGGTTCACCTCGGCCTGGGCCATGTGGCCTGCGGCGGCGCTGTTGGCCGCTTTCGCGGCGCTGGTCATCGGCTCGATTTCGCTGCGCACCAAGGGCGTGTACTTCATCATGATCACGCTGGCGTTTGCGCAGATGCTGTACTTCGTTTTCGTGTCGCTGCGCAGCTACGGCGGCGACGATGGCTACACGCTGATGGCGCGGCCCGCGCTGGGCATGGGGCTGGACATGGCCGACGAAGCCACGTTGTACTGGGTGGTGCTGGCCATCGTCGCCGCGCTGCTGTGGTGGCTGGATCGGGCCGTCGGCTCGCGCTTTGGCATGGCGCTGGTGGGTATTCGTGACAACGAAACCCGCATGCGCGCCCTGGGCTATCCCGTCTACCTGCTGCAGCTCACGGCGTTCGTCGTGGCCGGTGCCATTGCCGGCCTGGCGGGCGCGCTGCTGGCCACGGGCAACAGCTTTGTCAGCCCGTCGATGATGCATTGGACACAGTCGGCCACGCTCATCGTCATGGTGATCATTGGCGGCCTGGGGCGCCGCTGGGGCGGGCCGGTGGGCGCGGCCGTGTGGCTGGCGCTGGAAGAGGCGCTCAAGCTGCACACCACGCACTGGCACATGCCCCTGGGCCTGTTGTTGATTGCCACCGCCCTCTATGCCCCCAAGGGGCTGGCGGCGCTGAGCGACCTGTGGGGCAGGGGCAAACCATGAGCCTTTTTCAGGTGCAAGGGCTGGTCAAGCGCTTTGGCGGCCTGCTGGCCACAGACCACGTCAGCCTCACGGTGGAACCGGGCGAAATCCACGCGCTCATCGGCCCCAACGGGGCGGGCAAGACCACATTGGTCCACCAGATATCGGGCCTGTTGGCGCCAGACGCAGGGCGCATCGTGCTAGACGGCCAAGACCTGACGCACCTGCCCATGCACCGGCGGGTGGCGCTGGGCCTGTCGCGCTGCTTCCAGGTCACGCGCATTTTTCTGAACCAGAGCGTGCGCGACAACCTGCTGCTGGCCGTGCAGGCGCACAGCGGCTCCAGCTTTCGGTTCTTGCAGCCACGCTCCAGCGCACATGGTTTGTACGAACGCGCTGACCAGCTGGCTGAGCGGGTCGGCCTGCAGCACAACCTGAACGGGCTGGCGGGTGCACTGCCGCATGGTGCCCAGCGCACGCTGGACGTGGCCCTCGCGCTGGCAGCCACGCCCAAGCTGTTGCTGCTGGACGAGCCCATGGCCGGCATGGGCCCTGATGAATCGCTGCAGATGGTGGAGTTGATCGAAACCCTGCGGCGCGACATGGCTGTGCTGCTGATCGAGCACGACATGGATGCCGTGTTCCGCCTGGCGGACCGCATCTCGGTGCTGGTGTATGGGCGCGTGCTGACCAGCGGCACCCCCGACGCGATTCGCAACAACGCCGAGGTGCAAGCCGTGTACCTGGGCACCGAAACGCTGGAGACCCCCGAATGAGCGCGCCACCGCCCCTATTGAGTTGCCAAGCTCTGGAGGCTGGGTACGGCGCCAGCCAAGTGTTGTTTGGCGTTGACCTGCACATTGCTGCGGGCGAGGTGGTGTCGCTGCTCGGCCGCAATGGGATGGGCAAAAGCACGACCATCAAAACGCTGGTGGGCGCAGTGCGGCCCACGGCGGGCTGCGTGCACTTTGCCGGCCAGCCCACCACGCGTTTGCCCAGCGATGCGATCGCCCGGCTGGGCTTGGCCATCGTGCCCGAAGGGCGGCATGTGTTCCCCAACCTCACGGTGCGTGAACACCTGGTGGCTTTTGCTGACAACCGCAGCGGCCTGCGCGACGTGTGGGGTCTCGATCGCATCTACGGCGTGTTTCCCCGTTTGAAGGAGCGCCAAAATCACCTCGGCCACCAACTCTCGGGCGGCGAGCAGCAAATGCTGGCCATTGGCAGGGCTTTGTCGACCAATCCCCGGCTGCTCATCCTGGACGAAGCCACCGAAGGGCTGGCACCCGTCATTCGAGAAGAGATCTGGCGATGCCTGGCGGGCCTCAAGGCTGCTGGCCAGACCATTTTGGTGGTGGACAAGTACGTGCACCGCTTGATGGACTTGGCAGACCGCCATGTGATTCTGGAGCGAGGCAGGGTGGTGTGGCAGGGAGACTCGCAGGCGCTGCGTGCCGACCGCAGCTTGTGGGCCCAGTACCTGGCGGTGTGAATCTGGCCAGCGTGAGCGCGAGACATCGTCGGCTGTGCTTGGTCCATGGATTGCTATTGAATTTATAGCTACTGGCGCTGTGAATTAGGGCGCTACAAGCCTTTTTTACATAAATCCATGGTGCGATGCGTGAGGCCGCTCACTGCGGTGGCGCGGCAAGGTCGGGCCGTTCATATCGCTTCTGGCAACCTTCGCAATAGAAGCTCCGCCGTCTGGTCTTGCCCAGATGGGCCTTGCTCAACGGAACCTGGCAGCGCGGGCACACCGTGCAGCGGTGCACCAGCCAGTGTTGCTTGAGCTGAAATTGCCGCTTCCACTCCAGAAAGTCAAAGCTGTATTGGCGGGCCTGCTCCACCAACTCGCGCAACTTGGCAGCGGGCAGGGCGCCCACGGTGGACAGAGGGTGCACGCGGATGCGAAACAGCACTTCATTCTTGATGATGTTGCCCACGCCTGAAAACACCGTCTGGTCCAGCAACGCATCGCACGCCAGGGTCTCGGGCTGCGCCCGCAGCCGCTGCAGAGCCAGCCTGGGATCCCAGCTGTCAGACATGACATCGGCCTTCCAGTCGTAGGCGGCTTGCAGCGGCCCTTCCACGAACTTCACGGAGCAGGCGTACAGGTTGAGTTCCCCGTCATCAAACTGCAGGCTCAGGCGTACAGGCGCGTCTTTGCGTTCGTTGATACGGTAGCTGCCAAACAGCAGGAAGTGCACACGCAGCGCAAAACCTGCAAACTCCAGCAAGAAGTGCTTCCCCCAGCTGCGCACCGACACTACTCGCTGGCCTACCAAGCGTGCCTTGTCGATGGAAGTGTTTCCCTCGGTGCGTGCGATTGTCTTGCCTGCAAAGGCGGCTGCCTGCTCGCGCAGGATGAAGATGGAAGGGCCCTCAGGCATGGCGTGCCGGTCTGCGAGTGAAAGGAAAATCCATTATTCTGCGAGGCCGTTCCTTCGCTTGTAATCCTTTTCCTCCATGCAAACCATCCCACTCGGCCTCAGCGACCTGCACGTTACGCCCATCTGCCTGGGCACCATGACCTTCGGTGAGCAGGTCAATGAAGCCGACTCGCATGCCATCCTCAGCCACTCGCTGGCGCGGGGCGTCAACTTCATCGACACGGCCGAGATGTATTCCGTGCCCGCACGGGCCGAGACCTTTGGCGCGACCGAAACCATCATCGGCAATTGGTTTTCCAAAAACCCCGGTGCCCGCCAGAAGCTGGTGCTGGCCACCAAGGTGGCGGGCCCCTCGCGCGGCATGCCCTGGGTGCGCGAGGGCAAGGGCATGACGCCTGCTGACATCGTGGCATCGTGCGAAGGCAGCCTGCGCCGCCTGCAGACCGATGTCATCGACCTCTACCAGATCCACTGGCCCGAGCGCCATGTGCCCGCCTTTGGCACGCTGTACTACGACCCGGCCAAGGAAACCTCGCAAACGCCCATTCATGAGCAGCTCGAAACGCTGGCCAAGCTGGTGAAGGCGGGCAAGGTGCGCTATATCGGCCTTTCGAACGAGACGCCCTATGGCGTGCACGAATTTGCGCGCCTGGCCGAGCAGCACGGCCTGCCGCGTGTGGCCACGGTGCAAAACCCGTACTGCCTCATCAACCGCACTTGGGAAAACGCGATGGACGAGACCTGCCATCGCCTGAATGTGTCGCTGCTGGCCTATTCGCCTTTGGGCTTTGGCCTGTTGACAGGCAAGTACGACGAGCACGCCCCCACCGACGCCGGGGCCCCCCAGGGCGCACGCATTGCGCGCTATGAATCGGTGCGCAAGCAGCGCTGGGGCCGCCCAGAGGCGCTGGCTGCTGCCCGCCGCTACAACCAGCTCGCGCGCGACAACGGCCTCACGCCTACGCAGATGGCGCTGGCCTTCTGCTACACCAAGTGGCAGGTGGCCAGCACCATCATTGGCGTCACATCGCTGGCCCAGCTGGACGAAGACCTGAACGCCTGGGGCACCACGCTGTCGCCCGAGGTACTGGAGGCTATCGACGCCATTCGCTGGGAAGTGCGCGACCCAGCGCTTTGATGGCGCCCCCAGAGCCGACTGTGCTCGCCGTCTGGGCTGAGGTTGTAGAAATTTTCAATGTCCGTTCGGGCTGAGCCTGTCGAAGCCTTGCGCGGCGCTTCGACAAGCTCAGCGTGAACGGTTTCAAGGGGGTGATTCCGTACCACAAGCGTTTGCACGGCGCGGATGCGCTATGGGCACCTGGGGTGGTTTACGCCCCAGGGTGTTCTCCTGCGGAAACTGCCCCTTCTTGCCACGGCGCGCTGCCGGGCTCGCCCAAATCCCAAAACAGTCCCGCCATAACGGCCAGACCTTCGCGGGCGACGGAGCCGAGCAAATGTTCATTGGGCGCATGCTGCGCGCAGGCGGGGTAGGAGTGTGGAATCCACAGCGTGGGCAGGCCCAGCTGGTCGGCAAAGATGTCGTTGGGCAGCGAGCCTGCCAAGTTGGGCAGCAGTGTGGCGCTTTGGCCTGCGCTGCGTTCCATGCTGGCCAGCGTCCAGTCCACCCAGGGGTTGTCCAGGTCCAGTCGTGTGGCACCACACACCATGCCCATGGTGGTGTCCACCTGCTCAAAGCCGTGGGCGTCCAGGTGCTGGCGCAGCGTGGCCTGCACGTTCTTCCAGTCAGTGCCCACCACAAAGCGCAGCTGGCAGTGCGCCACGGCTTGCGAGGGGATGGCGTTGATGGGCCGCTGTGCATTGCCCGAGCCCAAGGCCAGCACTTCCAGCGTGTTCCAGCCCACCAGTTGCTCGGCGGGTGTCAGGCCCGGCTCGCCCCAGCCGGGGGTGAGGGCCGGGTCGTCCGCGCCCGCGCCGATGGCGACGTCTTTGAGTGCTGTGCGCAGCTTGTCAGGCACGCTGGCGGGCAGCAGGCCAGGTACCAGCACGCGCCCATGCGCATCCACCATGCTGGCCAGCGCATGGCTGAGCACCGTGGCCGGGTTGGCCAGCACGCCACCCCAGTTGCCGGAGTGGTAGGCCTTGTCGCGGCTGCGCACAGTGAGCGAGAAGTTGATGGCCCCGCGTGAACCCAGGAACAGGGTGGGACGCTCCACATTGATGCGCGGGCCGTCGCTGGCCACAAACAGGTCGGCACGCAGGGCGTCTGCATGGTCGGCGCAGAAACGGGCCAGGCCGGGGGAGCCGGCTTCTTCGCCCATCTCCAGCAGCACCGTCACGTTGTAGCCCAGCTTGCCGCCGCGCGCGGCAATGGCGTGGGCCAGTGCGGTGAACACCACCGTGTGCTGCCCCTTGTTGTCGGCCGTGCCGCGACCGTACCAGCGGTCGCCTTCTTGTGTCAGCGCCCAGGGCGACAGGCCCTCGCGCCAAGCACTTTCCTGCCCGTTCACCACGTCGCCGTGACCGTAGGTCAGCACCGTGGGCAGCGCGGCGTCTTCCACCCTACGCGCCAGTAGCAGGGGGCCACCCTTGGGGTCGGGGTTGTCCAGCACTTGGCAGTCAAAGCCCAGGCCTTGCAGCTCAGGCACCATTTCGTCGACCAGGTAGCCGCGCAGGGTGGGCGGCACCGTGCCGGTGTCGCTTTCGGTGCGCCAGGCCACGCGCCGCGACAGGGTGGCGGCAAACGCCCCGCCGTCAAAGTGCTGCTGCACGCTGCGAATGAGTTGCTCTCTGCTCATGGCCGCTTACTCCACCACAATCTTGGCGCGCCAGGCCAGTGCGCGGTAACGGCCGATCTCATCTTCCATCGCGGCGTGCATGGGTTTGGGGCCAATGAACACGGGCTCCATGCCTTGCGCGCGAATCTGCTCTTGCAGTTGTGGGTCGCGCATCGCGCCGTCCACCTCTTTCAGGAGCTTACTGACGATGGGGGTGGGGGTGCGCGCCGGGGCGGCCACGGCATACCAGCCATCAAAGGCGGCGTCTGGCAGTTTCAGTTCGGTCACCGTGGGCACGTCGGGCAGGGCGCGGGCGCGTTCATTGCCGGCAATGGCCAGTGCGCGCAGCTTGCCTGCACGCACATGTTGCGCAGCACTGGCCACGGTGTCGATGGCTACCTGGATCTCGCCGCCCATCAATCCCATCATGGCCTGGGCGCTGCCGCGGTAGGGCACATCTTGCAGGCGCACCCCCGTGGTTTGCTCCAGCAGCGAGCCCACCAGGTGGGGGGCGGAGCCAGAGCCAAAGGTGGCGTAGTTGATGGTCTTGGGAGCTGCCTTGGCCGCGGCCAGTAACGCGTTCAAGTCTTTGTAGGGAGAGTTGGCGTTGACCACGATCACCAGCGGCGCCTTGGCCACGATGGCAACCGGGGCCAGGTCTTTGAGCGGGTCATAAGGCAGCTTGGGCCGCAAGGCGGCGTTGACGGTGTAGCTGGTGGAGCCCGACACCAGCAGGGTGTAGCCATCCGGGTCTGCCTTCACCACACTCTCGGTGCCAATGATGGTGGAGGCGCCGGGCTTGTTGTCCACCACCACGGGGCTACCCAGGCGGGCAGCCAGTTTTTGCGCCAGGGCCCGTGCCACGGCGTCGGTACCGCCGCCGGGAGGGAAGGGGACCACAAGGCGGATGGCGCGCTGGGGCCAAGTCGCGGCCGCGATGTCTGCGCTGGTGGGCTGCTGTGCATTGCCGGCGGTGGACGCCAGGGCGCCGCAGGCGGCAAGCAAAAAGGTGAGTGAGCTACGGCGTTTCATCGAGGTCTCCTGGGGTGAAGGCTCGGCGGGCGCTGCCCGCCGGGGCCATGGGCCAATTGGAGCCTTGAAACATGCAAGATGGACGCCGTCTCCGCGTTCTGATTGATAGAGAATTAGCAAAAAAGTATTGCCTTTATGGCAACACCATCTCCATGCATTTTTCACTGTTCAGTTTGCCGCTGCGGTACTTCTTCGAGGTGGCGCGCACCGGGTCGGTCAACCAGGCAGCGCAGCGCCTTCACGTTGCGGCGTCTGCCGTTAGCCGGCAACTCTCCAAACTTGAAGATTCGGTGGGTGTGCCGCTGTTTGAGCGCCAGCCCCGTGGAATGGCGCTCACGGCGGCAGGTGCGCGGTTGCTGGCCCACCTCAATGCGCAAGAGGCGCAATCCGCAGGGCTGGTGCAGCAACTGCAGGATTTGGCCACCCAGCAGGCCCAGCAGGTGCGCGTGGCCTGCACAGAGGGTTTTGCGGTGGGGTTCTTGCCCCGTGTCATGGAGGCCTTCAGGGGGCAACACCCTTCGGTGCAGTTGCACTTGCAGGTGGTTGTGCCGCAGGAGGCATCTGCGCTGCTGCTGCGCGGTGAGGTGGACTTGGCGTTGAAATACAGCCTGGCGCCCGACAAGGGCCTGCAGGTGCTGCACTCTGCCGTGGCGCCGGTGTACGCGGTGGTGGTGCCGGAGCATCCGCTGGCTCGCCAACGCAGCGTGCGTGTGGCCGATGTAGTGGCTTACCCTTTGCTCATGGGAGGCAGCAGCATTACGGGGCGGCAGCTTTTTGACCTGAGCTGCACCGTGCAAGGCTTGCGCTACGCGCCAGCTGTCGAAAGCAATTTTTCGTCGGCGTTGCTGCCGCTGCTGGAAGGAAGTGACGTGGTGCTGGCAGGCTACCTGACAGCGGCCCATTGGGTGGAAGACGGGCGCCTGATGGCCGTGCCTTTTGAAGAAGCCCAGATGCAGCAGCGGCGGCTTCAGGTGCTAGGGCTGGAGGGGCGTGAGCCCTCGCCCCTGGTCCGCGCCTTTACCGAGACCCTGGTCGCCGCAATTTCCGAGTATGGAACACGCAAGGTGGGGCACCGCAAAAACGCCCGAGGTACCGGCGGCTCGCGCGCAGGCGGCGGGTAAGCATCTCGCGGTTCAGGCTGGGCATGGTTACCATCGCGAGTCACCCTGTTTTGCACCATGGCCAAGAGAGAACACGTTTCCGAAACCCCCGCCACCCAGCTGCTCAAGGCGCACAAGGTGGCCTACACCGAGCATCCTTATGAGTACCTGGAGCATGGCGGAGCCCAGCACAGTGCCGCAGTGCTGGGGCTCGACCCGTTCATGGTGGTCAAGACGTTGATCATGCAAGACCAGGATGCCAAGCCTTTGGTGGTGCTGATGCATGGCAACCGCAAGGTGTCCACCAAAAACCTGGCCCGGCAGATCGGGGCCAAGTCGGTGGAGCCCTGTGCCCCCGAGGTGGCCAACCGCCACAGCGGCTATCTGGTAGGGGGGACGTCTCCGTTCGGCACCCGGCGCAAGATGCCGGTTTATATCGAAGAGTCCATTCTGGGTTTGCCGCGCATTGCCATCAACGGCGGGCGTCGAGGCTTTCTGGTGCAGATCGACCCGCGCGTGTGCGTTGAACTGCTGGGCGCGCGGCCCGTGCAGTGCGCGCTGGCAGAATAGCCGCCGCATGCGGGCGTGCCCGTACCGAATCTATCCAAGGAGTTGTTTTGACCGCCGTGTATCCCCTGTTTGCCGCCGTGGCCGCCTATTTGTTGGGTTCGCTGTCATTCGCCGTCATCGTCACCCGCGTGATGGGGCTGAGCGACCCGCGCACTTACGGCAGCAAAAACCCCGGTGCGACCAATGTGCTGCGCTCGGGCAGCAAGGTCGCCGCCGTGGTGACGCTGCTGCTGGACGCCGTCAAGGGCTGGCTGCCCGTGGTGTTGGTGCGCTGGTATGGCAAGCCATATGGATTGGAAGAGGGCACGATCGCCCTGGTGGGCCTGGCCGCATTCCTGGGGCATCTCTGGCCTGTGTTCTTCCGCTTTCAGGGTGGGAAGGGTGTGGCCACTGCCCTGGGGGTTCTCGTGGGTATCAACGCGTGGTTGGGGCTAGCCACTGCGGTGACCTGGCTGTTGATCGCCTTGTTTTTCCGGTATTCGTCGCTGGCTTCTCTGGTCGCCGCCGTGTTCGCCCCGGTGTTTTATCTGTTGGTAGACGGAGCGGTCTGGTACGCAGAGCAGAGTATTGCCGTTGCCATTGCAGTGATGGCTTTGCTGTTGGTGTGGCGGCACCGCGAAAATATCCAGCGGTTGCTGGAGGGCAAGGAGTCCAAGCTGGGCAAGTCGAAAAAGTAAACGATTGGCGGCAAGCTTCACTTCGGTGGCGCCCGGCCCATCGGACAGGGCTTGCGTACTTGCGTTTCAAGGGGCCAGCGGCCGGCTGCAGGCGGGACTGCAGAGGTCAGTGCAGCCCCAAGGTGGCAGGCGTTGTGACCAGATTGTGAATGCCAGTGTTGTGCTGGGCGGCATAAAGCCCCAGCCTCACCATCGTTCGGTGGTTGAGCTCCACCGTAACGGCTGAGCGCGCTAGCGCCGACTGGATGCGCGGTTTGCTCAGCGCGGTAGGGTGCAACGTGGGCTGTGCACGGTGATTGCCAGAGCGGTCCAGCAAGCTGGCCACCAACGGATGGTTGGCCTTGTCACTGCGGCGCAAGACGATGGCTGTGTCCCCGTTGTCGAGCTTTACGAAGGTGCCCGGTGGGCACAAACCAATAGCACGCACCAGCGCATAACTCACTTCATCGTGCTGGTCCACCTCCTGCCCGACGATGGCGCGAACGGAATCCGTAGAACTGCGCCCGGCCCGAGACTTGCGGGGGCTGATCATGGCCGCATAGCGGTCGATCGTTCCCAGAATGCGCGTCAGCCGATCTGAAGGCGCCTGCGAAGCAAGGGGTACCCGGTCGGCAATTTGAACGTGGTGCTGGCCAACCACCTCCAACCACAGGGAGTCCGTAACAAAAAGCCTTTCCAGCAGTGCCTGGCTTTGCAGCGGGTGATGCTGGATTGCATCCTTTTGCTGGGGTGTCAGGTTGTCACGTTGCTGCGCCAACTGATCTTGCAGCGTGGTCATGCCGATATTCATCGTCAGGGCGGCCCTGACCAAGCTGTCTCGCTCCGTGATGGGCAGCCGCAACTCGCGCGCCATGATGGTGCACAGCGTTGCGCACACCAGTGCGTGAGAAGCGCTGTAGCTTGCCGTAGAGGTGGCAGCCAACTGGAACATCAAGTACAGCGCCGCGTCGTTGTCGTGGGACACCAAGTCTTGGAGCCACAAATCGAGCTGGCGAATTTTTGCCGGGAAGTCTTGGATCAGCAATGGCTTGGACAGCAGCAGCGACAATGCCGTTTCCAGGTCAGACCAAAGGCTGAGTAAATCCTCGTACTCGCCTTCGTGCAGCTTGCCAGTGGGCAGGGAGGTGGACATCCGCGTGGTCAATTGCGCTTTTCCAGCACCATCTGGTCATTGGTGCGGGTCATCTGAAACTCGCTCAGCACGCTATTACCGAGCAAAACGTAGGGCATGCCCTGCGGGGTGACCACCGCCTCAATGCCATACACCTCCACATCGCCGATTCGTACCGAGTCCAGCTTGATACGCCAACCTTGCGCGACGCCGTTGGCGGTGTTCATCTGTACGGGCTGGCCTCTCGTGTACTGAAGGCCCATGCGATCTGCGTCTGGCCTGCCGATGGCCACGGTGGAGGCACCTGTGTCCACCATGTATTGCATGCGGCTGCCGTTGATCATGCCGCTGTTGATGAAATGGCCGCGCCCGTCGGCAAGCAGCACGACCCGCCGGGCGCTGGTCCGGCTGCCCACGCTCACCGGCGCTTCGCCCAAGCGCAAGGGGCGTCGCGCGCCGTCTATCTCAACCACAGCCTCTTCCTTACCCACAGAGAGGACTTTCACGCCCGAATGGCTTTCGCCTGCAGCCACGCCGCGTGGAGCGCCGCCATTGACCACTAGAAGTGCCTTGTTGCCAAGAATCCCAGCCAGCGCCACAGCGGTCTGGGCCTGGGCCGCGCCGGCACCGAGGGCTGCCAGCAGCGCCGTGAGCTCGGCCATCTGACGCAGGTGCTTCAGCAACGCATTGGCCTCAGTACGGCAGTACGGGTGAGAGCGTCATGCGGCCCACGACTGGGTATCAGTCGCGGAAATTATCGAACGACAGAGGTACATCTGCCACATCTTTGCGAATCAATGCCATAGCGGCCTGCAGGTCGTCGCGTTTGGCACCGGTCACGCGGACCTTGTCCTCCTGGATCGCACCTTGGACCTTCAACTTGCTTTCCTTGAGCAGCTTTTGGATCTTTTTGGCTAGTTCACTTTCAATGCCGTTGCGTACCTTGATGACCTGCTTGACCTTGTCGCCGCCCATCTTCTGCACATCGCCCTTGTCGAGGAAACGCACATCGACGTTGCGCTTGGTGAGCTTATTGCGCAGTATGTCTTCAATTTGGGTGAGCTGGAACTCGGCATCACCGATGAGGGTGATTTCCTTGTCCTTGATTTCAATGCTGGCGGCGGTCCCTTTGAAGTCAAAGCGAGTGGAGATTTCCTTGACGGTGTTCTCCACTGCGTTTTTCACTTCAACAAGGTTGGCTTCACAGACGGTATCAAAGGATGGCATAGCGGCTTTCACTGGCTTGGCAAATCAGGGAGATCGCCCGGGCGCAGGTCCCGATGCGACAATCTTGTCAATGGTAGTCGAGAAAAACGTCCCTTTACAGCCCTGGAACACCTTCGGCATCGCAGCCCGCGCATTGAGTCTGGTGCGTATTCGCGATGTGCAAGATTTGTTGCAGGTGCGTGCCGATCCTGAACTACGCCCAGCGCCCTTTTTTGTCCTGGGGGGCGGCAGCAACATCGTTCTGACAGGCGATGTGAAGCCGGTGGTCCTCAAAATGGAGATCAAGGGCTTCCGGTTGGTGCAAGAAACTGCAAAGGCCTGGATTGTGGAGGCCGGAGCGGGGGAGTCTTGGCACGACTGTGTGCAGTGGACCCTGCAAAATGGGTACCCCGGTCTAGAAAACCTGGCGTTGATCCCCGGAACGGTGGGTGCGTCTCCCGTACAGAACATCGGGGCGTATGGTGTGGAGCTGCAGGATCGTTTCGAATCGCTCGACGCTGTGGATATGGGCACGGGCCAGATCTTCACGCTGACCGCCGAGCAGTGCGCGTTCGGCTACCGTGATTCGGTGTTCAAGCATGGCGCCCCAGTGGCGACGCCTGAGCGCGAGGAAGTGAGAAACATCGGGCTCGCGGGGCGCGCTGTGATCACCCATGTGCGCTTTCGTCTGCCTCGGCCCTGGCGCCCGGTGCTGGGTTACCTGGATCTGGAGCGTCGCCGTGCCGAGGCGGGTATCGAGTGTCCCGATGCGCAGCAGATTTTTGAGTGGGTCTGCGAGATTCGCCGCGCAAAGCTGCCAGATCCGGCCGTCGTGGGTAATGCGGGCAGCTTTTTCAAGAACCCGACAGTGACTCCAGAGCAATGCTCGGACATCATTGCCCGAGAACCCAGAATTGTTCACTACCCCATGCCGGACGGGTCGGTCAAACTCGCGGCCGGGTGGCTGATTGATGCCTGTGGCTGGCGTGGCAAATCCATTGGCAAGGCGGGAGTCTATGAAAAACAGGCGCTGGTGCTTGTCAATCGGGGTACAGCGCAAGACAGCGTGACCGGCGGTGAAGTCATGACCCTTGCGAAAGCAATACAAACCAGCGTTTACGAACGCTTTGGTATCCGGCTGGATCTGGAGCCTGTGGTGGTGTAACCGTATCTGCGGGTTGGCAGACTAGGGGAGCGGGCCTTGCTGGCTGCTGGCTTTGGGCACATGGCGATGGCGCTCCTGGATGGCCGCGACGTCTGTGAGACCCATGCGAAGGCACAGGGCGTGGGTCATGTCCCATGCCTCCAGCAAATGCGCTCGGTCATCGATTTCAGGGAGGTATTCGCCTTTCTCGAACTGGAAAGCCAGCGCCGCCAATTTGGCGAAACCGAGGTTTGCAGACGCCCCCTTGAACCCATGTGCTGCCGCCCGAAGCGCCTCTTGATCGCTGCCGCTGAGCGCGCGCAGCAAGGCATCCAAGCTTCCCGACTCGTCGCTGAAATAGCCTTGGAGCAGGGATCGATATCCCTGCACAGTGACCCCCACGCAGACTTCGCCCACCATGGCCATATCGATGTGCGCGGCGACGTCCCCTGATTTGAAACGCCGCCGTGCGGGGCGCTTGGCAGGCTGGGAGGGCGGTTGCAGTGGGGCCGTCTCGGCTGTCAGTGGTCTTTCTTTTGCCGACGCTTCTGGCGGCGGTAAGACGCGCTCGCCCTCAGGGGCTCTGAACGTTTCCGTCAGCAGTGATTGAATGGTGTCCACGCTGACCGGTTTTGCAACGAATGCACTCATGCCCGCTTCGGTGGCCCGTTCTCGGGTCTGTGCGAACACATCGGCGGTCAACGCCACGATGGCCAGATCTGTGAATTCAGGCGACCGGCGTAGCTTGCGGGTCGCCTCAAAGCCGTCCATGACGGGCATGTGCAAATCCATCAGCACCAGATGCGGTCGCTTCTTCTGCACTTCTGCGCAGGCTTGTTCGCCGTTCTCGGCAAACCGGGGGGCGTGCCCCATGCTGGTGAGCAATGCGCCCATGTATTTGCGGTTGACCATCTGGTCGTCGGCTACCAATATGTCCAACCCCGAAATTTCGGGCTGAGAGGATGCCTCCTCTGATGGGCCGGGCAAGGCCCTTGCCTTGGGAGGCGGTGCCAGCGACAAGGGCAGGGTGACCACAAAAGTGCTGCCTTTGCCCAGTGTGCTTCGCGCCTGTATGTCTCCTCCCATCCTCCGGGCGAGATTGCGCGAGATCTCCAGACCCAAGCCGGTGCCACCAAAGCGGCGCGATGTACTGGCGTCTCCTTGTGTGAATCGCTCGAACAACCTCGCAAGGGTGGCTTGGTCCATGCCGATTCCTTCGTCAACGACCTCCAAGCGGAAGACGTAGACGCTCCCATGACAGAGTTCGCCGTTGTCATGGCGCCCCATCTTGACGGACACGGTGCCCTTGTCACTGAACTTGATGGCGTTGGTCACCAAGTTCAGGACAATCTGTTTCAGCCGTGTGCCATCCGCTTCAACCCAAGACGGCAAGCCTTCAGCCAAGTCGATGACAAAGCGCAGTCCTTTTTGCTCTGCCATCGGGCGCATGAGCCTCTCAACACCTTCCATCACCGCTGGCAAGTGGGTCGGAACGGGGTGGATACTCATCTTGCCGGCCTCCATGGCCGACACGTCGAGAATGTCGTTCAAAAGTGCCAGCAAATGGTCCGCCGAGTTGCGGGCGGTGTAGACGTACTCCCGCTGGCTAGCGTCCAGCCTGGTTCTTTCCAGCAGCGTGAGCATGCCCAACACGCCGTTGAATGGAGTGCGCAGTTCGTGGCTCATGTTGGCTAGGAACTGGCTCTTGCCCCGGTTGGCCTGTTCAGCCGCAGCGTTGGCAGTCTGCAATCTTTCAGTCAGCTGCTGCAGAGCCAGTCGCTCTCTTTCTTGCCGATACTGGCGTCGGGCCAGCGCTGCGCCGGCAGCCAGCAAAATGACCAACTGGGCCACGATCAGCGCCGTGATCTGGCCGCCCTGCGCTAGCATGGTGGACTCCTGCTCTTCCAGGAGTGAAGCGACATGGCGGTTGGCCGCCATCGTCATTTCCTGGACGTCGGGGCCGAGTTCATTGAACGAACCAAGCAGTTGTTGGAACTCCTTGCGCGGGCGTGTACCAGGGGCCGCGAGCATCTGGTCCATCTGTGCGATCAGCGCTTCGAGCTTGGGCATGGTCTCCACGTACTCTCGCCGTTCGTGCAAGGCCGTGGTGCTCGGCGTGTCGTGCATCAGCTGAAAACGGCTGGCAAAAATGTCGCTGCGCAGCCGCAAGTCATTCAAAGTGCGTGGCGCTTCGCTCACTGCGTGTACCTCCAGCACCTGCCTCAGGCGCAAGAACTCCCGTTCCAGTTGAAATGCCAACGCGGTGATCGAGTCACTGCGCAGGTCGCTGCTTTTGCGAATAGCCTGTTGCTGGGTTGCCTGAAGCACCAGCAGAACCGCCATG
This sequence comes from Acidovorax delafieldii, assembly GCA_002377855.1. Lineage (GTDB taxonomy): Bacteria > Pseudomonadota > Gammaproteobacteria > Burkholderiales > Burkholderiaceae_C > Acidovorax > Acidovorax delafieldii_A. Next base: position 9,916 of record DFQQ01000017.1, on the reverse strand, counting down.
GCGGCAACCATCAGGGTCGTGCCCAGTGCCAACCATAAAAGGTAGCGCTGGTTGGTGCGGCGGGATGGCATTTATCGTTTTCAATCGACCTTGAGGGATTTGAGCTGCCAAGCCGAGCGACCATAGTACTTGGACGCTTTCAGTTCGGGTTTCGAATCAAAAGGATAGATGATGAACAGAGGCCCCTTTGTGCGCACAGGGATCGGCATGTCGTCGATCTTGTGAGCCACGATCACGTCATACAAGCTCGCATCCTCTGCAGGAATAGTTGTTTTGTAGTCGTTCAAAGCCAAGGCGGTCAGGGTTTTACCGTTGGACTTCACTGCGCTAAGTACATCGCGCAACAACGGACCGGTGAACTTTGTAGGGTTCTTGTCCCACGGAGTCTTGGTGACAAAGGTCTGCTGAGGCAGCTTTTGAAGCATCTCCAAGTCGAAAGCGGCCGCTTTGTCCCGATTGGCTTGGCCAATTTTTCCGGAAACGGTCAATATCACGTCCCCAGTGGGGGACTGCAGAGCCCACGCGGGGGTAGCGAGCAGCGACACGGCTGTAAACAGCGCCAGCCAGCGAGAAAACAAGGTAATGATGTGCATAGCACCTCCTGCGAGAGGATTAGTTGATTGCATGATTTTATGTTAAAAATGATTTAAATGATTGTAATGGACGAAAAAAAGCCGCCCGGTTGGGCGGCTTGATAAGCGCAGAGCCTTACTTTTTCGCGGCTGTGAGTGTCAGCAGGTCGTTTTGCGACCCGGGCAGAAGCAATCCCGCACGCGAATAGACCCCCAACTTTTCCCGGGTGTCGGAAATGTCTAAGTTGCGCATCGTCAGTTGGCCAATGCGATCCAGTGGAGAAAACGGCGCGTCTTCGACTTTTTCCATCGACAGACGTTCTGGCGCATAGGTCAAGTTGGGGCTCTCCGTGTTGAGCAGAGAGTAGTCGTTGCCTCGGCGCAGTTCCAGGGTCACTGTGCCGGTGATAGCGCGCGCTACCCAGCGTTGGGCTGTTTCGCGCAGCATGATGGCTTGGGGGTCAAACCAGCGCCCTTGGTACAGCAAGCGACCCAACTTGAGGCCGTTCATGCGGTACTGCTCAATGGTGTCTTCGTTGTGGATACCTGTCACCAAGCGTTCATAGGCAATGTGCAGCAGCGCCAGACCAGGAGCTTCGTAGATGCCTCGGCTCTTGGCTTCAATGATGCGGTTTTCGATCTGGTCGCTCATCCCAAGCCCGTGCCGCCCGCCAATGCGGTTGGCTTCCAGGATCAGTTCAACGGGATCAGAGAATTCGACTCCGTTGAGCGCCACTGGCAGGCCTTCTTCGAAGCGCACAGAGACTTCTTCGCGCTTGACTTCTACTTCGTCCTTCCAGAAAGCGACGCCCATGATGGGGTTTACGATCCGAATCCCGCTATTTAAGAACTCGAGGTCCTTGGCTTCGTGCGTGGCGCCCAGCATGTTGCTATCGGTGCTGTAGGCTTTCTCGGCACTCATCTTGTAGCCGAAACCCGCCTTGGTCATGAAAGCAGACATTTCTGCTCGGCCACCGAGCTCATCGATGAAGAGCTGATCCAGCCAAGGCTTGTAAATTCTGAGCGATGGATTGGTGAGCAGGCCGTAACGGTAGAACCGCTCAATGTCATTGCCCTTGAAAGTGGAGCCGTCTCCCCAGATGTTGACGTCGTCTTCTTTCATCGCTGCTACCAGCATGGTGCCTGTTACGGCACGGCCCAACGGCGTCGTGTTGAAGTAAGTCAGCCCACCGGTAGAAATGTGGAATGCGCCGGCTTGAAGCGCGGCAATCCCTTCGTGTGCCAGTTGCAAGCGGCAGTCCACCAAGCGCGCTTTTTCCGCGCCATATTCCATGGCTTTGCGAGGAATGGCCTCGTAGTCAGGCTCGTCCGGTTGACCGAGGTTGGCGGTGTAGGCGTACGGTATTGCGCCCTTGAGTTTCATCCAGTGCAGGGCTGCGCTGGTGTCCAGACCGCCTGAGAAGGCGATGCCGACTTTTTGACCAGTCGGAAGGTTTTGGAGAATGGTGGCCATGTGCTGATGAGTGTCCGGTTGCAGGAGTTAGCCGAAGTGGCAGATGTAGTGGTACGACTCAGTGACGCGGATATCGAACTTAGAGTTACCTGGCACGCTGAACTTTTCTCCGGCGGCAGACCTGACCCAGGTATCTGTTCCATCCAGCTTGTACTCGCAGGAACCAGCAACGCATTCCATGATCTCAGCGGCTGCGGTGTTGAAGGTCAGCACGGCCGGTAAAACGACACCCACCGATTTTTTTGTGCCGTCTGCCAGCGTGATGCCGTGGCTTACGCATTTGCCGTCAAAGTACACATTGGCTTGGGTGGTGACGGTTACTCCGTCGATGGTTTGGGTGGTCATGGTCGTGTGCAAGTGATAGTCAGCTTTTGATTTTAGGGCAGCCGACCGCTGAGTTAGGAGCTTGCTTCGGTATCCGAAGACTAAATGCTCACTTCAAAAAAAAGAGCCCTCAGAGGGCTCTTTGCTGCCTGACCATGAATCTTCAGCGCCAATACGGATTACCGTGGTGGTGGTAGGGCCGCCGGCCATCGGTGTAGTTGTATTCGATCACCGTGACTGGTGGGGTGACGTAGGCAGCAGGGGCCGGATAGGTGGACGTAACAACGCCAGGCTGGACGTACGTGGCACCAGAACCGTAGGCTCCTGGCTGAGTCGAGTAACTCTGACCGATTTGCGGCTGCACGCTCACGGGGATCCATTGCCCGGGGTCGTACTGCGTTCGGGTGGTGTATTGGCGGCCTGCATACTCATACACCACGTTGTAACCTACTGTTCTGTTTTCGTAATATGTTTCAGTGGTGCAGCGTTGCACGTTCTCGTACTGTGGGCGGCCGCTACCCTCAATCTGATTGCCCAGTACCGCTCCGCCAATCACGCCCAAAGCTGTAGCGGCGGCTCTTCCGCTGCCTTTGCCAACGGCATTGCCCGCCGCTCCTCCTGCGATCGCCCCCATCACTGCTCCCGCGCCGGAATTGCGCGACCCACTGTATACGGTTTCGTTGCCGCACACTTGTTGGGGCACGCCTACCTGCTGGACGATAGGAGTGGCCGAGAGGACACGCGCTTGCTCCTGGGCCTGCGCCGAAAACACAGAGATGGTCAGCACGGCAAGGATGGCTGGCTTTTTCATGGAGGACTCCTGTCTTGAAGGTATACAACGCGCGAAGCGCGAAAAAAGTTGAACGGACCGTCGCTCTTTCACTAGAGGCAAGCGTGAAGTTACGTAAACCTTGATTCGATCAGTACCTTCGGGCGTTGCTCCTTCAAGGAGAACTGCCAAGTGAACGTCATTTCAATTGGCCAGTGACGTGTTGGGCCCAAGCCTCCGGCGAAAATCCAGCCGTCACCTTGCTTTCCGGGCCAATACTCCATTCAACGATGGGACGCTTGATCAGGCTGGTGTGTCTGTGCATTAGCTCTAGTGCGCCAGCCATTTCGGTTGCGCTCTCCTGTTCTGTGGGAGTCAACGCGCGCCAAGTGGTTCCTTTTTGGTTGAGTACCACGTTCACGCCTAGTGCGCTGCACCATGCCTGCAGGCGGTCCATCGATACTCCCTGCTTTTTGAAGTCGTGAAAGGTGTAGTCCAGTGACTGTGCTGCGAGCCAAGCCCGCGCTTTCTTGACTGTGTCGCAGTTGGGGATGCCGTACAGGGTAATTTCTCGTTGTTTCATGGGCGAAATCATGCCCGATCCACTGCCTGGGCGACAATTGATGGTCTATGCACACCACACCGCACACCTTGGAAGGCTGGCTCCGTTACTGCGAGCAGATTCACCCGACTGGCATTGATATGGGGCTTGACCGCGTGCGCGAGATAGCACGCCGCATGTCGCTGAAGTTCAGCTGTCCTGTCGTCACCGTGGCAGGTACCAATGGCAAGGGCTCTACGTGCGCAATGCTTGAGGCCGTGGCTCTTCAGGCGGGTTACCGGACTGGCGTGTACACGTCACCCCACTTGGTTCATTTCCAGGAACGCTGTCGTGTTCACGGTGAGATCGTGACGCCTGACGACCTGCTGCCGCATTTTTCAGCAGTGGAGGCTGCGCGCACGCAGAGCGGCGAAGAAGTGTCCCTGACCTATTTTGAGTTCACCACTTTGGCAATTCTGCGATTGATGAGCCATGCATTGCTGGACGTGGCTATCTTGGAGGTGGGGTTGGGCGGGCGCTTGGACGCCACCAACGTGATTGATACTGATTGCGCAGTTATCACCAGCATCGATATCGACCACGTTGAGTTTCTCGGGGCCGACCGCGAAGCGATCGGCCGGGAAAAAGCAGGCATCATGCGCACCGGCCGGCCGGCCATCGTGAGCGACCCCGTGGCCCCCCAGAGCGTGGTGGACCACGCACGCGAAATAGGGGCGGACCTTTGGAGGGTCGGACACGACTTCAATGTGGCGGGCGACAAGCAGCAGTGGAGCTGGGCGGGCAGAGGGCGGCGTTACGCCGGCCTTGCTTACCCTGCGCTTCGAGGTGCGAACCAGTTGGTCAATGCAGCTGGTGTTTTGGCGGCATACGAAGCGCTCCGCGATAAATTGCCTGTGACCGCACAGGCCGTGCGAAACGGCATGGCCATGGTTGACTTGCCGGGGCGCTTTCAAATCGTTCCTGGTCAGCCCACGCTGGTGCTGGATGTCGCGCACAACCCGCACTCGGTTGCCGCCCTCACCGCCAATCTTGATGCAATGGGGTACTACCCGGTCACCCATGCCGTATTTGGAGCGATGGCGGACAAGGACCTGGGTCTGATGCTCGCCAAAGTGGGTCCCCTGGTGGACCGCTGGTACTTCACGTCTTTGCCTACCCCCAGGGCGCTGGCAGGAATAGAGCTTCAACAAAAATGGAATGCGGTGCACATGGTGGCCGGGGGGCGCAAGGATGTGAGCTCCAGTGCACACTCCGATCCTCTGCAGGCATTGCGGGCAGCGGTAGATGCGGCGGACCCGGCTGATAGAATCGTGGTCTTTGGCTCGTTCTACACAGTAGGCGGGGTTCTTGTGAACGGAATCCCTCGCCTGGACGCCAAACATCTGGGCGCTTAAGGTCCACACGAGTCGTATTTCCATGGCATTTTTCAAGTTTCGGTGGCCCGGTCAGGATGTTCCTGCCGAAAAACCGGCTAAGCGCCCCCGCTCTCCGCAAGCGGAGAGCATTGAGGTCATGCGTCGCCGCGCTCGACATCGTTTGATGGGCGCTGCGGTATTGGTGTTGTTGGGGGTAATTGGATTTCCTCTGTTGTTCGACACCCAGCCCCGGCCGATTCCCGTAGACGTTCCGATTGAAATTCCAGACCGCAACAAAGTTGCGCCCTTGGTTGTGCCCGCCCAATCGAACGAGCCTGATGCTGTGAAGGCGGCAGGTTCGCAGCCCGCTAACTCTGTACAGCAACGCCCAAGCGTTGAAAGGGTAGCCGCCAGCGCCACATTGACCGATGGGGAAGAGTTGATCGCATCTCCGGCGAGCGGTCGCGCAGGCGTCAAATCAGGCATGGCTCCAGCACCAGTGGCTGCGGGTAAATCTGCTGAGGCCAAAAACAGCCCAGCAATCGTAGCCAAGCCGATGCCACGGGCTGAGGATGCTGTGCGAGGTAAGCCAGCCACAGACGCACGCCAGCCAGCGGCGGCCGAGCGTTCGGACGACGAGCGCTTCATCGTGCAGGTCGGTGCATTCGCTGACGCAGACAAAGCCAAAGAGGTGCGATTGAAGCTTGAACGCGCCGGGTTGAAAACTTACACCCAGGTAGTGGATTCAAAGGATGGCAAGAGAACACGTGTTCGCGTCGGGCCTTACGGCACCCGCGCAGATGCGGACAAGGCGGCGGCACGGATCAAAGGTTTGGATTTGTCCGCATCGGTGCTGACGCTCTGATACCTGCGCTTTCCGGCCCCCCAATGGAACTCGCTGATTGGATTTTTTTGACGGTGTTGGGTGCTTCGTTGCTGCTTGGGGCGTGGCGTGGATTGGTCTTTGAGTTGCTGTCGCTTGCGGGATGGGTCGCTGCTTTCTTTACCGCCCAATGGCTTGCGGCGGACGTGGGGCGACGGCTGCCTGTCGCGAGCGGTGAGGGCGCTTTGAGCTATGTGGCCGGATTTGTGCTGGTGTTTGTCGCAGCCATATTTGCTTTCGGTCTGTTGGCTTGGCTCGCCAAGAAAATGGTAGAGGCCGCTGGGCTGCGCCCTGCAGACCGCAGCATGGGCGCTCTGTTCGGCTTGTTACGTGGTGGCATATTGTTGCTGGTGGTTGCGGTGGTGGTGGGGCTGACGCCCATGCGCAACGATGGGTGGTGGAAAGCCTCAGTAGGGGCTCCGATACTTGACCAGGTGTTGGCGTCGCTAAAGCCCGTACTACCTCAGGAATTCGGAAGTCTTCTTCCTTCATCGGAGTGAGCGATGTACCGCGAGGTCGTTGCGGTGCGCTCTTGAAATTGGCTTAGCGCAGAAATCTCTGCAATTGGATTGGAAAGAACTATGTGTGGAATCGTTGGTGTTGTCAGTACCGCGCCAGTCAACCAGCTGATTTATGACGCATTGCTGCTGTTGCAGCACCGTGGCCAGGATGCCGCAGGTATCGTGACTCAGCAAGGCCGCAAGTTTTTCATGCACAAGGCCAAGGGCATGGTGCGCGATGTTTTTCGTACCCGGAACATGCGCGCCCTGCCGGGCAATGTGGGCCTGGGGCAGGTACGCTACCCCACTGCAGGTAACGCCTATAGCGAGGAAGAGGCCCAGCCTTTTTATGTCAATGCCCCGTTCGGCATCGTGTTGGTGCACAACGGCAACTTGACGAATGCGCATTCGTTGCGCACTGAGCTGTTTCAAACCGACCACCGCCACACCAACACAGACAGTGACTCCGAGGTGTTGCTGAACGTCTTCGCGCATGAACTGGAGCGGGCCACGCGCGGGGTCCCACTGCAACCTGAAGATGTTTTTACCGCAGTGCGTGCAGTGCATCAGCGAATCAAGGGCTCGTACGCGGTGATTGCGCTGATTGCCGGGCACGGGCTATTGGCGTTTCGGGATCCGCACGGTATCCGTCCGCTGGCGATGGGGCGCAGCCAGGACGGTACAGTGATGGTGGGGAGCGAGTCGGTAGCGCTGGAAGGCACGTCGCATGTGTTCGAACGGAACATTGAGCCCGGCGAGGCGGTGTTCATCACGCTGGATGGCACAGTGCACTCACGCCAGTGCGCGCAGTCTCCACAACTCAATCCCTGCATTTTTGAGTTCGTGTATCTTGCTCGGCCAGATTCCGTGTTGGACGGGATCTCGGTGTACCAAGCTCGTCTGAACCTGGGTGAGGCACTTGCCAAGCGCGTGGTGTCAACGGTGCCGCCGAACGAAATCGATGTGATCATCCCGATCCCGGAGTCCAGCCGTCCGAGTGCTACCCAATTGGCGCACCTGTTGGGCATTCCTTATCGCGAAGGTTTCGTGAAAAATCGTTATGTGGGTCGCACCTTCATCATGCCCGGGCAGGGGGTTCGGAAAAAGTCGGTGCGCCAAAAGCTCAACGTGATCGGCAGTGAGTTCAAAGGCCGGAACGTACTGCTGGTGGATGATTCCATCGTACGTGGCACCACGTCTCGTGAGATCGTGCAAATGGCTCGTGATGCCGGCGCACGGAAAGTCTATCTCGCCAGTGCGGCCCCTCCCGTCCGTTATCCCAACGTGTACGGGATAGACATGCCTACCAGCAAGGAATTGGTAGCACACGGCCGCACCGTGGAGGAGATTCGCGAAGCCATTGGGTGCGATGCGCTGATCTACCAGGACGTGGACGGCATGAAACGAGCCATCGGGTCGCTCAACAGCGCGATTTACGGTTTTGATGCGTCTTGTTTTGACGGCGTGTATGTCACTGGCGACATCACCGCAGAGGGCATTGCGCAGCTGAACGAGGGGCGTGTGGGCGCTGAGGAAGGCGAGGAAGACACGTCACGGTTGGCCCTTCCGAACGCCCAAGAAGCGTGAATGCTTGGACGACGATTGAAGCTTTGCGGGTCGTCCATTCTTCTAACTTTGTAAATCCACGTTTATCAGCAATGCCGCCATGCGGCGTCAGCGCATTCCAATTCCCATGACAGACTCCAACGTCGCGCACGTGCGCACCCGCTTCGCCCCATCGCCCACTGGGTTCATTCACCTCGGCAACATTCGCTCTGCGCTTTATCCCTGGGCGTTTGCACGTGCGACGGGAGGCGATTTCATTTTGCGTATCGAAGACACCGACGTGGAGCGCTCGAGCCAAGCCGCTGTGGATGTGATTCTCGAAGGTATGCAGTGGTTGGGCATGGAGCCTGATGAGGGCCCCTTCTACCAAATGCAACGCATGGACCGGTACAAGGCCGTGCTGGCGCAAATGCAGGAACAGGGGCATGTGTACCCATGCTATATGAGCGTGCCTGAGCTTGACGCGTTGCGTGAGCGCCAGATGGCGGCGAAGGAAAAACCTCGCTACGACGGTACTTGGCGACCAGAAGAAGGGAAGACACTGCCTCCAGTGCCGGAGGGTGTGCTCCCTGTGCTGCGGTTTCGCAATCCAAAGGACGGAGTCGTTGTGTGGGACGACAAGGTCAAAGGCCGCATCGAGATAAGAAATGACGAGCTCGACGATCTGGTGATAGCACGACCTGATGGCACCCCTACGTACAATTTTTGCGTGGTGGTGGACGACATGGACATGGCAATTACCCATGTGATCCGCGGCGATGACCATGTGAACAACACTCCCCGCCAGATCAACATCTTCAGAGCGCTGGGGATAACGCCTCCGGTTTATGCGCATTTACCCACAGTGCTCAATGAGCAGGGCGAGAAGATGAGCAAGCGCAATGGCGCAAAGCCCGTTACGCAATACCGCGACGAGGGTTACCTGCCTGAGGCGATGATCAACTACTTGGCCCGCCTGGGTTGGAGCCACGGAGATGACGAGATCTTCAGTCGGGAGCAGTTCCTGCAGTGGTTCAATCTGGATCACCTCGGCCGCAGCGCAGCGCAGTTTGATGAGGCGAAGCTACGCTGGGTGAATGCTCAACACATCAAACTGACCGCGGACGATGCACTCGCAGCGTTGGTAGCGGACCAGCTGGCGCAGCGCGGTGTGGCACGCGAAGCGTTGACCGACGGTCGTTTGCCACGCATTTGCAGTTTGTTCAAGGACCGCTGTGACACCACAGTCGCGCTGGCCGACTGGGCACTTGCCTTCTATGGTGAAGTGCAGCCTCAACCCCAAGAAATGGCTCAGCACGTGACCCCAGCTGTTTTGCCCGCACTGGACGCCCTGGGCGCAGCCCTGGCTTCTTGTACTTGGGAGAAGGCTGCCATCAGCGCTGCTTTCAAGGCGGTGTTGGCTGAGCACGGTCTGAAGATGCCGCAGCTGGCCATGCCCGTGCGCGTATTGACGGTAGGCACTGCCCATACCCCTTCGGTGGACGCGGTGCTAGAGCTGGTGGGGCGCGAAAAAGTTCTTGAGCGTTTGCGGAACCGCTAAAAATCTGTATATAATTCAAGGCTGTGATGACGATGACTTGTTATTAAGGTTGGCGTCAAAATGGGGGTATAGCTCAGCTGGGAGAGCGCTTGCATGGCATGCAAGAGGTCATCGGTTCGATCCCGTTTACCTCCACCACAGGTTAGTAATAGTAGTTCCAAGGTTTTGACCCTATCGTCTAGAGGCCTAGGACATCACCCTTTCACGGTGAGTACCGGGGTTCGAATCCCCGTAGGGTCGCCAAGTTGTAGCGCTTGGCTTGTGTCTGAGATGCAAGCAAAAGCTATCTACCAGGAGTGGTAGTTCAGTTGGTTAGAATACCGGCCTGTCACGCCGGGGGTCGCGGGTTCGAGTCCCGTCCACTCCGCCAA
>DFQQ01000013.1 GCA_002377855.1 Acidovorax delafieldii | reverse complement strand
CTCCACCGACCACGTCTTCAGAATTTTTCAGGACTTACGCAAAATTGTTCCAGTAAGGCGATCTGACGCAGACAGTGCAAGCGCACGGCTAGGTTGGGAGGCTGGCATTCTGAACAACCCAGGAGGCCAGCCCAAGGGCATGCACTGGAAGATTCTTTTGCGGCTCATAACCACCACGATGCACTGTTGCACATCAGTTTGCAGGCCATGGCCGCGTGACCTGCGGTCCCAAGACAGTGATGCTTCGGATATCGAGTCGGAACGGGCCGACCTGACCATCGGCGACCATCCAGCCCACCTGACACACGTGCTCTGGGCGTAGTGCCGGAGCATTGGGCACCGGACGTCCTCTGTAGCTAGGGTTGAACAGGTTCAGGGGCACTGTGGCCTCCACCCATCGTCCCGCTGGAGGCTGCAACACTGCCTGGTAGTTGACGCCATCCAGGCCCTGGTCTGTGCGCAGAGTCAGCTTGTAGCGTTTGCCATCGCCACGCACATGGAAACGATAGCCTTGGGAGCCCTGCTCTCCCAGTCTCAGTTGTGCATGACGAACGGAGGCAAATCCACCTCCGTTCTGTGTAGACACTTCGCCTTCAAAGACTGCGTGACCTTCGGGATGAAACGTCAGGCGACTTTGTGACACTCCGCCCATGACCCGGTCGTCGATGGCACTCCATCCGTTCACGGATTCTGGAGTGTTGAAGTGAAGGCTTTGCATGGGTTGATTGTCACATCGGTGGGCCTGGGCTTGTGCTCCCATGTATGCAATGCAAAGCATGGCGAGTGACACTGCTCGTTTCATTTTCTCCCTCATGAGTGGCAGTGTATCGAGCCGCTTCTGACTTCAAAGGTGGTCAAATCAGCGCCCCTTTGATGCCTGAGTCCCTGTGAATAATTCTGCTTGTCGATCCGCGCTTGTCTTCGCGCTGGCGCTGTCTGTCTCTCTCACAACGCTGGCCCGTGGTTACTTCAATGACCCAGCACCGCTCACGGTGCCGCACCCTACGAGCTTTGCGGAGTGTCGCCAGTTCTTTCCAGAGGGTCGTCCGCCGGTGGTGCCTAAGCGCCCTGCCCTGCGTGAGCTTTGCTATGAAGCGTTTGCAGTGCTGCACAGTGGGGAGACCAAGACGCCGGTGTTTGTAGCGCAGCGGCTCAATCGCAAGAGCATTGAAGATGCAGATGAGCGTCGTGCAGACAAGTTCTTTGCGGATGCCCGTCTGCCTGCTGCAGAACGCGCAGAACTGGAAGACTACAAGCGTTCTGGTTATTCGCGTGGTCACATGGCTCCGGCGGGCGACATGCCTACGCCAACTGCCATGGCACAGAGCTTTTCTTTGGCGAACATGGTTCCCCAGAATGCACAGCAAAACGGTGGTTCGTGGGCCAAGATTGAGCAAGATACCCGCAGGTATGTGCTCCGTGCCAAGGGGGATGTGTATGTGATCACTGGGCCGGTGTTTGAGCCCGATGCGCCGACCATCGGTGAAGGCAGGGTGTGCGTTCCGCGTTATCTCTTCAAGCTGGTCTATGACGCCACAACGGGTCGCTCCTGGGCGCATTGGCAGGAGAACCGGGAGGGGGAACGGGTGTCGGCTCCAATAACCTATAAAGAACTGGTGCAGCGCACGGGCGTGGAGTTCTTGCCAGGGCTAGGTAAGTAACTGCACTGCCTGCTCTAACCCGCCCGCCACTTACCGCCGGTGGGTACTGAGGCAAGCTACCACCGGCAAGGTGCCAGTCAAACCACCATGGTGGTGGCCTGACTCACACCAGACAGCCCCCCCGCAGCCCTATTGGGATTCGCTGTCCAAGGGATCACTTACTCTTGTCCAAGACCTCGCATTGGCTGTTCATCCAAGGCAGGCCAGAGACGGAGGAGTCACGGAACACCAGCCAGTCGTGACCGCCATCAACGACGCGGTACTCAACGGCATTTTTCTGCGTCTTGTTCAACTCCCAATAGAGGTTTGCAGCCGAAACAACGATTCCCAGGGGGTCATGGTCACCGGATTGGATCCACATCGGAACAACGGTGCCTTTTTTCTTGTAGTCATCGATGCGGGAGGTGTACAACGCCTTCGTCCAGGCACTTTCATCAAACGCACCAGACTTGTCGACAAACTGCGCTGCCCTGCGCGCAGCCGATGTTTGGGGGGGCAGAGGCACATAAATCGCTGGGCTGAAGATGCCTGCGGCGCAGAAAAGCTCAGGGTATGACAAGCTCAGATTCAAAGCGCCATAACCGCCCATCGAAAGGCCTGCGACAGAGCGTCCAGCGCGATCCTTCCGTGTGTTGTACTTTTTTTCCACAAAGGGAAGCAGGTCCTTGAGGATGGCGGTCTCGGCCTTGTCTGCGTTGCCATCGACATACCAGGTTTGTGGACCAGTGGTGGGCATGACAATCACCGAAGGCCGCAATTGCTTGCGTGCGATCAGGTTGTCGGCGGTAACCTTGATGCCACCACGATCGACCCATGAGTCCTCTTTGGATTCTGCGCCGTGCAGCATGTAGATGACAGGATAGGGCTCTTTGGCCGTCTGATATCCGTCCGGCAGATACACATACATCGGGATGCTGCGACCCAGTGCGTCGGAATGCGTCGAGTCGTGGATGATTTGGCTGTCGGCAAAAGCTTGTGTGGATGCTGCGATAGAAAACGCAGCCACCATGAGTAGTTTTTTCAAAGAAATCTCCGAGGGAACACATTGATGCGCCAACTCGGCTTGGTACTGAAGCGTTGTCAATACCACCGAGCTGTGCGCTATCAGTTTAGGAGTGGGTAGTAACGTGAAAGGTCATGGTTTACCCGGGAGTCGCAGGTGTATGTAGCGCTCTGCAATACCCAGTCAAAGTGCGCTATGCCTGCACTGTGAGCTGCAAGCCTGCGACCAATACATTCATTCCTTCGCAGCCAGACTCAAAGCTACGCCGTTGTGATCAGAGAGCCTGTTTGGGTGCGAACGATCGCACCAGATGTGCAGAGGCTCAACAGGAAGAAGGTCGGCGGTGGTCCAGATGTGATCCACGATTGCTCTATCTGCAGCCCTTGTCAGACGAATGTTCTCTCGCGTGTGACATTGAAAACCAGCGTCAGTGAGTCCTTCAACTAGCCTCGAACGAGCTCCAGGGTGCCCGTACCAGTTGCTGCCATCCAGGCTGGTGTTGAAATCTCCAGCCACAACGATCCGTGAATCAACAAAATCAGGATCGGATCTCAGGTCACTCAGATCTGCGACCACATCGTCGACCGCTTTCTGATGACGCTCCCATGCTAGAGCAGCTTTCTGTCGTACGCCGTCCATTGCATATGGGATCACAGTGCCATAAACAATCAGACGACCAAGTGGCAAGGGTGCGTCCAAACGAACGCATACTGACAGGCGACTATCTCGGACCTTGAGCGCTTTTCCGATCCATGTCGATGCAATGCCGACAGCCCGATCGCGCGGTTTATAAGGTGGCTTCCCAGGATCAGACCACCAAAATTGCATACCCGGTAGCTTTGTCGTGTCTTGGACTTCAGTCAATACGACGATGTCTGCGAGCGGACTCTGGAGAACTTCTATCTGCTGCGGCAAACGTGACGGTGCGTTGTTGCGATAGCCGTCAAGATTCCAGGTTGCAAGGCGGCAGGGTTTCATGGGATCGGAGGCTACTTCATCTCTTGCGGTCAGTGTTTGCAGCAGGAGTCGCACACGTCTTCTGGCAGCGAAAAAGATGCGACAAGCCGCAATTGCAAAAAGACATTTTCAAACCGCGAACGGCTGGAGTCGGTCTAAAACTGTTCTGGGAAGAGGCCGCTTTGCAGCGTTTGCTGTCATCCGTAACACAGACAACTACGACTGCAATCCCCACAAAGCTGTCTACTTCAGTTCAGCCACCCCATTCCCAGCGGGGCGCATCATTCCTCTTCTGGCTCGGCGACGTCCGCTTCATCGGTTAGCAGGTCGTTCTTTACTCTCAGGTCCGCAGCATGTGATGCCGCCAGATCCGCAAAAATTTCCAGCTTCCGTATCTTGCTCCTCAAGGTTTCACGGGCAATTTTCGCTTCGTCAGAGGAACGGGCGAGGCCATCATCCGCGAAGCTAACAACTCGGACTTCGAGCGTCACATCCGCTCCCGCATCGGCTGCGCTTTGAATCCAAGGTTTAGCCTCTTCTGCGGCTTCCTCAGCCGCTGCAGCTAGGAAGTAGTGCACCAAAATCCGCGCTGCGTCGTCGAGTTTCACCGCCAAGTCGAGCATCTTCTCGACAGTCTCATCGACTTTCATGTCAGCAGGTCGCTCCTGCATGAAGCGAAATCTCGGACCGCTTGTCGTATCAAGTGAATTGAGCGTCCGTAGAAGCGGCTCCAGACTCTTCAAGGGGCGAAGTTGAGTTGGAAGGCTATATCTTCGCTCCCACAGCTGAAAAACCAGCTCCGCACAGGAGCTTTGTGCTGCGACTCGTTTCTCAGGAGGGGCATTTTCTGCATCTTTGATTCGCTCAGCGAGCGCGTGCGCCATCCACTGAGCAAGTTCATCATCCCCAAGCTTCAACTGGGTGACGAGCCGCTTGCCGAGGTCAATTACTGCGCTTGAGCGTTCTAGCGATTCCATCTTCTTTAATCAGGTAGTAGCGAACATAAGGTGGTACGTACGAGCTCAAATCTTCGTCACTTGAGCTGTATCGCGAGCCCCGTCGACGCATACTAAGACTGACAACAAGCCAATGCTCTGGATTGGCGGTGAGGAGTTCCTTCAGAAACGCTCTGTCAGCACTCAAGCGGTTACCAGGAATCGTTTCCTTCTCGCGGCCATACCCATTCGAATGAGTCCATATCTCACTTCGAACGTGCGCACCACTCTTGGTCACCCATCTTCGCGCATCGTCCGCCGAGGTCAGGCACATCGCCGAGATAGTCGCAGCGTTCGGCTCATCGCCCGGAACGCTTACGCGTTCACCCCATGGGTCGTAGTCGTCAATTCCGTAGGATTCTCCTCGGTCAGATATCCAACGACGGAGGTTGAACTGTGCATGAGAGCCCATTTTCGATGTGAGCTCAGGGAGACCTCCTTTGGAGGTGATGTCCTCCTCGTTTGGAGTCCCTTGTTCTTGGTCGTACCGGAAGAAATAGTCGTTTGGGTTCGAGGAAGTTTGCGCCGCAGCGAGAAACGCTGTCGCGGTAGCTTTAGGCACCAGCGCGCTGGTCACAGAAATGGCCTCTTGGGACTCCTGGGGGCCACTTGTCCAGTCTCCCGCTACAACCAGCAGCCCTTCGTCAGTCTCTAGAAGACTATCAAGGTGCTCAGCGGTTACCTGCCAGCGCCACTCCTTATCGCCATATTGCTCGGACACGGGTGGAGACTTGGATAGCTGAGGGTCGCGCCTATCGGCGGCCCACATGCCGTTCTTACGCTTCAAAAGATGACGTTCAAGCCACTCGCTAAATTCATCCTCCAAGCTGTAACTCGCCTTGCCAACTGAGTGGGTCTTCAGCAGCCTTGCTGCCGCTATCATGATTGCGTGATAGGCGCTGTAGACCTGTAGGTCTTCCACTCTCGGCGAGGTTCCGTGCGAGTGGCTGGTTTGTTCGTGTTGAAACACGCCCCTTTTATATCGAATGTCGTCGTAACGCTTGGTGGTGATAGCCCCGATACGTTCGCTGATAGCCTCTATGGCGCGTCGAGTAATGCCACTCGACGAGATGCCGAAAACTCGACCGAGCGGTTCGAGCCAATATGGGCCAATGTCAATGCCAAAGTAGTATTTATCGACCACATCGCCGGACGAGTCATTGGATGGCGGGGTCTCTACCTCGGGCCTCCTGTAGGCGTCATGCTCAACGAGTGGAAGCTCACTTGCGTTGATTTTCTCCGGGGCGCCCAGCGCGGTCATCTCACCTAGGAGTTCAGGTAGTTCGTGCAAAGCGCAGGCTGCGAAATGGCGCAAAAGTACGTGCTCCTCCTTGGCGGACATCAAAAGGAATTCGCCAAACATGCTCACCATGTTTCGGTGCTCGGCCGCACACCGAGCTAGCGCTAAGGTGAGCCACAGACGGGAATGCCATTCGTAGAAGACAAACCGTTTGTCGACGAACGCTCCGGGTGAACCGACGACTGCGAATTTCGCGAGCGCATTCACAACCGGAGACCAGCCAAGCTCGATAGTCGCTCGAACGGCGTGCGCGGCCTCCCAACGTACAGAAGTGGTTGGTGAACCTAACGCTGCCCAGAGGTAACCAGCCAGTGCAGCCTCGCAGCTGTCGAGCGGCTTCATGCCCTCATTCCAAGGTCCATCGCCATCGTCAGGATGAAGGTCACTCTCGAGGAGAGATAACCCAAAGTGCAGTGCGTCGTCCGCCTCATCGTTTGTCAAACGAGAGGCCAACGGCTCCAACATCTGGAAGAGCTCGCCGGCTGTTAGCACTGTGACCTTGGCTAGAAACCCTTCAAGCACTGCGTCCACAATCTCGCCATCGCTAACAATGCCCTCGTCAATAATCTCACTGTACGGAAACGAGCTCCACCATCCTTTTCGCCTAGCCGATTCAGGATTTGCTCGGCATACGGATAGCACCACTTCTGCCATCGCCTTGCGCAGAGAAACCGGCTTGGTGCTTTGTTTTCCGAGCACGCCGAAAAGTTGCCTGAGCTCATAGCTCCCAAACTCTGGCCACTGCGAAATAGCAAGACAGAATTCGGCCGCTCGGCCTAAACCGCATCGTTGTAGTGCTTCTTGGTAGAACTCGTCAGTTTTATAAGGTGGGTCGAAGGTCCTAAGGTGCAGATACGCCGCACGTAGTTCCGCGGAGTTTGATAGGTCGACCCCCTTGAATAGGACATCCCAGTCTGGGTCGCTTCGTTTCTTTGGCGCCTCCGGTGCGTACTGCCGAGCGGAGTTACCACCCTCACACTTAGGCACCCTCGCTTGAGCTAGAAGCCTGTCGATGTCTGGAGCCACGAAGTTACAAGTGCGCGCCAGCTCAGAAATTCTTTCAAGTTCCTCCAGCGACGGCGAACTGACCCTCAGGTAGCGGTAGCCAACGCTGAGCGTTTTTTGCTGTACGCCCCTATTCGATTCGTGTTCGACCGCTTTCACAAGGTCTTCGGCGCGCGCCCATTCCTCTCCAATTGGGCACAGCGCAATTGGCGCGACGCGCGGAAGCAAGCCGCGCCTTACAAGGCGGTCGGTTGCAATTTTTAGAAGCTTATCTGCATAGCCGAACTTGCGGTCTCTCCAGCGACTGAGAGCGGCGATTGTCGAAGCTGGGCACAAGCTCAACAATCCATCAATTGTGCGTCCCCAGTCGAAGTGCTTGTCTCTTTCCACATATTCGTACGCCAACTCCGTGCCTCGTGCCAGGCGGTAGGCTGACTCGGGTCGGGGGTGACTGTCTCTTCCGCTCGCTTCGGCCAGGCAAATGAGCGAGCCCCATCGGGCCAAGTTCTCCTGCCCAATGCGGTTCGACATCTCCACTGCCCGCTCAAAGTAGTTGCGGGCCTCCGCTATGCTGGCCGGAAGAACGGCACGCGCCAGAATTTGGTAGGACTCGACTCTGGACTCAGCGTGCTCGCGATTTTGTTCTATAGCTTCGTAAGCCTTTACGGACACCTCGAGCGCAAAGCTCTCGAGTACCTTTGTACGGGCTGCCAACCGACAGACACCTGCCATGGTGGCGAGCCAGAAACCTTTCGCCTTCTCTTCAAACCAAGCCCGATATGCAGCCAGTGACGTGACGTCAGAAATCGACGCATCGCGTAGCGCCCTTATCCATTCCAGTGCAGCGACTTGGTCTAGATTGAAGACGTTGCTGTAGTCCTTGGACCTGGCTGCGTTCGTTGCCTTGAGTGCTTCCTGTACTGCCTCGCTTAAATCTACCGAGGTTCTGCCGCAGGCAATTTCCGCGCTCAGTCGGTACCAAGCGAAGACACCGCCCGTCCCCCTGTTAAACGCTTCGGCATCAGAACTTACGCTGTAGTGACTCTGCTTCTTTTCCAGCTCTTCTCGGATTTCCTTTGGAGCCAAGTCGATGAGCGCGAGTTGTTTGCCCAACAAGGCAGCCTCAAGCGTGTACGCTCTCAGCAGCGTAGACCTGTCGGACGCGTACCGCTCCGCCAGGTCTCGGGGGGGATGGTCCGGCAAGTAACGGCGTATGACATTTGCCCACGTCGCGTCATCACGTGGCAGCACTCTCAGCGCTTGTAGAACAGCGGACGTGACACCATCTAGCACGCTCCATTTAGCGCTATGACCGCCTGGTTCTTGCAGTTGAATGCGACGGGAACTCAATGCACGCATGAGCTTTTCCACAGGCTTGGCTGGCAGTGAGTGTCCGCCGTCGCACGCCTCCGCTGCGAGGCCTAGCATCAGCCATACATCTCGCTCGCCGTGTTCCGCCAGTTGGTCTAGAAGGTCGTATCGACCAAGGTCCACAAGACGACGCGCCAATATGCCTCCGGCGGCCATCGAGAGAGACCTAGGTGTCCACCCTCTGAGAAATCTGACTGCGTGCTCCGGTCCTTCCGCAAGCAATTTGGCCATTGCGAGTTCGGCCATATCGCTAGTTTCGACACGCTCGTTTTTTTCCTCACGCTCTTCATGCGTCATCCTCGCCCAGGAATACAGCCAATCTGTCGCCATTCTTAGGCGGCTTCGTGCTTCAGCAATGAATTCCGGACGGCCCGCCAGCAGGCCTGCTTCATAGGCATGATGTGCGCCTGTCCAGCTTCCTCCGAATGTGCGTCGAGACACCAGTTCGTCGATGCGGTCTGGAGAAAGAAGGGCTGAGGCGATGTCCGTGTTCCCCTGTATCAGGTCATTCTGTCGCTCAACACCGGCAAGTTCGCCTGCCACCTTAAGTGCGAGCTTCGCCGCCGGGGCGTAGCGTTTCTCTTGCAGGCAGGCCTTTAGCGCAAAGGTCAGGCGTTGGACCTCCACATCACGGCGCTCGAGCGGGTTCGACGTAGGTAGGCCATCAGCAGAAAGGGCCAGGTCAACCAACTCATCCATTCGCCCCGCGGCAAGAAGCAGTTGAGGAATCGTTGATGCGACATAGGAGCTGTTGGCGGCAAGGGGCTTCAATCGGTCCAGAAACGTTGCCAGCTTTGCCTTGTCTGGCCAAAAACTCTCGCGGAACCAGGTCTCGGAAGGCTCATCCAGGAAGTGAAGACTGCCACCTTTGACCAATAGCGGTCGCCCCAAGTCATAGGCGAAACTTCGTACCGCACTTTCCGTAGCTCCTGAAATCTCAGCTAGTACCGCGATTGGAACGAGCGGTCGCAGTACGGCCAAGCCCTGGCAGATTTGGTCAATATGTTCTGCTTCGATAGAGCCTTCTCGAAACTTGAGCTTTTCGACTGCGCGCGCCAGCAGTTCGTTAATTGCCCGCTCAACTGTAGAGGGTGAGGGTCCGAGCGCCTTCAACATCTCTTCTAATGGCAGTTTGCGGCTTAGTGCCAAGGCCTGAACTCGTGGGTTAGAGCTGCTTAAGAAGTCGAAATCGGCGACATCGGTGTCAGTCGCGTTCGGATAGACCTTTTTGAGGTGCTTTGCTGTCTCCAAACGGCTAAACGGGCGCAGTTCAACGTACGTCGCGTCGGGTGGAGCTCGCAGATGGTCTCGCCGATGGGTCCGACAAGTAAAGACAAGCTTGACGCCGTCTGGCATCGCTGTGCGAATGAGGTCCGGCACGAAGGCCACATCATTGAACTCCGTGGCTGCCATGACGGCGTTGTCCGCCGCGTCGACTATCAAATAGAGATTGGCAGCGGGCGTTTGGGCCCGGAGAAGACCGATAGCCTGAGTCAGTCGCGCCACAAATGAGCGTATGTACTTCTTGCTGTCCGTTCCGCGGATTGGAATCAAAGGATGACACAGCCCCAGAGCAGCGAGCTCGTTTGCAATCTGCGGGAGCGCGTCTTCTTGTCGATGCCGGAAGTGTTGGGAGCTTCTGTACAGCCCGTCGCCAAAGCAGTCGTAGAGCACTGCTACGGAACCATCGGGGAAAGACCTGGAAAGTTGCCATGCGAGGATAGACTTTCCAACACCTCCTTCTGCATGAAGGACGACGGGGTGAGTCGCGGACTCCAAAATCGTGCGAATCTCTCGTTCCTGCTCGCGTGGAAGTGCACCGTCGGTAGGCTCAGCAATCAGGCACTTTGCAGGCCATAGGTCCGCCTCGTCAGCCCCAAGCGCACGCAGAACATCAAGGCGACGAATGGACGGGTTTGAAGCGTGCTCAGAGGTGGCTTTCTTCGTAACCAGTTCTTTGAGCTGAAGTGGTGCGTCCGAGTCAGCCTCGGCCAAATATGTCCTAACGTCCTTGAACAGTAGATTTCGCTGATTCCAGAGGTCAGGCTCGCCTGCTTCAACTGAGAAGAGCATGAAAAAGTTTGCAGTCTCGTTGCCAAGCCCTTTTACATAACCACGCAGCGTCTTCGCGACTGACGCGTGTCTCGCTGCGCTCCCCGCTGCGAGGTCTTTCAGCGACTCAGAAACCTTTTCGTCGACGGGTCGGTTTGTCGTGAAGGTGAAGCGCAGCTTGTCCTCTAGCTCCTCCCAGGTGAACGTCTTGCGCAGTTTCACAAACCGTGCGGAGAAACCTTCAAGCGTGTTTTTCAGGCCGCTGGCTGTCCAAGGATTCTGCACACGTTTCGTGGAATGTTTCAACTGCACATAGCGAACGAGGCGTGCATCCTTCAGCGACTCGCTGCCAAAGTAGAACCCCACGTCGATGAGTTCGTCACCTTCGTTGACCGAGCCAGGGCCTTCGGTAGCCGATGCGCCTTCAATGGAGATGGCGACCAGGTCGCTGACGCCAGGCAAGAGCGAGAGGCAGTGGCGTGCGGCCCAGTGGTAATGGAACTGGTCTCCGTCTCTGCTCGCTCGCACCAAGTCGGAATCTGTGGTAGCGGTGCTGGCAGTGGTCTTTTTTGAGTTCATAAGGACGGAGATATTGCCTTCGAAATGTCGCGACGTGGCTTCTGCGGTTTCTGGTTTTCGATCGAGCGACTACATATGCGTCTGCGAGTCTTGCTAAACCGAGGCTAACAAAATAAGGCAACTCGACTTAGCAGTTGTCCCCTTGTATGGCTTTCGCCAAATCCGACTAAGCACACGCTTCGATGTCGACATTGAGATGGTCTGAAAGTGCTGCATTTCCATGACTCATTTTTTTACGCTACAAGCCATGCAGGCAGTCATTGCGCATGCCCCCAAGCTGGCCATCTGCCTCCGTCAGTCCTAACTATTTAGTCCTGTAGTCACCCACTACCGAGGCAAGGTTGGCGCTTCCGCCAGGGGAGGAAGCGACCATAAGACGATAGACGCAGTTGGGCAACGCGGTCACAGCGATCTGCACTTGCAATTCAGTTTGTGTCCAAACGGCTGGCTGTTCGCCGATTCGGCACGAGCGAAATTCATTGTTGGACCTACAAACAGGTATGGAGGGGGAGTATGGAGCGGTTTCCTATGTGCGAATGGAACTGAAACGCTCAAGTTCCGCTATGGGGTCACTTGCGGAAGTAGACCCGTTGTTTACGACTGGCCGCAAACAGCCTAAAGCGGCTTGCACAGACAATTAACACTCATGTGCTTCCTGCAGCCTGGGAAAGGCACGACCCTGCCGCCGCAAGATCTCAGAATGAAGCGCTCTGCACGCTGACGCTCACGTAGCTCTCAAGCTCTGCCTCAGAACCATGCCCAGATGCGGCGCAGAAACGCTGGAGCTGGTCGGGCGGGCCGAAATACATAGCGGTGTGGTTTGTACATGGCTTTCTCGGAGTTAGAGCTCCCCCAGAACTGTGCAAAACATCAGTATTTTGCACAAGTGTATCCGGGCACCTCCCACCCCTCTCTACGAACTCTTCAGAGTGGGCGGGTAAGCCTCCTTCCTCACACCTGATGACATCAGCCGTTCTACCCACTGAACTCCCGGGTTTCATCGGCAACCCGCCTTGCATCGCCAACCAAATGAACTCTGGCTTTATGAAAATTTAGAGCCAGTCCCGCTTGGAAAATTTTTCACAAAATCATCCTAACTTCGTATATCAAATTTACCTTCGAATACAAAGTTACAACACCAAAAACAACGAAAGACGAGGATTATCCATCAAAGCAATGGCTGCCTCAATTTAGGTTATTAATGTTATTTAATTATAATTAAAACATTACATCAAAAAACATTGCTAGAAATTATATGGAAAAAGAACAGATCCATTCCAAACAACTGAGCAACCAAAATGAATCACACGAAGCCTACAAGCAAAACCAAAACACATCGTAGCGTTAACAACTACATCAATTCATTACATGACCAATACTCAAAAATACTGGCCATACGAGTTGATCTCGGATACCTCAAAGAACACTCAGAGCAAGCATTGCTATCCGACATTAAAAAGGACGTCAAAAAATTGCTAGACAATCGTCGAGGAAAGCCATCAATTTTCCAAGACCAAGTTGGTTATGTAGTTAAATACGAAAATGCCCCTGACAAAGGACCACATGCACATGCGCTTTTTTTGTACGATGGCCAACATGTGCAAAAAGACGCTTATATAGGGGACCAGATCGGGAAGTACTGGAGTGAGAACATTACGGTCGGCAGGGGCGTGCATCACAATTGCAATCGCGATAAAGATAAGTACAAAGACTGCGGGATTGGCATGATCAATCACGCAGATTCGCACAAGCGTGAAAACTTACTGAATCATGTCGTGCCCTATATGCTCAAAGCAGATCAGAGCATTGACGATCTTCGCGAGAATGGCAGGGAGCGCGCTATCACCAAAGGCATCACTCCGAAGCCCAAGAGCGGCGCTGGAAGGCCACGGTCTAGCCATTGATCATGCGACAGAACAAAGCCATTCTGGCAGCACAAGGCCAGTATGCAAGGGCCTATCCGGAAGTGCAATTTGCCAGCTACATTGATCAAGCAGGTCGCTTTTCTGCTGAATCAGCGAAAAAAGCTAGTTCAGCAAAGAGACGTGCAACATTGCTTTGTTGCCGATGCAAGCGGTGAGATCAGTGCTCTGTGCACTGCCTGCGACAGCGAGGTTCAAAGTGCTCGTCTGATTCAATCCAACCAAAGCCAATCCAATGACCATGCGAATTGGTAGAAAGGATGGTGGATAGAAACAAAAAAGCGCCCCGAAGGGCGCTTGTTTGCTTGCTTACTGGCGGAGAGGGTGGGATTCGAACCCACGGTAGTATTGCTACTACGCCTGATTTCGAGTCAGGTACATTCGACCACTCTGCCACCTCTCCTGTGTGTCGAAGCCTGCGATTATAGCCAGATTTGTGCGGCTCTGAAATTTGGCCAGTCAACGCTGCGGGCGGGTCGTGTCAGCGTGTGTGGATACGCCTCCGCATTCCCGCAGATACGCCAAGACCTCGCTCCTGTCGCCCTCGAACACGATGCGCTGGGCGCGGCTTTGACGCTGGTAGGCATACATCGGGTCGTAGTAGTGCTGCAGCAATTTCGCAATCCAGTCGCGGTGGCTGGTCACACAGCCATCCGCGCGCTGGCGCTGTAGCGCGTCGGTCATGATTTGGTGCAATCGCTGGTGCAGGTCACCGCCCAGGCGGCGCGCGAGTTTGTCCAGGCTCGTCAACAGGCGCTGCGCATACGCATCGAAACCAAGAGCCTCGTCGCTGAAGGCACCCACGAACTCTGCAAGCTGACGCACTACATAGTCCTGCAGGATGCGCTCCACGCGGGCATCGAAGTCGTCATGCAAATACACCACCGAGGCCTGCTCCAAGCGCTGACGCAGCTCCAGTGGTATCGACCGGCTACCCACGTGCTTGCCTTCGTCTTCAAGCACAAACAGTGCATGGCCGTGCGCGCGTTTCTTGAGGAAGTCGATGGCCAGCTGGTTCTCAAAATTGATCTGCGTCGGCTGCACTGTGGTGCGTTGACCAAAGCTGGAGCCACGGTGGTTGGCGTGACCTTCCAGGTCAATACCCTGGGGCAGCTTTGCAATCAACTCCGTTTTGCCGGTGCCCGTAGAACCGCTGAGCACGACGAAGTCGCACTCCTGCGCTGCGGCCTGCGTGGTCTCCAGCAAGAAGGTGCGCATGGCCTTGTAGCCGCCGATGACGCGCGGGTAGGCGATGCCGGCCTCGGCCTGCAGCCACTGCTGGGTGATTTGCGAACGCAGTCCGCCGCGAAAGCAGTACAGCACACCTTGCGGGTGGGTCTGAGCAAAGGCCGCCCAGGCAGCAATGCGCGCATGTTTGATCTCGCCCGATACCAGCGAATGGCCCAGCGCAATGGCGGCCTGCTGGCCCTGCTGCTTGTAGCAGGTGCCGACCTTCTGGCGCTCGTCGTCGTCCATCAACGGCAGGTTGACCACGCCGGGGAAGGCACCCTGGCCAAACTCGACGGGCGCGCGCACGTCCATCATGGGCACATCGTTCAGAAAGATGTGCCGGAAATCGCTGAGGTTCTCGGCCATCAGCAGAACTCGACCGCCAGGGGCCGCTTTGCCACCAGCTCGCCGATGGGGCTCAGCTGCAGGCCCAGACCGGCCGTCACGGCCAGGAACTCGCCCTCGCTTTCCGGTGCTACGGCCACCAGCAGCCCGCCGCTGGTCTGCGGGTCGCACAACAGGTGCTTGTGCACATCGGCCAGCGGGGCAATGCGGGTGCCGTAACTGTCGAAATTGCGCAGGGTGCCGCCGGGCACGCAGCCCTGCTCCAGGTAATGCTCCACGCCCGGCAGGCGGGGCACGGCGGCGGTATCGATCACCGCCGTCAGCCCGCTGCCGTCGGCCATTTCCACCAGATGCCCCAGCAAGCCGAAGCCCGTCACGTCGGTCATGGCCGTCACGCCCTGCAGCTTCCCAAAGCGGCTACCGGGCTTGTTCAGCGTGCACATCACATCGCGCGCCACGCCCACATCCTGCGGGCGCAGCAGGGCCTTTTTCTCGGCAGTGGTAAAGATACCGATGCCCAGCGGCTTGGTGAGGTACAGCCGGCTGCCCGCCGTGGCGGTGTCGTTGCGTTTCATGTCGCGCTTGTTCACCACGCCCGTCACCGCCAGGCCGAAGATGGGCTCGGGCGCATCGATGGAATGCCCGCCTGCCAGCGGGATGCCCGCCGCATCGCACACCGCGCGGCCACCCCGCACCACCTCACGCGCCACCTCGGGCGGCAACACGTTCACGGGCCAGCCCAGGATGGCGATGGCCATGAGGGGGTCGGCGCCCATGGCGTAGATGTCGCTGATGGCGTTGGTGGCAGCAATGCGCCCGAAGTCGAACGGGTCATCGACGATGGGCATGAAGAAGTCGGTGGTGGAGACCACGCCGCGCTCGTCGTCCAGCGCGTACACAGCCGCATCGTCGCGCGAGGCATTGCCCACCCACAGGCGCGGGTCCAGGTGCTGGGCGCCGCTGCCGGCCAGGATCACGTCGAGCACCTTGGGGCTGATCTTGCAGCCGCAGCCCGCGCCGTGGCTGTATTGGGTGAGGCGGATGGGGGCGCTGGCGGCGGGGGTATGCGAGGAGGTATCGGGAGCAGTCATGCCTGCATTGTCTCGAATCGGCGGACGGCCGCCCTTGCGGAGCCGCAAAAACACCAGGGCCTGCCCACGTTCATGCGATCGTGTGCAGGCCCTGAGGGCAGCTCCCCGGCAGGGCGCTGCGTTAGGTATGGGCTCAGCGAGTGGGCGCCAGCTCCGACACCCCGCCCATGTACGGACGCAGAACGGCCGGAATCTCGACGGTTCCGTCCGCACGCTGGTAGTTTTCCAGCACGGCCACCAGCGTGCGGCCCACGGCCAGACCCGATCCATTCAACGTGTGTACCAGCTCGTTCTTGCCTTGGGTGTTCTTGAAGCGCGCCTGCAGGCGGCGGGCCTGAAACGCCTCGCAGTTGCTGACCGAGCTGATCTCGCGGTAGGTGTTTTGCGCGGGCAGCCAGACTTCCAGGTCGTACGTCTTGGCGGCGCCGAAGCCCATGTCGCCGGTGCACAGGCTCATCACGCGGTAGGGCAGGCCCAGTTTCTGCAGCACGGCTTCGGCGTGGCGGGTCATTTCCTCCAGCGCTTCGTAGCTCTTTTCGGGATGCACGATCTGCACCATCTCGACCTTGTCGAACTGGTGCTGGCGGATCATGCCGCGCGTATCGCGGCCGTAGCTGCCAGCTTCCGAGCGGAAGCACGGTGTGTGGGCCGTGAGCTTGATGGGCAGCTCGGATTCGGCCACCACCACATCGCGCACAAAGTTGGTCAGCGGCACTTCGCTGGTGGGGATGAGGTACAGCGCCGCGTTGTCGGGCACGGGTTCGCCGTCCTGGCCGCCCTTCTTGGCGGCAAACAGGTCGCCTTCAAACTTGGGCAGCTGGCCGGTGCCCTTGAGCGAGTCGGTATTCACGGCGTAGGGCACGTAGCACTCGGTGTAGCCATGCTCGCCGGTCTGTACGTCCAGCATGAACTGGCTGAGCGCGCGGTGCAGCCGGGCAATCTGGCCCTTCATCACCGTGAAGCGTGAGCCCGAGAGCTTGACGCCCATGTCGAAATCCAGCCCCAGCGGCGTGCCCACGTCCACATGGTCTTTCACTTCGAAGGCAAAGCTGGCGGGCGTGCCCCAGCGGCGCACTTCCACGTTGCCCGATTCGTCACTGCCCACGGGCACGGACTCGTGCGGCAGATTGGGCACGGCCACCAGCATGGTCAGCAGCTCAGCCTGGATCTGCTCCAGGCGGGCGGCGGATTGCTCCAGCTCCACCTTGGAGGCGGCCACCTGGGCTTTGGCGGCTTCAGCGCCTTCCTTGTCGCCCTTGCCCATCAGCATGCCAATTTGCTTGGACAGCTGGTTGCGCTGGGCTTGCAGCTCCTCCGTGCGGGTCTGCAGCGTCTTGCGCTCGGATTCCAGGGCCTGGAACGCTTCCACGTTCAGGAAAGCCTGGGGCTTTTTGCGGGTTTCCAGACGCGCGATTGCGGTGTCGAGGTCTTTGCGGAGAAGAAGAATGTCAAGCATGGCGTGATTTTAGAGGGACGACCGCCGCCTGCTCAGCCCAGGCTGGCCGGGTCGAAGTTGGCACCGCACAGCACCAGGCCCACGGTTTCCTGCGGCTGGGGGCGGTACACGCCGGTTTGCAGAGCTGCCAAGCCCAGCGCTGCGGCCGGTTCCACCGCCAGTTTCAGCTCGCGCCACAGCCACAGCTGCGCGGCGCGGATGGCGTCGTCGGACAGCAGCAGGGCATCATGCACGTGGCGCTGGCTCACTTCCCAGGCGATGGCGCCGATGCGCTTGGCTCCCAGGGAATCGGCCGCGATGCCACTGACATCCACATCCACCGGCTGGCCCGCCGCACGCGCGGCGTGCAACGTGGGCGCGTGCTCGGGCTCCAGCGAGACCACATGGGCGCGGCTCTCCACCCAGGCCGCTACGCCACCGATCAACCCACCGCCGCCCACGCTAACCAACAAGGTGTCGGGCAGGCGGCCCGCTTGCTCCTCCAGCTCCAACGCCAGCGTGCCCGCCCCTGCCACCACCTCGGGCTGGTCATAGGCGTGGGCTTGCAGCGCGCAGGTGGCTTGCTGGCGGGCCACACAGGCTTCATAAGCCTGGGCATAGGCCGCACCCGTCACAACAACGTTGGCCCCCAGGGCGCGCAAGCGGGCGCGCTTGGCTTCGGGCGACACCTCGGGCACAAATACCTCGCAGCGCACGCCCAGGGCCTGGGCCGCTGCCGCCACGGCAATACCGGCGTTGCCGCCCGAGGCGATGATCACGCCGCTGTCGGGCACCGGGTTGGCGAGCAAGCGGTACAGCATGCCGCGCGCCTTGAAGCTGCCGCCCACCTGCAGATGCTCCAGCTTCAGCCAGACCTCTGCACAGTCCACGCCCAGCGCGGCGCCGGGCAGGCGCAATAGCGGGGTATTGCGCAAGAAGTGGGGCTGCGAAGCCAGGCGCTGGCGGGCGGCAGATATAGCGGCACGGTCGATCATGCAAAAGGCTCCAATGCAAAATGGCCTTGCAGTGTAGAGCGCTGGCAAGAAGCGAAACGCCAACGCCGGCCCAAGGACCGGGTTGACTGGCCGTGCAGGCTACAGACCCACCCCCGCGTGCCGATACCATGGACACCGGGGTGCGCGCGTGCACAACCCACAGGAGGTGGTGATGTTTTTTGTGTTCGGCCCATCGGGCCAGATGTACCGAGGCGGCCCGGAGAACCTGAGCCAAATCACTGCCGTGCGGCGTGTGGAGCGCCCCCAGGCACTGCACACCCGCACCCTCGACCCGGACCAGGACGCAGCCCCCACGCCCGCGCCCCCGGCCCGCGCGCATGCGCCGGTGGTCAACCTTCGGTTGCAAAACGCCGTTGCCGCCTATGTCCAGACCGGGCAGGGGCCCCATAAGCGGCGCGAGCCCCTGACGCTCGTGCGTGACGTGATGAGCCATGGCGCGCTCAGCGTGCCCCCCGCCATGCGGGTGAACGATGCGTGGCAAACCCTGGCCGAACACCATGTGGCACAAGCCCCGGTGGTGGATGAATTGGGTCGCGTCATCGGGCTGCTGCTGCGCGCCGATATGGCCCCGCTGGACTTGCTGCCCGAGCCGGGCGCGGTGAAGGAGGCCATCGAGTTGGCCCGCAGGCCGGTGTCTGAAGTAATGTTCAGCCCGGTGCCCGCCGTGGCGGCAGATACGGCCCTGCGCCGCGTGGCCGGTGTGCTGCTGGACACCGGCTTGCCAGGCCTGCCGGTGACGGACGAGGCGGGGGTGCTTGCCGGCTTCATCTCCCGCACCGACATCCTGCGCGCGGTGGCAGCAGACCCGCCGCTGGACTTGTGGAGCGGGCCGGTGCCGCAGGCCTGAAGCAATTGCCGCGGCAATCACAGCAAAACAGGGATCCAGCGCCCGTCAATCAAGCGCAGCAAGCTATCAATTAAATAGCAAAAGCTGAATCAATGGGCGCCAGGCCCGGTCTCGGGAGTGCGCTGGCTGATCTCCAGCCCCGTCACGGAGTCGATCTTGAGGCCCTTGGGCAGCGGGAATTTGATGGTTTCCTCAATGCCCGGCATAGTGCGCACCGATACCGCCCCCAGCGCCTTGATGCGATCGATGACTTGCTGCACCAGGACTTCTGGCGCAGAAGCGCCTGCCGTCAGCCCCACCCGCACGGCACCGGCAAACCACTCTGTGCGCAGCTCGTCCGCGCTGTCCACCATGAAGGCCGCGGTGCCCAGCCGCGCCGCCAGTTCGCGCAAGCGGTTGCTGTTGGAACTGGTGGGGCTGCCCACCACGATCAGCACATCCACCTGGGGGCTGAGCACCTTCACGGCGTCCTGGCGGTTCTGCGTGGCGTAGCAGATGTCTTGCTGCTTGGGCTCGCGCACGCTGGGAAAGCGTGCCCGCACCGCTGCGGTGATCTCGGCCGCATCGTCCACGCTCAGCGTGGTCTGTGTCACCACAGCCAGCTTCTCGGTCTGGGCGGGCTGCACCCGGGCCACGTCGGCCACGTCTTCCACGAGGTGGATGCCGTGATCCAGCTGCCCCATGGTGCCTTCCACCTCGGGGTGGCCCTTGTGGCCGATCATGATGAACTCGTAGCCCTCTTTGGCCAGCTTGGCCACTTCCACATGCACCTTGGTGACCAGGGGGCAGGTGGCGTCAAAAATGCTGAAGCCGCGGGCGACTGCCTCATCCTGCACGGCGCGGCTCACGCCATGCGCACTGAAGACCAAGGTCGCACCGGGGGGCACGTCCGAGAGTTCTTCGATAAAAATCGCGCCCTTGGCCTTGAGGTCGTTCACCACATAGGTGTTGTGCACGATTTCATGGCGCACGTAGATGGGTGCACCAAACTTTTGAATGGCACGCTCCACGATCTCGATCGCGCGGTCTACGCCTGCGCAAAAGCCCCGGGGCTCGGCCAGCAGGATTTCTTGCGGCCCGGCCATCACAGGATACCGATGACGTGCACTTCGAACGTGACCGGCTGGCCCGCCAGCGGGTGATTGAAGTCAAACAGCACGGCACCGTCCTCGCGCACCTGCTGCACGGCACCTGCGTAGCTGCCCAGGCCATCGGGGGTGGGGAACTGCACCACATCGCCCACGTTGTACTTCTCGTCAGGGTCGCCCAGGTCATTGAGCAGCTTGCGGGCCACCCATTGCTGCATGTCGGCATTGCGCTCGCCGAAAGCCTCGCCCGCGGCCAGCTCGAAGCTGGTGCGCGTGCCTTCCGCCAGCCCCAGCAGGCGCTGCTCCATGGCGGGCGACAACTCACCCGTGCCCAGCGACAGCGTGGCCGGCTTGTCGGTGAACGTGTTGATCACATCACCCGCCGGTCCTGCCAGGCGATAGTGCAAAGTGAGAAAGGAGCCGGGCTGAACGGTGGGAAGTGGGGCAGCGGTAGTGGTCATGAAAGTCCCGATAAACTGCCCCGATTGTAGAAAACCGGGCAAACCCCTACTGCGCTGTGCGCGCCGCCTCCCAGCCCGCATGTCACCGTGCCGGCTACCTGTCCGATTCCGAAGCACCCTGCCCCATGGCCATCAAGAACCTGCCCACCGAAGCCCAGCCCCGCGAAAAACTGCTGGCCCGTGGCCCTGCAGCCCTGGCCGATGCAGAGTTGCTGGCCATCTTGCTGCGCACCGGCATCGTAGGCAAAGGCGTGCTGCAAATGGCGCAAGAACTGCTGGACCCGCCCGTGCTGGACCCTGCCAGCGGCAAGGTCAGCGGTGGATTTGGCGGCATTGCCGGGCTGCTGCACGCCAGCACCAGCGACCTGGAACGCATCAAGGGCCTGGGCCCCGCCAAACGCGCCGAGCTGGTGGCGGTGCTGGAGCTTGCGCGCCGCGCATTGGCCCAGCAGCTGCGTGAACGCGAGGTGTTTGACTCGCCCAATGCCGTCAAGCACTACCTGCAGTTGCACCTGGCAGCCAAGGGACACGAGGTGTTTGCCGTGCTGTTCCTTGATTCCCAAAACCGCCTGCTGGCCATGGAAGAGCTTTTTCGGGGCACGCTCACACAGACCAGCGTCTACCCGCGCGAAGTGGTGCTGCGCGCCCTGCACCACCAGGCCGCGGGCGTGGTGCTGGCGCACAACCACCCCAGCGGCAGCGTGCAACCCAGCCGGGCCGATGAAGCCCTCACGCAGACCTTGAAAACCACCCTGGCGCTGGTGGACGTGCGCGTGCTGGACCATGTCATCGTCGCGCCGGGCCAGGCGCTGTCGATGGCAGAAGGTGGGCTGCTGTGATGCGCTTTCGGCTCCAGGCACGGGCGCTGGCCGCTACGCTGACAGCCGCCCTGGTGCTGTGGGGCTGTGCAGCGCCCAGGCAGCCCCCTGCGGGGAATGCGGATGCCCCCATCAGGCTCCTGGCGCAGGCCCACATCGTCGCAGGCACCGAGGCGCTGGGCACCCCGTGGGGAGGCATCTCGGGCATTGACTACGACGCACAGTCCGGCCAGTTCTGGCTCATCAGCGACGACCGCTCTGCCCATGCACCTGCGCGCATCTACACCGCTCGCTGGTCGCCCGCAGGGCAGCCAACGCAGCCGCCGCACATCACGGGTGTCTTCACGCTGCTCACCGAGCAAGGCCAGCCGTTTCCATCGCCCCGCCAACGTGCAGGGTCCCCAGCCGAGGTGCCCGATGCAGAAGCCATCCGCTGGCACGCTGGCCGCCAGCGCCTGTGGTGGGCCAGCGAGGGAGACCCGGCGCGCGGCGGCATTCCCCGCGTGCACGAATCCCAGCCCACCGGGCAGTGGGCGCGCGATATTCCGCTGCTCCAGGCCTTCACGCCAGCATTTCAGCCCCAGCGCACCGGCCCACGCTCCAATGCCAGCCTGGAAGGGCTGGCCCTTTCTGACGATGGCTGCACCGCCTGGCTGGCGATGGAAATGGCCTGGGTGCAGGATGGCCCCCGCCCCACCGTGCAGGCCGCTGGCGGGCCCGTGCGCATCACGGCTCTGGACGTGGGCACGGGCCAAGCATTGCAGCAGCACGCCTACACCCCAGACGCCGTTCCCCGCGCCCGCCGGCTGCCCTGGGGCCCCGAAGTCAACGGCGTGAGCGAAATCCTGGCCGATGGCCCCCACCACCTGCTGGTGCTGGAACGCGACTACAGCGCGGGCGCAGGCTTTGGCGCCCGCCTGTACCGCGCAGACCTGCGCAGCGGCAGCGACACTTTGGCATTGCCAGCCCTGCAGCCGGGCAACCACACGCCGCTTCAAAAAACCTTGCTGCTGGACTTTGCGGCGCTGGGCCTGGCCACCGTGGACAACCTCGAGGGCATGACCTGGGCGGCGCCGCTGCCCAGCGGCGAACGAGTGCTGGTACTGGTGTCTGACGACAACTTCAACGCCGCGCAAAGCACACAGTGGCTGGCCCTGGCTTATCCGCCCGCACAAGCCACCGCGGATGCGCCCGGCGAGGCCTGCGCGGCGAGGCCACATGCCGCACCACCCTCAAGGGGGGCCCCCGCATGAGCCGCCCCCGCAGCAACCCACCCATTGATACCGCCCAGCCCGGCGGCACCCCCGCCCGCACACCGCGGAGCCCGGCAGCTGAGAAGCAAGGAGACGCATTGACGGGCGCGCTGGCCGCCGCGCTCGCGCGCACCCTGGCCCCCGAGCCACCGCCCCCGCCGCCCAAGCCCCGGGCTGTGCGCCGCGCGCCCATGACAACCTGGCGGTCACCAAAGCCCAGACCCGGAAACACCGCAGACAACAGGCCAGAACATCCGATCAGCGTGCCCACGCCGCCACCGCGGGCACGTAAAGCTCCCGCAGCGCGCCGCCCCAGCGTGCGCGTGGACGGCCTGCAAGACCTGGGAGCCATCACCCGCCAGTTGCGTGAGCAACGCGAGCGCGCGGAAGCCGAAGAAAAAGCCCGGCGCGAAGCCGCTGCAAGGCTGGAGGCAGAGCGCCAGCTGTTCAGCCGCGCCGTGGGGCCGGTGCAGCCGCTGGCCGACCGCAACCTGGCCGATCTGTCCACCACCCTGCCAGAACCCTTGCCGCTACAGCACTGGCTGGACGAAGAGCGGGTGTTGATGGAATCCATCAGCGACGACTTTGATGTGAGCAGCCTGCTCGACACCGATGACCAGTTGAGCTTTCGCCGCCCCGGCATTGGGGTCGAAATCACCCGTCGCCTGCGATCGGGCCACTGGAGCATCCAGCGCCAGCTGGACCTGCACGGCCTGCGTGTGGACGAGGCCCGCGAAGCGCTGGGCGAATTCATCCGCCATGCCCACAAGTTGGGGCTGCGCTGCGTGCGCGTGGTGCACGGCAAGGGCCTGGGCTCCCCTGGCAAAAGCCCGGTGCTCAAGGGCCGCGTGCAAAGCTGGCTGGTGCAAAAAAAAGAAGTGCTGGCTTTTGTGCAGGCCCGCCCCATCGACGGCGGCGCGGGGGCGCTGCTGGTGCTGTTGCAACCAGCGTGGACGCGCAAGGCCTAGGAAGCGACACGGCAGGGGTTCCGGTACCGCACCGCGCCACGCGCACGGTTGCACCGAGCAACCTACCGTGCGCAAACTTCATTAAAAATGGCTCTGGCGCTTATAAAACAAGCGGCTATAGCTATCAATCATGTAGCACTCAAATAAAAAGCCGCCTCTCGTTCCCGAGCAGCGGCTGTGCAGGGTGCCTGCCCCCGTGCGGGGGCGGGGCAGTGTCAATTTACTTCGACAGATCCACGCGGTACTTCGATGTGCCCTTGCCCGAGCCATCGTCCGCCGCCACCAGGCTCACGTTGGCCAGGCCCGCCGCCTGCGCCACGCTCAGTGCGTTGGCACCCGAGGTGAACACCACAGGGCCTGCGACGGTGGCCTTGGCAAAGCGCCAGCTCTTGGCGGCGCCGTCGGCGGCGCGGCTCACGGCGGGGTTCTTGCGGATGTACTCGATCACCACGTCGCGGTTCGCATCGGGCGACGCCCAGATGGTGCCGGAGCCGTCGAGCTTGTCGATGAAACTCTTACCGCTGGTGGCGCGGTAGTTGTTGGTGGCGATCACGAACTCCTGCGCCACATCGATGGGCTTGCCCAGGTACGTGAGGTTCTGGATGCGGCTGCCCACGGGCTTCGTCACGTCGATTTCGTATTGCACGTCAGCGGTCGTGAACATGTCGAAGTTGTACCCAGGGAAGGTGCTGATGAGCTGCTGCTCGCCGGTCTTGGTCGGGTCGATCTGGTTGAAGCGCTTGGCGGAGGCCTCGAGCCAGTTCTTGATGTCCGCGCCGTTCACCTTCACCGCATACACGGTGTTGGGGTACAGGTACAGGTCGGCCGCATTGTTGATGGCCAGCGGGCCCACGGCCACATCGGTGTAGTCGGCACCGCCCTGGAAGCCGCTCTTGAACGGCGCGCTCACCGACAGCACAGGCAACGCAGCGTACTGCGGCAGGTTGGCCTTGATGTAAGCCGCCACATAGGCTTGCTGCGCTTGGTTAACGATCTGGATCGCACCGGGGTCGCCCACGTCTGCAAACAGCGTGCTCATGCGGAAGTCGGTCTGGCCGATGGGCGTCTTCACGTACTGGATGGCCGCCTGGTGCTGCGTTTCGATCAGTGGGGCGATGGTGGCATCGGGGTCGACGTACACATTCGCACCCGCTGCATTCTTGCTCTGGATATTGCGCAGCTCGCTCTTGCTGCCAGCCTTGTTGATCACCCACTTGGCACCATCCCACTGCAGCGCCAGCTGCACCACGCCCAGGGCCTTACCCCAGGAGCTGGCCATGACCGCAGGCACGCCGTTGATGGTGCCCGCCTTGTGGTCGACGCCGGGCAGGTTGAAGCCGGGGGTGGCCGCCGTGTCGGGGAACACGCCGTGCTGGTGGCCCATCACCATCGCGTCAATGCCCGCTACCTTCGACAGGTGCAGGCCGGGGTTCTCCATGGCGGGCGAGTAGGCCGCGCTGTCGAGCCCGCCGTGCAGCAGGGCCACCACAATGTCGGCGCCCTTGGCGCGCAGCTCGGGCACGTATTTGGTAGCCGACTCGACCGCGCCTTCGGTGTAGACCTTGCCTTCAAGGTATCGCTTGTCCCAGTTCATGATGCCGGGGGTGGTGAAGCCGATCACACCGATCTTGATGGGCAGCTTCACTTCCTTGCCATCGGTGCCCTTGGCCACCAGCGTGCGCTCCAGCAGCGTGTAGGGCTGCACCAGCGGCTTCTTGGTCTTGCTGCTGTACACGTTGGCCAGCACGGCGGGGTAGCCCGCGCCAGCGCACTTCTTGGTGGGGTCCACGCCTTCCACGTCCAGCCCGCCGCCCAGCACCTGGTTCAGAAACGGCAGGCCGTAGTTGAACTCGTGGTTGCCCAGCGTGCCGGCGTCAAAGCCCAGCGCGCCCATGGCCTTGTACATCGACAGCTGCTGCGTGCAGGGAATGGGGCTGATGGTGGCCTCGTAGTCGGCCAGCGCAGTGCCCTGGATAGTGTCGCCGTTATCCACCAGCAAGGTGTTGGCGAATTCCTTGCGCGCGGCGCGCACCAGCGTGGCCGTGCGCTCAAAGCCGTACGTCTTGTCCTCGGCCAGCTTGAAATAGTCGTAGCTGCGCACGTTGAAGTGCAGGTCGGTGGTCTCCAGCACGGCCAGCGTGGCCGTGGCACCCGCGTTGCTGCTGGCATTGCCATCGCCATCGCTGCCGCCGCAAGCGGCCAATGATGCAGCCAGCGCCACCACGCCCAGCGTGGCGGCGCGGCGCGACACTTGCCCCAGCACGCCAGAGCCTGCGGAGCGGAACACAAAAGTCTTTATCGACATGGACAACCCAGGAAGAATCAAAACCGCGAGTGTGGGAACCCTGTTTGACAGGGGTGTGACGGATGCGTGGCAGCACCGCATGGCACGCCGCCGCGCCGCCCGTTACGCACAGACACTGCGCATCCCTCCGCGCTGGGTTATCGTGCAGCACTGGGCGGCTGCAGCCATTACCCGTATGCCTCATCGGCAGCAGGCGGCTTTCAACACCCTTGAATTACTTAGGAGCGTTTGCATGAAACACACCCTTCGGACCCTGGCAGGCACCACTGTGGCAGCAGGGATACTGGCTGGCTGCGCCGCGCCCGGCGCAGGTTCAGGCGTTGCCTCGGCGCCCGCCGGGCAACCGCCAGCGGGCGGCCAGTGCAACGCGGCACCCGCGCAGTCGTTTATCGGCAAGGACAGCACCGCCAGCGTGATGGAAGCCGCGCGGGTTCAATCAGGTGCCCACATGGCACGGGTGTTGCGGCCGGGGCAGATGATCACCAAGGAATACAACGCCCAGCGCTTGAACCTGGTGGTGGATGACACTGGACGCATCACCGCCGTTCGTTGCGGTTGAGCGTTGAGCGTCTCAATCGGCCAAGAACAGTTCTTGCAGGTCGCTCAAAAAGTCAAAGCCCCGCTCGGTGGGGCGCACCTGCCCCCCTTCGCGCACGATCAGGCCCTTGCTTTGTGCGGCATCGAGGCCCTTGGCAATGGCGCTGACCGGCAGTCCCGTGCGTTCGGTGAAATCGGTTAGCGCAAAACCGCCGCGCAGGCGCAGCGCGTTGAGCATGTATTCAAATGGCAGATCGGCCCGCCGCACATCGTCGTCCTGCGCCACGGCGTGGCCTGCCAGGGCGTTGTCCATGTACCGGCCCGGGTCGCGAAAGCGCACCTGCCGCACCACCCGGTGCGCGAAGCTGAGCTTGCTGTGCGCACCCGCCCCAATGCCCAGGTAGTCGCCAAACTGCCAGTAGTTGGTGTTGTGAAAACACTGGTGGCCCGCACGGGCGTAGGCTGAAATTTCGTACCGCGCCAGCCCCGCGGCGCCCGTCATCTCGGTGATGCGGTCGAGCATGGCGTAGGCCAGGTCGTCCTCGGGGATGGCCGGGGGGAACTTGGCGAAATAAGTGTTGGGCTCGATGGTCAGGTGGTAGATGGAGATGTGCGGTGGCGCCAGTTGCAGGGCCTGCTGCATGTCGTGTTCCATCTGCGCCAGGGTCTGGCCTGGCAGCGCGTACATGATGTCGAGGTTAAAGGTGTCGAAAGCACTGGCAGCCTCCTCCACCGCAGCCAGGGCCTGGGCCCGGTCGTGCACGCGGCCCAGGGCCCGAAGGTGCTCGTCGTTGAAGCTCTGCACCCCAATCGATAGGCGCGTGACGCCCGCGCTGCGGTAGGCGCGGAAGCGGTCCTTCTCGAAGGTGCCAGGGTTGGCCTCCATGGTGATTTCGCAATCGGCCTCCAGCCGCAGGCGAGCGCGGATATCGCTGAGCAGGCGGTCGATGGCCTGCGGTGCGAACAGGCTGGGCGTGCCGCCCCCGATAAAGATGCTGTGCACCGAGCGGCCCCAGATCAGCGGCAACGCGGCTTCCAGGTCGGCCATCAGCGCGTCGATGTAGCGTTGCTCGGGCACCTCGCCACCCGCATTGCCACCGCGTGCTTCGTGCGAATTGAAGTCGCAATAGGGGCACTTCTTCAGGCACCAGGGCAGGTGCACGTACAGCGACAGCGGCGGCAGGCTGGCCAGCTGCAGCAGGCCGGGGCGCATGTAATGCTGGATGTCGCGCACCACGGCGGGCGCATCATCGGTGTGCGGGGCAATCGGGATGTGGGTCACGGGCAAGCTCTTCTCACCACTCAATGTTCAAAACCAGCGCTCGCGCATCAAGGCGAGCATTTGCGCGGCAGAGCGGCCACGGTGGCTGTTCGCGTTTTTCACTTCCACGGGCAGCTCGGCAAAGGTCTTGCCAAATTCGGGGATGAACATGACGGGGTCGAACCCAAAGCCGTTGCTGCCGCGCGGCTCGGTGGTGATCTCGCCCACCACGCGGCCCACGGCAATCAGCGGCTCAGGGTCTTGCGGGCTGCGCACGGCCACCAGGGTGCTGACCATGGCGGCACGGCGGTTGGCAATGCCCTGCATTTGTTCCAGCAGGGCGCGCACGTTGTTGTCGTCGCTCTTGGCGTAGCCGAACTGGGTGCAGTAGTAGGCCGTGTCCACGCCCGGCAGGCCGCCAAACGCGTCCACGCACATGCCCGCATCGTCGGCCAGCGCGGGCAAGCCAGTGTGCTGCGAGGCAAAGCGGGCCTTGGTCAGCGCGTTCTCGACAAACGTGCGGAAGGGCTCTTCGGCCTCGCCCACGCCCAGGTCGCCCTGGCGCACCAGTTCCACGCCCAGCGGGGCAAACATGGACTGCAGCTCGGCAAGCTTGCCCTGGTTGTTGGATGCCAATACGAGTTTCATAGTCAAATCAGGCTCTAGCGCTTATTCAACAAGCGCAAGTAGCTATTGAATAAATAGCAATCAAATCAGACCGCAAGCGCTTGCTGCTGCATCTGCACTAGCTCGGCAATGCCTTTTTCGGCCAAGGCCAGCAGTTGGTCCATCTCTTTGCGGGTGAAGGCCACACCCTCGGCCGTGCCCTGCACTTCCACGTAGTCGCCCGCACCGGTCATCACCACGTTCATGTCGGTGTCGCAGTCCACGTCTTCCACGTATTCCAAGTCCAGTAGTGGCGTGCCTTGCACGATGCCCACCGAAATGGCGGCCACGGGCTCACGCAATGGAGACTGGGTGATCTTGCCCGCAGCGATCAGCGTGTTCACCGCGTCTTGTGCGGCCACCCACGCGCCAGTGATGGCGGCGGTGCGGGTGCCGCCGTCGGCCTGGATCACGTCACAGTCGAGCTGGATGGTGCGCTCGCCGAGCAGTTTCAAGTCAAACACCGCGCGCAGCGAGCGGCCGATGAGGCGCTGGATCTCTTGCGTACGGCCGTTTTGCTTGCCGCGTGCGGCCTCACGGTCGCTGCGGGTGTGGGTGGCGCGGGGCAGCATGCCGTATTCGGCAGTCACCCAGCCTTCGCCACTGCCGCGTTTGTGCGGCGGCACCTTCTCCTCGACGGAGGCGGTGCACAGCACTTTGGTGTTGCCAAACTCGATGAGCACCGAGCCCTCGGCATGCATGGTGTAGTGGCGGGTGATGCGCACGGTGCGCAACTGGTCGGCGGCACGTTGGCCGGCGCGCTGGAAAGTGGTCATGTCAGGAGCGATAGCATCGCAAAAAATGGGAATCAAAAGCGACGGGCCCGCGAGGGGCCCAGGTTCTGCAGTGTCAGGGCGAGCCTCAGCCGCGGCGAGCGGCCGACCGGCGGATGGCCTCGTTGATTTCGGCGATGGAGCGCTCGATGGCTGCGTCGTCCAGATCATCCACCAGGCCATCCAGTGGCCCCGCCTGGATGGTGGAGGCAAACACATCGTCGCTGATGCTGTCGGTGGACACACCCTGTGTCGACTCGAAAGCGTCCGGCGTCTCCCACTCCAGGGCCACCACGGTCACGTTATCGCTACTGTCTCCGGCTTTTCGCAGCGCTTCCTCTACCAGGTCGGGCACAGCGTGCGAAACAGTCTGGCGGGCCAGCTGCTTGGCGATTTCATCGTCGCTCAACGTGCCCCAGAGCCCGTCAGAGCACAACAGGATGCGGTCGCCCTGCTCCAGGTACACCGGCCCGGTGATGTCATAGATGGGCTTGGTGGGCGAGCCCAGGCAGGTGAACAGCACGTTGCGGTTGATGCGCTCCATCCCGGGGGGCGGCGCGTTGCGCAGTTCCAAATAGGAGTGATCACGGGTGCGGGTCAGCAATTCGGCGTCACGCACCATGTACAGACGCGAATCGCCGCAATGGATCCATGTGGCAGAGCCGCCCTGCAAAACGGCGGCCACCAGCGTGGTGCGCGGGGTGTCGATCATGCCCTTCTCGCTGGCATAGCGAAGGATCTGGTGGTGGGCGGCCAGCAGCGCGCCTGACAGAAATTCCTGCACATCCTGGATTTGCGGCTTGGCCTGGCGCTGGAACAATGCCGAGACGGTTTGCAGCGCGATTTGCGCGGCCACTTCGCCCTCGGGGTGGCCTCCCATGCCGTCGGCCAACACGAAGAGCCCCGATTCGCGCGTGTAGCAATAGCCCATGCGGTCCTCGTTCTTTTCGCGGCCGCCGCGGCGGCTGATCTGGAAAACCGAGAATTTCATAGCGACTCACGCAAACAGGGATGCACGCAGGCATCGTCAACAAACATATGCCGTGCCCCAACCCGACGTGCGTGGGTCGCCTTCATTTGGGCTTGGCTCCGATGCCGGTGGCTTCACCCACCTTTTGCACATTTTTCTTGGTGTCCGAGACCAGCGTGTCGAGTTGCAGGCGCATTTTTTCTGCCACCGTGAGCTTGGTGTAACGGCGCTCGCCCTCGCGGCTGAGCTCTTTTTGCAGAGCGAACACCGACTGCGGGCGCGACAGAGGATCGAGTGCCATGCACCACTCCACCACCTCGATCAGGTTGTCTGAATACACGCCACGCAGCTTGGTCAAAGCAAGCGACAGCCTGTCTTTTTCAATCCGCTGCGGTGCCTCGTTGGGCGGAAAGCCCTGCATGCATGCGTAGATACATGCGCCGATGGCATAAATGTCCGTCCAGGGCCCCATGGACGAGTCGCGTCGGTACATTTCTGGCGCCGCAAAGCCAGGCGTATACATGGGGCGGATGAAATTGCCCTCTTTGCTCAGCACCTCGCGTGCAGCGCCAAAGTCAATCAGCACCGCCTTGTTGTCATCGGTGATGAAAATATTGGCAGGCTTGATGTCAAGGTGCAGCATCTTGTGCTGGTGCACGATGCGCAGGCCGCGCAGCACTTCGTCAAACAGCGAGCGGATGGTTGACTCGCGAAAGACCTTCTGCGTCTTCAAATCGCGGGCCGTGATGATGAAATCCTGCAGGGTTGCGCCCTCCAGGTAATTCATCACCATGTAGACGGTTTCATTCTCGCGAAAGAAATTGAGAACGCTGACTACCGATGCATGCGAGATCTGCGCGAGTGAGCGTCCTTCTTCAAAAAAACTCTTGAGCCCCAGGCGGTACAACGAGAGTTTTTCGGAAGGGACCTTGGGCAGCAACTCGCCAGGCGCACGCGTGGCCAGCGATGACGGGAGGTATTCCTTGATGGCCACTTGCTGGCCTTCCGGGTCCATCGCGAGGTACACCACCCCGAAGCCCCCCGATGAGACCCTGCGCACCACGCGGTACCCACCCAACAGGGTGTCTGGCGGCAATGGTGCGGGCTTGATTTTTGACATATTTTGCGAAGATGACTCGGGGGTAAGGCGGAACCCGGATAATCGCCGGATCGCAAGCAACCATCAAAAAGTCCAATGCCAGTTTACAGCATGACCGGATACGCCAGTGTGCAGCAAGGCGCGTCTGCCACTGGCGCTGAAACCGAGGCCCGCGCCTCCCAGAATCGCAGGCTGGGCCTGGAAATCCGGTCGGTCAACAGCCGCTTTCTGGACCTGTCTTTCAGGCTGCCAGACGACCTGCGCGCCCTCGAGCCCACACTGCGCAGCCTGCTGACTGCCCGCCTCAAGCGCGGCAAGGTCGAAGTGCGCGCCGCCATCGAAAACGAAGACAGCAGCACGCTGCAGGACCCGCCAGCGCGACTGCTTCAGCGCCTCAATTCTTTGCAGGACTCCGTGAAGGTCTGGCTCCCTAGCGCAGCCCCGCTAAGCGTGGCCGATGCGCTGCGCCTGTGCGCCAATGTGCATTCCGGCTCGGAAGACTGGAGCGAAGCGGTACCGGCGCTGGCCGAGGAAGCATTGACGGCCCTGCTCTCAGCGCGCGAGCGCGAAGGCAAGCGCTTGGCCGCCATGGTGCTGGATCGCGCCAAGCAACTGCGCGCCTTAGCCCAGCAAGCGGTGCCCTTGGTTCCGCAGCTGGTTGAGCAGCAGCGCCAGCGTTTCATGGAACGCTGGAAAGAAGCCATGGCGCTAACAGACGGATCCACTCTGCCCGAAGCCGCCCGCGACCGCGCGCTCACAGAAGCCACTGCCTTTGCCATCCGCATTGATGTGGCCGAAGAAATCACGCGGCTGGAGTCGCATCTCGATGAAATCGAGCGCCTCCTGAAAAAAGGGGGTGAAGTGGGCAAACGCCTGGACTTCCTCATCCAGGAATTGCACCGCGAAGCCAACACCATGGGCTCGAAATCTGCCGCTCTGGACCTCACCCGCATCAGTGTGGACATGAAGGTGCTGATTGAGCAAATGCGCGAACAAGTGCAAAACATCGAATAACACTCATCTTTTGATAGCGCGTTGCGCTTACCCGTTATGGACTACCCCGGAAATCTGTTTGTAGTTGCAGCCCCCAGCGGGGCTGGCAAGTCCAGCCTCGTCAAAGCCCTGCTGGAGCTGGACTCGCGCGTCAGCCCTTCCATCTCGCACACCACGCGTGCTCCGCGCGGGCAAGAAAAGCACGGCCGTGAGTATTTTTTTGCCTCGCAGTCAGAGTTTGACGCGATGGTGCAAGGCAACGCGTTCGTGGAATGGGCGCATGTCCATGGCAACCGGTACGGCACGTCCAAAAAAGCGATTGAGGAACGCATTGCCCAGGGAGCAGATGTGATTCTGGAGATCGACTTTCAGGGAGCGCTACAGGTCAAGGAAGCTTTCAGCAACGCCGTGCTGGTTTTCATTTTGCCTCCCAGCTGGGAGGAGTTGCGCTCGCGGCTTGAGCGGCGGGGCGAGGACTCTGCAGACACCATTGAGCTGCGACTCAAGAACGCTGCCATCGAAATGAAGCAGGTCAATAAATTTGACTTCGTTATAATCAACGAGTTGTTCGAGAGCGCGCTTTTTGATCTGAAAGCTGTCGTTCACGCCCAGCGACTCAAGTACGCCGCGCAATGCCGTGCCCGTGCTGACACCTTCAAGTCGCTCAATATCACCTGAATCCCCCGGAGTAACACGATGGCACGCATCACCGTAGAAGACTGTCTGCAGAAGATCCCCAACCGCTTTCAGCTTGTGTTGGCAGCCACGTACCGCGCACGCATGCTGAGCCAAGGCCATGCCCCACGCATTGAAAGCCGCAACAAGCCCGCCGTCACCGCTCTGCGCGAAATCGCGGAAGGCAAAGTAGGCCTGGAAATGCTGAAGAAGGTTCCGGGTTGATTTTTGTCGGGCAATGCCCCCATAAAAGCACCGCTATGCGGTGCTTTTTTTTGCGTCTTCGCCAGCCCTGCCCCTCCCGCGCTACATTTAAGGCATGACCGCGGTGCTCAACTTACCTTCTGCAACGCAGAGCCGACCTGGCGATGGCCAGCCCCACGCCAACCCCACCGCCGCAGCGGCCAATGCAGCAGCGGCCAGCTTTGCCGCGCTGACGGAAAACCTCGACTATCTGGACGTCGCCAGTATCGAACAGGTGAGGCAAGCGTATCGCTTCGCCGATGAGGCCCACCTGGGCCAACTGCGCAACAGTGGCGAGCCCTACATCACCCACCCCATCGCAGTGGCTGCGCAGTGTGCCACGTGGAAGCTGGATGCGCAGGCGCTGATGGCCGCGCTGCTTCACGACGCCATGGAAGACTGCGGCGTGACCAAGGCAGACTTGATAGACCGCTTTGGCGCCCCTGTCGCAGAACTGGTGGATGGGCTGACCAAACTGGACAAGCTCCAGTTCAACACCCGCGAAGAGAACCAGGCAGAGTCTTTTCGCAAAATGCTGTTGGCCATGGCCCGCGATGTGCGGGTCATACTCATCAAGCTGGCCGACCGCACGCACAACATGCGCACGCTTTCGGACATGCCCCGCAGCAAATGGGGGCGCATTTCGTCCGAAACCCTGGAAATCTACGCGCCCATAGCCCACCGCCTCGGGCTGAACCAGACATATCGCGAACTTCAAGACCTTGCCTTCAGGCATCTGCATCCTTGGCGCTACGCCACCCTCGCCAAGGCGGTCAACAAATCGCGCAACCGCAGACGTGATCTGGTTCAGAAAGTACAAGCCGAGGTGGACGCGGCCTTCAACCGTATCGGCATGAAGGTTCGGTTGGCAGGGCGAGAGAAGACGCTGTACGCGATCTACCAAAAGATGGATCTGAAGCACCTGAGCTTCGCGCAGGTGACTGACATTTACGGGTTCCGCGTC
This sequence comes from Acidovorax delafieldii, assembly GCA_002377855.1. Taxonomy (GTDB): domain Bacteria; phylum Pseudomonadota; class Gammaproteobacteria; order Burkholderiales; family Burkholderiaceae_C; genus Acidovorax; species Acidovorax delafieldii_A. The sequence goes on along the minus strand of DFQQ01000013.1, from coordinate 148,880 downwards.
ATCGTGCCCACGGTGACGGATTGCTACACCGCGCTGGGCGTGTTGCACCAGATGTACAAGCCGGTGCCCGGTAAATTCAAGGACCATATTGCCATTGCCAAGCTCAATGGCTACCAGTCGCTGCACACCACGCTCGTCGGCCCCTCTGGCATCAATATTGAATTTCAGATGCGCACCGATGAAATGCATGTCATTGCAGAGGCCGGCGTGGCCGCGCATTGGCTGTACAAGGCGCAGGATGCGGAGGGCACATCCGCCGAACGGCTGGGCACCAAGTGGTTGCAGTCGCTTCTGGACATTCAGAACGAAACCAGGGATGCAGCAGAGTTCTGGGACCACGTCAAAGTCGATCTCTTCCCGGACGCGGTGTACGTTTTCACGCCCAAGAGCCAGATCATGGCACTGCCCCGTGGCGCCACCGTGGTCGACTTTGCCTATGCCATCCATAGCAACGTGGGTGACCGCACGACAGCGGCCAAGATCAACAATGAGCAAGTGCCTTTGCGCACCGAGCTCAAGAATGGCGATGTGGTGGAGATCATCACCGCTCCGGTTTCGACACCCAACCCTGCTTGGTTGGGGTTTGTCCGCACAGGGCGGGCGCGCTCGAAGATCCGCCATTACCTGAAAACTCTGGCCCAGGCGGAATCGGAAGGCTTGGGCGAAAAGCTGCTCACCCAGGCCGTTCGCGCAGAAGGCTTGGAACAGTTGCCCCCAGACGACGGCGACACCCACGCACTTTGGGAGAAACTGCTGCGATTTACGGGCAATCGCAGCCGCAGTGAACTGATGACTGACTTAGGGTTGGGCAAACGCATTGCCAGCATTGTGGCGAAGCGCTTGGTCGTTTTGTTGGGTGAGCACGGGCACCGTCCGGATGCGCTGCTACTGACGCGTGAGCGATACACATCGCATGAATCGCTCTCGCAGGGCGCCGTCACGCTGGACGGTAGCGAGAACGCATCGGTGCAATACGCGCCCTGCTGCCGCCCTGTGCCGGGGGACCGGATCGTTGGCTACTTGGGCCGTGGCGAGGGCCTCGTTGTGCACAACGTGCATTGCGGCGTCGCCAAGCGTCTGCAGCACAAAGACAGTGAGCGGTTTATTGCTGTGGACTGGGCCGATGAGCCTACGCGCATGTTTGAAACGGGCGTCGTCGTCACCGTGTCCAACGGGAAAGGAGTGCTCGCACGCATCGCCCAGGAGTTGGCAAACTCTGAAGCCGATATCACCCATGTGGACATGGATGATGAAGTGGCGCTCGACACCACGGATCTCCGGTTCATCGTTGCGGTCAGAGACCAAGCCCACCTGGAGGCAGCGCTCCGGAACCTCCGCCGTACCCAGGCCGTGATCCGTGCAGGCCGAATCACCCCCCAGGCCAGCTGATCCGCGTGCTGAAACCGTGGCTTGCGATGACGCCGCCCATACGAGCGCTAATTATTCTGCGTACCTGGATAGTGGACGGCCACAACCTCTAGCAGACGAACGCCGCCCGGTGTGGGCAAAGGTACTTCGTCGCCCACCCGAGCCTTCAGCAGAGCCCGGGCAACGGGGGCGATCCAGCTCACTTGACCCGCGTGGCTGTCCGCCTCGTCGATTCCCATGATGGTGATGGTGCGACTTGCCCCCTCGTCATCGCAATATGTGACCGTAGCACCAAAAAACACCTGATCACTTCCGGCGTGGAGAGCGGGATCAACGACTTCGGCAATTTCGAGGCGTTTGGTCAGAAACCGAATGCGTCGATCAATCTCCCTCAACCGCTTTTTGCCATAGAGGTAATCCCCGTTTTCGGAACGATCACCATTGCTTGCGGCCCAATGAACGGTCTCCACAATTTTGGGACGCTCGCTGTCGATGAGCTCTAGCAGCTCCGAACGCAGACGCGCGTAGCCTGCCGGCGTGATGTAGTTCTTGGCACCCTTCGCCAATTGAGGCAATACGACATCGTCGTCCTCATCACCATCGAGTTCTTTGGTAAAGGCTTTGCTCATAACGCGGTCATCTCCGAAAAGAGTCAGGCGATCAGACAAATGAAAAAGCCTGCAACTTTTCAGTTGCAGGCTTTAAACATTGGTGCGGCTGGCAGGAATCGAACCCACGACCCCTTGGTTCGTAGTTTCCAAGCCGCCTGCAAGTCATTGATTTTACACAGTTGAATGCCGTCCGTTCCGACGAATTTTGTACTGTCATGTACTGGAGTTTGGGGGCGAGTCCCCCAAAGCTCCCCCGTCATTTTTGACAACTACAGCGGCCAGCTTATCAGTTGCATCCGCTATTGGGCGCATCGCTTTCACAAGCAAGGAAATCAAGCTAGTTACGCCGTACAAAGTAAGGGAGAAGACTCCCCCCAAGAGCCCACCTATGTCAGCACGAGTGGGCGGCGTGTCCACAACAAAGAACTGGACTACCAAGTACACCGAGCTGCCAAGCCCCACTGATGTGAAGAAATATCGCAGAACCTTTGTAAGCTGGGGCAGTGCTCCACGGATTCTGCTAAGACCCACCTCAGAGAGATTAAACGCGGATAACACGAGAGCCAAAAAAGCTAAAACGGCAGACACCCAGTGATTGATTTCCATACGCTCCCCTTTGTAACGCCGGGGAATCATATGTGAGGTTCTTATCGAAATCTAAAAAACACTGTATGCTTTCACAGTGTTTTGCGCCATATTTCGCCTGCGCGTGCAGGGCCATAAGATCCACCCGGACCACATCAGAGAGTCCGGGATTGATGGCTGGCTGTTTGTCGGCAGAGCCTCCCCCGTGAGTCCGCCCGAAACACATGCTTGGGTCAAAGATCAAGATTGCACCAAGTACCCACGGGGCACGGATCTGTTACCCCAGCTGCGCCACGCCCGTATCTCAAAAATAGAACGCGGGGGAATGCTGCTCATTGGGCAGGAGCAGGACTATCTCAACAATGTCACCTACAAGCAAAGCTGGTGGGTCGTACCCAAGAACCCACCGGCAGAGCCAAGTCAACATGAACCAGTCACAACCCCACCCTACGCTGCTCCGCTTCCCTAGCTGGCTGTACGTCATCCAAGAGGAGATCGTGTTACCACTTCCGCCAGAAAGCTACACGATCAAGCCAGGCGACTGGTGGGAGGTCAAGGTAAAAGAGACAGGAGAGACCGTCTACAACGGTATCGGCCCGGTTGAGGTTCTCCAGTCTCCAAGCCCCTTCTGATTCAGAAGAGTTGCATCGGGTCCGTGTTTCGATCCCAGCTGTAGATGATCAACTCAGTTCGTTCGACCCCGTTGCCGCCACCGGCCACTTGGTAGGTGATAGGCACCGTATCCAGCTGGAATCCCGCGAAGCACTCGCGAATGGCGGGGTGGTCGTTGATGCTGAGCACCGCCTTACCCTTAATCTCGCGCATCAAGCGCGCCATGTCTTCGTATTGGCTCCACTCAAATGGCACGCCGTAGCCCTCGGTTTCCCAGTAAGGCGGGTCCATGTAAAACAGGGTGTGGGCGCGGTCGTAGCGCTTGATGCACTCCTGCCAGTCCAGCCGCTCGATGTAGGCCCCGTGCAACCGCATGTGGGCGGCGCTGAGGTCTTCCTCCAGGCGCAGAAGGTTGACCGTGGGCGCCGGGGTGGTGGTGGCCGTTCCCCAGGTCTGACCCTGCACGCGACCGCCGAAGGCCTGGTGCTGGAGGTAGTAGAACCGCGCAGCCCGCTCGATATCGGTCAGGGTCTCGGGCCGGGTGATCTGCAGCCACTTGAACACCTCGCGGCTGCTCAGCGCCCATTTGAACTGGCGCACGAACTCCTCCAGGTGCCGCTGTACCACGCGGTACAGGTTGACCAGCTCGCCGTTGACGTCGTTGATGACCTCGCACTCGGCTGGCTGGCGCAAAAAGTACAGCGCAGCTCCGCCTGCAAAGACCTCCACATAACAGGAATGCGCCGGAAAGCGCGGGATGATGATGTCGGCCAGGCGTCGTTTGCCGCCGATCCAAGGGATGATGGGTGTTGCCATGATGGGCTCCAGGGTCGTTTACACTCGCCCCGCCTGTACAGGTGGACGGGGCCTTGGCTGGGCTCACTGGCTTGCTCAGTGGTCTTGGTGGCCGTCCGGGTGTTCGCAGCACCCAGGCGGTCGCCTCGTTCTTTTTTGTTCAGTCGATGCGCGGTGGCGGCGTATCGTCATCGCGTGGAACGGCAGACCGGGAGACTCGCTCCTCGATCTCCCGCTGCCGCTCTCGCAGCTCACGGCGCTGGCGCTGCTGCTTGCGGCGGCCTGCTTTGCTGCTCCTCGGCGCAGCGCTGGCGGGTGTGCTCATTCGCTTAGCGCCCGGTCGTTGACGATGACCCGTTTGAGGGTGCGGATCTCGTCAGCATGTTTTTCAGCTGCTGCCGCGAACTCTCCCGCCTGTCGGTCAGCAGCTTCGTATAGTGCCCCGAGGGTGGTGGCTCGATCTCGGCAATCGCTGATGGCAGCGGCAACGCTTTGGGCTTCTCCCCCACCACAGGCGGCGGTGAAGGCTCTGACTTGGTCGCGCAGGCGCTCACCATCAGCAGCGGCAGCAGCCAGAGCAGCAGCGCGGACACGTTCTTGTTTTGCATGGGCATCGACTATCTCCTGTTGATTCCGGGCGTGGATCTCGCCCTTGCGGAAGGTGGCGCGGGCGTCGTCCAACGCCACGCGCATGCGCTCGGCGTTATCCCCGGCGCGGGAAGCTTGCTCGGCTGACAAGGCGCTACGCGAACTTTCGGCATCGAGCCGGGCCTCGTAGAGCTGGAAGCCCAGGTAGATGGAGAGCACCGCCAGGGCCAGCGCCAGGCCCTGCAAGCCGTAGGCTTTGAGCTTGTCGAGCATGGCGGCTACACCCCCAGCCACTGCGCATACCGCCAGCGCCTGGGCTCCAGCGGCACCGTTGCGCGCACGTGGGCGCGGTTGATGTCGAAGGCACTGTCGCCGTAGCCCCGCCACTTTGTGCGGCTCTTGTTGCTGTGGTGTTCCACGTGGCCGAACCACTGCGAAGGGTCGCACCCAGCCGTCAGTGCGCAGAGCTGCCGCTCCTGCTGCACACCACCCAGCCCACCGTTGTAGGCCGCGTCGCAGAATGCGAGGCGGGCCATTTCGTCGGTAACACCCAGCCGCTCAAAGCGCCGGTGGCAGTCGCGCAGCTTGACCAGGATGGCGCGCACACCCAAGTCGGCGCGTGTGTACGCGTTCTCCCAGGTCAAATCCTGCAGCGCCTGGGGGTCCATAGCGCGGGTTTCGGCCAGCGCATCAAACCGCAGCGCACCAGATACGTCCCACGCCCGCGTGATCTGACCCAGGCCTGCGCCCTCCTCCCTGGTGGTTTTGAGCCTGGCCGCCGTGCTCCAGCAGGCGGAATGGTGTAGGGTGATGCAGCTTTCTTTCTCTATCAGCGCTCCCACGTAGCTGCGCCGTGGCGCCTGCGGCCAATGCTGATCGATTTCCTGCACTACCAGCGGCGCCAGGGCCTGGGCTGCTGCAGGCACTGGCTGCGCGCGGGCAAAGCCCGTGAAAGCCAGTACCAAAACGCCAGCCAGGAAACACAGCCCCAAGAATGCCAGCCCGGCACCGATAGGATGCTCCAATGCCTTGAGCCAGGCTTCACGCCCATGGGCATAGTCAAACAGGGCCTTGCGCGCACTGTGGGCCATCGCCACGCAGATGGCCGTCCAGGACAGCCAGATCAGCTTCACCAGAGGATCGCGCCAGCCATCAGGGCCGAACGAGTTCAAGGCGATGACGGCCACCGGCAAAGCCAGCACGGCCCACCAACGCCAACGTTTGAGGGGGTTCATAGTTATGTCCTTTCAAGTGTTGAACAAAGAAAAAGCCCGCCTGTGTTGCCACGGGCGGGCTGTCGGGTAAACGGGCAGGGGTCTCTAGATCTCGATGCGAACCACGGGCAGATCTGGTGCTTCACCGGTGATCGCGCCGCCCTTCACATACACGCGGGTATTGACGGGGAGCCCGGTGGGGTTCTGAGCCTGCAAAACTCCGCCACCGCTGGTCATCTGAACGCGAACAACACCGTCGCCCACTTCACTGACGATCTGCCCCGTCAACACAGGCATCTCGGATTGCAGCGCTCTGAAGCGCAGGAATAGATTGATGGCACTTGTCATCCGGCACGCTCCACAACCAATTGTTGGCGCACCGTGGGCACGCCTGTCGTCACCGTAATTCCACGCACCAGGCCACGCCACGTCTCGCCTGGCTCTTGCACCTGGATCAGATAGCCTGGCAGGATGAGGCCCGGGTTTGTACCGCCAGTCAGCAATGGAACCGTCATGGTCTGGCGCCGCTTCAAGGCTGCAGCGGAGAGCACGGAAATACCGCGCTGGCGCGCTGAAACGACATCGGTCACCAAGCGGTCTGACACCTCAGGGGCAAGCACATCGCCAATGGTCCCGGTGCGAACAACATGCCCAACGATGGCCCCCTGCACACTGCCCGAAACGTAGACGGCATTGAACTCGACACCAGCAGTGGATTGCAGGCTATCCGTCGTGATGATCTGCCCAGGCATCACCACATTCGGCGTAGCGGCGCCCCACTCCCATGGCACGCGTGGAAACCGTGGAGCCACCTGAAGAGTTGGCAAAGTGCGGTGGCTGCGCAGTACAGCCCCTGCAGCCTCGGCTACACGCTGCGCGACCGATAGCGGAGTGCCCTGATGGCTCCAGGCAGCAGTTGGGACAAGCCAGTCATCAATCCTCCAGTCCAGATCCACCCCGGTGAACTGCAACGCCTGGAGGATGATCTGCTGCGCCGTCATCGTCACGGACGTGCTCCATGCGCTCTCAGCCACATGAGGCGCGCCGAGCAGCGCCGTGACACTGCTGCCGCGAACCTGCACCGCATGTTCCAAAAACCTGCGCGACCGCTCAGGCTGCTCCACGGCAAAGACAAAGTCGATCCCGTCGATACTCACCTTGACCTGTTTTGGTTCCCCATTCACTGGTGAGAGCATGTCGAGCAAGGGATCTGCAGGGCCACTGGCCGTCAGGTTCCAGCCAAATCCATCGTCATCTGAAGACACGGTGATGCCCTTGAGCGGCAAGCGCTCCATACCAGGCAACAGCACTGCATCAATGGTGTGAACTGTCATGTAGACCCTCAGAAGTGGGATAACAAATTGCGGCTGTCCAGGCTCTGGCCCCGGGTCGTGTCGCTCGCACACAAACACCAGGCCCAGCGGCAGGCTTGGGTCGTGCAGCTCTTCAAAAACAAGATCGGCAGGCAGGCTGGGCACGTTGCACGGTTCCGGCTGCGGCGGTACCGGACGGGGTGTGATGCCTGGCCACGGCTTGCGCGCCTCTTCGTACCGGCCAGCCACGGCGCGGGCCAGTTGCACGGCATCGCGAAACCCGGCCAGCACCACCGCAGCAGTGCGCGCGGCTTGCTGGTACTGCTGGGCCGTGGTGTTGCGCAGGCGGCTGGCGTCTTCATAGCGCTGCAACACCACCCGGCCCACGCGGGCCGCTTGCTGGTACTGCTGGGCCGTGATGTTGCGCAGCGGCTGGCCTTGCTCAAAGCGCTGCGCCACAGGCGCCGCAGCCAGCGCGCGGGCCTGCTGGTAGTCCTGCCGCAGCAGGGACTGCAGAGAGGCGGCACCTTCGTAGCGCACCTGCACCAGCGCGCTGCGCTGCTCAGCGTTTTGCCACAGGGCAGACAGCACCGCCTGCAAAGGCCGGGCCTGTTCGTACCTAGCCAGGGTGCCAGCCCGCACAGGCCGCGCCTGCTGGGCAGTGCTTTGCACCACGTTGACCATCGGGCGGGCCACGTTGACGTCATAAGCCACGGGCACTGCACCGCGCAGGCCAGACAGGCGGCCAGTAACACGCGCAAACACCAGGCGGCGCACAGGCACATGGCCGCGCAAGCCGGTGATGCGCCCAGCAGCGCGCAGCGAAACCGTGCCGACACCGCCGCCCCCATCGTCGCCAAAGACGATTTCAACAGGGCTGCCGGCTGGATTGGCGCCAGCGCTAAAAAGCAGGTCAGTGCTTGCCACACGTCATGCCCTCACGTCAGCGCCGTTTCGCCCAGCTGCACCAGGCCGCCCGCGTACAGCAGGGGCGATGTTTCGCCAGCAGGGGTTTCGCCGCCCTCCAGCTGCCAGCCCCCGCCGTTGGCCGGGTCGGTGCAGTTGCTGGTGGCGATGATGGAGCCGTCAGCGGCCACCCAATCAGCCCAGCGTGGCAGGCCGGTGGACATGACCAGGGTGCCCTCCACATCGCGCGGGTACATCACCAGCGCACCGTCCACAATGGCGGCACAGGGCTTGAGCAGCACCACCTCGGCCTGCGGTGTGTCGGTGCGCGGTACCGCGATGGAGGCAGGCTGCGGCGTGGTGTAGATGCGCACGCAGGCAAACCCCGCGCCCTGGTCAGCACGGGCAATGGTGGCGGCCAGCTGCGCGGCGGCGGCTTCTGGGCCAACTTCCCACATCGCGCTCATGCCTGCACCTCTGCCACCAGTTGACTGGCAGCCACGGGCCGAAAGCCCCCCGCGGCATCCTCGGCCAGTACCAGCCAGGCCTGGCGGGTGTCGATGTTGCGGAACTCAAAGGCGCCCGTGGCGGCATCGCTCCACGTTTCGCGGGCCAGGGCCTTGTCACGCTGACGCAGCAACACCACGCGCGAGCGTGTGGGCACGTTGGGCGTGCCTTTGGCTTTGGTGGTGCCCCAGATACGGCCAGGCCCGCCAAACTCCATATCCTTGAGCACGCGCAGCCCCATGGCGCGAACTGATACCCCGCCCACCTCGCCAGGGGGGTGCACGCGCCCAAGCGCCTGCCTCACGGCGCGCAAGCGCAGTGGTTGGTATGCCTGCAGCGAATCCGTCCACGCAGCAGCGCCAGGCCAGGCGATACGCCCAGCAGTAAGCACGGTTTGCCACACCTGGCCATTGGTGGACGATTGCAGCGTGGCCACCTCCAGCCATCGCGCGGCACTGGCCGCCGAAGGTGCAGAGCCCACGCGGAACGAATCCACGTCCAGCGCCGAGCCCAGATCCCACACAAAGCCAAACCCAGGCTCACGCACTGCAGCGGCGGCAAAGGCGCAACTAGTCTGCAGGTCGCCATCCGACAACGCAGCCAAGCTGCCAGCCTCTGGCGCGATGGTGGCCGACAAAGTGCCAGCCACGTCGGCGCCAGCCAGGCGCAGCTGCAAGCCGGATAGCTCCAGCCCATCAGCAGCGGCGGGCACCATGCCCGTCAGTCGCCAAAAACGTGCGGCTGCCATCTCACCTCCAGGGGCCGGTGGTGTCTACAAACACAGTGCCAGCCGCTGACAGCGCAGAGTTAGTAGGCCCTACACGCAGCGCCACGAATGAGCGCCCCACGTAGTCACCCTGCCCGTCAACAATCGCCCCAGTGCTGAACCCCTCACCCACCGCCTGCGGCGTGTGATACACACCCGCAACCCGACCGCGAATGCCGCTCGTGCCTACAAAAACATCCACCGGGCTGAGCCGCAGCGAGTTATCTGCGCCATTCGGGTAGGGAATGCCATAGGTTGAGCTATAGGAGGACGTACCGGAGTAAGCAGCGCCAGCACTGTAGGCCCCACCCTTCTTGATGAGTTGCGCCCCACCCATCCCGCCGTGAAGCCTTGCGATGTACGCATTCGAAGCAGCATTGCCAGCACTTGCCACTCCAATGCAGCCAGCAATCTGCGACGAAGTGGAAGAAACCGAGGAATCCCCGCCAAACAGCGCGCCACAGTAAGCATCACCGCTCTTGTCGCTGACCAAATCACCAAACCCGAACAAGGTTCCATGGGTGGGATTGCTGGCATGCGGCGCAGTCCAGATCAAGAAAGAGCGCTCATCGGCAAACACCCACCATGGGCGCGCCGCAGTGCTTGCCACGTTGCTCTTGGGCCAATAAAGCCCGCCGGGGAACTGTGCCTCTGTAGGAAACGCACCGTCACCCGTGCTGATGGCCGACAGAAACTCATACCCCACCACGCGGGCCGTGGTGGTGCCCGTGTCATCCAGGCGCAGCACGCTGCCCGATGCCTCGGCGGCGCTGGGCTTTACAGCCAACACGTTGGCCAGCGCACCCGGGAACAGCTCCACCCAGCCAGCAGGCGCCATCTTGGCGGTGATGGTTCCGGTGGCCGTGCCGTCAGGCACGCCAGGTGCCGGGAAGGTAATGGATGAACCCACCACAGTGGAGGTGCGCTTGTTGCCATTTAACGCGGAAGGCGTTGCCCCCGCAATCTGAATGACCGAGCCCACGCGGTAGGGGTGCGAGCCAGAAAACGCCACAGTGGCAACACCTGCCGCCACCGTAATGGAGGCCACAGGGCCAGCGCCAAAGCCGTCCACCAGGCAGGCCTTGATCACTGCGCGCAAGGCCCCAGGGGAGCCAGACAGTACCGGAGCGCCGACCTGCGAAGAATCGAAAGTGAAGATCATGGTTACCTCAAATGACGGGGTTGGTGGGGGCGCGATCCACATCACCGCGCTCAGTGATTTCAAAGGCGTAGTCGGTGCCGGTGGCCTGGCCCGGCTGCACAGCGCGGATCAGTGCCAGGGGGTAGAACGCGCCCACGGTGGGCAAGAAAAGCACGTTGCCCGCTGCCCAGCCGCTGCCCCACCCGGCTGCTGGCAGCCGGAAGTAAGGCGCGCTGCTCACGGGGTTGATGGGAGCAATCTCGCTGTTGCGGCTGAACGTGCCCAGGTTGCCAACGTGCTCGCCAATCACCTCCACATCCACACCGCCCGCGAGAACACGCAGGGCAAAGCGCTCGGTGATGGCGCCCGCATTGGTGACCACCACGGGGAAAGCCGCGTCGTTGTAGGAGGCGCTGGCCGGGCCGGATGGGCCTACAGCGTCGAGCCAGGTGACGCCATCCCAGCTCTGCTGATCCCACACTGGCAGCGCACGGGCGCGCAGGTCGCCCGCCATGAGGGCGCTGGAGACCACGGAGCCCACGGGGAACGCGTGCGAAAGCTGGCTGGTAAAGCGCAGCGTGCCGTCAATCTGCAGGTCAGCCACGCGGGTCATCTGCTCGATGCGGTGGCGAATCGTCACGGGCTGCACCCAGCTGCTCACATCGACGGCGGTAATCACACCCGCGTCCAGATCCACGCTGTAGCCAGCCTGGATGAGCTTGCCATCGGCGCCGATCAGATACACCCGCGAGAGGCGCGTGCGCCCGCAGTTGATGGTGTTGCCGTTGCTGTAGGTGGCGGCGGCAATGGTGGCGGTGTGCCCCACCACCACGAAGCCGCCCACGCGGTAGATAGGCACCCGGCCATCGGGTGGCAGGCGCACGGGATCGATGCCAAGAATGTCGGCATCCAGCGGCAGGTAGAAGTACGCCACGCTGTTGTAGCGCAGGCTTGATGGATCGACAGGCCAGGGGCGCCAGATCTTGCCCGCCTGCACCGCACCCACATCGGCGGGGTTGTACCACCACTCTGCCTTTTGCGCGGGCGTGAGGGTGGCGTCGTCCACATAGTCGCCAAACTGCAGCTCAGAGGTGCCGCCCTCATAGTCCACCCGGCCCCGGGCGTGGTCGCCGCTGAGCGTGCCGTCTGCCGCCGAGGTGACGGTAAGCGGGTCGCCCGACAGATCCACCAGCGTGAGCACCAGCCCCTCGGGCTTGAGCGGTGCGGCCTGGGTGCGGAAGAACACGCTGGCCGTGTTCCAGGCCGCGCGGCGCGTCCACAGGCTTTGCAGGGTGATGCTGGCGGGGTTGGGACCTACCACGTAGTCGGTGAGCGTGGCGATGCCCGCCAGGTAGTCCGCCGAGCCAGATGCGGTGCCAGGCGCGGTATCGGTGCGGTCACGGTACAGCACGCCCTCAAAGTCTTCATAGGTGTGGCCCATCCACACAAAACGCACACTGCCAGGCACGATGCGGTCTGAGGTGTAGGGGCACAGGTCAATGGTGACGGCAGGCGGCGTGAACGACTCGGTGGCCGAGGTGGGCGACAGGGGCGCGACGGAATAGCGCACGATGATGCTGCCCAGCTGCTGGGCGCCAACGGAGGCGGTACCGTATTCGCCGCCCTTGCTGGTGTTGGAGGTGGACGGCGCCGCGCCGCTGGTATCGAAGGCTTGGGCGTCTTCGTAGTCGGACTTGTAGCTGGTGGTGGACGTGTCCAGGCTCACCACGCGCAGGCTGATGGTTTTGCTGGCATAGCTGACCGTACCCAGGGGGGCGACAAAGTTGCCTGCACCATCGTCGGTGGCGCGGTTGAGCGCAATCACGCGGCGGCTGTTGGCTTCGTCTTGCTGGGCCACCCGCACATGTTGCGCCGATGTGCTGGAACCTGCCCGGTGCGTGACATAGCCGCCACGAGGCGCAGGAAAGTCCGAGCTGACCGCATCAGAGTAGAACGCTGCGTTTTCGCCCATTCCCCAGCTGTCAGCGATCACGGTTTTGGTCGCGTCCACCACAGACAGCGTGCCGCCACTGGTGCTGGATACCTCTTGCGCCGTCACCCAGACCACCTCCACCGAACCGGCCACAGGCTGCTGGGCCAGGGTAAGTGTCACGCTGCCAGTGCCGTCGACCGAGGGCGAGGCAAAGGCTTCTTCCTGCAGCGTGTGGTACTCATACGAAGCCGAGATTTGCGCGCCGGGGTCTGGCATGGCCGTGGGGCGCAGAAACACCGAGCCTGAGGGATGATCTACCTCACCCACACCCGCGCCGGTAATCTTGCCCTGGGCGTTGGCAGTGGCGGTTTGCATCACGCCGCCAGACAGCCATGACAGCACCAGCGTGGCGGGCTTCACCCCGGGATGGGCCAGGCGCCAGGCGTATTCAGGCGCACGAATCTGGGCGGCCTGGGCGCTGCGGTTGTTGTAGCCCACCGACTCACCCCACTGGATGACGATGCTGCTGCCTTCGTCTGGCAGCGCCTGCAGCGTCATCTCCGTGCTGCCGGTGGTGTAGATAACACGGCCCGAGCCCGAGCCGGTGAGCACGCCCGCACCGTCGTCGGCAATGGTGTACCAGCGGCCCAGCGCCCGGTAGCTGATGACCAGCGTGCCAGGCGTTGGCAACGGCTTGAGCAGAGCCACAAACGAGAAACCCCGGTTGCTTTGGTTGACGCGAATGCGCCGGGTGTGGGCCGCCACACCCACTTCGACCAAGCGTGGCGTGGTGGCCAGCACGATGGAGCGCACAGCGGCGGGGCGCTGGTCAAGCGCCGGGGTTTCGGTGCGCGAGCTGGGCACCAGCTGGGTGTAGATGCTGGCCACCTTCACAGCCTGGTCACCCAGCGCAGCCGCCACAGACAGAGGCGCGGCACCGTAATACTCGGCGGCGTCTGCCACCGTGGTGTCGCGCACGATGGTCTTGCCGGATTGATTGGCGAACTCCCGATTGGGCGCGGAACCGGGGAAGTTGAACCGCAGCGCATCGGACAGATCCAGCTTTGTCACATCGGCGTCGAAGTCCACAAACCCGCCGCCGCTGGAATAGGTGAAGGTGCGGCGGTTGGTTTCTGCACGGGTCACGCGCACGTACTGGATGCGCTCGCCAGAGGTTCCCGCCTGGTAGGACAGCACCAGGGTGCGGCCAATGTCGGGCACCGCAGTGCCTGGGCGGTGGAAGATCTGAATGGATTTTTGGCCCTCCACGTGGTCTTCCAGCAGCGCGCCATTCCACACCACCGACTGAATGAGGTAGTTGGCCACGGCCTGGGCGATTTCGCTGCGGCGGGCGAACAGGCTGCACTTGGCCAGGCTGACCGATACATTGGGATCAGTGGGCAAGCGCGAGAGGATGACGTTCGCACCCATCAGCGGGTCTGTCGTAGGGGTGAGCACCCCCATGTGCACCTGCCGGATGGACACATTGCCGCCAGCGCGGGCCGCCTCAGTCACATCGCCAAACACTGCATTGCTGCCGCCGTAGGGGATGACGGTACCGGTGGGGCCGCCGCCGCCTTCTGGCACGTCATCCATGACGCGGCTGGCCAGCAGCTTGATGTCGCCTTCAAGAATGGTCATAGGGTTTCACTTGCCTCGATAAAGCGCAGCACGAGGCTGCAGTAGTAATCGCCGTCCTGCTTGTCGGAGTAATCAATGACGGCAGACATTGCGATGGCGCGCGTCTCCTCTTCTGGCCCGTGGTCGAAAACCACAGTAAAGATCTCGCCGCGCACATCAAGAGCCATACGCAATCCGGGCGTTTGAGCCCATGCGCCCAGCATGCGCAGGGTTCCACGATCAATCCACGCGCTGTCGCCATCCCCTTGCAAGGTGATGGGGCGGCCTCCGTTACGGGCCATGGCATCGATGATCAAAGCGCCGAAGATCCCGCGCTCAGTGCTTTGAGCAACAGCTGACCAGGTCAACTCATCGGCCCAAATCAAGTCGGGCGGCAACGAAAGAGTCGTGCCACCGTTGGTCAAGGTGATGCTCATGGTCAGTAGCCGAGTTGATTGCGCTGCAGCTCAAGCAACCGAAGCACTTCACGGGCTATGGCCTCGATGCTTCTTTGCCCGCTATCAGTAGTGGGCACGCTGTATGGGGCGCTGTTGCCGATATAGACGTTGACTACCCTGTCGACCCTTTCACCGCCTTGTCCGCCTGGAGGCGTTGGCGCTGGTGTGGGTGCAGGAGCGGGCTTGGGGGCATTGGGATTACGCTGACGCTCGCGTATTTCCTGGTCTAGCTTTGCGCGATCAAGGATGGCCGAAGCTTCGTTTTTTCCACTCTCGTCATATTTGTAAAACTCAGCCACCTTGCCAAGCGCCTCTGCCAGCGTGCCGTACTTGCCAGCCCAGCGCTTTTGCGCGCTGCTGGCTTCGTAGTCCACCCCGCCTTGGGCATTCAGGAACTGTTTTGAAAGCTGCTCAGCCACCACATCGTCAAGGCCTGCCTGTTTGAGGTAATCGATGATGCTGGAGCGCGTCCACACGAACATGGTCTCGCTGGACTTTCGATTCGTGATGCTTGAGGCAGATGTGTCTGCGTTCTTTTGCCGCTGCGCAGCTTCGAGGATCTGGCCCTGCGCGGCCATGGCCTTAGCCCCCGCGTCGGTGTAGGCGGACGCCAGGGATTGCACAGCAGCCGATTGATCCCTTGCAGCGCCAGCTGCACTACGGTGAGCACCTTCAACACCCCCGAGCGAGTCTTGGGCACGCTTCATGGACTCCAGGGTGGTGCGTCCCGCCTCGTCAACCTCGATCTTGTAGCCGCGCGCCGAAGCCTGAGCTGTGACCCACGAGGGAGCGATCCCGCCGTTGGCCTTGATGGCCGCCTCAGCCGCTGCCTTAAAGGCGTCTGCCATTTCCCGCGCACTGGCCTTGCCGCTCTGAGCGATTGCATCGTACGAAGCGCGCGCCTGGGCTGCTGTGTCTTTCAGCGAGGCATCTGATGTGACGCCGAGTTGCTTCATTGCTTCAGCAATGCTGTTGATGCCTGGCTTCGCTTTGTCGAGCGCGTCGTTCAGTTCTTGCGTCTTTTGCTTGGCCTGGTCTAGCAAGCCATCAGCCACCTTTTCGCCCAACTGCCGCCGCAGTGATTCGACACGCGATGTGACTTCTTCAACCGCGCGCTGGCTGTCGGCGGTGTCCAATGCTTTGACAAAGCTGGCCTCCAGCGCCATGCCAGCATCAAGGCCCTGAGCCTTGAGTCGATCCACGCCGCCAATGATGGCATCGAGGTCATTGATGGCAGACCGCGAGGCTGCGCCAATACGCCCCTCAAGAGCCGAAAACTCCAACCCCGTGCGGGCCACGGCAGCATTGAGCACCGTATCCATCATCTGAGCAACA
Organism: Acidovorax delafieldii; assembly: GCA_002377855.1. Lineage (GTDB taxonomy): Bacteria > Pseudomonadota > Gammaproteobacteria > Burkholderiales > Burkholderiaceae_C > Acidovorax > Acidovorax delafieldii_A. The sequence goes on along the minus strand of DFQQ01000013.1, from coordinate 133,128 downwards.
CGTTCGCCCTCTCGCGCTGCAACAGACATGGCTGCCTCAAGCCGCTTCTGCAGCTCACCAACCACAGCAGGTGACGCGCCAGAGTCAATCGCCTGCCGGATCTGCTCGCTGAGCTTTACGGCTTCCTGCCCTGCCGCTGCAAAGGCGTTGCGCGCCAGAACTTCAAATTTCGCGAGATCCTGCCCATCAAGCGCCGCAACCCACGCCTGCTTGAGCTGGTCTGCGGAAATTTTGCCGTCAGCCGCCAGCTTGTCGAGCGCACCCGACATGTCCCGTATTCCCTGCGTGGTGCTGGGGTCGAAGTCCTTGCCGATTTTCGCGATGGCCGCGCTGGAGGACTCGCCCGCTTTTGTGAGCTTGTCGAACTCAGCGATCAGACCCTTTGACTGGTTCGTGAGGTCGAAGGAACGGTTGCGAGCTTCCTCGTACAGCAGAGCCTGACGCCGCAAGGTTTCCGCATGGATCTTCGCGGCTTCGTCCGCCTGGCGCAGCTTGGCCTCGTTTTCCTCCATCACCTTGCCCCAGCCCATGGCTTTGGCGGCTTGCTCGCCAAGAGCGCGGGTCAGGCCGATGATTTCGGGCGTGAGCGCAGCAACAGCTATGCCCCAAGGTCCCATCAAAGCCGAGGCACCGCGCCACACAATTCCACCTCGTGCGGCTGCGGCTGTGTTCGCAGCAAGGGCCGCTGTGCTGGCAGTAGTGGCAGCTGTGGCAGTAGCCTGTGCCGCTGCGCCTGCTCGCGCAAACGCGCCTATCTCGCCCCAGGCCTTGGCATTGGCTGCGCGGGCTGCAGTGTTGGCGGTAGTGGCTGCGGTGTTGGCAGCTTGTGCCGTTGCCGTCTGGGCCTGCGCCGTGGCGTTTACGCGCTGGGCCGCAGTGTTGGCAGCTGTCGCCACAGTGTTGGCTTCGACCGCCTTGGTCGCGGCCATTGTGCTTGCAGCCCACTTGGCAAAGTCTGCCACCAGCCCAGCAATCTTGATTGCAGCCCAGGCCTTACCTGCCGCCGTGAGCGTGCTCACCACAGTGTCAAGGTTCGCTGCCAGCGCATTGATGACCTTGGCGGCATTCGCTGAGCTGAGCAGGCCCTTGTCAGCGTTGCCGACGTAGATGGTCCACTGCGTGCTCAAATTCTGCAAAGCACGGCCCACGGTGGCGGGCAGCTTGCCGAACTCGCCAGCAACTGCGTCTGCCTGGCCCTCAAGAGCCCGCATCACAGTCTCAGAGGTCAGGGCGCCCTGTTCTGCCAACCGGCGCAGCTCACCAGTGGTGACGCCCAGACCATCCGCCATTGCCTGGGCAAGGCGGGGCGATTGTTCCATGACGCTGTTGAACTCATCGCCGCGCAAGGCCCCACCTTGCAAACCCTGAACCAACTGGGTGATCGCGGCTTTTGAGGATTCCGCAGAGCCACCGGATAGCTGGATGGCCTGATTGATGGTCTGTGTCAACCCGAGGGCGCGCTGCTGAGCCGCCACTGCCGCAAGCCCGCCCTCTTGGGATGCCTTGGTGAGCCGCGCGAACAATGTGCCTGTTTCATCCAGGGCGCTATTTGTGGCCAGCGCAATGCGCTGCACTTCGCCAAATGATTTGGTGAACTGTGGGCCTTCACCAGTCGCTAACTTCACGCGGGCTTCGAGGTTGCGGAACTCGTCAGCGGTCTCTGCCACCGACTTTGCAAGCCCCCCAACGTAGCTGCCCCCAAGCGCCACAGTAGCGATCTGCTGGATGCGCTGCAGCTGAGTGCTTATGGACGTCATGCCCTCACGCAACGTACGCTGATTTTGGGCTTGTACCTGGGTGGACTGGCTGGATGCTGCAGCGGCAGCCTGGTACGCCGGTGCCATCGCGGCAACCTCTTGCCGTACCTGTGCCACTGCAGTCTTTAAGTTGGCTTCTGACTGAGCCAGATTGCTAGTGCTGAGGCCCACGGATTGCATGATCTCGCGCGTCTCAGACAATGCGCGGCGCTTGTTGCCCAGCTCTGTGCTGAGTCGAACCGATGAGCCGATGGCCAGTTCGTATTCCTTGCGCAGGGCTGCCTCTGCGTTCTGCGCCTGGGCCGTGGCTTGCCCTGTGGTGCGCAGCGCGTCTTGCTGGGCCTTGATCTCGGCGTTGGCGACTTTGATGCCATCCTTCAGGCCTGCGACCGTGGCCTTGTATTCATCGCTACGGCGGCCTGCACCCTGCGTCTCCTCGCGCACGGCCTTGAGGGCATCTCGCTTGCTCTGCAAGCTGGCGCGCGCCTGCTCCAGCGCGGTGGCTGCACTGCGCTCTGCTGAGACCAGCTGCTGGGTGCTGGCCGTCGCCTGGGGCAACTCGGCCCCCAAGCGATCCACTTGCGCAGTCGCTTTGGTGAGCGCGCTTTCCAGATCTGCAGTTTCACGCTTGAGCGCCGAAAACGTATCAATGGCGCGCTGCTTTGACGCCAGGGCCTCCAGCGCCTGCGCTGCTGCAATTGCCCCCTCTTGCAGATCGCCTTCGAGGACGTCACCCACCCCGCGCAGTGTCTTGGCAAGCTGCTCGGCATCGGCTTCGCCCTTGACGGCGGCTTCGATGTCGTATTTGATCTTGGGATCGGCCATTTGGAGGATGAGATGAAAGGTTTGGTTTGGTGCTTCGCCCTGGTGGGCGTAGGCATTCCGCTGGCCCTGCTGGGCCTGCTGGTGGATTCAGAGCGCCTGATGGCGCTGGGTGGCGGAGCCATCGCCACCGTGGTGGTGGGATGGCCCGTGCTGGTGCTGATGGGCGCCGTGCAGACGTCTGTACGGCGCTGACCTATCAGGTGGTAGCGCCTGGCAGGCGAACTTCGTAGCCTTCGGTCTTGCCGGGCGGCGTGACGATCTTCCCGCTCAACGTGATTGCCGAGTAGTCGGAACCCAGGAAGTCAAAGCCGTTGTTGGAGCCGAGCACGCACTCATGCACATCTACCTCAATGGGCGAGCCGTCCACCATGTTGCGGCCATCCAGGCGCGCCTGGCAGCGCACCTGCGTAACGCGGCCACCCAAGATCTTCTTGCCGTCCACAGCGCCATAGCTACCTGTCAACTTGAGCACTGCAGCCGCTGAGGGAGCGCCAGCAGCAGCAGACTTGAAACGCACTTCGCCGCGCAGCCAGTTGACCTCGTAGTGAGTGCCCAACTCGTAAGTCACGGTATCTGCAGCGTTGGTGAATTCAAAGCCAGAATCGCTGATGTTCCGCTTGCCCAACGGCAGCCACTTGTCAAGCGCGCTCACGGTGAAGTCGACTGCTGCAAATGCGCCACTTGCCTGTGTGAGCGATTGCACCAGCCCCTGGAACTGCATAGCCAGGGCTTCAGCGGTCGCTGCCGCCAGCTCGATGGTGATTTCGGTGGGCTTGGGCAACACGACGGAGGCACGGGCCTGACCGTAGTCGAGGTGTGAGCGAGACTCGCTGACCTTTTCTTCAAAGTTGGGCTTGATCTCGAATTTGTCAGAGTCGAGAGGGTCGCCAAAGCCGTTGTAGGCCTGGGTGACGGTGTTCCACATGTTCAGAGACACAAGGCCCCCGGCCAATACGGCGCGTGCGGTGGTGGTCATGATCAATTTCCTTCAAAAACAAAGAAACCCGCACAGTGGCGGGCTTCGGGTTGGTTGATTCGATACAGGCGTCAGCCCGGATCGCGGTAATCGACGGTGAACAGGCCAAGCACCAGCCCGCCGCCAACATCGATGTTTTCAAGGCGGTAGAGCACATCGCCTTCGACCATGCCGCGCGATTCCAGCCGCACCAGCGCATTGATCGCTGGCAAGCAATTGCGCACGGCGCGCTTGGCGGCCCGGTAGTCGGCATGCGCCCCCCGGCGGTCGTGCTCGGTGCGGTTGATGACTCCCACCGTGAAGCTGTAGGTGCGCTTGGCAGACTGGCCCGGCTGTTCGATGAGCTTGTCGGCCTGGTCTTCGAAAAAGACGATGCGGCTCCCCGTCTGCAGATCGCTGGCACGCTTCGGGTTGTCCAGCACCGTGACACCAGCCAGAGCAGGGTCGGCACGCAGTGCATGGACGATGGCAGCACCGATGGCGAAGGGGGCGCCTTCGGGCAGTGTGTCGGGCTTGAGTGCGCTCATGCCGACACGCTGCCCAGCAGCGCCTCCATCTCCATGCCGTCGTTCACGCGCTGGGGGTTGTCCAGCACGCGAAACCGGGCGCCTACGGCGATGCTGAGGGCCGGGATAGCCTGCTTGGCCACCAGCACGTCGTCGGCGCGTACGTCCTGCGTGACAGGCATCTGCACCTTGCGTGTGGCGGCGATGGCGCGGCCATCCAGGGCCTCTTCATCGACCACCCCGAAGATCAGCGCCACATCCACGTCAGCGACCGATGGCCGCTGGCGCGTGAAGGTGTTGGCGAAGTCGGGGCCGTAGAACACGGCGGCCATGTCTTCTTCGAGTTCCAGCATGGCAGTGGTCAGGCCTGCGCGCCGCTGCTACCAGCGCCAGCCTGCTCGGCGGCCAGGCGGTCAGCCTCGGCCTTTTGGGCGGCTTCGGCTTCTTCCTGGGCCTTGCGGGCGGCTTCGGCGTGCTCTGCCGCCAGGCGCTCGGCTTCGGCCTTCTGCGCCTTCTCTGCAGCCTTGCGGGCTGCAGCGTCTTCGGTGCGCGGCAGCTCCACAGTGCCATCTGGCAGCGCATCTGCCTCGGCCTTGGTCAGGTCGATGGTGGCGCCCACGGCATAGCGCTTCCCATCGTGTTTGATGGGGGTGCATACGGTGTACTTCGGCATGATCAGGCCACCGCGTTCTTGATCAGGAAGCCCGCTGTGGCGCCAGCCAGCACTGGCTGATAAGCATCCGTCACGGGATAGAACCAGCTGTTGGCGTTGCGCTCTTCGTACCCTTCCTCGACCATTGGGCGACCTTCGAGCTGGTAGGTGTAGCCAAAGCTGGGCGAGCCCATCTCCTGCATGCTTGCAGGGGTGGTGAAGGCCAGGATGGCATCCTTGCCCCAGACGTCCTGGAACTGCGAGCCGTCGTGGTACACCGCTTCGCCTTCAACGATTTGCTGCAGCTCGAACAGAGCCTGCAACTGCTGGAGGGTTGCTGGCGGGCGATCGCTGGCTGTAGAGAGGCGATCAAGCACCTTCGGGTGGGTGCGCAAAGCAGTCAGCACCTTGGGGCCGAGCGTAAGGACGTTTGGGCGCTCGCCGATCTTGGCGCGGATGGATTCCTTGCCGTCCATGATGTCGGTAAATGGATCGCTGGCAGGATCACTCCACTGGCTGGTGCCACTCAAAGTTTCCTTGTTGCCAGCTCCATAGCGCGCTTCGTTGCGCGCCAGATCGGCTGCCTGCTTTTCACGCTCCAGAGCCATGGTGTTCTGAACACGGCGCACAGCATTTGAGGACAGATCGATGCCAGGGCCATTGCTGGCCTCCTCCTGTAGTTCGTTAGGCACCGCGCCTTCCAGGCGGTAATCCACCAATGAATAGTTCTCACCGGCGTAGCCAAACTGAATGCGCTTGGTATTAGCGCCGGGCGCGCGAGCGGTGTTAACCAGCTTGAAGTCATCAGGACCGAAGCTGATGATGCGGCCCGCACGCAGCCCCACCGGGACGATGGGGAACAGGACGCTCGCAACAGCGGCCTTTGGGCTGCGGTAGCCCCGCGCGACAGCGGAGAGGATAGGGTCGACGACACGGGCCTGACCGGGGGTTGCTTGTGGCATGTGAATGCTCCTGAAGTTGGGATGAGGGGTGTGCGCCGATCAGGACGCTGCGGAGACGAGGCCCGCACTGGGAACAAGCAGGATCTCGATCTGCTGGCCTGCGCCCGTGGCGGCTTCCATGGCGCGGCCCACGGGGGACTTGCTGCCCACGGTGAGAGGCACCACGCGGCCAGTGGCGTCAACCATCAAGGGGGCGTCTTTGGCGATTGCAGCGCCAGACTCCGCGATGGCAGTGCCCTGGACGTCCACGGGAACCAGGTCGCCTGCGCCGCCAGCGCTGGAGCGTGTGACGCCGAAGGCCGCAGCACCAGCAGCGGGGTAGGCTCCGTCTTGAGTGACGAAACGGCACGCTGCCAGAGCACTGGCGGCGGTGACGGTAAGGGTGAGGAGGGAAATGTTGCCGGTCATGGCTGGGATCTCCTGATGTGGTTGATAGGTGGGTCGCGATCAGCTCGCGTAACCCAGGTCCTTGAGAGCGGTGACCAGGTCAACGCCCTTTTCCTTGGCATGCGCCTGGGCTTCGGCAACCATCTGGTCTTTGGTCTTGGCGCCCTTGTCGGCTGGTGCGGCACTACCCTTGGCAGCTTCGGGGGCGTCGTCGGCATGGGCCTTGATAGCTGCGGCACGCTGGTCTCCTTCGGCCTTCAGCACAGCCATGGACGCTTCGGGCGCCGTGGTCTTGCCGTCGAAGGCCAGGGTGCCCAGCAGCTTCTCGTGGCCGGGGAGGTTCGCGCCCACGGCCAATACAGCCTGGATGCGCTCGCGCTCCTGAGTGGCGCCGAGAGCTGTGAACTCGCCGCGCAATTGGGCGAAGAGTGGGGCGTGGTCCTGCTCGAAAGACGCACGCGTGATGGGAGCTTGGTTGTCACCGGGCATGGTGGTTTCCTTTTCACGGGGTGGAGTTTTGTCTTTGGGCGCAGCACCGGCGCTTGGGGACGGAAGGGCCGCCACAGCAAAAACCGCCTTGCGGCGGCTTGCGTACTGGGCGGGGTCGGTGGCCATGCTTTCCACCAATGCGTCGAGGGTGAGAACACCGTCCACCAACCCCGCATCAATGGCCTGCTGGCCTCGGAACACGCGGCCATCGGCCATGCGCTCCAGAACTTGCTCTGACGTTGTGCCGCGATAGGCCGCGACCTGGTCCACGAACAGCGAATAGACGTAATCCACGTCCGCTTGGACGATGGCGCGGGCCTCGTCGCTGAGCGGTTCGTTGGACTTGGACAGGCGCTTGTAGCGGCCCGCGACGATGCTCTCTTCCCGCGCACTGCTGGCGGGGTTGAAGGTGCGGTCAACTACCACGCCAATGCTGCCCACCTGCACCACGGGGCCGCTGATGTACACGGCATTGGCAGCGCTGCCGATCCAGTAGCCCGCACTGGCGAGCGTGCCGTCGCTGTGGGTAACGATGGGCTTGACCTTCCCCAGCTCGTGCACGGCAGCGGCCATCTCGGGCGTGCCGATTACGTTACCGCCAGGCGTGTCAAGCGCGAGGATGGTGGAGCGCACTCTTGGATCTGCAGTGGAGCTTTCGAGCTGCTTGGTGGCCATCTGAGTGCTCATGCCACCGCTGACTTGCATGAACAGGTTGGCCTTGGGTGCGATCACGCCTGACATGCGCAGCACAGCCACACCCCCAGGCTCAACCGTGTAAGCCTGCTGTTCGTTGGCGAGCGGGCGACCGAGGCGAGCCTCCAGTGCGGCGATATCGATTTTTTCGCCGCGCAGGTGGGTGGCGTAGATCGCCTGGATCTCGCGCAGCTTGTCGGGCTCGATGGCCCACACGCCAGTGATGAGGTCGAGGAGTGTCATGGCTTGTTGCCTTCGGGTGGCTTGGGGGCGGACCTGCCGCCCACAACGAATTCGAGAATTGCAAGGCGGTTTTCGTGACGGTTATCAGTGGCCTGTAGGGCGCGCAACTCGCCAAAAGCCCATCCGACCAAGCCGAGAGACGACATCGCGATGACGCCCACCAGCTTCCATGTCCAGCTGTGAACCTTCACGTCTGTGGTGATGTGGTCGAGCGCCGACCCGTGTTCGTCCGAAAGCTGGAAGAGCCGCTTTTGGCCTACGTCCAGTGCGGCAAGGCGCTCTTGGTAGACGGCCAGATTGCCGCTCAATGTGCTCTGCTGGCTGCTGATGCCCAGTATCAGACCCTCGATCTTCGAGTGGTTGCTGATGAGGGTGTCGACGCGATCAGCCAAAATCGCCACCTGTTCGGCAGATATGGTCTTCTCCGTCATGCCGCATCCTCTGGGCTCGCAGGGTCAACGGGCGGTTGCTTTGGGTTTGCAGGAGCAGCGGCCCCTGCTTTTGGCGTGGGCTGCATACCGTCTTTGATAAGGCGGTCGAACTCAGCCAGCTTTTGGCCGTAGGTCTCGTTCCAGTCGGTGCCGAACAGCTCCCACTCGGCACGCTCGCGGGTCATCAGGCGAGCGTCGATGGCTGCGGCGTACGCCGCCACTTCGTCTTTCGGGTTGATCGAGCCCATGCTGTCACCAGGCCACGCGGCGCGGGTGTATGCCCAGCGCAAAAGCGGGTCGGCGAAGAAGCCTGGAGCGGGGATGCGACCAATGGCGACGGACTCGGTGAACCAGGTCTCGAACACAGGCTGGCAGAAGCTGAGGCCAAGCCACATGCGCACGCCCCGGAAGTACACCCAGGCATCGAGCAGCGCAGCCTTGCTGGCGCTGTAGCTGCTGTTGAACTGCTTGACCAACAACTCGTAAGGGATGCTGAGGGCGATGCCCATCTGCTTGATGACCGCCAAGATAAAGGGCTCGAAGTTAGGGTTGGGACGCCCAGGGTTGACCGTGTGTGGCTTTTCGCCAGGTGCCAGGCCGACGACTGCGCCCATGCCCAGGCCGATTTCGTCGCCGATGCCACCAGCGCCTGGAGCTGTTGCGCCAAAAACGGGCGCAGCGCTGCCGGTGGGGGTTTCGATGAAGACGGTGAGGTAGGCCGTGACGACAGCGGCCATGATCTCGGCCTCGGTATACCGGGCAATCTGCTTGATGCAGTCGATGATGGGCGCCAGGTAAGGCACGCCGCGCGGCATGCCAGGGCGCAGCTTGCGGAAGTGGTGAAGGATGCGACGACGGCCGCTGCGGCCTACGAAATCCACCCACTGGCCCGAGTAGATGCCCTTGGCATTGAGCCCGGGGATGTAGCCGCCTGGGTGCTGGTCATACAGAAAGCAAGCCTCAGGGGCGCCGCCGCTGTTGAAGCGGATTCCGCCCGCCATCTGAGCGCTATCCACGGCGCCAAGCGGGTTACCCACGCGATCAGCCTCCAACACCTGCAGGCGCAGGCGGTAAGGCATGGTGGATGTGCGCTCGCCATCGGGCATGAGCGTGAAGCAATCGCCACTCTCCAGTGCACCGCGCAGCACCAGGGCTTGCTGCTGGTAGAAGTTGAGCGTGCGCTCGATGTCGCACTCTGTGCTGTCTGCCCAGAGACCGAACTCGGGCTGAACGTAGCGGGCCTTCCACTCGGCGGCCTGGTCAGCCTCCCAGCCCAGGATGGTGAGACTGGGCTGCGCACTGAGCGCCAGCCCGGTGCCGACCACGCGGTCAATGTTGGTATTGATGGCGCCCGCAGCGATGGGGCTGGTGCGTGCCAATTCGCGCGAGGCGCCGCGCTGCGTAGGCAGGTGGCGCAGAGTGTCAAAGCGAGCGTCACGCGGGGTGGTGCGCCACCAACGGCCCCCGGCAACGCTGGGGTTGCCGAATACACCACCTTCGCCGCCGCCCATGCTGGCAGATGCGTCTGCGCCAGGCATGAGCTTGTCGAGCTGCTGCAGCATATCCACACGGGCGCGAGCTGCTTGGCGCTTTTCGGACCAAGCGGGGGCCACCTGGTGGATTGCGCGATCGAGGAAGTTCATGGTCATGATCAGCGAGGGCGCAGGTAAGTGACGCGGCGTGCGCCGGATTGGGCTGCCTGCAAGGTGGCGATTTCGGCCTGTGTGGCCTTGATGCCTGCCTGCACCTGTTCAAGGTCTGCACGGCGGTTGCGGCGGGCAGTGCCGCCCTGCCCCACGGCGTATTCCTGCGACTGCAAGATGCGGGTCTCTGCCTGCAGGTAGTTCGCCAGGCGCTGCCGGGCCTGCTCCAATGGCGTCAGCTCTGGTGTGGTAGTCATGCCTGCCCCCCACGCGCCAGCATGGCAGCCATGGCCTTCTCAAACTCCGGCTGAAAGCGCTCCAGCGCAACGCGCTGCACCACACCCGTGAAATCCAGGCGCTTGCTGTAGTCGGGCGCGTCGTTCGTGAAGATGAAGAGCGACCGCAGGCGCTTGCCCTCGCGGCGCCAGATGCCGTCTGGCCGGTTGCCGCCGTTGGGCTTTCCGACAAACAGGTCGTTTGCCAGCTTGCGTCCACGCCCGGCCTTCTGACCTTTGGCGCCCACGCCGCCACGAATGTTTTTGAGAGCACCGAGGATGGTGCGGACTTCCGCCCCTTTCACGTTGCCGTTTGCGTCCAGCGACAAGCCCTTACCGGGCATGGCGAACTGCCCGGCGCCGAGCACCCCGGCGTAGCGCATGGCGGCCTCGGCACGCTTGTGCTTGCGGTCACCGCCTTCGACCTGGGGAAACAGAAAGTTCTCAGGCGCAACGCCCGCAGCACTGTTTTTGACCATCACCCGCGCACTCAATGTGTCTTTGGTCGCTGGCTCAATGCGCAGCGAGTTGAGGGTGTAGGCCACTGGGTTGCCGAACACGGAGCGCATCTCAGCGGGCAGCTCGATCTTGGCAGCATGCTGCGCAGCGCGCGTGAGCGCCGTAGATACGGCGTACGGCACAAGGCGAGCTGGCACGTCACGCACCGATGCGATCACATCGGCCATGTTGCCGCTGCGGCGAATTTCAAGCATGTATGGAAGCCCCAAAAGAAAGCCCCCGGAGCCTTTCGGCTGCCGGGGGCATGCTGCACAACAGAGCGCTGTGGTTGGTGTGGTTTCAGGCTGGCGGAGTTTTGAGACCTACCTGAATTGGGGTCAATTTTGGGCCAAAGTGTGATGTGTTGGCGAGTGCTATTTTGTGATCTAAATGGATCACAAAATAGGCTTTGACTTTGCAACGCAGACGCATTAACGGGGCTAGTTCGGAGTGAAATGCGGGAGCGCATCGCGCGCCGCTTCATTGCCAGCCAGGATGCCTTTGGATGCCATGCGAAGGCGGCGCCGGAAGTCTCTCAGCACCGTGTAAAAGTGCCTGCGCGATATCTGCAGCGCATCCGCCGCGCGTTTGATGGGCCTGATTCGGTGTACGTAGTACAGCTCAAACACCCTCTTGTCCAGCGCGTCGGGCTGGCCCAGGTAGGCAAGGTGCAGGGCCATGATTTCGGGGCTGTTGGCAGCGTCAGGTCCATTGGGCCGCACGGGCTTTGTGGTTCCGCTCATCTGGCCCAGGATGTTCACGTAGTTGGGCGCGGGCGCGTAAAAGCGCCTGGTGCTGCACCAGCTCACCCAACGCTCGCACAGGTCATCCAGATCACCGTCTTCTGCAGTAGCTGCGGGCTCCTGGTCGTCACTGCCGGGCGCAGGGGCGGCAAGGCTCATGGCTTCGGTGTCGTATTGGTCTTTGGGGTTGTGCATCAGATACCTCTTGAAAGAATGCGACGCCCCACGGGGGCGGGTTGATGGATGGCGGGCGTAGTACGTTCCGGGGTAGGCGCTGTCACCGGCACTGCTGATGAGACGGGCTGCTGGGGTACAGACGTCTGTACAGCGACTGGGGCCGGTTCAGGAAGGGCTAGGGGTTCAGCCACTGGCAAAGGCGGCACCACTGGAGCGACTGGAATTGCAGGCGCGAACAGGTCGGGGGTAGGCGGTATCAGGCGATCCCGTAAGCGCTGCCAATCCAAGGCGCTCCACTTGTGCAGCCCCAAGCGGTAGGCGGTGGCGAGGTTGTAGACAGAGAGATCAAGTGGCTCATTGCGCGCACCGTTGGGCTTGACCCACTCGCGCACAGCGCGGCCCTTGACGTAGCGGGTGCGGGGCTGCTCTACCACCAGCCCGGCAAACCATTCAGCAGGGAGGTGCTTGTGAAAGCGCATGGCGCCTGCCCCTTCCGTCAGGTGGAATCGGTTGAACAGGTGGTCCTTCGCGACATCTGTACCCACCTGCCAGCGCTCTACGCCACCTGGGCGCTTAGTGCCGCCCCAGTCGATATCGACCTTGGAGGGTGCGCTGCTGATGATGGGGCGGTTGGGCCTGGGAGATCCGCCCAAGACCGTGCAGCCAAGATGCGCACGAGCCGCTCCATAGTTGTAGACGTCCTGGGTGTGGTGCCCGCCCGCGTCTATTCCATCGGCGCTGATCGGGATGGCGCGACCGCTGGCATGCAACAGCGGCGTGCGTCGGATCTCATCAAGCCGCGCCCACACGCTGTTGGGGTCCTCTGGTGAATCAGAGGGCAGACCTGGCAGCACGATGTAATCCAGCACCCAGTGCTGCATGCCAGGCCCCCACGCTTCGATCTGCACTTCAAGGCGGGTGTCCTGCGTGTCGGTGGCCATCGTCACCACCAGGGCCTCATTGGGGATCACCCGGGGTGGATAGTCTTCAGCCCTGTCCTGCAGCTGCTTGGCGGTGGTATTCGACTCGGTGTTCTTGTAGCTGAGGCCAAGGCGGGTGTTGTAGAACACCTGCATGCCTTCGTGGTCACCACGCGCCAGGCGGTCTTTTGCACGGGCGTACTGCCTGGCCAGCGAAAGCCAAGTGATAGCGCCGATGGGCATGTAGAAGGCCGACAGGGTGAAGCTGATCGTCTCGCCATCGCCTGTGGATGTTGCTACCCAACGGGCCAGCCCACCCATACCCACATCGGGCAGCATGGTGGTCTTGTGGTGTTCATCGATTTCGCTGCCGCAGCCGGGGCACACAAACCAGGCGCGGTCCATATAGCCAGTTTCCGGGTCGCGCTTGTAGCGAAAGTTCGCCAGCTCCAGCATATGCAGGTGCCCGCAGTGGGGGCAAGGAACGTGGTATTCCTCTTGTGTGCCCATGGCGAAGAGGTCATCGATCTTGCTGAAACCTTCGGTGCTTGGGCTGCTGGTGTAGAAAAACTTGCAATCGTTGGCGTACTGCGTGGCGCGGGCCTCAGCCAACTCCACAGGGTCGCCTTCATCGTCAACGTTCAACTCCAAGCGGTCGATCTCGTCCACGTAGATGTAGGGCGCGGAGACTTCAGCCAAGTTGGCCGCCGAGCCAGCGGTATTGATGTACAGCGTGGCGTCGCCCAAGAAGTCCTTGGCCTGCACGGTATTGCGACTGTCGCGGCTTTTGGCGGCAGCCACGCGCTCGCGCAGCTCAGACACGTTGCGGATCATGGTGCTCACCCGCGCCGAGAAACGCTTCACCAGGGTGTCGGTGGGCTCCAGCGCCAGAATGTTGCGCGGCTTGCGGTGGATGAGCGCCCCGATCCAGTTCAACGCTGTCTGCGTCTTAAACATTTGGGAAGCCACCTTGGCTACCACCCGCTTGCATGGATGGCCTGGCGACAGCACCTGGTGCACGCGCCGGGCTGGATAGCTTCGGTCGAACCGGAACGGCCCAGGCTGAGGGCCGCTCTTGGGGAGGATCATGAACTCCTCGGCCCATACGTCCACGAGCAGTTCGGGGTCGGGGCGCGCAGCCTCCATGGCGGCGCGAATAACGAGTTCGTAGCCGTCAGCCAGATTCATGCGGCCTTCCTCATCGGAACCTTACTGTTCCAGTTCGCCTCAATCACAGCACGCCCCAGAGGCGGCGGAACAGCGTTGCCACACATGCGGACTTGGGTGGACTTGCTGAAGATGCGCCCGTCGTGGCCCCGGTCAATGATGTAGGTCTTGGGGAATCCGTTGGCGTTGTACAGCTCGCGCGGGGTGAGCATGCGCAGCTGGATATCCACGATGACATAGGGCGTGCCGCGCAGCCACACCGTGACCAGTGCGAGGCGGTCCTTGGTGGTGCTGGTGGACATGGGCTCGCGCATGTCGCCGAGCTGCCCGCCCTGGCCGTAATAGCGGATCAGGAAGGCTGCGCAGCGCAACGCGCCCTCTTCCTGGCTGGGCGTAAGGGCAGGCTCCACCATGGTGGCCGTGACAAGCCGCTGCTGTGAGCCCGTGGCGGTACTGGTGGAGAGTGGCTCGCGCGCATCGCGGGCCGGGGTGGCATTGAAGCCGCCATTGGCCTGCTCGACAAACGCTGTGACGGCGGCGAACTTGCCAGCCCCCACCACAGTGCCCAAGGGCTGGCGCGCATCGAGGGCACGTGGGGCCTGGCCTTCGCGTTCGCCGTAGCCCATCTGCACCAGGGTGCCCATGGCCACGGCCTGGCCGCCGCCGCTGGCAGTGACAGTGCCCACGGGGTCGCGCACGCTTTTGTTGCCGTGGCTCCAGCGGGGGGCGTCGGGGGTGCCTTGGCCGTGTCCCGCCTGGATCATTGTGGCTGCGACCAGCCCGATAGTGGAGCCGGTGCTCGGCCTGGCTGGTCGCCCCCCGGCTGTTACCGTTGGAATGGGGTCGCGCATGTCGCTGCCGACTGATCCGGTGTTGAACTTCGTGATGAACGTAGCGCTGGCGGTATCAACGATGAAGGGGTCGGCGCTGTCCAGCACGTAGCGCTTCATGCCATGCGCAACCCGGCGCAGGGTGGCATCGGCCAGCGGCTTTTCGCGCTCGAAAATGCTCTTGCCGGGGATGCTCCAGTCGATGCACTCGGCTGCGGAGCGCCAGCGCTTCTGGCCTTTGGCCGGGTTCTTGAAGTGGGTGGGTTCGGGCCACACTATGGGGGCACCGTCGCAGCGTGCAACCATGAACAGGCGGCTGCGGGTGGTGGGAGCGCCGTAGTCGGCAGCGCACAGCACACGGGCCTCGACAGCGTAGCCCAGGCGCTCCAGCGCCCGCACAAACGCGCGCCAGGTGCGGCCCGCGTGCCGAGGGTCTGGCACCAGGTGCTGCTGCTGTACTGGCACGCGCTCCCCATCTGCAGCCACAGTGCCGTCGAGCTTCACCACCCGGCCCGTCTTCGGGCAGCGCTTGGCGATCAGAGGCCCCCACTGGAGGATCTGCTTGACGTTCTCCAACGTGATGAGGCGCGGGCGTTTGACCCCGGCCCAGCGCACACCGATCCAGGCAAGGCCGCGCAGTTTCTTGCTGCGTGGCTGGCCGCCCCGGGCCTGGCTGTGGTGGGTGCAATCGGGCGAGAGGTGCAGTAGGCCCACAGCGCGGCCCTTGGTAGCCCGGCGAGGGCATACCTCGAACACGTCTTTCCAGTGGTGCTCGGTCTGGGGGTGGTTCGCGGCGTGCATGCTGCAGGCGTCTTCGTCGTGGTTGACGGCGATATCCACATGGCGCCCGGTTGCCTGCTCGATGGCTTCGGACATGCCGCCGCCGCAGGCGAACTCATCGACCAGCAGCTCATCGTCCAGACCGAGGATGAATTGAGGGTTCTGCATCAGGTGGTTTCCTTGTTGGGCAACAGCGCAGCCATGCGGGCCTCAAAGCCCTCCAGCGCCTTGCGGGTTTCATCAACGATGACGTGCTCGATCTCGCGGGAGTCGGCAAGTCCGATGCAGCGAGGGGCGGCGCGCTGGCCGATGACCATCACCGAGTCGCGGAAGGCACGCACCACATCGAAGGTGCCGCGCTGGACATGGGCGCGCTCGACCAGCAAGCCCGCGTCTTTCAGGTTGGCACGCACAGCCATTTCGGCATCGGCCTTTTCGCGCATTGCGCGGTAGTCGGCATATCCGGGCGAAGCGGGCGCGCCGGACGCGGAATCCGGGCTGCTGGAGCCCGTTTCGCCATCGAGCAAGGGGGAGCCCGCATCAGTTGCTGCAGCCCCCGCCGTGCGCTTGCTATCGGCCCGGGCGCGAGTGTTCTTTGCCCACTGGATATCTGCCACCTCGGGATCAATCTTCCCGTCGATGAGGCTGATTCGCCCCTCCGCGATGGCCTTGCGCACCGCTTTTTCGTCGCAGCCACGGTGCCGCGCGTAGGCCGCCTTGCTCATGAGCTGCACTGCCATCGGACTATTCCCCCGAAACCGGACTAAATCCCGGACTTTTCCCAGCGCCAGCAACTAGTGCGCACGCGGGGGTCGAATTACCCCCATGGAGAAGTGCTCCGGGAGTACCTACTGGGGGGTAGGGCCCCACGGTGGTCTGGGCTTTCCAGCCGCCAGCCCTCCGACCTCGCTTGATCCATTCCATTCTCTTTTTCCTTTCTTCTTAAAAAAACAAGAAACGAGTTACGCGGTTATGCGCACGCGTAACACCACAACCCGCGCCACGCCTAGCGAGTTACGCGATTACGCGGTTACGCTGCACACGCACACACATGCATGCACGCACACACGCGCCCGCCTGCATGCCCGCACACATACGCACACGCATGTGGCGCGTAACTGCGTAATCGCGTAACTACCCGCGCCAGTGCTAGCTTTCAGCGTTACGCGCATGCGTAACCGTGTAACTCCGTGGTCGCTCATTCATCACCTCCATCGGCATCGCTGCCATCGTGGGAGGGGGAGCCCGAGCCATAGCCGATGTACTTGCGCAGTGCAATTGCGAAGTCACTGACCGAGCTGGTGGCCCACTCCCCTTCTGTCATGGCTACGTCGTCAGGCCCGGCATCGGGCTTGCGCAGCACCGGCTCAGACACCAGCAGCATTCGGGTGGTCTTCTTTGCCTCGCCGGGCTTGGTGACGTTCATTGCCTTGGTACGGGCTGGCCTGCCCTGCCCCTCTGAGAACCGGGTCAGCGTGGGCGTGAACTGATTGCGCTTGAACGGGTAGCGGTCGCCCGTGCGCTGACACCACTTCAGGTAGGCCGAATACGCCTGATCCACCGCACAGGCCTGATAAGGCAGGTCTAGCTCACCCGATGACCACTCGGCCCAGAACTGCTCAGGGCTCTTGCGGTTAATCTCGATCAGCGCTTCCTTGGCCGCCGTCATAGGCGCCGGCGAATAAGGGTGGAACCCGTCGAGCGGATAGGTCAGCAGGAATTGATAGAACGCCTCAGCACCCCCGCTGTCCCGCCAATCACCCAGCTTTCGGTAGTAGTCCGGGTCTTTGGCCCGGGGCGTGTACACCACCAGGTAGCGCCTGTCTGAGTTGTCCAGCGCCAGCGGCTGCAACTCATTCGACAGGAACACGATGTTCATCTGGTTCTTCTCTTCCCGACGCGCCAGGTTCTTCGGGTTGATCTGCACCGTGGGCGACGTGATCAGCGCCTTCAGCCGGTTCTTGTTGTGCACCAGCTCAGCGCGGCTTGACACCTCATCGCCCACCACGAACATCTTGCAGCTGCGCCAGTCGTTGAACTTGTCTTCCAGCTCGTCCTGGCCAACCAGGGCGCCGTACTTCCCGTAGATCGCCACCATGATGTCGAACAGAAAGTTCTTACCCGCGCCCTCATCCCCGTGCATCACCACCGCAGTGCGCAGCTTCGCACCCGGGTGCTGCAGCGGGTAGGCCAGCCAGCACAGCAGCCAATGCATGATCTCCTCGCACTCCGCCTCATGCTCAGCCGCCCGGCTGGTGAGATAGCGAACCAGGTCAAGGATTGGGTCCACGTTGCCCTCCTTGGGCACCATGGCCATACCGTCGTATAGGTTCACCGTCGTTTCAGGGTCGCACTTCATCGTGGGGTCAAACACCACGTCATCCAGCCGCACAGTGCGCCGCCGTTCGCTGGTCTTCCACATGCGCACCATATCGGCGCCATGGGCGTGGCCCATATTGGCGATCTTCATCTGCAGCCGCTCAGAGCCATCCCACACGGTATCCGTGCCGTAGATCAGCACAAAGTGCTCGATCAGGTGATTGAACTTCCCCCAATCAATGGTCTTCTCCTTCTTGCGCCCCTGCACCGGCTTGTCGTCAGCGACGTCATCGGCAGACTGCTCAGAAGTCTCCCCGGCGTCACCACCCCCATCCCCCGACATGAGCGCAGCTGCGCTACTTTGGGGGAGGGGGGGCGGGGCCGAGCTGGGACCGGCTTCAGCGTCAGAAGACGCGGCACCACCGCCCTGCCCCTTGCCAGCGCCAAAGTCCACGCGAACGACAGAACTATCGTGCGGCGCTGGCGCGCCGATGGCATCGAAGGCATGCGCGTCTTCGCGCGCATGCGGCGCGGGCTCCACCGCACCGCCCTGTGGGCCGCTGTCTGGCGTGATTTCAGCCATAGCGCCTCGCCATCATCTCGACCACGCCAGACAGCTGCTTGCGCACCGCATCAAGGCCCTCACGCGCCTGCAGGTCGTTGAAGTCGGTATCCTTCTCCTGCCGAGTGGCATGCTTGAATATTGGCCACACCAAATCCGCCCCTTCCACCTTGCGGGCTACAGCCCTTGCGGCGTTGCGGCCAGGGTTGGTCAACTCGCCCGACCCCTTGTCGCGCGTCATCCAGTCGTCGTCGGCCAATATCAAGATACGGGTGAAGGGGTACAGCTTGCGCAACAGCGGCACCACGTGCGCCAAGTTGCCCGCATCAAGCGCCACAAACACAGGGTACTTCTGGTCAACCGCCTGGCGGGCCGTCAAGCCCGTTGCATACCCCTCCACCACCAACAACAGCGGGGTAGTGTTGGTGTCGATAGAGCCGAGCCGCAGGGAGCAGCCGGGCTTATCCATGCCACGCTGATAGATCTTCGCGCCATCCGGCCTGATGAACTGCAGAGCCCGCAGCGCCTCCTCGCGCGGCAAGTCATATCGCAGCAACGGCACCAGCACCGTGCCCTCAGGCAGATGCACCCGCGTGTCCTCTTCCCCAGGCTCACCCGGCCAGCGCAGCACCAATGGCTCTGCAAGGTAGCGGCAGGCCTCACCAGTCACGCCCTTGCGCTCAAGGTAGGGCGACTGCCCATCCTTCACGCCCCGGCGCCACACATCAATAGCCTCCGCCATGGCGTTGGCAATCTCGGCCCGGCGCTCCACCGCAGCCTTCACGCGCTGCGCCCGCAGCTCCTCAGCCCGTCGCGCACGCTCCTCAGGGGAGAGGGGCGCCCACTCCACATGCACCTTCTGGCTGGCCCCGCCGTGGCGATAGGTGCCAAAGGTGCCCACCACGTATGTCCCGCCGCCTTTGTCCGGGTCGCGGCGGAAGAGGTAGAGCTTGTACCAATCCTTCCCCCCCTTGCCACAGGTCTTGCTCTTTGGAGTGTCAAGCTCCAGAGGCAAATCTTTGTCCCGGAACTCGATGCCAAACTCCTGCATCTGCAGAAGCACTTGCTGATAGTTGTCCACGCTCAGGCCATCCCCGCCTGCTTGAGCATCGCCTGCAACTGCTCTGCCAAGGCTGGCAACTGCGCCAGCGCCGCCTCCTGGCGGCCATCGCGCGGTTTGATGAACTTCTCCACCAGGTAATAAATGGGCACCAGGTCGCCGGTGCGCTCCACATAGCGCTCAAGGCTGTCCACGCTGAAATGGCGCGAGTGATCGTCGCTGAGCTGCACACTCAAGTTGCTCGGGGCCTGGTCAAGATCAATAGCCACACGCTTCAGGCCGCGCTGATACACCCCCGTGGCGATGCACTCACGCAGCGAACTGAAACGGTCGCTGATGCCTGGCTCAAACGACAGCGTGAGCTGCTGCTCATTTGCGCCAGCCGCTGGCAGGCGCTTGATAACTGCTGATTTCATCTGTTATCACCCGATATCACTGGTTATCAAAGGGGGGCGTCAAAAATGGAGCCATGCCCCACACGAACCAACCCCAGGAAAAAAAAACCGCCAGCCGCGCCACCCAAGGAGGGAGGAAGGAAGGAACGGAGAGCACAGCTACCGCTGAAAGCGGCCACGTGGCGGAAAATGACCCGGGGGCCGCTTACGCCCCCGACTCGAAAAGAACCATTGAAGGAATTGAAGGAACCCATGAGCGCATCGAACGACAACACCCAGCCGCTGACAGCAGAGACAGCCAACGCCATAGTCAACGCCCTCGGCGCCCTGGTGTTCGCCACCGTGCGACAACTGCCCGCAGACAAGCAAGAAGCCTTTGCCAAAGACTTGGCGCGGCTTGCAAAAAGCGAGGAGCAACAAGGCAACACCGCGACCGAAACCATCCTGATGGACATGCACCGCGCTGCAGTGGCTGCGGCCAGCTGATAGCTGGGGCCGAGACGACAAAGCGCTTGGACGCCATCCAGGCGCTGAAACGGGCTTCAAGGTGGTCTGCAGACATCGCTGATCACCCCTGCTCGGCAGAGCCACCAAACAGCTTGGTCGCCGCCCATTCATCAAACCGGGTCTCTAGGTCATGCGCCTCAAGCAGCGCACCAGCGTCTGGGTCCAGATCCATGGATCGCATGACCCGCGCGCCCTCCACAGAGGCGCCCACCAGGTCATACAGCTCCACCGCCGCAGCCAACAGCGCACGCTCTTCCGGGCGGCGTGTCACGCTGAAAACGGTCGCAGAGAAATTCTTGCGGTCGCGCAATGTGGCGCCCGCGGCACCAGCCCAGCGCTCAGCCATGGCAAGAAGCTGGAGGGCGAAGGCCTGCTCACGCATTCATTGCCTCCTGCTCATTCACAACAGATTCACCAGCTGTTGTGGCGAGATCAACAAGATCTTGGGGGCGCACAGCCCCACCAGTGATCTGCTCGATTTGCAAGGCATCAGCCAAGCTGACTCGCCTAGTGCCCTGGAGCCAGTGATTCACCTTCCCAGCGCTTACAGGCGGGTTCAACCGCTTGCCAAACGCCGCATGGGTGAGCTGGTGCTGGTGAAGATAGTCTCTGAGTTGCATTAATCCATTATGGATCAATCCAAAGTGGATCGCAAGGCAATTCAACATCCAGTTTGTGCATTCCGTTTTGTGCATCCACAGAACACACTCAGCACCATGGAAAACTGGACAGAACGCGCCAAGACGCGCATGCGAGAGCTAGGGATCACACAGGAAGCGCTCGCAGAAAAATTCGACATGACCCCAGCCGGGATGCAGAAATGGCTCGCAGGCGCCAGGCAACCAGCGCTGAACGACATCAACCGTATAGCCGACACACTCGGCGTCGCCAGAACATGGCTGACTCACGGGATCATGGCCGACTCAACCATTGACGGCCTCAGCGGCTCAGCTCAAGAGGTCTTGAGGCACCTCATCACAATTGAACGACACAGCCCGCTGCCATCCACCTTTTGGCAGGCCGTAGAGTCAATGGCCAACGCCGTTACACCCATTCCCAAGACAGAAAGATCCGAAGACCCTGTCAGGGATGGAACAAGAGGCTAAATCAGCCCGCATATACCTATTCCAACGTAGAGCACCCAAGGGAGGGACAACCACATGAATCAGAAAAAGTGCCTGAAATGCGGGCATATCGCCACATTCGAAGAAGCGAATACTCCCCAAGCCTGTCCCAAGTGCTCGGCGATATATGCCAAAGTTGAAGCCACAATGCGCCCGCGAGAGGCCATCCTCAGCGCAACATCCTCAAGGCTGTCCATCCCACAACGATCAGCATCCGTAGATCATTTCGAGTTCGCTGAGGACATGAGAAGTTCAAGCCTATACCCAGCATTCCGCGCTGTGGTCGGAATCATTTATTGGGTGGGCATTGTCTTCGCCGCACTTTGCGCAGTGGGCGGCTTCGTCGCAGCTTCCAAAACCAATATCGGTCCAGGACCGATCATCGCTGGCGTAGTTCTCGCCATCATCATCTACATCATCTTCCGAGTGACGAAAGAGGCCAGCCTAATGCTGGCGGACATTGCAGATGCCAACGTCCGAATGGCGGCTCGCCAAGAACAAACAGATCTCTGAGCAACTGCTCTGGATACAAATGCTCACGTATTGTTAAATAAAATCCAAAATGGATTGACATAAACAATCCATTTTGGATAATTCCTCCACACCCAAAACGGGTGATGGAGGTTTCATGTCGTTTATCAGTACAGCTTGCAGCAGCCTCGCAACGCAAGCCAACACACCCCGGCCATCCGCAGGCCACATCCACCCCGCTCACTTCCAAGCACACGGTCGCCTGTACCGAGCCATCGTCTCGCTGCCAGTCAGCATGTGCGAGCGCGATCGCCCGCTGCAGGAGCGATGGGTCTTTTTTGACTGCCCAGGCAACACCAACCCCGGCGAGCGCCTGGAAGCGCTGCTGGCGCTCGCATGGAACATCGACACCAGCAGCTGGTGTGATCGCGGCCTCATCTACAACATCACCGACGCCCGCGAGCTGATCGCCCAGGGCGACGCTGACGACGACACCGCGCTGTTTGAATACGAGTGGGGCAGCGATGGCACCAAGCACGTAGCCCTGGCCGACGTGGACTTCTTCTGCACGCCCCGCGTGCGGGCGCGGCTGGAGTTGGCCCTGCTGCAGGCGCATGTCGGCAAGGTGATGGAAGGCGGTGTGGCATGAGCACTGCACAACATTCGCACGGCTGCTGCGCTGACAAATCGTGCGACGAGAAGACGTGCATGCAGTTGCCTGACGCAAAGACCTGCGGCCACTGCGTGCATGAGCGCCGTTGCTGCATGATTTTTGGGCACAAGCCAACTGACACCTATTGCGACTGGTTTCCACGGCGTTTTACCGAGAAGCCTGCTCAGAACACACAAGGCGGTGCAGCATGAGCGCCGCCGTCCACCACATCCTGCGCCAAATGCAGCGCGATGCACGCCTGGCGTGGCTCATCGGGCCTGGCAGCCGCACCTACGAGCTGCTGATCGAAGAAGCCGCCAGCGCGAACAGCCTGGACCCAGCCGAACTGCAGCGACAGCATGAAGCCTCGCTCAAGTTCGAGCCCTGGCCCACTGAGCTGAAGGTGGAAATCGACCCGCAGGCGATCCTGTTGCTGCCACATGAGGAAACCCTCGTGCGTTGGTTCGGCGAAGAAAACGCCTATCGCAGCGCCCACCACTACATGCAACGCATGCACGATGGCCCCCTTCCTCACCACTGGTGGGGGTATGAGATACGCACGGCTGCGCTTGGGTTCGAGAGGTGGAATAGCAGCCCGCGCTACTACGTGCCCGACGACTTCGGCACGCTGGTGGAGGTGCACCCATGAGCACCCCACGCCTATCCCCCGCCATGCGCAACATGCTGCGCAGCATCCTCAGCGGCAATGGCCCATGGGCACACCTCAACGGTCAAAGCCAGCACGGAGGCTCGTTCCAGACTCTGCACGCCTTGCGAGTGCGCGGGCTCATTGACGCTGCTGACCGCCCCACCGAGGCAGGCCGCGCAGTGTTCACACCAAAACAACAAAGCGCGAACAAGGTGGCATCGCCATGCTGATCTTCCTCATCAAGGTGCCCGGCCACAAAGGCTACACAGGTATCTTTGCCAGTGCCGCCCAGGCCCAGGCCGACGCCGAGGCGCTTTATCCCGACGCGCCGCCCGCCAGCGTTCTCAACCTGTCACGCATGCAGGGGAGAAAGCAATGAGATCCCCGATCCAAATCGACGGCCCCTACTTCTGCCGCCGCGCTCACCATCGCCGCCGCATAGCCGTGGGCGCACTGGCGGGCCTGCTGCTGGGTTCGCCATTCATTGCGGCGGGCATCGCTGCACTGCTGGGGGCCTGACATGCTGCAAGCACTGATCTTCGTCCTGCTCTACCTGCGCAACCTGCCCACGTTTGACGGCAATTACGTTCGCACCCTTGCCGCCACGCGGATGGACATGAAGTTGCGCGAGCTTCGAAAGCGCCTGAAGGAACGGCCATGACCACGGGCACTCTGCAGCTGCGGATACGCGGCCCGGTCACCTCGGCCATCTGTGGCACCACCAGGGCAGGCGTGCCCGTGCTCGACGTGCACCTCACTGACAACCAGTCAGGCCAGCACGTCGTGGCCCGCCACACCTACCCCAATGCCAGCCCCGCCAGCCACTACGCGGCCAGCGCCCTCGCACGCAGCCTGCGCGGCCAGGTGGCAGAGCTAGAGGCCACCAACCCACGCTTTCGCGCCCGCCGGCTCGACTGCGACGCCGCCCACATCGGTCTGCCCTATCAGGCCACATCCATCCGCAAGGACCTGGAATGACCTCAACCATCACCATCCACATCATCGAAGCGGCAGACGGAAAACTCACCATCTGCACCACCGCGCCCGATCCCAAGGCGGGAGAACGCCTCACCCCAGGCCGCGCTCTGGCGCTGGATCTGTTGCGCGAATGCAAGCGCCACGCGGATGTGCAGCACTGGCACGGCCAGGATGCAGCACTGGCTTTCGTCTTGGATCTGTTCAGCCCGGAGGCACTAGGCCACGCGGACAAGCCCACCATCATCGCCGCAGCCAGCCGCGCCATAGGCCGCCCGCTGGGCCTGGGTACACCACCCGCACCACAGGGGGCTGCAGCATGAAGCCCCGCCCAATCTCCCCAGCGGCAGACACCCTGCGCCTGACCAAGCCCAACACCACGGGCGTGCATTTGATCTACGGGCCACCGCCCGCGCTGCGCACCAACGGTTTGCAGCCCATCGGCAAGACCACCAGCGCCCAGGTACGCGAAGCCCAACGCCGCATGGAGGAGCGCCTGGATGTCGCCAGCGCCGACAAGCCGGTGCGCAACAGCACCGTCACCAGCGGCGCGCCCTACACATGCCCAGAGCTTCGCACCAGCCCCTACCGCAGAGGCTCTGCCGATGCGTTTGCATTGCCCAGCCGCACCGCTTTCAACCCGACCAGATCGTCCTGACTATGGCTACCAAAGACCCACTCATTGGCCGCAAGGCCCGCATCAACGAAGACGCCACCACCCTCAAGGGCGGCAAGCCCCACCCGCAGGCGGGCCAGCAGGGCGAGATCATCGGCAAAACCCCGGGCGGACGGCAGTATCAAATCCAGTGCGGCGACACGATTGCAACGCTGCCCATGTCGGATTTCACTGTGCCCGATGCCGATGCCATCGAGCACACCGCCCCAGGTGGTAGCACCCTGGCGCTCACTGCCCTGGTGCGCAGCAAAACCAATCGCCAGATCGTGGAAGACGAAGCTCTGCTGGAAATGGCCGCCACCATGAAGATCTACGGCGTACTCCAGCCCCTGCTGGTGCGGCGTCTGCCTGCCGCGCGGTTGCAAGACACCTTC
This sequence comes from Acidovorax delafieldii, assembly GCA_002377855.1. Classification (GTDB taxonomy): domain Bacteria; phylum Pseudomonadota; class Gammaproteobacteria; order Burkholderiales; family Burkholderiaceae_C; genus Acidovorax; species Acidovorax delafieldii_A. The sequence continues at coordinate 108,410 of DFQQ01000013.1, read as the reverse complement.
ATTGACGAAGAGACGCGCCACGCTACGCATGAAATCATCGCGGGCGAGCGCCGCTTTGTGGCGGCGCGCATCGCAGGCCTGCGCGAAGTGCCCGTGCTGATGAAAGACGCCGACAACACAGCGGCGGTAGTCATGCAGCTCATCGAGAACCTGCACCGAGAAAACCTCAACCCACTGGACGAGGCCCACGGCATCCAGTTGCTGGTGGATGACTTCGAGCTGACCCGCGATGCCGTGGCCGATGCACTCAAGCGCAGCCGCACGCACGTTATCGAAAGCCTGCGCCTGCTCAACATCTGCCCCGAGGCCACCGCAGCCCTCAAGTCGGGCGCGCTCAATCGCAGTGTGGCCTTGCTTGTGGCGCAGCGCCCCACGCCCGCCCTGCAGACCGAGTTCACCAAGAAGGTGCTCACAGGCGGCCCCGATGGCGGCCCGCTCAGCTACCGCAGCGCCAAAGACCTGGCCCAGCGCCAGTACATGACGGACCTCACCCATGCACCCTTCGCCCTGGACAACGCCCAGTTGCTGCCCAAGGTTGGCGCCTGCACGCAGTGCCCCAAACGCACCGGCGCCAACCCCGAGCTGTGGGACAAGGCGGGTGCAGACGTCTGTACCGACACCGCCTGCTTTGCCGACAAGAAAGAGGCCCACTATGACGCACTCAAGGCCGAAGCCCAGGCCAAGGGGCGCAAGATCATCACGGGCCGCGAAGCCCGCGAGCTGATGCCCACGGAAGGCGCCACACCCAAGGGTTACATACTGCTGGACAAGCCCAAGAAGGGCGACACCGAGCCCATGCGCCAGGTGCTGGGCCAGGAAGTGCCTCAGGGCAAGGTGGTGCTGATCGAGACGCCCACAGGCGGCGTGGTAGAGGCAGTGCCTGTGCGTGCTGCAGGGGAAGCGCTGCAGGCCAAGGGCGCGGCAAGCAAGGCCGCCAGGAAGACCGCCGAGCCCACCAAAGAGGGACTGCAGGCCGACTACCAGAGCCGCTGGAGACGCGCGGCCATCACGCAGATCATCGAGTCGCTGCAGAACGACACACCTGACGAAGTGGAATTGCCCGCCGAGGTGGCATATCACTACATCCTTGCCGAGGCGCGCGAGGCGGATGAAGCCCTGGCTCGACTCATCTTCGATCTGCCCGAACAGTTCACCGACGCTGAACTTGAACGGGCGGCCCGCCAGTGCGCTGAGTCCAGCCCTCGGGCTCAGCTCCTCACTCTGATCATGCTGGCGGCCACGGTGGACGTAGAGCCACGCTTTCAACGCCCACCCGACGAGGCCAAGCTGCTAGACGCCGCTGCGAAGCTGGCCCACATCGACACCAGCTATCACAAGGCCACCGCACAAGACGCGATGAAGGAAGAAGCCGCAGAGCGCGCAGCCGAGGCCCAGCCTGACGCGCCCGCCGACAAGGCCAAGCCCACACTCAAACCCAAGGGCAAAGGTAAAACGGTGGACGGCACCGGCAAGGCCAGCCAGGCCGACGTGATGGCAGGCATCGCCCAGGCCATGCAACAGGCAGACACGCCCAACAACTTCACCGAGGGGCAAACCGTCAAACTCAAGAGCGACGTCAAAGGCCCGTCGGGCGGCGTGATCCGGTGCAAGGATCACATAGCCACCATCGTGCGCGCCAGCGGTCGCAAGTGGGTGGTAACGCTTCCTGATCCATGGCCCTTCCCAGGCAAAGAACCCGAGCCCATAGAACTGACCGTGGACTACACCGAGCTGGAGGCTGCGGACGCCGACCCCACGCAGGGAGGTGTGTGATGGGCCTGCCCCGCTACCGCATCCCCCAACGCCGCCAGCCCGTGCCCGCTGACACCATGCGCAAGGCCCTGCAGCGCGCCACCCGCCTCACCGAGCGAGAAATCCGCGAGACCATGAATGCAGTTCGCCACTGCGCTACCCGCGTGCGTGAGGGAGTGGCAACAGAACTGCAGGTGCAAACCCTGCGCACCACCATGCTGATCGCGCTGGAGATAGAGCGCCTGGGCTACGTACGCGGCATGCAAGGACACATTGAGGCCGCGCTGGTCGCCATCAAATCTGTCTTGGATCGCGGCAGCGAGACGAGCCAATGGCACCCGCCCACGCTGCGCTATTACGAGCTGGACGCCATCACCTGCATGGTTGACCTGCACGACCACCAGTTACGCCAGCTTACCGCCGCTGAGCTGCACACCGCCACCAAGCGCGTCATCGCTCACATGCAAAGCCAAGGGGGTGGCCAGCTGGTGAACGTGGCACCCGCCGATCTGGGTATGGAGGTGTCCGCATGATCCCCGCACTCAGCATTCGCCAGCCGTGGGCCTGGCTCATCGTCCACCGCTTCAAAGACATCGAGAACCGCGACTGGCCCACCAACTTCCGGGGCCGCTTGCTGGTGCACGCAGGCCAAACCATGGCCCGCCGCTACTACGACGAGACCTGCGAGGAGCTGCTGCGCATGGGCCTGCTGCCCGCCAACATGCCCGCCTACGAAGACCTGCCGCGCGGCGGCTTCGTCGGCTGGACGCACGTCACCGACTGCCGCCAGCACCACCCTTCGCCCTGGAAGCAAGACGGCAGCCATGGCTTTGTGCTGCGCGACAGCAGTCCTATTCCCTTTGTGCCCTGGAAGGGGCGCTTGGGCTTCTTCAATGTTCCAAAAGAGGCGGTTTCATCATGAGCGAAAACACCAAGATCGAGTGGTGCGACCACACTTTCAACCCATGGGAGGGGTGCCAGAAAGTCAGCCCAGGTTGCGACAACTGCTATGCCGAGGCGCGCAATACCCGCTTCGGCGGCGGTACAGCCATCAACTGGGGACCAGGTGCGCCGCGCCGCCGCACTAGTGCCGCGAACTGGGCACTGCCCAAGCGCTGGAATGCCCAGGCCGACGCCTTCATGGCCCAGCATGGCCACCGCCAGCGGGTGTTTTGCGCATCCTTAGCCGATGTGTTCGACAACTCGGTGCCGGTGCAATGGCGGCGCGATCTGTTCGACCTGATCGCCGCGACGCCAAACCTTGACTGGTTGCTGCTGACCAAGCGCATCGGCAACGCACGCAGCCTCTACAGCGAGGCCTATCTTGATTCCGCTCGCGCATGGCCTGACAACGTCTGGATCGGCGCCACCATCGTGAACCAAGCCGAGGCCGACCGCGATATCCCGAAGCTTCTGGCCGTGCCGACGCGCGTGCGTTTCCTGAGCATGGAGCCTCTGCTGGGGCCGGTGGACTTGACCAAGCTGATGAACCCGGGGCCACTTCACCAGCGCGGCGCCTTCATAAACGCCCTCAGCGGCGGGACCTACGGTGAGGTGCCAGCAACAGGTGAACGACTACGCATCACGCATAGCCCAATTAAGCATATCGACTGGGTGATCGTTGGTGGCGAGAGCGGCCCCAACTCCCGCCCCATGCACCCCGACTGGGCCCGCAGCCTGCGCGACCAGTGCGAGGCCGCTGGCGTGCCATTTCTGTTCAAACAGTGGGGCGAGTGGGGAGAACCCGACTCCATCGAACGAACCGGCATCGCACACCACGGATGGTTTGAGCAGGACCGCCGCGACGGAGGCGTGCCACGCCATGAATGGCCCGGTCCCATGCAGAACGGTGTTGAGCTGGCATCGCTACGCCCCGAAGTTTTCCGGGTCGGCAAGAAAGCCGCTGGCCGCCTGCTGGACGGCCGCACCTGGGACGGGTTCCCATCATGAAACGCGGCCTGACCCAACAAGAAGCCATGGCCTACGTCGGCGTCAAGCGCCGTACATGGGAATCGAACTGGGCGCCCCGGTTGACTGGACTGCACCAAGGGGTTTGCCTCATCTACGACAAGCAAGACCTCGACCGCTTGTTTGACGAAATGAAGGCAGAAGCCCAAATCGAGCAGCCTGCACCACAAGACGCGGCGAACGATAGCGCGCACAATGCGGCCAGGAACGGACGGCCCACAGAGAAAGGAAGGAACACATGGGCCAAAGACAAACGGGTATCTACCCCGACAAAAACAACACCTGGCAAGTTGACAAGTGGTGGCGCGGTGAGCGATTTCGCCAACGCGGTCTCCTTAGTTTTGAAGAGGCAGAAAGCTGGCTGATCAAGCAGCTGGCAGAAAAACGCGAGGTGGTGCTCCACGGAGCCCGCCAAGCGCGCATCTTCGACGGGGTGGCCGCCCACTACCTGCTGACGAACCAGGACAAAGCCTCGCTTGCAACCGAGGCCATCCTGCTGAAATCGATCATGCCCTTCATCGGCCACCTTGAACTCGCTCAGATCCACGACGCCACCCTGGCGCCGTACATCGCTGCGCGCAAGAAGGAAGGCCGTGCCAACAAGACCATCAACCTCGCCCTGGGCGTGGTGCGCCGAATTCTCAATCAGGCCGCTAACACCTGGCGCGACGAAGATGGCCGCACTTGGCTCGACACCGCCCCCAAGATCACTGTTTTGCCCCTGGTGGGCCACCAGCGCGAACCATCCCCCATGAGCTGGGGCCAGCAGCGCAAGTTGCTCCCCATGCTGCCCGACCACCTTGCCCGCATGGCGCTGTTCGTTTTGAACACTGGCGTGCGCGACGACGTGGTCTGCAGCCTGGAGTGGGATTGGGAGATCCAGATCCCCGAGTTGGGCATATCGGTCTTCGACGTACCCCGCGAGCACGTGAAGGGCAAGAAGCGTGGCCGCCTGGTCGTGTGCAACTCGGTCGCCCAATCGGTGATCGAGTCTGTGCGCGGCCAACACCCCCGCTACGTGTTCGTGTACCGCCGCGAGCGCAAGACGAACACCGACAAGGCCCCGCTGATGAAGTACCGGCGCATCCAGACCATGAACAACACGGGCTGGCAAAACGCACGGGCGGCAGCAGGGCTTGGTGATCTGCACGTGCACGACCTTCGCCACACCGTGGGAATGCGGTTGCGCGAGGCAGGCGTGCCCGAAGGCACCATTTCCGATGTGCTGTGGCACAGCACCCGGAGCATGACCCAGCACTACAGCACGGCACAGATCGTGGAGCTGCATGGGGCGCTGGAGAAGATCACCGCCGACTCGGGGGCTTGGAATAAATCGTTGGCAACACTGCGCGCAGAACACCAGGCGCGTATCGCCGGGGGAGAGAGTCCCCCAAAAGTCCCCACAAGGGCACTGGAGCGGGTAGCGTGAAGAACGCACCCCACAAAGGAAAAAGCCCTGCAAATCAAAGACTTGCAGGGCTTACCTATTGGTGCGGCTGGCAGGAATCGAACCCACGACCCCTTGGTTCGTAGCCAAGTACTCTATCCAGCTGAGCTACAGCCGCTAAGCTTTGAATTATAGCATAAATTTTTAGAACTTTAAAAATTTATGCAACTTGCTTTTGTCAACTTACGAAGACATCCGCTTCATCGCATGCCTCAGATTGTAATGCACTTCACAGGGTGTCTTTCCAAACACTCTACTTTTTTCACAAAAAAGTGGAAGTCAAAGCAATCAGAAACTATGGTAGGGCGTGAGGGACTTGAACCCGCGACCAAAGGATTATGAGTCCTCTGCTCTAACCAACTGAGCTAACGCCCCAGACCAACCCGTTTTCACAGGAGCCTCGGATTGTAAGGCGTTTATTTGCGGTAACTGAGCGCGTTGGAAACCAGCTTTGACGTAATGTCCACGATCTGGATCATCCGGTCGTATGGCATGCGGGTGGGACCGATCACCCCCAGAGTTCCCACCACTTTGCCATCCACCTCGTAAGGGGCGCTGACGACGGAAAGCTCTTCGAAGGGGACAAATTGACTTTCCCCCCCGATATAGATGCGGACCCCCTCAGCCTGACTGGAGACGTCGAGCAACCGAAGTATCTGAGTTTTCTGCTCAAACAGGTCGAAAGCTCGGCGAAGGTTCCCCATATCACTGGAAAAATCACTCACCGACAAGAGATTGCGCTCACCCGAGATGACCACCTCGTCCTGTGCTTGTGATAGCGCCTCCGAACTAACGTTTACTGCGGCCTGCATGAGGGCCGCGATCTCCCCCCTCAACAAATCAACTTCCGACTTTAGCCGCTCCCGGACTTGCTCCATGGCCAAGCCGGCGTAGTTGGCATTGAGGAAGTTGGCTGCCTCCACCAATTGGGACTGCGTAAAGTCAGTGTCCGTGAAGATCACGCGGTTCTGAACGTCGCCCTCGGGCGAGACGATGATGACCAAGAAACGCCGCTCAGACAGCCTGAGAAACTCTATGTGACGGAAGACGGAAGTCCGGCGTGGTGCCATCACCACGCCCACAAACTGAGACAGATTGGAGAGAAGATTAGCCGCGTTTGCGATGACCTTTTGCGGCTGCTCTGGCATCAGCTGTGGCGTATCCAAACCTTCACGCTGCACAGTGAGCATGGTGTCAACAAACAGGCGATAGCCCCTTGCCGTCGGTATGCGCCCCGCTGATGTATGGGGGCTGGCAATGAGTCCCAATTCTTCAAGATCAGCCATCACATTGCGAATGGTAGCCGGAGACAAATCCAGCCCCGATGCGCGGGAAAGCGTGCGGGATCCTACGGGTTGACCGTCGGCGATATAGCGCTCGACCAGCGCTTTGAGCAACAACTTGGCACGGTCATCGAGCATGGTTTGATTTTAATGATGTAATTTCTAAATGACCCTGAAATTCCGTCGCATTGCCTTGATCGGCAAGTACCAGGCTTCTGCAGCACCTGGGATGTCCGATTCCAGTTTGCAGGCCCTTGAGGAAATTGCCAACTTTATGGCCCACATGGGATGCGAAGTGCTCTTGGAGGCAGAAACTGCACTCAACACGGGGCTTCGGCAATTCCCAACAGTGGAAGTGGAAGATATTGCAGGGTGCGACGTAGGCTTGGTGGTGGGCGGTGACGGGACGATGCTGGGAATCGCGCGTCGGCTGGCCCGCTACGGCGTACCCCTGATTGGTATCAACCAAGGCAGATTGGGCTTCATCACTGACATTCCCTTTGAAGCGTACCAGACCGCTCTCGGCCCTATGCTGCGTGGTGAGTACGAAGAAGACTCCAGGCCTCTCATGCATGCGCGTGTGATGCGCGGTGAGGAGATGGTATTCGAGGCGTTTGCGATGAACGATGTTGTCGTCAATCGCGGAGGAACCTCAGGAATGGTGGAACTGAGGGTGGAAGTGGGCGGGAGATTTGTTTCAAACCAAAGAGCGGACGGTTTGATCATCGCCTCCCCCACGGGCTCGACAGCGTATTCCTTGTCTGCCGGGGGCCCCATGCTCCACCCCTCCATACCCGGATGGGTGCTTGTGCCCATAGCACCCCACACGCTATCCAACCGTCCTATAGTGCTTTCCGACGCGACTGAGGTCGCGGTAGAGGTTGTCAGCGGAAGAGACGTCAGCGCAAATTTTGATATGCAGTCATTGGCTTCATTGCAGCACGGCGACCGTATATTGGTGAGAAGGTCTGAGCACTGCGTTCGATTTCTCCATCCTCAGGGATGGAATTATTTTGCGACCTTGAGAAAGAAGCTGCGCTGGAACGAGGGAGGGTCCTGACCATGGCGCTTAAACGGATCGTGCTGCGCGATTTCGTGATTGTGGAATCGCTGGACCTCGAACTGCACAGTGGCTTTACCGTTTTGACAGGCGAAACGGGAGCTGGCAAATCCATCCTGATTGATGCCCTTCAAATTGTTCTTGGAGCGCGTGCAGACAGTGATGTCGTTCGTGATGGCGCCGTGAAAGCCGATATCTGCGCCGAGTTCGCTATCGCGGATCATGTTGCGTCGCTGCTGGAAGAGGCGGGCATTGATGCCGAGGGCACTGCGCTGTTGCGACGCACCGTTGACACCCAGGGAAAAAGCCGTGCTTGGATCAATGGTGTTCCAGTTACCGCAACACAGCTGCGTGCGCTTGGAGAACAACTGCTTGACATCCACGGACAGCACGCTTGGCAGAGTCTCACCCGTCCGGATTCCGTGCGGAGCCTGCTCGACGCCTATGCAGGCACCTCGCCGGTCGAAACCATGGAGCGTTGGGCGAAATGGAGACAAGCTCAAAAGACGCTGCAGCAAGCACAGGATGCCCAAGCCACACTGCAACAGGAACGGGACCGACTGCAATGGCAAATCGCTGAACTTCAAAAATTAGGCCCCCAGAAAGACGAATGGGAAGAGCTGGATGCTTCTCACAAACGGCTTTCGCACGCACATGCTTTGATCGAAGCGGCGCAGGGCGCCATCAGCATTCTCGAAGATGAGGAAGGCGGCGCGCTGGCAGCCGTGTCAAAAGCCCACAGCGCTCTACAGAGCCAAGAGCATGTTGAGGCGGAGTTTGCAGCCATGGCGGATGTGTTGGCGTCCTGCTTGGCACAAGCTGGTGATGTTGCTCACTCCCTGCACAGTTATTTGCGACGCACTGAGGTAGACCCTGAACGATTGGCTGAGCTGGATGCACGGATGTCGCTATGGCTTAACCTTGCGCGCAAATACAAACGCCCCCCGGGCGATTTGCCCCTGCTTTTACAGGACTGGCAGCAAACCCTGCAGCAGTTGGACGCATCCACTGATGTTGCTGCATTGGCGGCTAACGCAGAAGCCAGTGCTCACGAGTACCACGCAGCAGCAAGGACACTTTCGGTGCGGCGGGCAAAGGCAGCTCCGCGCCTGTCTTCATCCATCACCAAAGCCATGCAAGGCTTGGGAATGCAGGGAGGCAAATTTGAGGTTGAGGTCAAGAAGCTACCTGAACCCGCATCGCATGGTCTGGACGATATTTCCTTCTTGGTCTCAGGCCACCCTGGTGCTGCTCCCAAGCCCATAGGAAAAGTGGCATCGGGCGGTGAGCTTTCACGCATATCGCTCGCCATTGCCGTCACAACCAGCCAACTGGGCAAGGCACCCACGTTGATTTTTGATGAAGTCGACTCGGGCGTAGGGGGCGCAGTTGCGGAGACCGTTGGGCGGCTGATGCAGCAGCTCGGCGCGGACAGGCAGGTGCTGGCAGTCACCCATCTTCCTCAGGTCGCCGCTTGCGCACATCACCACCTCCAAGTGTCAAAGCTGCGGGCCAAATCGGGCACGACCAGCACCGTGCAGCCCGTGGAGGGTGACGCGCGTGCTGCAGAGATTGCACGAATGCTTGGAGGAGAGCGGCCGACGCGCACAAGCTTGGCCCACGCCAATGAAATGCTAGAAGGTGCAGCCAGCGAGCGTAAGGACATCCATGGCACTTGAAATCGTACTGATCACAGGCATGTCGGGATCTGGCAAATCGGTCGCCCTGCATGCCATGGAAGATGCGGGCTACTACTGCGTGGACAACCTCCCCCCCGAGTTGCTTGCGGCATTCGTGGACCTGGAACACAAGCACCATGGCAACCGGGTGGCGATCGCCATGGATGTGCGAAGTGCTACGTCGTTACCCCAGGTCCCCAAAGAACTCCACCGACTCAAAGCCCAGGGAATCGTCGTGCAGTCACTTTTCCTGGATGCGACCATAGGAACGCTGGTACGCAGGTTCTCGGAAACGAGGCGACGTCACCCTCTCTCCCATGACGAGCTGCAGCAGGGGCGCCAAGCATTGGTACAGATCATCGAGTTGGAACGCGAGCTTCTCGCCGATCTGCGTGAGCAATCCCATGTTATTGACACGAGCCACATCCGGGCGTCTCAGCTCCAAAGCTACGTCAAGGGGCTGCTTTCGGTCGCACCCGGCGGCATGACGCTTGTATTTCAGTCTTTCGCGTTCAAACGCGGCATCCCCGTCGATGCTGACTATGTTTTTGACGTGCGCATGCTACCCAACCCCCATTACGAGCCGTCTTTGCGAGAGTTGACGGGCTTGGACGCACCAGTGGCCGATTTCTTGGCACAGCAACCCGACGTGTCTACCATGCAGCAGCACATCGAGCAGTTCATGGCGCATTGGCTCGATGTTCTTGAGCAGAACCACAGAAGCTACGTTACCGTCGCCATAGGCTGCACCGGGGGTCAGCACCGGTCCGTGTATTTGGTGGAACAGCTCGCCCAACACTTTCAGCACCGGTGGAAAGTGCTTCGGCGCCACAGGGAACTCGACGGGCTTCGGTAGTCGTTTTGAATTAATCCTGAAGCCGGCACACAGTGCTTGACGAATGCCGCCCCATCGAAGGGAATTAACGGAGCGGGTGCCAAACTTGGAACTGACGGGCTATGGTCATGGCTACCGTGATGGCAGCCCATCCAGAATCTTCCGAATGGGGGCCGGAAGCCCCGCTGTTGACCATTCACTCTTGCTGAACCACTGCCCTGAACCGATAGGGTCGCAACCCTCGTCTACAGGAAGCAGCAGCGGGTGCAGGTGCAGATCGCGATGGGTCAGGACATGCATGAACCCCGGACTCTCGCGAAGGATTGCTGTCGTCGCGAGCGTTGTGGAGGCACGCACGGCCGCATCACGATCACGGAATGCCGGGACGCACTGCAGCCCTGCCCAAATCCCTGAGGATGGTCTTGTCTCAAGCCACACAGCGCCGTCCGGACGTTGCACGAAAAGAAGCCACCAGGACTCAGCCCGGCGCAGCAACTTACGGGTTCGGACAGGATACTGTTCTGGAATTCCTTGTCTCTGCGCAACGCAGGCACCCATCAACGGACAAATGAGGCATTGGGGGGCTTTCGGAGTGCAGACCGTCGCACCCAAGTCCATCATGCCCTGGGTATAACGCGGCATTGCGGTCGCGAGATCATCGACGGGGAGCAAGGCCTCGGCGTGCTCCCACAGAGCTCTCTCATTCTTTGCCACTGCCAGGTCTGCATCGAAGCCGATCACACGGGTCAAAACCCTGCGCACATTGGCGTCAAGGATGGGCGCTCTTTCAGAAAAACAAAACGCGGCAATTGCTCCCGCTGTAGAGCGGCCTATCCCTGGTAGCTTCGCCAAAAGCTCCACGGAAGACGGGAAATACCCGCCGTAATCGGCAACTACCGTCTGCGCGCATCGGTGCAAATTTCTGGCACGACTGTAGTAGCCCAGGCCGCTCCACAAGCCTAGCACCGAGTCCAAAGAAGCACCCGCAAGGGCTCCAACATCAGGAAAGCGATCGAGAAAGCGGTTGTAATAGCCCAGCACGGTAGCCACCTGGGTCTGCTGCAGCATGATCTCCGACAACCAAACTTTGTAGGGATCCCGCGTTTGCTGCCAAGGCAGATGGGTCCGCCCGTGGCTGGCCTGCCACCGCACCACCCGCGTGGCAACCGACTCCGAGGGAGCCTTCATGCAATCACAATGTCGAGTGCAGCTGGCTGCAGCGACGGGGCCTGCTCTGGCAGCTCGATCAACTGAGAGGTCAGCTCTTGCAAACGTTGCTCCAGTTGAATCAACTCTTCTTCTCCAGCTTCGATTTCCGCAATGCGTTCCACCAAGCCACTGGCAGCCTGCTGGATGCGGTCCACTGCCTCAATGCGCCGAGAAAAGCTGCGGCGGCGCTCTCTCAACTGAGCGTCCAGTTGGGCTGTAGCAGACTTGCTCCACAGCTCCAAGTCGTTAGCGACGGATTCGTAGACCGTGCGCAGGCGAGTTCCCAACGCACGAACAAGTCGCTCAGAAAACTCCGGCTGAGCCAGCTTCAGGGCGTTGCTGACCCCGAGATACTGCAGGTGACTCTGTTCAATCTGGCCCAAGTCTTGGAAAAAATGCTCCAACTGGGGTGCAGCCGGTACCTGGAGGGAAAAACCGAACTCCGCGTTCAACTGCCGGAACGTACCGCCAAGCATCGCCTGGATTTCCACGCCTGAGGCCTGCGCCTTGTCGAGGGTCCCCTTGAGTTTGTCGAACGTTTCCAGATAAATCTTGCGCACGCCCAACTTCAGCCCTTTTTGCTGAAGCAGCGTCGACAACTCGGTCAACTCAGTTTTCAGTGCCTTGGAACCGAGTTGCTGAAAAACTTCGCGCAGCAGTTTGAGATGGACTGCGCGGACTGCCTGAATCTTTGCTGCACTGCGATCGAACTCCTCTTGCTCTTGTTCGATGCGATGACGCATGCTCTCAATGACCGAAACGTTTTTTCCGCGAAGACTTCGTAGCTCCGCCATCTGGTCATCCAGATCACGGCGTCGAATGTTGATGACGCGAGATGTTTCTGCCCGGAGATTGGCCACCCCTGTAGCCACCGCCGCCCGCAAAATTGCTTGGCGACGTCCCATGACGCCCTGCGCCAGCACCTCTTCCAGGGCGGGCAAGCCGCTCGATTCCAACAACAGGTCGTCACAAGCGATCTTGGCTACCAGCCCCTTTTGTGCGGAAACTGGCACCACCTGCTCAAGAGGAACGCCCAGCATCTCTGCAGACGTACGGCATTGTCTGTCCAACTGAGCTTGGACTTGCTGGGGCGAATTCAGGGCATCCCACAATGTGTCGATCTTGTTGAGAACAACAAGGCGAGCATCCATGCTTTCTGTCGAAGTTGCCAGGTGCTCGCGCCAAATGGATAGATCTGAGCGAGTGACGCCGGTGTCAGCACTCAATATGAAGACCACCGCATGGGCCTGGGGTATCAGATTCACCGTCAGCTCAGGCTCTGCACCCACGGCGTTCAGACCCGGTGTGTCAAGAATCACCAGCCCTTGCTTGAGTAGGGGGTGCGGAATGTTGATGACGGCGTGCCGCCACATGGGCACTTCCACCATATCGTCGGCATCGGGGACTGGGTTCTCCTCCGCAAGATCGTCATGCCAGAAACCCAAGGCGCGCGCATCCTCAATGCTGACACGTCGAATCTCGGCCACTTTTTCCAAGGCCTTCGCAATCTGGTCGGCGTTATTGACGTCCAGACTGATCTCTACCCAGCGGTCTGGCTTTAGTCGCCATTCCGCCAAGCCTTGCATCTGAAGCCGGGTTTCAATTGGAAGCAAGCGAAGACTGGGTGGGAATGCGGCGTCATACCCCAGTTCTGTAGGGCACATCGTGGTACGCCCGGCGCTGGCCGGCATGATTCTCCGCCCGTAATCCGCGAAAAAGATGGCGTTGATCAGTTCGGACTTGCCGCGCGAAAACTCCGCCACGAAGGCAACCATGACCTTATCAGTACGCACCTGATTTTCAAGGCGCTGCAGTCTCTCCTGGACAGCCGCGTCCATGAGGTCATGACTCGACATCCACTCGGCGAGTTGTTTGAGCTGCTGCGCAAATGCACGCCGCCAGACGCCATGCTGGTCGAACTGTTCGTTGAATGAGGGTCCCACTTTGCTCCCGGAATGCGATAGTCGGTCTGCAAGCAGACATGAACAAAATATAGCACCGACGGCTACGGTGCTGCCTCTTGAGCAGATCAGCTTGTGCGCAGGTTACAACTATCGCTGGCAGCGGGGGCAGTAAAAACTGCTTCGCTGCCCCTGGCGCACCATCCTCACCGTCGTGCCGCAGGCATAACATGGCTCTGCAACGCGGCCATAGACCTGCACTGCATTTTGAAAATGCCCTGTAGATCCATCCGCACTTGAGAAATCCTTGAGGCTGCTTCCTCCGAGGGCTACCGCGCGAGTAAGAACCTCACGAATGGCCAGGTAAAGCCGCTCAATACGCACTGAACTCAAGGACAACGCTTTTACAGTCGGTCGAATACCGGCCATGAAGAGAGCTTCCGAGGCATAGATATTTCCCACGCCCACTACCAAACGACCTGCAAGCAACAGTTGCTTGATCGGTAAACGGCTGGCTTTGACGCCCTTGCGAAAAGCCTCCAGCGAGAACACGTCCCCCAAGGGCTCCATCCCAAGTCCCCCGAGAAGCTTCACAGCAACTGGATCAAGTTCACTTTCTGCGTACACAACGGCACCAAAGCGACGTGGATCATGCAAGCGAAGAGTCCCTGCGGAAGTTTCAAGGTCCCAATGGTCGTGCTTGTCTGGCGGCGGCAGGGCCGAAGCAAAGCGCAGGCTGCCAGACATGCCCAGATGCACTAGCACTAGGCCTTGTCCAAGATCGAGCAACAGGTATTTGCCGCGGCGCCGCACTCCCACGACCGCACGCCCCACCAATAATTCGGGATCGCAGCCCAGGGGCCAACGAAGCGGCTTGCCCAACCGCATGGACAGTATCTGCGCTCCGGCAATCCCATGGGCGATGCTGCGCCGGGTTACCTCTACTTCAGGCAATTCAGGCATAAGCAACCCTGTCCAGCGGGTAGACGAATATGTGGATTATTATGGTTCGATGGAGCATCTTCATCGCTTTCGACTGATCCCTTTGACTGCCGCCTTGTGTTTCGCCATGGCATATGGCTGGGCACAGACATCCGCGCCGGTCACGCCCCCTGCACCGCAGCCCAAGCCCCCTATTTTTGAAACCGAGCTGGACGGCCAGCTTTTTTATGAGCTCTTGTTGGGTGAAGTCACCACGAGAACTGGCGACCCCGGGGCAGGCTACGCACTTATTCTTGATGCAGCAAGGCGCACCAAGAACGAACAACTCTATCAAAGGGCAGCCGACATTGCATTGCAGTCACGATCAGGAGAGTACGCGTTGGCAGCTGCGAAGGCTTGGTCTGAAGACCATCCCCAGTCTCGAGAAGCAAACCGGTACGTGCTGCAAATACTCATCGCTCTCAACAAGGTGGGTGAGAGTTCTACCCCATTACGGCAATTCATCGAGCAAGCTCCCGTCCCCAACAAAGCGAGCATCTTGAGCGCTGTGCCGCAAATGTATGGCCGGGTTGCAGACAAAGCCGCAGCCGTGCAAGCGGTGAACGAGGCTCTGAAAAATGAGTTGTCTAGCCCAGCTACTGGGGCGGCAGCCTGGATCGCCCTGGGGCGTTTGAAACTTGCAGCAGAGGACAGGAATGGAGCCCTGCAAAGCCTTACCAAGGCGCAGAACCTGGATCCCGCATATGAGGGACACGCCCGACTTGCTCTGGAACTTCTGGACGAGGGAGCCAGTGCGGCCGAACCATTCATCACTCGTTATCTGGAGGGCCACCCGAACGCTGAGATTCGCATGCTGTACGCAAGGGTGCTGCTGGGCCGCTCGAAGTTTGCGCAAGCCTCAGACCAGCTGACCAAAGTAACCAGGGAAAAGCCGGACATGGCAGAAGCCTGGCTCGTTTTGGCGAGCCTACAAGCACAAAGCCAGCAAACCGAACTTTCTGGGGAATCGCTGCGCCGATTCATGCACTTGGCGAAAGCGTCTGGCGAAGAACAAAGCAACCCACGCCTGATGGGGCAAGCCTATTTGCTGGCATCGCAAATCGCCGAAAAGCAAGGCGACTTTGAAGCCGCCCGTGGCTGGCTTGATCGGATAGAGAACGCCAGCGAGACCTTCAGTGTTCAACGGCAGCGTGCCTCGCTGCTAGCCAAGCAAGGAAGACTTTCTGAAGCGCGAGCGCTTTTGCGCAGCCTTCCCGGCACAAGTACAGATGAACGGCGCATGAAGCTACTGGCCGAGGTCCAGTTGCTCAAAGAGAACGGAGAGAACCAAGAGGCCTTCCGGGTCCAAGAAAGCGCGATCACTCTTGCGCCGGAAGACAATGACTTGGTTTACGACCAAGCCATGCTCGCCGAAAAAATTGGACGGCTGGACGTGATGGAAAAACTGTTGCGGCAAGTGATTGCACGCCAACCCGACTACCACCACGCCTACAACGCGCTAGGCTACTCGCTGGCAGACCGCGGGCTGAGGTTGGAAGAGGCGAAGAGACTCATCCAGAAGGCCCTGGAGTTTGCGCCGGATGACCCTTTCATCACGGACAGTCTGGCTTGGGCCGAGTTTCGTCTTGGCAATAAAAGCGAAGCACTGCGCTTGCTGCGCACAGCCTTCGCGACAAAGCCAGACTCGGAGATTGCCGCACACCTGGGCGAGGTACTGTGGAGCCAAGGAGACACGTCCGAAGCGAAGACTGTTTGGCAGGAAGGATTGCGACTCAATCCCGACAACCAGACCCTCAAAGAAACACTCAAACGTCTTGGGGTCTCGTTTTGAAAGGGGTCCGCCCTGCCAACCCAGCAAAGGGGCTGCCGAATTCGCAACGACGCCAATGCCTTGCGGCGGGTGCCGCTGCCGCGCTCGCGTGGAGCCTTTCGGGCTGCTCCACTGCCGTACCCGCCGGTCAAGCGCACAACGCATTTTGGACGGGTCGGATAGCGCTTCAGGTCGAGGAAGAGAACGCACAATCGTTTGCGGCCATGTTTGAGCTTGAGGGCTCAGAAGATCAAGGGGAGCTGACATTGATGACCCCCCTGGGCAGCACACTGGGCAAGTTGCACTGGACGACAGAAACCGCAACATTGCACACGGGGCAACAGCATCAACAATCAGACTCGCTGGACGCATTGCTGGTGCAAGTCACAGGCGCCGCTCTTCCAGTCAAAGCGATATTCAACTGGCTGCGCGGCATACATTCCAACGCTCCCGGATGGGTTGCAGACCTGAGCGGAATCGAGCAGGGCCGCATCACGGCCCAACGGGTGAGCCCTCAGCCTCGAGCAACCTTGCGCATCGCTTTGTCCCGTTAATCTCTTCCATGCAAGCGCTCTACGACGTTCCCGCCCCCGCCAAACTGAACCTGTTTCTGCACATTAACGGACGCAGAGAGGACGGGTATCACCTGCTGCAGTCAGTTTTCATGTTGATCGATTGGCATGACACGCTCCATTTCGAGGTGCGATCCGACGGGCAGCTCAGTCGGGAGGACCTCAACGCTGAACTCCCTCCTGTCGACCTCACATTGCGTGCTGCCCAAGCACTGAAAGATGCAACAGGGAGCCGCGCTGGAGTCCACATCGGTGTTTGCAAAAACATTCCCGCCCAGGCCGGCATGGGCGGTGGCTCCTCTGACGCGGCATCCACATTGCTCGCGCTGAACCGCTTATGGAATCTGGGACTATCACGTGCCGAGCTTGAACGCATCGGCCTGACGCTGGGAGCGGACGTGCCATTTTTCCTACGGGGTCACAATGCCTGGGTTGAAGGAATTGGCGAGATAATCCGCCCACTCGGGTCGCATGAGCAGCCACCACCGAGCCAGTTCGTGGTGGTCAAGCCGGAAGCAGGATTGGAGACGAAAGCAATTTTTTCTTCTCCGCTTCTAAAGCGCGATTCCAGTCATGCTACAATCTTAGGCTTTGCTGCAGCACACTACGGCTTCGGTCGTAACGACTTGCAGCCAGTCGCAGAAAGTCTGTGTCCCGAGGTAAAAAAAGTCACCAACTGGCTTAAATCCAAAGGATTGCATGCTAGAATGACGGGCTCGGGTAGTGCAGTGTTTGCACAAATGCCGAACGCAATAGATTTTCAGGATGCGCCCAGCGGATGGAAAATCAAAACGTGTGGCAATCTGATAATTCATCCTCTGGCAGGCTGGGTTTCAGAATCAAATTAAGGTTGGTTGTCATCGGCAACTGACCTGTGTAGGGGAGTCGCCAAGCTGGTTAAGGCACCGGATTTTGATTCCGGCATGCGAAGGTTCGAATCCTTCTTCCCCTGCCAAATTCCTTTCCGCGTACGGGCTTTTTTTTCAGACTGCTGGGACGCTCATGCAAGCCAACCAACCCGACTTCATGGTTTTCACCGGCAATGCCAATCCCGGCATGGCAGCTGAAATTGCGAAACACCTTGGCACCCAACTGGGTGCAGCCGATGTGGGTCGCTTCTCCGACGGCGAAGTCACCGTCGAAATCAAACAAAACGTCCGTGCTCGCGATGTCTTCGTTGTGCAGTCTACCTGCGCTCCTACGAACGACAATCTCATGGAGTTGCTGATCATGGTCGATGCGCTCAAGCGTGCGTCGGCCGAGCGTATCAGCGCCGTGATTCCATACTTTGGTTACGCTCGCCAAGATCGTCGCCCCCGCTCCACACGTGTGCCCATCACCGCGAAGGTGGTGGCCAACATGCTGCAGGCGGTAGGGGTCGCCCGTGTGCTGACGATGGACTTGCATGCTGACCAGATCCAGGGATTTTTTGACATCCCCGTGGACAATATCTACGCGTCGCCTGTTCTGCTGGGTGATCTGCGCCAGAAGAATTATGAAGACCTGATTGTTGTGTCGCCTGACGTGGGAGGCGTGGTTCGCGCTCGCGCGTTGGCCAAGCAACTCGGCTGCGACCTGGCCATCATCGACAAGCGTCGTCCCAAGGCCAACGTTTCCGAAGTGATGCACGTCATCGGCGAAATCGAAGGCCGCAACTGCGTCATCATGGATGACATGATTGACACGGCGGGGACGCTGGTGAAAGCGGCTGAAGTGCTCAAGGAACGCGGTGCGAAGAAGGTCTATGCCTATTGCACGCACCCCATTTTTTCTGGTCCTGCCATTGAACGCATCTCCAAGGGCGCTGCCCTGGATGAAATCGTGGTGACCAATACCATTCCCTTGAGCGAGTCCGCCAAGGGATGTACCAAGATTCGCCAATTGTCCGTGGCTCCGCTGATTGCAGAAACAATCCAGCGCATTGCCAAGGGCGAGTCGGTGATGAGCCTGTTCTCGGACCAAGACGACAGCTGATGTTTGTCGACTCCCGTCCAGGGCAGTCGAACTGATCAGCGTGCACCAGGCCTCCTTCGGGAGGCTTGTCTGTTCGGGAACAATCCAGCGGGCTTGTGGAGCCACATGGCGCACAGGCCCTTTTTCAACAGGGAACGACTGGTCGCGGTCGACCCTTTTCAGGAGCTAACTATGAACTTCGTCGCTTTTGAGCGCGCCAAGCAGGGTACGGGTGCGAGCCGCCGTCTGCGCAATTCGGGCAAAACGCCTGGCATCGTGTACGGCGGTGCAACTGAACCCCAACTGATCGAGATCGACCACAACGCTCTGTGGCACGCCCTCAAGAAGGAAGCATTCCACTCCAGCGTGCTGGACATGGAAGTGGCCGGCAAGACTTCCAAAGTGCTGCTGCGCGACGTGCAATACCACCCCTACAAGCAACTGGTTCTGCACATTGATTTCCAGCGCGTGGACGAAAAGACCAAGCTGCACATGAAAGTGCCACTGCACTTCAGCGGCGCTGAAGAATCCCCAGCTGTGAAGGTCGACAAGTGCATGGTCAACCCCGTCGTGAACGAACTCGACGTGAGCTGCATGCCTTCGGACCTGCCTGAATTCATCGCCGTGGACCTGTCCAAGCTGGAAAAGGGCACCTCCCTGCACCTCAAGGACATCAAGCTGCCCAAGGGCGTGAGCGCTGTCATCCGTGGCAACAAGCAAAACCCCGTGCTCGTGTCGGTAGTGCCTCCAGTGGTTGTGGTGGAAACCCCCGCAGAAGCCGCTCCTGCCGCTGACGCCAAGGGCAAGGGCAAGGGTAAGAAGTAAGCTCCGGCTTCAGACTGCCCACCTTTTCGCCAACCTCTTCAAGGGGTTGGCAACCGAAACGGCCCACCCATGTGGGCCGTTTTTTTTTGATACGAGCGACCACCGATAATTGCCTGCATGATCAAGCTGTTTGTGGGCCTGGGCAATCCCGGGCCAGATTACGAGGACACACGCCACAACGCCGGGTTTTGGTGGATTGATGCGTTGGCGCGCGAGCTGAAGGTGCAACTGGCACCAGAACGCAGCTATTACGGACTGGCCGGGCGCACGACAGTGCATGGGCAGAGCGTGTGGTTGTTGCAGCCGCAGACCTTCATGAACCTCTCGGGCAAGTCAGTCGCCTCCCTCGCCAGATTCTTCAAAATTCTGCCCGAGGAAATACTGGTGGTACACGATGAGCTTGACCTCCCCCCCGGCCAGGTCAAACTCAAGCGGGGAGGCAGCCACGCAGGACACAACGGTTTGCGCGACATCCACGCCCAGTTGGGCTCGCCCGATTACTGGAGGCTGCGCATTGGCATTGGTCACCCGGGCGAGAAGGCCGAAGTGGCCAACTGGGTTCTCAAAAAACCGGCACCGGACCAGCGCACGCTGATCGAAGACAGCATTGCGCATTCGCTCAAGGCCCATCCGGCCATGCTCGCAGGAGACATGGAAAAGGCGACGCTGCTGGTACACACCACGAAGCCGCCCCGTCCGAAGCCGCCCCGGCCTGCCAGCGTACCCTGATCTATCGTGCTATTCTTATAATAGCTACTGGCGCTTATCCAATAAGCGCTAGAGGCCGAATTGGCTTTGATGCTCTAGGGACCCTCTGCACGAACCACCGCGCCGTGTCCCTTGCGGTCTCGGGAGGTCTGCGGCGTTGCAAATACTCGCAATAGCCACGGCTATTGCTGCGTTTTGCGTTTTGCGTTTTGCGTTTTGCGTTTTGCAGCCGATCCCGATCCGCAGTGCACACTTACCGCTCGATTCGTGCAGAGGGTGCCAGGGAACGTAATTCAGCAGTTAGTCAGCAGTGGCCTGCAAACGCTGAAATTTTTGCCACAGGGTCTCCCGGCTCTCCACATGCTGAGGATTGACCGGTATGCAAGCCACCGGGCAGATCTGCACGCACTGGGGCTCATCAAAGTGCCCCACGCACTCGGTGCACTTGCTCGGGTCGATCTCATAGATTTCCTGACCCAGGTAGATCGCATCGTTGGGGCACTCCGGTTCACACACGTCGCAATTGATGCACTCGTCGGTAATCATCAACGCCATACATGCCTCCTGCAGGCGCCTAGCGCGGCCGGTGCATCAAAAGCACATGCAACCAATGGGGTCAGAACAAGGTTCATGGGAGCAATTATCCCGCGCCACGCCTTTGCTGGCCAAACGCCCCACGCAACCCATTGTCCGCAGCAGGGACGCTTTGCCGGTATGCTGTGTACGCACATGAATTAAACCCCGTAGCCGACTCCGCTGATCCTTGCCCATGGGACTGTTCCTCCTCAAACGCTTGGCCACCCTGTTGGTCACCCTGATCGGAGCTTCTGCCGTGGTCTTCCTGGTGCTGGAGGTCTTGCCCGGCAATGCGGCCCAGATGCTGATGGGCCCAGATGCCTCGCCGGAGGCCGTGGCCGCCTTGGCCAGCAAGTTAGGCCTGGACCAGCCACCCCTGCAACGCTACGGGCACTGGATATCAGGCCTGGTGCGCGGCGATCTGGGTGAGAGTTATGCCTACAGCACACCGGTGCTCGACCTGGTTCTGGAGAGACTGGCCTTGACCGTGCCACTGGCGCTGCTGGCCATGGTGATCACGACCGTGCTGGCACTGCTGGCGGGCGTGTATGCGGCGTCTCGTCACAACCGCTGGGGAGACGTAGGGGTGATGGCGCTGGCGCAGATCGGTATTGCCATACCCAACTTCTGGTTCGCCATCCTGCTGATCCTGTTGTTTTCGGTGAAGCTGCAATGGTTTGCGGCCGGCGGTTTTCCGGGCTGGACGCAGGCCAGCGGCGGCAGCCCGCTCGAAGCGCTCAAGGCACTGCTGCTGCCCGCCATCGCACTGGCTGTGGTGCAGGCAGCGATCCTGGCCCGCATCACCCGCTCCGCTGTGCTGGAGGTGCTGCGCGAGGATTTCGTCCGCACCGCGCGTGCCAAGGGGCTATCGCAGCGCGCGGCGCTCTGGAGGCATGTGCTGCGCAACGCCTTGATTCCGGTAGTGACGGTGATGGGGCTGCAATTCGCATCGCTGCTGGCAGGCACCATCGTGGTGGAAAACGTGTTCTACCTGCCGGGTCTGGGCCGATTGATCTTTCAGTCTATTTCCAACCGTGACCTCATCGTGGTGCGCAACTGCGTGATGCTGCTGGCTGCCATGGTGATCGTGGTGAACTTTGTGGTCGACCTCATGTATGCGGTGATCGATCCACGCGTCAAGGCAAGCGACATCTGAACAATGGCCATGGTGAAAGACTCCCCCACGCTGGCGGCCTCCTCCTCGGCTCCCCATCCGCCCCAGCCGGCCCCTGCTGGGGGGCCTCTGCGTTGGCCGCACGGCTTGCAGCGCGCATTGCGGCACCGCAGCTTTGTGCTCGGCGCGGTGCTCACAATCTTCATGCTGGGCATGGCGGCACTCTCTCTGCTGTGGACACCATGGTCCCCTTACGAAGTAAACATGGCCAGCAAACTTCAGCCCCCATCGGGTGCGCACTGGCTGGGCACCGACGCGTTCGGACGCGACATCGTGTCCCTCATCATGGTGGGCGCACGCAACTCCATCCTGGTCGGTGTGATTGCCGTAGGCATTGGCATGGGCGTGGGAACCGCCTTGGGGTTGCTGGCCGCAGCGCGCAAGGGGTGGGTCGAAGAGGCCATCATGCGCCTGGCCGACTTCACCTTCGCCTTCCCTGCCCTGCTGCTGGCGATCATGCTCACAGCGGTGTTCGGGGCGGGCATCGTCAACTCCATCATTGCCATTGGTATCTTTTACATCCCGACATTCGCCCGGGTCACGCGGGCGTCGGCCAATGCCGTGTGGTCGCGCGAATACGTTCTGGCTGCACGGGCATGCGGAAAGGGCCCCTGGCGCATCACGTTGGAGCACGTGCTGCCCAACATTCTGTCAGTGCTGATCGTGCAAGCCACCATCCAGTTTGCGCTGGCCATCCTGGCCGAGGCGGCACTGTCATACCTCGGGCTGGGCACACAGCCGCCAGAACCTTCCTGGGGCCGCATGTTGAGCGAAGCCCAGACTCTCATGTTTCAGGCCCCCCTGCTGGCGGTATGGCCCGGCGTTGCCATCGCGCTCGCCGTGCTGGGTCTGAACCTGCTGGGTGATGGCTTGCGCGACCTGCTGGACCCTCGGCTGGCGAGGAAGAGATGAAACACACCCAGGCTCGCTGCGCGCCCTCCCCTTCTCTCGCGCCGCCGCGCAGCACGGGAGAGAGGCGGTACCCGTGTCGCAGGGCAGACCTTATGCCGGGGAGCGCGCCTCGGCGGCACCACTTTCATGGCCCGAAGAGTGTTGGCCCCAAATCACCGCGACCTCTGAAGGCCCGCTGCCATGCCGCTGCTTGAAGTCTCCGATCTGCATATCCGCCTTCAGACCCACAGGGGGCCTGCGGACGCCGTGCACGGCGTGGGCTTTGCACTGGAGCGCGGCGAAACCCTCGGCTTGATTGGCGAATCAGGGTGTGGCAAGTCCCTCACCGCCATGGCACTCATGGGCTTGCTGCCCGAGAGCGCGGAAGTCTCCGGCAGCATCCGTTTTGATGGGCAGGAACTGGTGGGCGCCAGCGATGCGCAGATGTGCCGGCTGCGTGGCCACCGCATCGGCATGGTGTTCCAGGAACCCATGACCGCACTCAACCCGGTGCACACCGTGGGCCGCCAAGTGGCAGAGCCCCTGCGGCTTCACCTGGGCCTGGATGCGGCCGCCGCACGGCAGCGTGCCATTGCGCTGCTGGACCGCGTGGGCATTCCCCAGGCCGCCCAGCGCTTTGATGCCTACCCCCACCAATTCTCTGGCGGGCAGCGCCAGCGCATCACCATTGCCATGGCGCTGGCCTGTGGCCCGGACCTGCTGATTGCCGACGAACCCACCACGGCGCTGGATGTGACCATCCAGCAGCAGATCCTGGACCTCATCAGCGACCTGGTGGCCGAGCGCAACATGGCGCTCATCCTCATCTCGCACGACCTGGGGGTGATTTCCCAAAACGTAGACCGCATGCTGGTGATGTATGGCGGCAACGTGGTCGAAAGCGGGCCCACTGCATCCATCTTTGCGGCCATGGCGCACCCCTACACCCGTGGCCTGCTGGCGGCACGGCCTCAGTTGGGGCCGCGAGCGGTGCAGCCCGATCGGCTGGCCACCATTGCAGGCACGGTGCCCGAGCTGGCGGACCTGCCCGCTGGATGCCCATTTGCTGGGCGGTGCACGTTCACCACACTGGCCTGCCACCACACCCGGCCGAACGCCACGCTGGTCGCCCAGGATGCAGATGGCGACCACTTGGTGCGCTGCCTGCGCCCCGAGGCCATGGTGCCCACGGCTGCCCCGGCGGTGGTTGAAAACACACTGCCCGTGCGTTCCCATTCATGAACTCTTCCCCTCACTCCCCAGCCTCGCCAACGCCAACAGCCCCGCTGCTGGAAGTGACCGACCTGGTCCGCGAATACACGCTGCCACGCGAACACCTGCTGCGCCCGCCCGCCAAAGTGCAGGCGCTCAAAGGTGTGAGCTTCACGCTGCACAGCGGGCGCAGCCTGGGGGTGGTGGGCGAATCGGGATCGGGCAAATCCACCCTGGCGCGCACCGTGATGGCGCTGGACACACCCACCTCTGGCAGCGTGCGCCTGCTGGGGCGTGATTTGCACCAGTTGCCCGCCGCCGCGCTGCGCGAAGCCCGGCGCGACTTCCAGATGGTGTTCCAAGACCCCTACGGCTCGCTGGACCCACGGCAGACCGTGGCGCGGATCGTGAGCGAACCCCTGCAAGCCCAGGGCAGCACTACGCGCACACAGCAGCGCGAGCAAGCCGCAGAAGTGCTCGCCCAGGTCGGCCTGCGCACCAATGACCTGGACAAGTACCCGCACGAATTCTCGGGCGGCCAGCGCCAGCGCATCGCCATTGCACGCGCCCTGATCACCCGCCCCCGGCTCATCGTGGCCGACGAGCCCGTGAGCGCCTTGGACGTGTCGGTGCAGGCCCAGGTGCTCAACCTGCTGCAAGACCTGCAGCAGAAATTTGGCGTGAGCTTCCTGCTCATCAGCCACGACCTGGCCGTCGTGAACCACCTGTGCGACGAAGTGGTGGTGCTCTACCAGGGACAGATCGTGGAGCGAGGGGCACCGTCCGAACTGTTCCACCACGCACAGCACCCCTACACCCAGGCCCTGGTGGCTGCGGTGCCCCATGTGCAGCCCGGGCGGGCTCGCGCGCGCCGCATGGCAGCAGCGGCAGCACGGGCGACCGGCCATCCATAGTGCCCGAAGAGTTGTTTGCGACCGCGTGAAGGTCGCATAGCAGCCATTGCGCAAAAGCTGCCCAGCGCGGCGCGCACCCGATGGTGTACAAAGTGCTCTCGCACAAACCCTGCGGCTTTCGCACTCGATGGGCGCAGGTGTGAATTCCAAGTCTGGTCTTTGTCAGGAGTTTCCGAACATGCTGAACCGCCGATCCGTTCTTGCCACTGGCGCGCTGGCTGCCATTCCCCTTGCCGCGCCCGTCGGCGCCCTGGCGCAAATCCGCAGGGATGCGGTGGTGCTGGCCATGACCCTGGAGCCCCCAGGGCTGGACCCCACGGCAGGTGCGGCTTCTGCGATCGCCGAAATCGTTCAGTACAACATTTTCGAAACGCTCACCAAGATCAACTCCGACGGCTCGGTCTCGCCCCTGCTGGCCGAAAGTTGGGAAGTTTCGCCCGACCTCAAGACCTACACCTTCAAGCTGCGCAAGGGCGTCAAGTTCCAGAACGGCGAGCCCTTCAACGCCGCTGCGGTCAAGTTCTCTTACGACCGCGCGGGCGGTGAAAAAAGCACCAACAAGGACAAGCGCACCTTTGCCAACCTCACAACGCAGGTGGTGGACGAACACACCCTGGTGGTGCTGAACAAGGACATCGACCCCGACCTGCTGTTCGCCCTGGGCCAGGCCACCTCCATCATCGTGGAGCCCAAGAGCGCCGACACCAACGCCACCAAGCCCGTGGGCACCGGCCCCTACCAACTGGGCGCGTGGAACAAGGGCTCCTCGGTGGTGCTGACGGCTTGGGACGGCTTTCGCGCTCCCGGCACGATCAAGCTGCGCCGCGCCACGTTCCGCTTCATCTCCGACCCGGCCGCGCAGGTGGCGGCATTGCTGGCGGGCGATGTGGACCTCTTCCCCCGCGTCACGCCCCGCAGCGTGCCGCAGTTCAAGGCCAACCCGCGGTTCCAGGTACAAGTCAGCGGTTCCCGCGCGAAGACCATCCTGGCCATCAACAACGCCAAGAAGCCCTTGGACGACGTGCGCGTGCGCCGTGCCATTGCCGCCGCCATCGACCGCAAGGCCGTTATCGAGGGCGCGGGCGATGGCTATGGCGCCCCCATCGGCAGCCACTATGTGCCGGGTGCGTTCGGCTACGTGGACACCACCGGCGTCAACCCGTTCGACGTTGAAAAATCCAAGAAGCTGCTGGCCGAAGCGGGCATCAAGACCCCGCTGGAACTGACATTGACCCTGCCGCCCACACCCTATGCGCGCCAGGGCGGAGAAGTCATCGTGGCGCAGCTGGCCAAGGTAGGCATCGTGGCCAAAACGCAAAACGTGGAATGGGCGCAGTGGCTCAGCGGCACCTACGGTAACAAGAACTACGACCTCACGCTGATCTCGCACGTGGAGCCGTTTGACTTGGCCAATTTCGCCAAGCCCGACTACTACTGGGGCTACCAGTCGGCCAGGTTCAATGACCTGTACAACCAGATCAAGAACGCCGCGCGCCCCCAAGACCGTGCGCGCCTGCTGGGCGATGCCCAGAAACTGCTGGCCGACGACGCCGTGCACGCCTTCCTGTACCAGCCACAGTGGATCACCGTGGCCAACAAGAACCTCAAGGGGTTGTGGAAGGACATGCCCGTGTTCGTGAACGACCTCTCTGCCCTGTCCTGGGGTTGAGGTGGGACACCCTGAGCCGCTTCGCGTCTTCCCCCCGCTCTCGCATGGCTGCGCCACGCGGGCAGGGGGACGCAGCCCTGGCTGCGGGGCGATGCGGCCGGCGTAGGCCCTTGCTCGGCTGCCCGCGCATGGGCTGCGCCAGTTTCAGGGGCCACGGGTGGTATGCGGCGCAATGGATAACCAGAAGTATATGCTCCTAAAACAGTAGCTTCCAGCGCTTTACCAATAAGCGCCAGCAGCCTTTTTCATTCAAAAATTGCTCACCCCTGCCATGACCGCACTGCACGACCTGCCTGCCCAAGATCTGCTGGCTGCCTACCGCCAGCGCACGCTGTCCCCCGTGGAGGTCACGCAGGCCGTGCTGGCCCATATGGCGCAGTGGGAACCGCACATCCGGGCCACGTATTTGCTGAGGCCAGAGCATGCGCTGGCGCAGGCACGGGCCAGCGAAGCCCGCTGGCAGCGCGGCGAGCCCCAAGGCCTGCTCGATGGGGTGCCCGTCACCATCAAGGAAAACATCGCCACACAGGGTGAGCCCACGCCGTTGGGCACGGCCGCCGTACCGCTGGTGCCCGCGGCCGCAGACGCCCCGCCCGCCGCGCGCCTGCGTGAAGCCGGAGCCGTGATGGTGGCCAAGACCACCATGCCCGACTACGGCATGCTGTCTTCGGGCTTGTCGAGCTTTCACCCGCTGTCGCGCAACCCGTGGGATGTGAGCAAAGGCCCAGGTGGTTCCAGCGCGGGTGGCGGCGCTGCCGCGGCGGCGGGCTACGGGCCCCTGCACATTGGCACCGACATTGGCGGATCGCTGCGGCTGCCCGCCAGCTGGTGCGGCATCTTCAGCCTCAAGCCCAGCCTGGGCCGCATTCCCATCGACCCGCCCTACACGGGCCGCGCTGCGGGCCCCATGACCCGCACCGTGCAAGACGCCGCGCTGATGATGCAGGTGCTGAGCCTGCCCGACGCACGCGACAGCATGAGCCTGCCCTACCAGCCCATCGCCTGGCACGAATGGGACCAGGGCGTGCAGTGCCTGCGCGGCTTGCGCATCGGCCTGCTGCTGGACGCCGGTTGCGGCCTGCCGGTAGAGAGCGAGGTGCGCGCTGCCGTGGAACATGCCGCGCGCCTGTTCGAGCAGGCGGGTGCGCAGGTGAGTCTGATGCAGCCCTTCATGACGCAGGCCATGCTGGACGGCATGGACCACTTCTGGCGTATGCGCTCCCTGATGGATCTGCAGACACTGCAAGAGTCTCAGCGCAGCAAAGTGTTGCCGTATATCCGGGCATGGGCAGAAAGCGCTGCGGGCATGGCCGGCACGCAGGTGTTCCACGCCAGCCAGCAGTTCCACCAGACGCGCGTTGTCACGGTAAAGGCATGCAGCCCGTTCGACTACGTCATCTCGCCCGTGGCACCCATGCCGGCGTTCGCGGCAGAGCTTCCCTCCCCCACCGACGACCCGTTGCGCCCCTTGGAGCACATCGGCTTCACGGTGCCCTACAACATGTCCGAGCAGCCAGCGGCTTCGGTCAACTGCGGCTACACCACCAGCGGCCTGCCCATCGGGCTGCAGATTGCGGGCGCGCGCTTTGATGACCTCGGGGTACTGCAGGTGGCACGCGCATTCGAGTTGATCCGTGACCCCCAACGGCCCTGGCCCCAGCCGCCGTCCATGTAGGGCCCGCCCTGCAATTCAGCCCGCGCAGGGCAGCAAAAAGCCCCGCGGCCTGCGATACCAGCGGGGCTTTTTTCAGCGCAGAACTCTGCGCGGTGGCGGCCTCCCGCGGCATTGCCGCGTGCGGTTTTCGCCAACTCAGCGCATGAAGTTGGGCAAGTCCATCACCTTCCCATTGAGCTTGGCCTGGCCGCCTTCCATCTTCAGAGAGCTGGTCAGAAGGTCGCCTTCCTGGCGTACGTACCCTGCCGCCTGGGCCATGCCGATCATGCCGTCCATGTCTTCGCTTTTGAATTCCTCCTGCCCCGCCGCCTTGGCCAGTTGGGGCAGCCAGGCCTTGGGCAGCCGCACGTCGGCGTGGAAGGTGGCGCTCTTGAGCAGCACCGGTCCCCATCCACCCTGGGCCACCTCTTCGGTGGTGGGGGCCCGAGTCACCTCGCCGCCGTACGACACCTCGCCTTGCTGCCCGCCCAACGTGGCAAAGAACTTCATCGAGTAAGCGGGCAATGCCGCCGTGAGGCGCTGTGCGTTGTCCGCCAGCAGCTTCAGCAGCTTGCCACCCTCTTCGTCGTTGGCCATGGCCTTGAGCCCATCCTTGCGATAGCTCTCCACCATGGCCACCTGCAGGCTCTTGACCACGTCGGCGTCAATGCGCTGGAATTTTT
Source organism: Acidovorax delafieldii (assembly GCA_002377855.1). Taxonomy (GTDB): domain Bacteria; phylum Pseudomonadota; class Gammaproteobacteria; order Burkholderiales; family Burkholderiaceae_C; genus Acidovorax; species Acidovorax delafieldii_A. The sequence goes on along the minus strand of DFQQ01000013.1, from coordinate 79,693 downwards.
CTTCAAACCCGAGTGCCTCAAAATCCACCGGGCCCACCAGGCCCTTGCCCTTGAGCGATGTGGCCATGTCCATCAACTTGCCGTTGCGCCCAATGGTGGTGGTGCCCGTCAGGTCCTTCAGCGACAGCAAAGAGGTGGGTGCGCCGCCCTGCGGGGTGTTGCTGGCATCAATCTGTGCAAACCGCACTGTCCCCTTACCGGGGGCCATCATCCACAGGTCGTCAATGATCTGGCTTTCAAATTCGCCGCCCATGCCCTTCAGCGACACAGCGACGCTGCCGCGCGCATCCGCATCTTCTTCGTCTGCTGCGCGGTTCAGGCCGGCCAGGGCCAGCTCGGGCCACTGGAACGTGCCCTTGACACGCGTACGATCGCCATTGATGGAGAACTCGGTCTTCATTTCCTGCCAGCGCAAGGTCATTTCCTCGTCACCCATCTCACCGGCAGGCACCAGCAACTGCATGTCGTGGCTGCCTGTCAGTCCGTGCACGGTGGTCAGCGTGGGGGCGCTGGCCTTGGCAAGCAGGGCTGTGGCCTTGTCGTCCAGCCCCTCCAGCGCGAAGTGAGACTCCACCACGGCAGCGGCGATGTGTCCGCCCGCGAGTGGGCCGTGGCGCACGGCACTGTTGACCACCACACGCAACGGTTGCGGCGCGGGCTGGCTGCCATCGTCCGCTGGCGGGGGCGTCCACTGCAGCACCAGCTTGGCCTGCGATGAGAAGAATCCCTTCTGATAGTCCTGAGACACCACGGCCTCGGGGCCCAGCACCTTGCGCACGTCTTCCAGGGCTTCCTGGTAGCTGGCTTCGGCCCGTTGGCCCAGGTACCAGGTGGCTCCCCCGTAGGCCACTACGGCCAGCGCCACGGCGGCGCCCAAAGCTGTTTTCTTGTTCATTGTTTGATCGATGTAGTTAGCCACCCCCTCGGATGGTGCGCGCGAGAATACCAGTGACCCCCGCGCTGCTCAGCCGGTATGCCCACACTTGTGCAAGCAGATGTGCATTTGTAGGCATTGCGCAGCAAAAACCGCCTAGCGGGCGTGATGGTGCAGCCCACCCACGGCAGCTCCGCCCCCAAAGCGCCCCGAAGTCGCCCCCCCCTCAAGGCGCTCGCGGCAAAGGTATCCACCCGAGCCCCATTCACGCAACGGGGCCCCGCTTGGTGGCCCAGCGTTGACTCGATGGCAATATCCGCTATCTTTGGGCCAGGCGCATTGGCACCCGCCGGGCGCGCTGCTCACCTTTCACGCACTCACCTCTGCTCCATGGACCTTCTTCTCATGGCGATCCTTATCGCCTCTGGCACCTACATGCTCAACGCCAAGGAGCAACGCAAGCGCATCGCCATTTTGGGCACGCACCTGAGTCACTACCAAATCGAAAAGCTCATGGAGGCGCTGACCCAGGGCTACCTGCGCGCACTCGGCGAGAGCTCGGCAGAGCGGCGCGACCAGGTGTGGTCTTTGCTGAGCACCACCGAGCACCAGCTCAGCGAGCAGTTCAGCCGCTTCGCCGCCGATTTCTCCAAGGTCAGCGACGAAGACGCCCGCGTGAGCCGCCTGCCCATTGCCCTGCCGTTTGCCGACAAGCTGCTGCCTGCCGCCACTTTTGACATGCGCAAGGCGCTTGCCATCCACGCCAAGGGCATTGCCCATGTGCTGCACAACACGGGCCACCTGAACGCCAAGGACCGCGCCTACATGATGACGGCCGAACTGTTCCTGATGCAGCACACCTGCCACTGGTACTGCAAATCCAAAACCATTGCCTCAGCCCGCATGATGGCCCGCCACCAGACACCACACGAGCAACTGGTGAACTCAGTCTCCGAGCCCACGCGCAGGGCTTATCTGGCGCTGACCCAGGGCCAGTAGGCCCAGCGGCTCCCACAGCCCCACCGGTTGCAGCATGAGCGCACCACGTACCGACAGCCTGGGCAACCCTGTCACGCTGCGGGACGAGGGCAGCATCACCGCCATCAACGACTTTGTGGAAGGCTTCATCGCCTGCGAAGCCCGGGCGGTGAACGTGCTGCAGGCGCAAGGCGATGCCAGCGCGCTCGTGCAGGCGTATTGCGCGGCGCTGCACATGTTTGCCGAGTCGGCCGACGCCCCCCGCCATGCCCGCCCCTTCATCGAACAGGCCCTGGCCCACGCGCCCCAGGCCAGCGAGCGCGAGCAGCGCTTTGTGGCGGCTGTGGCCGCGTGGGTCGATGGCGACCTGCCCCGCGCCACGGCCCTTCACGAAGAGCAGGCCCGCGTGCACCCGCGCGACCTGGCCTCGCTCAAGCTCGGGCAGTACCACTGCTTCAACCGGGGCGACTCCCCTGGCATGCTGCGGCTGGCCTTGCAGGCACGCCAGGCGGCGGGCGATGTGCCCTACCTGCACGGCATGCTGGCCTTTGGATGGGAGCAATGCCACCGCCTGCGCGAGGCCGAAGCCGCTGCCCGCCACGCCATCCACCGGTGCCGCAAAGAGCCCTGGGCCCACCACGCCCTGGCCCATGTGATGCTGACCCAGGGCCGCATTGCCGAAGGCACCGCCTTCATGACCAGCATGAGCGACACCTGGACGGGGCTGAACTCCTTCATGGTCACGCACAACTGGTGGCACCAGGCGCTGTTTTTGTTGGAGCAGGACCGCCACGACGACGTGCTGGCGTTGTACGACCAGCAGGTGTGGGGCGTCGCCAAGGACTACACGCAAGACCAGATCAACGCCATCTCCCTGCTGGCCCGGCTGGAGCTGGCAGGCGTAGGGGTGGGAGAGCGCTGGGCCGACGTGGCCACCTGGCTCGAACGCCAGCGACTGGCCGACCATGTACTGCCGTTTCTGGACTTGCAGTACCTGTACGGGCTGGCACGCGCAGGTCGCCACGGCGCCGCCCGCGCCCTGCTGCACAACCTGCGCGGGCATGCAAAGAGCCGCACCGAGCCCCATGAATGCACCGTGTGGCAAGAAGTGTGCGTACCCGCTGCCGAAGGTTTGCTGGCCCATGCAGATCACGACTGGGCCCGCGCCGCGCAGCAAATGGGCCAGGCCCTGCCGCGCCTGCTGGCCATTGGCGGCAGCCATGCCCAGCGCGACCTGTTCCAGCAAATTTGGCTCGACGCCCTGCAGCGCAACGGCCAGTGGGCCACAGCGCAGAACCTGCTGCAGCCCCAGTGCAACGCTCAGCCCCAGTCCAAGCGCTTGGCACGGCAGGCGCGGCAGGTGAACCGGGCGCTGGGCTTGCCCGACTGATCCCACAGCGCTGCCTATGATGTTTTCGGGCTCTAGCGCTTATGTAGAAAGCGCGAGCAGCTCTTTATTCGATAGCAAAAAGGATGACCCACGCGCATTGCGGCCGTGGAGTGGCTCGTTCCTCCTCAGAAAGCATCTGCCCCCCCGGCTGTCAGCCAAGCCCGGGGCGACACCCCCACCACCTGCGTGAACGCACGGCTGAACGCAGCCGGGCTGGCATAGCCCAAGCTGTCGCTCACGCGCTTGACGGCAATGCCGCTGCGCAATTGCACCTGTGCCAGGGACACACGCCAGCGCAGCAGATAGTCACCTGGCGGGGTGCCCACTGCCGCCTTGAACTCGGCCGCAAAGGCGCTGCGCGACATGCCCGCCACGCGGGCCATGCTGTCCAGCGACCAGGCGGCACCTGGCTGCTCGTGCAGCCCGGTGAGTGCCCGGGACAGCTTGGGGTGGGCCAGGCCCGCCAGCACGCCCGGCTGAATGCCGCCCTGCGCGGGCCGATCCAGCAGCCAACGCAGCATTTGCAGCAGCAAGACATCAAACAGCCGGTCGGCCAACAGACGCTGGCCGCAGCGCACGCGCTCGGTTTCGGCAAACAGCAAATCCAGCGTCGGTCCGATCCCCTGCACCTGGGCCACAGGCAGTGCCAGCACCGACGGCAAGGCTTGCACCAGGGGGTGGTGCACACCACCGTCAAAGTCCAGCGTAGCGCAGACAAAGTCGCTGCCATCCACCGGCGCGTTGTGAAAGTCGTGGTCCAGCGGCCGCGGGTAGAACAGCAGGGTGGGCTCTGTCAGCTCCAGGGTGCGGGGCGCACCGCTGCGCGGCTGGTGCGTGACGCGCATGTCGCCCCGCCGCAGCACATGCAAAAACGCCCGGCCAGGCTGCGCCGCAAAGTGCGTGACCCCGCACAGCGGCCCCGCGTGGAACAGGTGCGCGCGCACCCGAAAGCGCTCCAGCAACGCGGACAGGCGATCCAGCCCACGCTCTTCGCTGCCCTGCGCCACAGCCGCAGCGGGCGTGCCTGACGCCCCCAGGGGTTCGACCGGGATGGTGCTCATTGGACGATTGGCAATGTTTATTGGATGAAAAGCAACCCATCATACATAAGCGGCCTGCACACTGGAGGCCTTCCACCACCCCACCAGGAGTTTTCTGATGAACCGCATTCCCCTCATTGACCGCGCCAACACCACCCCTGATCGCCAGGCCCTGCTTGACCAGATCCACGCCGCCTTTGGTGCAACGCCCCACATGTTCCGCGCCGTGGCCAATTCGCCAGCGGCGCTGCAAAGCATGTGGGCCGCGTTTGGCGCCTTGGGCAACGGCACGCTGGGCGCCAAACTGGGCGAGCTGATTGCGGTGGCCGTGGCCAACCGCAACGCCTGCGAATACTGCCTGGCGGCGCACACCGCACTGGGCCGCAAGGCAGGCGCTACCGCCGAGGAAATGGCCACTGCCCAGGCCGGCCAGGCCAGCGACCCCGCTACCCAGGCCGCCCTGCACTTTGCCCTGCAGGTGGTTGAAAACCGGGCACAAGTCACCGCCGCAGACGTGCAGCGCTTGCGCGACGTGGGTTTCAGCAACGAGGCGATCATGGAAATCCTCGCGCATGTGGCGCTGAACCTGTTCACCAACTACGTGAACGTGGCGTTCGACGTGCCCCTGGACTTTCCGGCAGTGCCGCTGCGCCCAGCCCGCTGAGAGCCTGCGCAAGGACAATTTCGGTGCGAGGCCAAACCCCAAGGGCCGCCTCGCACCGCCGATACTGCCACCTGAAACCTGACGAAGACGGAAGCTGCATGACGCCACCCTCCCCCCACATCCTGCAAGTGCTCACGGGTGCTGTGGCCCCGCTGGGCGCCGCCGGCCAGCAAAGCGCAATTGCCAAACAGCCAGTGGCCGGCCTGGTCGCTATCGGCCCGCTGGGCCTGCAGGGCGATGCACAGGCCGACCTGCGCGTGCACGGCGGGCCCGACAAAGCCGTGCATCTGTATGCCTGGGCGCATTACGCGGCATGGCGCGCAGAACTGGGCGATGCCCCGGTGCTGCAGGCCCCGGGCGCGTTTGGCGAAAACCTGGCCGTGGCAGGGCTGGACGAGGCGGGCGTGTGCCTTGGCGACCGCTGGCGCGCGGGCACGGCCGTGCTGGAAGTCACCCAGGGCCGCCAGCCCTGCTGGAAGCTGAACTTGCGCTTTGGCGTGCCCGACATGTCGGCACGCGTGCAAAACACCCTGCGCGCAGGCTGGTACTGCCGCACCCTGCAAGGTGGGGTGGTGCAGGCGGGTGATGCGCTGCAACTGCTCGAGCGCCCCCACCCCGGCTGGACGGTGCAGCGTCTGCTGGCCCTGATCCGCGACCGCGAATGCGCCCCGGTCGTGCTGGACGAAGTGCTGGCACTGCCGCTACCGCCGTCCTGGCGCAAGCTGTTTACCCGCCGCCGCGACCAGGGACTGGCGGAGGATTGGAGTGCCCGGTTGCAGGGCTGAGGAACTCAAGCACGCCAGGCGCGGCTTGCGCCGTTCAGCGAAGCGGCCCTGCCACGGGCTTCTTCACAGGCAGGGCACGGAATGCGCCAACACGGGACAACAACGCCCAGAGCAGTTTTGAGCCGCTCTAACGCACCACCAGTTTGGTCTGGTCGTACACCGGCTGCGCGGGCAAATCCTGCAGGTGGCGCGTATCGGCCCAGTGCAGCACCTTGACCGCACCACCCTGCACCTGCACGCGGTTCAGGCCCGCGTTGGGAATATCGCTTTGGCGGGGCCCATCGAGGCCCAGGCCATGGGCTGTGCGCCACACCATGTCGAGCACGCCGCCGTGGGTAACCACCAGCACGGTCTTGCCGGCATATTGCAGGGCAATGCGGTGCATGGCGTCCATCACGCGGGTGTGGAACTGGCGTGTGGTCTCGCCGCCGGGCATGGCGTAGTCGGCTTCAAAGCGCACCCAGCGCTCCCAGGCCTGGGCATGGTCGGTTTTCACGTCCTGCACGCGCATGCCGTCCACGATGCCGAAGTTCTGCTCACGCAGCCCGGGGTCTGCTGCGGCATCGAGCGACAGCTGCGGCAGCAGCGCCTGCGCAGAGGGCTCTGCGGTCTGCCGCGTGCGCAGCAGGTCGCTGCACACCAAGTGCTGCACACCGAACGGCTCTGCCAGCAGGCGTTGGGCCACACGGCGGGCCTGCTCCAGGCCGGTGGCGTTCAGGGGCACATCCACCTGGCCTTGAAAGCGCAGTTCGCGGTTCCAGTCGGTCTCGCCGTGGCGGATGAGGATGAGTTCGGTCATGGTGGAATGGTGCTGTGCGCGGATTACGAGAAAAAACCGGTTCTAGCGCAATTGGAACAAGCGCCAGAAGCTATGTTTTTCATAGCAAAAGAAACCGTCAGCGTTGCGAGGTGGCCAGCCGCACGGCCAGCCCCAGGAACACCACCCCCGCCACCCGGTTGAGCCATTGCTGCGCACGCGGCGAGCGCAGCAGCAAAGCCCCAAACACCCCGGAAAAGCAGGCGATGGCGCCAAACACCAGTAAAGTCGCCACGATGAACACCAGCCCCAGCACCATGAGCTGGCCGCCCATGGCACCCCGCGCGGGGTCGGCAAACTGGGGCAGAAAGGCCAGGAAGAACACCAGCACCTTGGGGTTGCTCAGGTTCATCACCATGCCGCGCCCCACCATGCGCCACAGGCTGGGCGCAGCCGCGGGCACCGCAGCCTCTGCCCCTGCGTCGGTGCCTGCGGGCGACAAAGGTGCCCGCAAGGCCTGCCATGCCAGCCAGGCCAGGTACGCCGCCCCCACCAGCTTGAGCACGGTGAAGGTCATGGCTGACGCCGCAAACACCGCCGCCAGCCCCAGCGCTACCGCGCCCGTGTGCACCACCAGCCCGCAGCACAGACCCACCACCACGGCCATGCCGGCTCGCCAGCCGCGCTGGGCCGACTGCAGCAGCACAAAAATGTTGTCGGGACCGGGCGTGAGGCCCAGCAGGATGGAAACACCCAAAAAGGCGACGAGGGTATCAATAGAAGGCATGGGAAAACCAGCGAGAGCGGTCAATACAAACGGAAGCCCATTGTGCCGGCTGCACACGGCTATGCGGCTACGGGCAAACGCGGGAGGCCCTCCGCACACCGCACACCGCACACCGCACACCGCACACCGCTCAGCGCTCAGCGCATCGGCACCACGATGACTTTAGGGCGCGGCTGGCAGCCGGGCCCTTCATAGGCCTGGCTGTCGCGCTCCCAGCCGGAGCCGGGCGATGTCTGCGCGCACACCCGGGCACCATCGACCTTGCTGCGCCAGTAGTACCAGGGCGCAGGCGCAGCGTGTGTCGGCAGCGCCTGCCACAGCAAAAGGGTGCACAACGCCAGCACGACACCAGCTACGCGGCAGGCCGGACCGCGATGGCGGCCCGGATCAACGAGAGGGTGAACGAGCAGATTCATGCGCCCCATTCTGCGCCGGTGGCAGCGCCTGGCTCCGCTCGCCAAGGCGCGGTCACGATCCAGCCCTCCAGCGCATCCAGCCCCGGTGGCAGGCCGTACAAAGCATCGCCTTGATCGCGCTGCAACTGCGCCCAGGCGGCTTGCATCAGGCACAGCACGGCGTCCAGGGTGTCGCCGCTGGCGTCGTGAACCAGCGCGTCGCGCTGCGCATGGCTGAGCTTGAGGCGCAGGCCGAGCCGGGTCTGGCCCAGCTCCAGCGCGTTCACCAAGTCCTTGCGGGCGATGAGGCGCTCGGGCGTGTGCTTGGCGCGGTCATCGCTTTTGTAGCTGCGCCGCTGCAGCACCTCGCGCGCCAGCAGGCCGGGGTAGGCCTCCAGCGCCACGCGCTGTGCGTCGCCCATGCCGGGCGGCATCAGTCCCGGCACAAAAACGCCAGCATCCAGCAACAAAGGCAGGCCCGCGTGCAGCATGTACGCCACGGGCGGGTTCACCCATTTCATGGACGGGCTGGAGCCCGCCGGGCCATCGGTGGCGCGGTGGGCAAACTTGCCGCCCACGGGGCGCGCATCGCAAAAGCCCGCAAAGGCCCCGCGGATCTGCTCGCGCGTGAGGCTGCGGTAGTGCTGCATGCAGGCGCGCCAATCAGTGGGCCAGCCCAGCGTGGTGACCAATTCGCGCGGCAGGCCAAAGGGCAAGTCAAACCCGCCCACCCAGGGGCGTGGCTGGCACAACCAGGCGGCGAAAGCGGGCAAGGTCTCGATACGCTCCAGCCCCAGCAATTGCACGCGTGGGCCATCGCGGCGGCCCAGCGCCACCACGATGGGCTTGCGGCGGCTGGGGCTGCTGGAGAAGTCGCAGCCGATCAAATCAAAGGGAGCAGAGGTGGACATATCGCGTCATCCCAAGGCCAGCGCCGTCACGCCTGCGGCAATGCACACCGCCCCGCACACCCGGGCCATGCGGTCACCCTCACCCAGCAAATGCCCGCCGATCAACGCCGCAAACAGCATGGACACCTCGCGCGCCGGGGCCACATGCGACAGGGGTGCCTGCTGCATGGCATAAAGCACCAGCACGTACGCCACCGGGCTCACCACGGCCACCAGCAGGGCAAAGCGCCACTGCGCCAGCCACAGCGTGCGGGCCGTGGGCAAGTCGCGCAGCACCACGGGGGCCAGCAGGCCCACGCGCACGAAGTTGCCCATGTAATCGATGAGGATGGGCGACATGAGCAGCACCTTGACGGCGTAGCCATCGACCACCGTGTAGCTGGCAATGAATGCCCCCGTGAGCAGGCCATAGGCGATGCCCTTGTGCACGCGCTGGCGCGCGGCAGGGTCGTGCGCAGCGCGCAATAGCCCGGGGCCACCGGCAATCAAAAACACCCCGCCCACCACGCCCACAATGCCCAGCGCTCCCAGGGCCGATATCTGCTCGCCCAGCAGCGTGATGGCCACCAGCGACGACAACAGCGGCCCCGAGCCCCGCGCCAGCGGGTACACCACCGTCAGGTCTGCCTTGCGGTAGCCGCGCAGCAAGATGACGTAATACACCACATGCAGCACGCCGCTGGCCACGACGAAGCCCCATTCCACCGCGCCCCACAGCGGCACGGCATCGCGCCCCAGCCACCAGCCCAGCGGCGCCCAGAAGAACATCATGAGCACCGAGGTAAAAAACGCGAACCGCGAGTCGCCCCCCGCCTTTTTGGCAGCAATGTTCCAGCAGGCATGGATCAGCCCGGCGAGGATGATGAGGGCGAAGGCGTTGAGGGTCACGGGTGAAAAAAGGGCAGGCTTGAATGCAAAAAGCCGCAGCGCCTGTGGCTGCGGCTTGGTGGGGCGTGAAAGGATCTATCGATCGAAGGGCTGCATACCGCTCAAGGCATACGCCACTGGCGCGGCCCAAGCCGGCGGCCACCGTGCAAGGGCCGCCCCGCCGCACCGGTGGCGTCCCCCTGCCCGCACCGCGCAGCGGTGCGAGAGCGGGGGAAAGGCGCGCAGCGCCTCAGGGGGATGATCCTTATGCCCTTCCGATGATGGAGGCCGTGGCCATCAACTCTTCGAGCAATGCAAACGACACCTTGCCCGACACCGAGTACGGGTCCAGTTCGGGCTTTTCAGAGTATTTGAGCAAGATGGAATGGTTGATCTTGTTCAGGTTGACCTGCCCCATGGTCCAGCCGCCAAAGCGCCGTTCGGCAATTTCCTCGTAGTGCAGCAGCTCCACGTCCTTGTGGCGCGCGTCGCGTTGGATGTGGGCATACAGCTCGCTCACCGCCGAGCGGCCGCCTTCAATGGCTTGCAGGAACACGCCGCCGCCGTAGCACAGCACCCCGGTGATGCCGGAGCCCGGGTTGTGCTGGCGCGATTGCGTAAGGATGGCTTCGATGGCCTCGGCCGAGGTGTCCACCGCGCGGCTGGCGTATAGCAGGCGTACCAACATGTTCAGTTCTTTCCTGGGATGAGGGAGAGGAATTCGCGGCGCAGGGCGCTGTCCTTGAGGAACACACCGCGCATGACCGAATTGATCATCTTGCTGTCGTTGTCGCGCACGCCGCGCCAGGACATGCAGAAGTGGCTGGCCTCCATCACGATGGCCAGGCCATCGGGCTGGGTCTTTTCCATGATGAGGTCGGCCAGTTGCACCACGGCTTCTTCCTGGATCTGCGGGCGGCCCATGATCCAGTCCACCAGGCGGGCGTATTTGGACAGACCGATCACGTTGGTGTGCTCGTTGGGCATCACGCCAATCCAGATCTTGCCGATCACGGGGCAGAAGTGGTGGCTGCAGGCGCTGCGCACGGTGAGCGGGCCGACGATCATCAGCTCGTTGAGGTGCTCGGCGTTGGGGAATTCGGTGATGGGGGGCTGCGGTACGTAGCGGCCCTTGAACACCTCGTTGAGGTACATCTTGGCCACTCGGCGTGCGGTGTTGTTGGTGTTGTGGTCGCCAGCGGTGTCGATCACCATGCTGTCGAGTACACCTTGCATCTTCTCTTCCACCTCGTCCAGCAGCTTTTCCAGCTCGCCGGGCTCGATGAACTCGGAAATGTTGTCGTTGGCGTTGAAGCGTTTGCGGGCCGCGTTGACGCGCTCGCGGATCTTCACGGAAACGGGGGTGCCTTCTTCATCCGGCAAAGTGGTCGTCATAACGGCGGCGGGTTGACTGGACATGAACAGATCGTAACAGCGAACGGATGGGCAGGTAGCGCGAGGGTTTTAGGCCGCCAGCGCTTGAATAGCAAGCGCCTGCAGCTATCAATTCAATAGCAACTCATTTTCACGGACGTCAATACCGGTTGCCTGTGATCCACAAGGCAAGCCGCATCAGCCCAAAAGCCAGCCTGTCCAGCACCCGCTGGCGCAAGGGGCGGCCGGCATAGCGGGCCGGGTCCATGCGGTGGCCGGCGTGCTGCATGGCATGCACCAGACGCAGGCGCAGGTCGCGAGCGAAGGCGGCGTCTTCCACCACCACGTTGGCCTCGCGTGCCAGCAGCAGGCTCAGGGGATCGAGGTTGGAAGAGCCCACCGTGGCCCAGGGTCTGTCGCCCAGGGCGTCCACCACCGCCACCTTGGCATGCAGAAAGCTGGGCGCGTACTCATGGATCTCCACGCCGGCCTCCAGCAAGGAGCCGTAGACCGGGCGCGCTGCGTGGTATTGCATGAAGTACTCATAGCGCCCCTGCAGCAGCAGGCGAACGCGCACACCGCGTCGGGCCGCCATCAGCAGGGCCTTGCGCAGCTTGCGCCCCGGCATGAAGTAAGCGTTGGCGATGATGACTTCGTGCCGCGCAGCACCAATCGCCCGCAGGTAGGTTTTCTCAATGCGGGTACGGTTGCGCACGTTGTCGCGCAGCACCAGCGCCGCGCGCACCTGCGCACCGCCCGGCTGAGGGACTTGCTGCTCGGCATGGTGCTGGGCGCTCGCGGCGCGCAGTGCCTGCAGGGCTTCGGGCAGGCGGCGCTTGCGCACGTCACGCACGGCCTGCATGCGCCACCACAACTGCTCCATGGCATCGCTGGCCTGCACCACCAGGCTGCCAGTGGCACGCACGGCAAAGTCGAAGCGAGGGGCGTCCAGCGCGCCGTGGTTGGGGTCGTGGAAGTCGTCCAGCACGTTGATGCCGCCGCAAAATAGCACCCGCCCATCCACCACGCACAGCTTGCGGTGCAGGCGCCGCCAGCGGCTGGGCAACAGCAGCCCCAGCCGGCCCAGCGGTGAGTAGATGCGCCACTGCACCCCGGCAGTGTTCAGGCGCTCAGCCCAAGGGGCTGGCAGGGGGCCCGTGCCCACGCCGTCCACCACCAGATGGGTGCGCACGCCGCGTTGCGCCGCACGGACCAGCGCTTCGCCCACACGGCTGCCCTCGCCGGTGAAATCAAAGATGTAGGTCTCGAACTGGATGTCGGACAGGGCGGCGTCCATGGCCTCCACCAGCGCCGGAAAAAGCTCCTGAGCCCCTTGGTACAGGCGCACGTCGTGGTCGCGCGCAAACCCTGGCGTGGAGGTCATGGCCGTGCGAAGCGCCTGTGAAATTTGCTGCCGCGCTTCAGAGCCGGAACTCGGCAATCAGCGGGAGGTGATCGGACATGCGCCACCAGATGCGCCCACGCGGCACATGCAGCCCCATGGGGGTGAGGCCGCGCGCATACACGTGGTCCAGCTGGGCCAGGGGCAGGCGCGCCGGGTAGGTATAGGCCCGAGGCGCATCAAACTCCAGCAACCCGTGGCCCGCCAGGATGCGCTTGAGCTGCGGCCCCCAGTCGTTGAAATCGCCCGCCACCACCACGGGGTCGCCGGGGGGAACTTCGCGCTCGATGAACTGCTGCAGACGCTGCACCTGCCTGACGCGGCTGCCCGGAATCAACCCCAGGTGCACCACGATGGCATGCACGAGGCGGCCCTGCACCTGCACTTGCACATGCAGCAGCCCGCGTTGCTCAAAACGGTGGTCCGAAATGTCTTCATGCTGGTGCTGCACCACCGGCCAGCGTGTGAGCAGCGCATTGCCATGTTCGCCATGCTTGGTCACGGCGTTGGTGCGGTACACGGCTTCATAGCCCTCGGGCGCGAGAAAGTCCGCCTGGGGAAGTTCTGGCCAATGGTGAAAATACGCCTGCTCACGCCGGTGCAGCTTGCGCACCTCCTGCAGGCAGACCAGGTCGGCATCCAGTTGCTCCACGGCAAGCCCCAGGTTGTGGATTTCCAGCCTGCGCGCAGGGCCCAGGCCCTGCACCCCCTTGTGGATGTTGTACGTGGCTACGCGCAAGATGTCGGTGTGATCCATGCTGCCGATTGTGTCGCAACTGGGGCACGTACCAACGGGCTTTCCCGCATCCGCAGAACGTGCTGAGTGGGCATACACTAGCGTGAATTCACCCATGATTCGTGTGCCTAAAAAAAGGCACCGCAGCCGTAGATGGCCACAGGCAAAGACCCGGACTCCCAAGATAGCCTAGCGCTGGTGATTGACAGCAACGCCACCTCGCGCAGCATCCTGGTGGCGCAGCTGCGAGAGTACGGGGTGACCAAGATCATTCAGTGCAGCCGGGTGCGCGATGCCCGCAACCGGCTGGAACATACGGTGTTCGACTATGTGCTGTGCGAGCAGTACTTCACCGAATCCAACCACTCAGGTCAGACCCTGCTCGACGACTTGCGCCGCGCGCAATTGCTGCCGTTTTCCACAGTCTTTTTCATGGTGACGGCAGAGGCCTCGTATGCCGTCGTGGCCGAAGCCGCCGAATCTGCGCTGGACGGCTACCTGCTCAAGCCATTCACGCCCAGTGCATTGTTTGAGCGGCTGAGCCTGGCCCGCCTGCGCAAGATCCATCTCAAGCCCATCTTCGACGCCATCGAACAAGAGGACTTTGAAATGGCCGCCAGCCTGTGCGTGGAGCGTTTTGAGACCCGCAAGCCCTACTGGCTGTACGCGGCGCGCATTGGCACGGAGCTGCTGCTTCGGCTGGGCCGCCATGCGCAGGCACGCACGCTGTTCGAAGCCGTGATCGCCGCGCGCGCCCTGCCCTGGGCCAAGCTGGGCGTGGCGCGCGCGCAGATCGAGTCTGGCCAGGCATCGCGCGCCATCACTACGTTGCAAGGGTTGATTGGGGAAGACGCCTCGTTTGCCGACGCCTACGACGTGCTCGGCCGCGCGCAGGTCGAGCTTGGGCACTTTGCAGAAGCCATCGAAACGTACCGCATCGCCAGCGAACTCACGCCGGACTCGGTGGTGCGCCTGCAAAAGCTGGGAATGATGTCGTACTACATGGGCGAGCGTGCCACGGCCACCCGAGTCCTGTCGCGTGCCGCCGTCCTCGGGCTTGACTCCAAACTGTTTGATTGCCAGTCGCTGGTGCTGCTCACGTTTGCATATTTTTCGGACAACGACCGCAAGGGGATTGAGCGCTGCATGGCCGACTTTGCGCGCCTGCTGGAGCGCCACGAAAACACCAACAGCCCACGCATCCTGCGCTTTGTGGAGGTGTCACGCACGCTGCAACTGATCCAGCAACGCCAGTTTTCGCAGGCGGTGGAAGCCGTCAGGCAGATGGCCAAGGAGATCATGGCCAGCAGTTTCGACTTTGAAGCAGCGTGCAACCTGGGCAGCCTGCTCGCGGTGCTGGCCACCACGTCCATCGACCTGAGCGAAGGTGCCGTCTGGGTCCGGGCCATTGGCATGCGATACGCCAACACCCGCGGGCTCTGCGAGTTGATGGCCAACGCCTGCAACCTCTTCCCTCCGTACGCAGAGTCCATTCGCGAATGCCTGCAAAACATCAACAAGACGGCGGAAAAAGCCATGGCCCGCAGCCTGTCGGGAGACCCCGCCGGGGCCGTGCGCAATCTGCTGCGCCACGGCGGCGAAACTTTGAATACCAAACTGGTGGACATGTCCCAGCAGGTGTTGCTGCGCCACCGTGAGCGCCTGGAAGAAAGCGAATCCCTGCAACAACAAATCGACGCGCTGCGGGCCAGGTGCGGCACAGCCCCCGCGCGCGCCACCCTGGGGCAGGACAGCGAGCGACACCCCGGCGGCGTGGTCATACGCACGCGCAGCACGCTGCCTTCGGACAATGACGGCGTGGTGGGACGCGCGCGTCTTGAAAGCCTGGACCCCGACCTGGTACCGGAGCCGTCTGCGGACACGGCGGCCATGACCGGCGTTGGCGATGCGGAGCCGCTGGACCCGATCGATAAATTCAGGTTACGTCCCGGCTGAGGTGGGCAGCTCCTCAGAGCTCACCACCTTGCAGCGCTTTCATTGCTCTCGAAGCCGCGAGAAAACACAGGTTGGCTAAGCAGCAACGTGTTCAACCCCATGCTTGGGGAAGACACCTTTTCGCGCCTGACAACGGCTGAGAAGCTAGCGGCCGGCCTTGGCGAGCGCACATGCCCTGCGGGCTTGCATCCCGGCCGGATTCTTCTGAACGAGACGCATGGCTTGGCGCAGGTACGTCACCGCAGTGTGCCCATAATCCAGCTCCAAGGTGGGCGCGCGCGGATGGTCCACGCCGCCTTACCCCAGCGGCGGAGACAAACGCGGCAACAGCAGGCACGCCTCAGCGTTGGAGGCGGAAAAGCACAGATCGGCGGCGTCCAACCAGGGCTGCCACTGAAAACGCACATGCTCACGCGGGTTGAGCACCACGGGCACTCCTGCGGGAACGCGCAGCCCGAACACCCTCTCACGGTTGCGCCGCACGCCCGGCGCGTACCGGTGCAGCCATTGCGGCCAGATGTCGTAGTGGTTTTCCAGCTGCCAATCGGTGAGTTGGCAGCCGGGCGCTTGCACATCAATCCCTGTTTCTTCCTGGACTTCGCGCGCGGCTGTCACTGCCCAGGGCTCGTCCCAGCGCTCTTTGCTGCCGGTGACCGACTGCCAATGCTCCACGCCATCGGCCGTGTCCGCACGCTGGATCAACAACACTTCCAGCGCGGGTGTATGGATCACGACCAACACCGACTCCGGTATCTTGAAACGTTGATTGCTCATGGGACAAAGGGGACAGCCAAGCGCTCACATTTCAGCGTTGGGCCTTGACCGCGACAGGCGGGGGCAGCTCCTTGGCTTGCAGCATGCGCACCTGCTCCACCAACTTGTTGTGGGAGTCCAGAAATGCGGCGGCGATGACTTTGCCTTCGTTGGTGTTGCTCCATCCGGCGCCCGCGCCACCGCCGAGCCGGCCAAACAACACACCAGCCGCACCCAGGTCGGTAGTGCGGGCCGAGCCGGTGGCCGCGGCCACCTGCTCGGTGGTCTCGTTGTCGGTCAGCAGCAGCGCGGTCTGCGCCTCCTTGAGCTTGACTTGCTCCGCCAGCCCGATCAACCCGGCAATGTCTCGCAGCACAGGAATCATGGCAACCACGCCAGCAATGCTGCGGCCAGCGTCCTGCTCGCTGAAGGTGAGGCTGGGGATCAAGGTGTACTGGGCTTCGTATCCCCTGCCCTTGCTCACTGTGGATTTCTGCCGCAGCACGCCGGCATCCTTGAGCTCCTGCTCCTGAACGGTGGAACGCAATCCCGCCGATCGGTCTACCACCCGAAAACACCCGCTTTGCTGCGCAATGAGGCGGATCAACGGCACGGGAGACGCAGGCAGTCGGTAGGTGCTGGAGACGGTGTAACCCTGGGGGTTTTCCGCCAACGCCAGCGTGGCAACCGGCGCATCGCACTGGGTGAGCGATTTGTCTGCCCCCTTCGCACCAGCGGGGCCGGCAGAGCCCGACACCACCGAGCCCCCTTCCCCCAACTCGGTCTTCTTTTCACCACAGCCTGCAAGGGCTACCACTGCCGCCAACATCGCTGAAGTGATCCACGTGGCTGGCACAAAAGTCACTGAATTTTTCATGTTTTACTCCCTGAATCCCTGCGCGCTTCCCAACGAAAAAGCGGCCCAGACCGAGGTCTGCGCCGCTTTGGATCCTGCTACATCATGCAACAGGGGGCTTGGCCGGATCAGTTCGCCTTGATGGCGTCCGGGTTGCGCAAGCGAATGTGCAGTTCACGCAACTGCTTCTCATCGACTGGAGAAGGCGCCTGGGTCAGCAGGTCCTGGGCACGCTGCGTCTTGGGGAAGGCAATCACGTCACGGATGGACTCCGCGCCCGTCATCAGGGTGATGAGCCGATCCAGTCCAAAAGCCAAACCACCGTGCGGGGGTGCGCCGTACTGCAGTGCGTCCAGCAGGTAGCCAAACTTGGCTTGTGCGTCTTCGGGCGTGATCTTGAGTGCGGTGAACACCTTGCTTTGCACGTCGGCACGGTGGATACGGACCGAGCCACCGCCCAGCTCCCAGCCGTTGAGCACCATGTCGTAGGCCTTGGCCAGGCACTTGCCTGGGTCGGTGTCCATCAAGTCCTCGTGGCCGTCCTTCGGGCTGGTGAAGGGGTGGTGCACAGCCGTCCAGCGGTCCTCTTCCTCGTCATGCTCAAACATGGGGAAGTCCACCACCCACAGCGGCGCCCAGCGGTTTTCGAACAGGCCGTTTTTCTTGCCGAACTCGCTGTGGCCGATCTTGATGCGCAGCGCACCAATCGCGTCGTTGACTACCTTTTCCTTGTCAGCGCCAAAGAAAAGCAGATCGCCGTCCTGCGCGCCGGAGCGCTTGAGCACTTCAGCCAGCGCGGCGTCATGGATGTTCTTGACGATGGGCGACTGCAGACCATCGCGGCCCTTGGCCAGCTCATTGACGCGAATGTAGGCCAGCCCCTTGGCGCCGTAGATCTTGACGAACTCGGTGTAGGCGTCGATCTCACCACGGCTGATGCCGCCACCCTCGACCGAGCCGCCCGGCACGCGCAGCGCCACCACACGGCCGCCCTTCATGTTGGCCGCGCCAGAGAACACCTTGAAGTCCACATCCTTCATCACGTCGGTGAGCTCGGTGAACTCAAGCTTCACGCGCAGGTCGGGCTTGTCAGAACCAAAGCGGTGCGCGGCTTCCTGGTACGTCATGATCGGGAATTCGCCCAGATCCACGCCCAGTTGGGTCTGGAATACTTCGGTGATCATGCGCTGGAAGATGGCGCGGATTTCTTCTTCGTTCAGGAACGAGGTTTCGCAGTCGATCTGCGTGAACTCGGGCTGGCGGTCCGCGCGCAGGTCTTCATCGCGGAAGCACTTGGTGATCTGGTAGTAGCGGTCATAGCCGGCCACCATCAGCATCTGCTTGTAGAGCTGGGGCGACTGGGGCAGCGCGAAGAACTGGCCGTCGTGCACGCGGCTGGGCACCAGATAGTCGCGGGCGCCTTCGGGCGTGCTCTTGCCCAGCATGGGTGTTTCGATATCGATAAACCCTTCCTTGTCCAGGAAGTTACGCACTTGGATGGCTGTCTTATAGCGCAGCATCATGTTGCGTTGCATGTGCGGGCGGCGCAGATCCATGACGCGGTGGGTCAGGCGCGTGGTCTCGGACAGGTTCTCATCGTCCATCTGGAACGGAGGCGTGACCGAAGGGTTGAGCACGTTCAATTCATGGCAGAGCACTTCAATCTTGCCGCTCTTGAGGCTGTCGTTCGTCGTGCCATCAGGGCGGGCACGCACCAAGCCCTTGACCTGCACGCAGAACTCGTTGCGAACGCCTTCGGCGGTCTTGAACATCTCGGCGCGATCAGGATCGCAGACCACTTGCACATAACCTTCGCGGTCGCGCAGATCAATGAAGATCACACCGCCGTGGTCACGGCGGCGGTTCACCCAACCCGACAGGGTCACGGTTTCGCCCATCAGGGCTTCGGTCACAAGACCGCAATAGTGAGAGCGCATGGCCATGGCAATACTTCCGGCGCCGCTGTGGCGCTATGAATGAAAAAAGAGGTTATTTGAGAGGCAGCTGATTGGGGTCGGCAGGTGCCACCACCCCCATCGAAACGATGTACTTGAGCGCGGCGTCGACGCTCATCTCGAGCTCGACGCAGTCGCTCTTGCGCACCATGACGAAGTAGCCGCCCGTAGGGTTGGGCGTGGTCGGCACGTACACGCTCACAAACTCGTCACGCAAGTAGGCCGCGATCTCGCCGTTCGGCGCCCCGGTGATGAAGGCCACCGTCCATACGCCCTCGCGCGGCCACTGCACAAGCACAGCGGTGCGGAAAGCGTTGCCGCTTTCAGAAAAGAGGGTGTCGGAAACCTGCTTGACGCTCGAGTAGATGGACCGGACGACGGGAATGCGGTGCACCAGGGCATCGCCCCATTGCACGAGCTTGCGGCCCGCAAAATTGCTGGCTACCGCGCCGACCACCAGCAAGATCAGCAAGGTGAGCAGCACGCCGAAGCCAGGGATGTGAATGCCCAGCAACTTGTCCGGCTGCCAAGCGCCCGGCAGAATCTGCAGCGTCTGGTCCAGCGTGCTCACGATCCAGTTCAGCACCCATGCGGTGATGACGCCCGGCACGATGACCAGCAGACCAGTGAACAGCCATTTGCGCAGAGCGGACATGGCGGCCTGTCAGGTAGAAGTAGACGAAGACGTGCTGCTGGGGGCAGCGGGGGTAGGCGCCGCCGCTGGTGCAGCGGCAGGCGTAGCGGATTCGGATTTGGTCTCTGTGGCCGGCGCAGAATTGCCGCCGTTGCCACTGCGAAAATCGGTAACGTACCAGCCGGAGCCCTTGAGCTGAAAACCTGCCGCTGTCACTTGCTTGGAGAAAGCGTCTGCTCCGCATGCGGGGCAGGTGGTAAGAGGCGCGTCGGAGATTTTTTGCAGCACATCCTTGGCATGGCCGCAGGTGCCGCATTTGTAGGCGTAGATAGGCATGTCAGTGCGTTGAGGGAAAGTGCAAAACCTTCAATTATAGGCGGGCCCTCCTGAGGGCTCCCAGCATTCACCTAAAGCGAGGTGGCGGTAGTTTGGCGTCCTCCCTCGCTTTCGACGATCAATGCGCGCTGCCTTCGTAGTGGTGCACGTGGCCTTTGTGATCCTTCAGCCACTGCGGAGCCAAAGAGCCGGCAAACATGCCTGTCAGCGCGGCCAACAAACCTGCCAGCTGTTGCGGAAACTCGGCAGAAAGCGCTGGGCTTGCCACAAACAGCAGCCACACGCCCAACCCCAGTACCACGGCCGCCAGGGCACCTTGGGTCGTGGCACGCTTCCAGTACAAACCAAAAACCAGCGGCACAAAGGCGCCCACCAAAGGCACCTGGTAGGCACCAGACACCATTTCATAAATGGACGTACCCTGCATGGTGATTGCATAGGCCAGCACACAGGCCGTGAACACGAGGACCGAAACCCGCATGGCCTTCAGGGTCGCGGCATCGCTCATGCCAGGACGCATGTTGCGCAGGATGTTTTCCACAAAGGTGGTGGAAGGCGCCAGCAGCGTGGCAGAGGCGGTGGACATGATCGCTGACAGCAACGCGCCGAAAAATGCCACTTGCAGGACCACGGGCATGCGTTCCATCACCAGGGTGGGAAGCACCTTCTGGGGGTCGTCCTTGAGCAAGGCGGGCGCTGCCTCGGGCATGATGAGAATGGCGGCCGTCACCACAAACATGGGGATGAAGGCGAACAGCAGGTACAGCACACCGCCAATGACGGGGCCTTTGCGGGCGGTACTGGCGCTGTTGGAAGACATGACCCGCTGAAAAACGTCTTGCTGCGGAATGGAGCCCAGCATCATCGTGATCGCGGCGGCGATGAAAAACGCCCACTCTTTTGCCCCTCCGGTAGGGAAGAACTGAAACTTCCCTTCACGCACAGCGAAGTCCACCACCTTGCCGGCACCACCCGCCAGATCGGCCGCGTACCAGGCAATTGCAACCAAGCCCACGGCAATGACGATCATCTGAACAAAATCGGTGAGTGCCACAGACCACATGCCGCCATACAGCGTGTAGATCAGCACCACCGCGGTCCCGATCACCATGCCCAGCGTCAGCGACACCGCTCCCTGCGTCAGCAGATTGAACACCAGACCCAGCGCTGTAATCTGCGCGGCGACCCAGCCCAGGTAGCTGAACAGGATGATGGCCGAACACACCACTTCGATCACCCGGCCGTACCGTTGGCGATAGTAGTCGCCCAATGTGATGAGGTTCTTCTGGTACAGCTTGTAGGCAAAAAACAGCCCCACCAGCACCAGACACATCGAGGCGCCAAAGGGGTCCTCTACAACAGCACCCAGGCCACCGTCAACAAAACGGGCCGACACACCCAGTACCGTCTCGGACCCGAACCACGTGGCGAACGTAGTGGCAATGACCACAGCCAGCGGCAGACTTCGCCCGGCCACAGCATAGTCGGCCGTGTTGTGCACGCGGGTAGCAGCGTACAGACCGATGGCAATGGAAACCAACAAGTACAGAACAATGAACGTCATCAGCATGGCGCCGCTCCGAAACTCCGAGATAGATAAAGAATGGCGCCATCGAAGTGGCGCCGGGAACAACAAAGAAAGTGCAGCGTGTCAGGGCCGGGGACTCAAAAACCCCGCAAGCGCAGCAAAGGCATCAATTGCATGACCAGCAAACCCAAAGCAAAACCCAAGCCCACGCACAGCACACCCTGCAACAGCCGGTTGGTCTGCCTCTGGGCTTGTAGCAACTCTCGGAGCGCATCGGAGTCGTGGTGGCCGCCCTTTCGCAGATACTGAGCCACCAGGCGAGGCAGTTCAGGCATCAGCTTGGCGTAATGCGGAGCCTCTGCACGCAGATCTCGCCATAACCGCTGTGGCCCCATCTGCTCGAGCATCCACTTCTCCAGGAAGGGCTTGGCAGTGCTCCAAAGGTCCAGGTCCGGGTCCAGTTCGCGGCCGAGGCCCTCGATGTTGAGCAGCGTTTTCTGCAGCAGCACCAGTTGAGGCTGGATCTCGACATGGAAACGCCGTGAGGTCTGGAACAGGCGCATCAGTACCATGCCCAAAGAAATTTCCTTGAGGGGTCGGTCAAAATAGGGCTCGCACACGGCACGGATGGCAGATTCCAGATCGTTGACACGGGTCTCGGGCGGCACCCAGCCGCTTTCGATGTGCAGCTCGGCCACGCGCTTGTAATCCCGGCGAAAAAATGCCACGAAGTTCTGCGCCAGGTACTCTTTGTCGGACTCGGTGAGCGTGCCCACGATGCCGAAATCGAGAGAAATGTAGCGACCGAAGGTATTGGGCTCCAGGCTGACCTGGATGTTGCCAGGGTGCATGTCGGCATGGAAGAAACCGTCGCGAAACACCTGGGTGAAAAAGATGGTGACGCCATCGCGCGCCAGCTTGGGGATGTCCACACCCGCGTCCTTCAGGCGCTCGACCTGGCTGATCGGCACGCCTGTCATGCGCTGCATGACCATGACCTCGGGGTGGCAAAAATCCCAGAAAATTTCTGGAATGAGCACCAGATCAAGGCCCTGCATGTTGCGGCGCAACTGCGCGGCATTGGAGGCTTCCCGCACCAGGTCCAGCTCGTCGTGCAGATAGTTGTCGAACTCTGCAACCACCTCGCGCGGTTTCAGGCGCTTGCCGTCCGCCGACAGGCTTTCGACCCAGCCGGCCATCATGCGCATGAGGCTCAGGTCTTTTTCAATGACGGGCAGCATGCCGGGCCGCAGTACTTTGACCGCCACTTCTCGCTCAATCCCCTGCCGGTCCAGCAAGGTCGCGAAATGCACCTGGGCGATGGATGCGCTGGCGACGGGCACCCGCTCAAAGGATGCAAAGACCGTGTCGACCGGCCTTTGGAAGGCGCGCTCAATCGTCGCGATGGCAACGCTGGGATCAAAGGGCGGGACCCGGTCCTGCAACAAGGCCAGTTCATTGGCGATGTCGGGTGGGAGCAAGTCGCGCCGGGTGGACAGCACTTGGCCGAACTTGACGAAGATGGGACCCAGCTGCTCCAGCGCTTCGCGCAGGCGCTGGCCGCGGGGTGCGTCGAGATTACGCCCCACCGAGAAGATGCGCGACAGCGCGCGCAGCCAGGGTTTTTGAAAGCTGTCCAGCAGGAGGCCATCCAGCCCGTACCGGAACACCACCCACAAGATGGTGCAGCCGCGCAAAAAGCGCTTCATGCCGCCGTCCGGTCCGCTGCAGGGGCTGTGGCAGCGACCACGCCGCCCGAAGGCACGCGCGCGCCCACAAACTGCCGCAGTGCCTGTGCTGCGCGCCGGGCCGCCTGGGTCACTTGATGGGCCGGGGCATCGCCCACCAGCTTGGCCAGATCCTCTTCCAGATCCCAGCGGACATGATCGACCAGCCAATTGATTTCGGCAGCCAGTTGCACATCGCCCTCAATGCGGATGGAGGGTTTGTCGCCCCGCAACGCGCCCTGTGCCAGGGCGAGGGGCGACAGTTCAGTCACTTCCAGCCGCAAGTCAGGCACAACGCCTTCGTGGGCTAGGTTGAACAGGCCCGCCGGGGTGACCAGCAACGCCATGGAATAAGCCCGCCACTGCACGCGGGCTACACGCCCCTTTTGGCGGCGCAGGCGTTCCATGGCCTCAGGTTCCTGCATCAGGACGTGGTTGATGAACAGCACGGCACGCTGATGCACTTCGTGGACAAGCCATTGCGGTGGCTGCGGCCCAGAGATGACGCGGTCAAAAATGCCGTCCAGAAATGAAAAAGGGGACTGTGTTGCCATAGTCCCCGATTATTCCCTGAACTGGGAAGCCCTTCGATATTTACTGCAAGGCTTGCACGCCAGCGACCAGCCAGCCGCTGTTGCCCGACTTGCTCTTGGTCATGTTCCACACCTCACGGAAGGGGCTTGGGCCGGCCGACAGTTCTTCGCGGATCATGCCCGAGAACTCCACGCTGGCCATGTAGCGATCGTCCAGTTCCTCGATGCCCAGCAGCTGGGCTTCGATCATCACCACATCGGTGTGATTAGGCTCAGCGCCCCGCTGAGATTCACGTTCGGCCAGCTGGGCGCGGATTTCGTCGAGCATGCCATCGGTCATCATCGAACGCAGCGTGGCGATGTCCGAACGATCCCAAGCGGCTTGCAGTGTCACGAAGTTGCGCTTGGCAGCAGTGAGGAAGCCCTCGGTATCGAAGCCCTCTGGGACGCCCCAATTTTGCGAACCACCGAGGCCTGAGCCGATGACCACGCCTGCGCCTTGTGGCTGGCGCGATGCGTCAAACGCCATGCTGCTGCGCTCCCACGGGCGGGCTGATGCGTCATTACCCACATTTTCGGGGCGGTACGTGTGCGGAACCTGCGCCGAAGCCGGGGTAGGAGCACCCGCGCCCTGGAAAGCGAAGGGCGAAGCCGGGGTTTGGGCAGCAGCGCCCGAGCGGCGAGCCCGCATCACCATGCCGATGATCGCGACCGCAGCCAGCGCCAGCAGGGCGATCAGCAGGAACTGTGCAAAACCGGCCCCCAAGCCCAGCGAGCTGGCCAGCCATGCCAACCCCAAACCAGCGGCCAAGCCGCCCAGCATGGCGCCCCAAGGGCGCTTGGGCGCGGCTGCGGCAGGCGCAGCAGCGGGCGTTGCCGGCCTGGCGGCAGCGCTGTTGGTGGCGCTGTTGGCGCCACCCTGGGCGGGGGCACCGCCTGCAGACTCACGTTGCGTGACGTTGCTCGATTGCTGTCCAACGGATTTACCGCCACCCATGCGCTTGGCTTCGGCGTCCACATGGACCACCGCCATCAGCGCGACCAAAACCACAGACCACAGTTTCATCATGTCATCTCCGTTGTGTCATTCATCAGCATTGAGCGCAAACATTGCGTTCAGCACTTGATTCCAACATGTAAAGCCACTACTCCGCCAGTCATGTTGTGATAGTCCACATGACCAAAGCCGCTTTGTTGCATGAGGGTTTTCAGCTCTTCCTGCCCTGGGTGCATCCGAATGGACTCTGCCAGGTAACGGTAGCTGGCGTCATCGCCCGCCACCAGCTTGCCCAACTGGGGCAGCACTTTGAAGGAATACCAGTCGTATACCTTCTCCAGTGGCTTGGCGACTTTGGAAAATTCCAGCACCAGCAGCTTGCCACCGGGCTTGAGCACGCGGCACATCTCGGTCAGCGCGCGGTCTTTGTGCGTCATGTTGCGCAGTCCAAAAGCCACGCTCACCACGTCAAAATGCGCATCAGGAAAAGGCAAATGCTCCGCGTCGCACACCAGGGTGGGCAGGATCACTCCAGCGTCGATGAGGCGGTCGCGCCCGGTGCGCAGCATGGCTTCGTTGATATCGGTGTGCACCACACGCCCGGTGGTGCCCACCTTCTTGGCAAAAGCCATGGAAAGGTCGCCCGTGCCGCCCGCAATGTCCAGCACTTGGCTGCCTTCGCGCAGGTTGGCCACCATCACGGTGTAGGCCTTCCAGGCGCGGTGCAGGCCGCCGGACATCAGGTCGTTCATCACGTCGTACTTGGATGCGACCGAGTCAAAAACGCCGCGCACGCGCTGTGCTTTTTCTTTTTCGTCTACCGACTGGAATCCAAAATGGGTGGTGCTCATAAGGTCATGCTAGGCGCCTGCGCACCTGCCGTACAGCGACAACCCCGTGATCACCTGGGGCATCTGTCGCGAAATTATTATAGAAACGGGCTCCAGCGCTCTCGATGCAAGCGCCAGTAGCTATCTTTTCAATAGCAGCAGGATCTGTGTGTTTGGCACCCTGCGCCCGGCCTTTGGAATCAGTGGCTGCCGCAGGCGTGGCCGCCTTTGGGGGCCATGGGTGCGTCGCGGTCTGCCCCGGCGGCAGCCAGACGCTCTGTGTATTGCTTCCACAACGCCTCTTGTTGCTGGCCCAGCTCATAGAGATAGCCCCAGCTGAAGATGCCGCTGTCGTGCCCATCTGAAAAGGTGGGTTTGACTGCGTAGTTGCCCACGGGTTCCAGATGGGCCAGCGTGACGTCACGCTTGCCGGTCTGCAAAACTTCCTGCCCCGGGCCATGGCCCTGCACCTCCGCAGACGGCGAGTACACGCGCATCAGCTCGAACGGAATGCGGAAAGAGGCACCGTCCGAGAAGGCCACCTCGAGCACGCGGGAAGCCTCGTGCACAGTCAGCGCCGTGGGCGTCGGTGCGCCCGATTTCAAACCTGCCATGCGTTCACCTGTTTAAAAATAAAACGAACTCGCCCGCTCCGGGCTCCACTGCGGTGCGGGTCAGCTGCCTACCAGCTCTGCCTGCAGGCGCGTGCGCAAATCGGCATCCAATGCCGGCAGTCTGTCGTGCACTGCGTTTTCCTGCAGCGCGGGGCTGGGCCGCTGGGCTGACGCCCACACGGGCGACGGAAAGTGACTGTCCCAGTCAAACCGGGCAATCACATGCCAGTGCAAGTGCGGCACCATGTTACCCAGGGCGGCAACGTTGATTTTGGTGGGCGCCAGGTGTTCACGCAGCGCTTGCTCGACCAGCACCACCGCGTCCATGCAGTGCATGCGCTCGGCCGGCGACAGGTCCGAGAACTCGGCCACATGCGCATTCCACACCACGCGGTAGAACGCGGGGAAACCCGCCTCACGAGCGCGGATCACCCGCAGGCGCTCTCCGCGCCACACCAGCAGGCCGCCGTCTTCCGCGCACAGCGGGCAAGCCATTTCTGCCATCAGACCAGCACCCGCTCGATACCGCCCTGGTTGGCGCGCTGCACATACTCGGGCATCCAGTTTTCGCCCAAGATTTCGCGGGCCATCTCGATCACGATGTAGTCGGCTTCGAGCAGGCCGTTGTTCAGGTCGTCCTGGTAGCGGTTCAGGCCCTGCAGGCAGCTGGGGCAGCTGGTGAGAATCTTGACGTTTTCTTTGTCGCCCACCGCGCCGCTGGCGCGCAGCACGGCCTCGCCCTTCCTGATCTCTTCTTCCTTGCGAAAGCGCACCTGGGTGGACACGTCGGGCCGCGTCACGCCCAGCGTGCCGGATTCGCCACAGCAGCGCTCGCTCTTCAAAACCTGCTCACCCACCAGCGCCTTCACGGTCTTCATCGAGTCCTGCTGCTTCATGGGGTTGTGGCAGGGCTCGTGGTACAGGTAGGCGCCCTTGCCTTGCAGGGTGATGCCCTTCTCCAGCAGGTACTCGTGGATGTCGATGATGCGGCAGCCGGGGAAGATCTTGTCGAACTGGTAGCCCTGCAGCTGGTCGTAGCAGGTGCCGCAGCTCACCACCACCGTCTTGATGTCCAGGTAGTTCAGCGTGTTCGCTACGCGGTGGAAGAGCACCCGGTTGTCCGTGATCATCTTCTCGGCCTTGTCGAACTGGCCGCTGCCGCGCTGCGGGTAGCCGCAGCACAGGTAGCCCGGAGGCAGCACGGTCTGCACGCCCGCGTGCCACAGCATGGCCTGCGTGGCCAGACCTACCTGACTGAACAGGCGCTCGGAGCCGCAACCAGGGAAGTAGAACACCGCCTCGGTCTCGGCCGTGGTGGTCTGCGGGTCGCGGATGATCGGGACGTAATCCTTGTCCTCGATGTCGAGCAGCGCGCGTGCAGTCTTCTTGGGCAGGCCGCCGGGCAGCTTCTTGTTGATAAAGTGAATCACCTGCTCCTTGATCGGAGCGATGCCCACCGTGGCCGGCGGCTTGGCCGTCTGCTTGCGGCCCACCTTGCGCAGCAAATCCACCGCCATGCGCTGGGCCTTGAAGCCCACATTGACCATGCCCGAGCGCAGCAGCTTGATGGTGTCCGGGTTGGTGGCGTTGAGCATGGTCATCGCCAGCGCGTTGCCGGGGCGGAAGCTCTTCTTGCCCATCTTGCGCAGCAGGTTGCGCATGTTCATGGTCACGTCGCCAAAGTCGATCTTGACCGGGCACGGCGTGTAGCACTTGTGGCACACCGTGCAGTGGTCGGCCACGTCTTCGAACTCTTGCCAGTGCTTGATGGACACGCCGCGGCGCGTCTGCTCTTCGTACAGGAAGGCTTCGACCAAGAGCGAGGTGGCCAGGATCTTGTTGCGCGGGCTGTACAGCAGGCTCGCGCGCGGCACGTGGGTGGCGCACACGGGCTTGCACTTGCCGCAGCGCAGGCAGTCCTTCACCGAATCGGCAATCGCGCCAATGTCGCTTTGCTGCATGATCAGCGACTCGTGCCCCATCAGCCCAAAGCTGGGGGTGTAGGCATTCGTCAAATCGGCGTGCATCAGCGCAGGGCTTGAAGAATTTTTGGCCTCCAGCGCTTGTCCAGCAAGCGCAGGCAGCTCCTGATTTCGTAGCAACTTGCCTTTGTTGAAGCGGCCTTCCGGGTCGACCTTGCGCTTGTAGTCGGCAAACGGGCGCAGTTCCTCGTCGGTCAAGAATTCCAGCTTGGTGATGCCGATGCCGTGTTCGCCGGAGATCACGCCGTCCAGGCTGCGCGCCAGCACCATGATGCGGGCCACGGCCTCGTGCGCGGTCTGCAGCATCTCGTAGTCGTCGCTGTTGACGGGGATGTTGGTGTGCACGTTGCCGTCGCCGGCATGCATGTGCAGGGCCACCCACACGCGGCCCTTGAGCACGCGCTGGTGAATGGCCACGGCCTCGTCCAGGATGGGCTTGAACGCGGCGCCGGTGAAGATGCCTTGCAGCGGCGCGCGCAACTGGGTCTTCCAGCTGGCGCGCAGGGTGTGGTCCTGCAACTGGGGGAACAAGGTTTCGACGTTGTTCAGCCAGTCTTGCCACAGCGCGCGCACCTCGGCCACCAGCGCAATGGCTTGGCCCACGCGGTCTTCCAGCAGCTCGGCGGCGGGCACGTCGTCCGCTGCGTCTTGCTTGCCCAGCGGCAGGTTGCCGCGCTCGAAAAACTCCGTCAGCGCATCGCACAGCTTGAGCTTGTTGCGCAGGGAGAGTTCGATGTTGATGCGCTCGATGCCGTCGGTGTACTCGGCCATGCGCGGCAGCGGGATCACCACGTCTTCGTTGATCTTGAAGGCGTTGGTGTGGCGGCTGATGGCGGCCGTCTTCTTGCGGTCGGCCCAGAATTTCTTGCGCGCGTCGGCCGTGATGGCGACGAAGCCCTCGCCGCTGCGGGTGTTGGCCAGGCGCACGACCTCGCTGGTCACGCGGGCCACGTCGTCGGCGTTGTCGCCGGCAATGTCGCCAATCAGCACCATCTTGGGCAGGCCGCCGTTGCCCTTCTTGCTCTTGGTGGCGTAGCCCACGGCCTTCAGATACCGGTCGTCCAGGTGTTCCAGCCCGGCCAGCACCACGCCACTGCGCTTTTGCTCGGCGAACATGTGGTCCTTGATGTCCACAATGCTGGGCACGGCGTCCTTGGCGTTGCCGAAGAACTCCAGGCACACGGTGCGCGTGTGCTCGGGCATGCGGTGCACCACCCAGCGCGCACTGGTGATGAGGCCGTCGCAGCCTTCCTTCTGGATGCCCGGCAGGCCCGCCAGGAACTTGTCCGTCACGTCCTTGCCCAGGCCTTCCTTGCGGAAGGTGCGGCCCGGAATGCTCAGGCGCTCGGTGCGCACCGGTGTCTTGCCGTCGGCCTCGAAATACTGCAGCTCGAAGGTGGCCGTTTCCACGTCATGGATCTTGCCCATGTTGTGGTCCAGGCGGGTCACTTCCAGCCACTGGGCATCGGGCGTCACCATGCGCCAGCTGGCCAGGTTGTCCAGCGCCGTGCCCCACAGCACGGCCTTTTTTCCGCCTGCATTCATGGCGATGTTGCCGCCGATGCAGGAGGCCTCGGCACTGGTGGGGTCCACCGCAAATACAAAGCCGGCGCGCTCTGCCGCGTCGGCCACGCGCTGGGTGACCACGCCGGCTTCCGTCCAGATGGTGCCCACATCCCGGTCCAGACCCGGCAGGCGGCGCATCTCCACCTCGGTCATGGCTTCGAGCTTTTCGGTGTTGATGACCACGCTCTTCCACGTCAGCGGAATCGCGCCGCCGGTGTAGCCGGTGCCGCCCCCGCGCGGGATGATGGTCAGGCCCAGCTCGATGCAGCCCTTGACCAGGCGCGCCATCTCGGTCTCGGTGTCGGGGGTGAGCACGACGAACGGGTACTCGACACGCCAGTCGGTCGCATCGGTCACGTGGCTCACGCGCGAGAGGCCGTCGAACTTGATGTTGTCTTTGGCTGTCAGGCGCCCCAGCGTCTTCTGGATCTGGCGGCGCAGCTGCGCGGCCTGCTCGAAGGTGGCGTTGAAATCGGCCACGGCACGGCGCGCGGCCATCACCAGCTCGCCCACCAGGCGGTCACGGTCGGCATCGTCGGCCGGGGTGCGGCGCTTTTCGATCTCGCCCAGGCGGTGGTTGAGCGCATCGACCAGCAGCTTGCGGCGGTCGGGGTTGTCCAGCAGGTCGTCTTGCAGGTAGGGGTTGCGCTGCACCACCCAGATGTCGCCCAACACTTCATACAGCATGCGGGCGGACCGGCCCGTGCGGCGCTCTTTGCGCAGCTGGTCCAACAGGTCCCAGGCGGAGGAACCCAGCAGGCGGATCACGATCTCCCGGTCGGAGAACGAGGTGTAGTTGTACGGGATTTCACGCAAACGGGCGGGCTCGGCAGCCTGCGTCTGCAAGGCAGCCAACGCAATCGGAACATTCATGGGGTTAGAGCGTGTTGTGTACTTTTACGTGCCCACGAAAGCCGGAGAAAGGCCCGGCAACGAGGCGCAAGACGCGCAGCGGTACGGGTACCGTCAGCGGCGTGCAACAAAGTGGCCGGGCCTTTCTCCGGCTTTCCCGGAGGGTTGGGCCCTGAGGTTAGCGCTCGCGGCGTGGCAGACCTTGCCAAGGCTTGAGCCTTGGCAGCGGTCCGCGCCTTGCGATCACTAACCTCAGGGTCCAACGTGGGTACGTAAAAGTGCATAACACGCTCTGAACCTGGGGTGGGCGCCGCGCGCCCATGAGCCTCGGGGGCGTGATTTTATGCCACCCGCCCCTCAGGCGCCGAAAGCGCGGACAGAGGCCTTGGCGCCCGCGTCCGCGGAGCAAAGGTCAATCAAAGCAATAGTTGGCACCCACACGTTGGCCCACCCTCAAGACGCGGCCCGCCCCGCTGACCACCACGGCATTCATCCCAAAGGTAATGGCCCCATTCAGGCGCTTGTCGCTGCGGTACGCCCTCAGGGCATCGGTCACGGCAGGGGCACTTTGCGCGGTGGCAGGATCGATGTTGGGAATCGGGCACCGGGCGCACGGCTTGACGTTGCGCAACTCCACCAGGCCTGCCCCCTGACCATCTGCAGTGCCGATCCGCAACGCATCCATGCGGTCTTCGTCATGGGCATCGACACCACCGAGCACCAGGTTGGGCCGAAAGCGCTCCACCCCCACCGCCGCGTGTCCTGCGGCCACCAAGCGTTCGTTGAGGCCTTCGATGGACGCCTCGCTCGTCACCAGCACTGAAAACCCATCTGCGAACTGCGTGTGGGCGTCCAGATCCCCCGTCCACTTTTTGCTGGACCAGCGCTTGTGATCCGGGTCAAATCGCACCAACCGGCACGGCTGCCCTAAAAAATCGCTGAACCACTGGGCCGCCAGCGCGCCCATGTCCCATGCGGGCACACTGTCGCCCCACACGGTGACCGTGGCGGGCGCCTCCACCACATCCAAAGCCACGTGCAGCGCCAACATCCCAGGCGCACGCAGCACCATCTCCGAAGACTTGAGCTGCGGGCGAACCAAAGCCATGCGCGGCAGGGTGCGTTGCGTCAGGAAATGGCCCTGCGCGTCCACCACCATCCATGCGCGGTCCAGGTCCAGACCCGTTTCCGTCAGCAGCGCTTCCTGCACCTCGATGCCCCCACACGACTTCACCGGGTAGACAAACAGCCGCGCAATGGTGCCCGTCACATCGGATTCGGTTTCTAAAGACACGGTTCAACACTCCCCATATTTGTTCAGGCGGACACACGGGCCCGTCCCTACCTTGTACGTTCAGGCGCGCAGGCTTGCAGCGGGCCAAAGACCAAGATTTTGCACCGCGCCTGCAGGGCGTCGGGGCGCTCCTACAATGCCTGCATGGCGCACACCTTTGACATTTGTATCCGTGGAGCCGGCATCGTCGGCCGTACCCTGGCCCTGCTGCTGGCGCGTGAGCGCCTGCGCGTGGCACTGGTGGCCAGCCCGGCGCCTCAAGAACCCTCTCAGCCCGACGTAAGGGCCTACGCACTGAACACGGCCTCGCGCACCCTGCTCGAATCGTTGCGCAGCTGGCCCGACCCACAGCACGCTACAGCCGTGACGCGCATGGAGGTGTTTGGAGACCAGAACGGCGCTGTGCACTTCGATGCAGCCACCCAGGGCGCGGATGCCCTCGCCTGGATTGTGGATGTGCCGGCCCTGGAACAGCGCCTCGTCGACGCGGTGCGCTATCAACCGCAGGTCGAGGTCGTCCCGGCCCCGGTGAACGCGGCCCTCACCGTGGTGTGCGAAGGCCGCGCCAGCACGACCCGTGCGGAATTTGGTGTGGATTTCGAAGTCACGCCCTATACACAGCATGCCATCGCAACCCGCCTGGAGTGCGAGCACGCTCACGGCCAAGTGGCGCGGCAGTGGTTTTTGCCGAATGGCATCCTGGCATTTCTGCCCTTGGGCGGGCCCGAAGGCCGCACGGTGGCGGTGGTGTGGTCGGTGGAGCGCGAACAGGTGACGCCGTTGCTCGCACTGGAGCCCGATGCTTTCGCACAGCAACTGGAAGCTGCCAGCCAAGGGGCGTTGGGGCGCCTTGAGTTGACGGCTGCCCGCGCTGCCTGGCCGCTGCAACAGGCCCAGGCGTCCCGTTGGTGCGGCCCGGTGGCCCACGGCGGTAAAACTCCGCACAGCTGGGTGCTGGCAGGCGATGCCGCGCACAACATCCACCCCCTTGCAGGCCAGGGGCTGAACTTGGGGCTGGCAGATGCCCAGACCCTCGCCCGCGTGCTGCACGGCCGCGATTACTGGCGCAGCGTGGCCGATATGCGCCTGCTGCGCAGCTATGAGCGCGAGCGCAAGGCTTCCATGCTTCCCATGAGTCTGGCGACCGACGGGCTGCAACAGCTGTTCTCGCGCACCGAGAACCCGCTGCAGGCCCTGCGCAACTGGGGCATGCGCGGCTTTGAACGCAGCGGTCCCCTCAAGAACTGGATTGCCAAGCAAGCCATGGGAACCCATTGACGCCTGCGCACTCCGACAGAATTCACCGCAGCGCTACAAGAGCCAACCTCTGCGGCGCTGCAGCCAGCCCATTTTTGACTCCACAGCCTATGAAACTCATCCCTCTCCTGCTGGCTGCGGCCACTCTGGCCTTGGGCCTGTCGGCCCAGGCCCAAGAATCAGCGATCCGCAAAACGCTGGGCGAACGCATCCCGCAGATGGGCAAGATTGACGAAGTACGCCCCACAGCCATGCAAGGCCTGTACGAGGTGCGCATTGGCACTGACGTGTTCTACACAGATGCCAAGGGCAATTACGTCATCCAGGGTGAACTCATCGACACCAAGGCTCGGCGCAACCTGACCGAAGACCGCATCAACAAGCTCACCGCCGTGGACTTCTCGGAGCTGCCGCTGAAAGATGCCTTCACCATCGTGCGCGGCGACGGCAAACGCAAGGTGGCTGTGTTTGAAGACCCCAACTGCGGGTATTGCAAGCGCTTTGAGCGCGACCTGCAGAATGTGGACAACGTCACGGTCTACCTGTTCCTGTACCCCATCCTGAGCCCGGACTCGGCCGAAAAGTCGCGCAACGTCTGGTGCGCCAAGGACCGCGTGGCCGCCTGGCAAGACATGATGGTGCGCGAGAAGTTGCCTGCTTCCGCCAGCTGCGACACCGCCGCCATTCAGCGCAACCTCGCTTTTGGCCGCAAACACAAGATCACGGGCACGCCGACCTTGATATTTGCCAACGGCACACGCGTGCCCGGCGCCATCGGCGCCCAGGACGTGGAAAAGCGCCTGGCGGAAGCCGCTGGCGAAAGCACGAGCGCCAACTAGATCTCGGCGCCGCTGAGCGCGCCTTGCACCGCCCAGCGGCAACCTCCAAAACCCGCGGGCGGGATCTTGTACAGCTTCCACGGAGCCCCCATGCCCAAGTCCCCAGCCGCCACCCTTGCGCCGGTCCACTACGACGTG
Organism: Acidovorax delafieldii; assembly: GCA_002377855.1. Classification (GTDB taxonomy): domain Bacteria; phylum Pseudomonadota; class Gammaproteobacteria; order Burkholderiales; family Burkholderiaceae_C; genus Acidovorax; species Acidovorax delafieldii_A. The sequence continues at coordinate 46,086 of DFQQ01000013.1, read as the reverse complement.
GTTGCCGCCAAAGTGCAGGCGCATCTGTTCGAAGTCACGCTGACCATTGCGCAGCCCCAGGCCTTGCAAGCGGTTTCATTGCCCGTCTGGATTCCGGGCAGTTACCTGGTCCGTGAATTTGCCAAAAACCTGCAGCACCTGCGCGCGCGCCAGGGCAAGCGTGCTGTGGGCCTGCGCCAGACGGACAAACACAGCTGGGTGGCCGAGTGCCATGGCAGTGCGCCTTTGGTGCTGACGTACGAAGTGGCCGCCTACGACACATCGGTGCGTACCGCGTGGCTGGACGCGTCGCGCGGCTTTTTCAATGGCACCAGCCTGTGCCTGCGGGTGCATGGGCAAGAGTCGCAGCGGCACAGTCTGCAGGTGACGGCACCCGCTCAGGCCGGATCATGGTCCTTGGCCACGGGGCTGACACCCTTGCAGATCGACAAGAAGGGATTCGGCCTCTATGGGGCAACTGATTACCACGAGTTGGTCGATTGCCCCGTGGAGATGGGGGAATTCTGGGTTGGCCGCTTTACGGCCTGCGGCATTCCGCACCAGTTCGTGGTTGCCGGTGCAGCGCCTTCCTTTGACGGGAAGCGGCTCCTGGCCGACACGCAAAAGGTTTGCGAAACCGCTATCCGCTTCTGGCACGGCCAGGGCAAGGCCCCTTTCTCCAGCTATGTGTTCATGCTCAATGCCGTCAGCGATGGCTACGGTGGGCTGGAGCACCGCAACTCCACCGCCCTGATCTGCGGACGCCGCGACCTGCCACGCCAGGGCGAGGCGCGCCAGACCGAGGGCTACACGACCCTGCTCGGCCTCATCAGCCACGAGTACTTCCATACCTGGAACGTCAAACGGCTGCGCCCCGCAGAGTTTGCCGCCTACGACTACAACCAGGAGAACTACACCCAACTGCTATGGTTCTTTGAAGGCTTTACCAGCTATTACGACGACCTGCTGCTGCGCCGGGCCGGGCTGCTGGACGACGCTGCGTACCTCAAGCTCATCACGAAAACCATCAACCAGGTGCTGCAGACTCCAGGGCGCCAAGTACAAACCGTGGCGCAGGCCAGCTTTGACGCCTGGGTAAAGTACTACCGCCAAGACGAAAACACCCCCAACGCCACGGTGAGCTACTACACCAAAGGCTCGCTGGTGGCGCTGTGCCTGGACCTGAGCCTGCGCCAGGAAGGCAAGGGCACGCTGGACGACGTGATGCGCGGGCTGTGGAGTCTCTGCAAGGCAGGCCCCATGGCAGAGGCTGACTTGCTGGCCGTGCTGGAAAAGGTGGCAGGACGCAGCTACGCGGCGGAAATCCAGCAATGGGTGCACAGCACCGACGAGCTGCCGCTGCTGGCACTGCTCGCCGCTCATGGCGTCAGCCTCAAGCCCGACACCGCCCAAATGGCACAGCGCCTGGGCCTGCGTGTGCTCGAAAACCACAGCGTGCAGATCAAGACGGTGCTGCGCGGCGGCGCGGCGGAGCAGGCCGGTATGGCTGCAGGAGACGAATGGTTGGGCATACGGGTGAAAACGCAGGGTTGGCGCGTCGCCAAACTGGAGGACGTAGCCTTCTATGCCGGGCTGCAAAACAAGGTAGTGGCCGTGGTGGCGCGTGACGGGCGCTTGCTCGAACTGCCCTTGGCCCTGCCCGCAGCAGCGAAACCGACCACCACCCCGGGCAAGGGCCGCCGCGGTGCGCCCCAGGCCGACACCGTGAGCCTGACCATCACCGACTCTGCGGCCACCAGGCGCTGGCTGTCTGGCAGCGCTGCGTGACAGCAGCTTGCAAGCTGCTTGGATATATTCAGTGACTGCCCTGACGGACTGAACCAGAGCCCCATTTCAAAACCCCAAACCAGGAGACAACATGGCCTACGAAACCATTGAAGTACGCACCGAAGGCGAGAAGGTTGGCATCATCACGCTCAACCGCCCCAAACAACTCAACGCACTGAACGACCAACTCATGAACGAGCTGGGCGACGCCCTCAAGGCGTTTGATGCCGATGAAAAAATTGGCTGCATGGTCATCACCGGCAGCGAAAAGGCCTTTGCTGCAGGGGCCGACATTGGCGCCATGGCCAAGTACAGCTTTGCCGACGCCTACAAGGGTGACTACATCACCCGCAATTGGGAAGCCATTCGCAGCATTCGCAAACCTGTGATCGCTGCAGTCAGCGGTTTTGCGCTGGGCGGCGGCTGCGAATTGGCGATGATGTGCGACTTCATCATCGCCGCCGACAACGCCAAGTTCGGCCAGCCCGAAATCAAGCTGGGCGTGATCCCCGGCGCAGGCGGCACGCAGCGCCTGCCGCGCGCCGTGGGCAAATCCAAGGCCATGGACATGGCCCTGACCGGCCGCATGATGGACGCCACCGAAGCCGAGCGCGCTGGCCTGGTGAGCCGTGTGGTGCCGTTCGACAAGCTCATGGACGAAGCCCTGGGCGCGGCGCTGGTCATTGCCGACTTCTCGCAAATTGCGGTGATGGCCGCCAAGGAGTCAGTCAACCGTGCGTTTGAAGGCACGCTGGCCGACGGCGTGATGTTTGAGCGCCGCCTGTTCCATGCGCTGTTTGCCACGCAGGATCAGAAGGAAGGCATGGACGCCTTCCTGGGCAAGCGCAAGGCCAATTTTGTGCACCAGTGATTTTTTGGTCTATAATTTGAGGCTTCGGTGGTATAGCTCAGTTGGTTAGAGCGCAGCATTCATAATGCTGATGTCCCAGGTTCAAGTCCCGGTACCACCACCAAATCAAAAACCCTGCATGGTTCGCCATGCAGGGTTTTTTGTTTCTGGGAGGTAATCCGGGCCCGGTTCGTCCCGCCTGTGGCGCGGGAGGCGCTGACTGCCCCCGCCTCAGGCAAACAGATGCAGGCAGGCATGGCAGGCCATTCGACAAAGCCGCACCACGGCCGGCCGGGGCGACGGAGATGGGCGAGTGCTCAGCCCTGCCCCGCCTGCAGCCCGAAAGCGTTCAAGGCGCCATTTTTCACCATCTCCCTTTTTTTGGCGTTTTTAGTCCAAAACCCCCGCCGTATCAGCGCCAAACGCTATATTTTCAATAGCAACTCAACTGCCATTCACGAGCTCGCCCAGCGCCGCCACCCCCACGGGGGGCTGAGTCAGCCAAGGCAGCACGAAGGTGCGCTGGGCAAGGCCCTGGGCAATGCGGTCGCACTGCCGCACTTCGCCCGCCAGGCGCGCCTGCAACAGGGGGTCAGAGGTGCCGGTGGCCGCCACGCTTTTGTTGATGACCCAGGCCCAGGGCTCGATGCGGGCACGGCGCAGGTCTTCCTGCAGTGCTGCTGCCTGGCTGACGGGCGTGACTTCGGGCAGCGTCACGATGACCACATGTGTCATGTCAGAGTCTTGCAGGCGCATCAGCGGCGTGATGATGTGCTTCGCCATCGCGCCGCCGGCGGTGCCCTGGTACTGCTGGGTCATTTGGCGGTGGTAGGCACCGGTGGCATCCATCAGCAGCAGGCTGTGGCCGGTGGGTGCGGTGTCCAGCACCACAAACGCAGTACGCGCCTCGTTCACCACGCGGCTGAAGGCGTGAAACACCGCCACCTCTTCGGTGCAGGGAGATTGCAGATCTTCCAGCAGCAACGCGCGGCCGGCGTCGTCCAGCGCCTTGCCTCGCGTGACCATGATTTTGTCGATGTACGCCTGGGTCTCTGCGTGCGGGTCGATGCGGCCCACCTTCAAGCCAGGCAGGCTACCGTCGAGCTGGCTCTGCACATGGGCCGCTGGGTCGGTGGTGGTCAAGTGAACGCTGTGCCCGCGCTGCACCAGGCCCACGGCCAGCGCGGCGGCAATGGTGGTTTTGCCCACGCCACCCTTGCCCATCACCATGATGAGCCCGTGGCCTTTGGCGGCCAGCGCGTCGGCCATGGCCGAAAGAGGCTCCGCCTGCAAAGAAAAGCCAGCCGCCGCCGCGGACGCAGCAGAAGGCACAGGGCCGTCGCCCAGCAGCGCGCGCAGTGCGGGCAGGCCCACGGTATCGAATGCACGCAGCGGAACCTCGTCGCGCGGCAGGGGGGCCAATGCATCGGGCATCTGGTCCATGGCTTGGCGGCCTAGCTGCTCGATCGCGTCGGCCACAGGGTCCTGCCCCGGGTTGCTGGCATGGAACACGCCATTGATGGCCAGGCGCTGGTTGGCCAGCCCGAGGGTGCGCAACTCTGTGGCGGTACGGGCCGCCTCCAGCATGGGCCGGGGATCGGGGCGGGTGACCAGCACCACGGTGGTCAGCGCGGGATCACTCAGCGCGGCGAGAGCGGCGGCGAAGCGGGCCTCCTGCATCTTCAGGCCCGAATGCGGCCCCAGGCACGACGCGCCCCGGTCGTTGCCCGCCAAAAACCCGGTCCAGGCTTTGGGCAGGCTCAACAGTCGCAGCGTGTGGCCTGTGGGTGCGGTGTCAAACACAACATGGTCAAAGATGTGGCCAGCGCTATTGCCCTCGCTGGCAAGCAGCGCAGCGAATTCATCAAACGCGGCAATTTCCGTGGTGCAGGCGCCCGAGAGCTGTTCGCGCACGGTGGCGCGCTCGTCATGGGTTGCCGTGGCCTCCAGCTGCGCTAGCACGCGCTGGCGGTAGGCCTCGGCGGCGGTATCGGGGTCGATGTTGAGCATGTGCAGCCCCGGCACCTCGGGCACGGCCACGGGCTGGTTGGACAGCGCCACGCCCAGCATTTCATCCAGGTTGGAGGCCGCATCGGTGCTGACCAGGAGCACCTGACGGCCCGCGTCGGCCAGGGCAATGGCGGCCGCAGTGGACAGCGAGGTCTTGCCAACCCCGCCCTTGCCAGTGAAGAACAAAAACCGTGTGGGCTGCGCCAGCAGGCCCAGACGAACCGATGGGGAATGGGAGGAGGCAACTGGGTTCATTGCACCAGCATGGCACAGACGCTAGCGCCTGTCTTGAGGTAACCAGCCCCGTGGCGACGCTACCCTGGAGCCAGTTGACCTGCATCAAGAACTACACGCCGGACACAGCCCGCAGCTCCATCCTCATGCCGTTTCTGGACGGAAATTGCCTCCATGAGGCCGGCGCAGGTCGCCCGAATCCGCTTGCCTTAGTGGCTGTGCGCCGCTCCGCTCACCATCGTGACCACCACCATGCCCGCGATCAGCCAGGCGATCTGCGCAATGGTTTCGCGGGCCGTCAGCCGCTTTTGCAGCTGGGGGATCAAATCGGCCAGCGCCACGTACACAAAGCTGCTGGACGCGACTGCCAGAAAGTACGGCAGGAAGTCTTGCAATTGCCCCACCAGAAAATAGCCGACCACGCCGCCCAGCGCGGTGACCGCCCCCGCCAGTGAAACTTTGATCAGGGCCACGCGCCGGTCAGGGCTCGTCTGGCGCAGCACTACCAGGTCGCCCATATGGTGCGGCACCTCGTGCGCCAGCACAGACACAGCGGCTATCACGCCCAGGCGCATGTCGGCCATGAAGGCGGATGCGATCAAGATGCCGTCGCCAAAGCAATGCACGCTGTCGCCGGTGAGCAGCGCCCAGCCACCGGAGCGGGAGCCGTGGTGGTGGTGCGCATGGCCATGGTCGTGCACCGCATGGGCCGCGTCGCCGCTGTGCGAATGGCCGTGTGCATGCCCATGGTCGTGCCGCTGCGGCGCCGTGTGGCTGTGCTCGTGCCCGTGGTGCCACAACTCCGCCTTGTCGAGCAGAAAGAAAAACACCACGCCCACCAACAAGGTCGCAAACAGATCGTGCGCGCCCGCCTGGCTTTCAAATGCCTCGGGCAGCAGGTGCATGAAGGCCGTGGCCAACAACGCCCCGGCCGCCAGGCTCAGCAAGTGCTGAGGCCCCACACCGTCGTGGCGCCCCCCCAGGCCCAGGCGCATCAAGAGAGCCGCCACCCACACACTGCCAATACCTGCAGCCAAGGTGGCCATTAAAATTGCTATCAAAGTCATAGCTTTTAGCGCTTATTCCATATGCCATAGAGGCAGTTTTTATTATCAAACGCTCGTGCCGCACCCGAAAAAAAGCCGCCCCTGAAACACCAGGGCGGCTATTGGCTGAAAACCCGGAATTTCAAACCACTCCGTGGGTCTTGAACCAAGCCAGCGCACGCTGAAAGCCATCTTCCGCCGCTTCCTTGCGGTAGCTGGGGCGGTCGTCGGCATGAAACGCGTGCGGGGCATCGGGGTACACCACAAACTCGGAAACCTTGGCTGCAGCTGAACCGCTGGCTAGGGCTGATTTCATCTTATCAACCGTGTCAATAGGGATTCCGGTATCTTTTTCACCATAGAGGCCCAGCACCGGCGCCTTGAGGATGGGAGCGAGGTCCACGGGGTGCCTGGGCGTCAGGTCGGAGGGCTGACCTACCAGCCGACCGTACCGCGCCACCCCCTGCCTTCACGGGGCCGTGCGCTGCGTACGGTCACGTGATACGGCCGCCCCAGCAAAAGCCTGTCACACCCACGCGCGCTGCATCGCCGCCGCTGGCAGCGGCCCACTTCACCGCGCCGTCCAAGTCGCCCATCACCTGCCCATCGGGCACTTTGGAGACCTTCGCTGCAGCTGGCCGGGCCGGCCCGTGGTCCCACTACAGTGCCATGGACGGCCGCTGCGCCATGGCCGCGCGCCAGCGCAGCAGGTGCGGGTGCTGCTCACCCGGCTTGTGCCTGACCACGCGGGCAAAGTCCACCGCCACCACGGCCGTGATGTCAGCCACACTGAAACGGTCCGCAGCAATGAAATCGCGGCCCGCCAGGCGCTCATTGAGCAGGTTAAAAAACTGCCCCACGCGCACCAGCCCGCGCTCGGCCAGCGCCGGGATCTGCGGGTAGTCCACAGCCCCCGGCAGCGCCCGGTTGGCCATGGCGGGCGCGCTGTTGCGCAGCGCCTCGGCAATGGCCTGCAGGCCCTCAAACTCCATGCGCCAGTTCCAGCTGGCAATCTCCGCCTTCTCGGCAGGCGTTTCGCCCAGAAGCGGCGGCTGTGGGTAACGCGCCTCCACATACGCGGTGATGGCCGCGTTGTCAGTCAGCAGCAGCCCGTCTTCGGCGCGCAGCGCGGGCACAGTGCATTGCGGGTTGATCTGCCGGTACGCATCGCCCAACTGCTCGCCGCTGCGCAGGTCCACCTGCACGGCGTCGTAGGCAACGCCCTTTTCCGCCAGCAGGATGCGCGCCCGGCGCGGGCTGGGCGCGGTGGCGCAGTCGTAGAGGGTGATCATGGTGGGACCTTGCCGGGCAGTCATTGCGCGGGCGACAAAGAAGCCGCTGCAGCAGCTTCGATCTTGTCCTGCGTCTTGGACTCAAAGTCGCTGGCGTCATGCCGCTCGCGCAACTGGTTGGCCAGGTCGCCATTGACGCGGTTCACCTTGCGCCCGCGCTGCACTGCTGGCCGTCTGGCCACCTGCTCGGCCCAGCGCACCACGTGCGTGTATTCATGCACCTGCAAAAACTCGCCCGCGTTGTACGCCTGGCCCTTCACCAGCAAGCCATACCAGGGCCAGATGGCGATGTCGGCCACGGTGTACTCGCTGCCGATCAAAAACTCGTTGTCGGCCAGCCGCTGGTTGAGCACATCCAGCTGGCGCTTGACCTCCATGGCGTAGCGGTTGATGGGGTATTCGTACTTCTCCGGCGCGTAGGCGTAAAAGTGCCCGAACCCACCGCCCAGAAACGGCGCACTGCCCATCTGCCAGAACAGCCACGACAGGCACTCGGCCCGCGCCGCGCCACTGCTGGGCAAAAAGGCATTGCCAAACTTTTCGGCCAGGTACATCAGGATGGCGCCGGACTCGAACACCCGCACCGGGTTGGCGGAATCGGTGCGGTCCAGCAGGGCCGGGATCTTGGAGTTGGGATTCACCGAAACGAACCCGCTGCCGAACTGCTCGCCCTCGTTGATGCGGATCAGCCACGCGTCGTACTCCGCCCCGCCGTGGCCTAGCGCCAGCAGCTCTTCCAGCATCACCGTCACCTTCACGCCGTTGGGCGTGCCCAGCGAATACAGCTGCAGCGGGTGTCGGCCTACCGGCAATTCCTTGTCATGCGTGGCACCGGCAATGGGGCGGTTGATGCTGGCGAACTGGCCGCCGTTTTCCTTGTTCCATTGCCAGATGGAGGGCGGGGTGTAGGGGGTGGTTTCGGGCATGCAGGGGCTCCAAGCGAATTGGGAAGACGCGGCCACACGGCCACGCGTTGCCCGACGAGTTTAGCGACGACCTTGCCAGCCTGCATGGCTGCCGCCCATGCCCCCGCCCCCGGCTTTTGCAGCGTCCGCTCAGGTCTTTTTCATGCCGCAATGCAATGCCGGGGCACGGCATTGCGAGGCCGACGCAGCAGCCGAGCCCCCCTGACTGCACCTCGGCCCCGGTCAGAACGAATGCACGATGCCGATGCTGATACCGGTGGCGCGGGGCTTGGCGGTGGCGCCCTGGTAGCCCGCATACCAGTGGGTACGGTCCAGCTCGGCGTAGAGCTTGGTGCGGCGTGAAAGCTTGTATTCGGCAAACAGCATGGTCCGGCTGTACCCGTCTTCCCTGGCCCCGGTGCGCTCGCGTTCTACTCGGTACCACGCCGCCGTAAGGTCGACGGTGCTCGTGGCCGACCAAGTGGCCCCGGCCGAATGGGTGCGCTGCTCGGCGCGGGCCGTGGCCGATGTCCGCGCCTCGCTGCGGGCAGTGTTGATGGCAAGTCGCACTCTGCCGAACTGGTAGGCCGCGCCCAGCGTGGCAGCGCGCAGCGGCAGGTCTGCCGCCGTGGTGAAGCGCTGGTAAGCCCCCGATATGACCCAGCCCCCGGCCGTGTACGCCAAGCCGGCGCCGGCCGAGTGCTGCGCAGCGGTGGACCCGGTGTTCTCTCCCATGCCGTACATCGCCCGCGCCGTGACCGGGCCGAAGGCACCGGTGTACTTCAAAGAGTTGTCCAGCCGGTACGACCCGCTGGAAGACCCGGTGGCTCCGTATTCCACCCCAAGGCCGTGGTTGCTCAAGGCCGCCGTGACGATGTTGGGGTTGAACGCCGCAAACCGCATGCCCACGGCATCCACGGGGCTGACGGCATCGGCCAGCAGATTGGTCTGGCGCCCCACAGTGACCTGCCCCAATGGCCCCCCCAGCCCCACAATGGCGGCACGGTCAAAAAACTTGGTTGCGTTGGCCGTGGCGCCCGTGTCGGCGCTCAGGCCTGTCTCCAGGTTGAAGAGCGCGTACATGCCGTCGCCCAGGTCTTCGCGGCCACGGAACCCGATGCGGCTGGTGTTGTTGAGCCCGCTGGCCACGCCGTTGACCGACGCAGCGGCCGGTGTGTTGGCGGCTGTCAGGCCGGACGCGTGCCGGACGCTGGCATCGACGATGCCGTACACCGTAGGGCCTCCCTGCTGGGCAAATGCAATGGCCGGCACCGTCAGTGCGGCGGCGAGAACGGGAATGAGGCGGGTCATATGTCTCTTTGTCTTTGTGGTGATGTGCGCGCAGCCACCGGCCGCACTTCGCACTGCGGTGCTGGTGGGTTGCGGCTGGGCGGGGGAAGGGCTTGCGCCGAAGGCGCATGCGCAAGCCAGAACGGATGACGGAAGTCGCCGCGTCAGCGGGCGCTGGCGGGTTCCATGCCGGTGTTTCGGATGATGGGCGCTGCCGAAGGCGCCGACAGGAAGCGGATCAGATGGCGGGCCGCGTCCGCATTGCCCGACCCGGCCGCCACCCCGGCCGAGAAGAACACACGCTGCTGCACTTCATCAGGCAACGGACCCACAAAGTCCAGCTCCTTGAAGGGCAGCAGCTCACTGACCTGCTGGAACCCGATTTCGGCATCGCCGCGCAGCACCACGGCGCCCACGCGTTCGCTGAAGATCTTCGTGGCCTTGTCCTTGATCTGCTCTGCCACACCGAGACGCGGGAACAGTTCGGTCGACAGATAGACGCCGCTGGCGCTGGCCGAGTAGGCGATGGATTTCGCATTCAGCAGCGTCGTCTTGAGCGCATCGACCGTGCTGATGTCGGGCTTGGGCGTGCCCTTGCGCACGCTCATGCCGATCATCGAACGGGCCAGGTCCACACGGCTGCCCTGCTGCACCTTGCCTTGGGCAATGAGTGCCTCCAGGCCCGAATCGGCCAGGATGACAATATCGAACTGCTCGTTGCGGGCAAAACGGCTAGGGATCGAATCGGGGGCGTTGCCCAGCGACGCACCCCGCGCCGTGACCACCTTGTGGCCCGTGGCCTGCTCGTACAGCGGGATCAACTGGTCGTACGCCGCCGAGAAGCCGCCCGATGTGACCACGCGAATTTCTGCGGCTTGAACGCTGGCCGGCACGGCGCTCGCCACGCCCAGGCCCAGAGCCAGTGCGGCGCCCAGTATGGCGTTCAGCACTCGGCGGCGCGGCGCCTGGAGGTGCTGTGTGATGGTGCGGACCGGTTGTTGCATGTTTTGTCTCCTGGTTTTTTGTTGGGAATGCGGGGCGCTGCGCTTCAGTCAGCAGTGATCTTTCGCTCGCGCACGATGCGCCCCCACTTGCTGTGTTCTGCCGCGATGAACTTGCCCAGTTCTTCTCGCGTGCCGGGCGCTGAGGTCTGGCCATGCTTGAGGAGACTTTCGCGCACCTCGGGGGTGTTGAGCACCTTCACCAGCTCGACATTCCAGCGGTCGAGCAGCGGCTTGGGCGTTTTGGCCGAAGCCACAAACGCGTACCAGTTGGTGGCGTTGAAGCCCGGGAAGGTCTCGGCCACTGTGGGCACGTTGGGAAGGTAGGCGGGGCGCGTCAGCCCGGTGGTGGCCAGAGGGACCAGCTTGCCCGACTCAATGTGGGGCAGCGCGGTGGGGGGCGCTGCATAAAACGATGTGACCCGGTCGCCCAGCACGTCCTGCAAAGCCGGGGCGCCGCCCTTGTAGGGCACATGCACCGTGTCGATCTTGGCCACGTCGTTCAGCAACTCACCCGCCAGATGGGAGGCAGACCCCGGTCCGGTCGACGCAAAGTCGAGCTTGCCGGGCTCACGCTTGGCCTTGGCCACGAATTCGCCCAGGGTTTTGATGCCGGTGCTGGCGGGCACCACCAGTACATTGGGAAAGCTCACGCCCATGGTGATGGGCGCCAGGTCCTTCAACGGGTCGTAGCGCACGGCCATGAAATGGGGCGCAATGGTGAGCGGCCCGATCGAGCCGAACAGCAGCACCGAACCATCCGACGGGCCTGCGGCCACCTGCGTGTGCGCCAGATTGCCGCCCGCGCCCGGCTTGTTGTCCACCACCACGCTCTGGCCAATGTTTTCGCCCAGCTTCTTGGCAATCAGCCGCGCAGCGATGTCCGCCGAGCCGCCAGCGGCAAACCCCACCACCAGGGTGACCGGTTTCTTGGGAGGGAAATCTTGCGCCTGGGCGGCGGTGTGGGCCAGCGGCAGGCTGACCGCCAGGGTGGCCGCCGCGATCAGTGAACGTCGTTGCATAGGATGGTTTCCAGAAGCTGCCGAAGCACGGTCGGCCTTGCGAGAAACGCAGTCTAGGCAGGGCACAATGTTCTGTGAATTGCAATTTACGGAGAAACTATTGCATGCCACGCATCAAATTCGACATGGGTGAGCTGCAGGCCTTCGTGGTCACCGCAGAAAAAGCGAGCTTTCGGCTGGCCGCCGAAACCCTGTGCCTTTCGGCCCCCGCCTTGAGCCGTCGCGTGGAGCGGCTGGAGCTGGCGCTGGGAGTGCGGCTGCTGGAGCGCACCACCCGCAGCGTGGAACTGACCGCCATCGGCCAGGAGTTTCTGCACGAGGCCCGCACCGCGCTGGCCGGGCTGGATGCCGCAGTACGGCGCGTGAGCGACCAGGTCCACCTGCGCCGCGGGCGGGTCACGATTGCGTGCATCCCCTCGGTGGCCAGCCATCTTCTGCCCCGTGTACTGCGCGGCTTTGCCGTTGCGCAGCCTGAAGTGCAGGTGCATGTCATGGACGAAAGCGCAAGCCAGGTCCTGGATGCGGTGCTGAGCGGCGCTGCGGATTTCGGGCTCAGCTTCACGGGCGCCCAGGAATCGGCGGTGCGCTTTGAGGCTCTGATCAAGGAACGCTACATGCTGGCCATGCCCCGCAACCACCGCTGGGCGCAACGCAAGGAAGTGCTTTGGGCCGAACTGGCCGGGATGCGGCTGGTGTCAGTCTCACGCGACAGCGCCAACCGCCTGCTGCTCGACCAGGCCACCGCCGACTTGCCCGAGCAACCCGTGGCCTGGTATGAATGCAACCACGTGGCCGGCGCACTGGCCCTGGTGGAAGGCGGGTTGGGCCTGGCCGTTCTGCCCCAGCTGGCTTTGCCGCCCGGGCACGCCGAGGTGTGCGGCGTCCCCCTCAGCGCGCCGGACCTGTGGCGCACCCTGGGGCTGCTGCAGCGGCGGGACCGGGTGCTGTCACCGGCTGCGGAGGCGTTGAGGGGGCGGGTGAGGCAGTTGCAAGAGGCACGATGAGGTCGTTCCTGATACCGGTACGGACTGCAACAGACGCTGATGCCCGCTAAAGGCAGGACGACTGCAGCGCCAGCCACGATCAGCCGAAGCAGGCCATAGCGACGGCGGCGGCAGGCGCGATTGGCAGACACGAAGCACAGAGGCCAACAGCCCTGAGCTCCACTCTTTAAAAGCGTCTCAGCCTCAATGCGCCTTATCCCAATTCGGACCCACGCCCACCTCGGCCAGCAACGGCACCTTCAGCGCCGCCACGTCCGCCATCAGCCGCGGTATATGGCTCCTGAGCCAGTCCACCTCACCCTCGGGCAACTCAAACACCAGTTCATCGTGCACCTGCATGATCATCTTGATGTCCGGCTTGTGCGCGTCCAATTCCTTTTGCACCGCCACCATGGCAAGCTTGATCAGATCGGCCGCCGTGCCCTGCATGGGCGCGTTGATGGCGGCGCGTTCGGCGCCTGAGCGGCGCGGGCCGTTGGGGGAATTGATTTCGGGCAGATACAGGCGGCGGCCGAACACGGTTTCCACATAGCCCATGGATTTCGCCGAAGCCTTGGTTTCGTGCATGTACTGTTTTACGCCAGGATAGCGCTGGAAGTAACGGTCGATGTACGCGGCGGCGGCCTTGGTCTCTATCCCTAAGTTCTTGGCAAGACCAAAGCTGCTCATGCCGTAGATGAGGCCGAAGTTGATGACTTTGGCGTAGCGGCGCTGCTCGCTGCTGACCTGGTCCACCTCCACCCCAAAGACTTCGGCAGCCGTGGCACGGTGCACGTCCAGCCCGGCGTGGAAGGCGTGCAGCAGCGAGTGGTCGCCGCTCAGGTGGGCCATGATGCGCAGCTCGATCTGTGAGTAGTCGGCACTCGCAATCACGCGGCCTGCGGGGGCCACAAAGGCCTCGCGCACGCGGCGGCCTTCCACCGTGCGGATGGGGATGTTCTGCAGGTTGGGATCGTTGCTCGACAGGCGCCCGGTAACTGCGACGGCCTGCGCGTAGTGGGTGTGCACGCGGCCGGTGCGCGGCAAGGCCAACTGGGCCAGTTTGTCGGTGTACGTGCCTTTGAGCTTGCACAGGCTGCGATGCTCCAGCAGCTTGGCGGGCAGGGGGTAGTCCTCGGCCAGCTTTTCCAGCACTTCTTCATCCGTGCTGCGCGCGCCGGTGGCCGTCTTTTTCACCACGGGCATGCCCAGCTTGTCGAAGAAGATTTCGCCCAGCTGCTTGGGGCTGCTCAGGTTAAAGGGCTGGCCTGCAATCTCGTACGCCTCGGTCTCCAGCTGCACGATGCGCTGGCCCAGTTCGTGGCTTTGGTTGGCCAGCGTGGTGGCGTCAATCAGCACGCCGTTGCGTTCGATGCGGAACAGCGCCTCGCTGCTCTGCAGCTCCAGGTCGTAGATAAAGCGCAGCTTGTCGTCGGCCTGCAGCAGCGGCCACAGGGCCTGGTGCACGTCCAGGGTCTGGTCGGAGTCTTCGCACGAATAGGCGGCTGCTTTATCGACCGGCACCTGCGCAAAGGGGATCTGGTGCGCGCCCTTGCCGCACAGGTCTTCGTAGCTGATGCCTTTGCGGCCGGTGTGGCGCTCGGCCAGGCTGGCCAGGCCGTGGGGTTTGTGCACTTCCAGCACGTAGCTTTGCAGCATGGTGTCGTGCGCGTAGCCCTTCACGTCGATGCCGTGGTTGGCAAACACGTGCTTGTCGTACTTGATGTGCTGGCCCAGCTTGGCGTGCTTGGGGTCTTGCAGCCAGGGCTTGAGGCGGGCGAGCACTTCGTTCAGCGGCAGCTGCTCGGGGGCATCGGGGCCGACGTGGGCCAGCGGGATGTACGCCGCCTCGCCGGGCTGCACGCTGAAGGAGATGCCCACGATTTGCGCGCGCATTTCGTCGAGCGAGTCGGTCTCGGTGTCCAGCGCCACCAGATCGGCCTTTTGCAGGCGCTCCAGCCATTGGTCGAAGTCAGTCCAGTTCAGGATGGTGTCGTACACCACGGTACGGTGCTGCGCCTCCTGCGCCACGTTGCTGGCGGAGTGGTCGGCAAACAGGTCGCCGCTTTGGCCAGGCATGGCCACGGTGGGCGCGGCGGTGGCATGCGCATCGCCTCCGCCCAGCGTACGCGCCAGCCCCTTGAAACCGTACTTTTCGTAGAAGGCGCGCAGGCCTTCAGACTGCGGCTCGCCGATGGCGACGGCGTCCAGCGCCGGCAGTCCCAGCACGTGCTCCACCAGGTCGCAGTCGGTCTTGATGGTGACGAGCTGGCGGCCCGTGGGCAGCCAGCCCAGGGCGTTGCGCAGGTTCTCTCCGGCCACGCCCTTGATCTCATGGGAGCGGGCAATCAGCGCGTCGAGCGATCCATATTCCATCAGCCACTTGGCGGCGGTTTTGGGGCCCACTTTGGGCACACCGGGCACGTTGTCCACGGCGTCGCCCACCAGGGTCTGGTAGTCCACCATCAGGCTGGGGGGCACGCCAAACTCGGCCGTGACTCCGGCCACGTCGCGGCGCTTGCCGTTCATGGTATCGATGATGGTGATGTGCTCGTCCACCAGCTGGCTCAGGTCCTTGTCGCCACTGGAGACGACCACCTCGATCCCCTGCTGTGCGGCAGTCACTGCCAGGGTGCCGATCACGTCGTCGGCCTCCACGCCGGGGATGGCCAGCACCGTCCAGCCCAGCAGGCGCACCACTTCGTGGATGGGGTCGATCTGCGCGCGCAGGTCGTCGGGCATGGGGGCGCGCTGGGCCTTGTACTCGGGGTAGATCGCGTCGCGGAAGGTGGGGCCGGAGGCATCGAAGATGCACGCGGCGTAGTCGGCACGCACCTCTTTGCGCAAGGCCTGCATCATGTTGATCATGCCGCGGATGGCGCCGGTGGCCGGGCTGGTGGGGTCGCCCGGGTTGGCCCGCAGGTCGGGCATGGCGTGGTAGGCGCGGTAGAGGTAGCTGGAGCCGTCCACCAGCACCAGGGTCTTTTTGTCAGTCATGCCCGGATTGTGCACACGAAGCTCCGGTTTACGCAGGCTCGCACCGCCGTTGCGGGGCGCGAATGCCGGCAAAATAGGCCCCAGGCAATGAAGCCCCTGCCCGCCCCGAAAACTTGGCGGTGTTTCCAATTCTTAAGGTCAACCATGAAAAAACTGCTTGCATTGCTCGTCAGCGCAGCGTGCACCCTGGCGGTGGCAGAGACAGCGCTCAAGCACATGCCCGCACCGCTGCAGAATTCGCTGCGCGGCAACGCGCTCAAGTCGGCGCAACTGGACAACGGCGTGCTGCGGCTGCAGATGGACAAACCCGCAGTCAGCGAACTGGTCTACTCCACGTTCATCTTTCACAACATTTGCGCCGAGCAATGGCACCGCCCCGAGGAGTTTGCCAAGCTGGCCCTGACCAAGGTGGAGCTTCTCAACGCCTCTGGCAACCAGGGCTATGCCTTTGACGCCCGTGGTGATGTGTGCGCGCAGATGGGGCAACTGGGCAAGAAGTTTGGCGCCTTCATCGCGCAGCGCACCGTGCAGTGCGAAGCCGGCGTGTGCCCCAAGCACCCCTGAGAGACCTGGAAGGCCCCCGTCTCTGCCCGTGCACCGGTACAACAGCGTGCGGCGTCGGTGCGCACGCCCCGCCTACAATCAGGGCCATGCGTGCACTCCACCTCTTTCTCCTGCTGGGCCTGGCGTCCAGTCCCCTGTTGGCCCAAAATACCAACCCAAAAGCCGCCCAGGGCAATGTGGAAAAGCGCGAGCAGCTATCAAATCCAGAGCAAATTGGAGGCCGAGGCAACCAGCGCACCGAGCGCATCCGCGTGGAAGACGGTGGCAGCCGGGTGGATGAGCTGCGCGTGGGCGGCCAGACCCAAAGCATCAATGTGCAGCCCAAGGGCAGCGAGATGCCCGCCTACGAGGTGAAATCGCCCGACGGCGCACGCAGCCGCAGCGGCAGCAACAGCGGCGCAGAAACCAACACAGCGCCTCGCGTCTGGAATGTGATGAAGTTCTGACCCCGCGCGGGCGCCTCGGCCCGCGTTGCGCAGCCGACACGGGGCGCTTGCCTCGAAGCCGGCCTGCCCTAGTTTTCCGCCCCCCTGCCCTGCCTTTCTCCCGCTGAGTTGAACGATGGCCGTTTTTACCGAAGTCTCCAAAAAAGATGCACGCGAAGTGCTGCGCCGCCTGCAAATTGGTGAACTGGTTGAGCTGCGCGGCATTGAGGGCGGGATTGAAAACACCAACTACTTCCTCACCAGCACGCAGGGCGAATTTGTTCTCACGCTGTTTGAGCGCCTCACGGCCGAGCAACTGCCGTTTTACCTGCACCTGATGAAGCACCTGGCGCACGGCGGCATTCCCGTGCCCGAGCCCCGGACTGACAAGTACGGCGAAATTTTGCACACCGTGGCCGGCAAGCCTGCGGCCGTGGTGAGCAAGCTGCGCGGCAAAAGCCAGCTGGCCCCCGAGCCCGTGCATTGCGCGGCCGTGGGCGCCATGCTCGCCCGCATGCACCTGGCGGGGCGCGACTTTGACCGCTACCAGCCCAACCTGCGCGGCCTGCCGTGGTGGAACGAAACCGTGCCCGTGGTGCTGCCGCACCTGGACGCGGCCCAGGCCGCGCTGCTGCAATCCGAGCTGGCCTACCAGAACCACGTGGCGGCCTCGTCCAGCTATGCAGCCTTGCCGCGCGGCCCCGTGCATGCCGACCTGTTCCGCGACAACGTGATGTTTGCCGAAGACACACTCACCGGCTTTTTCGACTTTTACTTCGCAGGCGTGGACACGTGGCTGTTTGACTTGGCCGTGTGCCTCAACGACTGGTGCGTCGACCTGCCCACGGGTGCCCACCATGCAGAGCGCGCCACGGCCATGCTTAACGCGTACCAGGCAGTGCGGCCCCTCACGGCTGCCGAGCGCGAACTGCTGCCCGCCATGCTCCGCGCCGGTGCCCTGCGCTTTTGGATATCACGCCTGTGGGACTTTTACCTGCCGCGCGAGGCGTCCATGCTCAAGCCGCACGACCCCACGCATTTCGAGCGGGTATTGCAAGGCCGCATTGCCAGCCCGGTACACGCCTGAGCCGCCGGGCCTTACGCCACTGGCGGGCGGGTCTGCATGGGGAATAAGGCGTGCCGCAACCGCCGCGCGTTGTTTTGCCAGCCACCGTGCTTCGTGCCATAGCCCTTTGACCTGACCCGGCGTAGGCCCCTGGGGTAAATTCACGCCGAGGCGTGCCGTGAGCCCCCACACTCCGCCAGAACCCACCACCCCACTCCATGAAACTCCACATCGTTCCTGCCCAGACCGGATTTACCTGGGTCAAGCTCGGCGTACAGGCCTTTCGGCGCCAGCCTCTGGCGCTGGCGGCGCTGTTCTTCATTTCGTTTGTAGCCATGTCGCTGCTGGCCAGCGTGCCCGTGCTGGGCAACATCGCGTCGCTGGTGCTGCTGCCCTCGGTCACCCTGGCCATGATGGTGGCCACGGGCGAGTCGATCCGGGGCCACACGCCCACCCCCGCGCTGCTGCTGGTCACGTTTCGCAAGGGCCGCCAGCACCTGCGCCACATGCTGCTGCTGGGCGTGCTGTACGCGGCGGGGTTTCTCGGCATCATGGCCCTGTCTGCGCTGGTGGACGGCGGGCGCTTCGCCCAGGTCTACATGGACGGCACGCCGGTAACGGCGCAAATGGCCTCGGACCCGGGCTTTCAGAAAGCCATGTGGACGGCCACGCTGCTGTCGCTGCCGCTTTCCCTGTTGTTCTGGCACGCGCCCGGCCTGGTGCACTGGCATGGTGTACCGCCGGTCAAGGCGCTTTTCTTCAGCCTGATGGCGTGCGTGCGCAACGTAGGCGCCTGCTTGGTGTTTCTGTTCACCTGGCTGGGCATTGGCGTGCTGGGCGCCTTGGTGATCAGCATTGTCTCGCTGCTCTTCGGCCTGGGTGGCGAGGGCGTGGGCAGCCTGCTGATGGGCGCTGCGATGATGATGGCCACCATGGTCCTGAGCTGTGCGGTGTTTATCTTCCGCGACTGCTTCGAGCCGCCAGAAAGCCTGCTTCACAAGGATGCGGGCGAGGCGCCAGAACAGCCCACAGTCACCCACTCCGAGGATTGAACCGCTGGGCAAGCAAACGCCGCGAGAGCCTGTCCAGCCCGCCCCATAAAAAACAAGCCCGCAATTGCGGGCTTGTTTGCTGGTGGCCTCGGGGCGCTGCCCCTGGAGCCCAGACGACTGCGGCGAACGCCGCATTCAGCCCCTGGCGATGCGCTGCATCAGGTGCCGATCATGCCGCCGTCGTTCTTGGTGATCACGATGGTGGCAGAGCGGGGGCGCTTGCCCGCGCCGTAGCCGGCGTTGGCGGGCCACTGGCTCTGGTACTTGCTGGCGTCAGCCACGTCAGACATCTTGGTGGCTTCGCCGGGGTGCTGGATGTTCACAAAGATGGCCTTGCCGTCAGGAGTCTCTGCCAAGCCGGTAATTTCGCAACCCTTGGGGCCGACCAGGAAGCGCTTGAGGGTGTCGGCCGTGGCGGCCTTGCCCACGGGCGTGACGATGTCCAGCTTGGAGCCGTCAGCCTTGGTGTAGCTCAAGGTCTTCTTGCCGCCGTCGCCCACCGAGCCAGGCACTGCGGCCAGCATCATGCAGTTGCTGGCGTCGGTGTAGGCGCCGTCGTCGGTCTGGATCCAGCAGATACCGCTCGATTTGCTGAAGGCCAGCCCGTCGGGGCTGGAGAAGTCCTGGTCCGCCGTGAGGGCAGACAGGTTGACCAGCGTGGCGTCGGCTGTGGACTCGGCGCCGAACAGGTAGACATCCCAGTTGAACGTATTGACGGATGTGCCTTCCTTCATGCGCACCAGATGCCCGTTGGGGTTGCCGGTTTGCGCCGTCGTGCCCTTCATGTCCGTGTAGGCACGGGGGTTGGCGGCATCAGGCAGGTATTGGCTGCTCGATGGGTTGATGCTGCGGCTGCTGTTGTTGGTCAGCGTGAAGTAGATCTCTCCATTGGCGGGGTTCACGGCGTTCCACTCGGGGCGGTCCATCTTCGTGGCGCCCACGGCGTCAGCAGCCAGGCGGGTGTTGATGGCGATGTCCGCGGCGTCGGCAAACTTGTACGCTGCGTAGCCCGCAATCGCCGTGTTGGTCAGGCCCAGCTCGACCCAGGTGCCAGTGCCGTCGGCATTGAACTTGGCCACGTACAGCTTGCCGCTGTCCAGGTATTTGTCGCCCACGGCCATGGGATCGGCCGGGTTGGCGTCGGCGGCACTCCACAGCGCTGTGGACACAAACTTGTAGATGTACTCGCCGCGCGAGTCGTCGCCCATGTACACCGACAGGGGCTGGCCCACGACAACCTTGCCGAAAGCGGCGCTCTCGTGCGCGAAGCGGCCCAGGGCCGTGCGCTTCTTGGCGCTGGCAGCCTTGTTGTAGGGGTTGATCTCAACGATGTAGCCCATGCCGTTCATTTCGTTGCGGTAGTCGTCGCTGCCGTCCACCGAAGCGCCCAGCTTGCTGTTGTTCCAGCGCTGGTACTTGTCATCGGTGCCACCGGTTTCCCAGCCGTGGCGCGAGGTGGCGCCTTGGGTGCGGCCATAACGCTTGAGCGAGGTCACGCTCTTGTCGTTGCCGCGGGCCGCATCGTCTGCAGCACCACGGGTGAAGTAGCCAAACCAGTTTTCTTCACCGGTGAGGAAGGTGCCCCATGGGGTCTTGCCCGTGCCGCAGTTGTTCAGCGTGCCACGTGTCTTGGTGCCGGTGGGCGAATACTTGGTGATCAGCTGCGAGCTGCCGCGTGCAGGGCCCGCGATTTCAATGGGCGTGAGCGCCGTCAAGCGGAAGTTCTTGGCAGAGCCAGGCAGGTAAGACCACTTGCCGGCTGCCTTGGCCACTTCGATCACGGCCACGCCGTGGATTGCGGTTTCCTTGTCCACTTCGGCCGCGGGGCGGGGCAATGTGGATGTGCCGCCATTGGCGTGCAGGAAGAACGAAGAGAGCTTTTCGTCGGTAGTGGCTTCATGGTTCATCGCCAGCAAGCCGCGCTCGGTGGCGTTGTCGTCGCGCGAGCCGTTGGCGCTCAGGCCGAACCACTCCATGCCGTCGTGGTGGTCACCAGCGCGCTGCTCAAAGTCGCTGTCGGTGCCGTCATTCTTGTAGGCAGGCACGCTGGCCGAGATGGGGTCGCCCAGCGCAAACAGCACGCTGGCGGTGTAGCCTGCAGGGATGCTCACCACGTCGGCCAGGCTCTTGGCCACGGGGCTGAAACCCAGCAGCTTGGGAGTGCTGGGCACGGTGCTGTTGTCATCGTCACCGCCGCCACAGGCGGTCACGCCAAAGCCGGTCAGCACGGCGGTACCCACGGAACCCACGCCGCCACGCAGCAAGCCGCGGCGTGACAGGCGAGCGCCCAGCACCGATTCAAACGTGGGGTTGGCCGAAGTGTTGGAGTTTTCGTTGTTGAAGTCGACGGCCGATGCTGGCGCGTCCAGGCGTTGTGTCATGGGGTTTCCTCGCGGTAATGGTTCGTTTCACAAAACCAGTGGAGCGTAGGAACGGCGTGTGACAAGGCAGTGACTTGTTCATGACACTTTCATGGCATTGCAGATGCGTGCCCCGCCGAAAGGAAATTTGGCGGTCTGCCACCCCATCTTGGGACTGATGCCAAAAAAACAAATACGAATCACTTTCATTCGTATAATAAAAAAACCCAACTGCCACACATCGCCGGCCGAAACCACCGCACGTCTGCCAGGCGCTGTGGGCGCGGGCCAACCCATTGGCACGTCTTTGCCTTGCTGCCAAGCGCATCGCTCGCCCTGCCCTCGTTCACCTCAGGAATCCCATGCGCATGACTTCTCCGCTCACGCCATCCGCCATCGTCGCGGCCGTCCTCGCAACCACCTGCCTGGCCTTTGGCGCCAACGCACAGACCCTGTCTGGGCCCACGGGGCCAACCCAGGCTTCTGCAGTGCCCGCCACGGCGCCGCTGGTCGTGGCCCACTACGCACATATGGTGCACGCCAGCTACAGCGACACCCTCGCTGCAGCCAGGGCCATGCAAGGCGCGATTGCTGGGTTCACCGCGCAACCTTCTGCGGCCACCCTGGCCGAAGCCCGCAAGACCTGGCTGGCAGCCCGTGAGTTCTATGGGCAGACGGAAGCCTTCCGCTTCTATGGCGGCCCCATCGACAACGACAGCGGGCCTGAGGGCCGCATCAATGCCTGGCCGATGGACGAATCCTATGTGGACGCGGTGCCGGGCAAGCCCAACGCGGGGCTGGTGAACAACCGCAAGTTCGTCATCAACAAAAAGAACCTGTCTGCGCAAAACGAACGCGGTGGTGAAGAGAACATTGCCACGGGCTGGCATGCCATCGAGTTCTTTCTGTGGGGCCAGGACGTGTCGGACACCGGCCCTGGCGACCGCAACTTTGAAGACTTTGTGGACGGCAAGGCTCCCAATGCGGATCGCCGCCGCCAGTACCTGACCGTGGTGACCGAGCTGCTGATTGACGACCTGACGGCACTGGTCAAGGCCTGGGCGCCTGAGGTGAAGGACAACTACCGCGCGCGGTTTGTGAAGGGCAACCGCGAATCGCTGCGCAAGATGCTGGTGGGGTTGGGCTCGCTCTCACGCGGTGAGCTGGCCGGTGAGCGCCTGGAGGTCGCCCTGAGCAGCCAAGACCAGGAGGATGAGCACTCGTGCTTCTCGGATAACACCCACCGTGACGCCGTCACCAATGCACTGGGCATTCAAAACGTGTGGCTGGGCCAGTACAGGCAGGCGAGTGGGCCGGTGCTCACAGGCCCTTCGCTGCGCGATCTGGTCGCCGCACAGAACGCGCAGCTGGCCGATAAAACCACGCAGCAGATTGCGAGCTCCGTGGCGGCTGCAGAAGCCATTCAGGCACCGTTTGACCAGGAGATCATGGGAGGCAAGGAATCCGCAGGCCGCCAACGGATCCAGAAGGCCATCGACAGCCTTACGCAACAAAGCAAGGACCTGGTCGCAGCAGCCAATGCCATCGGCATCAGCAAGCTCACCCTGGTTCAGCCGTGAGCGTGGTGCAAGCCAGCAGGCGCCGGCGCGCCTTGCAAGTGGCGACTGCCAGCACGGCCATCATCGCCCTGGGTGGCCTTGGCTTGCGCCCCCTGACCGCAACCCCCCAGCCGGACCCGTTGGGCGAAAAGACAGGCGGCGAGACGACAGTGTTTGCTACCGGGCGCAATGCGTTTTCCTTTCCCGCCGCGAATCTGCCCGACGAGGAACGCACGCGTTTCGTCATCGGCAACTCGTTCTTCCGCCGCAACTGGGTGGAAGCCCCTGCATCCACCAAGGCCCGCGATGGGCTGGGCCCGCACTTCATTGCGCGTTCATGCGGCGGCTGCCATGTGCAAGACGGACGCGGCGCGCCGCCCGATCTTTTCAACCGGCTCGGCGACACGAAAGACCCCACGGTGGCGCTGCTCATCCGCCTGTCCATTCCTGGCTCCGACGCCCACGGAGGGCCTGTGCACGAGCCCACTTATGGCGATCAGTTCAACAACGCGGCCATCCAGGGCGTGAAGCCGGAGGGGCGCGTCACGCTGCGCTACCAGCCCCTCTCTGGCCAGTTCGCCGATGGCACACGGTACCAGTTGCAAAAGCCCATCTACGGTTTTGCCGACCTGGGCTACGGCCCCATGCATTCGAAAGTCATGTTCAGCCCGCGCATTGCGCCTCAGATCATTGGCGTTGGGTTGCTGGAAGCCATCTCCGAAGCGGACGTTCTGGCCAACGCCGCAGACCAGGCCGCCGCCCCGGGGCCCATCAAGGGCGTGCCCAACCAAGTGTGGGACGCACCGTCGGCCCGGATGATGCTGGGGCGCTTTGGCTGGAAAGCGAACGTGGCCACCATCGCCCACCAGACGGGGGCCGCCTTTGTGGGCGACATGGGCATCACCTCGCAGCATTTCGCCAGCGAAGCGTGTACTCGGGCGCAGCAGGACTGCATGGCGGCCCCCAGCGGCAGCAGTGGCGCAGCGCAAGGCCAGCCCGGCGTGGAGATTGATGACAAGACCCTGGACGATGTGGTCTTCTACCAAGCCACGCTGGCGCCACCGGCACGCCGCAATCCCCATGATGCGCAAGTGCTGCGCGGACAAATGCTGTTTGCGCAGGCCCAGTGCGCCACCTGCCACCGCCCCAGCTATGTCACGCAGGCTGGGCCTTTTCCACGCCTGACGAGCAAGGCACTGAACGGCCAGCGCATCTGGCCCTACACCGATTTGCTTTTGCACGACATGGGCGAGCGCCTGGCCGATGGGCGCCCGGATTTTGGAGCAAATGGCCGCCAATGGAAAACCCCACCGCTGTGGGGCACCGGCCTCATCAAGGACGTGAACGGCCACACCCAGCTTCTGCACGACGGGCGCGCCCGTGGCGTGCTTGAGGCCGTACTGTGGCACGGTGGCGAAGCCGAACAGGCAAGGCAGCAGGTGCTGCGGATGAAGAAAGCCGACCGCGACGCGCTGGTCAAATTTGTGGAGTCGTTATGAGCCACCCTCCTGCCTGCCCAAGCCGCAACCGCTGTGCCAGCGCCCTTGCTGGGTGTGCCCTGGCGTTGGCGCTCGCCCTCGCGTGGCAACTGCCGGCCCATGCACAACCCGCACCCGCCGCCAATAACAGACCTCAGCCCTGGCAACGCGAGGCGGTACCGTTTTACGACACAAGCCATGCGCTGAAAGGCATCTACGCGCACTGGGGCGTGCCGCGCGCCCAGGCGTTTGACCGCTCCGCGCAAACACTGGCGGTGACGCTGGGCGCGCTGTGCCAAGCCCCCCGTGCGCCCGCGGCAAAGGCAGCGCTTGCACAGGCCCGCACTGCCTGGCAAAGCACAGCGCGCGCCTTTGAAGAACTTGCGTCGGTCTCCATCGGCCCGGTGGTGGCGCGGCGCACCCAGCGTGCCGTCGACTTTGCGCCGACCCGCCCGGCCCTGATCGAGAAGGCCATCACAGCACAGCCCCAGGGCAGCAAGGCTTTTGAACGCATTGGCACCCCGGCCAAGGGGTTGCCAGCGCTGGAGTGGTTGCTGTGGACAGCGCCGGTACAGCCCGGTACCCCCGCGTGCAGCTATGCGCACGAGGTGGCGCTGGACATTGCCCGCGAAGCGGCAGCAGTGGCCGCAGACTTCGAGCGCGCTGCCGCCACCTCCTGGAGCGCTGAAGACCAACAGGAACAGTCCACACAAGCCATGAGTGAATTCGTGAACCAGTGGGTGGGCGGTATCGAGCGCCTGCGCTGGGCGCACATGGAAAAGCCCTTGCGTGCCGCACAAAGCGCCAAGTCCCCTGACTACCCCCGCACAGCCAGCCAGACCACGGTAGCTGCGTGGGCCGCCACCTGGGCCGGGCTGCGCAGTGTCACGGTGCAACCCATGCACACGCCAGCGCCGCTGCCCGGCGAGGCACTGGTGCCGCTCGAAACCTATTTGCGGGGCAGGGGCCTGAACCCGCTGGCAGACAAACTGCAAAAGGCGGTAGAGCAAGTCGATGCCGCCATGGCACTGGTAACCAGGTCGGGAACCACGGACAAAGCCGCCATCCATCAAGCCGCACGAAGCCTGGCCACACTCAAGTTTTTGGCGGAATCGGAAGTTGCGCCGGCACTGCAAGTGAACATTGGCTTTTCAGATGCAGACGGTGATTGACCCCACCGGATGTGGCGATCAGGTGATCGCGCCCCCACTGCTGCGCCGCCATGCCTTGGCCTGGCTCGCTGGCCTGGGCGGCTGGGCCCTGCCCCCCGGCCAGGCACAGGCGGTACCCGCCGGGCGCTACGCGTTGCGCTCTCAACCGCGCGATACCGCTACCCTGGCCGCAGCCTGGGAGACCCAGGGCAGCTTTCACATCGGACGGGTGTCTTTGGCACCTGGCCGCGGCAACGCAGCGGAGCCCGCCCCACTGGGCGTGCTGGCGAGCCTGGAGGTCCCCTCGCGCGCCCATGGGCTGTGCCCGTTGCCGGACGGCTCGATCCTTGCGGTAGCGCGCCGCCCGGGCGACTGGCTGGTGCGCTGGCGCCCCGGCAGCAAAGCACCCCCCCAATGGCTCTGGCAGGCGTCGGACACGCAGTTCCCAGACCGCACCTTCAACGGGCACGCGCTGCGGGGCCTGGACGGAAGGCACCTCTACACCACCGAAACCGACGTGGAAACGGGCGAAAGCGTGATCGGCCTGCGCGACATTCGCACGCTGCACAAGCTGGCCGAATGGCCCACCCACGGCCTGGATGCCCACGAACTGATCTGGGATAGGAACAGCCCAGGCGGCCCCACCCTCATCGTGGCCAATGGCGGCGTGCCCACTGCCCCGGAGACCGGTCGCGCCAAGCGGGACCTGGACCGCATGGACTCGTCTCTGGTACGACTGCACGGCACCACGGGCCGCCTGCTGGGCCAATGGCGCCTGCCCGATCAGCGCCTGAGCCTGCGGCACCTGGCCTGGAGCGCGGGAGGCGCGGCGCTGGGCATTGCGCTGCAGGCCGAGCATGACGACCCGGGCCTGCGCCATGCGGCTCCGGTGTTCGCGCTTTTTGACGGGCAGGCACTGCAGCTTGCTGCTGATGCGCCACGAGCGACCGACACCGCGCTGCTTCTTCGCAGAGATCTACAGGGCTATGGCGGCAGCATTGTCGGCACACCGCAAGGCTGGGCCGTCAGTTGCCCGCGCGCAGGCTGTGTCGCATTCTTCGACGATCAAGGCCACCCCACCGGGCACATCGGCCTGAGCGAGGTTTGCGCGCTGGCTGCATCGGGGGCGCACCTGTATGCCGGGGGGGCGGGGCAAAGCGTGGCATGGGATGGGGCTGTGGGCCAGAACAGCGTGCATGCGCACACCGGCGCATTCCAGAACGCGAGGCTGGACAACCACTGGGCGTGGGCGGCGCCCCGCTGACGGCAGGGACCGGAGCGCAGAAGGCAAGTACAACCCATTACGATCAAATGAGCCTCTAGCGCCCGCCAACAAAGCGCGATAAGCTATTAATTTAATAGCACAAAGTTCTCTACCCCGTTGGTGGATCGGCTCACTAGCCAGGCCGCACGGCCTGCACAAGGTCGTGTACATACCTCAGCTTGCCCATGGCGCCCGCAGACAAGGCGAAGGGGTATGCGTCGCTTTGCCCCAGGCTGCGGTTGAGGCTGTTGAGCAGCAAGGTCAGCGGCACCCATTGGCGCACCATGTCGTCGAACGCGGGAGGGGGCTCGGCGAACGGATCGAGCACCTGGTGGGATGATGCAGCTTGGGGATCGGGCACGGTGACAGTGGCTCGGTAGCTGGCGGCGGTCTCCAGCAGGTCCACCATATGAAGATAGTGGGCCCAGGTCTCAGCCCAGTCTTCCCAGGGGTGCGAGGACGCATATGCACTGACGTGGTGGAGAGACCAGTTGCCCAGGTCATTGCCCTTGGCGTAATGCGCGCTCAAGGCCTGGCCATAGTCCTGGCGCTCGTCGCCAAACACGCTGCGAAAAGCCTCGAGTTGGCCACCGTCGCGCACCAGCTGGTCCCAATAGAAATGGCCTGATTCATGGCGCAGGTGGCCGATCAGGGTGCGGTAGGGCTCGCCCAGCGCAATGCGCCGCCGGGCACGCTCGTCGTCGTCTGCCTCGGCCACGTTGAGCGTAATGGTCCCTCCCAGGTGCCCAGTCGTCACTGCGGGGCCTCCGGGCCACTCCGCCAAAAACTCAAACACAGGGCCAGAGCGCCCCGGCACGGGCTCGAGCCCCAACCGCGCCAGCGTGTAAAAAAGCTGCCGCTTGGCGGCCTCGACCTGCTGCCAGCGCCCCAGGTTGGCCGGCTCGGACAAGTCGGGCAGGATGCGCGTTTGGCGGCACGAAACACACAGCGGCGAATAGTCGCTGGCGGGCACTGCGAAATTGCACGCGCCATGCGCAGTGCGGTTGTGGCACATGCGGTACAGCTTTCCACTGGAATCACCCCCACTGCGCGCGCCCATGCGCCGCCACAGGTCCGCCCCGTCCTGGGGCGCCGGCGTCAGCGCTGCCATGGTGAGCTGGTCAGGAACAAAGGCCAACGTGCTGCCGCAGTGAAGGCACTGCACGCTGTCAAAAAAAACCAGGTGACCACAGTGGTCGCAGTTGAATACGCGCATGGGTTGAAGCTTACTCCTCGCTGCCGCCGAGCGACGTGTAGGACGCAAAAACAAAACCTCCGACTGCTATGCAGGCGGAGGTCTGGGTTCTGTCAAGAACAGCAGCACGTGGGCGGTTTGCACCTCCGCGGCACGGCCGGCAATCAAGACATCAAGGGCGCACTACGATGCTGTTGCGCACTTCGCGGACATGCTTGGTGTTGCGGGCAATGTTTTCTGCCTGGTTCTTTTCGGCCTGCGATTTTGCAAAGCCCGACAACTGAACCGTTCCGTTGAGGGTTTCCACACTGATCGATGTGGCCGAAACAGTCTTGTCCTCAGCCATCTTGGCCTTCACAGCCGTGGTGATGCCGGCGTCATCCACATACGATCCGACGGACTGCTGTTCGCGGGCGACCGAGCAGCCTGTAGCAGCCAGAACGGTGGCGCCTGTCATTGCGGCAAAAGCAAGAGCACGTGCGTATTTCATGGTGTTTTCCTTCATTAAAGTTAAGCAAACGCGGGTGCTATCAACCAATCAACCCTGGGGTCTATTGCACCCTCCACAACCCCTGGATTGATGCGAATTCGAGCGGTTTGGAAACTGCTATGAACCCGCCGGGAACTCATTACCGGCCGTACGGACGCCGAGAAAGCCACAACGCCAGAGCGCCAATGGCCGCGCCTGAAGCCACGGCAATGGCCATCGACTTGGCTGGTTGCTGGGCAACGTACCGTGTGGTGGCTTCTGACACTTCGTGCAACTGCCGACGGGCGCGGTCGCTGGCATGGGCGCAATAGTCGATGCTGCGCGAGGCCAAATCCTGAGCGCGGGTGGCCAAGTCTTGAATGGCGGGGCTGGTTTCGGTGCGCAGGTGATGCACTCCGTCCTGGGCGGCGTTCAACAATTTGTCTGCCTTGTCGTGGGTCGCCTTGACCGCCTCTTCAGCGCTTTGCAGCACGTCGTCCGACAAGTTGCGATGCATCGTGTTATCGCCGTTGGTGTTGGTGTTGGTCTTGCTCTCGGTATTCATTGATCACTCCTGATTTGCGTAAGCATGGATAGGTAACGTTGTCTAGACGGGCATGCGGCGGGCGTTACCCTCGTCTCAGCAGGCTCACAACGAAGGTGACAACCGCCATGATCACGAACACGAAGAACAGGATCTTGGCGATACCCACGGCGCCAGCGGCGATGCCGCCAAAACCGAACACGGCAGCCACCAGGGCAATCACTAGAAAAACCACTGCATAGTGCAACATAACCATCTCCCAAAATGTGCCGGCTTGGCACCGACGGGTGGGTGGCGCGGTGACCGCGCCGGGAAGGCCGTCTCGCAGTTCACTGCGCACAAGAGACAAGGGTTTGATACAGCCCGTGGTGCGCAGGGAGCTGTGGAACAACTCGCTGGAACCAACTGTAAGGATGAAGGGGGTTGGCGCGGTGCCGGTGGCTGGCGCGCGGACATGTCAGTGGGTGCGTGGCTCCCCTGTAGGACGGGGCCCTGCGCCTTGCCAAGCATTGCGCATAGGGGCACTCCGAGGCCAAAACGTCTTCCGGGGCGCAGTCGGGCAGAGCGCCTTGCTGAGCGGTGGCAGCGCGCATCTGCGCCACGTGTGCGTGCGGCTGGGCATGCGAACGGGCCACAAGCCGAGCCCAGCGCCGTCAACATTGAAGAAGCTGCCCAGTAGCCCAGTAGCCCAGCAGCCCTGTGGCCGCACCGAGCAACGGGCCTGCCGCCTTAACGCAGGAGGGGCAATACGGCGGACAACAAGGTCCCCTTGCCGGGGCTGGAGTGCACGCTCAAGCGCCCTCCAGCGGCCTCCACGCGGTGCCGCATCCCCGCCAGGCCGTGCGAAGAAACCTGCACCCCTGCCGGGTCAAAGCCGGCGCCGTCGTCGTGCACTTGCACTGCCACATGGTTGGGATGCGAATGGACGGACACCAGGACCTTGTTGGCCTTGGCGTATTTGCCAATGTTGGTCAAAGCCTCTTGGACCATGCGGTACACAGTGAGTTGCGCAGCGCTGGGCAACTCCACCGTCTCCAGATTGGTCTCGACCTCAATGCCCGCGCGCTGCGCAAACTCACGCGTGAGAATCTCCAGCGCGGCTGTCAGCCCCAGGTGTGACAGTGACGATGGCCTGAGGTCCTCAATGATGCGCCGCTTGAGTGCAATGCCGCTGTTGAGCGTGTCGGTGAGGTGCTTGAGGCGTTCGGTCACATCGGGGGCATTCACATCCAACTTCGATTTCAGACGCGCTACGTCCAGCTTGGCCGCAGTGAGCAACGCGCCCAGTTCATCGTGCAGTTCGCGGGCCAGATGTCCGCGCTCGTCTTCGCGCACTTGCTGCAGGTGGTTGGCCAGTTCGGACAACGATGCGGTACGGTCGCGCACGAGGCCCTCCAGGCGGTCCCGCTCGTGTTCAAGCAGGGCCTGCTCGCGCTGGTTGACGACCTGCAGTGCGTGGGCCTGGCGCAGGTACATGAAGAACGCCAGCAGACCGATCGCGGTCACCACGGCAATGCCAATGCGCGAGAGCATCAGCGACTGCACGATTTGCACTTGCCCGGCTTGGATCTTGACCGTCGCACGCTCGATGAGCGCGTGGGCGTGCCGACGGATTTCGTCCATGTTCTCGCGCCCCATGTCGGTGTGCAAAATGAACTTCCACGCGTCTTCGTTGCCCTGTCTGCGCAGTCGCAAGCTCAGTTCCATTTCAGCCAGCTTGCGGGAGATCTGGCGCGACAGCAGCGCAACCACCTGCATGTCCTCCTTGGAATCCACGAACTGGTTGCGCAACGTGTCCAGGTGACTCTGCAGCGCGGTCATGGCCTTGTCGTAGGGTTGCAGGTACGTGTCGTTGCCCGTGAGCAGATATCCGCGCTGGCCCGTCTCTGCATCCAGCATGCTCTGAAGCAGACTGTTGACCGTGCCGCGCGTGGCTTGCCACTGGCTCATCTGTCGCACCGCATCTTGCGAACGCATGTGCCCGACCTCGTTGATGCCGACCAAAACCATGGCGGCGAGCAGCGCCATGGGAAGGCTCAGCGCCATGCGGCGAACTTTTGGTAACCACCGCCGGAAGGATGCTTCTAGGGTCATAGCTTGGAATCAGGATAAAGTTTGATGGTCAGGGCGCTTGCGCACATTGCGCTCAACAGCACCCGACTGCGGTTTTTCAATAACTCACCGAGGGCGGCTAGCTCACCTTCCAGAAAGAAACTCAATGATCAAAATTGGCATTGTGGATGACCACGCTATTGTTCGCACCGGCTTGCGCCAGTTCCTGTCGGAGCATGTCGACTTGCGGGTGCAAGGCGAGGCGTCCAACGGCCGCGAGGCCATTGACTTGGTGCGCAACCACGAAATCGACGTACTGCTGATGGACCTTTCCATGCCCGGCCAAAGCGGCCTGGATGCGCTGGCGATGCTGCGCGCGAAGGCTCCCGACATGGGCATCCTGATTTTGAGTGGCTACCCCGAAGAGCATTACGCCATCAATCTCATCCGCCAAGGCGCCAGTGGCTATCTCAACAAGGAATGCGACCCCTCCGAAATTGTGGAAGCGATTCGGGTGATCGCCTTGGGCAAGCGCTACCTCACTCCTGCCGTGGCCGACCTGCTGGCACAGCAACTCAATCGCAAAGATGACGCGCCTCCGCACGAGCAACTGTCAGAACGCGAATTCCAGGTGTTCTTGAAGCTGGCCAAGGGTGAAACCGCTGGCGATATTGCGAAAGACCTTTCGTTGAGCGTGAAGACGGTGAGTACCTATCGAACGCGCCTCATGGAGAAAATGAGCCTGTCGTCCAATAGCGACCTGACCTATTACGCACTGAAGAACCAGTTGATCGACTGATGGGGTAATTCCCGCCCCTGCCCAACTACAACAAATGGCGGGGGCCAGCGCTGGCTTGAACGCAAGAATGGGGAGATTGGGACGATCGCGGAGCCGTCACACCGCGCTGTCTTCCACGCCGCGCAATGCCCGCCAGTGATTCAGGCTTGGCTGTGCGCCACGCAGTAATCCACGAGCGCATCGATTTCATTAGATTTGTCAAACACGGCGTCCACTCCGAGTTGGGCGCAACGCATGCGGATGTCGGGGGTGGCGTAGTTGCTGAGCACCACCATCTTCTGACTTGGGTTGCGCTCTCGACAGGCCTCGAGTACCCCCAAACCACTGCCCTGGCGCAAGAACAAATCAACGATGGCAAGGTCCCACTGGCCGGATCGCTCCTTCAGCCACACCTTGCCTTCGTCCTCCGTTTCAGCAAATCCCACCGGTTCCACCGACGCCAGTTCCTCCAGAGTTCCAATGAGATTCTCTCTGATGGTTGCGTTGTCTTCAACAATGTATGTACGGAGTTTCACAGCCTGGTCCATTATTCCGGCCAGAACCAAATACGCCATGGCCGAGGACGTACTTTAGGCCGGATGTTTTTATCATTCTGCCAGCCAGGGCTCGCTGGTCGCGTAGGATTATTCCTACTGTTTGCCACACACAACGCAGGCCGGGTCTCGTGGTACTTTCATGGTGCTCCACTCCATCGCGCGGCCATCCAGCATCAGCAGGCGGCCGGTCATTGCGGGGGCTGCGCCAGAAATGATCTTCAAGGCCTCCGCGGCCTGCACGGCACCGATGACCCCGACGAGTGGAGCAAACACGCCCATGGTGGAGCACTGCACCTCTTCAAAGTCGGCCTCGGGCGCAAACATGCATGCATAACAGGGCGAGCCTGGCTCGCGCGGGTCAAACACCATGACCTGCCCGTCAAACCGAATGACAGCGCCAGCCACCAAGGGCTTGCCATGCCGAACACAGGCAGCGTTGACGGCATGGCGGGTGGCGTAGTTGTCACTGCAGTCCAGAACCACACTGGCCTTGGGAACCCATTCGTCCAGCAACTTGGCATCTGCGCGCTGCTGCAAGGCCGTGATTTCAACCTCAGGGTTGATGGCCCACACCGCCTGCGCGGCCGACTCCACCTTGGCTTGCCCAATGCGGGCTGTGGTATGGGCCACCTGGCGCTGCAAGTTGGTGAGGTCCACCACATCATGGTCCACCAGCGTGATACGGCCTACGCCAGCGGAGCCGAGGTACAACGCCACCGGCGATCCCAGCCCCCCTGCCCCGATCACCAGCGCATGGGCAGACAAGACCTGCTCCTGCCCTTCAATACCTACTTCGTCGAGCAGGATGTGGCGCGAATAGCGCAGCAACTGTTTATCGTTCATCGTTCTCTCATCCACCACATCAAAAAGGCCGGGCCCCTGTGGGAGCCCGGCCTTTTGTACATCAAACAAACAGGTGGAAACCAGCCCAGGGCTTAGTTTTCCTTCTTTTCTTCCTTGCGCTCGGTCTGCGTCTTGCTCACCAGCACAGAACGGCCCTTGAGCTTGTTGAGCGCCTGGGCCAGCTGGAAGTCCTTATCGGTTCCAAACTCGGGCAGCTTGCGGTCGGCTACAGGCTTTTTGGCTTCCTCTTCAAGGCGCTTTCGTGCTTCCTCGCGGGCCTTTTCCCGGGCCTCGTCCTTTTGCTCTTCACCTTGTCCGCTGCCCAGGTGCTTGTCCAGGTCGGCCTCACGCATGCGCAGGGCCGCGAACACATTGCCCTCTTCCGACTCATCGATCATCACATCGGGGACGATGCCCTTGGCCTGGATCGATTTGCCGCTGGGGGTGTAGTAGCGCGCCGTCGTCAACTTGATGCCAGTGTCGGGGCCCAGAGGGCGTACCGTTTGCACCGATCCCTTGCCGAACGTCTGGCTGCCCATGATGGTTGCGCGCTTGTGGTCCTGCAGGGCACCCGCCACGATTTCACTGGCCGATGCAGATCCTTCATTCACCAGAACCACCAGAGGCACGGACTTGAGCGCCGCGGGCAAGCGGCGCAGGGGGTCGTTGCCATTGCGACGCAGATAGAACTCGGGTGCCGCTTTGTAGGTGGCCTTGCTTTCGGCCAACTGGCCGTTGGTGCTGACCACGGTCACGTTCTCGGGCAGGAATGCAGCAGAGACTGCCACGGCCGCATCCAGCAAACCACCAGGGTCGTTGCGCAGGTCCAGCACCAGGCCCTTGAGGTTGGGCTCTTGTTTATAGACCTCTTCGACTTTGCGCACAAAGTCGTCCACCGTCCGCTCCTGGAATTGCGAGAGGCGAATCCAAGCGTACCCCGGCTCCATCACCTTGCCCTTGACGGACTGTGTCTTGATTTCCTCGCGGGTGATGGTGACCGGGAAGGACCGGTTTTCTTCCTTGCGGAAAATGGTGAGAGTGACCTTGGTATTGGGCTCACCACGCATGCGCTTGACGGAATCGTTGAGGGACAGGCCCTTCACTGCGGTTTCGTCGATCTTGGTGATCAGGTCGTTGGTCTTGAGACCTGCACGGAATGCGGGCGACCCTTCGATGGGCGACACAATCTTGATCAGCCCGTCTTCCTGGGTGATTTCAATGCCGACACCCACAAATCGCCCGGTGGTTCCCTCGCGGAATTCCTTGAAGGACTTCTTGTCGAAATACTGCGAATGTGGATCAAGGCTTGAAACCATGCCAGAGATAGCATCGGTGATGAGCTTCTTGTCATCCACAGGTTCGACATAGTCGGTCTTGACCAGTCCAAACACTGCAGACAGTTGCTGGATTTCCTCCAGCGGCAGCGGTGTCATCGCCCCGCGCGCAACGGTCTGCAACGACACCGTGGTGAGCGCACCGGCCACCACACCTACCGACACCCAGCCTGCAATTTTGAGTTTCTGGCCCATACAACACCTTTACCGCTTCAATATACACCTTGGAAGGGCCACGCCCGCCGCAGTTCCGCGTGGGCGCTCACTTTGACAGGATCTGGAGGGATTTACCCGGCAGATTTACCGCTTCTTTACGCTTTGCCCTGCGAAGCCACGGCTGCCGCAGCCTTTGCGGCCGCTTCGGCGTCGCCCAGATAGTAGTGGCGTATCGGCTTGAGCTGGTCGTCCAGCTCGTAAACCAGTGGAATGCCGTTGGGAATGTTCAGGCCGACGATGTCGCCATCGGAGATGTTGTCCAGGTACTTGACCAGGGCACGGATCGAGTTACCGTGCGCTGCCACCACCGCGCGCTGGCCCGCGCGAATCGCGGGGGCCATGGTGTCGTTCCAGAACGGCAGCACGCGGGCCACGGTATCCTTCAGGCACTCTGTCAGAGGGATCTGCTCGGGGCTGAGCTGGCTGTAGCGGATGTCGCTGCGCTCGCTACGAGGATCGGTCGCTTCCAGCGCTGGCGGGGGCGTGTCATAGCTGCGGCGCCACACCAGCACTTGCTCGTCGCCGTATTGCTTGGCCATGTCAGCCTTGTTCAGACCTTGCAGGGCACCGTAGTGGCGCTCGTTGAGACGCCAGCTGTGGACGACGGGCAGCCAGGTGCGGTCCATTTCGTCCAGGGTGTGCCACAGGGTGCGGGTGGCGCGCTTGAGCACGCTGGTATAGGCCACATCAAACTCGTAACCTTCGGCCTTGAGCAGACGGCCGGCGTTCTTGGCCTGCTCCACGCCCGTGGGGGTCAGGTCCACGTCGGTCCAGCCAGTAAAGCGGTTTTCAAGGTTCCAGGTGGATTCGCCGTGGCGGATCAGAACGAGTTTGTGCATGGTTTCCCTAGAAAGAGCGGGTCAAAACCTTACATTCTAAAATTGCTCTGTTCGCCAACCCAAGGAATCTTCGTGAAATTCATCATCGACAACTGGTATTTGCTCGTCGTGGCCCTCGCATCGGGCGGCATGTTGCTGTGGCCATCGCTGCGCAGTGCAAGCGCCGGCTCGCTCACCCCCTCCCGGGCGGTGCAGCTCATCAACCGCGAAAAGGCGGTCGTCATCGACGTATGCGAAGCCGAAGAGTTTGCAGCCGGCCACGTGGGCGGCGCCAAAAATGTCCCCCTGGGTCAACTCGAAGAGCGCCTGCCTGGCCTGGTGAAGAACAAGGCGGTGCCCGTGGTGCTGGTCTGCGCGTCGGGCGCCCGCGCCAGCCGTGCTGTGGCCATTGCCAAGAAGCTGGGTTATGAAAAGGCCGAAGCCATGGCTGGCGGCCTCAAGGCTTGGCGCGAAGCCAGCTTGCCCGTTGAAAAAGCCTGAACTTCACCCCTCTACCGCAGGAGACCCTCATGCAACCCGTGAAGATGTACACCACCGCCGTTTGCCCCTACTGCATTCGCGCCAAGCAAATTCTCAAGTCCAAGGGCGTGGAGCAGATTGAAGAAATCCGCGTGGACCTCGACCCCCAGGCGCGTAGCCACATGATGGAGATCACAGGCCGCCGTACGGTGCCGCAGATTTTCATCGGCGCCACGCACGTGGGCGGCCATGACGATTTGGTGGCCATGGACGGACGCGGCGAGTTGATGCCACTGCTGGGCGCCGATTGATTCCGGCAGCCCCGCCTGCCAGCGCTGCATAATGCAGCCCATGTGCCCGCTGCGGGAGCTGCTCCTCGGCGGGTTTTGTTTTGCAGCATGTTTGCTTGAGCAGACGTAAATCGTAAGTAGAGAGACTTTGACCATGGCCGACCAAGACACCACTCCCGTTTTCCAGATCCAGCGCGTGTACCTGAAGGATCTGTCGCTCGAGCAGCCCAACTCCCCCGCCATCCTGCTGGAACAAGAGCAGCCCAGCGTGGACATCCAGCTGGGTGTAGAAGCCGCTCCCGTGGCCGACGGCATTTACGAGATCTGCGTCACCGCCACCGTGCAGACCAAGATCAAGGACAAAACCGTGTTCCTGGTTGAAGCCAAGCAAGCGGGCATCTTTGAAGTGCGCAACATCCCCGAAGACCAGATGGGCGCCATCATGGGCATCGCTTGCCCCCAGATCGTGTACCCCTACCTGCGCGGCAACGTGGCAGACCTGATCAACCGCGCTGGCTTCCCGCCCGTGCACTTGGCCGAAATCAACTTCCAGGCCATGTACGAGCAGCAGCAACAAGCTGCCGCAGCCGACACCGCCGTGGCCCAGTAAGCCACGCGCATCCAGGCTTTGGCATGGAACAATAAGGGGCCTTCGGGCCCCTTTTGCTTGATACAAGGGCGTAAGCAGCTATGAAAATCGTAGTACTCGGCGCGGGCGCATGGGGCACCGCCGTGGCCATGAGCGCCGCGCAGCACCCGGCTGGCCACCAAGTCACACTGTGGGCACGCAGCGCGGCGCAAGTCGGCGCCATGCAGGCGCAGCAAGTCAATGCCCACTACCTGCCCGGCATGGCGCTGCCGCCCCAGCTGCAACTGGCGGGGGGCGATCCGCTGGAGGTCTGCGCGCCTGCAGACTTGATCATCCTGGCAACCCCCATGGCCGCGCTGCGCGGCATGCTGATGGCTCTGCGTGACTGCACGGTGCCCCTGGCATGGCTGTGCAAGGGTTTTGAGGCTGCAGGCGCCAGCGCTGGCACCGCCGCCGCTGGCCTGCTGGCGCACGAGGTCTGCGCCCAGGTTGCACCTGGGTTGCGTGCGGGCGTGCTCAGCGGCCCCAGCTTTGCGCAAGAAGTGGCCCGCAACCAGCCTACGGCCCTGGTAGCGGCCAGCGAGCACGCCAGCGTGCGCGATGCGCTGGTGGCCGCCTTTCACAGCCCTAGCGTGCGCGTGTATGCCAATGAGGACATCGTGGGCGTCGAGGTGGGCGGTGCAGTGAAGAACGTACTGGCCATTGCCACAGGGCTGTGCGACGGGCTGGCGCTGGGCCTGAATGCGCGCGCTGCCCTCATCACACGGGGCTTGGCCGAAATGACGCGCCTGGGTCTGGCGCTCGGTGCACGAGCAGACACCTTCATGGGTCTGTCGGGCCTGGGCGACTTGGTGTTGACCGCCACCGGCGACCTTTCGCGCAACCGGCGCGTCGGCACCCTGCTGGCCGAAGGCAAAACGCTGCAGCAAGCCGTCGACTCGCTGGGCCATGTGGCCGAAGGCGTGTACTGCGCCCGCACCGTGGCGCAACGTGCGGCAGCACTGGGGGTGGACATGCCAATCACCCGCGCCGTGGTGGGGCTGCTGGATGGCCAGTTGATGCCCGCGCAAGCGGTGGCCACGCTGATGGGGCGCGGGCCTGCAGCCGAACTGATCTGAGCACTGCGCCACGACGGGCGCCGCCTACTTGCGACCATCCCAGGCAGTCAGGGCCTGAAGAATCAAGCACCCGCAAAAAAAGGCCGTCCCGAATGCGGAACGGCCTTTTTTATTGGGTGCAGTCGTGTGCTCAGAACACACCGAACAGCATGAGCAACAGCACAACAGAAAGTGGGACGCCGAGCAGCCAGGCAATGATGGGCATGTGAATCTCCTTGGGATAGGTGAGTGAAACAGTGACTTCAATTTACCTATCCCTGTGCGACTGCTGTGTCCTCCACGGCAGCGCTTGCCCGTAGGCGTGTGCCTACCCTGCGGCGTCGTTCAAAGCCCCAACTCCAGCGCCAGCAGCTCGTCCACCGTCTGGCGGCGGCGAATCAGGCGGTGCTCAGCGCCGTCCACCAACACCTCGGCCACCAGCGGGCGGGTGTTGTAGTTGGAAGACATGGAGGCGCCGTAGGCCCCCGTGTCATGGATCACCAGCAGGTCCCCCACCTGCGCTGCAGGCAGGTCGCGCGGCAGGACCACGCCACCATCGCCCTGGGTAAATACATCGCCCGATTCGCACAGCGGCCCGGCCACCACGGCGGGCTGGCTCGCACCCTGGCTGCCATCGCGGCGCAGCACACTCATGGCGTGGAAGCTGCCGTACATCGATGGGCGCATCAGCTCATTGAAGCCCGTATCGATCAGCACGAAGTGGTTGTTGCCCGCATTCTTGGTGGCGCGCACCTCGCCCAGCAGCACACCCGATTCGGCCACCAGAAAGCGGCCGGGCTCAATCTCCAGCCCCAGGTTGTGGCCCACGATGGCTTCGGCCTGCTGGCGCGCGGCATTCCACAGGCCAAAGTAGTGCTGCGTGTCGATCACCGGATCGCCCGCGCGGTAGGGAATGGACAGGCCGCCGCCGGCCGAGATGGCATGCAGATCGTGCCCCGCAGCATGCGCGGTGCGCACCAGCTCCACCATGGCACCACACACTTCAGCCAAGTGGCTGTAGTCCACGCCCGATCCGATGTGCATGTGCAGGCCCACCAGTTGGAGCCCCTGCTCTCGGATCACCTGCAGCGCCTGCGGCAGATCGGTGTGCCAGATACCATGCTTGCTGTGCTCCCCGCCCGTGTTCGTCTTGTTGCTGTGCCCATGGCCAAAGCCAGGGTTGATGCGCAGCCACACTGCGTGGCCTTGTGAACGGGGGCCGAGTTGGCGCAGCATGTCGATGGAGCCCGCGTTGACGGGCACACCGTGCTCCACCACGCAGTCCAGCGTGGCAGCGTCAAACAGGTCGGCGGTAAAGACGATCTCCGACGGCTCGCTGCCGGCCTTGAAGCCCGCAGCCAGCGCCCGCAGGATTTCACCGCGCGAAACGGCATCCACCTTCACGCCTTGCTCGCGCATGAGCTTGAGGATGTGGATGTTGGAACAGGCCTTTTGCGCAAACCGCACCGTGTCGAAGTTGGACACCTGCGCGATGCGCTGCCGAATGGTGGCCGCGTCGTACACCCAAAGGGGCGTTCCGAACTGGTCGGCCAGGGACCACAACTGGGCGGGGGTGAAGGGGTTGGACATGCAAAGGCTCCGGGAGATGAAGAGGGCTGCTGAAATTGGGCGCGGGAGGGCCGCAGTCGATGGGTGGATCATGCCCGGCCCACCGCATTCAGTCCAATACCGAAAATTCCATCGCTCATTCAAAATGGATATGCTTTCGGCATGCCTACCTCGCCATCCACCCATGCAACTCAGGCAGACCTCATCGCGCACCGCCACATTGAAGTGTTCCGTGCCGTGATGACAGCCGGCAGCGTGACCAGTGCGGCCGCCCTGCTGCACAGCTCGCAACCCACGGTGAGCCGCGAGCTGGCCCGACTGGAGCAGTTGCTGGGCTACCCGCTGTTTGAGCGCCTGCAAGGTCGCCTGCGCCCCAACGCCCGGGCGCTGGCGCTATGGGACGAAGTGCAGCGGTCGTGGCAGGGGCTGGAGCGCGTGGTGGAGCGGGCCGTGGCGCTGGGCCAGTCGCAAGAGGCGCAACTGTCGGTGCTGTGCCTGCCCGCCCTCGCCCACGCCCTTTTGCCCGGCGCCATCGCCCGGCAGCGGCTGGCGCAGCCCCAGTTGCACCTGTCCATCACGCCGCAAGAATCCCCGCTGCTGGAGGAATGGATGAGCGCCCAACGCTTTGACCTGGGCCTGAGCGAGCAGGCTGCCGCGCCCCCAGGTGTGCAGGCATTGCCGCTGCTGACGCTGGACGAAGTGGCCGTGCTGCCCGCCGGGCACGCACTGGCTGAACGAGCGGTGCTGCGTGTGCACGACTTTGCGGGCCAGCCGTTTGTGAGCCTGTCTGCCGACGACCCCTACCGCCGACAGATCGACGCCCGCTTTGCCGAAGCCGGGGTCGGGCGCCAGTTGCACCTGCAGACTCACAGCGCCGTGGCCGTGTGTGCCATGGTGCAGCAAGGGCTGGGGTTGGCCATCGTCAACCCACTCACCGCCCTGGCTATGGCAGGGCCCGGGCTGGTGGTGCGCCAGCTGGAGTTCTCGGTGCCGTTCAGCGTGAGCGCGTTGCTGCCGCTGTACCGCCCTGCCCTGCCAGAGGTGCGGCCGCTGGTGGACGCCCTGAAGGCCCAGGCGCGGGAAGCGGGCACCCGGCTGCGTGCTCTACTGAATCCGGGCGCGGCAGGCAGCGGGCGGTGACATATCAATGAAAATTGCTTGTAGCGCTTACTGAACAAGCGCCAAAAGCTATATTTTTAATAGCAAAATGGTGTACTAATGGGTCTGCAAGCGATAGCAGCGCAGACGGCAACGCGGACGGCAACGCGGACGGCAGGGCAGATGGAAGCGCAGACACAAGGAGCTTTGCCCCCGCCCTCGCTGGACCGCCAACGTCACAAGCGGTGCCAGTCTGCGCATTGGCGGCGGCGTTTGCCAGCAAAAACACAGGCGCAAAAAAACCGGCTCGGGGCCGGTTCGGTACTTCGGCCCGCAGAGGGCCGAGGCGTTCCAAGGCTCAGTAGCGGCCGCCGCCGTACCCGCCGTTGCCATATCCCACGTCCGAGCGTGGCTTGGCTCCGTAACCTGCAGCGCTGTAGCCACCGCCGCCGCCGCCGCCGGATGCTTCGCGGGGCTTGGCCAGGTTGACCACAATCGAGCGGCCATCCACCGACACGCCGTTCAAGGCAGAGATAGCGGCTTGGGCAACTTCGGCCGAGGCCATTTCCACAAAGCCAAAGCCCTTGGAACGACCGGTTTCGCGGTCCATCATGACCTTGGCAGAGGACACTGCGCCGAACTCGGAAAAGTTGCTTTCCAGGCTGGAATCGGTCACGGAATAAGGCAGGTTGCCCACGTAGATTTTGGTGCTCATGAAGGAGCCTTTCTAGGTTGGGGCGCGTCGGAAGGCGCGCCGGGACGAAACGGAGGCGGGCCGTACCGGGCCGCCACCATGAAAAACACGTGTCTGCGCGGGGGCGCAGCCCTCAACACACAGGTGGGTGCGGCATGCACGCCTGCAGCCAGCCCTGGGTGACTGCGAAAAGCCGTGCGGCTTCTGGGGAGGCAAAGGCTTTGTCGAAGCGGAACACGCGGCAGTAGCTGCCATTGCCCTGCGAGCGCTGGACCGAGAAGGAGGCGCGAAAGCGGCCGCAGTCGGTCGGGTGTGTCGCGGGCGATACGACGTACTTGCCCATGAAAATGGCGGTCTTTGAAATGGGGTTCATCCAGAAAACGCAGGCCCCGTGGAGGCTGCGTGAGCATGAAGGAATGCGGTGGGCTGCAGCTCGACAGTTCCACCGGGCGACTCAGGTCGCTGAGAGCATCCTGCCAGGCCGCGTAGCGAACCCAAACAGGCGTTGCGGCAAGGGCATCACATCGGGCGCCGGCACTGCAACAGGGCTCAGTATACACCCCTGAATATAAAACTTGAATTTAATATTCTTTTCGGTTTTAAAAATACCACAGGCCGACTGGCCGACCTGTCTGGTTACCGGGCAGGCTGAGTGTTGCCTGGGTGCCGTTGGGGGCCGATGGGCATCGGCGCAGGGGCCCCGCACGCTTGTTGCCAGAGTGCGGGGGTCAAGCCCCCGTCATCGCCTGCACCTTGGCAGCCAAGCGCTCTTGCACGGCGGGCGAGACGAATTTGTCCACCTCGCCGCCGAGCACGGCAATCTCGCGCACGAAGGTGCTGCTGATGAACTGGTATTTGTCGCTGGGGGTGAGGAAGACGGTTTCCACCTGCGGCATCAGGCTGCGGTTCATGCCGGCCAGCTGAAATTCGTAGTCAAAGTCGGTCACGGCGCGCAGGCCACGCACCATGGCCTTGCCACCGCGTGCCACCACAAAGTCGCGCAGCAGACCCGAAAAGCTCTCGACCTGGACCTGCGGGTATTGCCGCGTGGCCTCACGCACCATCTCGATGCGCTCTTCCAGGCTGAACAGGGTCTTTTTGTGGTGGCCGGCGGCCACCGCCACGATCACCTGGCCAAACAGTTGGGTGGCTCTGCGCACCACGTCCTCATGGCCCAGGGTGATGGGGTCAAAGGTTCCGGGGTAAACGGCGAGTACGTTCTGGGCCATGGCGGGTTGTCTCCTGTCTGGCGTGGTGGTCGTTGGCCGGGTCTGCCGGGCCATGTGGGCGCATTATGCAGTGCACTGCAACATGCGCCGGACAACGCCGCCGTGCGGCCCCTGTTTTGTGGGAGAAAAAGGCCGCTGGCGCGCGACTGTCAAGCGCAAGCAGCTATCAATAAAAGAGCAATTTAGTCCGATGCGACCCGCCGCAGCAGGTGTGCATGCACGGCACCGGCTTTGAGGTGACGGTGCACGGCCAGGTCCCACGCGGCCAGTTCATCGTCCGCCCAGGCGCGAGGTGCCTCCAGGTACACGAAACCCTCTGCCCGCACGGCATGGGCCGCCGCTTGCAGGGCCGGAGCAAAAAAATCGCTGTCAAAAGGCGGATCCAGCAGAACCAGGTCCAGGCTGGCCGGCGCCGCTTGCTTGAGGGCCGCAATACCGTCGCCGCGCTGCACACGCACGGCGGTGGCTTGCAGGCGCTGCTGCAGGGTGTGCAGCTGGGCCACCAGCGCGGCATCGCTTTCGACCACCTGCACGCTGGCCGCGCCGCGCGAGGCGGCCTCCAGCCCCAAGGCACCTGTGCCGGCAAAGGCGTCCAGGCACCGCCAGCCGCTCAGGTCCTGCCCCAGCCAGTTGAAGAGCGTCTCACGCACGCGGTCAGGCGTGGGCCGCAAACCAGGCCGCTGGGCCACGGGCAGACGCGTGCGCTTCCAGGTGCCACCGATGATGCGGATCTCACCCGCGCCTTTGGGAGC
Source organism: Acidovorax delafieldii (assembly GCA_002377855.1). Lineage (GTDB taxonomy): Bacteria > Pseudomonadota > Gammaproteobacteria > Burkholderiales > Burkholderiaceae_C > Acidovorax > Acidovorax delafieldii_A. The sequence goes on along the minus strand of DFQQ01000013.1, from coordinate 3,166 downwards.
AGCGGCGGCGGCCGGCTTGTCCTTGGCGCTGCCCTTCGTGGCTGCGGCAGCGGTCGGCGCGGCGGCGCCTGCTTCACGGGCCTTGCGGATCTCTGCGTTGACTGCGCGGACGTTCAAGGTGGAGCGGCTCATGGGTTGCCCCCCACCACCACCGTCACCATGCGATCGGGTTGCAGCTTCTTGGCCATGGCGGCGCGTACGTCGGCCATGGTGAGGGCTTCCACCTTCTGCGTCCAGCGGTCCAGGTAGTCCAGTGGCAGATCGTTCCAGGCGATGTTGGCCACGTTGCCCAGCAGTTTCTTGTTGCTGTCGATTCGCAGCGCGAAGCCGCCGATCAGGTTGTCCTTGGCGGCGCGCAGCTCGGCCTCAGAGGGGCCATCGGCCACAAAGCGCTCTACCACGTCGCGCGCCACTTTCACGGCTTGGGCGGCCTGGTCGGGGCGGGTCTGCAGGCCGATGGTGAAGGCCCCGGCGTGCAGGCCGCCCGCAAAGTAGCTGTAGACGCTGTAGCTCAGGCCGCGCTTTTCGCGTACCTCTTCCGTCAGGCGCGAGACAAAGCCGCCGCCGCCCAGAATGTGGTTGCCCACCAGCAAGGCCAGAAAATCAGGGTCGCGGCGTGGAAACCCGGGCTGGCCGATGAGCACGTGGGCCTGGGCCGAGGCAAACGGAATCGCCTGCTCGGCGGGTGCCTTCAGGGGCTCGACTTCGGCCACCGGGGGCAGGGGCGCGCAGGTACCTGCCGTCGCGGGCAGCCGCCCCAGGAGTTTGGACACCAGCTCTTGCGCCTGTGCGCGGCTGACGGCGCCCACGATGCTGACACGGGCACGGCAGGCCGCCACCGTCTGGGCATGAAAGCGCTGCATATCGTCCACGGAGATGCGGGCCAGCGTCTCGGGCGTGGTGCGCTGGCCATAGGGGTGGCCGCCGTACACGGCCGCAGCAAAGGCTTCGCCTGCCACTGTGGACGGCCGGGTGTTGGCCTCGCGCAGACTGGCAGACCAGCGAGCGCGGTCGCGCGCCCAGATGTCCGCAGGCCAGCTGGGCTCGGCCATCTGGCGGGCGGCGAGGCGGGCGGCACGGTCGAGCAGCGGCGCATCGGTCAGGGAGCGCAGCGAATAGTGCAGTGCGTCGTTGTCCGCGCCCACCTCCAGGGCAGCGCCCAGGTCGGCCCAGGCTTCGCCCAGCGCGTTCTCGTCCAGTGCGGGCTCGCCGCCCTGCCCCTTGACGCCCTTGGAGGCCATCAGCGCCACGGTGGCGGCCAGGCCGGCCTGCGCAGCAGGGTCGCGGCGGCTGCCGGCGTCAAAGTCCACCTGCACATCCACCATGGGGATGACAGGGCTTTCGACCAGCCACACCTTGGCGCCGCTGGGTTCCGTCCAGTGCTGGATGGGCAGGAGTGCCCATGCCGAAGGAACATAAAAAACCACTCCTGCGCAAGCGAATAAAGCGCTGGCAGCTACTTTTTTGATAGCAATCATGTGAAAAGATCCTGGTGCGGATTTCAGTGGCGGGCGCCGCCGGGCAGCGCGGGGCGCTTGCGCGCACCGTCCAGGGGCTGGGGCAGGAGCGTGGCGATGGTGAGCTGGTCGTCGCCAAAATATTTGGCGGCCACGGCCTTGACCTCGTCGGCACTGATGGTGCGCAGCAAGGTCAGCAGGCGCTCTTCCGCGTCCAGTGGAAAACCCTGCACCCAATTGCCGCCCAGCTCCTGCGCCTGGTTGTGCACCGAATCGCGCTCATACACCGTGGAGGCGATCCACTGCGTTTTGACACGCGCCAGCTCGGCTTCGCTCACGCCGTCGCGGGCCACGCGGGCCACTTCGGCACGCAGCGAGTCTTCCACCTGCTGGGCAGTTTTGCCTGCGGAAGGCACCCCGGTCAACATGAACAGGGAAGGGCCGCGCCCCGTGATCATGGCGGAGCTGCCCGCGCTATCGGCCACCGGTTGCTCGCCCTGGGTCAAGGCACGCTCCAGGCGGGCGCCATCGTAGCCGCTGAACACGGCAGACAGCACCAGCAGAGCCAGGGCCTCCCGGTCACTGCTCTGCAGATCCTGCACCCGTGTCAGGGATGGAACGCGGAACGCCAGGGCCACATAGGACTGCTCGGCAGGCGCCTTGACGGCGATGCGGCGCAGGCCGCGCTGCTCGGGCTCGGTGCGTGGCTTGCGCTCGGGCACGGCCCGCGCGGGCAACGACCCGTAGTACTTCTCGGCCAGGGCGCGCACCTTGTCAACCTGCACGTCCCCTGCCACCACCACGGCCGCGTTGGTGGGCGTGTACCACTGCCGGTGAAAGGCGCGCACATCGGCGGGGGTCATCGCGTCCAGGTCGCTCATCCAGCCCACCACCGGGCGGCGGTAGGGCGAGGCGTTGAAAACCGTGGCAAACAGCTGCTCGGCCAGCATGGCGCGGGGCTGGTCTTCGGTGCGCAGGCGGCGCTCCTCCTTGACGACCTCGATCTCTTTCTTGAACTCTTCGTCGGGCCATTGCATGTGGGCAAAGCGGTCAGACTCCAGCCGCATCACATCTTCGAGCCGCTGTGCAGGAATCTGCTGGTAGTACCCGGTGTAGTCACGGCTGGTGAAGGCGTTTTCGCGCCCGCCCAACGCGGCCACCCGCCGCGAGAAGTCGCCTGGTGCCACCGATTTGGAGCCTTTGAACATCATGTGCTCCAGCACATGGGCCACGCCCGAGGTGCCGTCCACCTCATCCATGGAGCCCACGCGCAGCCACACCATGTGAACGGCCGTGGGCGCGCGGTGGTCGGGCTGCACGATGAGCTGCATGCCGTTGGACAGCGTGAACATCTGGGCTCCGGCTGCATTGGCGCGTGGCCCATCGGTCCCAGCCGTGCGCCCCGCGGCAGGCGCAGCCGCAGGGGCCGCAGAGGAATCTGAACCCACGGCAGCCACGGGGGTGGCGGTCGCGGAGGTGAGGCAGGCCAGCAGGCCCAGTAGGGTGAAAGCGCGTTTCATAGAATGCAGTGATTCTAAGAACCCGCCAATGTTCAGTTTTTTCAAGAAAAAGCCCGCCCCCACGCCCGCAGCTGCTGATGCCCCGGCCCCTGCGCCCGTTGCCACGCCTGCCTCAACACCCGATACCGCCGCGCCCGCAGGCGCTGCCCAGCCCCCTGCTGCGGCACCCGCCCCCGCTGCAGGCTTTGG
>DFQQ01000037.1 GCA_002377855.1 Acidovorax delafieldii | reverse complement strand
TGATTCGTGCAGAGGATCCCTAGCGGCAAGAACTTAACCCACCCGCATCTCGGTACCACGCCGCCCCGCCCACCTACTTGCGGGACATGGCACGTCCTACAGCTCGCTCCGTGCGCGAGCGTTAACTTGCAGGAATCCTCTTGGTATCGCTGCCGAGGCTTGGCACCGCACCGGCCTCCGCGCAGCTATCAAGATTTCGTTGCATTCACGACAATGGAGGTTTCCATGGCCTATCTGCTTCAAGGGCTGTTCGGAGAACGCTCACTCACCAAAGTGGTCGGACTTTTTACACAAAAAGGCCAGGCCGAGTCTTCGATGGAGGAAGTGATGCGCGTGGGCGGCATTCGCACCAGTCAAGTGCGGCTGCTGGGCCCGCAAGATGCGCGCGCCCCGCACCGCGAGCTTTTCTCTTACTCCATGGAGCCCGAAACCCAGGGCATTGCCCGCACGTTCTACCAAACCCACGTGGTGGGCGGCATGGCGGGGGCCGCAGCAGGGCTGGCCTTGTTCGCCTGGTTCTGGCGTGCTGGACACCCGATGATCACCAGTAGCCCGCTGCTGGCTTTCATTGCACTGGTTGGGTTTGGCACAACGTTTGGGCTGCTGGGCGGCGGGCTGCTGTCGATGCGCCCCGACCATATCCGCCTCATCACACGCGTGCGATCCGCCCTGCGCCACGACCATTGGGCGGTAGTAGCCCATCCCACGACGCCGGAACAGACTGCCAAGGTCAAGGCGGTGCTGCACGACAGCGCTGCCGAAGTGGTGTCCACACTGTAGTTCTGCCAGAGGCACGTCGGTCGGGACAACCTGACTACAGCGCTCGCACCAGCGCACGAACGGCGCGCGGGTAAATCACGTGTTCTTGCGTCAGCACTCGCGCAGCCAAGCTTTGGGCGGTGTCGCCTGGCAGCACGGGCACCACCGCCTGGTCCAGTATTGGCCCCACGTCGAGTTCGGCCGTCACTTGGTGCACGGTGACGCCAGCAAATTTGCATCCCGCGTCAATCGCCCGTTGGTGGGTGTTCAGGCCCGTGAACGCGGGCAACAATGAGGGATGGATATTGATGAGCCGTCCCGCGTAGTGCGCCACAAAGCCCGGCGTCAAAATGCGCATGAATCCCGCCAGCACCACGAGCGCCGGCTGGTATTGGTCAATGGCCTCGGCCAGCGCGGTGTCAAACGCTTCGCGACTGGCAAAGGCCTTGTGGTCGAGCACTTCGGTGGCAATGCCTTGTTCGCGCGCGTAAACAAGGCCTTTGGCATCGGCCTTGTTGCTCACTACGGCCGCGATACGTGCACCATAGGCACGCTCCCAATGCTCTTGCTGTGCGGTTTTCACAATGGCCGCCATGTTGGAGCCGCCGCCAGAGATCAAAATCACGATGTTCTTCATTTGCCCGTGATTATCCCCGCCATGTCCTCTCCCTTCACCCCCGCCGTTCGCCCCCTCACACCCAACGAAGCGAGGGTGCTCGCCACCCTGATGGAGAAGGCTCGCACTGTGCCCGACAGCTACCCCATGTCGCTCAACGGCCTGCTCACCGGCTGCAACCAGAAAACCAGCCGCGATCCGGTGATGCAGCTGACCGATGCTGAGGCCCAGGAGGCATTGGATGCGCTCAAACTGCTCACCCTGGTGTTTGAAAGCAGCAGTAACCGCACAACGCGGTGGGAACACAATTTTCAGCGCGGCGTGGGCGTGCCCGACCAGGCAGCCGCGCTGCTGGGCCTGCTCATGCTGCGCGGGCCGCAGACGGCCGGGGAACTGCGCATCAACGCCGAACGCTGGCACCGGTTTGCCGATATCTCGTCCGTCGAGGCGTTTTTGGATGAGCTGCAAAACCGCAGCCCCGAAAAAGGTGGCCCCCTGGTGGTATTGCTGCCGCGTACGCCGGGCGCGCGCGAGCCCCGCTGGGCACATGTGCTGTGCGGACCGGTAGACGCGAGCCAGAATCCCTACGCAGGCCACCCGCAGACTCCGCTTGACACGCCGGCCCCTGCACTACAAGCCCGCGTGCAAGCACTGGAGGCCGTGGTGGCGGACCTGCAGGCGACGGTGCGGCATCTGGCCGACGAACTGGGGCTGCGCGACTTGCCGCCCATGTCACCACCCGGACACGACTGAAACGAACGACCGTGCTACAACTGCGGGATCATTTGGAGACAAACCGATGGATCTCGCATTCACCCCCGAAGAACAGGCTTTCCGCGAAGAAGTTCGCGCCTGGGTTCAAGCCAATCTACCGAAAGAAATTTCGCACAAGGTGCACAACGCCCTGCGCCTGACCCGCGACGATCTGCAGGGCTGGGCCAAGATCCTGGGCAAGAAAGGCTGGCTGGGCTTCGGCTGGCCCAAGGAGTTTGGCGGCCCCGGCTGGACGGCCGTGCAAAAGCACCTGTTCGAAGAAGAATGCGCCCTGGCCGGCGCGCCCCGTATCGTGCCGTTTGGCCCGGTGATGGTGGCCCCGGTGATCATGGCGTTTGGCAATGCCGAACAGCAAAAGCGCTTCTTGCCCGGCATCGCCACCGGCGAAGTCTGGTGGAGCCAGGGCTACAGCGAACCCGGTTCGGGCTCAGACCTGGCCAGCGTCAAGACTCGCGCCGAGCGGGTGGGCGACAAGTACATCGTCAACGGCCAAAAGACCTGGACCACCCTGGGCCAGCATGGCGACTGGATGTTCAATCTGGTGCGCACCAGCACCGAGGGCAAGCCCCAGACCGGCATCTCCTTCCTGCTCTTGGACATGAAGTCCAAGGGAGTCACGGTGCGACCCATCAAGCTGCTGGACGGCGAGTGCGAAGTCAATGAGGTGTTCTTCGACAACGTCGAAGTGCCCGCCGAGAACCTGATCGGTGAAGAAAACAAGGGCTGGACCTACGCCAAGCACCTGCTGAGCCATGAGCGCACCAACATCGCCGACGTGAATCGCAGCAAGCGCGAACTCGAGCGCCTGAAACGTATTGCCAAGACCGAGGGTGTATGGGATGACCAGCGCTTCCGCGACCAGATCGCCCTGCTCGAAGTGGACATCGTCGCCCTGGAAATGCTGGTGCTGCGCGTGCTGTCGGCCGAGAAATCGGGCAAGAACTCGCTCGACATCGCGGGTCTGCTCAAGATCAAGGGCAGCGAGATCCAGCAGCGCTACGCCGAGCTGATGATGCTGGCGGCCGGCCCCTTTGCCATGCCCTTCATCGAAGAGGCCATGGAGGCGGGCTGGCAGGGCGACTTCCCCGGCGGCGTCACCGCCAACGCGCCGCTGGCATCCACCTACTTCAACCTGCGCAAGACGACCATCTACGGTGGCTCCAACGAAGTGCAGCGCAACATCGTGGCGCAGACCGTTCTGGGCTGACGCCCAGTACGGTCTGCGCCTTGCGCGACAGGACTGCTCCCCCGTGCCCCTCCGGGAGGGGGTTCCCGATAGAGCTTCGCTGGTTGTTGAGGGCGCCACGGCGCCACAACCGGCACAAGGAGAGACAAATGGATTTCGATTTTTCTGACGACCAGGAACAACTGCGCGACGCCGTGCGCAAGTGGGTGGACAAGGGCTACACGTTCGAGCGCCGCCGCGCTGCCGTGGCCGCCGGCGGCTTTGACCGCGCCGCCTGGGGCGAGCTGGCCGAACTGGGCCTGACCGCGCTGACCGTGCCTGAAGCCCACGACGGCATGGGCCAGGGAGCCATCGATGCGATGGTCGTGGCCGAAGAACTGGGCCGCGGCATTGTGCTCGAGCCCATTGCCCAGGCTTTCATTGCCAGTAGCGTGCTGTCGCAATACGCCCCGGCCGGCGTTCAATCGGCCTGGTTGCCCCGCGTGGCCAGCGGCGAAGCGTTGGTGGTGCTGGCCTACCAGGAGCGCAGGGCCCGCTACCGCTTGGATGTCTGCGAGGCAAAAGCGGCCCCAGCACAGACAGGGCATGCGCTGACAGCTACAAAATGCATAGTACCCGCAGGTGACAAAGCCGATGCCTTCATCGTGCCTGCGCAGCTGCACGGCAAGATCGCCCTCTTCCTGGTCGAACGCTCCGCCGCGGGCGTGACCACGCAGGGCTACGTCACGCAGGATGGCAGCCGCGCAGCCGAAGTGCAAATGGACAACGCCCCCGCCACGCTCATCACCACCGACGGCCTGGCCGCGCTGGAACTGGCGGTGGACACCGGCATTGCTGCTACCTGCGCCGAAGCCGTGGGTGTGATGGACCGGGCCGTGGCCATCACCGTGGAGTACATGAACCAGCGCAAGCAGTTCGGCGTTTTCATCTCCAGCTTCCAGGCACTGCGCCACCGCGTGGCCGACATGAAGATGCAGCTGGAGCTGGCCCGCTCGATGAGCTACTACGCCAGTCTCAAGCTGGGCGCCCCCGCCGCCGAACGCCGCGCCGCCATGGCCCGCGCCAAGGTGCAGCTGGGCCAGTCCATGCGTTTTGTGGGCCAGCAGGCCGTGCAACTGCATGGAGGCATCGGCGTGACGGACGAATACATCGTGAGCCACTACTTCAAGAAGCTCACGCAGCTGGAAGTGACGTTTGGCGACACGCTGCACCACCTGGGCGAAGTGTCTGCGCGCATGCAGGACACTGCGGGCGTGTTTGCCTAGCGTCTGCGAACCACACTTTCGCAATAAAAACTGCGCAGTGCCCATAAGTCAAACACCCGTGGGCATTTTTTGTAGGCAAGTTCTAATGCTTCTGTTAGCGTGCAGGTTGGTCTGAGCGAGACGACATCCAGCTGCAGGCGGCGGCCTCCACGGCTGAGCACCAGACTTCCTTGAACATCCGGAGCAAGCCCCGACCCCGGTCATAAGTTCGCATGGCCACGACGCGGTACGCTAATACATGAATGCTGGAGGTGAGCCTGTGAATTACGAAACTTTTAAAACGCTGCAGTCCTGTCAGGTCAACAAATAGTCCACGGGCACCAACGGCTCAGGCAGGTCGCGCTCTCCCAGCGCCTCCCTCAGGTTGATCTCGATGGCGCGGCACAAGGTATCCAAAGGGAGATCGTTGCTTTCCAGACCGAAAGGCTCCTCGATTTCGTCGCCCAGCGCGTCCAGCCCGAAGAATGTGTACGCCACGATGGCCACCACAAAAGGGGTCATGAAGCCCGTGGTGTCGACCAAACCAAACGGCAGTAAAAAACAATAGAGGTAGGCCGTGCGGTGCAGAAGCAACGTGTAGGAAAAAGGCACGGGCGTGTTACGGATCCGCTCGCAAGACGCGGCCGACGCAGTCATGGCCGACAAGGTGGCATCGATGCCTGCGGCCAAACAAGGATCGATGCGCCGCTCGCGCAGGCACTGGCGCAGGTCCTGCCCCAGCCCTTGCATGATCGCATCGGGACGCTGCTGGGACTGGGCCACGCGTGGCCAATCCTGAGCAGGCACCCAGCGCTGCAGCAAGGCATCGTCGCTCTGCGAACGCAAGTGCAGCCTCAGGGCGTGAACGAACGCGATGGCGCGGTGCAGCATGCGCACGCGCACATCGCCCGCCCTGTCGGTCGGGTCCACGGGCGCCTCGCTTTCGATCAAGCTCAGGCACTGCCGCGAGAGGTTGCGCGTGCGCAGCACCAATTCGCCCCACAGCTTGCGCCCTTCCCAGTAGCGGTCGTAGGCGGTGGTGTTGCGAAACCCCAAAAAGATGGCCAGCGGCAATCCCATCAGTGTGAACGGAATCGGGGTCAGCGTGATCTTGAAAGTGAACAGGCTACCGTGGGCCACAGTGACTGCCGTGGCCAGCAACGTGTTGAACAGCAGCGTCCAGCGAATGCGCTGCAGGATCGAGCCGCGCAGCAACAGGAACAACCGCAGCCCCGAAGGCCGGTCGCGAACAATCATGGGGTGAAACTCAGGGGAAACCCTTATTTTTGCACAGCAACCACCGCTCAGCGCGCAACCCACGCTGCCCTTGCCGAAACCGGGGGCCCGCGGGTGGCTGTGCCGCGCCTACCCGGCCAACCGCGAAGATTTTGGTACGTGCGCCATCAAAAACTCCATCTGGTCAGCAAGAATGCGGCGGTTGCGGAGAATGAAGTCTTCCCACAGGCTGGGCACGTAGGGCGCATACAGCAGTGGCATGTGCGCCTGCTCTGGCGTGCGGGGGCCTTTGCGGTGGTTGCAGGCACGGCAGGCGGTCACCACGTTCATCCAATGGTCCTGACCGTGGTGAGCAAAGGGCACGATGTGTTCGCGCGTGAGATCTTCCTCATGGAAATGTCCGCCGCAATAAGCGCAGACATTCCGGTCGCGCGCGAAGAGCTTGCTGTTGGTGAGGCCGGGCTTGAGTTCAAAGGGGTTGATGCGCGGCACACCCTTGGTACCAATGATGCTGTTGACCGCGATCACCGATTGCTCGCCAGTGACGGCGTTATGCCCACCACGAAAACGCGCAATCTGGGCACCAGACTCCCAGCGCACCTCACCCGCCGCGTAATGGATGACGGCTTGCTCCAGCGTGATCCACGATTGGGGCAGCCCTTGGGCTGACAGCTTCAAGACCTTCAAAACACGCCTCCTGGAACTCTGGGTACACAAGGATTCGGAACTCGGATGTCTCGCGGGAGGCACTGCGCCGTGCCTTCCAGGTACCTCTTGGCTTTGCGCAACGCCACGATGCGTAGAGCGCGGCAAACTGTCACAAGAGGAAGCCTCAGTCACAATATACTCCGTTTTCATGACAAATTGGCGTCTTGCGCTTTATCCACTTGCGCCAGCTGCTATCAAAAAGATAACAACCCGATGAAGATTTTTCGCGGATTCCACCACCCTGGCATTGCCAGTGCTTGCGCGTTGACCATCGGTAATTTCGACGGCGTGCACCGGGGCCACCAGGCCATGCTGGCCCTGCTGAACAACGAAGCTGCCCACCGGGGAGTTGAGAGCTGTGTGCTGACTTTCGAGCCCCATCCGCGTGACTACTTTGCCGGCGCCCAGCGCAAGCCCGAACTGGCGCCCGCGCGCATCGGCACCCTGCGCGACAAGTTGACCGAACTGGAGCGCTGCGGCGTGCAGCAGGTGGTGGTACTGCCTTTTGGCGCGCGGCTGGCTGCGCAGACGCCGCAAGCATTCATCGACGAGGTTCTGGTGCAGGGGCTGGGGGCGCGCTACGTGCTGGTGGGCGATGACTTCCGCTTTGGCGCCAAACGCGCTGGCGACTACGCCATGCTCGACGCTGCGGGCCAGGCACAGGGGTTTGACGTGGCCCGCATGAACAGCTACGAGGTGCGCGGCTTGCGCGTGTCCAGCTCTGCGGTGCGCCAGGCGCTGGGCGCTGGCGACATGGAAGCAGCGGCCGGCCTGCTGGGCCGCCCCTACACCATCTCGGGCCACGTGGTGCATGGCCGCAAATTGGGGCGCGAACTGGGAGCCAGCACCGCAGGGGCACAAGACGGGTTTCGCACCCTCAACCTGCGTTTTGCCCACTGGAAACCGGCCGCCAGCGGCATTTTTGCCGTATTGGTGCACGGGCTGGCCGCGCAGCCCCTGCCCGGCGTGGCAAACCTGGGTGTGCGGCCCTCGCTGGACCCGGACGACGTCAACGGCGGGCGCGTACTCCTCGAAACCCATTGCCTGGACTGGCCGTCGGACCTGGGCGCCGAGGGGGCGTACGGTAAAATCATCCGCGTGGAACTTCTGCACAAACTGCACGACGAGCTCAAGTACGACGGTCTCGATGCCCTCACGGCGGGCATTGCCAAAGACTGTGCCGACGCACGGGCCTACTTTGCGGTGGCTCAAGTTCCTTCGCACACGGAAACCCGTCGCCAGACCACGCGCGACCGAATTTAGGCGGCTGCCTCCGCGCAGCGCCCGTGGATTGCGGGCCTACCTCCTGTCTTCGCTCCTCCCCCGTTTTCCGCGCCGGGCTTGCCCCGGATTGCACCGTTTTAAGGTCCTTTCATGTCCGATAACGCCAGTTCCACCCCCACCAACGGCACGCCTGCTGTGGACTACCGCGCCACACTGAACTTGCCAGACACCCCCTTTCCCATGCGGGGGGATTTGCCCAAGCGTGAGCCGGGCTGGGTGAAGGAGTGGGACGAAACGGGCATCTACAAGCGCCTGCGCGACGCCCGCTGCGGCGCGCCCAAGTTCATCCTGCACGATGGCCCGCCCTATGCCAACGGCCAGATCCACATGGGCCATGCGGTGAACAAGATCTTGAAGGACATGATCATCAAGGCGCGCCAGCTCGAAGGCTTTGACGCGCTTTACGTGCCGGGCTGGGACTGCCACGGCCTGCCGATCGAGAACGCCATCGAGAAGAAACACGGCCGCAACCTGAGCCGCGACGACATGCAGGCCAAGAGCCGCGCGTTTGCCACCGAGCAGATCGCGCAGCAGATGGTGGACTTCAAGCGCCTGGGCGTGCTGGGCGAATGGGACAACCCCTACAAGACCATGAACCCCGCCAACGAGGCCGGCGAAATCCGCGCCTTCAAGCGCGTGATGGAGCGTGGCTTTGTCTACCGGGGCCTCAAGCCCGTGTACTGGTGTTTTGACTGCGGCTCGTCGCTGGCCGAGTTCGAGATCGAATACCAGGACAAGAAGAGCACCACGCTGGACGTGGCCTTCAAGTCGCACGACCCCGCCAAGCTGGCCGCAGCCTTTGGTTTGCCCGCGCTGGACAAGGACACGTTTGTCGTCATCTGGACAACAACTGCCTGGACCATCCCCGCCAACCAGGCGCTGAACCTGAACCCCGAGATCAGCTACGCGCTGGTGGACACGGGCGAACGCATCATCCTGGTGGCCGAACCGTTGGTGGCCTCGTGCCTGGAACGTTACGGCCTCACCGGCAGCGTGCTGGCCACCACCCTGGGGAAGAACCTGGGCGGCCTGGAGTTCGAACACCCGCTGTACGACGTGGCCAGCGAGAACGGCAGCTTTGGCTACCGCCGCCTGTCGCCCGTGTACCTGGCCGACTACGCCACCGCCGACGACGGCACGGGTATCGTGCACTCCTCGCCCGCCTACGGCCTGGAGGATTTCAACTCCTGCCGCGCGCACGGCATGGCGCTCGACGACATCCTCAACCCCGTGCAGGGCAACGGCGCGTACGCGGCGGACTTCCCCCTGTTCGGCGGCCAGCACATCTGGAAGGCCGTGCCGGTGATCATCGAGGCCCTGCGCAACGCAGGCCGCCTGATGACCACCAAGGACATCACCCACAGCTACCCGCACTGCTGGCGCCACAAGACGCCGGTCATCTACCGCGCCGCGGCCCAGTGGTTCATCCGCATGGACGAAGGCGAAGGCGTGTTCACCCAGCCCGGCATGAAGCCCGCCAAGACGCTGCGCCAGATTGCCCTGGACGCCATCGAGCACACCAGCTTCTACCCCGAAAACGGCAAGGCCCGCCTGCACGACATGATTGCCGGGCGGCCCGACTGGTGCATCTCGCGCCAGCGCAGCTGGGGCGTGCCCATCCCGTTCTTCCTGCACAAGGATTCGGGCGAGCTGCACCCGCGCACCATGGAAATCATGGACCAGGCCGCAGACATCGTGGAAAAAGGCGGCATCGAGGCGTGGAGCCGCGTGACGACCGAAGAGATCCTGGGCGCCGAAGACGCGCCGCACTACAGCAAGAGCACCGACATACTGGAGGTGTGGTTCGACTCGGGCTCCACCTTCAGCCACGTGCTGCGCGGCACGCACCCCAACGTGCACCACGACACCGGCCCCGAGGCCGACCTGTACCTGGAAGGCCACGACCAGCACCGCGGCTGGTTTCACAGCTCGCTGCTGCTGGCATCCGCACTGGAAGGCCGCGCGCCCTATCGCGGCCTGCTGACCCACGGCTTCACCGTGGACAGCCAGGGCCGCAAGATGAGCAAGTCGCTGGGCAACGGCATCGACCCGCAGGAGATCAACAAGAAGCTGGGCGCCGAGATCATCCGCCTGTGGGTGGCCGCCAGCGACTACTCGGGCGACATCGCGGGCGACGAGAAGATCCTGGCGCGCGTGGTGGACGCCTACCGCCGCATCCGCAACACGCTGCGCTTCTTGCTGGCCAACGTGAGTGATTTCGACCCGAGCACAGACACCGTGCCGTTCGACCAGATGCTGGAGATAGACCGCTACGCGCTCACGCGTGCGTCCGAGTTTCAGGCGACCGTGCTGGCGCACTACAAGGTGTACGAATTCCACCCCGTGGTCGCCAAGCTGCAGCTGTATTGCTCGGAAGACCTGGGCGGCTTTTACCTGGATGTGCTCAAGGACCGCCTGTACACCACCGGCGCCAAGAGCCTGGCGCGCCGCAGTGCACAGACCGCGCTCTACCACATCACGCACGCCATGCTGCGCTGGATGGCACCGTTCCTGTCGTTCACGGCCGAAGAGGCGTGGAAGGTGTTTGGCAGCTCGGAATCCATCTTCCTGGAGACCTACGGCTCCATCGCAGGCGCCGACGAAGGTCTGCTGGCCAAGTGGACCCGCATTCGCGAAATCCGGGACGTGGTGAACAAGGAGATTGAGGTCCTGCGCGCTGCGGGCCAAGTGGGCTCATCCTTGCAAGCGAACGTGACCCTTTCCGCCGCAGCGGAAGACTTTGCGCTGCTGAACAGTCTGGGCGAAGACCTGAAGTTTGTCTTCATCACATCCGCTATCGAATTGGTAGCTGCAGACGCTTTGCAGATAAGCGTCAGAAGCAGTTCAAGCGCCAAGTGCGAGCGCTGCTGGCACTACCGTGAGGATGTGGGCCAGGATACCGAACACCCCACGATCTGCGGGCGCTGCACCAGCAATCTGTACGGCACCGGTGAAAACCGGGTGTGTGCATAAATGGCCGCGGCACAGACCATGGGGGACCGCTCTGCGGGTCGCACCATCGGGTGGTGGCTGCTGTGGGCCGTGGTCATCCTGGTGGCTGACCAGTGGACCAAGGAACTGATCCTGCGCAACTACCAGTTGGGGGAGGCAACGCATATCACAGGCTTCTTCAACATCGTGCGCGCGCACAACACCGGGGCTGCGTTCTCATTCCTGTCCGACGCCGGGGGGTGGCAGCGCTGGCTCTTCACGGGTATCGGGGCGGTCGCCAGCATTTTCATCGTGTGGCAGTTGTACAAGCACCCCACGCAAAAGCTGTTCTGTTTCGCCCTGGCCAGCATCATGGGCGGGGCCATCGGCAATGTGGTGGATCGCCTGATGCACGGCTACGTGGTGGACTTTCTGGACTTTCACGCAATGGGCTGGCACTTTCCGGCGTTCAATGTAGCGGACTCGGCCATCACGGTCGGCGCTGTCTGCCTGATCCTGGACGAACTGCTCAGAGCTCGGCGCGAACGCTGACCAGGCAAACACAGCCTGCTCGAGCACCCCCTGAACGGCCCGCCTCGCGCGGGCTGTTTGCTTTGCGCAGGCCCTTTACCGCGCCGCCGCAGGGCGTGCGCATTCCAACGCTGCCGCCACCGACGCGCGCACGCAGATGCTATGACCCCCTTGTGGGCTTAGGCGGCGGCGCTATGGAATCAGGAGTATGCTTGTGGCCCGCCTGGACAGAGCATGGCGTGCGCGGTTCTTGCATGCACGCTACCGCTGGCGCGTTCCACAGGGGAGGACCTGCGGAGTGCGGGCGGCAGCCCCGCCCAAGACCCAGCCCGGTTTGCAGGGCGGCCTGCACCGGGGCTGTGACGCAGCCACAAGAACAAAAAGACGGTATTTCATGAAGCATCTCTTGAATCTATTGGCAGCCGTGGCCCTGCTCATCTGGGGAACCCACCTGGTGCGCACCGGCATCCTGCGCGTGTTCGGGGCCAATCTGCGCCAACTCATCGCGCACAGCGTCAGCAACCGGCTCACTGCCGTGCTGTCGGGCATTGGGGTGACGGCGGTGGTGCAGTCCAGCACGGCCACCGCACTCATCGTTTCATCTTTTGTGGGGCAGGGGCTGGTGGGGCTGCCGGCGGCGCTGGCCGTGATGCTAGGCGCCGATGTGGGCACCAGCGTGATGGCAGTGGTTTTTTCGCTGGACCTGTCGTGGCTGTCGCCCCTGTTCATCTTCGTGGGCGTGGTGTTGTTCATTTCGCGCAAGGACACGGCCGTGGGCCGCGTCGGGCGCGTCTTGATCGGCCTGGGGTTGATGCTGCTGGCATTGCGGCTCATCACTGAATCCACCACCGTCCTCACGCAATCGCCCACCGTTCGCACGCTGCTGGGCGCCCTGACCAGTGACCTGCTGCTGGAAGTTTTCACGGGCGCAGTGCTGGCGGTGCTGGCCTATTCGAGCCTGGCCACGGTGCTGCTCACCGCCACGCTGGCCGGCTCGGGCGGCATTCCGGTGGACGTGGCGCTGGGCCTGGTGGTGGGGGCCAACCTGGGCAGTGGCCTGCTCGCTGTCATGACTACCATGCGCTCGAACATCCAGACCCGCCAGGTACCGCTGGGCAACCTGTTCTTTAAGATCTTGGGCGTCATCATCATGACTCCGATGATCGGGCTGTGGCTCCAGCATGTTCGCCCTTACGTGCCGGAAAAAGCCTCCCTGGTGGTGCTGTTCCACCTGGCGTTCAACGGCGTGGTGGGCCTGGTGTGCATTGGCCTCACGGGCACCGTGGCGCGCGCGGTGCAGCGCCTGCTGCCGGTGGCTGACACGCAGGCGGCGGCGGCGGGCAGCCGGCCACAGCATCTGGACCCGTCAGCCCTGGCCACGCCCTCGCTGGCGATTTCTTGCGCAGCCCGCGAGGCGCTGCACCAGGCCGATGTGGTGGAGTCCATGCTGCTGGGCTTGCACCAGGTGATTCGCAACGACGACCAGAAGCTGGCAGAGGACCTGCGAAAGCTCGACGACCAGGTGGATGAGCTGTACTCCGCCATCAAGTACTACATGACCAAAATCTCGCGCGAAGCCCTGGACGAGCGTGAGGGCCGCCGCTGGGCCGACATCATCAGCTTCACCATCAACATGGAGCAGATCGGCGACATCATTGAGCGCGTGCTGATCGATATCGAGGACAAGAAGATCAAGAAGGGCCGCCAATTCTCCGAAGCTGGCATGGAAGAGATCAACGAACTGCACACACGCCTCGTGGCCAACTTGCGGTTGGCGATGAGCGTCTTCCTGAACGGGAACGTGCGTGACGCACAGAAGCTGCTGGAGGAAAAAGCGCGCTTTCGCGACCTGGAGCGCGCCTACTCGGCCACCCACTTGGCCCGCCTGTCTGACAATACTGTGCAGAGCATTGAAACCAGCTCGCTGCACATCGATTTGATCAGCGAGCTCAAGCGCATCAATTCACTGCTGTGCTCCATCGCCTACCCCATCCTCGAATCGGCCGGTGCCCTGGCGCCAAGCCGTCTCAGGCAACCGTCGGAGCCCATTTGACGACCACTTTGACGGCCGCGTGCGCCACAGCGCGACCATGCTGCCGCGGGCTTTGGGCCAACCAGGGCCGTGCGCGGTGCCGTTGCAAGGCGGCCGGAGTTACAAGCCCAGAAAGCCTGCGATGACCAGGCCTGCCTCTGGGGTGAACTGCCCTTGGGCCACGCGCTGGCACAGCACAGGGATGGGCAGCAGGTCAAACTCGTCCACTTCCCCGTCCTGATTGCTGGGTGCCAGACCCTCGGGCACCTGCGCGCTGAACCAGTCGATGCGCTCCAGCATGTAGCCCACGCCCCCGCCCTCGCTGCTGGGGCGGCTGAAGTCGACATGGCCACCGTGAACCACCTGGCTGAGCGCGCTCACGTCCAGCCCGGCTTCTTCCCAGGTTTCGCGCGCAAGCGCTTGCTGCAGCGAATCCTGGGCGGACACCATCCCGCCCATCAGGGTGTCCCACTTGCCAGGGTGATTGGGCTTGGTCAGCGAACGCCGTTGCACCCACATGCGCCCGTCGGGCGTCAACCCCACCAGGTGAACCGCGCGCGTGGCAATGCCCAGCACCCGCACGGCACCGCGCTCCACGGTGCCCACCACCTCGCCCTGCGGGTTGGTCACGGCCAACTGCTCATTGCGCCACGGGCCGCAGCGCCCTGCTTGCTGCAAAGCGGCAGCCAATGCGTTGAGAGCGGCAGTCACTTCAGAGGCAGGCACGGGCAGGTGCCAAGCAGCCGAGCCACTACGCTCCTGAAACAATAGCTGGAGGCGCTTATCCAGCAAGCGCTGCAGGCCAAAATCATCCAAAACCCCGGGAGCGACAGATCCAATGACCTGACCAGCCGCCACCAAGGGCGTGCGGGGCTGGGCAGCTGGCTGCTGCGCTGCTTGGCGGGCGGCGGTCAGCCAGCACTGGAAGTCGGCAGCGCCCGCAACGCCAGCACCCTGCAACCGGGTGTTTAGCGCATTCAAGGCGTTCACAGCGTCAGGATGGTGCAGCCGGTGGTCTTGCGGGCCTCCAGGTCACGGTGTGCCTGCTGCACATCGCGCAAGGGGTAGCGCTGGTCAATGTGGATCTTGACCTGGCCGCTGGCCACCACGGCAAACAGGTCGTCGGCCATGGCTTGGGTGCTTTCGCGGGTGGAGATGTGCGTGAACAGCGTCTGGCGCGTGAGGTACAGCGACCCCTTGGGCCCCAGCTGGCCAGGAGCAAACGCGGGCACGGGCCCCGATGCGTTGCCAAAGCTGGCCATCAGGCCGAAGGGGCGCAGGCAGTCTAGCGACTTGTCCCAGGTGTCCTTGCCCACCGAGTCGTACACCACCTTCACGCCCTTGCCCCCGGTGATTTCCTTCACGCGGGCGGCAAAGTCTTCGCGGCTGTAGTTGATGGCGTGCGCCGCCCCATTGTCCAGCGCCAGCTGGCATTTGGCATCAGAGCCCGCAGTGCCGATGAGCTGCAGGCCCAGGGCTTTGGCCCACTGGCAGGCGATCAGGCCCACCCCGCCAGCGGCCGCATGGAACAGCACGAAATCGCCCGGTTGCAGGCCCTCGACGGGAAGTGTTTTCTTGAGCAGGTATTGGGCTGTCAAGCCCTTGAGCATCATGGCCGCACCGGTTTCGAAGCCGATGGCGTCGGGCAGCCTGCAGACGGTTTTGGCGGGCATCACGCGCACCTCGCAGTAGCTGCCGGGGGGTGTGCTGGCGTAGGCCGCGCGGTCGCCAGGGGCCAAGTGGGTGACGCCCTCGCCCACGGCTTCCACCACCCCCGCGGCTTCCATGCCAATGGTGGCAGGCATGTTGAGCGGGTACAGGCCGGTGCGGTGGTACACATCAATGAAGTTGAGCCCGACGGCATGGTGGCGAATGCGGATCTCGCCCGGGCCCGGTTCACCCACTTGCACATCAACGATCTGGAGTTCTTCGGGACCACCATGCTGGCGGATCTGGACGGCAAGGCTCATGGCAACAGCGCTCCTGTAACAAGAAGGACAAACGGCCGCCATCCTGCCATGAATCTGCAAGCCTTGCCGGGCCGGGCCCGTTACATTGCGGGGCATGAATCAAAGACTCACGCCCGGCACGGTTGCACTGCTGGTGACAGCGCCGCTGCTGTGGGCTGGCAACGCGGTGGTGGGCCGGTTGGTGCACGCCATGATCCCGCCGATCACCCTCAACTTCATCCGCTGGGTGCTGGCATTTGCCATCTTGCTGCCGCTGGCCCACGCAGTGCTGCGCAAGGACAGCCCGCTTTGGCCGCACTGGCGGCGGTATGCGGTGCTGGGCCTGCTCGGCATTGGGTTGTACAACGCCCTGCAGTACATGGCCCTGCAAACCTCCACCCCTATCAACGTGACGCTGGTGGGCTCAAGCATGCCGGTGTGGATGCTGGCGGTGGGGGCGCTGTTCTTCGGAGCCCGGGTCACGCGCCAGCAACTGGCGGGTGCGGCGCTCTCCATCGCGGGGGTGCTGATCGTGCTCAGCCGCGGTGAATGGAGCCAGCTGCTGGCACTGCGACTGGTGCCCGGGGATCTCTTCATGCTGCTGGCCACGGCGTCGTGGTCTTTCTACAGCTGGCTGCTGGTGCGCACAAGTGAGCCCGCAAGCCTGCGCGGAGACTGGGCGGCCTTTCTGATGGCACAGATGGTGTTCGGGCTGTGCTGGTCAGGTGCGTTTGCGGGCGTGGAGTGGAGCACGGGCCGCACGCACATTGCCTGGAGCGGCACACTGCTGGCAGCCCTGGCATTCATCGCCGTGGGGCCTGCCGTGCTGGCCTACCGCTGCTGGGGCGTGGGTGTGCAGCGGGCCGGGCCAGCGGTGGCCGGGTTCTTCATCAACCTCACGCCGCTGTTTGCGGCAATGCTGTCAGCCGCCTTCCTGGGGGAGACGCCGCACCTGTTCCATGGCGTGGCATTCGCGTTCATCGTCGGCGGGATTGCGGTGTCGTCTCGGCGCTGAGCGGCCGCCAGCCTGTCTAAACGCTCCTTCTGATCCCAAGGGTTCCAAGGCGGAGACCCAACCGCCCAACCGCCCAACCGCCCAACCGCCCAGTCGCCCGCGCTCACGCAGCCAGTGCTGGGTCGTTGCCCAGCAGCGCTTCGACCTCGCTCACAGGCATGGGCCGGCCCAGCAGATAACCCTGGAAGTAATGGCAGCCGTAGCGCGCCAGCGTATCGCGTTGCTCGATGGTTTCCACCCCTTCGGCAATGACGTCCAGCTCCAGGTTGCGGGCCATGCCGATGATGGTTTGCACGATCACATCGTCGGTCTGCTTGGCGCCCAGGTTGTGTACGAAAGACTGATCGATCTTGAGCTGATCCAGCGGCAGGCGTGTGAGGTAGGCGAGCGAGGAGTAACCGGTGCCGAAATCGTCCACCGAAAACCGCACGCCCTTGGTCTTGAGCTGGACCATCTTGGCGATGGTGTCGTCCACGTCGTCCAGCACCAGGGACTCGGTGAGCTCGAGCTTGAGCAGGTGCGCAGGCGCGCCCGTTTCGCGCAGCACTTCCACCACGCGGGCCACAAAGTCATGCTGGCGGAACTGCCTTGCACTGACGTTGACCGACACCTGCACATGCTGGCAATGTGGTTCGCCCTTCCAGGCGGCCAACTGTTTGCAGGCGGTGCGCAGCACCCAGTGCCCGATGGGCACGATGAGCTCGCTCTCCTCGGCCACGCCAATGAAGCTGGCGGGCGGCACCAGCCCCCGCTCGGGGTGACGCCAGCGAATCAGGCCTTCCACCCCCACGATGCGCCCATCCAGGCGATGCTGCGGCTGGTAATGCAGTTCAAACTGCCCCCCTGTGATGGCCATCTGCAGGTCATGCTCCAGTTGCACACGCTGGTTGATGGCAATCTGCATCTGCGGGTCGAAAAAGCACAGGGAATTGCGACCCTGCGATTTCACCTGGTACATCGCTATGTCGGCCTGCTTGAGCAAATCCACGGGGGGCTGCATGTCCTGGCCGATGAGCGTGGCGCCAATGCTGGGCGTGCTTTGGTACGTGTGCGTGCCCAGCAGGTAAGGCATGTTCAGGCGCCGCAGGATTTTCTCGCCGACACGGCGGGCCAGCGATGCGGCTTCGTCGCTGCTGGTGGCCAGGTTCTTGAGCATGATCACAAACTCATCGCCACCCAGCCGCGCCACGGTGTCCTCAGTGCGCACACAGGCCTTCAGGCGCTGCGCCACCTGCCGCAGCAACACATCACCCACCTCGTGCCCAAGGGTGTCGTTCAGGGTCTTGAAGTGGTCCAGGTCCAGAAACAGCAGCGCCCCGTGCAGGCCGCTACGGGCATTGGCCGCCACGGATTGCTGGATGCGGTCCATCAGCAGGCGCCGGTTGGGCAGCCCGGTGAGCGGGTCGTAGAACGCCAGGCTTTCGATCTCGGCACTGGCACGGCGCAATTCCGTCACGTCGTGGTAGGTGATCACCAAGCCGCCGTCCGGCGTGGCACGTTCCGTCACCTGGATGACGCGCCCGTCGGGCAAGCCTTGTTCGTGGGGGCCCTGGGGGTTGCGCTGCACGGCCACGCGCTGCTCCACCCAGCGCTGCTGCTCTTCGGGCGTAGCGTTCTCCAGGTGGTGCCGGGCTTTTTCCAGCAGCAAATCTTTGAAAGGCACCTGCGGTGCCAGTTGGCCCTTGAGCCAGGGATAGATTTCTTCAAAGCGCCGGTTCCACTGCACCAGGCGAAGCTGACTGTCGAGCACCACGAAGCCGCTGACCATGGACTCAAGGGCCTCGTCGAGCGTGGCCTTTGAGTGCGCAATCGCCATGCGTGCCTGGGTCATGCGGTCGATATAGCGCATGGAAACCGCCCCTGCCAGAACGATGACGATGACAAACCCCAACGCCGTGAGCACGATGCCGTCGCGCGCAGAGCGCCATTCGGCCAGCGCAGCATGGCGTGGCACGCTCGCGGCAATGCGCAGATCCTGGTACATCAGCGGCCGGTACACCACCAGGGCCAGTTCTCCGCCCAGCCGGGCGCGGGCCTTCCATGCGGGGCCGCTGGCGTCCAGCTCAGCCAGCGGCGGGGTCAGCGTCCGGGCCAAGGCGTCTTCCTGCCTCGGCATGGTGAGCAACACTTGGCCCGAAGCCCGCTCCATCGTCACTTGCAACCCGGCAATGTCCATGCCCTGCGCCAGCACGCCAGCCAGCGAACCCAAGGGCATTTCGGCCACCGCCAGCACCGCAGTGCCGTCGGACAGCCGCAGTTGCCGGGCCAGATAGAGCATCCGCTCGGCGCTCACGAAGCTCACGGTGGGGGGGCTCACCATCAGCATGGGCAGTGGCTGCTCAAATACCGACTCGGCAAATCCGGGGGGAAGCGAGATGGCCAGCGAAGGGCCGGCGGCGTCGGACGAGGCCAGCACGCGGCCCTGCCTGTCCAGCAGCGCAACATAGCGCACCATCAGGTTCTGGCGGGCCGAACTGCGCAGGCGCTGGCTGGTCACTTCTGGGTCCAGCCATTCGGCGCGCACACCGGACAGCTCCAGCATTTCATCCATGCTGGCCAGCAAAACATCCACCGCCAACAACGAACGGTTGAGCGCCGCTTCGGCTGAGGAGACAAAGCGCGCAGCACCGCTGGCGCTGTCGGCCAGCGCCAACTGCCGAGCATTGAAGATCAGCACCGCCGCCACGGCAACCACCGCCACCACGAACGATGCGACGCCGCCCCACACGAAGAGCTTGATGCGCCGGGGCACCGCCGCCACGTTCATGGCGATTTGGGGGCAGGAATGCCGCGTACCGGGCCGATGGTGGTGTTCCACACGCTGGCGCACCGGGCTCCGCAGCGCTGAAGCCAGCGGGGAAGCACGGTGGAAACCAGTATGTCATTGCGCCTGCCCTCATCCTGCGCAGAAGTCGGCACCACCACCATGCGCCCTTTGCGCCCCGCCTGGCAGTCTGGCGCGCCACGGTTGCAGGCCATGCCGTCTGCGGTTTCACGTTCGGACTCAGCCCAGATGGCGGACTCCAGCTTGGGCAACTCGCGCATCAACAATTCGCGCAGATCGGGCGGCAACGCGGCCCAGGCAGAGCGATTGGCACCGAACACCGCAAGCCCCCACGTCACGGGCAGGGCGTGCACATGGCTCATCAGCGTGTGCAACCCCAGGGTGTTGCCCGACATCGTGCCGGTGACCGCGCACTCAATACTGCCCGCGGTAAAGCTGGGCAGGATCTGGGCAAAGCCGGTGAGCATGGGCTCAGCGCCAAGCGCGCTGACAAAATCCGCCTGGGTGGACGAAGAGACGCGCACCCGGCGGCCTGCCAAATCGGCCAAGCTGCGCAGCGGCTTGCCGCAAAAGATCACCTGGGCCGGGTACACGTAAATAGCCAGCGGCTCTACCCCGTGCTGTTCGCGCAGCGCTTTTTCCAGATAAGGGCGAAAAGCGGCCAATGTCGTGCGCAGCGTGGAGATGTCGGGGTTCAGCCCCGCCAGATCAGGCGCGGTGTATTCAGGGTATTGCGCAGAAAAAGAACTCATCAGCGCAGTGCCAAACGGTACGACCCCCAGTTGCAGCAAGCGCAGCATCTCGGTGCCCGGCACGCCAGCCCTGTCAAAGGGCACGATTTCGGCGGTGTAGCGGCCGGCGCTCAGGCGCGCCAACTCACGCGTCCAAAAAGGCTCTTCCCGCCTCACGTACTGGCTGAGTTCTGCCAAGCCGCCCACCACGCGCAAATGGTAAGGAGCAGGCTGGGGCTTGGCTGCCAGCGCCTGCGGCCAAGCCAGCGTTGCCGTCCACCCGGCAACACCGCAGCACAGCGCAGCGGCGCAGCGGCGAGACAGTCGCAGCAAACGTGGAAGATTCAACATGGCGGCCAGTGAACCCTGTTTACCCTCTCTCTTCCCCGCCGGAAAAGCCAAAGAGCACCACCCTGCGGGCCACAGGCGTAGAGGCGCCATTGTGCCTACGCTACGCCGCCTTTACTGGTTAAATAAAACGTCTGGAAACACTTAATTGATGCTAATCAAGAGCCGGGGAATGAACTGAGGCGCCGCCTGGCGGCATCGTACTGAGCGGCCAGGCAGCAAGCACATGCTTGCAGCCCCCCAGCCGCGGCGGGGCGCCAGGCACCGCGTCGGCTTGGGAGGCACGCCGTCAGGCCCCGGGAAAGGCTCCACCATCGGCCAGTACGTTCTGGCCAGTGATGTACGCCCCATGAACGCTGCACAGGAATGCGCAAATCGCACCAAATTCCTCGGGGGTACCGAAACGGCCCGCCGGAATCTGCGCCTGCTGGGCGGCCCGGACCTCGTCCAGGCTCTTGCCGGTTTTCGTCGCAGCAGCGCCCATGGTGGTGGCGAGCCGATCTGTGTCGAATTTTCCAGGCAGCAGGTTGTTGATCGTCACCCCCTGCCCCGCCAGCTTGCTGCGCGCCACGCCCGCCACGAAGCCAGTCAAGCCGCTGCGCGCGCCGTTGGACAAACCCAACACATCAATGGGTGCCTTCACTGCGCTGGAGGTGATGTTGATGACACGCCCAAAACCGCGCCCCGCCATGCCGTCGACCGTGGACTTGATCAACTCGATGGGGGTAAGCATGTTGGCGTCCACCGCCTTGATCCACGCGTCCCGGTCCCAGTCGCGAAAATCCCCGGGGGGCGGCCCGCCCGCGTTGGTCACGACAATGTCGAAATCATGCCCCGGGCCACCTGCCGCAGCAAACACGGCGTCACGCCCCTGCGCAGTGGTGATGTCGGCAGCCACCGCAACCACCTTGGGTTGGGGCTTCGTTTGGCCGCCAGCGCCCGCGTATTCTGCCGCAGCAGCTATTAATTTTGCAGCAGACTGCGCCAACACGTCGGCGTTGCGCGCGTTGATGACGACGTTCACGCCTTCGCGCACCAAGGCCTGGGCGCAGCCATAACCCAACCCTTTGCTGGCGCCACACACCAGCGCCCATTTGCCCGCAATTCCCAAATCCATAACAATCTCCGGTTTACATTTTGATGCGCTACGCAGGGCATCATAAATTGAGGCTTCCACCATGATCTGGCTCCAACACCTAGCCCTTGCCGGCGGTCTGGCTTTGGCCGCCGCTGTGCCCCTGAGCGCTGCACATGCGCAAACAGCGGTTGTGAAACGATCGACCGAATTGCGCGAGTCGCCAGGGGACAACGCGCCGAGCCTGGGGCCCATTGCGGCCAACACCCAGGTGACCCGGACGTCCGAACGCAGCGGGCCCTGGGTCAAGGTGCAGACCCCTGAAGGCGCCAGCGGCTGGGTCCACAACCTTGACATGGGCGCGGCCAACTCGGCCGCGCCTTCGGGCAACCACAGCGCCAGCACTGGGAGCATGCGCACCCTGGGCGGCGTCCTTGGGCGCGGCGGCACCAGCACGACAACACCCACCGCCACCGCAGGTACCCGCGGCTGGGGGAACGGAAAGGCGGCGCAGGCCCCTGCCGCAGGCGCCCCGCAAGATGGCGATGAAGAAGACGCCGGCGCAGGCGAGGAAAATCCAGCGCCAGCCAAGGCCGCCCACGCACGCACAGCTGGCACACAGGCATCGCCTTACCAGCGCACGCCCACCAGCATGCCGCAGCCTGCCGCGGCTCCAGGCCTGTCCACCTACTCATCGGGCAACGGCAATGCCTGGGGAAACGGCGCAGCCGGCAGTGGCGGCGCCAATGGCTGGGGTGCCGGCAGCAAGTGAGCGCAGGCCGGTTTGGTCAGAACGATCAGGCCGGCGCGCGGCGCGCCATGCGGGTGAAGACGTAAATACCCAGCATCACCAGGGCCGTGCCTGCCGCCAGCCAAACGGTGAACGGCTCGTCCAGTATCCAGATACCCATGAGGATGGTGGACAGCGGCCCCACCATGCCCGCCTGCGCGGCCATGCCCGCCCCGATGCGTTCGATGGCCATCATCACCATGAGCACGGGTGCGGCCGTGCACAGCGTGGCGTTGAGCACCGACAGCCACAGAACCTCTGGCGCCACGACGGCCGCACTCAAGGGCCGCAAGACCAGGAACTGGACCAGGCAGCACAGGCACGCCACAGACGTGGCCAGCCCCACCAGGCGCAGTGCCCCGATCCGCTGCACCATCTGGCCGCTGTAGACCAGGTACACCGCGTAACTCACCGCACTCAGAAAGACCAGTAGCGTGCCCCAGGCGGCGTGGGCTCCCTGTGCCTGGGCTTCCAGCCCGAATACCAGCACCACCCCGCAATAGCTGATGAGCATGCCCAGCGCTTGGCCCCAATGGATACGCTTGCCATACAGCGCCCACCCCAACATGACGACCAGTGTCGGGTTGAGGTACAGAATGAGCCGCTCCAGGCTTGCAGTGATGTACACCAATCCTGCAAAGTCCAGAAAACTGGAGAGGTAGTAGCCCGTGAATCCCAGACCGAGCACTCCCAGCAGGTCTCTGCGTGAAAGCGGCGGCTTGCCTCGGCTGGCCCACCACGCCATCACGGCAAAGATGGGGAGTGCGAACAGCATGCGGTACATGATCAGCGTGACCGCGTCCACGCCATGCCGATAGGCCAGCTTGACAATGATGGCCTTGCCGCTGAACGCGATGGAGCCCAGCAGCGCCAGCGTCATGCCCATGGCCAGACCCGGGGCAGCACGTGCGGAGGAAGAAGGATTTGACACGGGGATTCTTCAAGAACAAGGAGCCTGGGCGCGAGTGTGGCATGGCCAACGCCAAGGCGCCGTCGGACATGCGCGTGTCTGGCCCCTTCGCTGGAGATGGCGGCCCTTGACGGTGCTTGAGCGCCGTCTTTGAACATCCCGTCGAGGGCTCCACCCTTGGAACCCCTCCGCACGCCCCCCCCCCAGGGGCACTGCCGCCTTCAATGCTTGCGGAACAACCGGTGGTGGAGGCGTCGCAGCGACAGCCACACACCGCCAGCCACCAGCGGGATCGCAATCGCCGCGGTGGACTCTGGTGACAACGGCCAACCCAGCGTTTTGCCGCCCTTGGCAAGATAGCTCACCAGCCCCACGATGTAGTAAGTGATGGCGGCGACTGACAGGCCTTCCACTGTGGACTGGAGTTTGAGTTGCAGGTCTTGCCGCTGGTTCATTGCGGCCAGCAGGGCCTGGCTGCTTTGCTGCTGCTCGATTTCCACCCTGGTACGCAGCAGGTTGCTCATGCGCGAGACACGTTGCGACAACGCATCCTGCCTGCGCGCTGCCCACTCGCAGGTGCTGCGCGCAGGCGTGAGGCGGCGGTCCATGAATTCCCCAATGGTCTGCATGCCCGCCAGGCGCGACTCGGCAATGTCCTTGATGCGCCGGTCCACCAGCTCAAAGTACGCGCTGCTGGCGGAAAAACGCGAATGCGTGGCTGCGTATTGGCTCTCGACCTGCCCCGCCAGCCGCGTCAGGCGATCCAGCAGCGCGGGCTCGGCGTCCCGGTTGGCGGTGCGAATGGCGTCGGCCAGCTCGGCCAATTCACGTTCGGCAAACGCCAGCACCGACGAAGCCTCGCGCGCGGCAGGCAGGCCCAGCAGGGCCGCCATGCGGTAGGTTTCGATCTCCAGCAGCCGCTGAACCAGACGGCCCAGCCGGCGGGGCGTCATGCCACCGGCCAGCAGCACCATGCGCGAGAAGCCATCGGCGTGGATGGCAAAGTCGGTATACACCTCGCCGTGTCCGTCGGCCACGGTAGAGGCCAGCAGCGTGTCTTCGTGCAGCACATGCTTGACGAGCGAACCTGACCCAAACGTGTGCGTTGGCAGCACCCACAGGTTCAGGCTGCAAAGGCACTGCCCCGGCAGGGCCGCCAGCCATTTGCGGGGAACCGCCGCCGCCGCGCTGACCGGTTCGCGCTCGCCAAAGGCATCGGCGGCCGCAGGCACCATGAAGGTCCAGGAAACAAATTCGGTGTGCAGTTCCCAGCGAATGCGAAATGCCCCGAGGTCCATGCGCAGATGGGTGGTGCCCGCGTCGGGCATGGCCAGGTGGTGGTCCCGCAGCAGCGCCGCCACGTGCTCGCGGCTTGCCTCGCGTTCAGCGGCGTCTGCCAGCATCACGATGTGGGCAATGGCCAGCGGAGCCGCCATGGCCTCCGGCGGGCGGGCGTGAATTTCGTTGTGCAACAGCACCCGGTGGGGGTGCTGCGTGGGGCTGATCGTGGCGGACATGCAAATCCCTGAAGGCAGAGGTGCCATTGTGTACCGGCCCCGCAGACCTGACACCTCTGGAAACAAAAACGGCACCCTCGGGTGCCGTTTTTTTCAGACATGCTGATCAAGCATGGGAGCGGCAGGTTGCCCCCCCTTGCCAGCCTCAATCCTCGACGAATGCTTCTTCGCGCTTGTTCTTCACAGCGGGCAGCAACACGATGATGAGCAGCAGTGCAGCGGCGGCCAGCAGACCAGCGGACAGCGGACGCGTGACGAACACGCTCCAGTCACCACGCGACAGCAGCAGCGCACGGCGCAGGTTCTCTTCCATCATGGGGCCCAGAATGAAGCCCAGCAGCAGCGGTGCGGGCTCGGTGCCCAGCTTGTGGAAGATGTAGCCCACCAGACCGAAGCCACCGACCATCCAGATGTCCCAGGTGTTGTTGTTGGTGGAGTACACGCCCACCGCACAGAACAGCACGATCGAAGGGAACAGCCAGCGGTAAGGCACCGTGAGCAGCTTGATCCAGATGCCAATCAGCGGCAGGTTCAGAATCACGAGCATGGCGTTGCCGATCCACATCGAAGCGATCAGCCCCCAGAACAGTTCAGGGTTGCTGGTCATCACTTGCGGGCCGGGCTGGATGTTGTGGATGGTCATCGCACCCACCATCAGCGCCATCACGGCGTTGGGCGGAATGCCCAGCGTCAGCAGCGGAATGAACGAAGTTTGCGAACCCGCGTTGTTGGCGGCTTCTGGCGACGCCACGCCGCGGATGTTGCCTTGGCCAAATGGCACTTCGCCGGGTTGCAGCTTGGTCTTCTTTTCCACCGTGTAAGCCGCGAACGCAGCCAGCAAGGCGCCACCGCCGGGCAAGATGCCCAGTGCCGCACCCAGCGCAGTACCACGCAAAACCGCAGGCACCATGCGCTTGAAGTCTTGCGCCGTGGGGAAGAGGCCTTCGACCTTGGCCGTGAACACTTCGCGGTCTTCGTCGGGGCGCGACAGATTGGCAATGATTTCACCGTAGCCGAACACGCCCATGGCGATGGTCACGAAGCCGATACCGTCGGTCAGTTCAGGAATGTCGAAGCTGAAGCGGGCCACGCCCGAGTTCACGTCGGTACCCACCAGGCCCATCAGCAGGCCCAGCACGATCATGGCCACAGCCTTGAGCAGCGAGCCCGAAGCCAGCACCACAGCGCCAATGAGGCCCAGCACCATCAGCGAGAAGTATTCGGCAGGGCCGAACTTGAACGCCACTTCCGTCAGCGGAGGAGCGAAGGCCGCCAGGATCAGCGTGCCTACGCAGCCGGCGAAGAACGAACCCAGACCTGCGGCCGCGAGTGCGGGGCCGGCACGGCCCTTGCGGGCCATCTGGTAGCCGTCGATCACGGTCACCACCGACGAAGACTCGCCAGGCAGGTTGACCAGAATGGCGGTGGTGGAGCCGCCGTACTGGGCACCGTAGTAGATACCTGCCAGCATGATCAGCGCAGCCACCGGGGGCAGCGCGTACGTTGCGGGCAGCAGCATGGCGATAGTGGCCACGGGGCCAATGCCAGGCAACACGCCAATCAGCGTGCCCAGCAGGCAGCCGATAAAGCAGTAGATGAGATTTTGAAACGTGAAGGCGACGCCGAAGCCGAGCGCCAGGTTATCGAACAATTCCATGGTGGTGCTCCCGCCTTAACCCGAAATGAAACTAGGCCACACCGGGAACTGCAACTTCAGCGCCCACACGAAAGCCACATAGCTGCCAGCCGCCAAAACGGTGGCCAGCACGAACACCGACTTGGCATTGAACTCGTTGCCCGCCAGGCTGGAAATGAACGTCAGGGCGTAAATACCCACGATCAGACCCATGGCTGGCACGCCAATGCTGGGCAGGCCGCCCAGCAAAATGCCGAAGGTGAAATTGGCCGCCAGGATGAAAAACAGCGGCTTCCACGCCCATTTGCCGATCTTGTCACCGTCGGCTGTCTCCACCGTGGTGGCCTTGAAGGTGATTACCAGCCCGATGATGGCCAGCAAGATGCCCAGGATCAATGGAAAGTAGCCAGGGCCCATGCGTGCGCCTGTGCCGATGTTGTACGTGGTGGCTCCCCACGCAAACGCAGTGCCTACGCCCATGAACATGAGGCCGGCAAAAAAGTCTTTCTGACTCTTGATATTCACGAGTTTGTCCCCTTTACGGAAATCCGGATCGGCCGATTGTGGTGGCAAGGGTCAGGGGCCTCGATGTGGATTCCACCTACATTCGGTAACGTCCCCAGGGCGGGCGTGAAAACCCCAGGGAAAACCCCGATGTGGACAACACTTACTGCTCCAGGGGCGGCGTGGCGGCAATCACTTCTTCGATCGAGGTCACCCCTTCGGCCACGCGCAGCGCGCCTGCCAAGCGCAGAGGACGCATGCCGTCTTGCACAGCCTGGCGGCGCAACGCCTCAATCGACGGGGCCTGGTTGATCTTGTCCTTGAGCGGCTCCGTCACCGTGAGCAGTTCGTACAAGCCCATGCGCCCCTGGAAACCCGTCATGCGGCAGTCCACACAGCCCACGGCCTTGTAAGGCTGGTAGGCGCCGTTGAGCTTCCAGGGCTTGACCACTTCGGCCAGCGTCTCGCGTGGCGCGCCAGGGTCGGGTTGCTTGCAGTGCTTGCAAAACGTGCGCACCAGCCGCTGTGCCAGCACGCCCAGCAGTGTTGCGTTGATCAGGTACGAAGGCACCCCCAGTTCCATCATCCGCGTGATGGCGCTGGGTGCGTCGTTCGTGTGCAGGGTCGAGAACACCAGATGGCCGGTGAGCGCCGCCTGGATGGCCATCTCGGCCGTCTCCAGGTCGCGAATTTCACCCACCATGATGATGTCCGGGTCCTGGCGCATCAGCGCACGCAAGCCTTCGGCAAAGTTGAAATCAAGCTGCGGCTGCACCTGCGTCTGGTTGAAGCTGGGCTCGATCATTTCAATGGGGTCTTCCACCGTGCTGACGTTGACCTCTTCGGTGGCCACGCGCTTGAGCGTGGAGTACAGCGTGGTCGTCTTGCCCGAGCCGGTGGGCCCTGTCACCAGGATGATGCCGTGCGGCCGCTTGACCAAGCCCTCCCAGCGCTGCGCGTCGTGTTGCGAAAAGCCCAGTGCGTCCAGGTCCTTCACGGCGTTGTCGGGGTCAAAAATCCGCATCACCATCTTCTCGCCAAACGCCGTGGGCAGCGTGGACAGGCGCATTTCCACCTCTTCACCGCGCGGGTTGCGGGTCTTGATGCGGCCGTCCTGCGGGCGGCGCTTTTCCACCACGTCAATACGCCCCAGCAGCTTGATGCGCGAGACCATGGCGTTGTGCACACCCATGGGCATCTGGTAGACCGGGTGCAGTACGCCGTCGATGCGAAAACGGATCACGCCCTGCTCGCGCCGTGGTTCCAGATGAATGTCGCTGGCGCGCTGGTCAAAGGCGTATTGCCACAGCCAGTCCACCACGCGCACCACGCCCTGGTCGTTGGCATCGAGCTGCTTGTTGGTTTTGCCCAGTTCGACCAACTGCTCGAAGCTGCTGCCTGCATTGGCGCCGCCGGCCTTCTGGGCCGAGCGCACGGACTTGGCCAGCGCGAAAAATTCGGCGGTGAAGCGGTGGATGTCTTGCGGATTGGCCACCACGCGGCGCACGGTGCGACGCGACTGGCGCTCCACCTCAGCCACCCAGTCGGTCACGAAAGGCTCGGCCGTGGCCACCACCACTTCGGTGGGGGTGACCTGCACGGGCAGGACCTTGTGGCGCTCGGCATAAGTGGCGCTCATGGTGTCGGCCACGCGGCCCACATCGACCCTGAGCGGATCAATGCGCAGGTAAGGCAGGCCGGCGCGCTGGGCCACGTATTCGGTCAACGCCTCAATGTCCAGCGGACGCCCATCGCTGGCGCGCGCCATGGCCACGTTGGACAGGCGCACCAGCGGGTTCTGGGCACTCTCGGCCTGCGAGCAGCGCGCAATGGTGCGCTGTGCCTCGTCGGCCGAAATCACGCCATCGGCGCTGAGCCAGTCCACCACCTTGCGCCAGACCAGGGGGCCTGTGAACGCAGCGGACGAAGAAGTGCGGGGAACGGCGGGAGGAACGGTGGACATGAGACAAACCTGCTGGAATCGACAACATCAACAACGCGGGCCGCACACCGGTGCCGCCCCGGCTTTCCTCAAGCCACCACGGGCTTGAACACGCGCAGCCACTTGGTGGCCGGCAAGCCCCAGCGTTCCTGCACCACCTCGGCGCGGGCCATCAGCTCGGCGCGCTTGGGGCGCGAGGGTGTGCGCTGGGCCAGCACCACGGTGTTGCCTTCGCGCGTGGGTTTGAAGGCCCAAAGCGCTTCTTCACCAAACGCACTGGCCATGCTTTTGAGGCTGCGCTCGTAGCTGGACGAACGGCCAAACAGATTCACCGTCATGCAGCCGTCCTCCGACAGCAGCGCGCGGCAGTCGGCATAAAAGTCGGGGCTGTCGAGCACGGGCGCGGCGGCCTCGTGGTCGTACAGGTCGACCGCCAGCGCATCCACCGTGCCCAGCCACATCGGGTCGCGGATTTCCTTGGCGGCGTCGCCCAGGATGACGCGCAGCTTGGCCCCGTCGGGCGGCAGCTTGAACCACTGCCGGCACACGGCCAGCACCTGCGGATTCAACTCGATGGCAGTGGCGCACAGGCGCAGTTTTTTGTGGCAGAACTTGGTGATGGCACCAGCCCCCAGGCCCAGCTGCATGGCGTGCCGCTTGGTGACGGAGGTGGGTTCCACAAACAGCAGCCAGACCATCATGCGCTGCACGTATTCCAGCTCCAGCACGAAGGGGTCGTCCACGCGCATGGAGCCCTGAATCCAAGGGGTGCCCAGGTGCAGGTGGCGCACTTCGCCATCGTCAGAAACGCTGACTTCCGGCAGCTCAGGGGTGGTGTTTTTCTTGCGGGTCATGGGTTCAAAGCAATCCGTGCGCGGCCATCAGTTCAGCCCAGGCAGTCTGTTTACGTTCAAAGCTCCAGCTGGCGTTGGCAGGGCTGGTGGAAGGCAGGCGCACCGATTGCACCTGGGCTGCAGGGTACGCGCTTTCCCATTGTTGCCGCACCGCCGCGCTGTGCTTGAAGCTTTCCCCACCATTGTGGGCGATGGCGCGCAGGTCAGGGCATTCGCGCAGCAACTGCGCAAAATCGTTGACCACCGCACAGCGAATGCTGGTGTCCAGGCTGCCCTCGCGTTCGCAGCTGGCGTACACGTCCCACACGCCCAGGCGGCGCTCCAGCAGCCACGCGCAGCGCTGGGCATAGTGCTGCGGCCCGGCCGGCGGCAACGGGTGCTGGGGCCACAGGCTTTGCAAAATGCGCCAGAAGTGGTTTTGGGGATGGCCGTAATACTGCTGAGCCTTGAGCGACGCCGCACCAGGGAAGCTGCCCAGCACCAGCACCACCGTGCCTGCAGACACCACGGGGGGCAAGCCCACCAGCCGCGTGGGCGCCTCACCGGCTGGTGTTGCGGCGCTACTGGCTATGGGTGCGGGTTCCTGCGGGGTGATCATGGCGGGGGATTGTGTACGGCCCGTGTATCCAGAATGTATCCAGGCACCGCTAAGGCTCATTGACTATCAAATCAATAGCATCCAGCGCTTGATACACAAGCGCTACAGGCCTTTTCGGTTCAATAAACTCGATAACCCCGGCAATGCAGCGCAGGCGTTGGCCATGGTGGCCTGCGCCAGGTCGGCCACGGTCATGCCGCGCAAATCGGCCACCACCTGGGCAATGCGGGGCAGCTCGGCGGGGGTGTTGCGGCCCTGGGGTTGGCCCTGGGCCCGGTCGGCAGCGGTGGTGTAGAGCCAGTGCGGGGGAATGTCGGGCGAATCGGTCTCCATCACCAGACTGTCCAGCGGCAGGTCCGTGGCCAGGCGGCGCAGTTGCAGGGCCCGGTCGTACGTCACCGCCCCGCCAAACCCCAACTTGAAGCCCAGTGCCATGAACGCCTTAGATTGCTGCAGGCTGCCATTGAAGGCGTGGGCAATGCCCCCGCGCACTTTCACCTGGCGCAGCGCCTTCAATAGCTGGTCGGCCGAGCGGCGCACATGCAGGATGACGGGCAAATCAAACCGCCGCGCCAGCACGAGCTGCTCGCGGTAAAAGCGCTGCTGGCGCTCGGCGTCGAGGCCCGGCACAAAGTAGTCGAGCCCGATTTCGCCCACCGCTACCAGCCGTGGGTCGCTGCGGTGCTGCTGCAGGGTATCGGCCAGCAGCGACAAGTCTTCATCGTGCGCGCAACCGGTGAACAACGGGTGGATGCCCAGGGCGTAGCTGTCTCCGTGGCGGTGGGCCAGCAGGCGCACGCTGTCCCAGTTGCTGCGCTCTACCGCGGGCAGCACGCAATGCGCCACGCCCCGTGCCCGGGCCCGCTCGCGCACCGCGTCCACGTCGTGCGCCAGCTCCGGAGCGTCGAGGTGGACGTGGGTGTCAATCCAGGCCATAGGGCGCGTGCCTTGTGCCCGGTGCCGTCAGCGCAGAACGCCCGAGGTCAGCCGCACCACGCGATGGCAGCGCGCCGCCAGCGATTCGTCGTGCGTCACCATCACAAACGCGGTGCCCTGGTCGCGCGCCAGTTGCAGCATCAGATCGAACACGCCATCGGCCGTGCTGCGGTCGAGGTTGCCCGTGGGCTCGTCGGCCAGCACGCAGGCCGGGCGGGTGACCAGGGCGCGGGCAATGGCCACGCGCTGGCGCTCGCCGCCCGACAGCTCGGCGGGGCGGTGTTGCAGCCGCTCCTTCAAACCCACGGCGGCCAGCACACGCTCGGCCTCGGCATGGCACTGGGCCAGCGGCAGGCGGCGAATGCGCAGGGGCATGGCCACGTTGTCGAGCGCGCTGAACTCGGGCAGCAGGTGGTGGAACTGGTAGATGAAGCCCAGGTGCTGGTTGCGCAGCTGGCCCTGCCTCTCAGGCGAGAGGGTCGACATCTCCGCCCCCTTCAGGCGCACGGTGCCCGCCGTGGGCGCATCCAGCCCGCCCAGCAGGTGCAGCAGCGTGCTCTTGCCCGAGCCCGAGGCACCGACGATGGCCAGCGTCTCGCCCGCGCGGATTTGCAGATCCACGCCGTGCAGCACCGTCACGTCCAGGCGGCCTTCGGTGAAACGCTTGGTCAGGCCCTTGGCTTCAAGGACCACAGGAGAGTCCTGCACAGCGATTGCAGAGTCAGCAGCCGAGCCGCCGCCGGGCCGCCCCAAGGCGGCGAGAGCCCCCTCGGGGGGCAGCGAGGACACGCCAGTGCCGAGCGTGGGGGTCACATTACTCATAGCGGAGTGCCTCTGCGGGGTTGACACGGCTGGCACGCCAGCTGGGGTACAGCGTGGCCACAAAGGCCAGCACCAAAGAAATGACGCCAATGGGCACGATGTCGCTGGCCTGCGGCTCGCTGGGCATCTTGCTGATGAGGTAGATGTCCTTGGGCAAAAAGCTGGCGTTCAGCGCCCGTTCGATGGCCGGGACGATCACGTCGATGTTGGCGGCAACTCCCAGGCCCAGCAGCAGGCCCACGCAGGTACCGATCACCCCCACCATGGCGCCTTGCACCACGAAGATGCCCATGATGCTCCGGGGGCTCGCGCCGAGCGTGCGCAGGATGGCAATGTCGGCGCGCTTGTCCGTCACCGTCATCACCAGCGTGCTCACCAAGTTGAACGCCGCCACCGCCACGATGAGCGTGAGGATGATGAACATCATGCGTTTTTCAAGCTGCACGGCGGCAAACCAAGTGCGGTTTTGCTGGGTCCAGTCGCGAATCAGCAGATCGCCGCTCAAGGACTGTGCCAGTTGCTGCGCCACCGTGCGGGCCTGGTGCAGGTCCTTGAGCTTCAGGCGCACGCCCGTGGGCCCTTCCAGGCGAAAGATGCGCTGCGCGTCTTCGTGGTGCAGCATGACCAGGGCCGAGTCGTATTCGTAGTGGCCTGAGTCAAACGTGCCCACCACTGTCATCTGCTTGAGGCGCGGCACCACGCCGGCCGGCGTGACCTGGCCCGCAGGGGCAATCAGCGTGACCGCATCGCCCACGCGCGCGCCCAGCGAGCGCGCCAGTTCGCGCCCCAGCACCACGCGAAACTCGCCCGGCACCAGTTGCTTGAGCACTTCGGCATTGGTGGATGCCAGATCGGTCACGGCACCTTCGTGCAAAGGATCAATACCGCGCACCAGCGTGCCCTTCATGTCCTCGCCGCGCGCCAGCAGGGCCTGCGCAGCCACGAAAGGGGCCGCGCCAATGACGGCGGGGTTTTGCTGCGCCTCGGCCAGCGTACGCGCGGGGTCGGGCAGCGCCGCGCCATGGGGCGCAAAAATCTCGATGTGCGAGACCACGCTCAGCATGCGGTCGCGCACTTCTTTTTGAAAGCCGTTCATCACGCTCAGCACAATGATGAGCGCCGCCACCCCGAGCGCGATGCCCAGCATGGACACGCCCGAGATGAACGAGATAAAGCCGTTGCGCCGCGTGGCGCGGCCAGCACGCGTGTAGCGCCAGCCCAAGGCCAGTTCGTAAGGAAGTTGCATAAGTACCCGAACATGACTTGCGCAAAACAAGTTTCAGGCAAGGAGCCCACCGCAGGCGAAGGCTTGTGTACGTCCTGATTTGCGCAAGTTCTACCGAAGAAGCCCAGGCAGCTTGTCCGCCCGGGGCGGGGCCGATTGTGGCATCCCGGACAATACGCGCATGTCAGACACGCACCATTTGCTCATCCCCTACGCCGCCAGCGCTTCCGAGGGAGCCCAGCAAACCCTGGACAACCTGCAGCTGCCGCACCTGACCGCGCTGCTTGCCCGCCTTGACCCCGACACCACCCGCGCCCACTGGGGCGAAGAAACCAGCTACTCCAGCCCCGCCGAAGTGGCCGTTGCCCACAGCGTCGGCCTGCCCGTGGACGATGGCCGCATCCCCTGGGCTGCTTGGCGCCGGGTGGAGCAAGGCCTGCCGGCCGATGGCGCGGCCTGGGCCTGCGTCACCCCCTGCCAGTGGCAAGTCAGCACCGACCACGTGACCCTGGGTGACCCGGACCAACTGGCGCTGGACGAGGTCGCCTCGCGCGCGCTGCTGGACATCGTCCAGCCTTGGTTTGCAGAAGACGGTATCGCCCTCATCTACGACCACCCCACCCGCTGGCTGGCCCAAGGGCAAGTGTTCAGCAACCTTCGCGCCGCCTCGCTGGAGCGCGTGTTGCGCCGCGACGTGCGCACATGGATGCCAACCAGCCCCGATGCGCACGCCACCCGCAAGCTGCAGCGCCTGCACAGCGAAATGCAGATGCTGCTGTACACCCACGCCTTCAACGACGCCCGCAGCGCGCAGGGCCTGCCCACCGTCAACTCGTTCTGGGTGCATGGTGCAGGCAGCTTGCCCCAGCCAACCCCTGCCGCAGCGCCGCTGCCCACCGTCAATGCCACCCTGCAGGCCCCTGCCCTGCGCGAAGACTGGCGCGCCTGGGCGGCCGCCTGGCAGGCGCTCGACACCGGGCCCCTGGCCCAACTGCGCCAGCGGGCCGAGGCAGGTCACCCCGTGCGCCTGACCCTGTGCGGTGAGCGCGGGGTGCAAAGCCTGCACACCGCACCGCGCGGCGTGCTGCAGAGAATTCAAAGCGTTTTAAGCCCCCAGCGCTTGAAAGACGTGCGCAACAAGCTATGAAAATAATAGCAAGAGACATCCCCCCCCGCGCCGCATGGGCGCTGGAACAAGCGGGTGTGCACCCCCTGCTGGCCCGGTTGTACGCCGCGCGGGGCGTCAGCGCCAAGGAAGAGCTGGACGACGGCCTGGCCCGCCTGCTGCCACCTGTGGGCCTGCAAGGCATTGACGCCGCAGCCCGCCTGCTGGCCGACGCCATGGCGCAGAACCTGCGCATGGTCATCGTGGCCGACTACGACTGCGACGGCGCCACCGCTTGCGCCGTGGGCGTGCGCGGCCTGCGCCTGCTGGGCGCCCAGAACGTGGACTACCTGGTGCCCGACCGCGTGACCGACGGCTACGGCCTCACCGCCTCCATCGCCCGCCGGGTGGCCGAGCGCGGGGCCGACGTGCTCATCACCGTGGACAACGGCATTGCCAGCGTCGAAGGCGTGGCCGAGGCCAAGGCCCTGGGCCTGAAGGTGCTGGTGACCGACCACCACCTGCCAGGCCCCACGCTGCCCGCAGCCGACGCCATCGTCAACCCCAACCAGCCCGGCTGCACTTTTGAGAGCAAGTCCATCGCCGGGGTGGGCGTCATGTTCTACGTGCTGTTGGCACTGCGCGCCGAGCTGCGCGCGCGCGGCGTGTTCGATGCTGCCAGCCAGCCGAAACTCGACCCGCTGCTCACGCTGGTGGCGCTGGGCACCGTGGCCGACGTGGTCAAGCTCGACGCCAACAACCGCCGCCTGGTGGCCCAGGGCCTGCGCCGCATCCGCGCCGGGCAAATGCCCGCAGGCGTTGCAGCCCTGTTCCACGCCGCTGGCCGCAAGGCCGACGTGGCCACCACGTTCGACTTTGGCTTTGCCCTGGGCCCGCGCATCAACGCCGCTGGCCGCCTGGCCGACATGACGCTGGGCATTGAATGCCTGCTGACCGACGACCCTGGCCGCGCAGCCGAGCTGGCCGCGCAGTTGGACGGCATCAACCGCGAGCGCCGCGAGATCGAAGGCGGCATGCGCGAGCAGGCCATGCTGATGGCCGAGAGTCTGTTCCAGGAAGACGAAGAGCCGCCGCCCGCCATCAGCGTGTTCGACCCCGACTTTCATGAAGGGGTGGTCGGCATCGTGGCCAGCCGCATCAAAGACAAGCTGCACCGCCCCACCTTTGTGTTTGCGGCCAGCAGCGCTCCGGGCAAGGAGCATGAGCTCAAAGGCTCGGGTCGCTCGATCCCCGGCTTTCACCTGCGCGACGCGCTGGACCTGGTGGCCAAACGCCACCCGGGCGTCCTCCTCAAGTTCGGCGGCCACGCCATGGCGGCAGGCTGCACCGTGGCCGAGGAGCACTTCGAGGTATTTGAGCAAGGCCTGGCCCAGGTGGCGCAAGAATGGCTGGACGCGGCCACCCTCACCCGCAAGATCGAAACCGACGGCCCCCTGGCGCCCGAGTATTGCCGTGCCGACATCGTGGACACCCTGCACCGCGAGGTCTGGGGCCAGGGCTTTTTACCCCCCACCTTCAGCGAAGAGGTCGAGGTGCTGAGCCAGCGCCTGGTGGGTGAGGCCAAGAACCACCTGTCCATCAAGCTCATCCACCAAGGCAGCCCTGTGGACGCCATCTGGTTCGGCCGCACCGAGCCGCTGCCCCAGCGGGTGCTGCTGGCGTTTCGCCTCGACGTGAATGAATGGAAGGGGGAGCGCAAGGTGCAGTTTTTGGTAGAGGGCGCGCAGCTGTAGAAGGCGGGTCAATGGGGAGAGCGCCCCCCACGACGCAGAGGCGCCCCTACAGCGGCCCCGGCGCCGCCCTGGTGACGGAAAGAAAAGTGACGGGATGCGTGCCAGCAACGGTTCGCAGCCGTTTCGCGTGCGGCGCTGCGCGACCCCGTGCCCCCGCGCGATGCTTATCGGGACCCTGCCTGTGGCCGGCTTTAGGAGCACCCGCACCGCACAAGCTCGTAACCGAGCAAAAGCCCTGGTCCCAGCGAGCCGGGGGCGAGCCCGTAGAATGAATTCGTGACCACTTACCTCAACGCTGACCTGCACTGCCACTCCGTGGTATCCGACGGAACAATGACTCCCGAAGCGCTGGCGGCCCGCGCCAAAGCCAATGGCGTGGAGCTGTGGGCCTTGACCGACCACGATGAAATCGGCGGACAGCACCGCGCCGCGGCTGCCGCCCGCAGCCTCGGGATGGCCTATCTCACGGGCACGGAGATTTCCGTGACGTTTGCCGGCACCACGGTGCATATCGTGGGGTTAGGCTTCGACCCGGACAACGCGGCGCTGGCCGAAGGGCTGGCCGCCACCCGCGGGGGGCGCAGCGAGCGTGCGCAAGAGATGGCAGCGCAACTTGCGCAGGTGGGCATTCACGGCGCATACGAGGGTGCACTGCAGTTTGTGGGCAACCCACAACTCATCTCGCGCACGCACTTTGCGCGGTTTTTGGTAGAGACCCAGGTGTGCCGCGACACATCCGAAGTGTTCCGCAAGTTTCTGATTGAGGGCAAGCCCGGCTATGTGCCGCACCGCTGGGCAAGCCTGGGCGATGCCGTGCGCTGGATCACCGAGGCGGGCGGCATGGCCGTCATTGCGCATCCGGCCCGATACAAGTTCACGGCGAACGAGGAGTACGCGCTGTTCTCCGAGTTCAAGGCCCATGGCGGCACGGGTGTAGAGGTGGTGACCGGCAGCCATACCGCTGCAGAGTACGTG
This sequence comes from Acidovorax delafieldii, assembly GCA_002377855.1. Taxonomy (GTDB): domain Bacteria; phylum Pseudomonadota; class Gammaproteobacteria; order Burkholderiales; family Burkholderiaceae_C; genus Acidovorax; species Acidovorax delafieldii_A. The sequence goes on along the minus strand of DFQQ01000037.1, from coordinate 40,947 downwards.
ACCTATGCAGCCATGGCAGAAGAGTTTGGGCTGGCGGCATCGCGCGGCAGCGATTTCCACAGCCCGGACGAGTCCCACACCGATCTGGGCACGCTGCCCTTCCTGCCAGGCCAGTTGACCCCCGTGTGGGAAGCGCTGGCCGACCGCATTCAGCCCGCGCCCTGAAGCCCTCAACGCTGCTCACGCCATGGCACAGTATTTCGAAGTTCATCCCGACAATCCCCAGCCCCGGCTGCTGAAGCAAGCCGCTGCCTTGCTGCAAAAAGGCGGCATCGTGGCGGTGCCCACCGATTCCAGCTACGCGTTGGTCTGCCATCTGGACGACAAGGATGCCGTCGACCGGCTGCGCCGCATTCGACAGGTAGACGACAAGCACCACTTGACGCTGCTGTGCCGCGACCTTTCGGAACTGGCCAACTATGCGCGCGTGGACAACCGCCAGTACCGCCTGCTCAAGCTGGGCACACCGGGGCCGTACACCTTCATCCTGGAAGCCACGAAGGAAGTGCCGCGCCGCGTGAGCCACCCTTCGCGCAAGACGATTGGCTTGCGTGTGCCTGACCGCAAGGGCCTGCAATTGCTGCTGGAGCTGCACGGCGCCCCCCTGCTGGCCACCACCTTCATTCCAGCGGGCGAAAGCGAGCCGCTGAACGACCCCGAGCAGATCCGGGAACGCTACGAAAAAGTGCTCGATGCCATCGTGGACGCGGGGGGCTGCCCGCAGGAGCCCACCACCGTGGTGGACCTCACCCCCATGGGCACGGGCGGCGACCCTGAGGTCGTGCGCGAAGGGCGCGGCAGCCTGCAAGCGCTGGGGCTTTGAGTCTTCTGCCGCGCCAGAGCGCCCTGCTTTTTCTGTGGCGGGGTTGGCGCTGGCGGGGGCTTGCATCTGCAGCGTTGGCGAACAGGCCTGCAAAGACCTGCTGACGCATCTCCGCATGCACCGCCCGTTGCGCCGCAGTCTGAGACAATCCCCGAGTGGACACCTCCAATCTCATCCAAACCATTCTCATCTACGCCTTGCCGGTGCTGTTCGCCATCACGGTGCACGAGGCAGCCCATGGCTACGTGGCCCGCCACTATGGCGACAACACCGCTCACATGCTGGGGCGCATCACGCTCAACCCCATCAAGCACATTGATCCCATCGGCACCGTATTGATGCCGCTGCTGCTGGTGTTTGCCACCTCAGGAGCGTTTGTCTTTGGCTACGCCAAACCCGTGCCGGTGAATGTGGGGGCCTTGCGCAACCCCAAGCGCGACATGGTGTGGGTCGCGCTGGCGGGCCCCGCCTCCAACTTTGTGCAGGCGGTGGCTTGGGCAGCGCTGTGGGCCGTGCTGTCGGGCATTGGCGTGCAAGAAGAGTTCTTCATCGGCATGGCCCGCGCAGGGGTGATCGTGAACCTGTCGATGTGGGCATTCAACCTGTTCCCGCTGCCCCCGCTGGATGGCGGCCGCATTCTGGTGGGCCTGCTGCCCTGGAAGCCCGCGCAAATGCTGGCCCGCGTGGAACCCTACGGTTTCTTCATCGTGCTGGCGCTCGTCTATTTCCAGATCGTTTCACAGTTCTGGATGACGCCCTTGATGAGCGTGGGCCTGAGCCTGATCAAAACCCTGGTTCTCGCGCCCCTGAACGCGTTGCTGCAATAGGCATCCGCCGCTAGCGCGCCTCTCTACTGACAAAGCAGACTGTTTTTTCTCATGAGCATCACCCGTTTTCTCACCGGCATCACCACCACCGGCACGCCCCATCTTGGCAACTTTGTGGGCTCCATCCGCCCATCGGTGGCCGCCAGCCTGCGCCCTGGGGTGCAGAGCTTTTATTTTCTGGCCGACTACCACGCGCTTATCAAGTGCGAGGACCCGGTGCGCATCCAGCGCTCCACCCTCGAAATCGCTGCCAGCTGGCTCGCCTCGGGGCTGAATCCCGAGCAGGTCACCTTCTACCGCCAGTCTGACATCCCGGAAATCCCCGAGCTGAACTGGATGCTGAGCTGCGTGACCGGCAAAGGGCTGCTCAATCGCGCGCACGCCTACAAGGCATCGCAAGACAAGAACACCGAGGCCGGGCGCGATGCCGACGACGGCGTAACCGCTGGCCTGTTCATGTACCCGGTGCTCATGGGTGCGGACATCCTGATGTTCAAGGCCCACAAGGTGCCCGTGGGGCGCGACCAGGTGCAGCACATCGAGATGGCACGTGACATGGCCAGCAGCTTCAACCACCTGTACGGTGAGCACTTTGTGCTGCCTGAAGCAGTGATTGATGACAACGTGGCCACCTTGCCCGGCCTCGATGGCCGCAAGATGAGCAAGAGCTACAACAACACCATTCCTCTGTTCTCATCGCGCGACCAGCTCAAGAAGCTCATTGGCGGCCTGCTGACCGACTCGCGCACACCAGGCGAGCCCAAAGAGACAGAAGGTTCTGCGCTGTTCCAGATTTACCAGGCCTTTGCCACTCCCGAAGAAACCGAAGCCCTGCGCCGCGCCTATGCCGAAGGCATTGCCTGGGGCGATGCCAAGCAGGTGCTGCTGGAACGTGTGGACCAGGTGATCGCTCCGATGCGTGAACAGTACGAATCGCTGATCAATAACCCAGAGCGCATCGAGCAAACGCTGCTCCGCGGCGCGGAACGTGCGCGCTCCATTGCCACGCCGTTCATCAAGGAACTGCGTTCGGCCGTGGGGTTGCGCAGCCTGGCGCAGGCCAGCACAACCAAAAGCGCCAAGGCAGCCAAAGTTGCCCTGCCCTCGTTCAAGCAATACCGCGAAGCCGACGGCAAGTTCTATTTCAAGCTGCTGTCGGCCGACGGGCGTTTGCTGCTGCAGAGCACCGGTTTTGCCGCGCCCAAAGAAGCCGGGCAAGCCATTGCCCAGCTACAAACCCAAGCCGACGCTCTGGACCAGCTGGCCGCGCAATTGGCGCCAGTGGACGGGGTGGAGAGCAGCGATGTGCGTGCAGCCCTGCAGGCGCTGGCCGCCGCCCACGAGGGTTGATGTCGCCTTGGCTTGCTATGAATAGCATAGCTATCTGCGCTTGACTATCAAGCGCTGGAGCCTTTTTTATTTGGATCTCTAACACCCCGCGCGCGCCGTCTCGCCAGGGGAGGTGTTCCGCTTCTCCTTGCGGCTTAGCCGATCGGGATTTGCGCACGGGCTCTTTGGGGCCCCTTTGTCCACCTGTGCGGCAGATGCGCCGCAATATTGGACGTTGAGCCGCCTGCAGCATCAATGCCGGGTGGTCCCCGTCAGCTTTTGCGCTTGCGCTCTGGCCCGTGCCCGTGCTGCTGGGCAGTCCTCCGTTGCGGCCAGCGTGCAGAGCCTCTGGAACGCCCGGTCACCCTGTGCCAGGCAGCGCGCCGACCCGCGCAGGTCGCAGGTCGCAGGTCGCAGGTCGCAGGTCGCAGGTCGCAGGTCGCAGGTCGCAGGTGCCGTACACTGCGGCCACTGTTTCGAGGCGCCCATGAAAGCCCTTCCCTACGCTGCTGCCCTGCTCTGCCTGGCCACCCTCCTGGCAGGCTGCGGTACGGCCCGCGCACCGGCTGCGTCCTCTCAACCGTCCGTGCCGGACCGCCAGTTCACCGTTCCGGTCTACGGCAATGACGCCGCACGTGCCGATGCCACTGCCAAAGCGCAATGCCGCAAGCAAGACCTGTATCACCACCTGCTGCGCAATGAGGGGGCCCGCGTGGTCTACCGCTGCACAGCAGAGGCCCCCGCCCGCTGAAGCGCCACTGCTGCAGCGCGTAAGCAGACAACTCCGCCGCGCCGCCCATGAAGAACACCCTTTACACCCTGCGCTGCCACCGCACAGCAGCCGCTGGTGTTGCGCTCGCCCTGTGCAGTACCGCCTGCTCCGTGCTTACACAGGAGGGGCCACAGGCGTCGAGCACCGCGGTTGCGGCAACGGCTGCGCCGCAGATCGTGACCAACTCGCTGGGGATGCGGTTCGTCGCCGTGCCTGCCGGCAGCTTCTGGATGGGCAGTGCCGAGCCGGTGCAAGACCTCGCACAGGCCTTCCCCTTGCTGGAGGCGGAGCGCTTCACCGCGCTCAGCGATGAGGCGCCCGTACACCAAGTGCGCATCAGCCGTCCGTTTTACCTGGGCCAGCACGAAGTGACCGTGGGGCAGTTCAAGCGGTTCTTGGCAGAGTCCCACTACCAGCCGGAATCGGTCGCCGACCGGACGGGAGGTTACGGCTACAACCCGCAGTACCACCCCGCCAGCACCGCGCGTGGTGATGCGTTTGAAGGACGTGACCCGCTCTATTCGTGGCGCAACCCAGGGTTTGCGCAGAGCGATGACCACCCCGTGGTGAACGTTACCTGGAACGACGCCCAGGCCATGGCCCGCTGGTTGAGTGAGCGCGAGGGCGTGCGATATCGCTTGCCGACCGAGGCGGAGTGGGAATACGCCTGCCGGGCCCAGACGCGCACCCGCTATCCGCATGGCGATGACCCGGCGGCGCTCACCCAGCACGCCAATGTTTTTGACCAGGCTGCTGCCCCCTTGTGGCCCCGCTGGCAGCAGCACGCACTGCCCGGAGACGACGGGCATGCCTTTACCGCGCCTGCAGGCAGTTATGCGCCCAACGCCCTGGGCCTGCACGACATGCTGGGTAACGTGTGGGAGTGGGTGGCTGACTGGCACGACGAGGGCTACTATGCACAGTCGCCCGCCGCCGACCCTCAGGGGCCTGACGCCGGGTCGGTGCGTGTGCGGCGCGGTGGCTCCTGGCACACCTGGGCCTTTTATGCGCGGTGCAGCTACCGCAACTGGAACAGCCCACAAACCCGCTACACGCTCGTCGGCATGCGCCTGCTGCGCGAATGGAGCGAAACGCCCGGCAAACCCTCTGAAAAATGAAGCGTCGCGCCACGCCAGGGCGCCAAAAGTGAACAAGCGCCAAATTGACCCAGCATTTAGATCAGCCACGCACCAAAAGGGGTAAACCCTCAGAAATAATGGGTCATGGACATTTCTGTTGGGAGAAACATGCGCATAGCGGCGTTGGACGACGATGCGCTTCAGCTCGATCTCTTCAAGCAGGCCCTGGAGGCCATGGGCCACACCTGCCACACCCACCAGACCGGCGCCCAGCTGCTGCACAGTTTGCGCAGCGAAACGTTTGACCTGCTCATTGTGGACTGGCATTTGCCCGACACCACAGGCCCCGAAGTGGTGCGCTGGGTGCGCCAGCACATGGACTCGTCCTTACCCGTTCTGTTTGTCACGCACCGGCAGGAAGAGCGTGACATCGTCGAAGGCCTGGACAGCGGTGCCGACGACTTCATGACCAAGCCCGTGCGCATTGGCGAGCTGAGCGCGGGTGGCCGCACTGCTGCGCCGCGCACACCCCCAACCACGCGAAGAGGTACTGGAATTCGGGCGCTACCGGTTTTTGCCCGAGTCGCGGTCCATTGAGATCGACGGCACCCCCGTTGAGTTGAAAAACCGCGAGTACGACCTCGCCCTCTTCCTGTTCCAGAACATGGGGCAACTGTTGTCTCGCGATCATTTGAAGGAAGTCATCTGGGGCCAGGTGCCCGATGTGATGTCCCGCTCGCTCGACACCCACATCTCTCGCCTGCGCATCCTGCTGGACCTGCGGCCCGCCAATGGCTTCATCGTGACCGCCGTGTACGGGGTGGGCTACCGGTTTGAAGCTGTGGAGCAGGAGCAGTTGGCATGACCGTCCAACGCCACGACGCAAGCGGCCCGGCGCGCCCCACCTAGAGGCGAGGCATCGCAGGGTAATGGCCTGGCGCAAGGCACGGCACCCGCAGCCACCGCCGCTGTGCGCCCTGCGGCCACGGTGCCATCGCCCCGCATTCATCACCCACGCTGCCACTTCCCCCAAAAGGACCTGTCTTGTCATCACCGGCCTCGCACACCCGTTTGCCCCTGTCACTGCTGGCCGCCACTACGGCGCTCCTGGCATCCTTTGCACCGTCGGTTTGGGCGGTATCGCAGGGGGATGAGATCCCCCATGTGGTGCAGCCCGGCGACACACTGGAAGGCCTGGCGCACAGCTACCTGGCAGCACCGCAACTGTGGCCGCGCCTGCAGGCGCGCAACAAGGTCAAGGACCCCAGGCATCTGCAGCCTGGCTCCGTGGTGTGGATTCCGGTAGGCCTGCAACCGGCCGAATCAGCGAAGGTGGAATTCGTGCACGGCGAAGTGAAGGTGCACCCTTCTGACGAGAAAGGCGCAGCCGACCCCGCAGCAGCCGCCACTGCGCCTGCCGCCGGCACCACGCTCGCAGAAGGCACACGGCTGGAAGTCGGTCCAGATGGATTTATCGCGGTGCGGCTGGCAGACGGGTCCATCGTCCGGGTCGGCGCGCGATCGGAGGTGCAGCTGCGGCAGTTGCGCCGGCGCGGCCGCGCAGGCTCGGTCCAGTCGGTACTGGAGGTGCAACGCGGCGGCGTGGAGTCCACCGTTGCGCCCAGTGCAGACCCTCTGCGCCGCTTTGAAGTGCGCACGCCGCGCGGGGTTACCAGTGTCCGCGGTACCCGATTTGACGTAGCGCTGGGCGAGGGCGGCCAAACGACCGCAGCCGTCCTGCAGGGCGCGGTGGCGGTGCAGTCGCGTGCCGCAGACATTCGTGCGCTCAGCCGCACGCCGGGTGCGATGCTCCAGCCCGGCCAAGGCGTAGCGATACAGGCTGACGGCACGGTCGGCAGCCCGCGCAGGCTGCTGCCGGCACCCGACCTGCAGGCCGTTCCCAAGGTGGTCCATGAACCCGGCCTGCTCGCGCTGAACGTGCCCCCTCAAGAGGGTGCCAGCGCTTACCAGGCACTGGTGGCACGCGATGCCCAGATGACACAGGTGCTGCGGTCTGGTACCTTTGCCAACGGGCAGTTGCGCTGGAAGGCCTTGGATGACGGGCAGTATTTCATTTCAGTGCGCTCTGTCGACGCAGCGGGTATCGCGGGCATGCCGGCAACCCAGCCGCTGACCGTCAAAACGCAGCCCGTGCCGCCGCTGTACCAGCAACCCGCATCGGGCGGCGTCATCTCCAGCACGGGCGGCCAATTGCTTTGCACCCAGGTGCCGGGCGCCCGCTGGTACCGCATCCAGGTCGCGAACGCTGCAGATTTCGCCCACCCCCTGATCGATGAAAACCGCTTGGACACCTGCACCCTGCCGGTGGCGTCCATGCCGGTCGGCGACTATTTCTGGCGGGCTGCCAGCGTTCGCGAACTGGCTGGGGGCGCGATTGACCAGGGACCGTTTGCGCCGCCTCAGTCCTTCAAGCTGGTGCAACAGCCCCCAGCCTTGTCTGCACAGGCCATGCAGGCCAACGACGGGGGCACCACCGTAAGCCTGCGCTGGCCCGGCCAAGCCGGTCAGCGGTACCGACTCCAATTGGCCCAGGAACTGGGCTTTGGACGGCCTGTGCTGGACACCACGCTGGACGAGCCGCATTGGACCGCAACCGATCTTTCGGCGGGTTCCTACTTCCTGCGGGTTCAAGTGCTGGATCCATCGGGGCTGCAGGGCGATTTTTCCCCGCCACGCACCATTCGCGTCGGTACAGGCTTTAGCACCAGCTGGGGGTTGCCGGTGTCCGACTCCAGTGGCGAGCCCGTACGGCGCCCCTGACCCGCCAATAGCGCCACTTGCCGCACCGCCGCATGCCCAAAGCAGCCCGCACCCGTGCGCAGCAGCGCCGACTGGAATGGGCCATGCTGGCGCTGGCGCTGCTGTGCCTTGTGGCGTGGCTCAGCTCCCCACAACAGCTGGCTGGACCCAACCACCTCATCCAGGACCTGGGGCTGCACGCGCTGGCTCGCCCACCCCACCCTGAGATCGTGGTCATCGCCGTGGACGACCACAGCATTGCCACCATCGGCCGCTGGCCGTGGCGGCGTGCGCTGCATGCGCAGCTGCTGGACACCGTAGCCGCCCAGAACCCCAAGGCCATTGGCCTGGACATCCTGTTCAGCGAGCCCGACCTGGACTACCCCCTCGACGATGCGTTGCTGGCCGAGGCGATGACCCAAAGTGGCCGCGTGGTGCTGCCTGTGCTGCAGCGCAACTACGCCGGGTTGTCGCAAGCCTCGGAGCTACCGCTTGAGGCTTTTGCTGACGCCGCTGCCGCGCTCGGCCACGTGCACGTCGCACCCGACACCGATGGCGTGGTGCGCGCCCTCTACCTGTAAGAAGGCCCTGCGCAGCGCCGCTGGAACCACTTCAGCCTGGCGCTGCAATGCGTGGCACAGCAGCCCATTGCAGGCTGCAAGCATCCGCCGCAGCAAGACGCCAGCACAGCCGCAACCCCGGCACCCTGGGTGATGCGCCAACACGAGTTGATCGCCTACGCCGGCGGCCCTTCGCACCACCCCACTTACTCTTACATCGACGTACTGCGGGGCCAGATTCCCGCGCATGCGTTTGCAGGGAAATACGTGCTGGTGGGCGCAGCGGCATCAGGGCTGGGGGACGCGTTTGCCACGCCTGTGACCAGCGGGGCGCGCCTGATGCCCGGGGTTGAAGTGGTCGCCCATGTTCTCGATAGCCATTTGTCTGACAGGCGACTGCGAACGGTACCCGCCGCAGCCAACATCATTTTCAACCTGCTGCCCGTGGCTGCGGCCCTGCTGACCTTGCTGTTTGCCGGGCCGTTCACGGCACTGCTCACCAGCGCCGCCCTGGCTATCGCTTCACTGCTGCTGTCCATGGCCTTGCTGTACTGGACAGGCTGGCAATTTGCACCTGCAGCGGCATTGCTGGGCCTGGTGCTGGCTTATCCGCTGTGGAGCTGGCGCAGGCTCAGCGCAGCTGCCCACTTCTTGCGGGCGGAAATGGAGCACCTGCGGCGCGAAGGCATGCCAGCGCCCAAGAGCCGAGAAGCCGGACGGGGTGACTTCCTGGATCGGCGCATCAATGCCGTGGAAGCGGCCTCCCGCCAACTGCGGGACCTGCACCAGTTCGTGAGCAACAGCCTGCAACAGCTACCAGCGCCCAACTTCGTCTGCGATGCACAGGGGCGCATTCTGCTGGCCAATGTCGCCGCACAGCGGCACGTCGGGCAAGGGCCGTTTGCGCACCGCACAGCACTGCAGGGCAAGTCGATTACCCAGGTACTTCGTGATTTAGAAGATGCACAGACCCGGCAACCCCTCCTCACCCCAGACAAGTTCCTTGCCGGCCGAATCCCTGCGCAAAGCGAAGCACGCGATGCGCAAGAGCGCAGTCTGCTCATGCTGTGCAAGCCGTTCACAGAGCTTGCCAACGTCGGCTGGCTCATCACTTTGGTGGACATGACCGACATACGCAGAGCGCTGCAACAGCGCGACCAGGCGCTGCACTTCATCTCGCACGACATCCGTGCGCCCAACGCCTCCATCCTCACACTGCTGGAAATGCAACGCAACGCACAAGCGCCCCTGCCCCCAGATGTCCTTCTGGGCCGTATCGAGAAATACGCCCAGGCTTCGCTGGGCATGGCAGAGAGCTTCGTGCGCCTGGCCAGCGCCCAAATCCAGGAATACCGCATGACGCCGTTGGACCTCGCCACGGTGCTGCAGGACACCGTGGACGACGCCTGGGCCCTGGCCCGTGACCGAGAGGTGCGGGTCGTGCTGCAAGAGGTTCCCGAATGCGCCCCCTGCCTGGGTGACAGGGCGCTGATGGGCCGAGCCTTGGGAAACGTCATCCACAACGCCATCAAATACAGCCCCGCGCATGGCACGGTCCGGTGCGGTCTGCACGCTCGCGGCCCACAATGGGTCATCACCGTTCGCGACGAGGGGCCCGGCATTGCACCCGCGCAGCAACACCGGCTGTTCGCGCCCTTCTCCCGCCTGCACGATGCAACACATCCCCACATCTCCGGCATCGGCTTGGGGCTGGCACTGGTGCACACCGTGGTGCAGCGGCACGGAGGAACGCTGGAGGTAGAAAGTGAAGAAGGCCGTGGCGCGGAATTCAGGCTCGTTCTGCCTGTAGCGGGGCATTGAGGACTTGGTCTTCCAAAACAGGCAGCGCATACCGCCTCGGCCATGTAGCCTAAGCCCCACCTGTCCCCGCTGCTGGGCCCAGCGCAATCTGCAAGATGGACTGGTTCTGCAACTTCTACCAGCAAGCCAAAAAGAAAAAGACCCGGTGCTATGGTTTACATAGCTACCGGGTCTTGATACTGGCGGAGAGGGTGTCCGTTGGACCGCAGTCCAGCCAAATCCAACGATGACTGCTAAGTCATTGATTTGTTGAGTTTTTATTCTAATTGCAGCTCAACAGCAATCCAATCGAATCTATCCAAATCCAATCTAATCCGAAGTTTCATGGTAGAAATCATGGTAGAAAAGAATTTCTAGATTCCGTCGTTACGCGACATCACAAAGATGTGGATGAGGTTGGGAGATCCGAACAATGGCACGCAAAGCAAAAGAACTCACAGCACTAGAAGTCAGCCGACTGATGGAAGCTGGTCACCATGCTGTTGGAGGTGTGGCAGGACTCTATCTCTATGTCCTCGACACAGGAGCCCGATCTTGGGTTCTTCGCATCATGGTGGGCGGCAAGCGTCGACATATGGGTCTGGGAGGATTTCCTGACGTACCGCTGGCTCTGGCTAAGGAAAAAGCTAGAAAAGCAAGAGAAAAAATTGCCGAGGGTATTGATCCCATCACAGAACGCTCGGCTCTTGCCAGCAGTCTGCGCTCCCAACAGGCTACAGCTAAGACCTTTGAAGAGGCAGCCAAAGCCTATATAGAGGCCCATGCAGACAGTTGGAAAAATCAGAAGCATCGCGCTCAGTGGTCATCAACACTAGAAACATACGCCTACCCTCACATGGGATCGCTTCTTGTGAAAGACGTGGGACAAGAACAGGTTTTGAAGGCACTAGAGCCTATATGGAAGACCAAGACGGAAACTGCGACTAGGCTTCGAGGGCGCATTGAAAGCGTATTGGATTGGGCCACTGCTCGTAAATACCGCTCAGGTGAGAATCCAGCCAGATGGAAAGGCCATCTTGACAAGCTGCTCCCTGCGCCCGGCAAGATCAAAAAGGTAGAACACCAACGCGCATTACCTTTTAACGAAATCGCGGGCTTTATGGATGAGTTGAAGTCCCATCAAGGCATTGCTGCGCGGGCGCTTGAGTTCACTATTTTGTGCGCTGCTCGTAGCGGTGAAGTACGCGGTGCCACCTGGTCAGAAATCGACATGGAAAAGGCAGTGTGGACTATTCCATCGCAGAGGATGAAAGCTGGTAAAGAGCACCGAGTTCCCTTGAGTGGCGCGGCGATAAAAATCCTTGAGAGCTTGCCCCGACATACAGACAGCAATCTCGTCTTTCCAGGGACTAAAGGCCGTCCACTCTCAGACATGTCCCTATTGGCGGTATTGCGTCGCATGAAGGTGAATGCTGTGACCCACGGTTTTAGGTCCAGCTTTCGGGACTGGGTCAGCGAAGCTACAAATTACCAAAGCGATCTTGCAGAGCAAGCCTTGGCTCACGCTTTACCCAACAAAGTGGAAGCAGCCTACCGTCGTGGAGATGGACTGGATAAACGAAGAGGAATGATGGACGACTGGGCAGATTTTTGCGAAAACAAAAAACCATCAAAAATAATAATAATGGTAAAGAAAAAAATTTCAAATGGATATGCAAAAACACCCCAAAAAAACAATCCCTAAATATTTCCCGATTGTTTCATATATCCCAGAAAACCCACAGCCAACAGACCCACACATCAACAGCAACGAAGAGAGCCTCAGGGAGAAATTTCGTAGTGGGCACAGTCCTGCAAATAACGTTCCTCATCAATATATCGCAACACACGGCGCCGATCAGCATAAGGAAGCCTCAAAAAATTCATAATACCCAATCTCGGATATTTTTCGCCGAATAACTTGGAACTATAAAAATAAAGATAACAAACCGCATCATAGGTCTTTATTGACGTCCCAAAAATTGCAACAGCGTTTCTTTCTCGGATTGATAACTTGGCCCCTGCTGTTCTTGAAGCCAAAACATATTGACTTAACTTCATACACAGGCTCCTCAGTGGGTCGCAAAGCAACCCACGTCCAGGAGCGCTCGGGGATTGGTTAAAATGATACACACTACTCATTACTTGCAAGTCATACATTGAATTTCCAGGTATCCAAGAAAAATCACTGAATGGCGTAGTCGTAATAGCACATTCTCGAGTTCTCTCCTGCTGCATGGATTCAATACGAATTTTAATTAAAGGATTCAATTCTTGAGACTTTGGAGCAGGAAATTTCAAAAGCCGCAGAGCAATCAGTAATGATGCCGCATTTTTTGCAGCAAGCCCCAACTGCCGATAATCAGCAAAAGACACAAATTCCATCAAATATTTTTCTGCCAAATCAAGCTCCGCGCAGCCGAGATGCCAAATACCTTTGACATATTGAACGTAGGGCAAAAAAATCTCATTCGCCCCCTTCAAATCAACCTTATCGAGCATCGCAAAAAAAATCGCTTCATCCCAGCAATGCTCTCTAGGATTAGAAAGGGACAAAATGCTATCAGGAATAGGCTGGTAGCCAATTTTTTGCCAAAACCCCATAAGCCGCTGAGCAATATAAGACTTTCGTTTAACATGAAAGGATTCAACGTGACTATCGGGCGGATCCTTGAAGGGGTAAAGGTAGAGCGCTACATCGGTAGTTTTGGCTTCTTGGGTCAGATGCTCGTTCTCACGGACATCGTGGACAAGACAATCTATCAAATTAAGTTCGGGGCAAACCGTCTGCACCATTGATTGAAATCGCAGAGTAGCCATTCCAGCGATATAAGCCGCCTGTATTTTTTTAGTCACCACTTGAGCTTCTGAATCACCAATACCAGAGGCCTTAATTTCATCAAATAGAATACTCACATCTTTTTTTATTAATTTCAATTTGCGCAGAGAATTTGATTTTATCTTATCGACTGCGCTCCTAAACTCCGGCCCCCTTACACCTTTTGGAATTAGTGACTTGATAAAATTTCTCCAAATCTGAAGATACACTGAACCAGTGCACTTTTCCTGCAAGAGAATTTTTTTGATGAAACTCAAGACCGAGGAGGAGTGGCCATCAGCCAGGGACATCAAACTAACAAACCACGGCACAGCCCAATAGATAATAAAGCAGCGCAGCCCATTTTCCTCTGAATATGTGGTAATCAGGGGGAAGCTCCTACCGAAAGCGATATCTTCTTCGAGAATATCAATACAATAAGAAATCCGCCCTTTTAAAACGTCATCATCCCCTGCCAACAAAGAAAGTAGTTCATCACTCAGACCCGGACTCCCTTTATTTTCTGATACTTTTAAATCCCTTTGTTCTTTATTTTTATGTTTCTCGAAAGCCAAAACCACATCACTTTTATTTCTAGCTTCTTTAGAAAAATTTCTTAACCCACCAACATCGGATCCGCTGTACAAACGGACACGATGCTCAAAAACCTCCAAAGTTCGAAGCGAATTCTCGTCATCTGTATTAATTCCAAAGCCAGCCACCAAGACGTCAAATACCTCGGCAAAGGTTGGCAATTTTGCATATTTTTCCGATGTTGTTGCAAATTTTGTCATTTTTTCCATTAATCCATTTCTGAATAATAAGCAGAATTTTCTATTTATTGGATTGCCAGTTCGACTCGTCATCCAAAGAATTTAGGAACACAGGCACGAAAGGAGTACAGGACAGTTATACCGGAGCAATCTTTGGCTCTACCCCGTACCTCGCTCCTGTTCTTACGGGTCTTTTTTTGCATGGTGATGGGGAATTGCCTTGGAACGGATAGGCGGTATAGAGGCTGAGTCAATGGAGTACTACGGCCAGTAGAGTTCAAGTCGAGCCAGTTGCGACGCTTTGGGTACAAAAAGGAACGAAACATTGGGTTCCGGGATTTCCGGTGGTCGGTCGCCGGGGTTGCTGAGACAGTGAGGCCTTCTGACAACCAACCGAAAGGCTCCCATGTTTACCGACGCAAAGACTGGCGATCACGCTCATCAATCCCACTCACTTCAATCCCATGGTCACCGCATCCTTCGTCTTTCAGAGGTGATGCACTTGACAGGCTATCGACGCGCGTCGCTGTACGCGAAGACCAATCGCCACAGCCGCCAGTTCGATCCGACTTTTCCACAACGCATTTCCCTGAGCGCATCGGGTCGAGGGGCGGTGGGATGGCTTGAGTCAGAGCTTCTGACTTGGCTTCAACTTCGGATCCAGTCACGTGAGCAGAACACCAAAGCCCCCGGCAAACGGGCTGCGGCAACTTCACCCCTCTCTCAGAACCTGTGAGGAGTTGCCATGTTTATCCAAAATTTTGACAGCTTCCCGATTCATTCTCTTCCGCTCATCACCCAGGGGGCCGTGATTGACGCATACACAGTCACTGGAGTGCCAGCGGTGCTTGCAGCCGGCGCGGTGTTGAGCGCGGCAGCCGTGGCTTGTCAGGGGCATTTGAAAGTGCGATCGCCCATAGGGTCTGTTTGCCCACTCAGCTTGTATTTTTTGCACATTGCCAAATCGGGCGAGAGAAAGACGACGGTGGAGGAGCTTTGCCTGACCGGTCTGCGTGACTTTCAAAACTTCCACCGTTCAGCTGCCGTCAAAGCCAACGTCGATTTCGATGTGAAACACAAAATCTGGGAAAAAAAGCTGCGACTTATCGAGAAAAAACTGCTGACAGTCCAAGATGACAGTGAAGTCTCCGACATCGGAGATCTCCTCAAGTCCCATTTATTGGCTCGTCCCCAAAAATGCCAAGGACCCACACTGTTCTATTCCGACACGACGATTGAAGCGTTGTTGCACAAGTTAGCAACTGAGTGGCCGTCTGCTTTCCTTAGGTCGAGTGAAGCGTCATTGATCATGACTGGACGAGCAGTCAAGAATTTGGCTTTTCTGAACGAGCTGTGGGGAGCTGGGACATTGGAAGTGAATCGTCGTACTGGCGAGAGCTTCACAGTCGATGACGCCCGCTGCAGTCTCTCACTATGGTGCCAACCAGGGGCTGCACAGGCGTTTGTAGCAAAGGGCAAGGGGCATGCTCGTGATGTCGGCTTTCTCGCGCGCTGCCTTCCTTCTGCGCCAACATCAACACAGGGCTATCGCCAGACGACTACCCATCGGATGGAAACGAAGAACCTGGATAATTTCACAGCCATCACACGACAACTGCTGGGCAAGTACCTGTCTGACGATGGTGTCTTGTGCACAGAGACAACGGTCCTTGAGTTCCAAGCCGATGCCGCCGAGGAATGGCGGTACTTCTGCAACAGGGTGGAGACACAACTTGTCTCGGGCGGTTATCTTTCAGACATCCCAGATTTCGCCTCAAAAATCGCGGAAAACGTGGTGCGTATCGCAGGCGTCTTCCACGCAATCGAGGGCAAGCCCGGGACTCTCATCGATCGGGAGACCATATTGAGCGCGATCGCCGTTGGACACTGGTATCTAGATGAGTTCAAACGCCTCTTTGGTGCCCCCCAGCAGCTTTCGGAAGAATATGAAGGGGCGCGTCTTCTGGAGACATGGCTGCGTGAACGATTTGTGCAGCCTACCGGCACAAATTACATCCGCGTAAGCTACATCCGCACTTTTGGGCCCAATCGGTTGCGTAACAAGAAAGCTCTCGATCAGGCTCTTGACCAGCTCTGCCGGGAAGACAAGCTCTGGATTGGTATCCAAAACAAGCAGCGCTTTGCCGTTTTGACCATGACCTTCTTTGCATTGCCAGGCACCATGCAAACGCAGCAGTTTCTTCCTGCGCCCATACAGCAGTTTCTTCCTGCGCAAACTTTTTAGCGGCGAAGGTAGCAGCATGCACGATGCCCGTGGCGTCAAGTTTTTGTATACGGCTAAGCAAAAACTTGACGTCACGTTCTTCTATAACCCAAAGCTTATGGCCTGCCTACATGCGCGTGGCTCCGGGCCCGCTATGGGTCTTCTGATCAGCAGCGTCTATCACGTAGCGAGCTTTGTTCGAGGGATCTGATGAGCCTGCTGTTGTGAGATCTCAATCGAGATTTCGACTCTTTCGATTCCATTTTTTTTCAGTCACATATCCCCTTCTTGAGTCCGTGCGAGGTATCCCTTGCACGGACTTTTTGCCGTCTGGTGCCAGCCGCTGTCTCGGCCAAGCGCCCAGATCTTCATCACGCAATCAAGGAGCCTCATGTGATCGAAACCAACTCTCCCCTGGACAACCTGGCAGCCTGCGCTGTCGCCTACCTCGCAGGGATTCTTCTCACCCTGCTGCTGACGAGTTACATCAACGCCTTGTTGGCACAAGAGCGTGAGCGTCACAAAGCCTCACTGCCGTTTCCTGATATTGCCCCCTCCCCTGCACCATCAGAAAGCTAAAGCATGTGGGACAGATCCGATTTACAGCCAACAGAATCCTGGAACGATGACGATAGCGAAGACAACATTGGCTCTCATCCATCGACCCATGCCGGCCAGCACGCCAGCGGTACCCATCGCCACCCTTTGGGCTTCGACACCACAGCAGCCGGGGACACCACGAACTGTCCTCACTGCCAATCTCATCGCGTTATCACCAGCCACCTGGGTCGGCGAATTGGGGGTGCCATCGGTACCCTTGCCGGTGCGATGACTGCTACTGCAAGAGTGACAGGGGGCGCTCAACTGGGCGCAGAAATCGGCGCTCTGCTGGGCACCTCTGCAGGGCCTGCGGGATTCACCGTTGGCGCGTTTTCCGGAGCGCTACTGGGAGCCATGGCGGGCGCTGCTGCGGGTTGTGCTGTCGGCGCTGCCCTGGGCGAAGCCATCGACGCCAAGATTCTTCACAACCACCAATGCATCGACTGCGGCCGGGGCTTCAGCCTCGACACCGCATAGCTGCCGCGATCTATCGGCATGCGCCGTAACTTTCCTCTCGTTTAAACCGTAGCGCATACCTGTGTGCTGCTTTCGCAGCGGCACAGGTGTGTCCATTTCAGCATTCATTTTCATTGGAGACCCCATGTCCCACCTCATCGAAACCATGGCCTACACCGGCCAAACACCCTGGCACAACCTGGGCAACCAGCTGCCTGCCAAGCAACCCATTGATGCCTGGGCCCGCGCGGCGGGTATGGACTGGAGCATTCATGAAACCCCTGTGCGCTACATGGCCAGCCCTTCAGATAACGGTTCCAACCGGTCTTCTTCTGTGTCGGACTTCTATGGAGAACCCATGGAGTTTCCGGACCAGAAGGTGCTGTACCGCAGCGACACCAAGGCTCCGCTGTCTGTGGTCAGTTCGCGCTACCAGGTGGTGCAGCCTCAGCAGGTGCTGGAGTTCTACCGGGATCTGACAGAAGTCTCAGGCTATGAACTGGAGACGGCTGGGGTGTTGAAGGCTGGGCGCAAGTTCTGGGCGCTGGCCCGCACTGGCAAGTCTTCGGTTCTGAAGGGCACGGATGTGGTCAATGGCTATCTGCTGTTGGCCACTTCCTGCGATGGAACGTTGGCCACGACAGCGACACCGACCACTGTCCGCGTGGTGTGCAACAACACCCTGTCCATTGCCCTGTCTGGTGCGTCCAGTGCCATCCGAGTCCCACACAGCACGAGCTTCAATGCGCAGGCGGTCAAGAAGCAACTGGGCATTGCCGTCACCCAGTGGGATGGATTCATGTACCGCATGAAGACGTTGTCCGAGCGCAAGGTCAAGAGCCATGAGTCCATGAACTACTTTCTCAAGGTGCTTTGTCAAACAGATGGTCATGCAGATGCGGCTGCAGGTCTCGTCAACGAGCGGGCACTCAAGAAGGTGCAGGCCATGTATGAAGGTCAGGGTCGGGGTGCGGAATTGGCTGCTGCCAAAGGAACCGCCTGGGGCCTGCTGTGCGCTGTGACTGAATTCGTGGACCACGAGCGGCGTGCGCGCAGCCAGGAATACCGGCTCGATAGTGCCTGGTTTGGTCAGGGTGCAGCCCTCAAGCAGCGGGCTCTGGAGCATGCGCTGCAGTTGGTGTCATGAGTAATTTCTGTTTCTTGAACGCCTGCACACCACTCAACACACTCAACCTGCTCAATCTGCTCACCCCATTCAACACATCACTTCGCAGTAGCTCTCTTGCAGCAAAGCCCCGGCCCCTTTTTTGGGAGCCGGGGCTTTTTGCTTTGGAGGCATATCTGAGCTTCAAGGAGTCACCATGTCAAAACCATTGATTCATCCTGTTTCCGTTCCAGCATCTTCAACGTCGACCTCTTCTGCAAAGGGGAGACCGGCCCTCAAACTGGTAAAGACTGCTTCCCTCAATCGGGGGGAGTGGCTGGAGGTGCGCAAAGGCGGTATCGGCAGCTCGGATGCAGCCGCTGCTGTCGGCCTGAATCCTTACAAGTCCCAGCTGCAGCTGTGGATGGAGAAGACCGGGCGCGATGAGCAATTGCCTGTCGTCGATCCCCAAGACGATTCCAGCCCGATGTACTGGGGAACGCTGCTGGAGCCTATCGTGGCCGCCCACTACACCCGGCGCACGGGCCACAAGGTGCGCCGGGTCAATGCGGTGCTGCAGCATCCTGAGCATCCCTGGATGCTGGCCAATATCGACCGGGAGGTGACGGGAGCCGCGGATGTGCAGATTCTGGAATGCAAGACGGCTGGAATCCATGGCTCCCGTCTGTGGCGCGATGGTGTTCCTGAGTATGTACAACTGCAGGTGATGCACCAGTTGGCAGTGACGGGTGAGCAAGCCGCTGATGTGGCGGTGCTGATTGGTGGTCAGGAGTTGCAGGTGTTTCGGATTGAGCGGGACGAGGCACTGATTGAGCAGCTGATCGCCCTGGAACAGCAGTTCTGGGGCTATGTGGAGCGTGACCAGCAGCCACCGGCTGATGGTTCGGACTCTGCTGATCTGGCTCTGCGCTGTCTGTATCCACGGGACAGTGGAAGCACGCTGGATCTTTCTTCGGACCTGGAGATGTCAGGCGTGTTCTCTGACTTGCTGGCGGTGCGGGAGGTGATTGCCGCCCAAAGTGCCCTGGAGGCTCAGCTCAAACAATGCATTCAGCAGCGTATGGGGGATGCCACGCGGGCGGTGTTTGAGACTGGGGAAGTGTCCTGGAAGCGCAGCAAGGATGGGACTGCCCTGGATACGGCAATGCTGATGAAAGACCACCCGGAGTTGGCACAGGCCTACCAACTCACGAAACCTGGAAGTCGGCGGTTTTTGGTGCAGCAGTAGAGAGCGCTGCAGAAATCGGCATCAACCTATCAATACATCAACCCATAGCGGACCTCCACCACAACGGTGCGGGTCCGCTTTTTGTTTTATGGAAGGAATCATCATGCTCAAGGGTTTGGCGTTGACACCTCCGGTCATTGGCCGGATTTCTATTGGGAGAGTTGTGGAGAAGAACGGCAAGCGGTTACCGGAGAAGGATGATGAATTCACCATCACGAGTCAGGTTCAGCTCAAGGATGGCTGGGTGTTGCATCCCGTTGATGAAGTCTTACGCAAGGACACGAATGCCAAGCTGCGCAGTATTCCAGTGCGGCTGCTGTTTGGTGATCCGGATCTGAGTCTGCGGGTCAAGTACACGCTGTTTGAGAGGACTACGGGGCGGCCTTTGTGTGTGGGTGATGGCGAGTCTTGCCGGCGCGTGACGCCTTCAGGAATGCAAAGCTTGCCCTGCCCTGCTCCACATGCTTGTGCTCTGGCTGTGGGTGGTGCCTGCAAGCCCTACGGGCGGCTGCATGTTCGTATCGATGCCAGTGGCAAAGCGGGGAGCGAATCTGGACATGAGGTGGGGTGCGATGAGTTGGGGAGTTTTGTGTTTCGCACGACGGGGTTCAACAGTATCCGCACGCTCCTTGCACGGCTGCATTACTTCCATGCTGTCTCAGGAGGGTTGCTGGCCACCTTGCCGCTGGAGCTGCGCCTGCGGGGGAAGTCCACGACGATGTCGCACAGGGCGCCGATCTACTACGTGGATTTGACGAACCGAGCAGGGAGTACGTTGGACCAGACGATCGCACAGGCCAAGGAGCTGCATGAAGCCCGGCTCGTTGCGGGAATGGACCAGGCGGCGCTCGATGAAGCGGCGCGGTTGGGTCTGGCGCGGGGGGACTTCGAGGAGTCAGAGGAAGAAGGAGCAGCGGTGGTGGATGAGTTCTATGTTCAGGAAGACGAGGCGATAGACCAGGTCAGCATGCCGAGCAAACCCAGTCTTGCAGACAAGCTCCATCAAAAAGCCGGGGGAATCCGATCGCCGGCAGGCCAAGGGGATTCAGTCTGACACTTACCTCACCGGACCCGACAGGTCTGGTGAGGTTGGGGGCTATGTTTTTTTTATGGATCACTGGTGTATTCAAGTGGCGCACGGTGCATGCGCACTTTGCGATCTGGAGTGCGCCGCGTGAGGGCGGCAGCCTGCTTCAGTAGGCTTTAAAAATCAGGTTGATGCGTCCTCGTGATGCCCATGCGCCAAACAGCATTAGGCAGATCACCGAAATGGCTAGCCAACCACTCGCGACTGGGGATCTCGTAGTTGGTGCACGTGCAAACGTTTTGGCTGCCCCAAGATATACTGTATATATGCACAGTATTTTGAATTCACCCCTGCCGATCCCGTTCGACGCGGCGGTTCAAGTGCTGCCGCTGCCGCTTCCAATTGCAGGCGTGCATGTGCGGGCGGGCTTCCCCTCCCCTGCAGATGACTTCGCGGTGGAGCGGCTGGACATAATGCAGTTGCTGGTCAAACACCCCCAGGCGACTTATTTCTGGCGCGTGCGCGGTGACTCCATGCGGGAGGCAGGCGTTGATGACGGAAGCATCATTGTGGTGGATCGGGCCATCCGCCCCAAGCACGGAAGTATCGTGGTGGCCATGGTGGATGGGGAGTGCACGGTCAAGTACCTCTACCAGCGCGCAGGTCGCATCAAGCTTCGCGCAGCCAACCCAACGTACCCCGACATAGTTCCCAAGGATAGCCAGACCATTGAGGTGTGGGGCGTCGTCGTTGGCAGTATCAAGCTGTTCTCCAGCTGAGCGCATGGGAGGCTCCAATGTTCGCGCTGGTAGACGGCAACAATTTTTATGTGAGCTGTGAGCGGGTTTTCCGACCATCCTTGAATGGGCGTCCGGTGGTGGTGCTCAGCAACAACGATGGTTGCGCTATTGCCCGTAGTAATGAAGCCAAGGCATTGGGCATCAAGATGGGAGCGCCCTGGTTTCAGATACGGCACATGGAAGACAGTGATGGGTTGGTAGCCCTCAGTGCAAATTTCACGCTGTACGGCGACATGAGCGATCGCATGATGAGCTTGGCTGCTGGCCTGGGTCCTACGCAAGAGATTTACAGCATCGATGAGTCGTTCATCGGTCTGCAGGGCGTACGCGGCGACCTGACCAAGCGCGCTCACGCTATACGTGCACGCATCAACCAATGGGTTGGCATCCCCTGCGGGGTGGGTATCGGACAGACCAAGACGCTGGCGAAACTAGCCAACCACATTGCCAAGACGGCTGAGCGCAAGCCCGGCAGCTACCCGGCCGAGCTGGCCCAAGTGTGCAACCTCGCCGCCCTACCTCCCCAGGATCTGGACGATGTGCTGGCGACCACACTAGTGGAGGAGGTGTGGGGGGTGGGTCGCAGGATTGCAGCACAGTTGCACGAGAGCGGCATACATACCGTGCTCGACTTGGCACGGTTGGACCCTGCCACGGTGCGCAGCCGCTGGAACGTGGTGCTTGAACGCACAGTGCGCGAACTCCAGGGTATGCAGTGCATCGACCTAGATGACGCTCCTGCGCCCAAAAAGCAAATTGCCTGCACCCGGTCATTCGGTCAAGCCATCACTGAGCTAGTCCCGCTGGTGGAAGCAGTCAGTGAGTTCGCCAGTCGTGCGGCAGAGAAGCTACGTAGACAAGGCGGCTTGGCCAGCCAGTTGCTTGTGTTTTGCCACACCTCACCGTTTCGACCCGGCCCCAGGTTCAACCGCAGCATCGTGGTACCGCTGCGCCGCCCCACGGCCGACACAGGCGAGCTGGTGTCGGCAGCAGCGGCCAGCATGCGGCGTATCTACAAACCAGGCTACAAGATGGCCAAGGCCGGAGTGATGCTGCTGGACCTAGTGCCAGGCGGCGTGCTGCAAGGTGAGGTGGATTTGGAGGAGAAGGACCACCGCGACCGCACCCGGCTGATGGTGGCGCTGGATGCATTGAACCAGCGGTACGGCAAAGGCACCGTTCATTCAGCGAATACTGGCGGCACCAACAAGAGGCAAGCGTGGGTAATGAAGCAAGAGAGGCGCACGCCGCAGTACACAACTCGATGGGAAGACGTACCAGTTGCAAAGGCGTGAGCGACCGCCCTTGCAGTCGGATTCATCCTAACGAAATATTGGAACCTTTGATCCAAGTGAGCGCCGGAGCTCGACACCCGGATTCGCCAGCCCACTTCGGCAATCTGTAGAGGCGTTGTATGCCAAGGCGGATAGGATCTGAGCTGAAGATTGCAGAAACCCTGCTTATGACCCACTTTTTTTGAGTGCTTCGAGACGCCGGAGGAGATCTTCAGGTCGGATGTCGCCCAATGCCTATCGTGTTTCTGGATTTCGACGGTGTTCTACATCCGGAGCATTGCCATGAGTCAAAACACTTTAGCTGCTTACCCGTGTTTGAGAGCGTTCTCAGCCAGGTTCCCGACTGCAAGCTGGTGATCGCGAGTACTTGGAGGCTGCAAATTCCAGTAGAGCGTCTTCGAGAAAAACTGGGGCCCAATGTGGCTGCCAAGCTCGTGGGAGTTACCCCCCAATACCGCTATCTTCGCGACGTTCCGCCTACGCTAGTTAGTTACGAGCGGGAAGCCGAATGCCATGCGTGGCGACGGGCCAATCAGGTTCTCAATGAGCCGTGGCTTGCGATTGATGACCGTTCCTGGCTTTACAGGCCGTTTTGCAAATCGCTTTTCCTAACCAACAGCCGCACAGGTTTATGCACCACAAGCGCGGAACGGCTTGTCGCACGGCTTCTGAAGCTTCTTTGAAGACGTGCACCATCAGAAATTGACTGAGCTGCAGTACGGTCTAGACGAAGCAAGCCCCAGGTGCGACCTCTTCGAAAGCATGCCCTTGGGGGCGACGTTTTTGATCATGTGCAGGTCGAATATGAACGACGGCAAAGAAAACGAGTGAAGCGCTGTTGCCAGGGAGCGTTGGCCAGGTAGGTTGCCATTCAATTTGAAGCCCTGTGCCCTCAAGACAGTTGAACGAGCGCAGGAACCTGTATCCATCTGTGATCGTGACGGTAAGATGGGACGAGTGATTTTTATGCGTACAACCCGCTCTTTTGAGCCGGATTGTGCTGCCAAAGTCGGTCACCGCCAGAATGCCCGCAAAATGGCCATCAACGGCCAGATGCATGATGCTGGCACCTTCGCCGCGCAGGCGTTCGCCATCTGCTTGCAATGCAGCAACCGACACGCCCTCCTGCTCCATCAACGCCGTATTGCCCAGCGCCAGGCGCTTGCCTTTGACGGTGCCTCGCACGCCAATGCCGCTGCCTGAATCGAAGTCGGTTGGCTTGCTGAGCGGCATACTTTTGGCGCGTGCCGCGCTGACGATGGCGTCGGCCAGCGGATGCTCGCTGCCTTGGTCCAGACTAGCCGCCAGACGCAACACTTCATCAGGCGTGTAGCCTGTGGCCGCAATGGCGGTGTCGAATGTCGGTTTGCCCTCTGTCAGCGTACCGGTCTTGTCCACGATCAAGGTATCGACTTCACGCATTCTCTCGATCGCGCCAGCATCGCGGAACAGAACACCTTGTGTGGCAGCGCGTCCGGTGGCCACCATCACCGACATCGGCGTGGCCAGCCCCAGCGCACAGGGGCAGGCGATGATCAATACTGCGACGGCGTTGATCAGACCGAACACCCAGCTCGGCTCGGGACCGAACAGACCCCAGACGAAGAAGGTGGTGATCGCGATGAGCACCACCACGAGAACGAACTTGCCAGCCACCACGTCAGCCATGCGCTGCATCGGTGCCTTCGAGCGCTGGGCATTGGCCACCATCTGCACGATCTGCGACAGCACGGTCGCTGCACCGACTTTTTCCGAGCGCATCACCAGAGCACCGCTGGTGTTGAGCGTGGCGCCGATCAGTTTGTCGCCCAAGCGCTTGGTTACCGGAACGGGCTCGCCGGTGAGCATGGATTCATCCACCGCGCTGCGGCCTTCGGTAACGACGCCATCGACCGGGACTTTCTCGCCAGGGCGCACGCGCAGCAGATCGCCGACATGCACCTGGTTCAGTTGCACATCTTCCTCACTTCCATCCGCGTTGATGCGCCGCGCAGTCTTGGGCGCCAACCCGAGTAAGGACTTGATAGCCGCCGAGGTTTGCGAACGCGCCTTCAATTCGAGGATCTGACCCAGCATCGTCAGCGAAATGATGACCACGGCGGCCTCGAAGTACACGGCCACGCGACCCATCGAAACAAACGATTCGGGAAACACGCCCGGCGCCAACGTGGCGGCGACGCTGTAGACAAAAGCTGCCGCGGTGCCCAGGCTCATCAGCGTCCACATGTTCGGGCTTCGATGAACGATGGACTGCCAGCCACGCACAAAGAACGGCCAGGCGGCCCACAGCACCACCGGCAGCGACAGCACCAGCTCGACCCAGCTCTGGGTTGCCATGTTGAACCATCCCAGACGATGGCCGAACATGGCCAGGGTGGTGACGATCAGCGTGAGCGGCAACGTCCACCAGAAGCGTCGCTGAAAATCCTTCAGCTCACTGTTGTCTTCCGCGTCCAAGGGGATGATAGGCTCCAATGACATGCGGCATTTAGGGCAATTGCCGGGATGATCCTGTTGCACCTCGGGATACATGGGGCAGGTATAGATTGTGCCAGCCGGCATTTCTGCGGCCTTGTCGGTGGTCGCCCCGGGCTGCGCATGGCCCTGCGCATGGTGGGCGTGATGATGAGCACCATCAGTTCCCTCCTTGGCCTGGTCTTCCAACACCAGGTTCATTTGGCACTTGGGGCAGCGCCCTGGGTGATCCTGGCGCACTTCAGGGAGCATGGGGCACACATAGAGCGCGCCGGCATTTTATGTACCGACCGGTGCCTCGCTCACCCTATAGCGCACAGGGTCTGCAATGAACTTGTCGCGGCAGTGCGTGCTGCAAAAGCGGTAGTGATGATCGTCATGCATGGCCTGATGAGGCGATTGGGAGGTCACGCTCATACCGCACACAGGATCCTTCAAGTCGTCCGCCTTCGGTGAGATGTCGTCAAGGGCAGCCGACTGGCCCCCGAGGGCTGGTGATGTGGGTGATGGGTGATGGGTGATGGTTCATGTCAATGCCTTTCAAGACGCTTGTTCTATTTTTTGCCTTCCCATGATGTCAAGGTCAAGTCTTTCATCATGTTGAAGCGATTCAGTCTGCTTCTGCCGTCGTCCCGACAGCTAGCGAGGCAGGGACTTGCGGTATTGGGCGTTGATCTCGTCATGGCGCTGCTGTACCTCCAGCGGCCATTGCGCTTTGATCCAGGACAGCACGGCCACGATCTCGTCATCGCTCAACACGCCGTCGTAGACCGGCATGGCGGTGCGATAGTCAGGCTGGTCGATGAGCTTGGCAAGGCCATGCTTGGTGATGGCAAAAAGTTGCGCATCAGGATGGTGCCAGGTGTGGCCGCTGGGATCGTGCGGCGGCGCAGGAAGCAAGCCATCCGATCCGCGATCACGCCAGTTGGGCTGGCCTTCGCCCTTGGTGCCGTGGCAGGCGACACAGTTCTGAGCGTATATGCGAGCGCCTACTTGCAAGACCTGAGGATCATCAGGACGCAAGGTATGCGTCAACGCTGCCTCCCGCCTGCCACCGGCACTCAAGAAGAAATAGAGGATTCCAGCCACCACGAGCAAGACCAATCCCCCTCCCACGCCAAGGACAAGTGGTCTCAATTTCATTTCAAATTCTCCGACGCCACGCCTGCGATCATCGACCGATAGAATGGCGCACGCGCTATCGTAAAAAAAGATTCGTCGCGCGCATTCGGGCTCCGCGCAGGCGAATCGCTGAGTGCCCGCAGATCCCCTATCTGCCCACTTTTTGCATCATGGTCAAACTCGGTCTCCTCTAGGGCGAACCCCACTTCGATGTGGGAAAGACGATCAAAAAGCGCCATGTTTTGGTGATTTTCCACACGTTCAAACAAGAGTACTTCGATCGGGCGCCACATCGCCACCCAGCCAACAATCAACAGCCCTTCGCTGATGGCCGTAAGTACCTGGCTGTTGCCAGGATTACCCAATAAGGCCCGTTCAAGCAGCGTCGTACCCAGAACGGCGAGTCCCGTTAACAGGAAGTGCCCTGTCGCATCCTTCGTCGATACCGGCGCCTGCACTGCGCATATTGCGCTTGAAAGTGCGCATGGATCGCTCCTGCAATTTCCACCTCGTACTCTCTGATCGACGTCGGGACATGAACAATGAGACGAAGCGATTCATCTAAACCATACTCGCCCGCACAGTCAACGATATAGTTTTCCACAGCACGGCTCAGTGTTTTCTCATGGAGCGGCGAAGGGTCCAATGAATCGTAAAGCTGCGTGATTCGTTGAATGCGAATATCGATGACCGTCATTTCTGTAAACGCCCAGGTTGTCTTGTTTTACTTTTTTTGCACCTTGCCGGACAGCTGCAAGCGACGGACAAACCGTCAAGGCGTAATGCTGATGCCGTTGGGAGTCTTGCCTACCGGAACGGTCTTCACAACCTTGCGATCCTTCACATCAAGCACGGAAACCGAATTGGCGTACATGTTGGTAACGTAGGCGTGCCGGCCTTCACGGTCGACAACCACGCCATGAGCACCGGCGCCGGTCACGACGGTCTTGGTAACCTTGAAACTCTCCAGCTCAATCAGGCTGACGGTTTTGCCAGGCTTCTTGGGCGTGCCCTGATTGGCCACCAGCAGCGTGCGCGAATCCGGCGTGACATACAGCTGGATGGGGACTGTTCCGACGGCAACCTTGCGAATCACCTTGCGCGTAGCCGGGTCGATCACGGCGACCGCGTTTTCCTCCGACAGCGACACCAAGACAAGACTCCCGTCCGGCGTGAGGCCCACTTGAGCCGGCCCCTTGCCTGCAGGAACTTGCGCGATCTCCTTCTGGCTGGCGGTATCGATGACCGACACCGTTCCGCCCTTGAGGTTGGCGACGTAGGCCTGCTTGCCGTCCGGACTGATGCGAAGACCGTGGGGAAACTTGCCGACCGGAATCGTCGCCACGAGGCTCCGCGCCGCTGTGTCGATCACACTGACCGTGTTGTCGCCGCCGTTGGTGATGTAGGCGAAGCGGCCGTCGGGCGACACCACCACATGGGCCGGGTGCATGCCAACCGGCACCTTGGCGACGACTGCGTTAGTCGCGGTATCGATGGCCCAAACCGCGCCGGGCTTTCCCATCGCATCGTGGCTGCCTTGGGCCATCTCCTTGTGCTCCGACGCGTCGGCCGTTTGAGCAGGCTCCCCGTTATTGGTCACCCATACGACCTTGCCGTCGGGCGATACCTGCACGTTGTGCGGTGCCTTGCCGACGCGCACGCTTGCCAGTGTCTTGAACGACGCAGCATCGAGCACGCTCACCGTGTCAGCCCCCTCGTTGGCCACATACACCTTGTCGGCGGCCAAGGTGGCGCCGGACCAGGCCAATAGGCCCATCTGCACCGCTGTCAAAAGCCAGTTGTTTTTTCTTGTCATCCTGATCTCTCTTGGTTGGAAAATAAAACTTCTATCAGGGCTCAGTCGGCGTTGGGGCGCACTGAATTACCGTTGCCACCCTCTTTACCCACCATCCCCAGGACGCCTGCGAACAAGACAGGGTTTTGAAACATCAGGCGAAACGCCTGCTCGCTCGCTGCGTCTCGGCCTTCGCGCAGCCTTCCCAGCGCATGGGTCACTTCCCCTGCAGCTTCACGCTCACGCTCGATCAACGGGTGATGCGGCGCAAGCGGCTGGCGGTTCTTGCCAAGCGGCTCGGCCAGCAAGGCAACGCCGCGCATCCACGGACTGAACGTTTCCGAGAGCAAATACCGACTGGTGCGCATCGGATGGAGCCACTTGAGCATTTGGGCTGTCCAGGGTGTGGACAGCGCTTGCGCCCAAGGACTGACGAATGCCCGGTAAAGCGCCTCGTTGAATGTCGAGACCTGTTTCACCCGCTCAAAAGCTTCCTGCGGGTAATCCGTTTTCAGGTCTTCAACCTGACGAGGTTCAAAGCGGATGCTGTAGGTGGGCTTATGGCAGTCCGGGTCACCCGACGGGTTGTCGATCTTCATTTCATAGAGGCCCGGGGCCAGCGCCTCAATCTCAGCCAGGCTCTCCAGGATCGCCCGGTGCTCCAGACGCGCCACCCCGGCGGAGACAAAAATGCCGAGATGGCCGACGTGCGGGTTCGTGAGGTAGACGATGCGCTGTCCGGCCTGCTTGAGATCCTCGGTGTCTTTGTAGACTGCCGGAATCCATTCGAGCGCCTGGTGTGGTGGCGTAATGTTGTCGCCGTAGGACGCAAAGATGACGATTGGATTCCTGATCCGCCTGAGGTCAGCAGTGCAACCCTGGCAAATCTGGAAAAGACCCTGTTCAAGCTGGTTGCCGATGAACAGGTTTTCAACAATCGCAAGGATCTCTTCCCGACTCAGGAAATAAAAACCGTTCCACCAACGCTCGAACTCCAGAAAACGCGCCTGCTCACTGTCGACGTTGGTGAAGAGTTGGGCGTACTTCTCCCAAACAGCCTTTTCGGGCTTGAGGTTCTCGAAATTCTGCGCCAGCCAGGCTCCATCGAAGCGGCCATTGCCCAGGTCGGCCGTCAGATGCGCCAACCAGCTGCCGCCAAGGAGCCCTCCGGAAAGACGCATCGGATTGACACCGGACTCGCCAGCCCAATATGACAAGGGTGAGCCATTGAGCACCACCGGTCCGACCAGACCGGCGCAGTCTGCGGACAGCAGCGTCAGCGCCCACCCGGCCTGGCAGTTGCCATAAAGCACAGGAGGATTGCCAGGATGGCGTTGCGCAACTTCTTCGGCGAAACGCCGCAGCACATGCAACACGTCTGCCAGGGTCTGCCCCAGAGTCGGCTCGGGAAAGAAGATCACGAAATAAACCGGATGGCCCTCGCGCGTCGCCATTCCGACTTCAGAGTCGCGCTTGAAGCCGCCGATCCCAGGGCCATGGCCGGCGCGTGGATCGACAACAATGACCGGAGGTTTGTCAGGATCGACGCAGTCGTCCCAGCAATGCCCGTCGATTTCCGTGATGCGCAGCAGTGCATAGTTGACGGACCGTTCGAAGCTGCGCGCGTCCAACAGCGTTTCATACTTGAAGTCTAGAAGCGGCGGCAATCCGGCTCGCTCGTGCTCCAGCATGTTGTTCGCGCGCTGGCGAAGCGTGTCCCAGAACAGAACGGTGCGTTCGAAGAAGTCGCGCTGGTAATCGAAATAGTCCTGCGCCGAAGGTGCTTCAGTTGCTCTTTTCATGCCACTAGACGCATCCTGTGGCGCAGGCTTCAACAACTCCTCGGAATGATCCAAGACGGTCGGTGGTAGATCCTTTGTCTGGCGGTGCGTCCATTGCACCGCTGCTTCCTTACCCACCGCCGTGGTGCGTTGAGAGGTCCGAGGCTTTTGTGGTGACGTGGGGATTTTCATCATTCCTCCGAACTACGGGGTCATTTTTTTCCGCGCCGTAAACGCAGAGCATTGAAAATCACCGAGGCCGAGCTCAGACTCATGGCCAGCGCCGCGATCAGCGGGGACAACAACCACCCAGTGAATGGGTACAGCACGCCTGCCGCAATCGGCACCCCAATGCCGTTGTAAACGAATGCGAACAGGAGGTTCTGGCGCATGTTTCGGACGGTGTCGATAGAGATGTCGCGTGCGGCGGTGATGCCGCGCAAATCGCCTTTGACCAGCGTGATCTGGCCGCTGTTCATGGCCACATCGGTCCCCGTGCCCATGGCCACGCCGACATCGGCCTTTGCCAACGCAGGCGCATCGTTGATGCCATCGCCGGCCATGGCGACAATGTGGCCCTCTTTCTGGAGCCGTTCCACGAGCGCCAGCTTGTCTGCGGGCTTGACTTCGCCATGCACCTCGTCGATGCCAAGTTTTGCACCCACTGCCTTGGCGGTGGTCAGACCATCGCCAGTTGCCATCACGATGCGCAAGCCGCTGGCGTGCAAAGTCCTAATGGCTTCCAGCGTGGTGGCCTTGATGGGATCGGTCACAGCCAGGATGCCAGCCAGTTGTCTGTCCACGGCCAGATGCATCACGCTGGCGCCTTCACTGCGCAGACGCTCGCCATCGATCTTGAGCGCATCAGTGGCCACGCCCTCCTGCTGCATCAATGCGGTGTTGCCCAGCACCAGATGCTTCCCATCGACCATGCCGCGCACGCCAATACCGCTGCCAGATTCGAAATCTAGCGGTTTGATCAGTTCCAGGCCCTTGGCGCGTGCTGCACTGACGATGGCCTCTGCCAAAGGATGCTCGCTGCCTTGGTCCAAACTGGCAGCAAGGCGCAGAACTTCGTCCGCTGTATAGCCAGGTGCGGCAACTGCGGTGTCGAAAGCGGGTTTACCTTCGGTCAGTGTTCCTGTCTTGTCCACAATCAGCGTGTCGACCTCGCGCATTTTTTCGATGGCGCCAGCATCACGGAACAGCACCCCCTGTGTCGCGGCACGCCCTGTGGCCACCATCACCGACATCGGCGTGGCCAGCCCCAGCGCACAGGGGCAAGCGATGATCAGGACGGCCACTGCGTTAATCAAGCCAAACACCCAGCTAGGTTCCGGACCGAACCAACCCCAGACAAAGAAGGTGGCAATGGCGATGAGCACCACCACGACCACGAATTGGCCTGCGACCACGTCCGCCATGCGCTGCATGGGCGCCTTCGAGCGCTGGGCATTGGCCACCATCTGAACAATCTGCGACAGCATGGTGGCCGCACCGACCTTCTCGGCGCGCATTACCAGGGCGCCACTGGTGTTCATCGTGGCGCCAATCACCTTGTCACCAAGGCGTTTGGTCACCGGCACAGGCTCACCGGTCAGCATGGATTCATCGACCGCACTGCTGCCTTCAGTCACAACGCCGTCGACCGGCACTTTCTCGCCGGGGCGGATGCGCAACAGGTCACCGACGTGAACATGGTTCAGCGGTACGTCTTCTTCGTTGCCATCCGCATTGATCCGACGTGCCGTCTTGGGTGCCAAACCGAGCAGCGCCTTGATGGCCGCAGAAGTTTGCGAACGGGCCTTCAACTCGATGATCTGGCCCAGCATGGTCAGCGAGATGATGACCACTGCCGCCTCGTAGTAGACCGCCACGCGCCCCATGGAAATGAATGAATCCGGGAACACGCCCGGCGCCACGGTAGCCACGAGGCTGTAGAGAAAGGCCGCGCCCGTACCCAAACCGATCAAGGTCCACATGTTGGGGCTGCGGAGGACGAGAGACTGCCAGCCGCGTACGAAGAAGGGCCACCCCGTCCACAACACGACGGGTAAGGAAAGCACCAGCTCAACCCAGGTTTGCACCTTCATGTCAAACCATCCAAGACGATGGCCGAACATTGCAAGAACGGTGACAATGACTGTGAATGGCAGCGTCCACCAGAAGCGATGCTGAAAATCCTTTAACTCATGGTTGTCTTCCTCGTCCAGTGGAATGATGGGCTCCAATGTCATGCCGCACTTGGGACAGACTCCAGGATGATCCTGCCGCACCTCGGGGTGCATAGGGCAGGTGTAGATGGTGCCGGCCGGCTCTGGCGCGGTGTCCTCGGGTGCAGTAGATACAAGGTATTGCAGTGGGTTCGCTGCGAACTTGCCTTGGCACTTGGCGCTACAGAAATAGTAGGGCCGCCCTTCGTGCGTCAATTTGTGTTCAGACTGCTCCGTAACGGTCATGCCGCACACCGGATCCTTTAGATCCTTTGGCGAGGCTGGCTCGGCAGGGGGGTGACTGCCGTGATGGTGGTGTGCATGCATGTCCATTGCTTATTCCTTGTCGTTGTTGGTGCGCCGGGGCGTCTGCGCATGGTTGCCGAGCCCACCATGGCCGCCGTGGCCGTGCATCAGGTGCATTAGCGGACAGGCGAGCAGCAGCAGGTAGGGCCAATAACCCAGAACATGGCCCCAGTGCTCTCGCAGCAGATAAAAACCAGCGATCACGGCAGCCGTTGCCAGCGCCATGCCGGCTGGGCGGCGCCAGAACGATGGCGCATGGGAGTCGTTGTCAGGCTGATCCATGGCGTTGCTCCTTCAAAGTTGCCAGCAAAAGGTGCGGGCGCGGACGCGCCCAGCCGGTCGACCCTGAATCAAATACCGTGGCCGTCATCGGCAACCACAGCCCCCCGCACCGCCGCTGTGGCAGCCCGAGGCTTTAGGCTGCGAGGTCGCAGCGGGAATGGGCGCGTCTGTGGCCAGCTTTGCGGGGTAACCCGCATCCGTCAATGCCATCAACAATGGGGCGCTGCCCTGCGCCAGTTCCCCGCTCACCCGGACATGCCCAGACTGGAGATCGACCTCCACCCCACTGACACCCGGCAGCGGTTGCAATGCGTGCGTGACGTGCTTGACGCATGAGCCGCAGCTCATGCCCTCGACTTGCAGATCAATCGTTTTCATATATCAAACTCCTAAAAATTGAAACGTATACCGCCGGGGAAATATTCCAGATCATCTTTTTGACACCGAGTCAGTCGTCGACTGGGCCTTGCCCATGCGAGGGATAAACCGGGGTGTGCGCTGGGCGTATGTGTCGTAAGTTGCACCGAACTGTTTGTGCATTTCGTTCTCTTCGGTGATTGCCAGACGTCCGTACATCAGGAGCAAGACAGGGAACATGGCCAAGGTCAGCAAGGTGGGCCACTGCAACAGGAAGCCCAGCAGAATCATCACAAAAGCCACGTACTGCGGATGGCGAATGCGCGCGTAGGGGCCTGTTGTTGCAAGCGATTGGCCACGCTGAGCGTGGTAGAGCACATTCCACGCTGTGGACAACAGGTAGAAACCAAAGCCCAGAAAAACGTAGCTGGCGATGTGCAGTACGCCGAAATGCGGGTCGCCCTTTTCGCCCAACAGGGTGGACCACAAGTGACCCGAGGTGTGGGAGAGCAGATCCAGATTAGGGAACTTGGTTTGAAGCCAGCCCGATATCAGATAAATCGTCAGCGGGAAGCCATACATCTCTACGAACAAGGCAACTATGAAGGCTGCGAATGCGCCAAACGTCCTCCAGTCACGGGCCGTTGCAGGCTTGAAAAAGCTGAACGCAAACATGATGAAGATCGCTGAATTGATGATGACCAACGACCACAGACCATAAGCAGATTCGGTGTGGTTCACTGGGGATCTCCTTCTTTGCGCGATTCGGCAGTCTTCGACACATCAGGCTTGCTCTGGCCATGGTGACCATGCCCACCGTGGCTGCCGTGCATGAAAACATGCATCAGCGGGCAGGCGAGGAGCAGGAGAAAAGGTAGCGCCCCGACGACATGCGCGAGGTGTTCTGTCAACAAAAAATACGCCGCCACGGCACCAATCGCCACGTAGCCGATGGCGTATCGAGAACTCCAGAAACTGGGGGGCGACTCGTGTCCGTCGTGTTGATGGCTCATGGTGACTCGCAATCAGGTGGGTGCGTTACTTGGTCGGCGTGGCAGGCAGGCGGTCCATCATCATTTGCATCATGGACTGCATCATTTCCATGCGCTTTTCCATCATCTGATGACGCTCGGCCATGTTGGAGGACATGCCCTTTCCACCTTGCATGCCACCCATGCCCTGCATGCCTGCGCCCATCTGCTGCATCATCCCCATGCCGTCCTGCATGAGCCTCATGTGCTCGTCCATGAGTGCCTGCCGCTCCTCCGGCGTTTTGGCCGCCATCATCTTTTCGTGCATCGCTTGCATGGACTTCATATGCTCGTCCATCTTGGCCATTCCAGCCATCGGCCCCGTACCCATTGGCTTTGCGGAAGTCTTCATTTGGGTGGACGCGGGCTGCGTGCTACCTGCAGGGTGATGGGCCTTGTGCTCATCGGCGGCTTGCGCCATCACGCTCAGTGAGGCCGCAGCGACACAGACCCCGATCAGGGTATGGTGAATTTTTGACATAGTGCTCTCCTTCTCCAGATTACAAAACCGTCGCAGTCAGCAATCAATAAATCCATCCGCGACGACACAGCACGCTAAAGCAGCGTGTTCTCACTGAGCGGGCTGAATGTCTGTGACAACCATCTTCCCGCCCTCGTTGACGACCATGAACTTGACCTTGTCGCCAGGCTTCACGTTGGACAACAGGCTCTTGTCCTTCGCGGTGAATACCATGGTCATACCGGGCATGTCCATGTGCTTGATTTCACCGTGCTTGATGGTGACCTTGCCGTTGTCCAGATCAACTTTCTTGATCTCGCCATCGGTCAGGGACGCCGACTGTGCCGCTTCTGTCTTGCCAGGCTCCATGCTTGCCTGGGCAAAGCTGCTCATGGGCAGCGCTATACCCACGGCCACGGCGGAAATGGCAAGAATTTGTTTGATGGTGTTCATGATGACCTTACGAATACATGTTGAAAATTTCTGCTAATCCATCTTTCTGAATCAGCAGCGCTTGAAGGGGGTGCGCCGACCGCTGTAAGCCGGCCCATTCGTGCCCGGTAAGCCCATCGGCATGGCGGGCACTGCCAGTCCCAGCGCTCGGGGCTTTTTCTTGAACATGACGCGGACTTCTTGTTCCAGGCTCTACGGTGGCGTATTACTTCTTGCCAACCTGGACAGTGCCCTTCATGCCGGCCTCGTAGTGGCCAGGCATCAGACAGGCAAAGTTC
Source organism: Acidovorax delafieldii (assembly GCA_002377855.1). GTDB lineage: Bacteria > Pseudomonadota > Gammaproteobacteria > Burkholderiales > Burkholderiaceae_C > Acidovorax > Acidovorax delafieldii_A. The sequence continues at coordinate 6,097 of DFQQ01000037.1, read as the reverse complement.
ACGCCTCCGGCCTTGGTGAACTGCCAGACGATTTCGCCTTGCTTGCCAGGCTGCAGCGTCACCTTGCCGGGTTCGTCGTGCTCCATGTCCGGGAACTTCTTCATCTGTTCTAGGTGCTCCAGTAGCTCCTTCTCGGTGCCCAGGCTGAGTTCGTGCTTGACCTGTCCGACGTTCTTGACAACGAAGCGCACGGTTTCGCCCTGTTTGACCTGAATGTTCGACGGCGTGTAGCGCATGTTGTCGCTCATTTCGATGGTGATGGTGCGACGGGCCTTGGCGGCGACGCCGGGTTTGCCAATGGCTGTCTCACCCTCGTCACCGTGGCCACCTGCATGGTTGCCGGCAGCGAAGGCTGCCCCCGATGCGGCCAGTGCAGCCATGGCGAAGAGTTGAGAAATAGTGGAGCGCGTGAATTTCATGGATGGTCTCAGGTTGAAAATTGAAGGAAAAAATCAATGCGCGCCATGCGATGTAGGCTTGCGCACCTTGACTTCGGTCGGCGTTGCAGGCTTGCGAACGCGCGGCATGGACTGGCCGCCCTCTGCGCTGAATCGCGCGGGCTCCGCCATCGGACCGGTGTACTCATACGCCACCGTGCCCTCCGGGTTTTTGTACCAACCCGGGTTCTTGTAGTCGCCTGGCTTCTGATCGCGGCGCACCTTCAGGACACTGAACATGCCACCCATCTCCACCGAGCCGAAGGGGCCTTCCCCGGTCATCATGGGGACGGTGTTGTCCGGAATGGGCATCTCCATCTCGGTCATGTCCGCCATGCCCCGTTCGCCCATGACCATGTAGTCGGGAATCAGGTTGTTGATCTTCTTGGCCACGCCCCGGTGGTCTACGCCAATCATGGTGGGAATGTCGTGACCCATTGCGTTCATGGTGTGGTGGGACTTGTGGCAGTGGAATGCCCAGTCACCTTCTTCGTCCGCGAGGAACTCGATCTGGCGCATCTGGCCCACGGCCACGTCGGTGGTCACTTCATAGAGACGGGTGCTCTTGGGTGTAGGACCACCATCCGTGCCGGTGACCAAAAACTCGTGACCGTGCAAGTGCATCGGGTGGTTGGTCATGGTGAGGTTGCCGATGCGAATACGCACCTTGTCGTTGAGCCGGACGTTCAAGGAGTCGATGCCAGGAAAGATGCGGCTGTTCCATGTCCACAGATTGAAGTTCGTCATCTCTGCAACCTTGGGCGTCGCGGCCCCTGGCTCAATGTCATAAGCACTGAGCAGGAAGCAGAAATCACGGTGCACTTCGTCGATCAGCGGATGCTTGGCCTTGGGGTGCGTGATCCAGAAGCCCATCATGCCCATGGCCATCTGGGTCATTTCATCGGCATGCGGGTGGTACATGAAGGTGCCCGGGCGGCGCGCCACGAACTCGTAGACGAAGGTCTTGCCCGACTGGATTGCGGGCTGGTTCAATCCCGCCACACCGTCCATGCCATTGGGCAAACGCTGTCCATGCCAGTGGATGCTGGTGTGCTCAGGCAGCTTGTTGGTCACAAAAATGCGAACGCGATCGCCTTCCACCACTTCGATGGTGGGCCCGGGACTCTGGCCGTTGTAGCCCCACAAATGGGCCTTGAAGCCAGGCGCCATCTCGCGCACCACAGGCTCGGCGACCAGGTGAAACTCCTTGACGCCCTGATTCATCCGCCACGGCAGTGTCCAGCCGTTAAGTGTGACCACCGGGTTGTAGGGCCGCCCCGAGTTGGGCACCAGCGGCGCCATGGTGTTCGGGCTGGTCTGGATCACCGGCTCGGGCAATGCCGCCATGGCCACGCGGCTCACCGAGCTGGCCGCGACCGCTCCGCCTGCGATGCCCGCATATTTGAAAAAATCTCTTCTGGATGTCATGACATGAATCTTTGCTTTAGTGGCCCGCATCGCCCGCACTGGGCGCGCTGGACGTGACTGACAACGTGGTGTTGGTGGGGCGCCCGATCACGGATGCCTGTATGGCGGCATCGGCCAGCCAGAACTGCTGTTGCGCATCAATGGCGGCCGTGACGGCGCTGATCTGCTCGCGCGCGTCGGCCAATAGCTCAAAGACGCTGATCAACATGCCGTTGTAGCGAAGCTGGTTTTCCTCCGAGATCACCTTGCGCAGCGGCACGACTTCATCGCGGTGGTGACGCGCCACGTCGTAGGCGGTTCGATAGGCCGAATAGCTCTCGCGCAGGTTGGAGCCGGCAGAGCGCACGGTGGCTTCGAGCTGGTTGGCCGCAGCCAGGCTGCGTGCATTCATCGCATCGCGCTGCATCCCACCCCAATCGAAGAGGGGTAGACGCACGTCGATTTCCCAGCCGCGCGCAGTAGAACGAGTGCCCTCAGCGTTGTCAAAGGTCGTGTTGCGACGCCCGGTGAGTTCGATATCGGTGAAGCTGGTCACCATGTTCAGACCCTGGGCCTTGACGGCCTCATTGAGCGCGGATTGGGCCAAGCGGATATCCAGACGCGCCTGGGTTGCTTGCAAGGCGACCGTCTGCGGCTCCATTGGCTGTTTAGGTAGCTCCGGCAATCGCTCCGGCAGCTTAAGCGTTTGTTCCTGCGCCTCATCTAGCCCCAGCAGTCGCACCAGTTCTTCGCGGCTGGCCGTAGCCTGGTGCTGCGCTGCGCTCAGCCGGGTGGCGGCATCGGCGTAGAAAGCTTGCTCCCGTGCACGGGTAATCCGGTTGAAGTTGCCCGCCGCCTGCATGCGCTTGGCCAGTTCCGCTCCTGCTTCCGCGCTGTCATAGACCTGCTTGGCATATTTGAGCGTTTGTTGCGCGGCCACGGCCCGCACCCAGGACTGGCGCACACGGGTGATCTGATCCACCACATCACTGGTCAGACGCAATTGCGCTTGCTCAATGCGCCGGGTAGCGCCGCCGTGCCGTGCGGGAAGCGTCAAAAGATCCAGCAAGCCGAAGGACAAAGCGCGCCCAAACTCCAGCTCATCGCCTGCGACCATGCGCTCAAAACTGAAAATGGGGTTGGCAATCCGCCCGGCCTGCGCGGCATCCGCCGACTCTGCCCAACCCTGCGCCAGAAGGGTCTGCAGGGATGGGCTGTTCACCAAGGCCAACTGGACAGCATCTTTCTGCTCCAAAGGCTGCGCCAGCAAGGCTTGAGCGGCCTGCGCACGCTGGTCGCGTTCATCCAGGGTACGAGCCAACGCGAGCTTGCCCCCGGTAAAACTGCCAGCTTCGTCGTTGACGCGATTGATGTTCTGATCCAGGCTGACGCTGGCACATCCCGTCAGCACTGCCAATCCGAGTGCGGACAGAGCCAATTTGGCATGAGTGGCACGCAAAGGCATCATGGTTTTCCTCCCCCGTGATGGCCCGTGTGGGGATCGCTAGCAGGAGCAGCATCCTTGGCGGACGCGGGCTCGCCCGACTTGATTTCCTTAGCATAGGCGCGCCAGCCGCCAATCTGGCCCACACGATCATTGGCTTCGCGCCAGGATTGCACCGGTTGATCCGCATAGCCCTGATAAGCCCCGATAGGGGACGCGTATTGCAACGTTGCCAGCGGTGCACGCTTGGGAGCCTCGGTATCTGCTGGAGCTTGTGCGAAAGCTGCCCCCGCAAACAACACCAGTGTCGAAGGCAACAGAGCCCTGAAGGGCGGCAGGTAACTGGAAGTGAGCATGGTCTCCTCTAAAAGAATCTTTGATCTCATGATGTGGAGATTCTGGAGAGACCACCCTTTCATTCAGATGTTCTGAAAATTACATTGTTGTTATCTACCTGTCAGAACGCCTCAAACTTGGCAAACTCTCGCCAAAGCATTGAACGGAAGCGCACACGTGAAAATATTGATCGTCGAAGACGAGCCCAAAACGGGTGAGTACCTGCGTCAGGGTTTGACAGAAGCTGGATACATTTCCGACCTCGTGCCCAACGGCGCGGATGGCCTGCATATGGCCCTGCAGGGCGAATATGACCTGCTGATCCTGGATGTCATGCTGCCTGGCCTGAATGGCTGGCAAGTGCTGCAAGCCCTGCGTGACCGGGGGATCGGAATGCCCGTCCTGTTCCTGACTGCCCGCGATCAAGTGGAAGATCGTGTCAAAGGACTGGAACTCGGGGCCGACGACTACCTTGTCAAGCCGTTCTCGTTTGCCGAGTTACTGGCCCGGGTACGCATCATCCTGCGGCGCGGCCATGCAGGCAACGAGAGCACCACGCTGCGAGTGGCCGACCTGGAACTGGATTTGCTGCGCCGCAGGGTATCCCGCAACGGCAAGCGTATCGATCTGACGGCCAAGGAATTCGGCCTGCTGGAGCTACTGATGCGCCGACACGGTGAAGTGCTGCCACGGTCCCTGATCGCCTCGCAGGTGTGGGACATGAACTTTGACAGCGACACCAACGTCATCGAAGTGGCGATGCGCCGCCTGCGCATGAAGATCGATGAAGGCCAACCCCTCAAGCTCATCCAGACCGTGCGCGGCATGGGCTATGTGCTGGACGTGCCAGAGGAAGAATAGATGGAGTCGAAACTGCGTTTGGGCAAGCTTTCGCTGACCCGTCGCCTCACCCTGTTCTTCACCGTGGTGGCAGCTGCTGTGGTGCTTGGGTTGGGAGGTCTTTTTCTGGTGGAAATTGAGCAGCATTTCGTCGAACTGGACCGGATGGCTCTGCAGGAAAAGCGGCATTTGATCGAGGAAATTCTTGGCAATGCCAACTCAGTGGACGACGCAAGCTTGCGCTTGAGCGAAGCTTTGAACTATCACCATGATCTCTATGTCCTGGTGCAGAACCCCCAAGGAGAGCGCATTTTTCAATCGTCAACATCCAACCTCAATGTGCAAAGCGGCGATGCCCTGAGTACCGAGGAGACGAGTGTTTTCGGGGTTTGGCGTCACCACGATACCGAGTTCCACACATTGAGCTTTGGAACTGCCCCGGCTTACTCCGCATCAGCGTTGCAGGTGTTGATCGCAGCGGATACAAAACACCACACCCAATTCCTCACTGAGCTGCGCAGCAGTCTGGCGTTCTACGTGATCGCGGCCATCATCGTGTGTGGGCTACTGTCGTGGCTCGCGGCGCGTCAAGGACTGGCGCCTCTGCGTGAAATGAAGTCACGCGCAGCCGTGGTCACAGGTCAGAAATTGTCCGAGCGCATGCCAGTTGAGGCCGTGCCGGTGGAAATGGCCGATCTGGCGCAAGAGCTGAACCGCATGCTGGACCGCCTGCAGGAGGACTTCCAGCGCCTTACCGATTTCGCGTCGGACCTCGCGCACGAGCTGCGCACCCCCATCAGCAACCTGCTGACGCAGACGCAGGTGGCGCTGACGACCAAGCGCGATGCCGCGACGTACCGCGACATCCTGGCCTCCAATGCCGAGGAATTTCAGCGTTTGGCACGCATGGTGTCCGACATGCTGTTCCTAGCCAAGACCGAGCGCGGCGTGGATCTGCCGCACAAGGAGCGGTTTTCCGCCCGCCAGGACGCGCTGGCCCTGCTGGAGTTCTACGAGGCCGTGGCCGAGGAAAAACGCATCCGGCTCCAGTTGAAAGGAGACGGCGAGGTCGAAGGCGATCGCCTGATGTTCCGCCGTGCGGTGAGCAACCTGCTGTCCAATGCCCTGCGTTACACGCCCGAGGCCGGCGACATCACCATCCGTATCACCAGCACGGCACAAACCACGACAGTGGCCGTGGAGAACACTGGAACCGACATCGATGCCAAGATCCTGCCCCGGCTGTTCGACCGCTTCTACCGAGCCGATGCTTCCAGGGCCCATCCGGACTCCGATGGCTCCGGGCTGGGCCTGGCCATCACACGTGCCATCGCTGAGGCCCACGGCGGTAGCGTCACGGCGACGTCGGGCGACGGGCGAACCTGCTTCACCTTGATGTTTCCTCACCGTGGCTCACAGCCATCAAGCTGACAACAATCTCATCTGGCTGTCCGGATTCTGTTGGGGTGCGCTCCCTACGATGAACACATCTCCTCAACGCCGACCAAGGCATGAGAGATGCAAGTTTCGTCCACCTTCTTCCTTAGGAGCTTCAACCATGATCCAACAACGCCTCTCCCTTTCTTCCATGATCGCAGCCGCAACCGCAGTAGTTGCTCTGGGCCTTCCAGGG
>DFQQ01000015.1:24044-91663 GCA_002377855.1 Acidovorax delafieldii | reverse complement strand
GCGCCGCGCTGCTGTACGGCAGCCTGGGCGTGGCCGCTGCCGTGGCAGGCGGCTGGTGGCCCGCCCGCGCCGCACAGGCCCTGCCGCCTGCGCAAACCCTGAAGGGCCTGGGCAGCGCCAGCGGGCGCGCCGGGCGGGGCTGGGTTGGTATGGTTTTGATAGCTGCCAGCGCTGTATTGGCGGCGCTTCCACCCATTTTTGGCATTCCACTGGCGGCCTATGTGGCCATTGCGCTGCTGCTGGTGGGCGGCATTGCACTGCTACCCTGGGGCGTGGCCTGGCTGCTGCAGCGGCTGCAACCGCTGGCAGCGCGCCACCCGCTCACCCTGCTGGCGCTGGAGCGTGCCCGCCGCATGCGCGGCAGTGCCGCCATTGCCGTGGGCGGCGTGGTGGCCAGCCTGAGCCTGGCCGTGGCGCTGACGGTGATGGTGGCCAGCTTTCGCGGCTCGGTCATCCAGTGGCTGGACGCGGTGCTGCCCTCGCCGCTGTACGTGCGCTCAACCCTGCAAGCCGCGGGTGGCGACGCTGCGCTGCTGCCCCCTGGCTTTGCCGAAGCGGTGGCCCGCCTGCCGGGTGTGGACAAGGTATCGCCCCTGCGCACCAGCCCCCTGCAACTGAGCGCCGCGCGCCCCGCCCTCACCGTGCTCAGCCGCCCGCTGGGCGACGACCCCGCCCAGGTGCTGCCCCTCACCGGCCCCGAGCTGCCCGTGCCTGCGGGGCAGATCGGCGTGTATGTGAGCGAGGCGGTGGTGGACCTGTATGGCGTGCGCCCCGGCCAGGCGTGGCCTGAGCTTTCCAAGGCTTTTATGCCTGTAGCGCCTGGCCAAAAAGCGCAGGCAGCTACGTTTTTCATAGCAGGCGTGTGGCGTGACTATGTGCGCCAGACCGGGGCCCTCACCCTCGACAGCGCCGCCTACCAACGCCTGACGGGCGACACCCGCATCAGCGATCTGGCCCTGTGGCCTGCCGACGGCGTGGACATGGCCGCACTGCAAAGCCGCATTCGCAGCGCGGCGCAGCAGGCCAGCGCAGCAGCGCCAGCGGGCTCCACCAAGTCAGGTGCAGCCAACCACAGCGTGGATGGCAATCCGCCCTTGGTCGAATTTGTCTCCGCCCAATCCATCCGCGAACGCTCGCTGCAAATCTTTGACCGCAGCTTCGCCGTCACCTACTGGCTGCAGGCCGTGGCCATCGGCATCGGCCTCTTCGGCGTGGCCGCCAGCTTCAGCGCCCAGGTGCTGGCCCGCCGCAAAGAGTTCGGCCTGCTCGCCCACCTGGGCCTCACCCGCCGCCAGATCCTGGCCGTGGTGGCCGGCGAAGGCGCGGCGTGGACGGGCATCGGTGCCATCGCTGGCGTGCTGCTGGGCCTGGCTGTGTCCGTGGTGCTCGTCCACGTGGTCAACCCGCAGAGCTTTCACTGGACGATGGAGATGAACATCCCCGCCCCGCGCTTGTGGGCGCTGTGTGCGGCGGTGGTGGTGTCAGGGACGGTGACCGCGTGGCTGGCTGGGCGGGCGGCTGCGGGGAGGGATGCGGTGATGGCGGTGAAGGAGGATTGGTGAGGGCCAGGTGGCAACTGCAGCAGCTGACTCAAGCACCTTTGGCAACTCTGCCCCCCACTAGGAAGCTCATTTCTCAGGTTCTGCAAGACACATGTCTTGAGCCCATATGACCAAAGCAAAGAAGTCCATCCTTGCCATTGGATTATTTTTCTCAGCCTCCAACGTCGCGTTAAAAATCATCGGAAATTTGCTGGGCGGAAGAGCTATTGCACTCCGCATGGGTCTATCTGGACGTCCATCTTTTTGGTTTTTGGGCGGGTACTTTTCGACAATCTTGTTCAGAAAAGTCGGTCCAAATGAATTTCAGTGGCCTTGCAAGCTCACTCCAACATCGCTCTAGTCCCAACCAAGCAGGCAAGCTAAAGAATCATGGCAAAGACCGCCTTACATCCCATAGCAATGAAGTCACTCTTTTCACGGTCAGAAAAATTATTCGCCTGCGCAGTTGCAGTGGTTTTTTTGTTTTCGGCGGTTTGGGGTACTTGGCTTGAACCCGACTCCAATCCCCTCCCGGGGTTTCGAGCTATCTCCAAGAATCTATGGGCAGCATGGCCAGCATCCGCTTTAAGCGTTTACATTGCCTTTGTTGTTACTGTGCTTCGCAAATCCTCGGCCGCCTCGCTTCTATTCCTGTCGGGATTCACAGCCTGCGCATTCCTCACCCTCGCTGCTTTCGTGTCCTCAGGAGCTGCAATCTGTCTCGCTTTTCTATCGAGCATGCTCTACAGAAAGGCAGAGGGAACACTGTGAGATGTTCCTTCTGATTTCATGCCAGTTAAAGCCCCGATCGGGCCAACAAGGCAAGTATCAAAAAATTGCAAGACCAACTGCCGTTGAGATTGAACCATCTTCAGCATCACGGCAAGACACAACCAATCCTCCATGATTCAGACTCCATCCCCCTGGCTCCACGAAGCCATCGCCCGCATCGAAGCCGACTACCAGCGCAGCGCCGACACCCACCTGATCCCGCTGCGCCTGCCCGCCTTTGCTGCGCACGGCATTGACCTGTACCTCAAGGACGAGTCCACGCACCCCACGGGCAGCCTGAAGCACCGGCTGGCGCGGTCGCTGTTTTTGTATGCGCTGTGCAATGGGTGGCTGCATGAGGGCTCGACGGTGGTGGAGGCATCGAGCGGCTCCACGGCGGTGAGCGAGGCCTACTTTGCGCGGCTGCTGGGCTTGCCGTTTGTGGCGGTGATGCCGCGCAGCACTTCGCCCGAGAAGATTGCGCAGATCGAGTTTCACGGCGGGCGCTGCCATCTGGTGGAGAGTGCGGGTGAGGTCTATGCCGCAGCCCGCGCAGTGGCGGCGGAGACGGGTGGGCATTACATGGACCAGTTCACCTATGCCGAGCGGGCCACCGACTGGCGGGGCAACAACAACATTGCCGAGAGCATGTTCACCCAGATGGCGCGCGAGCGGCACCCGGTGCCGCGCTGGATTGTGGTGGGCGCGGGCACGGGCGGCACCAGCGCCACCATTGGCCGCTATGTGCGCTACCAGCGGCACGCCACGCAGGTGTGCGTGGCCGACCCGGCGGGCTCGGTGTTCAGCGCCTACCACCGCACGGGCGATGCCAGCCTGACGGCCCCGGGCTCGCGCATCGAGGGCATTGGCCGCCCACGGGTGGAGCCCAGCTTTGTCCGCACGCTGGTAGACCGCATGGTGGATGTGGCCGATGTGGATTCGGTCGCGGCCATGCGGGTGCTGTCGCAACTGCTGGGGCGGCGTGTGGGGCCGTCCACAGGCACCAATTTTGTGGCCATGCTGGCGCTGGCGCATGAGATGCGTGAGCGGGGCGAGAGCGGCTCGATCCTGTCGCTGCTGTGCGATGCGGGGGAGCGCTATTTGCCCACGTACTACAACTGCGACTGGGTGTCGGCCACCATGGGTGACTGCACCGAGGCGCAGCAGCGCCTTGCAACACAGATGGGGTGACGCAATGACCGGCCTGCCCCCCTTGCAGGATGCCTTCTTGGCCAAAGGCATGCCTCGTCGCCCTGGTCGACGGCAGTGGATGGCATGGGCGCTGGCGGCGGCCAGTGGCGCTACAGCGGGCAATGCCTTCTCACTTCCGGCGAAGGCATTGCAGTTCCCGCGCGACCACGGCAGCCATCCGGACCTGCGCACCGAATGGTGGTACATCACGGGCCACGCTTTTGCGGGGGGCAGGCCCTGGGGGTTTCAGGTGACGTTTTTCCGATCGCGGATGGACGCTGCGCAGACCATGCAGTCGGCGTTTGCCGCCAAGCAACTGCTGTTTGCCCATGCCGCCATCACCGATGTGCAGGGGCGCAAGCTACTGCACGACCAGCGTGTTGCTCGCGCCGGGTTTGGCGTGGCCGAGGCCAGCGAGACCGATACGGCTGTGCGACTGCGCGACTGGCATTTGCAGCGGCAGGCCACCGCGCCCAGCAGCACCACGTCAACTGCCAGCCGCTACACGGCGCGGGTGGTGGGCGAACAATTCGGCTTGCAACTGCAGTTTGACGCCACGCAGCCTGTTCTGCTGCAAGGCCAGCAGGGCCTGTCGCGCAAGGGCCCGCTGGCCGAGCAGGCGAGCTATTACTACAGCGAGCCGCAGCTGGCGGTGAGCGGCAGCATCGTGGTGGAGGGGCGCACACTGCCCATCGATCTGGGCAAGCCTGCGCGCGCCTGGATGGACCACGAATGGAGCGAGGCCCTGCTGGCTGCCGATGCCGTAGGGTGGGACTGGATTGGGATGAATCTGCACGACGGCAGCGCGCTGACGGTCTTCAGGCTGCGGCGTGCGGATGGCTCGGCTTTGTGGGCGGGCGGCTCGTTCAGGGGCTTGGGCCAAGCCACGCGTGTGTTCTCGGATGCCGAAGTGGTCTGGCGCCCACTGCGCTGGTGGAGCAGCGCCCATAGCGGCGCACGTTATCCCGTGCAGTGGGAGGTGCAAACGCCAGCGGGCACCTATACCGTGACAGCGGTGCTGGACGCGCAGGAGCTGGACAGCAGTGCCTCGACCGGGGCGGTGTATTGGGAGGGGTTGTCTGACCTGACCCACGCCGACGGTCGGGTGGCCGGACGCGGGTACCTTGAAATGACAGGCTACGCCAGGGCCATGCAGCTGTGACGCGGCGCAGCCTGGTACCCTCAGCCCTGCTGCAACTCCCCAACTGAGCTGATCAAAAAACCTGCGGCTGGTGGCCAGAGGCTTTTGGAATGGCTTGCGGTCCCCGCTCTAGGGACCCTCTGCACGAATCGAGCGGTAAGTGTGCACTGCGGATCGGGATGGGCTGCAAGCGCAAAACACAGCAATAGCCGTAGCTATTGCGAGTATTTGCAACGCCGCAGACCGTCCGAGACCGCAATGGACACGGCGCGTGATTCGTGCAGAGGGTCCCTAGGCGGCGAGGGCCGCGGAGCGCTCAATCTTTGGTCAATGCGAGGGCTTGGCCCCGCTGAGGCGCGGCACTGCTGCCCCAAGAACCTGGCGCTCCGTGGTCCAGCTTGAAGCCGGCAACGGCATCGGCCAGCGCCACGGCCTGGTGCTGCAGGGACTGCGCTGCGGCGGTGGCTTGCTCGACCAATGCAGCGTTTTGCTGGGTGGCCTGGTCCATCAACGTGACAGCGCTACCGACCTCGGCAATACCTGTGCTCTGCTCTTGGCTGGCAAGGCTGATATCGGCCACGATGGTGGTGACCTTGCGGACGCTGTCCACCACCTTGTCCATGGTGGCACCAGCCTCTTGCACCAGCTTGCTGCCCGCTTCAACCTGAGAGGCCGATTCACTGATCAGTTCCTTGATCTCCTTGGCGGCCGTGGCGCTGCGCTGGGCCAGCGTACGCACTTCTGACGCCACCACGGCGAAACCGCGACCCTGTTCACCGGCGCGAGCGGCTTCGACGGCCGCATTCAACGCCAGGATATTGGTCTGGAAAGCGATGCCATCAATCACCCCGATGATGTCCACGATCTTGCGAGCCGACGCATCGATGCCGCCCATGGTGTCCACCACCTGCCCGACCACCGTGCTGGCGTGCGATGCCACCTGCGACGCACCCGTGGCCAGTTCGTTGGCTTGCCGCGCGTTGGCTGCGTTCTGCTGCACTGTGGCGGTCAGTTCCTCCATGGCGGCAGCAGTTTCTTCGAGGGACCCCGCTTGCTGTTCGGTGCGTGCCGACAAGTCTTGGTTGCCGCTGGCAATCTCGGTGGATGCCAGGCGGACCGATTCCGACGATTCACGGATGCTCACCAACACCTTGGCGATCTTGTCCACAAACTGGTTGAACGACGCGGCGATGGCCGCCAATTCGTCATTGCCCTGCGTGGCGAGGCGGCGCGTCAGATCGCCCTCACCCGAGGCAATGTCGCGCAAGGCATCACTCACCAACCCCAGGCGGCGCAGTTGCTGGCTCACTGCTGCTGTCAGCAACGCCACAGCCACGAGTACGCTGAGCACGGTGATCACCGCTGCGATTTGCAGCAGCACCGTCACCGCGTGAGTAGCCTCGGAACGGTCGATAGCGATGGCCAGGGTCCACGGGGTTCCTTCCACCTTTGCCGCATAGAGCATCTGATCTGCACCATCTATGAGCACGTCGGCGCGAGCCCCATCGCTGGCCAGCTTGGCGAGCATGGCCGAGTCGATACCCTTGCCGATGTCCGAGGCAGGCTTCAGGGCCAGATCGGCCTTGGGGTGGGCCAGCAGCTTGCCTTCGCCATCCACCAAGAATGCAAAGCTCTTTGCAATCGGACGAATGGCGCCAACTTTCTTGGTGACAGTGTCCAGGTGCATGTCAGTGCCCACTACCGCGGTCGGCTGCCCGGCGGGGCCCACAGGCTCCACAAAGCTGATGGTGAGCTTGCCCGTACTTGCGTCGACGTAGGCTGGGGTCAGCGCGGGGCCGCCGGTTTGAACTGCCTGCTTGTACCAAGGCCGCGCCGTGCCGTCGTAGCCTTCGGGCATGGGGTGAGAAAAAATATTCCGTTTGTCCGCATACACGAAGTAGGTGTCGTCAAACGCACCGGCTTGCTTGGCGGCCAGCAGAAAAGGCACAGGCTCGGCCTGCCCGACAGCAAGCTTCAGTGAACCAGTGATGCGCTGCTTCTCGCGCACCCATTCGGCAAGTTCATTGGCATGGGTTCGCGTGAGCTGACCCACACGGTCATCAATTTGCACCAGCGTGTCCTTGCGAACCACAAAAAGTGTGGCGAGGGCCAGCGTCAGCAACGAAAAAACGGTAATCGCAACGCAAATGGCGATCAGGCGGGCACGCAAGGTTTGAAACATAGGAAACCCCTGGTGTAAGTATTTGAAAATTATCGGGTGCACTCTCCTGTTTGTATGTAGGCATTTCTACGGCGCAACCATCGTGGCTGCACAGCAACGCATTGCAAACAACTGTGTAGATACGACCGCAAGGGAGCTGTGCCAAGCCACAGCGCGGAAAGAGGCGCAGCGAGGCCGTAGCGGGCAGACCGCGTAGGCGCACGATACGGCCTACCCTGGTCAACGGTTGCCAGTGAATGCAGAGATGAAAGTTGCGACGCACCTCGTGTTCGGCCCCAGGCGAGTGCACCGCTGAAAGCCTACTGAAGTGGCTCCTTCAGCGCGGGAGGCAAGGGCAGCACGGGGATGCCTTCTTCCAACAACTGCAGGGTCTGGTTTAGCGTGGCATGCCCGCGAATGGCACGCTCGTCTGCTTCACCCGTGTGCATCTTTCGCGCCTCGTCGGCAAAGCGGTCCCCGACGTCTTCAGACTGCGCTACCGCCCGCCGCATCCGATGGAGCCAATCAGCAGCGTGAGACGAGCCAAGAGCGGGGGCTGGAGCATTGGCAGGCGAAGCGTCAGGATGGGCAGACGCGGCTTTGCTGGTTGATGGAGATGCCCCCAAGTTCAGACGCGGAGCGCTCAGCCGCTTACCTATTTGGTCGTCGCCACACATTGGGCATTGAACCAGCCCACGCGCGAGTTGGGCTTGGTAGTCGTCTTCGGACGCGAACCAGCCTTCAAAAACATGGTCGCTGCGGCAATGCAGATCCAACACCTTCATGACGACAACCGCTCGGGGTCAGGCACGTTCAGCCGTGGCGGCGCAACAGGTAGCGGTATACGAAGCCTGGAAACGCCAGCGTGAGGAACAAAGTGCCCGTGATGGCGTAGAACTCCCACCCCTGGGGAGCATTTTGCCCAGCGCGCCGTTCCAGCAGCATGGCAATACCGCCCACCAGCAAATACAAGGCAACCAGCTCAACCAACCGGATGAAGAGGCTCTTGCGTGGAAGGGCAACAGGTCCCACCAAACCCACCCGCTGGTTCATAAACGGCAGGTTGGCGGCGACCAGCGCTGCCAGAATGACCAACCAGATGGCACCAGTTTGTGACACAAGATCCTCAAGTCGCGAGGGCACGCACGATGGCGTTGGCACACAGAGCCATCAGACCACCAGGCAGCAGTCCCAAGACCAGCACCAGCGCACCATTCACCGTCAACACCACGCGCACGTCCAGCGGAGCCGAGACGCTGGTAGCGGTCAAAGGTGCGTCGAAATACATGACCTTGACGACCCGAAGATAGTAGAAAGCGCCAATCAAAGACATGACCACCGCAAATACTGCCAAGGCGATGTACAACGCTTGGCCCGATGCCAAGAGCGACTGAAGCACAGCCAGCTTGGCATAAAAGCCCACGAGCGGAGGAATACCAGCCATAGAAAACAGGCAAACGGCCATCACGCCAGCGTACAGTGGGCTGCGCTGGTTGAGGCCCGCAAGGTCAGAAATCTCCTCACTCTCAAACCCTTCGCGGGCCAGCAGAAGAATGACACCGAAGGTGGCGAGCGTGGTCAGCACATAAGTCACCACATAGAACATCGAAGCGCTGTAGGCATTTTCTGCCACCGCCGAGTCGACCTGCCCATTGATCACACCGGACAAGAGGCCCAGCAACACAAAACCCATCTGGGAAATAGTCGAATACGCCAGCATCCGCTTGAGGTTGGTCTGCGCAATGGCCGCCAGATTACCAATCAGCAATGAACCGATGGCCAGCACAGCCAGCATCTGCTGCCAGTCAATAGCCAACGGCAGCAGGCCATCCACGAGAAGGCGCATGGTGATGGCGAACGCCGCCAGCTTGGGTGCGCTACCGATCATCAAGGTGACCGCTGTGGGTGCGCCTTGGTAGACGTCTGGAATCCACATGTGGAAAGGAACAACACCAAGCTTGAACGCCAAGCCCGCCACCACAAACACCAAGCCAAACACCAGCACTTGATGTTTGATCTGGCCAGACAGCACCGCCTTGAAGACTTGGCCAATGTCCAGCGAACCTGTCGCGCCGTAGAGCATGGACAAGCCGTACAGAAGGAAACCGCTGGCCATGGCCCCCAACACGAAATACTTCATGGCAGCTTCCGTCGCAGTCGCGTTATCGCGACGCAGGGCTACCAAGGCATAGCTCGACAGCGTCAACAGCTCCAGGCCCAGGTAAATCACCAGGAAGTTGTTGCCCGAGATCATGATGAACATGCCCAGCAGAGCGAACATGGACAACGTGAACATCTCACCGCCGCGCAACATGTCACGGTCCGCTGCGTAAGGACGCCCGTACACCAGGGTCACCATGACTGCAATCGTGGCGAAGCACTTCAGCCAATTGCCCATGGCGTCACTGACCACCATGTTTCCGAAGCCATAGAAGGTGTTGCCACTGCTGGCGTACACGCCCTCCAATGCTGCTACTACAGCCAAGGTAAGCATGGTCAGCACATAGGTGGCAGTGCGCCGGGGGCTGTTCACACCCAAGTCAACCAGCGCAATCACGCAGGCCATCACAAGAAGCACGATCTCAGGGTAGACCGCAAGCCAGCTGATGTTGTCAATCATCTCAATCTCTCTGTTCTGTCGGTCAGTTCAGCTTTTGCAAGGCCACGTGCTTGAGCAGTTCAGCCACTGATGTATCCATCACATCGGTGAACGGACGGGGATACAAGCCCATTGCCAGGACGGCCACAGCCAACAGCGCGAGAACCAAGAATTCACGCCTCCCAATGTCGGTCAGCTCCTTGACATGGCTGTTGCCAACGGGTCCCAGATAGACGCGCTTGAACATCCAAAGCGTGTATGCGGCACCGAAGATCAATGCCGTCGCTGCAGCCAAGCCGACCCAGAAGTTGGCCTTTACAGCACCCAGGATAACCATCCACTCACCCACAAAGCCAGCAGTCCCCGGCAAACCGCAGTTGGCCATCGCAAACAGCAGAGCAAACGCGGTGAAATTGGGCATGGTGTTGACGACACCGCCGTAGGCGGCAATCTCACGCGAATGGACGCGGTCATACAGTACACCGATGGAGAGGAACATCGCGCCCGAAACAAACCCGTGCGCAATCATCTGCACCAAACCGCCCGAGACACCGAGGTCGTTGAAGATGAAAAAACCCAGGGTCACGAAACCCATGTGCGCCACTGAAGAGTACGCAACCAGCTTCTTCATGTCCTTCTGGACCATGGCGACGAGGCCCACATAGATCACAGCGACCAAAGACAGGGCAATCATCAGCCAAGCCCATTCCCGCGAAGCATCAGGCGCGATAGGCAGAGAGAAGCGCAGGAAACCATAGGCGCCCAGCTTCAGCATGATGGCAGCCAGCACTGCCGAACCACCTGTGGGAGCTTCCACGTGCACGTCAGGCAGCCATGTGTGCACAGGCCACATGGGCACCTTGACGGCGAACGCTGCAAAGAAGGCAAAGAACAACAACGTCTGCGCCGTGCTACTCAACGGCAGCTTGTGCCAAGCCGCAATATCGAAGCTGCCACCCGATTGGTTGTACAGGTAGATCAGAGCGATCAGCATCAACAACGAGCCAAGCAGCGTGTACAGGAAGAACTTGAACGCTGCGTAGATCTTGTTGGGGCCGCCCCAGATACCGATGATCAGGTACATGGGAATCAGGGTGGCTTCGAAGAACACGTAGAACAGCATGCCGTCCAAAGCCGTGAATACCCCGATCATCAGGCCCGACAAAATCAAGAAAGCGCCCATGTACTGGTTCACGCGTTCTGTAATCGACTCCCAAGAGGCGAGAACCACAATGACGGTGATGAACGCCGTCAACGGTACGAACCAAAAGGAAATGCCGTCAACGCCCACGTGATAGTTCACATTGAAGCGCTCAATCCAAACGGCCTTTTCCACGAATTGCATCGCGGCGGTACCAGTCTCAAACCCCCCGTACAGCGGCAGCGTTACCAACAACCCAACGAGCGCCCCCACCAAAGCGATCCAGCGCACGGCACGGGCGTGGTCATCACGCCCAAGGGCGAGCAAGATCACACCGAAGACGATAGGTATCCAGATTGCGAGACTCAACAACGAACTCATTTTGTTTTTTTCCTTATTTGATGAGTTGCATGAAGAAGTCGCCCCAGACAAACCAAGTCATCAGCGCGAACACACCCAGAATCATCACCAAGGCGTAATGGAAAATAAAACCAGACTGGATCCAACGCACCATACCTGCCACGGCACCGACCAGCTTCCACGAGCCATTCACGATGCCGCCGTCAATGATGGCTTGGTCGCCCACCTTCCAGAGCCCTACGCCCAGGGCCCTAGCGCCTCTGGCGAGAATGTTCTCGTTGATCCAATCCAAGTAATACTTGTTTTCCAGCAGGCGGTACAGCGGCTGCACGCGGGCTTTGATTCCTGCGGGCAAAGCGGGGTTGACCATGTACATGTAGTACGACAACGCGACACCGGCCAGAGCCAACCAGAAAGGCGCCGTTTGCAAGCCGTGCAAGGCCATGGCCACCGGGCCGTGGAATATCTCACCCAGTTTCGCCATCGCAGGATGCTTGGCGGCATCCACAAAGATCATATCCTTGAAGAAGTCACCAAACAGCATGGGCTGAATGAACATGAAGCCCACTACCACTGATGGGATGGCCAGCAAAACAAGGGGAACCGTCACGACCCACGGCGACTCATGAGGCTCGTGATGATCATCATGCCCATGGTGGTCGCCATGGTGCGCATCGGGGTTCTGATCAAAGCGCTCCTTGCCATGGAACACGAGGAAATACATGCGGAAGGAATAGAAAGCTGTGACAAAAACACCCGCCAAGACCGCAAAATGCGCAAACCCAGCGGCAGGCAAATGACTGAAGTGCACAGCTTCGATGATGCTGTCTTTGGAATAAAAGCCCGAGAACAGCGGGGTACCAATCAGCGCCAGCGATCCGAGCAAAGAAGTGATCCATGTGATCGGCATGTACTTGCGCACACCACCCATCCACCGAATGTCTTGGTTGTGGTGCATGCCCATGATGACGGAGCCAGCGCCCAAGAACAAAAGCGCCTTGAAAAACGCGTGCGTCATCAGGTGGAACACGGCAACTGAATAGGCAGAGGCGCCCAACGCCACAGTCATATACCCCAGCTGCGACAGCGTGGAATAAGCCACAACACGCTTGATATCGTTCTGGATGATGCCCAGGAAACCCATGAACAGGGCGGTAATGGACCCGATCACCAAAATGAAATTCAAAGCAGTGTCTGACAATTCAAACAAAGGCGACATGCGCGACACCATGAAGATGCCAGCCGTCACCATGGTGGCCGCGTGAATCAGCGCGGAAATGGGGGTGGGACCTTCCATCGAATCGGGCAGCCATACATGCAAGGGGAACTGGGCGGACTTACCCATGGCGCCGATGAACAGACAAATGCAAATCACGGTGATCAACATCCAGCCGGTACCGGGGAAGTTCAAGGCGCCCAACTCGCTCGATTTCGCGAAGATTTCGCCATAATTCAGGGTGCCGGCGTACGCAGCGATCAGGCCAATGCCCAGGATGAACCCGAAGTCACCTACCCGGTTCACCAAAAACGCCTTCATGTTGGCAAAAATGGCCGAAGGCTTGTTGAACCAGAAACCGATCAACAAGTAGGAAACCAGGCCCACCGCCTCCCAACCAAAGAACAACTGCAGCAGGTTGTTGCTCATGACAAGCATGAGCATGGAGAAGGTGAACAACGAAATGTAGGCAAAGAAGCGGTTGTACCCTTCGTCTTCTTCCATGTAGCCAATGGTGTAGATGTGCACCATCAGGGACACAAAAGTTACCACCACCATCATCATGGCAGTGAGGCTATCCACCAGAAAGCCTACTTCCATCTTCAGACCACCTACGACCATCCAGGTGTAGAGCGTTTCGTTAAAACGTGCGCCGTCCAGGGCAACGCTCTTGAGCGTCATCGCGGAGAGGACGAAAGCCACCAACACGCCAAGGATCGTCAGCGTGTGGCTGAGGCGTCGCCCAATCCAGTTGCCGCCAAAGGTTGTACCGAATACGCCAGCCAACAAAGCGCCCGCCAGCGGAGCCAGCGGAACAGCCAGGAGCGTTGAAGCAGAGAGGGTTTGACTCATTCTTGAGAACCTAGGGAATACGGGTGGCTCATCAACCCTTAAGGGTGTTGAGGTCTTCTGCGTTGATGCTGGTCTTGTTGCGGAACAGCAGCACCAGAATGGCCAGCCCGATAGCGGACTCAGCTGCGGCCACGGTCAAGATAAAAAACACGAACACTTGCCCGTGCATGTCATCCAGATAATGGGAAAACGCGACGAAATTCATGTTCACGGCAAGCAGCATCAGCTCGATTGCCATCAACAGCACAATCAGGTTTTTGCGGTTCAGAAAAATACCGATGACCGACAAAGCGAACAGCATCGCGCCGAGCGAAAGAAAATGCCCCAAAGTCAAAGTCATGTTTTTTTCTCCTCGGCCGGAACGATTTCGGGCAGCGGCTCTGCGGGCCTCTGCGTCACGGCCACCTTCACGACATCCAGCCGATCGCGCGCACGGACGCGAATCTGGGTGGATGGATTGATCGCCTTGCTATCCTTGCGCTGACGCAACGTCAGTGCAATGGCAGCAATCATTGCCACCAGCAGGATGACCGCTGCAATTTCAACTGGGTAAAGGTACTGTGTGTACAGCAGCTTTCCCAAGGTCTTGGTATTGGAATACTGAATCACTTGCCCGGCAGCATCCAACAAAGGAGCCGCAGCCTTAGGCTCTTCCAGCCCGCGGAAACCTCCCATCAACACGGCCGCCATCTCCAGCGCAATCAGCGCCCCCACTGTGGCCGCCAAGGGGAAGTGCTTCCAGAATCCTTTGCGTACGGTATCGATGTGGATATCCAGCATCATCACCACGAAAAGAAACAGCACCATGACGGCGCCTAGATACACCAGTACCAGCGCAATGGCGAGAAATTCGGCCTTCAACAGCAACCAAACAGCGGCGGCCTGCGAGAAGGCAAGAATGAGATAAAGCACGGCGTGCACAGGGTTGCGCGCCGTGATGACTCGAAAGGCAGCAAACAGCAGCACAACCGAGAAAAGATAAAAGAAACCAGTCTTGGCGTCCATGGATCGGGTCTTTATAGAAAGTCTGGCAAACAGGCTGAGTTCAACACCGATCAGCGGTACTTGGCATCTGCCGCCTTAGCTGCAGCGATTTCGCCTTCGTACCGGTCACCCACCGCCAAGAGCATGTCCTTTGTGAAATACAGATCGCCTCGCTTTTCGCCGTGATATTCGAAGATATGCGTCTCCACAATGGAATCCACGGGGCAGCTTTCTTCACAGAAACCACAGAAAATGCACTTCGTCAGATCAATGTCGTAGCGCGTGGTGCGGCGCGAACCGTCGTCACGTACATCCGATTCGATCGTGATCGCCAGGGCAGGACATACCGCCTCGCACAACTTACAGGCAATGCACCGTTCTTCTCCGTTTTCATAGCGGCGCAGCGCATGCAGTCCGCGGAACCGGGGCGACAAAGGTGTCTTTTCCTCTGGGAATTGCACAGTCACCTTGCGGCGAAAGGCGTAGCGCCCCGTCAGGGCCATGCCCTTGAGCAACTCAACGAGCATGAAGCTCTTGAGGAAGTCTTTGAAGGAGAAAGGTGCAGCAGCAACAACAGCAGTCATTTGTGTCCCCGCTTATTTCCAGATATTCCAGGGCGAGAGCAACCAGCCGCCCACAACCACCAGGCACACCAATGTGACTGGAATGAAAATCTTCCAACCCAGACGCATGATCTGGTCATAACGGAAGCGAGGAAACGTAGCGCGAATCCAGATGAACATCGACACGACCAAGAACGTCTTGGCGGCCAGCCATATCCAGCCGGGAATGAAAGCCAACGCATCCACAGGAGGCAACCATCCGCCCAGGAACATGAGTACCGCAAGGATGGACACCAGCCACATGCTCGCGTATTCGGCCAAGAAGAAAATGGCGAATCCCATGCCCGAATACTCAACCATGTGCCCGGCCACGATTTCAGCCTCACCTTCCACCACGTCGAACGGGTGGCGGTTCGTTTCAGCGACTCCGGAAATCAGATAGACCAGGAAAATCGGCAGCAGGGGCAACCAGTTCCAAGAGAACAGGGCTACGCCATGCGACGCTGCCCACCCGCGGCCCTGGCTGGTCACAATCTCGGTCAGGTTCATGCTGCCCGAAACCATGATCACGATCAGGAAACAGAAACCCATTGCGATTTCATAGCTCACCATTTGGGCAGATGCTCGCAAAGCGCCGAGAAAAGCGTACTTTGAGTTCGAAGCCCACCCGGCAATGATGACGCCGTACACCTCAATCGATGTGATAGCCATGACCAGCAGCAAGCCCGCGTTGACATTGGCCAGCGCCACATCAGGCCCGAAAGGAATGGCCACCCAGGCAGCAAGAGCCGGCATGATGGCCATCACTGGCCCCAGCACAAACAGCCCTTTGCTCGCTGCAGTGGGTTGGATGATTTCTTTGGTCAGCAGCTTCAAGGCATCGGCAATAGGCTGCAACAATCCCAACGGGCCAACCCGGTTGGGGCCGTGACGCACTTGCATGAAGCCCAAGAGCTTGCGCTCCCACAGCGTCAGGTAAGCAACCGCACCCATGAGTGGAGCCAAGATGCAGACAATCTTGAGCAAGATCCAAAGGACCGGCCATGCCAGGGCAGTCCACCAGCCAAATGGCAACAACCCCAGGCCCGCGTTGTAGAGCGCGTCGATCATGCCACCACCCCCTCGTGTGCCATACGCGCATCGGCAGTCAATTGCAAAGATGGGGAGCGACGCACCAGTCCATCCAATTGATAAATGGAGGCAACCACGGGCTCACCCGAGCCGTCTCGAGTAGGAGCCACGACTCCGCCGGCGACGGCATTGGACAATTGGGCTGTGTCCACCTGGGCCACTGTGCCTGGTGCAGCGTTGGTAGCACGGGCCAACACATCCTGCGAGGTTTCGAAATCGAAACCCGGTACATCCAGCATGTTGGCCAACACACGAAGCACCTTCCAGGCGGGCCGGGCCTCGCCTAACGGCCGAACGACAGCGTGAAAGCTCTGCAGGCGACCTTCTGCATTGATGAAGCTGCCCGATGTTTCCGTGAACGGAGCAATGGGCAGAAGCACATCACTGAAGTCCATGTTGGCCTTGAATGGACTCAGGGTCACCACCATCTCTGCCGCCGAAAGGCCCTGTGCGGCGCGCAAGCCCAAAGCTGAATCATGCACAGGCTCGTTGTTCAACAGGAATGCCGCTTTCAAGCCACCTGACAGCATTTGCGATGCGTTCAAGCCACCACTCACGGGGTGTGCGCCCACAAACTGGGCTCCTACCGTGTTCGCGGCCTCTGTGAGATAGCCGACTGTGGCACCGGTGTGCTCGCCAATCCAGTTGGCAAGCGCCAGCAGCTGCGTGGCATGAGCGTGGTGAGCGGCAGCGTTGCCCAGCAACACCGCCTTTCGCTCACCCGCCAAAAGCGAACGGGCAATTGCAGTTGCCACATCGTCAATAGACCATGCTCCAGGGGGCGCCGAAATTCCTTTTTCTTGCGCAACCGCAGCGGCTATCCCCCCCAAAGCTTGCAGCCACTGGCCAGCGCTTTTCGCGACAACATGCTTCACCGGTAGAGCCCAGTCCCGAGCGACTGAATCCAGCGCACTGACTTGACATCCGTGGCGAGCCGCCTGTCGGATGCGCTGAGCGAACAGCGGATGATCCTTGCGAAGGTTGGAGCCCACCACCAATACGCTTTGCAAAGTGGAAAGCGAGGCAATCGAGGTGCCAAGCCACCGAATACCTTCTGGAGCACTGAATTCAGCGTTGCGCAGGCGGTAATCGACATTGTCGCTACCCAAACCGCGAACGAAAGCTCCGGCCAGGTAAAGCTCCTCCACTGTGCTGTGTGGGCTGACCAAGGCACCGATAGCATTCGCTCCATGGTCATTGCGAATGTTCTTGAGACCGTTGGCTACATATTCCAGGGCTGTTTGCCAATCGACCTCCTTCCACACCCCACCTTGCTTCAGCATGGGGTGAGTGAGTCGATCCTCACCATTGAGCGCCTCGTACGAAAAACGGTCGCGGTCAGCAATCCAACATTCGTTCACGGCTTCGTTTTCAAAAGGAACGACCCGCATGACCTTATGGTTCTTGACCTGAACAATCAAATTGGATCCGGTGGAGTCGTGAGGACTCACAGAGCGGCGACGGGATAGTTCCCAGCTGCGAGCGCTGTAACGGAACGGCTTGCTCGTCAATGCGCCCACCGGGCAAATATCGATCATGTTGCCCGACAGCTCGGAATCCACCGTGTCACCGGCTACCGTCGTGATTTCGGAATGCTCGCCACGATGGATCATGCCCAGTTCCATCACGCCGGCCACTTCTTGTCCAAAGCGTACGCAGCGAGTGCAGTGGATGCAACGGCTCATCTCTGCCATGGAGATCAACGGGCCCACATCCTTGTGCAGAACCACGCGCTTTTCTTCTTCGTAACGCGAAGAAGAGCCTCCGTAGCCAACGGCCAAATCCTGCAGCTGGCATTCGCCTCCCTGGTCGCAGATTGGGCAGTCCAGAGGGTGATTGATCAGCAGGAACTCCATTACCGATTTCTGGGCCTTGATGGCCTTATCGGTTTTGGTCCGCACCACCATGCCTTGTGTCACCGGCGTGGCGCAGGCAGGCATGGGCTTCGGCGCTTTCTCTACATCCACCAAGCACATGCGGCAGTTGGCAGCAATCGAGAGCTTCTTGTGATAGCAGAAATGTGGGATATAGGTGCCTGCCTTCTCAGCTGCATGCATCACCATGCAGCCTTCGGCGACTTCCACTTTCTGACCGTCCAGTTCAATTTCAACCATATGTTTTCTCGCAATCAGGCGGATGCGGCAGCTTGCGAGCCTTTGTTCCGGATCAATGCCTCAAACTCAGGACGGAAATGCTTCAACATGGCGCGCACGGGCATGGCCGCAGCGTCGCCCAGAGCGCAAATCGTGCGCCCCTGGATGTTGTCGGCCACGGAATTGAGCAGGTCCAAATCACCCTCACGCCCTTGGCCGTGCTGAACGCGATCAATCACTCGCCACATCCAGCCGGTTCCTTCGCGGCATGGGGTGCATTGGCCGCAGGACTCATGCGAATAGAAATAGGACAACCGCAACAGGCTCTCCACCATGCTCCGCGAGTCGTCCATCACGATCACAGCCCCCGAACCCAACATCGAGCCCGCTTTTGCGATGGAATCGTAGTCCATCGTGCACTCCATGATGATCGATGCAGGAAGCACAGGCGCTGAGGAGCCGCCAGGAATCACGGCCTTGAGCTGGTGGCCTTTGCGCACACCTCCAGCCAATTCCAACAATTTGGAGAACGGGGTTCCCAGAGGAATTTCATAGTTCCCCGGTTTTTCCACATCGCCTGACACCGAGAAGATCTTGGTGCCGCCGTTGTTCGGCTTCCCACACTCCAAGTAAGCCGCCCCACCGTTGCGGATGATCCATGGCACCGCTGCAAACGTTTCGGTGTTGTTAATGGTGGTCGGCTTGCCATACAAGCCAAAGCTGGCCGGAAATGGTGGTTTGAAGCGTGGTTGCCCCTTCTTGCCTTCCAACGACTCCAGCAGTGCAGTTTCCTCACCACAGATATAAGCGCCGAACCCATGAGCCGCATGCAACTGGAAGCTGAACTCGCTTCCCATGATTCCATTGCCTAGATATCCAGCAGCACGAGCCTCTTCCAATGCGGCTTCGAAGCGTTCGTAAGTCTGGAAAATCTCACCGTGGATGTAGTTGTAGCCCACAGTGATACCCATTGCATAAGCCGCAATGATCATGCCTTCAATCACAATGTGTGGATTGAATTGCAGAATATCGCGATCCTTGCAGGTGCCTGGCTCGCCTTCGTCAGAATTGCAGACGAGGTACTTTTGCCCGGGGAATGACCGAGGCATGAAGCTCCACTTCAGTCCTGTCGGGAAGCCTGCGCCTCCGCGTCCACGCAACCCCGACTCTTTGACGGTCGCGATTACCTGGTCCTGGGTCAAACCTTCCCCACCATCCCTGCCGAGAATACGACGCAGCGCCTGGTAACCGCCTCGCGCCTCATACTCCTTAATGCTCCAATTGTTGCCGTTGAGCCCCGCGTAGATCTGCGGGTTGATATGACGATCATGGAAGCAGGTCTGTACGCCCGTTGCCTTGAACTGGGAAAGAATCTGTGCCGCCGTGGTCATCACTTGCCCTCCGCGGCACGCAAGCCGTCCACCAGCTGGTCGAGCTTGTCGTTGTCCATGAAACTGCACATGGTGCGGTCATTGACCAACATGACCGGTGCATCTGCGCAAGCACCAAGGCATTCGCACTGCTGCAAGGTGAACAAACCATCCGCAGTCGTTTCACCCATGGACACCCCCAGTTTTTGCTCAAGGTGGTGCAGCGCTCTCTGCCCGTCACGCAACTGGCAAGGCAGGTTGGTGCAGACGTTGAGCTTGTACTTGCCGACCGGCTGCTGGTTGTACATGTTGTAGAAGGTCGTGACCTCGTGCACGGCAATCTGGGCCATGCCCAGGTACTCTGCAATCACGGCCTCACTTTCAGGGCTGACAAACCCCTGCTCTTGCTGCACGATAGAGAGACAAGCCATCACCGCAGACTGCTTCTGGTCTGCAGGGTACTTGGCCACTTCACGCGCAAATCGCGCAAGCGTCGCTTCGGTAATCATCGATCAATCTCTCCGAACACGATATCCATAGTGCCAATGATCGCCACTGCGTCGGCAATCATGTGCCCTCGTGCCATCTCGTCCAACGTGGCCAAATGGGCAAAGCCCGGAGCGCGAATCTTCAGCCGATAAGGCTTGTTCGCACCGTCGCTCACCAGATAAATGCCAAACTCGCCTTTGGGATGCTCCACGGCAGCGTAGGCCTCACCTTCGGGCACATGAAAACCTTCAGTGAACAGCTTGAAATGGTGAATCAGCTCTTCCATGTTGGACTTCATGGATTCGCGAGAGGGCGCCGCGACCTTGTGGTTGTCGGTGATGACTGGACCCGGGTTTGCACGAAGCCAGTCCACACATTGCTTGATGATCCGATTGGACTCGCGCATTTCGTGAACGCGGACCAGATAGCGGTCGTAGCAGTCCCCTGTCTTCCCGACAGGGATATCGAAATCGACGCGATCATACGCATCATAGGGTTGCGTCTTGCGCAGGTCCCAAGCAATGCCTGAACCGCGCAACATGGGACCTGTCATGCCCAAGTTCAATGCGCGTTCCGGCTTTACCACTCCAATGCCAACGGTGCGCTGCTTCCAGATGCGGTTGTCTGTCAAGAGCGTTTCATACTCATCCACGCAACCTGGGAAGCGTTTCGTGAAATCATCAATGAAATCCAGCAGAGAGCCCTGGCGATTCTGATTCATCGCCTCCAACGCTTTCGCGTTCTTGATCTTGCTGACCCTGTACTGCGGCATGCTGTCGGGCAGATCCCGGTACACACCGCCTGGGCGGAAATATGCGGCGTGCATGCGCGCACCCGACACCGCCTCATACATGTCGAACAGATCTTCACGCTCACGGAACGTATAAATCAAGATGGTGGAACTGCCGCAATCATTGCCGTGCGAGCCCAGCCACATCAGATGATTCAACAGACGCGTGATTTCAGAAAACATCACGCGGATGTACTGCGCCCGCACAGGCACTTCGATACCCAGCAGCTTCTCGATGGCCAAGCAGTACGCATGCTCGTTGCACATCATGGACACGTAGTCCAGCCGATCCATATATGGCAGCGACTGGATAAACGTTTTGTGCTCAGCCAGCTTCTCGGTAGCACGATGGAGCAATCCGATGTGAGGATCAGCCCGCTGCACCACCTCGCCATCAAGCTCCAGCACCAAGCGCAACACGCCATGGGCTGCAGGGTGCTGCGGCCCGAAATTCAGGGAATAGTTTTTGATTTCAGCCATGATGGTTCACATAAGCCCATAGCGGCTCAGTGCAGGCCTCCGTACTTTTCTTCGCGAATGATGCGAGGCGTGATCTCGCGCGGCTCAATGGAGACAGGCTCGTACACCACCCGACGCTGCTCCGCGTCGTAGCGCATTTCGACATGCCCTGACAAAGGAAAGTCTTTGCGGAAGGGATGGCCGATAAAGCCATAGTCGGTCAGGATACGACGCAGATCGTTGTGTCCATCAAACACGATGCCAAACAAATCGAAGGCTTCGCGTTCGTACCAATTGGCGGAGTTCCAAAGGTCTGAAACCGATGTCACCATCGGAAAATCGTCATCTGGGCAATACACCTTGACGCGTACACGCTGATTCAGACTGACCGACAGGAGATGTGATACTACGCAGTATCGGGACCCTTCGTTCACTGCATTGGCGTAGGCAGAGTAGTCGACGCCACAAAGATCAATCAACTGCTCGAACTGGCATCCGCTTGAATCACGCAGCGCACGCATGGATTCGAGGTAATCCGCAGCAGCGACGGTGACGGTGACTTCGCCCAATGAAACAGTGATTTGACGCACCTTCGAGCCCAGCGTTGCAGCGATGGTCTCTTTGAGCTTTTCAGGCCGAATGGCAACAGCAGTCATCTTCAACCCTTCAAACCCGAGCGATCGTATTGGTGCGGCGAATTTTTTGCTGCAGCTGAATGATCCCGTAGATCAACGCCTCTGCCGTTGGCGGGCAGCCAGGTACATACACATCCACAGGCACAATGCGATCGCACCCGCGCACCACAGAGTAGCTATAGTGGTAATAGCCTCCGCCGTTGGCACAAGATCCCATCGACAAAACCCACCGGGGTTCGGACATCTGGTCATACACCTTGCGCAAAGCGGGCGCCATCTTGTTGCAAAGCGTCCCAGCCACAATCATCAAATCGGACTGCCGCGGACTAGCGCGAAATACCTCTGCACCAAAACGACCAATGTCGTAGCGCGCCGCAGCAGCGTGCATCATCTCAACAGCACAGCACGCCAAACCGAACGTCATAGGCCACAGAGAGCCTGTCTTGGCCCAATTCACCACCGAGTCGTAACTGGTAGTGATAAAGCCTTCCTTCATCACGCCTTCAATCATCGCGTTCGTCCTTGTTGAAGCTTGATCATTCCCAATCCAGCGCGCCCTTTTTCCATTCGTAGGCAAAGCCCACGACCAGGATGGTCAAGAAGATTGAAACCGCTACAAAGCCCGCCATCCCCACCTCGTGCAGCGTCACCGCCCAAGGAAAGAGAAATGCGATTTCCAGATCAAAAAGAATGAACAGAATGGCGACGAGGTAGTAGCGCACATCGAATTTCATGCGCGCGTCTTCAAAGGCTTCAAAGCCGCATTCGTAAGGGGAGTTTTTGGCAGCGTCAGGGCGATTGGGGCCCAGCACATAACCAAGAATCAAGGGGACAACGCCAACGGCGACGCCAACCAAGATGAACAAAAGGACGGGGAGGTACTGATCGAGGTTCATCTTGAGGATGCTCACCGCTGTAGCCAAGCCAGAAAACTTTGCAAGTTTTGCAGGCTGGCTTTTGTTTTGGTGCCGTCGGCGAGACTCGAACTCGCACAGCTTTCGCCACTACCCCCTCAAGATAGCGTGTCTACCAATTTCACCACGACGGCTGATGTTGCGTGCCTGGATGGCATGAGGAACCGCAAGGGTTTTGGCTTTCCAGACAATCCAGAATTCTACCCCGGAAAACCCTGGCTTCGCGTCAGAAAAACCAATTTAGTGCAGATTATTTGGTTGGAATTTGGGCAGCACCCGAGGCAGGCACAACAGGGGCTGCCGATGCCGCGTCAGCGCTGGGCGCTGCGCCAGACGATGGGATCACCGCTGCGGGCGTTTCGAGAACACTGCCAGAACTGGCCGGGCGGGCGTTGCCAAAGTAGGCCAGCGCCAAAGTAGTGACGAAAAATACAGCCGCCAGGACTGCCGTAGTACGCGACAGGAAGTTGGCACTGCCACTCGCACCGAAAAGGCTTCCGGAAGAGCCACTACCAAAAGCAGCCCCCATGTCTGCGCCTTTGCCATGCTGCACCAGAATCAAGCCAATCATTCCCAGCGCGGCCAAAATCTGCACCGCCAAAATCACGTTAACCAAAACACTCATTTTTACTCCTAATTTGATAGCTACTTGCGCACAGCTCAACTGGCTGCGGCAATGATTCTGAGAAAATCTTCTGACTTGAGAGATGCGCCGCCCACCAGTCCCCCATCAATATCTGGCTGCGCGAGCAATTCGACGGCGTTGGCTGCGTTCATGCTGCCGCCATAAAGCACGCGAACACGATCTGCATGGGGAGTAGCGGCAGCCAACTGTGCACGCAAAACAGCGTGTACCTGCTGGGCCTGGTCGGGCGATGCGGTGCGCCCCGTGCCTATTGCCCACACAGGCTCGTAAGCCACCACAATCTCACTGATGCAGTGGCCGTTGACATGAATGACGGCGGCGAGTTGTCGCTTGACCACCGCTTCCGTCTGGCCCGCCTCGCGCTCCTGCAGAGTTTCTCCTACACAAACGATTGGGGTGATGCCAGCGGCCAGAGCCTGCCGGGCCTTTTCCGCCACAACGGCATCTGTTTCCGCGTGGTATTGGCGCCGCTCCGAGTGCCCAACCAGCGTATAGCGAACACCAAACTCTTTCAGCATGCCCGCAGACACTTCCCCGGTGTAGGCACCTGAGGCATACGACGAAACGTCTTGGGATGCCAGGGCGATCTCGGCGCCAGATACCAAACTTTGGATCTGCGCAAAATAAGGAGCAGGTACCGCAATTGCCACATCGCAAGTAGGCGTACCCAGCCCGGCAAGCAGGGCCTTGACCAAGGCTTCGTTAGCAACCAGGCCCCCGTTCATCTTCCAGTTGCCTGCAATCAGTTTCTTTTTCATGTTTACCACGTCAAAACAATCTTGCCAGTGTGTTGGTTGGACTCCATCAATGCATGGGCAGCAGCCGCGTCGCTAGCGTCAAACGTCCGGTAGATGACAGGGCGAACTTTCCCCTGCTCGATCAGCGGCCACACATGTGAGCGAAGCGATTGCGCGATGGCTGTCTTGAATGCCACAGA
This sequence comes from Acidovorax delafieldii, assembly GCA_002377855.1. Taxonomy (GTDB): domain Bacteria; phylum Pseudomonadota; class Gammaproteobacteria; order Burkholderiales; family Burkholderiaceae_C; genus Acidovorax; species Acidovorax delafieldii_A. The sequence goes on along the minus strand of DFQQ01000015.1, from coordinate 67,679 downwards.
GCGCGGGCGCAAGGTAGACCCGGTGACTGTCAGCCGACGCCGGAGAACGAGCCCCGCATTGAAGGAGCTCTTCACCCCGCCCTGGACTGCAATGATGACCAGCCGTCCGTCTTCCGCGAGGCATTCCACCTCGCGTGCAACGTAATCTCCGGCAACCATGTCCAGCACCACATCCACGCCCCGTCCTTCGGTAATGCGGCTGACCTCTGCTACGAAGTCCTGTGTTTTGTAGTTGATTGCATGGGCTGCACCCAGCTCCAGACAAGCCGCGCATTTTTCGTCGCTTCCCGCAGTCGCTATCACCTTGGCGCCCCAAGCGCGGGCCAGCTGAATGGCAGTCACTCCGATTCCACTGCTGCCACCCTGCACCAGAAGGAACTCTCCCGCTTGCAGGCGGCCTCGATCGAATACATTGCTCCACACCGTGAAAAGTGTTTCAGGCAGCGACGCCGCCTCAATATCACTGAGGCCCGATGGAACAGGAAGACACTGGCCCACCGGAGCAACACACCACTGTGCATAGCCTCCTCCGGCCACCAAGGCACAAACGCGGTCACCGATCTTCAATCCCATTAACGCCATGGCCTGCGCATCACCCGCCTCGATCACGCCAGCCACTTCCAGCCCCGGGAGATCGGAAGCGCCAGCCGGGGGCGCATAGTGACCCGCACGCTGCAGCACATCAGGACGGTTGATGCCGCTCGCACTGACACGCATCAGCACTTCGCCAGGGCCAGCTACCGGCACGGGGCGCTGTTCAATGCGAAGCATATCGGGCGGCCCGAAGGACGATATTTCCACGGCGCGCATCACGCGTTCGGTCATAGTGTTCGTAGTTTGAGGTAATTTAAGCACCGGCGCCTTCTGGGAAAGCGCCGGCTGCTACAAATTCAATAGCAAATCACATTCACCTACAGGCCCGAAGGCCTGCTAGATCACTGTTGCTGCTGTTGTTGTTGATCGGCCGAAGGACGTCCGCCTTCGCGGCTCTGACGGGGCTCTCGCTCGCCACGCTCTGCAGGCGCGGGACGATCGCTACCGCCAGCAGGACGGTCTGCCAGGGCCTTCATGGACAGTTTGATACGGCCTTTTTCATCCGTTTCCATGACCTTGACTTTGACGATTTGCCCTTCTGCCAGATAGTCGGACACTTTTTCCACGCGCTCGTGGGCAATCTGGCTGATATGCAGCAGACCATCCTTGCCGGGCAACAGGTTGATCAGCGCACCGAAATCCAGGATCTTTGTCACAGGGCCTTCGTAGACCTTGCCAATCTCGACCTCAGCGGTGATTTGCTCGATGCGCTTCTTGGCCTCGTCGGCCTTGGCCGCATCCGTGGCCGCAATTGTGATCGTGCCGTCTTCCTCGATGTTGATCTGGCAGCCTGTTTCCTCGGTCAGCGCGCGGATCACAGCGCCGCCCTTGCCGATCACGTCACGGATCTTCTCGGGGTTGATCTTCATGGTGTATAGCTTGGGCGCGAAATTCGACACTTCGGTCTTGGCTTCGCCCATGGCTTCCTGCATCTTGCCCAGGATGTGCATGCGCGCTTCTTTGGCCTGCGCCAGCGCCACCTGCATGATTTCCTTGGTGATGCCTTGGATCTTGATGTCCATCTGCAGCGCCGTAATACCGCCGGTGGTACCTGCCACCTTGAAGTCCATGTCGCCCAGGTGATCTTCGTCACCCAGGATGTCGGTCAGCACGGCAAAGCGGTTGCCATCCTTGATCAGGCCCATGGCAATACCCGCCACGTGAGCCTTCATGGGCACGCCAGCGTCCATCAGCGACAGGCAGCCACCGCACACGGAGGCCATCGACGATGAGCCGTTGGATTCGGTGATCTCCGAAACCACGCGCATGGTGTAAGGGAACTCTTCCTTGGTCGGCAGCACGGCCACCAGTGCGCGCTTGGCCAAGCGGCCATGACCGATTTCGCGGCGCTTGGTGCTGCCCATGCGGCCCACTTCACCCGTGGCAAAGGGAGGCATGTTGTAGTGCATCATGAAGCGGTCTTCGTACTCGCCCGCCAGCGCATCGATGCGCTGCGCATCGCGCTCGGTGCCCAGCGTCGTCACGACCAGCGCCTGGGTTTCACCACGCGTGAACAGTGACGAGCCGTGCGCACGTGGCAGCACGCTGCCGCGGATCTCAATGGGACGCACAGTACGGGTATCGCGGCCGTCAATACGCGGCTCACCCGCCAGAATCTGGCTGCGCACGATACCGGCTTCGATATCAAACAACATGCCTTCCACCTTGACGGAGTCGAATTCGACGCCATCCGACTTCAGCGCTGCCATCACGGCCGCGTAAGCCTCACGGCACGCCTGGGTACGGGCTTGCTTGTTGCGAATCTGGTAAGCAGCGCGCAGCTTGTCGTCCGCCAGCGCCACCACCTTGGCGATCAAGGCCTCATCCTTTGCGGGGGCCTCCCATTGCCACACAGGCTTGCCGGCGTCGCGCACCAGTTCGTGGATGGCATTGATGGCCACGTTGCCTTGCTCATGACCGAACACTACAGCGCCCAGCATGATTTCTTCCGACAGTTGCCGCGCCTCCGACTCCACCATCAGCACGGCAGCTTCGGTGCCTGCCACCACCAGGTCCATCTGCGAATTCTTGCGCGCAGTCTGGCCGGGGTTGAGGACGTATTCGCCATTGATGTAACCCACGCGCGCCGCGCCAATAGGGCCGTTGAATGGGATGCCCGAGATGGCAAGGGCGGCACTGGTGGCAATCAAGGCAGCGATGTCAGCATCCACTTCAGGATTCAGCGATACCGTGTGGATCACCACATGCACTTCGTTGAAGAAGCCTTCGGGGAACAGAGGGCGAATGGGGCGGTCGATCAGCCGGCTCGTCAGTGTTTCGTGTTCGCTGGGCTTGGCTTCGCGCTTGAAGAAGCTGCCAGGGATCTTGCCCGCAGCGTACGTCTTCTCGATGTAGTCCACCGTCAGAGGGAAGAAGTCTTGACCAGGCTTGGCCGACTTAGAGGCCACCACGGTAGCCAACACCACGGTATCGTCGATGTTGACCAAAACTGCACCCGACGCTTGGCGGGCGATTTCACCCGTTTCCATGATGACGGTCTTGTCGCCCCATTGGAAGGTCTTGGTGACTTTGTTGAAAATGCTCATTCTTGCTCCTGTTTAAATAGCTGACAGCGCACTGTCAGCAAGGGATAGAGCGCAATTCAGAACACGATGCCATTCCAATGAAGCTGTCGACAACCTTGTTCAACAACTCCAGTGGAATGACACAGCTTCGCTCCGATTTGCCACTCCGAAGTAAAAAAACGCCTGAGCTAGCGAACTAACCCAGGCGTTTTTGCATGCAATAACGATTACTTGCGCAGACCCAACTTGGCGATCAGCGCGGTGTAACGGTCAGCGTCCTTGGCCTTGAGGTAGTCCAGCAGCTTGCGGCGACGGCTGACCATGCGCAACAAACCACGACGGCCATGGTGGTCCTTGGCGTGTGTCTTGAAGTGAGGGGTCAGTTCGTTGATGCGTGCGGTCAGCAATGCAACTTGCACTTCTGGGCTACCAGTGTCATTGGCAGCGCGGGCATTGGCCTTAACAACTTCGGCCTTGATGGAGGATGCGATCATGATTTTCCTGTTACCCCAAATGGGGTTTGGTTGATGACTTGCGTAGACAGCCGGAACTAGCCGTGAACGTGCGCCTTGCGTTGAACAAAGCCTCTCAATTATAACCGTACCTTGAAAGAACGATCTTTAGCGACTCAAGCTGCCATATGAAGAAAATCCGCAATCCCTATCACACGTCCTTGAACGCGATTCTTCTGAGCCTCGGCGTTGTGCTCTGTCAAACCCAAAGTGCATTGGCTAGCCCGCAAACAACGCCACCAGCGAAGAGGACAAGCCCAACCGTAAAGCATAAAGTTTTGAAAAGCCCTTCGGAGGAAACTAGCGCGCAGCGAGACAGAAGGCTGACTCGCGAATGCAAAGGACGGCCCAATGCGGGTGCATGTCTGGGGTACGCCAAACCGTGAGGATGATGCCAAGAAGCCAACGACATCCTGAACCACCTTAAAAATCCTGTTGCCATGCTTCGCATGGCGATGCTATGGATAGGTGACAGCGCAACGAACGTACATTGAGATCAACACACAGGCGGGAGCACGCGTACCAGCAAGCTCGCTGTTGCCGACTGTACTGCACGCTCAAAAATCGTTAGCACCGTGCGACCTGGCGATCAAGCATACATCACCACCAACAGGCAGCGCAGATACATAGTCAAAGCGAGGCGCCTCGCTAAGCCGCCCGAGCGGAGGCATTCGCGCAACCCCCACCCCACCTCCCAATAACGTGGGCGCCACGTACATCAGCAACTCATCCACCAGGCCGGACGCCAACAGAGAGCCATTGAGAATGGCACCTGCCTCCACGTGAAGCTCGTTCACCCCCTCTTGCGCCAGATCCGCCAACACCATTCGCAAATCCATGCGCCCGCGCATCGTGCTATCAACCCTGCGCACTTCCGCACCCCGACTCCTCAAACGCTGAGCCAGACTGCTATCGCTGCTAGCGGTATATATCAATACCCTTCTGTCGCAATCGAAGAGAGCAGCTTCAGGAGGGGTACGTAACTGGCTATCACACACCACCGCCATTGGCTGACGAGGCGTATCGATATTGCGAACGTTCAACCTGGGGTTGTCAGCCAAAACGGTGCCCACGCCAGTCAAAACAGCACAAGAACGGGCGCGCCATAGGTGCCCATCCGAGCGAGCAGCCTCCGACGTAATCCACTGACTCTCGCCACTCGGCATTGCAGTAAAACCATCGAGTGATATCGCTGCCTTTAAACGTACCCATGGCTTTTTTCTGATCATGCGACTGAAAAATCCGATATTCAACTCGCGCGACTCCTCAGCGCCACATCCAACCTCAACGCTAATGCCTGCAGCCCGCAAACGCTCAAAACCTCGGCCCCCAACCAAAGGATTGGGGTCCGCGATCGACGCCACTACCTTGGCAATACCCGCAGCCACCAAAGCGTCGCAGCATGGCCCTGTACGCCCCTGATGAGAACAAGGCTCCAGCGTTACATAGGCCGTAGCCCCGAGAGTCGCAAACCCATTTGCCTGGGCATCCTTCAACGCCATCACTTCGGCATGAGCGCCGCCAGCTTGCTGGGTTCGCCCTGCGCCAATCACCCGCCCATCAGGATCAGCCAAAACACAGCCAACCCGTGGGTTCGGAGATGTAATCAATAGAGATTCGCGGGCCAACTCCAGCGCACGATCCATGTACAAATTTCCAGTCAAATCAACTCCACCACATCAACCCCAGCCCATAGAAGACCTTCTGCAAGAATCAGCACGCTGTACGCACCCGCCGCAGCTCATGACCTACGTCCCTGCAAATAATCGCATAGCGAGGGATCCCCTGCGCGAATTGAGCGGCAAATGTGCGCCGCGTATCGCGATGGGCTGCAAGGCGCAAAATGCAGCGATAGCCGTAGCTACTGCGAGCATTTGCGACGCCGCAGACCGCCCGAGGCCGCAGATGCACGCGGCGCGGTGATTCGTGCATAGATTACCTAGCACTATTGCTGCGCATAGAGCCTAGATCCGAAACGGAGACTTGATGCTCGATTCGAGCTGCAGACTCTTAAACAGATTTTTTCGAAAAATAAAGAAAAAATCCCAAGTACCAAAGCACCTGGGATCAAAATTTTCACATTCTCGTCATCGCCAACAGTAATCAAGAGCCGCAGCGTCGCTACCAAATCCCTTATGGTTTGTTACTTTACGTCGATTCAAATGATCGATTGATAAATCGCCGCATCGATCATTGGCCATCGCCGAGCCAGCTTTGCGTACTGCATTCACCGTGAATACATCACGAACCCCATCGGTCACAGTGACGGTGATGGTGTACATCGCAGAGCCCTCCCCGGGCGGTGGAGAAACACTGAAACGAGACGGGAACTGACTAGCATCCGTCACAGCGACATTTGCGCTATTTTTATCGTATCGAAAGTTCTCCGTGTAGAAGCGTTCCATCCATTGCTGGGCAGCCACCAGAGTTGTCTTGGCCTGAACACGACGCGATTTATTTACATACTCACGATATGAAGGATACGCAACGGACGCCAATATCCCAATGATTGCTACAGTAATCATCAACTCAATGAGTGTGAAACCCTTTTGGAGCTTTATTTTTTTCACTGATTTGTCCTCAAACCTGGAATTTCACGCCATTGCAACCGGGGAGCCGCACTGGAACAGATCACTGCATCTGCACTTTGGCCAGTTACACGCTTGGCGCGCTGCCCTGCGGTGCAGATTGCTGCCTTGGTGCACTTGGGGCCAACACAAGTACACCCTGGTTCACCTGCCTTGCAGGATGTAGAAAATGGCTTTTTAGTCCGGTCATTCACTACCTGCACCTTTTGATCATTGATCTCCTTGGCCGCAATCACGATCTTGTTGGCACCCACAATGGTAGTGCCTTGGGTATTGCGTTCAGCCTTCCCAGAAATGGGATCAATGGTGAAGAGCGATGTATTGGGCGTTGCCGTGCATTCGCTGGTTGCTGTTTTTGGACGAACACCCACAAACGTCAGCACTCCCGAATCATAGCTAGGGTCGGACAACACCGCCTCACCACTTCCAGGCAAGTTCATGTACCAACCATCGTACTGACTCCAATCCAGCGGGGTACTTGAAGTGACCGTCACAACGCCAGTGGCAGCATCACGGGTGTATGTCCTGGGCGCAAGCCGCGAGTCCAGTTCCACTGGCGCACCACGGTCCCATACCCCGTACACACGTTGATCCACAGTAGTCTTCGGGAAATCACCTGTTTCAAAGGCGTTTCCGGTAGCAAAAGTCACCATAAAGCCCCCTTTACCCATGTAAAGCAACTGAGGTGCAGTGGTAATAGGCAACGGGGTGACAGAAGCTCCGCTTTTGTAGGTGGCCTGGTAAAGAGGCTTGTTAAGAGGCTTGTTCGCAGGCCCAGACTTATAAGCAACCACCCATTTTGTTGGATCAGAATTTTGCAAATCAAATTTCCAGAGATTTCCCTTCAGATCTCCTGCGTATGCAACGTCAGCTGTTCCATTACCATCAATATCTTCCCAGCGGGGCATAGACAACCCGCCACCGGAACTGCTATCAACCTCAATTTTTTTATAATGCACGCCTTCAGTCCAAACCCCTGAGCTTGGACCATCGACGTACACGATAAACAAAACTGTTTTACCGGTAGTTGATTTTTGCCCATTACCAAGCAGCAGCGCAAATTTACCATTATTCATCTTTACCACAGGCAGGGCTTGCCCTGTGGTTGCGTGTCTAGATATGTCGCCGACGATGTAACCCAGATCGGTATCGTCATCAGAAGTGAACTGCCATTTGAAGACACTGGCCGCACTGGATTCAGCCAGATCACTGACCGTGGTTGCGTCCAGGGCATAAATCGCCTTCCCCCCCCTGCCCAAAGCACCAAACACATAGGTGCGCCACGCTGCGCTAGCACCAGTTCCCACTTTCACGTCCGCACTAAAAGGGCTGCCGTCTACATAAGGCCAGACTGTTCCAGTAATCGGTGATTGTGTTGAAATAACGAAATCTGCTCCGTCCAGCTTGGTTTTTGCGGAGGTGCCTCGCTGCAGAGGAATCTCTGCCAAACGATTGGCCAAAGCGCCGGGAATGTATGAAAAGACCTCCGCGCCAGTTGATGGATTGAATGCATGCAACATTCCGTCGTTAGCCGCAACCCACAACAAACGATTGCGATCTTTGTGCGCGGCTCGGAAGTCCGCATATCCTGCGCCAGAAGCGCCCGGGAATGTTGCACTCGGCGGCCCCTGTATCCAAGGTGTTCCATTAATGACTGGCCCCAACAGATTGGTACCTCGGTCGCGCAAACCATTGGCACCTTCCTTGCTTTGATCACCACGCACGTAGTTCAAGACGATTTCTGCATTGGTGATAGATACCGTATTGGTACTAGCAGTGGTCATTTGGGTCTTATAGGCAGCAGGCAAGCTGACCCAACGGAAAGCAACCCCAGTACCACCACTGTTGGTAATAATATTCCGGCCAGCACCACCGTTCGCGGAATGGCTGCTGTAAAGCAAAGCACCGGCCTCCCATGCAGGAGAGGCCCCAAACTCGCCCTCTGCATCGACTTTATAGGCTTCAACCGTGCCTTGAACCGTTGTGCTGTCAAACTTCACCAGGTACTTGAATCCACTTTCGACCAGTTGTGCAGACGAAGTAGCCGGCGCAGCATTGGACGCTTTGGCCGCTGCGTTCAGCGCCTTGCGCAATTGTGATTCCAGTATTTCTGGGCGCCGAGCCAAAAAGTAACCATCAGGCATATCGTCAGAGCCTAAATCACCGTCTGCATTTACGCTATCCCAATCGCTTTGAGATGTGGGTTGGGTCACAGTACTCCACGTGCCATCATTATTTTTGACGCTTGATTTGAAATAACCATACTTGCCCGCATACCATAACGGATCTTTAATCAAAGCATTGGTTTCACCAACCATATTAAATTGAAGTGAAACCAAATAATCTTCATTTTTTACAGAGCAATAAGATGGTTTGTTGGTGATGTTAGGATCACCCGTATTACCATTACCTGTAACACTACAAACCGTATCCTTATATTTTTTTGAAACTCCGTTGACAACGATGTCTTTATTCAGCCAGGAATTACCACTCGCACACAGATGCTCTTCAGCGGTAGCACTAGGAAGCGAAATATTATTATATGTTTGACTCGATCCATTATGCTGATGCGTCAAATACCTTCCGTTAGCACTCACTCCATTTTTTTGCACACCGATCACACTAAATCCGTGCACAGCAGGATTACCGCCGCATACATTGGGGATATCGGTTGTAATTTTTACGTCCCAACCACTGGGCGATGAGGCATTTTTTACAAGGTCATATCGTAGGAACCCCGTAACATCCATATCATAATCACCACCCATCAAAATGTCGTTCCACGTTACAATGAAAGCGCCATACGTAGGGCCAGAGCTAATCGATGCAAAAGTTAATGGAGCACTAACCTTGTTCCCTTCCTGCATACTTTCAGGAGTGATATAAACATATTTTTGCGGCTTTGTGCCGGGCACAGGAACCTCAATACGAGGCGCACCGCCGCTGAGTGATGCAGCCATAGTTTTTACCTTCAAGGCATTCTCAACCATAGCCAAATCTGCAGGGGGATTTGCAACTGTGCGTATCTTATGGGTATTTCCATAGAAGGCAGCACCTGCTACTTGGTAAGTCCCACCCATCGCAGGAGCTTCTGGACATATTCCATTGACATCAGCAAGCGTTCCTACAGTCTTCGCAGAGCAGGAGTTCTTATCATCGTTTGCGGTTAATCCCTTTCCAGAAACAGAACCCACAGAACGCAAAGTTCCGTGAATCCCTTCCAATTCACCAATTTTGTTTACAAAAGAATCCAAAGTGTTTGGCACACCGGGTAGTGTTCCAAAAGCACCCCCAGCCTGCCCATCAAAACTGAGAGCACTGGAAGAGAAGGCCAAAATATTAAGTGGCCTGCATATCGAATTGCCATACTTCGATCTTGCAGCAGTACTGGCCAACGGATCGCTCCAGGTAGCAATCGGCAAACCTACACTGGTATCATTAGTATTAGAAGACGGGTTTGTAGGCGTCGGTGTAGAACCGTTGTAGGCATAATACTGTAACGCCTGCACCAACATTTCACCGATAGGGTTACCCCACGCTGGCAAGTTAATTTCACCAGACGCGCTAGGAGTGTTTTGACCTCCATCGTAACTGTTGCCGCTATTGCGACCAAACAGCACTATTGAATCAAAAGCCTTGATAGCACCTTTGCCAGTTTGTCGACCGTCCGCCAAAGTTCCCGCGCATCCAGAATTTGTAGCATGACAGAAAACGCCAGTATCGCGATTAATTTCATCTTCCAAATCGCGGATATTTTTCCGAAGGGCTCCTGCCGTGTTCTTTTTATCGTAGCTTCCAGTAATCAACCCAAACTCCACCCGCGCTGCGTCGCCAGCGTTCTGCGGATATCCGAATTCCTGCAAAAGACCATAAGGCTTCAAGTTTGTGCTTGAACCGGCAGGAAAAGCTTGGCAGCGCTCTTCCCCCAGCAAAGCAGGGTCACAAACTTTGACTTTCAAATTCAAATCTGGCCCGTTACTGGAATATGTAGCACCATCCGCACTTTTGCTAGGGATTGTCACCTCATGGTTTACCCCCCCATTGCCCTTATCTTCGTCCTTATAAAATCTAGCAAGCTTGGGGCCGAAAGTTCCACTTGAATAGTTTTCACGCCAACGGCATAGTTGAATTTCAACAGTTGACCAAAATCGTACATTGCCTTTCACCAATCGCATGATGGGCTCTGAATTTTTATAATCTTCAGAACTTCCGGTCACACAGATACTCAAACCGGCGTATTCATTTTTATTAGGACCCGTAGACTTTATGAGATCAGTGCGAGTGAATGGCGTGTAATCACGAACATCATCTCCTTTGTAAAATTTCACAAAAGAGTGCGCATCCCAGACAAGTCTGCTACCCATCAATACAGTTGAGCCGTTTGTGTCAGTTGACCTATATCCACCATAGAGCATTTTTCGCACGGTGTCCAAGCGGGTCATGCTGGCCCAATTCAAGAAATTACCACTCCAATACCTATTAGATGCAGAGCAAGAATATTTAATATTGGTTACTGTTCCAACAACAATTTTTGTCTCTATCGCCTTTGCCGCAGGATTAAACTGACCACCTGAGTAGTCATAGCACTTAGTGGAGTCAAAGTAACCGTAGTACTTAAAATCTGGCTTGAATGTAGTGTCAATCACCCCATCCCCATCCAGATCTTCAAAATCAGTAAATACTGGGCCAAACAACAAATGATCTTTCGATGCCGTAAGCATGATCATTGGCTTGTTTGAAGTCGTGACGATATTTGGCGGAATAGCCTCTTTCGGCGTAGACACGTCTTTAGGAGTGGCAAAAACCAACGCCCCAGCAAAAGCGGCGAAAACAATTGCGCCTGTTTTTAAATATTTTGACATTTGGCTAACCCAATGATTAATTAATAATAATTTTCAAGGGAAGAAAACTGTTTGAAGAACCACTTGAGTTCTTGTTGAATATCCAAAACCACGCGCTGTAATACGATACATCGTGGACCATTGATTTGCATTTTCACCCATAGAAGTCACTTGCGCTTCATCGACGTTCATTCTCACGTGCTTGCGGAGAAAGACCTCAATTAAGTATTCCGGCTGCTTGGCAACACCGTTGATTGGGGGCACTCCCGTATAAGTTCCCAACGGAACCCCGCCAGTAAAGGTGTCGCAGTTGTTAGAGTCGACAGGCGCTCGACCAGGTTTGGTGCTCTCATCATCGTTCCACTGCCCGCCCTTGCCAGTCGGCCACCATGGATCGGCCACTGTTGCGTTACTGATAGAGGCAGTTTTCCAATTGCTGTCTTTATAGGAAGTGTCGTCTTTCAAACAAAGGCCTTTGGTGCAAGTGGTCGTGAACTCTGCAATGTTGATCCCATCATCATCCGTGGGGCTGGAATTGCGTGCACATGAAGCATTGGCCAGTTTGATACCGAATGCAGCGTTATCAATATCCCGCTCTGCGTCACGCAGAGCTGCCTCTGCTGCTTGCCTGGCAGCCTCTTGGTCTATCTGGTTCCTCGCCATGGATTCAGCCAGCATCGACTGCCTAGCGGTCCAGACACTGATGCCTGTGACCGCAACCAAAAACAACAGCACCACCACCAAGGCAACGCCGTGCTGGCGGTTGCGAGCGATAACAGGAGCCTGCAGACCGAATTGAGGCTTATTTACGCCGTTACGAATTAACTGCATTCTCAATGCCTTAGTAATACTGCTTCAATGCGTTGCGCAGACCAAAGACCTCTACATGTCGAGTAATCATGTCGCCTGCAGGTTGATTTTTGGTAGTTCCACTACAATCCACATACGTACGTAAAGCCCCTGACTTGTCGGCTATACGGACGTTACCCCCCAGGGTACGTGTCAACACACATACCCGAACCGCTGTGACACGCTGCCAAGGCGTCAGGTTGACACCATTAATAATCTCGTTTGACAAAGCATTTACTTCTGCAGCCGTATAAAACCGTGCGGGGGTCAGAGATGCATCGCCGGTATAAACACCGTAGGTGAATTTCATGTCCTCAACACCAGGCATGATGGGCTCATATGCTGTTGCATCAGCAGTACCGTGAGGACTGCGCCCATTACCGCTGCACGCCAAACTTCGCGTACTGACATCCTCGTTTTCTACCGAAATTTTGGTATCGTTCAATGCAAACCTGTTGGAAACAAATACCGGAAGCTGCGGAGGCAGTTCGGGTTTGATTCCAGTATGCAACGTGGTGGGCGGAGCACCGCCAGTGTTTTTCTTGCGCTCGTCATTGCTTGGGTCGCCACCCGCGGCCACTGGCGCCACATCCGCACCAGTGCAATCCAATCGTCGCCCTGTGGAGCCCATGGCAGCGGTGTCGCTGGTGAAAGCATTAATTACCAACGTGTCAGGTTTCGCCGGATCTACAGCTGGGCAGGTGCTGGTAGCCACATCAAACTTTCCGCCCGCACAACCGTAAATGGCAGAACGAAAGGCCACGGGAGGCCAATTTTTAGCAGGATTCTGCCAATCAGTATCAACTCTTGTAGTGGCAGGCAAGGGCGGATATGTGTCATACATTCCTTGCTGTGTCGGATCCACTGGGATGGGGGCGACATTGGCAGGATAGAACCCCGCGTTCATCACTTCACGGCCAATCATTTGTAGAATAAATGCACCGGTTTCCTGACTGTTGCTGCTGCGATCAATTGCACGCTGGGATTCGCGTGAACCCAAATACACATAAGCAGCAGCGATGACAATGACTAAGCTGATAGCCATGGCGACCATCATCTCGATCAAGGTCAAGCCTTTTTGACGAGAAGGCAAGTAGGTAATTTTTTTCATGGCACAAATGAAAACCGAGTGCAACGGACACCGTTTGGTGCAGAAACTGCTTGCGGGCAGCAACTTTGCTGCGCCATGCCAGTTTCATTACCAGAACAAACCGGAGCGGCCTGCAAAACCTTGTCTTTATCAACGTTTTCTTTATCAAGCCACATCATGGTTACGAGAAACCCATTACGAGGATTTCCTTCGATATGAGCTGCTCCTTGAGGCATCTTTGCGCGCACAAGTTGACGCCAAACCAATAAATCAAACGCTGCACGCTCCGCAGGCGTACATACGGAAGTTTCACAATTTTTGGTTATAGCCAGAGTATCGGACTGTTGAGTAGCCCATGTGCTGTTAAGCGCATATGCTGAGGAACTCTCAACGCCAGCCGAAGCGAAGCTTGTTCCTGCTACCTCTGGATTAATGCGAACACGCTCTGACAAGTCGGAAATCAAAGCGGCGGAGGCCGATCGAACCCAGGTATTGATTTTGTATTTGGATGTCGCAGCTTGCAAACCTGCAATACCCAGCAGACCGACAGAAAGTACCAGAACTGCCACAAGCATTTCGACCAAGGTAAGCCCTTGTATCGCATTGCGCTTACTATATATTCGGTAAATTAATTTACGGGATGATAGCATTACAAATTCACCAGCATTAATAAGTAGCACACGTTTTGTCGTGCGGTATTGTTCTTGTTCTTCCCAGGCTATCCAGACAAATATTGAATCCGTATTTTTCGGTCAAAGGATTACTTGTCGATTCGTAAATCAAATCAAACTCACCCGCTCCACCCAAACCCGGAGCTCCTCTTGAGTTGAAATTCAATTTTTTTCGGTTATTTTGTGTCTGCAACGCATAAGATGACTCACCGCCGGGGCGTGCAATCAGCATATTGATATCTTCGGCAGGATTATTCAACCCCGCATCACAACTAGGATTCAGAAAAACAATCCAACCCGCCTGCCAATCGGTACCAGATGTTGTGCATGAAGGAGAAGCAGCAGAAGCATTACTGCTCATACACATCGTTACGCACGTATTTCTGTTGACCGCCTCATTCCGGGCTTTAAGAATACTTGCGTTGAATTCGTGACCCAAGTTCGTCATGCCGCTGCGAACAATGAAATCCCGCACCGAGGGCGCAGCGAGCGATGCCAACAGCGCCGCCACTGCCAAGGTGACCACTAGTTCAATTAACGTAAAACCTGCCTCGTATCTTGGGCGAGGCATTAGACATAGGCGGGTAAGGGTAGGGTTGTCCATATGGTTGATTGTCAAAGGGCTGGCGTATCGCTCAGACCCCATTGGGACACTTAAAGTTACCGTCGGTCAATCGTCGTCACATTTGCCAGCCTGATGAGGCATTGCTGCCACAATAGACGCCATGTTCACAGGAATCATCACCGGCCAAGGCCACATCACGGAAGTCGCGTCACTGGGGAGCACGGCTTCGCACGGAAAGCGTCTTGTCATCCATGCGCCGCAGGGTTATTTGGACGATGTAGGGCTGGGTGACAGCATTGCTCTCAATGGGGCCTGCATGACGGTCACCACGTTGGTGCCGCAAGCGCATCAATTCACCGTGGATGTGTCTGCCGAGTCGCTGATGAAGACCACAGGCTTGGACGCGCCGGGCCCCATCAATCTGGAAAAAGCGCTGCGGGCCACTGACCGACTCGGGGGCCATCTGGTTTCGGGTCACGTGGATGGGCTCGGGGAGATCACGCATTTTGCCCAGGTAGGCGAAAGCTGGGAATTGCGCGTGATGGCGCCCCGTGCACTAGGCCGCTATCTGGCGTACAAGGGCTCCATCACGATCAACGGCGTGAGCTTGACGGTGAACCGTATCTCGGACTCCGCTGCTGGCTGCGAAGTGAGCATCAACCTGATTCCCCACACCGTGGAAAACACGGCGTTAGGTAGCCTGAAAGCCGGCGCCCGCGTCAATCTGGAGATTGACTTGATCGCCCGCTATGTCGAGCGCATGGTCACGGCTCCGGCAGCTGTGTAGTAAGCGCTCTCTCTTGCTTGGCGACCATGGCAGCGAGACACGGGCCGAGCCCTGTCTTTGAAGGTCACCCATGGGCCGTTGCCCCCCGGCTTGAAGACTCTTGCTTCAATGGTCTCTTACCGGGCATTACTCAAACGCTATCAGAAATATAGCATCTAGCGCTGACGGGGAAAGCGCTGCGACCGTATTTTCTGCTGAACTATCTCTCGACAGCCCGAAGGCAAAAGGCACCGCTCACAGGCGCCTTGGTCCCGCACCAGACTGCGGCACGAATACACATCGGCCCCCACAAAGCCTGTGCACAGTTCAGGCGCAAATTTTGCTTGATGTTGGTGCATAGCGGTGCGCCGAAGCAGGTGCGCACCAAAAACACCCCTATTCAATGCAAGAGGACGTTATGGAAGCACTCAAACAGGGCACGGACGTCCTGTTCATCCTGCTGGGCGCCATCATGGTGCTGGCCATGCATGCAGGTTTCGCCTTTCTAGAGCTGGGCACTGTTCGCAAGAAGAACCAGGTGAACGCGCTGGTCAAAATCTTGGTGGATTTTTCAGTATCCACCATCGTCTATTTCGCCGTCGGGTACGGTGTGGCCTACGGTACCCACTTTTTCGTGGGCGCAGAAACACTGGTCCTGCAAGGTGGATATGGCGTGGTCAAGTTCTTCTTTCTGCTGACGTTTGCCGCGGCGATCCCCGCCATCATTTCTGGCGGGATTGCCGAGCGCGCCCGGTTCTGGCCCCAATTGCTGGCCACGGCAATGATCGTGGGGTTCGTGTACCCGTTCTTTGAAGGGATCGCCTGGAATCAGCACTTCGGTGTGCAGGCCTGGATCAAATCACTGACGGGGGAGGAGTTCCACGATTTCGCCGGTTCGGTGGTGGTGCATGCCATGGGGGGCTGGATCGCGCTGCCCGCCGTGGTGCTTTTGGGATCAAGGGCCAATCGCTATCGCAAGGATGGCGCCATCTCAGCGCACCCTCCGTCCAACATCCCGTTCCTGGCCCTGGGGGCCTGGATTTTGATCGTGGGATGGTTTGGCTTCAACGTGATGAGCGCACAGAGCGTGGACAAGCTCTCGGGGCTGGTGGCGGTCAATTCGCTCATGGCCATGGCGGGGGGTACGTTGGCGGCCCTGTGCGTGGGCAAAAATGACCCCGGGTTTGTGCACAACGGCCCGCTGGCCGGCTTGGTCGCCGTCTGTGCCGGTTCGGATCTGATGCACCCTTTGGGGGCCTTGGTGGTGGGCTCCGTAGCGGGAGCACTCTTCGTAGTGATGTTTACCCTTACGCAGAACCGCTGGAAGATTGACGACGTATTGGGCGTGTGGCCGCTGCATGGGCTGTGCGGCACATGGGGGGGGCTTGCGGCAGGGCTTTTTGGCAGCAAGGCGCTGGGCGGCCTGGGGGGCGTGACCTTCACGGGGCAGCTCATCGGCACATTGCTGGGCGTAACCTGGGCGCTGCTGGGTGGCGGTGTGGTGTACGGCGTACTGAAAGCCACGGTGGGCCTGCGCCTGAGCCAGGAAGATGAGTTTGATGGGGCGGACCTCTCCATCCACAAAATCAGCGCCACGCCAGACCGCGAGGTCAGCTGGTAAGCCTCGGCGGCCGCGCGATACGTCTCGTGGCCAACAAGCGCAAACACTCCGAGGCGATATGCGCCCCCAGGGAGCAGAACTATCGCGTGCTGGCGATGAATGCAGTGCCACCGCCCCGCTGAAGAGATGCCCCTGTGCGGGAGCGCCTTTAGATTTTGCAAGGGTCGGTAATCAACGCGTAGGGACCCTCTGCACAAATCGAGCGGTAAGCGTGCACTGCGGATCGGGATGGGCTGCAAGGCGCAAGACGCAAGACGCAGCAATAGCCGTAGCTATTGCGAGCATTCGCAACGCCACAGACGGCCCCAGACCGCAGATGCACACGGCGCGGTGAATCGCGCAGAGGGCCGCTAGATTGCTCAGGCTGGCTGCGTGAAAGCTGCCGTGGCAAAGTGCCGCCGCTGGGCTGGCGCCTTGTCCGACAAGGCGCAGGCCAATTGGCAAGATACAGTAAGTTGCGGCTTTCCCGCGTCATCACACTGCGCCATGCCCCCTGCCCCTCGTCTCTTTCCGTTTTACACCGCGAGCGTGCGGTTTTTTGCCGTGTTCTCGATTGCTGCCGCACTGGGCTTGGGTGCCGCCCTTTCAGGGTGCGCGGGCCTGCCGGAAAACGTAGACCGCCCCGTCAGCAAGGCGTTGGCTGACCCTTCGGGTACGGCACTTGCCGGTATGGTGCAGGAGCAGCGTGCAGCAGCCGGCGCGCGCCACCCGTCGGGGTTTGTACTGCTGAGCGGCGCTCAGGCGGCGTACAGCAGCCGCCTTGCACTGGTGGAGTCGGCCGAAAAAACCCTCGATCTGCAGTACTACGCCATCCATGCGGACGTGAGCACGCAGCGCCTGCTGCAAGGCGTGGTGGCTGCGGCGAAGCGGGGCGTGCGCGTGCGCGTGCTGCTGGACGATCTGCACAGCACCGGGCGTGATGCGCAAGTCATGCGGCTGGCCTTCGTTCCCAATGTGGAAATGCGCATGTTCAACCCCCTGACCGGAGCGCGCAACTCCCAACTGGGGCGCATGTTCAGCCTGCTGGGAGACTTTTCGCGCGTGCAGCAGCGCATGCACAACAAGCTGTTCATTGCCGACAACACGCTGGGTATTGCCGGGGGCCGCAACCTGGGCAACGCCTATTTCGGCAACGACGACGCCGGCAACTTCGTGGACCTGGACGTGCTCGCGGCTGGGCCGGTTGTTCATGAACTGTCCCAGACGTTCGACGCGTACTGGAACAACCCACGGGCGTATCCCGTGCAGTCGCTCATCTCGCGTGACCAGTTGCTGGAAATGCGAACACGCGCGCAAAAGTCGCTGGAGGGAGAAGGCGACAGCGGCCCTGCTCCCAGGGCCTCTGAGCCCGCGGCCCCGACGGACGCCGAACGGAAAACCACTGCTGAACAGCAGCAACGCATCTGGAACCAGGAACCCATGGACTTGAAAAAGGCACCATGGATCTGGGCCCCCGCCGCCGTGCTGGTAGACCACCCCGCCAAGATCCCCGCCGAAGGTGCTGAACCCGCGCCCGCCCCGGGGCCTCGGTCTGCCCGCCCGTCGCCCAAAAACCCTGCGGAGCCCACCCCCACCGAGGCCCAGCAGGAGACCGTGGTGGATGGCCTGCTGCAGCTCATGGGGCAGGCCAAGAAGGATCTGCTCATCGTTTCACCCTACTTCGTGCCGGGCCCTGACATGAAGCAGGCGTTTGCCGCCGCAAAGGCGCGTGGTGTCCGCGTGCGGGTGCTGACGAATTCACTGGCTTCCAACGACGCACCCATTGCGCATGCGGGTTATGCGCGCCACCGACCTGAACTGCTCGCCAGCGGACTGCAGCTGTATGAAATGCGCAGTGAACTCTCAGGCCTGCGCAGCGTTTTTCAGGGCACCGGCAGCAGCGGGGCCGTCGGCTCCACCGGTGATTCAAAAGCCATGCTGCATTCCAAGCTGCTTATCCTGGACGGGCGTCTGCTGGCCATAGGCTCCATGAACCTGGACTTGCGATCGCAGCTGCAGAACACCGAAATCGCCCTGCTCATCCGCAGCCGCAGGCTCTCGGAGCAGGCGACCGAGCAAATAGAGACGGCCTTGGACGAGGCCGCCTGGCATGTGGAACAAGACGCCCAGGGCGGCCTGGTCTGGCGGGCTCCCAAAAACAGCGACCTGCAGGACGCCACTGCCGAACCCGACACCAGCGCCCCTTTGCGCTGGCTGGTCCGCATCCTGGGCTGGTTCGCGCCCGATCACCTGTTGTGATCGCCGCAGGCCGATCAGGCCATGGGCGCAAAGGCTGCGGCGGTACGCAAGCGCGGCCCGGCAGCAGCCCGCCTCAGCCCCCGCCCCTTTCTTGGAGAGCCGCTATCCAGCGGGTGATCTCGCGTTGATCCGTCAGCGTGCGCACATGTTCAAAAGCCAGTTCGGCCTCGGGGTAGCGCCGGCGCAGCAGATTGAGCCATTGCTTGAGCCGCCCTGCCCTCTGGCGTGGCTCCAGGCCATCACACACCAATTGCCAAAATGTCGCCAGGTGCGGGAGCAGCTCGCTCCACTGCACGGTATCGGCGCCTGCATGGCCCCTGTCAGCAGCGCGAATGGCACGGGCCAGCCCCGGGTCAGCCACGGCGCCGCGCCCCAGCATCAGTGCGTCGCAGCCCGACACCGCACGGCACCGCCGTGCGTCTTCCACGGTCCATATCTCACCATTGGCCACCACCGGTATACGCACTGCAGCGCGTACTTGCGGAATCAACTCCCAATACGCAGGCGGCCGATAGCCATCGGACTTGGTACGGGCATGCACCACCAGCTCTACCGCCCCACCGTCTTCCATGGCCTGCGCGCACTCCCGCATGAGGGCGGTGTCATTGAAGCCCAGCCGCATCTTGGCCGATACCGGCATGTGGGCAGGCACCGCGCGGCGCACAGCGGCTACCACCGCGGCAATGCGCTCGGGCTCTTGCAGCAAGGCGGCGCCGCCGCCGTGGCGGTTGACCACTTTGGCGGGGCAGCCAAAGTTCAGGTCGATGCCTTCCGGCTGCAAGGCTGCGAGCCGCGCCGCGTTTTCGGCCATGCAGACCGGATCAGACCCCAGCAACTGGGCGCGCACCGGCACCCCGGCCAGGGTGCGGCTGCCATTGTGCAGTTCAGGCACATAGCGCAAAAACACCTTGTCGGGCAGCAAGGTGCCAGTGATGCGAATGAACTCCGAAACGCACCGGTCCACGCCACCCACACGGGTAAGCACATCACGCAACACAAAATCGAGAAGCCCCTCCATCGGGGCCAACAACAAGGTCATACACACGCACCCGGCAGCGGCGCACCGACGCGCAAAAGCCGCCTCAAGATAAAAAACTGCTCTAGCGCCCATCAATAAAGCGCCACCAGCTACAAATACCATAGCATTTTGCTGGCTGCTGCGAAACGCGATTTCTGGCACTCGCCCGCTTCAACCAAGCTTGCTGACCGTCATCGCCATGTCACGCCGCACTGCTGCAATACCGGCCACCGCCTTTGCGATAGCCCGCCATGCTGCTTCTCAAAACCGACAAAGCCCGACAGGAACTCGCTCCCGGCATGCGCACGCTGAGCCTGCGCGAGCGCTCGCTGCTGCTGCTGGTGGAAGGCAAGAACCTTGCTGAACTGCAGGCCATGTACAACGGCGGTGGCGCCGAAATCGTCGAGCACCTTCTGCTCCACGGTTACCTGGCGCCCTCCAGCCAGGCCCCGCAAGATACACCAGCGCCACGCACGGCCCGTGCCAAGCCAGCAGCCCACACGCCAGAGGCCGCCGCTACGCCCGAACCCAGCGACCATCTGCGCTCGCTGGCGGGCGCACGGATGTACCTCTTTGACATCTGCGAGCGGCTCTTTGCCCGGCGCGACCCAGCCCGGGCACAGCACTTTCACAGCGCACTGCGTTCGGCCCGAGACCGGGACAGCATGCTGGAAGTGGGCGAGTCGCTGTTGGAAGAAGTCACGCAGCTTGCCGGGGCCGAGCGTGCCGACACCATCCGCGAACGCATGGCGCAACTGCTGCCTCGAGAGCCCCGCGCCTTGGCCGCCTGAACAAGACACAACGCGCGGCACCAGGGCCGCGCCAAAAACCGGTCAACGCCTCACGCCAAACCCAGGCGCCACAAGGACGTCACCTCGGCCGCCCGTGCCGCATGCAAGGCATCAGTGGCGTCGGCCACCTTGGCGTGGCTTGGCTTGACGTCCTGGCGGCCCAGCACTTTGAGCCCACCCTGCGCAATCCAGTCGAGCAGCTGCTCACGCGTGCGCAACTGCAGGTGCTCGGCCAGGTCCGACAAAATCAGCCAGCCTTCGCCGCCAGGCTCTAGATGGGCCGCTAAGCCCGCCAAGAATCCGCGCAGCATGCCGCTGCCCTCGTCGTATACCGCACGCTCGATGGGCGAGCTTGCCCGAGCCGGTAGCCAGGGCGGATTGCACACGACGAGCGGCGCCTTGCCCGCCGGAAAAAGGTCCTGCTGCTGCACGTCCACGCGGCCTGCCAGCCCCAGGCGTTGCAGGTTGTCGCGCGCACATGCCAACGCACGTGGGTCTTGGTCGGTGGCAACCACCCGTTGCACACCGCGGCGGGCAAGCACTGCAGACAGCACCCCGGTGCCTACCCCTACGTCGAAGGCGAGCGCCTTGCTGGGCAACGGTGTCTGTGCCACCAAGTCCACATACTCGCCGCGCACGGGCGAAAACACGCCGTAGTAGGGGTGGATGCGGTTGCCCGGCGGCGCGCCCAGCGCGGGTATCTCCACGCCCTTCTTGCGCCATTCATGGGCACCCACCAGGCCAAGCAGTTCGCGCAGCGAAGCCACCGTGCGCTCGCCGCTGGCAGGGCCCCACGCTTCGGTGCAGGCCTGGCGCAGATCAGGCGCGCGGCGCAACGCAATCGCGTAGTCGCCTTCTAGCACGATCAGCACCGAAGAGAGCACCCGCGCGCGCTGCGCTTGCGCCTGGCGGTGCAGATGAAAGGCTTCAGACGCAGTGGCGGCGGCCGCTTTCTGTGCGGCTTTGGCGGCCGCCTTGCGGGGCTTGCGGTCTGCCCGGCGCATCAGCGCCTGCAGCAGCATGCGCGCATTCTGAAAATCGCCCGTCCACAGCAACCCCGTGCCTTCGCAGGCCAGGCGGTATGCCGTATCGGCGGGCAGGGTGTCATCAGCGGTGACCACGCGGCGAGGAGCCGGGGCGCCGCTCTCGGAGCGCCAGTGGGCTGTGTGGGCCTGGCCCTGGCTGCTCCATTCAATCATGGGTCTGTCAGCCGTTGATAGGGCGCTTCAGGCGCACTTCTTCGATCTTGACGCCACCGATGACTGCGGTCTTGGCCGTGGACAGTTCGCGCTTGAAGCCCGCCAGTTCATGAAAGCGCAGTGCGCGCTCGTTGCGCAGAGGCACCCAGGCCGTGACGTTGGTACAGCCCTCTTCCTGCAGGCCATCACGGGCGGCATCCCACAGGGCCAGGCCAACGCCCTGGTTCCAATGCGTGGGGGCGGCGTAGATGGCCCAGATTTCACCGGTGGTGGGGCGGGACTTTTCATCGCGTGAACGGTCGTAGCCGACGAAGCCGACGATCTTCTCGCCGTCAACGGCCACTTGCACCTGTGGCTCGCAATATTCAATGGCCTCGCGCCAGTACGCCTGACGCTTTTCGACCGACATGGATTTCAATTGCTCGTCTGGCACCAGTCCCTTGTATGCCTCTTGTGCAGAGACGGTGTGGATCTGGGCAATGGCTTTTGCATCGCGAAGCGTGGCGGGACGAACCTGGATACTAGACATGGAAAAACCGAACGAAAACAGGGTGTAAAAAAACGAAAGGACCGGCATTGTCGCCGCAAACGGTTTTTCACCCTTTAGCGCTCGGTTACACCGTGATGTCAAAGCATGGTTTTTTGTGGTGATTTCTCTGTCTTGCCGCCCCCAGATTCGGTGCGCCGACGCGCTCAGGCCATCGCCATCGCGTTGCCCATAGCGCTGGCGTTCATGGCCTGTGCAGCACGCTGCACCAGCGCCCGCTTGTTGCGCGGCCGGGGCACGTGCACGGCTGGCGGCAGGCCATTGATGGCCCCCAGGCTGAGGACGAGGGTGACGGTGGGCGAGTCGTCTTCGCGGTCGTCGGTGGCATAGGCCCGGTAGCTGCCGTTGC
Source organism: Acidovorax delafieldii (assembly GCA_002377855.1). GTDB lineage: Bacteria > Pseudomonadota > Gammaproteobacteria > Burkholderiales > Burkholderiaceae_C > Acidovorax > Acidovorax delafieldii_A. Next base: position 44,915 of record DFQQ01000015.1, on the reverse strand, counting down.
CTGACCCATGGCTGCGGCTCACCGCGTGGAACGCCAGCCGCGCGCTCGTCACGCGGCTGCCGCCGAAAGGCAGCACCCGCAAACGGGCGTCACGGTCCAGCGCAAGGCCCAGGCTGCCCGCGCGGTTGATCAGATCGGTGCGCACCGTGCGCCATGTCTGCCCGCCATCGGTAGAAAACTGCCATGTGCCCACCTGGGCGTCCAGGTGCTCGATCACCAAGCCCGCATGCAACGCCAGATCGGGGCAGTTGTCCTGCAATATCTGAACGACGCTGTTGCCACCCACGCCGCCCGACGCGCAAGAGGCGCTGGACGCTCGGCGGTCTGCTGAGCCATGGGGCGCGGCAGCGGAATGGGCGGAGGCTGGGCTGGCATATGCGGTCATGTGAAACTCCCTCTGTGCTGTTCAAACGATCAAATCCAAGCGCATTGCAGGGGCGTTCAAGGCGCCATTCAATGCATGGAGGAAAGTCTAGAAACAGCCCCTGGCTGCGTCCATCGCACAAATGGACTAACAAGAATGGACTAGTTCGACGCGGTGGTTTGTGCGCAATACTTGGTGTATGTCTGCCCGCCTTTTGCTCGTCGATGACCACAACCTGTTTCGCACGGGCCTGCGCCTGATCGTGCAGGACCATCCTGCGGTAGGCTCGATTGCAGAAGCTGGTTCGGTGGCCGAGGCGTGCGCACTGCAGATGGGCGATGCGGACTTGGTGCTGCTGGACATTCAGTTGCCCGGTATGAGCGGGCTGGATGGGCTGCGGCTCATTCGCCAGGCCTGCCCCAAGGCCCGCATCGTGCTCGTGTCGGCCAGCGTGGCGCCCGACGCCGTGAACGAAGCGCGCGCTCGCGGCGCCGACGGCTTTTTGCCGAAGTCCGCCAGCGGGGAAGACATTCTGGAGGCCATCACCTGTGCACTGGCCGGGCTGCCATACTTTCCTTCAGGAAGCGGTGCAACCCAGGCCCAGACCCGAGGGGCCGGCGCATCCGCCCTCACGGCCCGGCAACTGGACGTGCTTCACCTGCTCTGCACCGGCAAACCGAACAAGGTGATTGCGCGGGACCTGGGCCTGAGCGAAAACACCGTGCGGGTGCATGTGGCGGCCATCTTCGCGCAACTGGGTGTCAACAGCCGCAGCGCCGCCCTGCTGGCCGCCCAGCGCCTGGGTCTGGTCTCTGCACCCAGCCATGACATTGCCTGATCCGGAAGCAACCGTGGAGGCGGCTGCGCCAGGGCCAGCAACGGCTTTGGGGGCAGCCCCTCCCAAGCGTGGCTGGGCTTGGCCACGCTGGGAACGCGACGAAATCCTGCGCGAGCAGGTTTCGCTGCTGAGGCACAACTTCCCCATGACGCTGCTGGCTTCGCTGGCCACTGCCTTTGGCACGCTGTGGGTGATGCGGCCCGTGGCGGATGCCCAGGCCATGCTGGCTTGGCTGATCTCTCACATTCTGGTGGTGAGCTGTGTGTACGCGGTGTTGCTGGGCATTGACCGGCAGGGCAACGCCCACCCCAAGCGAGCCGTGTGGCGCCTGATGGTATGCATGAGCGCGATGGGCATCAGCTGGGGCAGCCTGGCCCACGTGGTTCTGTACTGGGGCAGCGGCGAAAGCGTCATTTATGCCATCGGCATCATCAGCACCGTGTCCTCGGGCGCGCTGGGGCTGGGTGCGCCGCTGCTGTGGGGCTACATCATCTATCTGACATTTGCCATTGGTGGGGTGTTGCTCGCGCTGGCCATGGCGGGGGGCATCGTGATGTGGCCTGCGCTGCTGATGGTGTGCGTTTACTACGCCCTGACCTCGATGCATGCGCGCACCGGCGAGCAAGCCACGCTGCGCTCCATCGTGCTCAAGCTGGAGAACGAGCGGCTGGTGACCGAGTTGCGTGCCGAATCTCGCCGCGCACTGGCAGCGCAAGAAGCCGCCGAGCAGGCTGACCGCGACAAGTCCCGCTTTCTGGCGGCCGCAAGCCACGACCTGCGTCAGCCGCTGCACGCCATGGGCTTGTTTCTGGAGACACTGCAGCGCAGTCCGCTCAATGCACACCAGCAGACGGTGCTGGGGCACGCGCACGCAGCCTCGGGCGCGGCTGCTGAAATGCTCACCACACTGCTCGACTATTCACGCCTGGAAGCGGGCGTGGTGAAGGTGCGCCCTGCCGCGTTCTCAGTGCAGTCGCTGCTCACCTCGCTGGAGCAGGAGTTTGGCGTCCAGGCCGACGCGTCGGGTCTCATCTACCGCACGCGCGAGACATCCGCCGCCGCGTTTGCAGACCGATCGCTGGTCGATCTGGTCATGCACAACTTCATCTCAAATGCTTTGCGCTACACCAGCCGTGGCGGGGTGCTAATTGCCTGCCGCCAGCGAGGCAGCCGTCTGGCCTTGGAAGTGTGGGACACGGGGCCCGGCATTCCCAAGGACCAGTGGGAAGAAATCTTCAAAGAGTTTCACCAGCTGGGTAATCCCGAGCGCGATCGGCGCAAGGGCCTGGGCCTGGGCTTGGCCATCGTGCAGCGCCTGGCACGCGAGATGTGCACCGATGTGGAGGTGCGATCGCGGCCGGGCAAAGGCTCGGTATTCAGGATCTGGCTCGATAGCTGGCAGGGCGCGCTGGAGGACGAAGCCCAGCCCGTGCTGGACGCGCACAGCCTGGCGGGCCTGAAAGTGCTGGCCATTGACGACGATGAAGCCGTGCGCATGGGCATGCAGTCGCTGCTGCAAAGCTGGGGCTGCGAATGCCTGACCGCCGAATCGGGCGCCGACGCCATGCAGAGCTTGCAGCGCATGAGGCCCGAGTTCATCATCACCGATTTCCGCCTGCGGCACGAGGAGACAGGCAAGCAGGTGCTGCAGTCATTGCGGTCCGAGCTCGGCTTCATGGTGCCAGCCATCATCATGACGGGCGACACATCGCCCCAACGCCTGCGCGATGCCCAGTCCACGTCGGCACTGTTGCTGCACAAACCCGTCTCCACGGGACAGTTGCGCGACGCCATCACGCAGTTGCTGCAACAGCCACAGCCTGCTGCGTGGCTGACCGACGGGGAGCCGGTGACGGCCCACTCCTGAGGCACGGCGCAAGCGCTGGCAGCGCAGCCTTGGGAACAGGAGGCGCCTGCAGGAGGCGCCTGCAAGAGGCGTATGCAAGAAGTGCCTGCAAAGGCGCCTGTGAAGGCACGCAAAGGGGTCACAACGCGACACAGCCGCGCATGTGCCGCACATTGCAGAGCCGGCCGGCCTAGAACCAGCGGCGCATCAGCCCCATGATGCGTTCAAACCGCGCTCCATAAGGGGGGTACAACATCGACCCCATTGACCAGTGCGATTGGACCAGCACCGATTTCTGGTGGCAAAAACGCAAGAAGCCTTGCTCGCCGTGGTAGGCCCCCCAACCGCTGTCGCCCACGCCGCCAAAAGGCAGGTTGTCGTGCGCGATGTGCATCAGCGTGTCGTTCACCGTCACGCCGCCGCTCACGGTGCGGCTGAGCACGTCGTCACGCACGGCCTCGCTCTGCCCAAACCAGTACAGTGCCAGCGGGCGCGGCCCTGCGTTGATATGGGCAATGGCGTCGTCCAGCCGTTCGTAAGAAATCACTGGCAGGATCGGGCCAAAGATCTCTTCTTGCATGAGTTGCATGGCCGATGTGGCGCCGAACACCAGGGTGGGCAACATCTGCCGGCTCGCGCCGTCTCCCAGCGTTCCGGTGGTGTGCACCACAGGCTTGCCCGCTGCCGGATCGATGGTCTGGACCTCGGCGCCCAAAGTTTGCGCCTGCTGCAGCATGGTGCGCAAACGCGCATGGTGGCGCGCCGTGATGATGGAGGCATAGTCGCCATTGCCCTCAATGGTGGGGAACAAGCGCACTACGGCTGCCGCATACGCCTGGGCAAACTCGCCCTCGCGCCCCCGGGGCAGCAGCACGTAGTCGGGCGCTATACAGGTCTGCCCTGCGTTGATGAGCTTGCCGTGGGCGATCTTGAGCGCGGCATCCTGCATATCGCAGTGGCCGTCAATGATGCAAGGCGACTTTCCGCCCAGCTCCAGCGTGGTGGGCGTCAGGTTCTGGGCAGCCGCCTGCGCCACCTTGCGGCCCACCGCGGTGGAGCCGGTGAACACCAGATGGTCAAACGGCAGTGAAGCAAACAGCGCCGACAGGTTGGCATCGCCCTGCACCACGCAGAATTCATCAGGTGCGAAAAACTGGGCCACCAACGCTGCCAATTGGGCAGAGGTATGGGGCGTAAGCTCGCTGGGCTTGAGCATGACGCGGTTGCCCGCCGCCAGTGCGGTGATGGCCGGTGCCAGCGCCAGTTGCACGGGGTAATTCCACGGCGCAATGACACCCACCACGCCCAGAGGCTGGCGGGCAATCCAGCCGCTAGCGGGCTGCAGCACAAGCGGTGTGAAGACTTTTTGGGGCTTCATCCACCGTGCCAGGTGGCGCAGGGTGTGTTTGAGCAGGCTGCGCAGCACGAAAAAGTCTGCCACCTCTGTCAACAGCGGGGAGCGCATACCGAAGTCAGCCTGAACGGCTGCGGCCAGCACGGGCCCGTGCTCGTCCAGCATTTTCTGGATGCGAAGCAGGCGCTCTCGGCGCACCAGCAGAGGTACATCGACGTGTTCGCGGCTGGCCTGCCGCTGGAGTTGGAAGTGGGCGTGGATGTCGGCTGGGGTCATGCAGGGATCATAGGAGACACACGCCACGGGTGCGTCACCAAAGGGCACATGGGCCAACAGGGCTCAGGGGCCAAGGCGGCATTGCGTCTTGCACCCGACAAAACGATCCCCGATGCGCACACGCGGCAGTGCGGCCGCTCAGCCATTGGGGTTCAGCGTACCTCGCGCGGCACCACGTCCGTGACTTCCGCCGCGCCGGGCAGAACACCGCCGCGGCGTGGACCCGCAGGCTCTTCTGGGGCACCGTCGGGCGCTGGCGCGCTCTGCCGGGCGGCAGACCAGCGCTCTGTTGAACGAAACACCGTGCTGAAGCCCGTGCGAGGGTCCATGCGCATCACCCAAGGGGTCACGGGCTTGCCGGTCAGGCGCGCCCAACCTGCGCGCAGTGCCCAAACCAGCGCCAGCACCATCACTGCGGCCACGATGCTCAAAAACAGCACCACGCCCATCGCGAAGACCACCAACCGCAGCACCCAGCGCAATACACCTGCAACAAATTCGTTCAAACAACACCTCTCATTCACAACTGTGGAGCTGGCGACACCCCATGCAAGGCGTCGCCAGCTCGCCGGTGCCCCTTCAGCCCTGCGGCACAGCGCTGAACTGGAATACGCCGGGCTCCAACACGGGATTCACTGCCACGGCAATCACGCTCTTGGGCGGAAAGCGCCCTTCCAGCAATAGCTTGGACAGTGGGTTCTCGATGCGCTGCTGGATCGCCCGCTTGAGCGGCCGCGCACCGAACACCGGGTCGAACCCCACCTTGGCCAATTCTGCCAAGGCCGCATCGGACACCTGCAACTCCAAATCCATCTTGGCCAACCGGGTTTCCAGCAACTGCAGCTGGATCTTGGCGATCGACGCGATGTGCTGCGCATCCAGCGCATGGAACACCACGGTCTCGTCAATGCGGTTCAGGAACTCTGGCCGGAAGTGGTTCTTGAGCTCGCCCCACACCGCTTCCTTGATGTCCTGCGAGTCCTGCCCCACCATGGCCTGGATGAGGTGCGAGCCGATGTTGCTCGTCATCACGATCACGGTGTTCTTGAAGTCCACGGTGCGGCCTTGGCCGTCGGTCAGGCGGCCATCGTCCAGCACCTGCAGCAGCACGTTGAACACGTCGGGGTGGGCCTTTTCCACCTCGTCGAGCAGCAGCACGCTGTAGGGCTTGCGGCGCACGGCTTCGGTCAGGTAGCCCCCTTCTTCGTAGCCCACATAGCCAGGCGGCGCCCCGATCAGGCGGGCCACCGAGTGCTTTTCCATGAATTCGCTCATGTCGATGCGCACCAGGTGGTCTTCGCTGTCAAACAGGAAGCCCGCCAGCGCCTTGCACAGCTCGGTCTTGCCCACGCCCGTGGGGCCCAGGAACAGGAACGAGCCCGTGGGCCGGTTGGGGTCGGACAGGCCCGAGCGTGACCGGCGGATGGCGTTGGCCACGGCCGCAATCGCCTCCTCTTGCCCCACCACGCGCTCGTGCAGCTTGGTCTCCATCTGCAGCAGCTTGTCCTTTTCGCCCTGCATCATCTTGGACACCGGAATGCCCGTGGCGCGGCTCACCACCTCCGCAATTTCTTCGGCGCCCACCTGGGTGCGCAGCAGGCGGTTGGGGGTCGATAGGCCGTCCTTGCCCTCTTCCTTGGCCTGGGCTTCCTTGAGCTTGCGCTCCAGGTCAGGCAGGCGGCCGTATTGCAGTTCCGACACCTTGGTCAGATCGCCCTTGCGGGTGAACTCGACAATCTGCAGCTTGATGCGCTCGATCTCCTCGCGCACCTGGGCCGAGCCCTGGGCCTGGGCTTTTTCGCTGGTCCAGATTTCTTCGAGGTCGGCAATTTCCTTTTGCAGGCGCTCGATCTCTTCCTCGATCAGGCCGAAGCGTTTTTGCGAGGCCTCGTCCTTTTCGCGGCGCACGGCCTCGCGCTCGATCTGCAGCTGGATCAGGCGGCGGTCGAGCTTGTCGATGGCTTCAGGCTTGGAGTCGATCTCGATCTTGATCTTGGCTGCGGCCTCGTCAATCAGGTCAATCGCCTTGTCGGGCAGGAATCGGTCGGTGATGTAGCGGTTGGAGAGCTCGGCCGCAGCCACGATGGCCGGGTCGGTGATCTCCACGCCGTGGTGCGCCTCGTACTTCTCCTGCAGGCCGCGCAGGATGGCGATGGTGGCCTCCACACTGGGCTCGCCCACCAAAATCTTCTGGAAGCGGCGCTCCAGCGCAGCGTCTTTCTCGATGTACTTGCGGTATTCGTCGAGCGTGGTCGCGCCCACGCAGTGCAGCTCGCCGCGCGCCAGGGCCGGCTTGAGCATGTTGCCCGCATCCATCGCGCCTTCGCCCTTGCCAGCGCCCACCATGGTGTGCAGCTCGTCAATGAAGACGATGGTCTGGCCCTCGTCCTTGGCCAGCTCGCTCAGCACGGTTTTCAGCCGCTCTTCAAACTCGCCCCGGTACTTGGCGCCGGCCAGCAGCGCGGCCATGTCCAGCGAGAGGACTCGCTTGCCCTTGAGCGATTCAGGCACTTCACCGGCCACGATGCGCTGGGCCAGGCCTTCCACAATCGCCGTCTTGCCCACGCCAGGCTCGCCGATGAGCACGGGGTTGTTCTTGCTGCGCCGCTGCAGCACCTGGATGGCGCGGCGGATCTCGTCATCGCGGCCAATCACGGGATCGAGCTTGCCGGCGCGGGCGCGGTCGGTCAGGTCCAGGCAATATTTTTGCAAGGCGCCGCGTTGGCCCTCGGCCTCTGCGCTGTCCATCTTCTGGCCACCGCGCACGGCGGTGATGGCGGCCTCCAGGCTCTTGCGGGTGAGGCCGTTGTCCTTGGCAATCTGGGCGGCCTCGCCCTTGCTGTCGATCAGCGCCAGCAAGAAGAGCTCGCTGGCAATGAACTGGTCGCCGCGCTTGATGCCCTCTTTCTCGGTGGCCTGCAGCACGCGGCCCAGCTCGGGCCCGCCCTGCACCTGGTCGTGGCCCTGCACCTGGGGCAGGCGCTTCACGGCCGCTTCGGCCGCGGCTGTCAGGCCGGGCACATTGGCGCCAGCGCGCTGCAGCAGCGCCTTGGGGCCGTCGTCCTGCTGGAGCATGGCCAGCAGCACGTGCACGGGTTCGATGTAGGCGTGGTCATGGCCCAGCGCAATGCTCTGTGCATCGCCCAGGGCTTCTTGGAACTTGGTGGTGAATTTGTCGAGACGCATGGTCAATATCCTCCGAATTGCAAAGCATCTGGGGCATGTACTGCCTCATTTCAAGGCAGCTCTCGAAGGAAGGGATTGACATGCGTCAGCAAATCAGAACGGCGCCGGTACCGCGTTTCGCTATATTTTTAATAGCTGCCGGCGCTTGCCGCATGGGCGCCATTGCTGTTTTTACTGAAATTTCTGGAGCACGCTGGCGGTGGCCTCACGCATTGCGCGCCGTGATGCCCCAGCGTGCAAGGGCTGCATCGTCGCTCACCCGCGCGTCTACCCAGCGGGCACCTTGGGCCGTTTGCTCCTTCTTCCAGAAGGGGGCTTGGGTCTTGAGATAGTCCATCAAAAACTCGCAGGCCTGAAAGCTCTGGCCCCGGTGGGCGCTGGTCACGGCCACCAGCACGATCTGGTCAAGCGGCTGCAGCAGGCCCACCCGGTGAATAACGCGGGCGCCAAAGATGTCGAAGCGCCGAAACGCCTCTTCCACCATGGCTTCGATGGATTTCTCCGTCATCCCGGGGTAATGCTCCAGCTCCATCGATGCCACGGCGTCGCCCTCGTTGCGGTCGCGCACGGTGCCCACAAAGCTGCATACTGCGCCCACGCCCTTGTCTTCGCGGCGCAGCTCGGCGATTTCGCGGGAGAGGTCAAAGTCATCGGTCTGGATGGATACGCGTGCGTAGGTCATGGTGCGCGGTGCAGGCGGGGCGCGGCCAGCAGGGCGCGCTCCTCTTCAACAAAATTCTGCAATTGCTGCAGTGCGGGCGATGGCGGCAGCTTGGCCAGCTGGGTCTGTAGCCGCGTGATGTCGCCCACGGTGGGCGCCACCTTGATCTGCGCCACCGCAGCGGCATGGTTGCCGGACTGGATCAAGGCCAGCACCTTGCTCGGCCATTCACTTTTAGGTCGTGCCATGGAGATGTTGTTGGTAGTTGGGCAGGATTGTCTGTAGCATTCGCCCGCACTTTACCCCCACCGCAGCCCCTGGGCGCCAGCGCCGCCCCTCATTTCGCCATGGCCACACAAACCATCACCACCGACCGGTACAAGCTCTACCCCTCGCCCCGCAACCAGCACCGCGAGATTTTCGAGCACCAGGTCTTCGTGCCTCACCCCTACGCCATCGTCGACCTGGACGCCATGGAACTGGCGGGCAAGAGCACCCTGTACGCCGCTTGCCGCCTATCGGACATGAAGATGGGCCAGGTGGTGACCTTTGAGCTGGCTGCAGACAAAGCCAAGTTCGAGCGCCTGTTCACCCCCGATTGAGTCACTCCATCCGCCCATGCACGAAGAAGACAACCAGATCCACGTCCCACCCTCGTTCCTGGCGGTGTATGCCGACAGCCGCCAGCGCCTGCGCGAGCCGGCCTCCGTCGTGCGCGGCCGCTACGAGCTGTGCGAAGACCTGGCCGGGCACCTGGTGGAACACGCGCAAACGCTGTACCACGTGCAGGCCCCGTCAGAAACAGAGATCTTGCGGCGCATCCACGCCGGGCTGTGCACGGCGGAGTCTGGTGTTTCGGTCGAAGAAGCAACCTGGATCACCACCCGGCTGGCAGAGCTGCTGAACTGGCCATGCCCCGTGCTCACCCCGCCCACCGCCGAGGATGGGGCCGAAGGTGAAGGCCCGGCCAGCCCACCACAGCAGCCATGAAAAAAGGCGCAAACCCTGCAAAGGTTTTGCGCCTTTTTGGCTCCTAGCGCTTATCCATCAAGCGCCAGCAGCTATTGATTCAATAGCAAATTTCAAGACCCGCCAAACGGCATCTTGGGCATGCCGCCCAGGCCCTTCATGCCGCCCATGCGTTTCATCATCTTCATCAGGCCGCCGCCCTTCATCTTCTTCATCATGTCCTGCATCTGCTCAAACTCCTTGAGCAGGCGGTTCACCTCTTGCACATGCACGCCAGCACCCGCAGCAATGCGCTTTTTGCGGGTGGCCTTGATGAGGTCGGGCTTGCGGCGCTCCAGCGGCGTCATGCTCTGGATGATGCCCTCCTTGCGCTTGATGTCTTTTTCGGCCTTGTCCATGTCGATGGAGCCCGCCTTGGCGGTGAGTTGAGACGGCAACTTGTCCATCAGGCTGGACAGGCCACCCATCTGCTTCATCTGCTGAATCTGCGAGAGGAAGTCGTTCAGGTCAAAGCCGTCACCGCTCTTGACCTTGGCGGCCAGCTTTTGGGCGGCCTCCATGTCCACGCCTGCCGTGACCTGCTCCACCAGCGCCACGATGTCACCCATGCCCAGGATGCGGCCTGCGTGGCGTTCGGCGTCGAACACCTCCAGCCCGTCAATCTTTTCAGACACACCCGCAAACTTGATGGGCGCGCCGGTGATCTGGCGCACCGACAGCGCCGCACCGCCGCGCGAGTCGCCATCGAGCTTGGTCAGCACGATGCCGGTGAGCGGCAGCGCCTCTTTGAAGGCCTTGGCGGTATTGATCGCGTCCTGCCCCTGCATGGCGTCTACCACGAACAGGGTTTCGACGGGGTTGATGGCGGCATGCAAGTCCTTGATTTCCTTCATCAAGGCTTCGTCAATCGCCAGGCGGCCCGCCGTGTCCACCAGCAGCACATCAAAGTAGTGCTTCTTGGCGTAGTCCAGCGCCGCGTTGGCAATGTCCAGCGGCTTTTGGTCAGGGGTGCTGGGGAACCACTCGGCACCGGCCTGGGCGGTCACGGTCTTGAGCTGTTCGATGGCCGCGGGGCGGTACACGTCGCCCGATACCGTCAGCACCTTCTTCTTGCGCTTTTCAATCAGGTGCTTGGCCAGCTTGGCGGTGGTGGTGGTTTTACCGGCCCCCTGCAAGCCCGCCATCAGGATCACGGCCGGTGGCTGGGCAGCCAAGTTGATGTCGGCCACGCCTTCGCCCATGGTGGCAGCCAGTTCGCGGTTGACGATGCTGACCAGCGTCTGCCCCGGCTTGAGGGACCCCAGCACCTCCTGTCCCAGCGCCTTTTCCTTGACGCGGGCGATGAAGTCACGCACCACGGGCAGGGCGACATCGGCCTCCAGCAGCGCCATGCGCACCTCGCGCAGCATGTCGGTGACGTTGGATTCGGTGATGCGGGCCTGGCCGCGCATCTCCTTGACGAGTCGCGTGAGTTTGTCGGTGAGTGCGGAGGCCATAGGGAGTTCTGGAAAGGTTCCGGGGTAAGCCGCAACCTGCACACAAGTCAAATGCAGGCAGGTTTGCCAGAGCGCTGGCAGTGGGCGAAAGGCTAAACTGTGACCCATGATTTTACCCAGTGCTTCCCCCGTCAGCTGGCTGCTGGCCCTTGCCGCAGCCTTGGCATACGCCGCACCCGCCGCAGCGGCCTCCCGCATGGGTGCAGCCGCCTCGCGCAATGCCCTGCTGCTGGCCTGGGTGCTGCACGGCGCTTTGCTGGTGTGGGGCCTGTGGGGCGAGGCGCCACGCTTCGGGTTTGCACCTGCGTTGTCGATGACTGCGTGGCTGGTGCTCACCGTGTACGCGGTAGAGCGCCAGCTTTTTCCGCAGATGCAGGCGCGGTGGGTGCTTGCCGCGCTGGGGGCCGCCACCATCGTGCTGGCGCTCCTGTTTCCGGGGCAGCCACTGCACGTGACTGCTTCGGCCTGGCTGCCGCTGCACCTGGCACTGGGCATCGCTTGCTACGGCTTGTTTGCTGCGGCCGTGGTGCACGCCTGGCTGATGACCCGGGCCGAGCGCCACATCCGGCTGGCCGAAGACCCCCACAGCGGCATTCCGCTGCTGACGCTGGAGCGCTTGACCTTTCGCTTTGTGACCGCAGGATTTGTCTTGCTCAGCGCCACGCTGCTGGCCGGCTGGCTTTTCAGTGAAATGCTGTATGGCCGCGCCTGGCGCTGGGACCACAAGGCCATTTTTTCTCTGCTGTCGTGGCTCATGTTTGCCGCGCTGCTGCTGGGACGCGCACGCTTTGGCTGGCGCGGACGCAACGCCGTGCGCCTGCTGTACGCGGGCTCTGCGCTGCTGATGCTGGCCTATGTCGGCTCGCGCTTCGTGCTGGAAGTCGTCCTGGGCCGCACCGCATGAAATACCTCGTCTTGCTGGTGGTGCTGGTGATTGCTTTCAGCCTCTGGAAAAGCCGGCGTGAGCCTGCAGCACCGGAACGCACCAAGGCACCACAGCCACCCGCGCCGCAGGACATGGTGGCGTGCGCCCACTGCGGCCTGCACCTGCCCCGCAGTGATGCCATCGTCCAGTACGGCGCGCACTACTGCTGCGCAGACCACTTGCGCGCGGGTCCGTCGGCCCCGTGAAGGATGCCCCCTTGAGCGATGGCCGGCTACACACCACCGACGCACCCTTTGTGCGGCTGTGGCGCGGCTTTCTCACCGGCCGGGTGATGATCGCCGTGGCCCTGCTGGTGCTGCAGTTGCTGGGGCTGGCGTTCAACCAGGCGCAAGCCTCCACGCCCGCCGTGATGGCCGTTTGCGCCGCCTACCTGTTTGCCGCGGTGTTGCTGCGGATTCTGGGACGCCACGCGCCCCCTTCGCCGGGAACCGGCCCACAATGGCTCCCCTCGATCGGCGTGGACATCGTGGTGGTGTGCGCCCTTCAATTGCTGCAGTCCGGGGCAATGAACTACACGCCTCTGTTCGGGCTCCCCATCCTGATGGCCGCGGTGCTGGGCACCTTGACGCTTGCCCTGGGCACTACCGCTGCAGTGACGCTCTTGCTGCTTGTGTGGGCCTGGTGGAGCGGTGTCCAGTCGCAAGGCGAGGATACGCAGCGCTATCTGCAAAGTGCGCTCACCGGCACGGGCTACTTTGTAGTGACGTACCTGGTACACCAGCTGTCGGCGCGGCTGGTGGGTGAACAGGAAGTTGCCGAGCGCAGCCGCATGGCTGCGCAGGTGCAAACCCAGGTCAGTTCGCTGGTGATAGAACACCTGAGTGACGGCGTGCTGGTGGTGGACGAGAACGACACCGTGCGCATGGCCAACCCTGCCGCGCAAGGCTTGCTCGGAGACAGCCAGCGCGCAGAGCTGCCGTTTTCGCTGGGGCGCTGCGAAGGCTGGCAGCCGCTGGTGACGCTGGCACACCGCACCTTTGACCAAGAGCAGCCGCAAACCGCTGACGTCGCGCTGCTTCATCCCGGTGAGAGCCCCATGGGCCTGCATGTGCGCACGTGGCTCACATCCACGCCGAGCGACCAAGACAGCCGTGCCGAGCGGCTTTGCGTCATGTTCCTGCACGATCTGCGGGAGATGGAAGCGCGGCTGCGCACCGAGAAACTCGCCGCCATGGGCCGCATGTCTGCCGCGGTGGCGCATGAGATCCGCAACCCCCTGGCGGCCATCGTGCAGGCCAACGCGCTGCTGGAAGAAGACCTGCAGGATCCCGGCCAGAAACGGCTGGCGCAAATGGTGCAGCAAAATGCAGACCGCCTGGCGCGGATTGCGGAGGAAGTGCTGGACATTGCCCGCGTACAGCACCAGATCAGCCAGGCGCCAGGGGTGACGCTGGCGCTGGACGCTACCGTGGCGCAAGTATGGAGTGACTGGAGCAGCCAAGACCCGGTGCGGCGACGGGCGCAGCTTCTGCTGGAGGCCTCCATCGTGCATGTGGAGTTTGACCCCGAGCATTTGCGCCGCGTGCTGGTGAACCTGCTGGACAACGCCCTGCGCTACATGGGGCACGAGGAAGATTCACTCACCGTGCAGACACGCACCAGCGCCACCGGACAGATCACGCTGCAAGTGTGGAGCGATGGTGCACCCATGGACAAGTCGGTGGAACGCCACTTGTTTGAGCCGTTCTTCTCCTCCGAAAGCCGCTCCAGTGGCCTGGGCCTCTATATTTGTCGCGAGCTGTGCCAAAGGCACGGCGCGTCCATCAGCTACCAGCGCACCACCCGGGCCACCGCACGCGGAGTCATCGGGGGCAACGCCTTTACGGTGGCTTTTCGCCGAACCACCCGGGCCATAGAGCCCGCAACGCTTTTCGATTCGATCGTTATCTGAGAACCATGAACGCCCCTGCCGCCTCCATACTGGTCATTGATGACGAACCCGACCTGCGCACCCTGTATGAGTTGACCCTGCTGCGCGAAGGCTACCGGGTGGAGACAGCATCCACCGTACAGGAGGCACGCGATCAACTCAAGGGCCGGCCTTTTGACGTCGTGATCACCGACATGCGATTGCCCGACGGCTTTGGCATGGAAATTTTGCAAGACCTGCGCGATCAGCAACGCCGCGAGCGCTGTGTGGTCATGACCGCTTATGGGTCCGCAGAGAATGCCGTGGAAGCTCTGCGGGCCGGCGCTTTCGACTACCTTACCAAACCGGTGGACCTCAAGCAGTTTCGATCGGTGGTGGCTTCTGCAGTCCAGGGCACCGGCGCGACACCCGCGCCGCGCGCGCCGCGAGGTGGCACAGCCCAGCGCCACAGCGGCTCTGACACAGGCACGGCCGCCTCCATCCACTCATCGCTGGACCGGCTGGTGGGCGAGTCGGAAGCGATGCGCAACGTCAAGCAGCGCATCGCCAAGGTGGCCAGGGGCATGGCCCCGGTGCTGGTCCACGGCGAATCCGGGACCGGCAAGGAACTCGTCGCACAGGCGCTGCACGCCTGCAGCCAGCGCGCGGAAGGCCCCTGCATCGCCGTGAACTGTGGCGCGATCCCGGAGAACCTGCTGGAAGCCGAATTCTTCGGAGCCCGCAAGGGCTCATACACCGGCGCCGCCCAGGACAGGGACGGGTACTTTCAGGCCGCACGCGGCGGCACCCTGTTCCTCGATGAAATTGGTGACTTGCCCCTGGCCATGCAATCCAAGTTGCTGCGCGCTATCCAGGAACGCAGCGTGCGCCCTCTGGGCTCCACGCAGGAGGAGACGGTGGATGTGCGGATCGTGAGCGCCACGCACCGCGATCTCGCCGCAGACGTACAGGCGGGGCGTTTCCGCCAGGATCTGTACTACCGTCTCAACGTGATCGAGATTGTCATTCCCCCGCTGCGCGAGCGCCGGGAAGACCTTCCGGCCCTGTGCGCGACGCTGCTGAAACGAATTGGCCAGGAATCGGGCATGCCCGTGCCTCGACTCACGGAACAAGCACTCCAGGCAATTGCCGCGCACCCACTCACCGGCAATGTGCGTGAACTGGAAAACGTGTTGCACCGAGCGGTAGCGCTGAGCGACGGCGATGAGTTGCAGGTCGAGGCTTTCGCATCCACAAGCACCGCACACCACACGACGCCCCCTGTCCAGCGGGGACAAGACAGATACGCCGCCGAGCCACAGGTAGGCAACGATCAGGACCGCGCCAGCGCAGAGACCAGCGCAGCCGGATCCGCTCCCTTGCCCAACGATTTGCAGGCGTGGCTCGACCAGCAGGAGCGCGACATACTGGTTCGTGCCCTCAAGGAAACGGGCTTTAATCGCACGGCCACCGCGGCACGCTTGGGCATCAGCCTGCGTCAGATTCGCTACCGGATTGCACGCCTGAACATCAGCGTGCCCAACGATCAGGACTTCCAAGACGAGATTGGCTGATATGGCAGCGCTGCAAACCATGTGGGCCGATGGCTGGCATCGCGGCGCAGTGCATCTGCCTTCCCCCAATTTCGGCCAGCGGCCGCAAAGCGCATCCGGCGCCGTCGACCTGGTGGTCGTGCATTCCATCAGCCTGCCCCCCGGTCAATATGGCACCGGTGCTGTCCAGCAATTGTTTACCAATTGCCTCGACTGGGACGCCCACCCCTACTACCAGCAGATCCGCGGACTGCAGGTCTCTTCTCACTTCTTTATTGAGCGCAGCGGTCAGTTATGGCAATTTGTCGATTGCGATCAGCGCGCGTGGCACGCAGGACAGTCTTCATACCGCGGCAAAGCCAACTGCAACGATGACTCCATTGGTATAGAGCTGGAGGGCCTGGAGGGAGAGCTTTTTGAACCGGCCCAGTACACCGCCCTTGCGGCGCTGTGCCGCGACCTCGCCCAGCGCTATCCCTTGCGCTACGTGGCGGGGCACGAACACGTGGCCCCCGGCCGCAAGCAGGACCCAGGGCCTGGGTTTGATTGGCAGAAACTGGCCCGTGCCCTGGGCCCAAGCATCCTCGAGCTGCCACGTCAAGCGACCCCCACGTAAACCCGACCCAGGTTCAGGTTAAAAACTGGCGGCGGATTCAGGGTAGGATCGCGCCCCTTCAAAAGCAACGAATCAGGCTGCAAGCGCCCCCGCAGGGCAAACGCCGCGACAGCCCGCACAGCCACGACATCTGACATTCCAAACCCCGCGGTAACGCGGGTTTGCTCGCCTCCCACCGATGCGAGCGCAAGCCTGATACAGGTAGTTTCGAGCACTCTTGCACACCAGACGGTACACTACCGGTAGTGTCTTGAACCCAATCCACACCCCATATATAGTGTGCGGCAGTCAAAAAGCTGTCGTACGCGCTCCGCTTTGGCAGCAGCTCCGGCTTCTGCAATTTCATCCCCCACTCAGCCCACAGAGAGGACACCCATGCAAGCTGCTTTGAACACACCCACCGCCGCGCGTTCCACCCCTGAAGAGGTCGCAGGCGACGCCGCCAACTCGGCGGCCAATGCCCAGGGCCACTATCAGATCATTCGGCGCAATGGCGCGGTCGTTCCGTTCGAAGCACCCAAGATCGCCATTGCACTGATGAAGGCATTTTTGGCGGTCCATGGCACCCAGGGCGCGGCCTCGGCCAGCGTGCGCGAAGTGGTGGACGCATTGACCCAAGGGGTCACCCGTGCGCTGATGCGATCGCGCCCTGGCGGCGGCACTTTTCACATTGAAGACGTGCAAGACCAGGTCGAACTGGGCCTGATGCGCGGCGGCCACCACGAAGTCGCACGTGCATACGTTCTGTACCGTGAACGTCGCGCCCAGGAGCGCGCTACCCAGGTGCAGCAGCACGCACCCGCAGTGCCGGCACTGCATGTTCTGGAAAATGGCCAGCGCATGGCTCTGGACCCACGCCGCCTGCAGTCGCTCATCGAGTCAGCTTGCGTTGGTTTGGGCCAAGACGTGAAGGCCGACCCCATCGTGGCCGAAACCATGCGCAACCTGTACGACGGCGTACCCATGGACGAGGTGTACAAGGCATCCATCCTGGCTGCCCGCACTCTGATTGAGAAGGATCCTGACTACACCTACGCAACCGCACGCCTGCTGTTGCACACCATCGTTCGCGAAGTGCTGGGGCGCGACGTGACGCAGGACCTGATGGGACAGGCCTATATCGAGTATTTCCCTCAATTCATCCAAAAGGGCGTGGACAACGACCTGCTGGACGAGCGCCTGCTGAAGTTCAACCTGCCCCGCTTGGCCGCAGCGCTCAAGCCCCAACGCGACCTGCAATTTGACTACCTTGGTTTGCAAACGCTGTACGACCGCTATTTTCTGCACGTTCGCAAAAGCCGTATTGAACTGCCCCAGGCTTTCTTCATGCGCGTTGCCATGGGCTTGTCGCTCAACGAAGCGGACCCGGAAGCCCGCGCCATCGAGTTCTATGAGGTGCTCTCCAGTTTCGACTTCATGTCGAGCACGCCAACGCTGTTCAACAGTGGCACGCTGCGCTCGCAGCTGTCCAGCTGCTATCTGACCACCGTGCCCGATGACCTGGACGGGATCTACGAGTCCATCAAGGAAAACGCGCTGCTGTCGAAGTTTGCGGGCGGGCTGGGTAACGACTGGACGCGCGTGCGTGCCCTGGGTTCGCACATCAAGGGCACCAATGGCGAGTCTCAAGGTGTGGTCCCGTTCCTCAAGGTGGTGAATGACACGGCCGTGGCGGTCAACCAGGGCGGCAAGCGCAAGGGTGCCGTTTGCACCTACCTCGAAACCTGGCACCTCGACATCGAAGAATTCCTGGAGTTGCGCAAGAACACTGGCGATGACCGCCGCCGCACGCACGACATGAACACGGCCAACTGGATTCCAGACCTGTTCATGCGCCGCGTGATGGAAAAGGGTACGTGGACCTTGTTCTCCCCTTCCAACGTGCCGGATCTGCATGATCTGTTTGGCGCCGATTTTGAAAAAGCGTATGTCGCTTACGAAGCCAAAGCCGCCGCCGGCGAGCTCAAGCCCAGCAAGACGGTGCAGGCCACCGACCTGTGGCGCAAGATTCTCACCATGCTGTTCGAAACAGGCCACCCTTGGATCACGTTCAAGGACGCGTGCAATGTGCGCTCGCCCCAGCAGCATGCCGGCGTGGTGCACTCTTCCAACCTTTGCACGGAAATCACACTCAACACCAGTGACACCGAAACGGCAGTGTGCAATCTGGGTTCCGTGAACCTGCGCCAGCACCTGAAGAATGGCCAGATTGACCATGACAAGCTGAAGAAGACAATCACAGTTGCCATGCGCATGCTGGACAACGTCATCGACATCAACTACTACGCTGTCAAGAAAGCGCGCGATTCCAACCTGCGCCACCGCCCTGTGGGGCTGGGGCTGATGGCGTTCCAAGACAGCCTCTACGAACTGCGCATCCCCTACGCGTCCCAAGAAGCTGTCGAATTTGCCGACCGCTCCATGGAAGCGATTTGCTACTACGCCTACTGGGCATCGACCGAGCTGGCCAAGGAACGTGGCCAATACTCGAGCTACAAGGGCTCGCTGTGGGACCGCGGCGTCCTGCCGTTTGACACATTGGACATGCTGGCGCAAGCCCGTGGCGGCTACGTGGAAGTGGACCGCTCATCCACCCTCGACTGGGACGCCCTGCGCAAAAAAATCGCGCAGGATGGCATGCGCAACTCCAACTGCGTAGCCATTGCCCCCACCGCCACCATATCCAACATCATCGGCGTGGACGCTTCGATCGAGCCATCCTTCGGCAACCTGTCGGTCAAGTCGAACCTGTCCGGCGAGTTCACCGTCATCAACGGTGGCTTGGTGCGCGACCTCAAGCGCCTGGGTCTGTGGGACGACGTGATGATCATGGACCTCAAGCACTTCAAGGGCTCGCTGCACCCGATCGACCGCGTGCCCGCAGACATCAAGGCCCTGTACTCCACCGCGTTTGAGGTCGAGCCCCAATGGTTGGTAGAGGCTGCTTCGCGTCGCCAAAAATGGATCGACCAGGCGCAGAGCCTGAACATCTACATGGCCGGCGCTTCCGGCAAGAAGCTTGACGACACGTACAAACTGGCTTGGGTGCGTGGCCTCAAGACCACGTACTACCTGCGCACACAAAGCGCCACACACGTGGAGATGAGCACCGTGAACACACGCCAGCTCAATGCCGTTTCGTCGGGCCCTGAGGGCGTCTCTGCCCACGCTGCAGAAAGTGCGCCAGTGCCAATGCAGGCTGGCTCCGCACTGGGCAACGCGGTGCCCGCGACCGATGTGCAGTTCACGGCCATTGACGACGTGGCTTGCGAAGCGTGTCAGTAACTTAATTCATGCGGCGCATCTGCTCAAAAGGATGCGCCGCGCATGTGCTGTGAAGCAACAAAACGTTGCTGCATAACGCTTCAGTGCTTTTCTTTTTGCAGCACTCCTTTCATAATCCGATCATTGGAAAACCTATGCTGACCTGGGACGAAGAAGTCAAGCCCTCATCGCAAAACCAAATGGACGGTGGCCTGCAAAACGGCCACCAGGCAGCGCAGTCTCCGCTGTCAGTGCAAACGCCCGCAGCGCATCCTGCTGCCAGCGCACCGCAAGCCACCACCTCGGTCGCGCCCGCCGCTACGCATCGCCGAGTCAACGCCGCTGACAAGCGCATCATCAACGGCCAGACAGACGTCAATCAACTTGTCCCGTTCAAGTACAAATGGGCATGGGAAAAATACCTCGCCACCTGTGCCAACCACTGGATGCCACAAGAGGTGAACATGACGCGTGACATCGCGTTGTGGAAGGACCCCAATGGCTTGACTGAAGATGAACGGCGCATCGTCAAGCGCAACCTCGGTTTCTTCGTGACCGCGGACTCGCTGGCAGCGAACAACATCGTGCTGGGCACGTACCGCCACATCACCGCACCTGAATGCCGCCAGTTCTTGCTGCGCCAAGCGTTTGAAGAAGCGATCCACACGCACGCTTACCAGTACATCGTGGAGTCGCTGGGGCTGGATGAGAGCGAAATCTTCAACGCATACAACGAAGTCCAATCCATCCGCGACAAGGACGAGTTCCTGATCCCCTTCATCGAAGCGATCATGGACCCGAACTTCCACACGGGAACGCTTGAAGCAGACCAGACCCTGCTGAAGTCATTGATCGTGTTCGCTTGCCTGATGGAAGGATTGTTCTTCTACGTCGGCTTTACGCAAATTCTGGCGCTGGGTCGTCAGAACAAAATGACGGGCGCTGCCGAGCAGTACCAGTACATCCTGCGTGATGAGTCGATGCACTGCAACTTTGGCATCGACCTCATCAACCAGCTCAAGCTCGAGAATCCGCATCTGTGGACTGCGGAGTTCAAGGAAGAGATCAAGGCGCTGTTCATGAAGGCCGTAGAACTTGAATATCGCTACGCCGAGGACACCATGCCCCGCGGAGTGCTGGGGATGAATGCCTCGATGTTCAAGGGTTACCTGCGCTACATCGCCAACCGGCGCGCCACACAGATCGGCCTGGAGACGCTCTTCCCGAATGAAGAGAACCCCTTCCCCTGGATGAGTGAAATGATCGATTTGAAGAAGGAACGTAACTTCTTCGAAACCCGCGTTATCGAGTACCAGTCGGGCGGCGCCCTCTCTTGGGACTGATCCCTCATCGAGCGCTTTCTGGCCATGGACGCTAACACCACACCCCGCACACCGATCTCGGCAAAGCCCGGGAATGGACGGCGGTGTCCCCGTATTCATGGTGATGGAGCTCAAGCAGCGTCCATCACCATGGATCGCTTCTTGTCCACTGCAGACAGGGAGTGCTCTTTGCTAATTGACCCAAGGAGAACATGATGGCAACTGCGAAAAAACCGGCCGCAAAGAAAGCCGCCCCAGCAAAAAAGGCGACTCCCGCTAAACCCGTAGCCGCAGCGAAGAAGGCTGCTGCTCCAGCGAAGAAGGCTGCTGC
>DFQQ01000015.1:0-23892 GCA_002377855.1 Acidovorax delafieldii | reverse complement strand
CCAGCGAAGAAGGCTGCTGCCGAAAAGAAGACTGCTTCCGCCAAGAAAGTGGTGAAAGCTCCCGTAGTGGCTGCAGCACCTGCTGCCCAGACTACGCTGAACCCCCAGGCTGCATGGCCGTTTCCCACGGGCGCCAAGCCCTGAAGAAGCCACGCTTCTCAAAGCCAACCCGGTGCCCCGCACCGGGTTTTTTTATGGCTGTGCAGCCATGACGCAGTAGCAAGCGCTGCCTGCGACCCTGCTCATTACCGCCAGACGGCGAGATCTTTTATGGAGCTGGAAGCCGCGCGCATGCACATCACACGGGAGCGAAATCCAATGCATAGTTCTGCGGACCACGCTGAGCTATTTTGAGCGCACCCACCCGGTTGCCCAGTTCAGCGCAGCGCACCAAAGGCCAACCCTGCTCCAGGCCGAACAGCAACGCCCCGCGCCATGCATCCCCGCATCCGGTGGGGTCGACCACCGCCTCTGGCCGCACCGCCGCTACGCGCTGACTCTCGCCTTGCACCCACACATCGCAGCCCTCACCGCCGAGAGTCACCACCAAGCCTTGCACTTTGCGAGAGATGTCCGCAAGGCTCAAGCCGGTGCGATCACACAGCATCTTGCCCTCGTAGTCGTTCGCCGTCACCCACGTAGCCTGCTCAATGAACTGGGCCAACTCTGCTCCGTTGAACATGGGCAAGCCTTGACCAGGATCGAACACAAAAGGAATGCCTGCAGCCACGAACTGGGCTGCATGCTCAAGCATGGCATCACGTCCATCGGGCGAGATGATGCCCAGCGTGATCTGGGGGTTGGGTTCAATGCGGGTCGTGTGCGCCTGCATCATCGCGCCCGGATGGAAAGCTGTGATCTGGTTGTTATCACGGTCCGTCATGATCATGGCCTGCGCAGTGTAGGCACCCTCCACCTGCTTAACGTACTGGGCACTGATACCCAACGAGGCAAGGCGCTGCAGGTATTCACCACCGTCCGTTCCCAGTGTGGCCATGGGCAACGCTTCACCGCCGAGGAGCTTGAGACTGTAGGCAATATTGCCGGCACAGCCCCCGAAATCACGGCGCAGAGACGGCACCAAGAACGACACGTTCAAGATGTGCAGCTGATCCGGAAGGATCTGCTCCGCAAAGCGCCCCTCAAAGGTCATGATGGTGTCGAACGCCAGGGAACCACAGATGAGAGCGGCCATAAAAGTAAAAATGAGAAGGAAAAATCAGGGGTAAAAAGCAAGCAGGCGGTAGCCGGCCACCCTTGAACCACCAGTGGTGACCAGCACAGAGACCGACGCACTCCATTCACCGCCGGCGGGCAATTCATGGGGGGCAGACATCTCGGCTGGCAGCAGTACGCGCCGCAGCACCGGCTGGTCCTGGGCGTCGGTGAGTGTCAACTCCACCGCCGGCATTTCCAGCGGAATGGTGGCGCGGCTCTTCATGGTGACGGCCAGCACGTAGCTGTCGCCCCGCGCCTTGTTGAAGGAGGAGCTGTCAATCACCACGTCGGAAATTTGCCTCTGCGGCGCCAGCTCGCACCCCAGCGGCTGGCACAGTGCGCTGAGCACGGGGCGCAGGCGGGGCTCCATGGCAGCCAAGCGGTTGCGCTCATGAACGGCGACCTGCGCCGCCAGCGCGGTGACCAAACCCAGCCCGCCCAGCACCAGAGCAGCGCGTACCAAAGGCCGACGCCAGAAGGCGCGTCGGCGAGCCGCCTTGACAAAGCTGACGTCGTCGGCTGCAGTCATTCCAGAAAGAGTCTCTGCGGGCGCACTCGTTTCAGAGCCTTGCCGATGCTCGGTTACGGCATCTTCATCCTGCCAATCGGAATCCATCGAAGGGAACTCCACCGACGGTAATGAAGGCTTGGCAGCCGCGGCCGTATCGGCGGCAGACATGGCATCGGCCTGCGGCGACGGCGCCTCATCAGGAGGTATCGCCGGCAGCGACGCGAGGACATCCAGCCCATCAGCAGCCATGCCCTCGACACCACGATCTACCGCAAGGTCTGCAGGTTCCGGCTCTGATGATGCGGCTGGGTCTGCGCCAGCCGCTTCACGGGTCTGTACAGCAGCCAATTCCAGCCCACTCTCCAGCTCGGGCACTTCCGGTGGCAGCGGGGTGTCCTCAAATTCCTCGGCATAGGGCAACTCGTACCCGCCGGGCTGGGGCAATGGCGCGGCCGGGGTGTGCGAAACGGAGGAGCTTGCGAGGGCTGCGCGTGGTGGCGCCACGCGAGCGGACTCCTGTAGCACCAACTCAAGCATGTCGGCAGACAACACCCGGCTTTCCTGCCGCTCGGTGAAGCTTGGAAGAGGCAAAGGCACAGGAGGCACAGGCGCTGGCGCTGCCGAGCTTTGCACCTTTGGGGCCAGTGCACCGGATCCTTTCCAGTCAAAGGAACCCATGGGCTGGAGATGCAGTGCATGCGGCACGGTGCCTGACTGCGCCTCCGCCGCCAAGAATGCCGGCGGAACCGGGTCGGGCACCGCAAGCACCTCAGGCGTTTGCGACGGGGAAGAAGCGCTTCTTGCAGAACCAGCGATGTCCGCAGCCCCGGCTCGACCGGCAGCGACGCCAGGCACGGGCGCAACCGCAGCAACGGCCCGCGTGGAAGGCGTTCGCGGAGCGCCCCACGCACGCGATGACTCATCGGTACGCGCCACCGGCACGGGCGGCGGCCTCACGTCGGTCAGAGACACATCGGGCAGGAGCGCTGGCGGGGGCGCAGGCATGAGCGATTCAGAGGCATCAAATACCTCTGCGCAATGACCACAGCGCACCCATCCTTCAGATATGCGCAACTGGTCTGCGACCACCTTGAATTGGGTGGAGCAGGCGGGGCAGCGTGTGATCTGGCTCATCTGCGATGGATTGTAGAGGGCACAACCCGTGGCCCGTGGGGCCTGCAGCGGGTCAACGGCTGGCCGTCATCAAAATCCAGCCGTCTTCCTTATCGGCCACCGTCAGCGCAAGCCAGGGAGCGTAGGCTTCTTGCAGTTCCTCGGCCTGGCGCTCGAGAATACCCGCGAGCACCAAGTGCCCCCCGGCAGCCACGTGGCTGCAGAGCAGGGGTGCCAGCACGCGCAGCGGAGTCGCCAGAATGTTGGCCAGCACCGTCTGATACTCGCCCTGCGCCATGTCGGGCAACCCGGCTTTGAGCTGCACGCCATTGGCCTGGGCATTTTGTAGCGTGGACTCCACGGCTGCCGGGTCGATGTCCACCGCGTCAATGTCTACCGCACCGAACTTGGCCGCTCCAATGGCCAAAATGCCGGAACCACAACCATAGTCCAGTACCCGGCCAAGAGAACTGGTGCCGTCAGTATGCACGGTGCCGTTGCGTGCAATCCAGCGCAGGCACATGCGCGTGGTGGGGTGGGTCCCCGTCCCGAAGGCCAGACCGGGGTCCAGGCGAATGCTGCGCACAGCCTGAGCGGGCAGTTCATGCCAGGTCGGCACGATCCAGAAATCCGGCGTGATGTCCACCGGCGTGAACTGTGACTGGGTCAGCCGCACCCAGTCCTGCTCAGGCACGTTGGCAATGCCCAGCACTTGGCAGCCTTCAAAGAAATCCTGCACCACGAGCAGTTGCTGGGCTTCCTCGGCCGCTTGTGCAGAGGGGAACAGCGCCACCACGCGGCTGCGCTGCCAGCCATCCTTGGGCGGGGGCATGCCCGGCTCCCCAAACAGCGCCTGCTCGGCATCGGTCTGCGCATCAGCGTCTTCCACCGAAACACTCAAAGCGTCCAGCGCATCCAGCGCATCGCTCACCGCTTCGATGCGGTCTTCAGGGCACATCAGGCTCAGCTCAAACATGGAAACGCCTCTTTGCAAAAATGAAATGCTGGCACCCGTTTCCAGGTGCCAGCATGCTGGGTTGCTCAGCGCTTTATCAGCGCTTGTGTTGCGACAGCCACTCTTCCAGGTAGTGGATATTGGTGCCGCCGGCCATGAACTTGGCATCCACCATGAGCTCGCGGTGCAGCGGCACGTTGGTGTTGATGCCTTCGATCACCGTCTCGGACAGCGCCGTGCGCATACGGGCCAGGGCCTGCTCGCGCGTGTCGCCATGCACGATGATCTTGCCGATCATCGAGTCGTAGTTGGGCGGCACGAAGTAATTGGTGTATGCGTGCGAGTCCACACGCACCCCAGGGCCGCCTGGTGGGTGCCACGTGGTGATGCGCCCTGGCGACGGGATGAATTTGTACGGATCTTCCGCATTCACCCGGCACTCGATGGCATGGCCGCGAATTTCGATCTGGCGCTGGGTGAACGGCAGCTTTTCGCCCGCCGCCACCATGATCTGCGTCTTCACGATGTCCACGCCCGTGATCAACTCGGTCACGGGGTGCTCCACCTGCACGCGGGTGTTCATTTCAATGAAGTAGAACTCGCCGTTTTCGTACAGAAACTCGAACGTGCCCGCACCGCGGTAGCCGATCTTCTTGCAGGCAGCGACGCAGCGCTCGCCGATCTTCTCGATGAGCTTGCGAGGAATGCCAGGGGCCGGCGCCTCTTCGATCACCTTCTGGTGGCGGCGTTGCATGGAGCAGTCGCGCTCGCCCAGGTACACCGCATTGCGGTGCTTGTCGGCCAGGATCTGGATCTCGATATGGCGCGGGTTCTGGAGGAACTTCTCCATGTACACCGCCGGATTGCCAAATGCAGCGCCCGCCTCGGCCTTGGTCATCTGCACGGCGTTGACCAGGGCGGCCTCGGTGTGCACCACGCGCATGCCGCGCCCGCCGCCGCCGCCCGCCGCCTTGATGATGACGGGGTAGCCCACCGCCTTGGCGATTCGACGGATCTGCACGGGGTCGTCGGGCAACTCGCCTTCAGAGCCTGGCACGCATGGCACGCCGGCACGAATCATGGCTTGTTTGGCCGATACCTTGTCCCCCATGATGCGGATGGACTCGGGCGTCGGCCCAATGAACTGGAAACCGCTCTTTTCCACGCGCTCGGCAAAGTCGGCATTCTCGGAAAGGAAACCGTAACCGGGGTGGATGGCTTCGGCGTCGGTCACTTCGGCCGCCGAAATGATGGCGGGCATGTTGAGGTAGCTCAGGGGCGATGGGGCGGGCCCAATGCACACGGCTTCTTCGGCCAGCTTGACGTATTTGGCGTCGCGGTCGGCTTCGGAATACACCATCACGGCCTTCACGCCCAGTTCGCGACAGGCGCGCTGGATGCGGAGGGCGATTTCGCCGCGATTGGCAACAAGGATCTTTTTAAACATAAGCTGTCTCGCGACTCATCGCCCGCACGCTGGCGCATGCCAGTGCAATTTTGCTGTGCCTTGCCTTGGCAAGACCACCGCGATGGGCAACAAGGATCTTTTTAAACATAAGCTGTCTCGCGGCTCATCGCCTGCACGATGGCGCTTGCGAACGCAATTTGCTCCGCCTTGCATGCAATAAGACCGCCGCTATGGGCGGCAAGCATCTTCTTGAACATGCGCGTCTTATTCGATGACGAACAGGGGTTGCCCGTATTCCACGGCTTGGCCGTTCTCGCCCAGGATGCGGGTCACGGTGCCCGATTTGTCAGCCTCGATCTCGTTGAGGATCTTCATGGCTTCGATGATGCAGATGGTCTCGCCTTCCTTGACCTGGCTGCCCACTTCCACGAAGGGCTTGGCGCCGGGGCTGGACGAGCGGTAGAACGTGCCCACCATGGGCGACTTGACCACATGGCCTGTGGGGGCCGCGGCCGCCGGGCTGGGCAATTCAGCCACGGGTGCTGCCACGGGGGCGGCTGCCACAGGGGCCTGCATGGGCGCCGCCACGTATTGCTGAACCACGGCGCCGCCGCTCTTGACGATACGAACCTTGCCTTCAGCTTCGGTGATTTCGAGTTCGGAAACGTTTGATTCGGAGACGAGGTCGATCAAGGTTTTGAGTTTTCGCAGATCCATGGAAGCTCCAACGGCTATAAAACTAAATAGGGCGCGAATTTACTCTAATTTCAGGCTACCTCAGTCATTGCGAGGTAATTTTCATCAACATCGAAGCTGATGGAGCTTAAAAAAATGGGGCGCCGCCCCTTGTTCATGCCCTGCGCAGCCTAGCGCAGGCGGGCCCACTGTAGAAGGTCTTGGGCTGTGACCTGCCCCATTTTACGATGTAGCACCTTGCCCCCCTGCCCGAGCACCACCGTAAAAGGCAGCCCCCCGGTGAGGTTACCCAGCGAGCGTCCCAACTCCGTGCCGCCCATGCCCGCCAGCCCGACGGGAAAGTCCAGGGGCAATCGGTCCAGAAACTTGCGCACGGAGGACGGCTGATCGATGGCCAAACCCACCACATGCCAGCCCCTGGACGCGTTTTCTCGGTAAAACGCATTCAGCATGGGCAACTCCTCCACGCAGGGCGGGCACCAGGTGGCCCAGAAATTCAGCAGCACCGGCTGGCCCTGCAAGGCCTTCATGCCCAGCGGCTGACCGCCTGCAGGGGTTTCAAACTCCATGCCCCACAAGGCGGCTTCAGCTCCGTCCTGCATGGCATGGGGTTGAAACCGCCACCAAGCCAAGCCGGCGCCACCCAGTGCTGCAGACCCCGCTACGGCACCGTAGAGCCAGCGCCTGCGCGATACAGGCGCGCTCAACGCGCCAGCCGCCGATTCCGGGTACGGGGCCGCGCCAGCGGGGCTGGAGGGCGCTGCCGCTGCGGGCGCGGGAGGGAGAGTCGTTTCAGCAGCGCTGGAGGGCTCGGAAACGTCGGGAGGCAAACTCATGGGGCTGTTTCTTCCAGAATTCGGCGCACGGCCGTTACATCGCCACGGGGCGTGCGCCCCTTGGCATCGGGCTTCAAGGCGCCACGCAGATCGTCCAGGTCGTAAACCATCAGGTGCACGCCAATCATTTCATTGAGCTCAGGGCACTTGCTGCCCAGGCTCAGCGCCTCCACCGACTCGCCATGAAAGCCCGTGACCGTGCGCGGCTCGTAGTCCACATGGTGGTCAATCAACGCAATTTCGGCCGACTTGGAGTCGTCGCAAAAGAGCTGGATATAGATATCTGACAAGCGCGTGGCCGTGCCATGCCACACCGCCCCGGCCAGATGGGGGCGAAATTCAGCCATGCGCACCATCCACACCAGCGCCAGCTGGCGCAAGGCGCGCAACTCGCGCGGCTGGGTGTCGGCGCAAAAAATTTCCAGGTATTCGCGCACCGCCTCTTCCACCAAGTCGTTGTCGGGCAGCGGGGTGCGGGCGGGCAAGCCCATCTCGCGCACCGCACGGCGCTTGGCAGGGCCCCATTCCAGCCCTTCTTCCACAACGATACGGGCCGTGGTGGCGGCAATTTCGGCACTCAAGGGATTGGAGTTAGGCATGGAGGAACCCTCGCGGCATCAGCAGCCGCCATTGTCGCGTGAACGAACGCAGGCATGGCCTGCGCGCCCGTATGGCACCGAGGGTTTCTCAAGCATCCAAAAATGCTATCACATTGATAGCTACTCGCGCTTATCCATCAAGCGCCAGCACGTCTTTTGATCTAAAGACCAAAGAAAACCCACGAGGCCAGGCCCTGTGGGCAAAACTCAGTCGAGGCTTGCGCCCGACTCTTTCACGACCTTGCTCCACTTCGCGCTTTCGGCCTTGATGAAGGCGGCAAACTGCTCGGGCGTCTCCGCCACCACGTCGCCGCCCTGCTCTGCGATCTTCTTTTTCACGTCGGGCTGGTTCAGCACCTTGACGATGGCCTTGTTGAGCTGCGCCAGAACCGGCGCAGGCGTAGCGGCAGGCGCAAACATGCCAAACCACGAGGTGGCTTCATACCCGGGCACGCCCGACTCGGCGATGGTGGGCACGTCGGGCAGTTCAGACGAACGCTTGGCGGTCGTCACGGCAATGGGGCGCAGCTTGCCCGAGCGCACGTGCTGGATGGCTGAGGGCATGTTGTCGAACATGATCGAGATCTGTCCGCCCAGCAAGTCGGTCATGGCCGGAGCGCTGCCCTTGTAGGGCACATGCAGCAGATCGGTGCCGGTCATGCTGCGAAACAGCTCGCCCGACACATGGGGCGAGGCGCCACTGCCGGGCGAGCCAAACGTCAGCTTGCCTGGGTTGGCCTTGGCATAGGCGATCATTTCCTTGACGGTCTTGAACGGCTGGCTGGGGTGGGCCACCAGCAGGTTGGGCACCGTGGCCACGCGGCTCAGCGGGGCGAAATCCTTCACCGGATCAAAAGGCATCTTCTTGTACAGGCTGGCGTTGATGGCGTGCGTGCCCACAGTGCCCATGAAGAGCGTGTAGCCGTCCGGGGCAGCCTTGGCGGCGGCTGCGCCACCGATGTTCCCGCCCGCGCCAGCGCGGTTGTCCACCACGACAGACTGCCCCAGCTCCGTGGTCAGCGCCTGGCCCAGAATGCGCGCCAGGATGTCGGTAGTGCCCCCGGCCGCAAACGGCACGATGATCGTGATGGGCTTGCTGGGGTAGGCCTGCGCCCATGCAGCAGTGCTGCCCAAAAGCCCCGCGCCGGCAACGGCGGCACAGGCGGCCGCAGACAGCGCGACGCGGCGAGAGATGGTGAAACGGGTCATGGTTGTCTCCTTCAAGGATGGTGAGAAAGATGGATGCGAAACCGGGGCCCTGGGCAGGCCAGGGGCAGCACCAGGGGCAAAAGCCCGGTCCGTAATGTGGGGCGCGTGCTCCGCCCAGCGCCGCAGCGCGGGTCACGCCCCCTGCGCGCTAAACGGGGGCCACGCCCAGCGTGGTGCCACCGCAAACGTAAAGGACCTGACCTGTCACGAACCCGTTGTCGGGCGACAGAAAAAACAGCGCTGCACGGGCTACGTCTTCAGGTGTGCCCATGCGGCCCACGGCAATGCTCTTGAGGATGCGCTCGGTCTGCGGAGCACCCTCGGGATTGCTCTGGCGGAACAGCTCGGTGGCGATGGGGCCGGGGCCAATCGCGTTGACGGTGATGCCGTCACGGCCCAGTTCCATGGCCAGCGTGCGCGTCATGCCGATCATCCCGGCCTTGGTGGCCGAATAGACAATGCGCTCGCCCTTGCCCAGTGCCGCACGCGAAGACATGTTCACGATGCGGCCTTGGCCGCACGCACGCAGCGTGGGCAAAAAGGCCTGCACCAGCAGCATGGGCGCCCGCAGGTGCAAGCCCACCACATCATCCAGCTGTTGCGTGGTGGCCGTGTCGATGGTGCCGGGGCGGGTGGCACCCGCGTTGTTCACCAGCGCCGTCACGTTGTGCTTGGCAGCAATCTCGGCCGCACGTTCGCGGGTCGATGCCTCGTCCGTCAAGTCGCCCTGGTACGAGGTGAGCAGTGGGTGGCTCCAGGTGGGTAGCACGTAGTCGAGGTTGACCACGGCGCGGCCCTGGGCCAGCACGGCTTCGGCAATCGCACGGCCAATGCCGTTGCTGGCGCCGGTAACGACGGTGACGGCGGTGCGGGTCTCAGCCACGCTCACACCCGCTCGATGATCAAGGCAATGCCCTGGCCCACGCCAATGCACATGGTGCACAGCGCGTATTGGCCCGCGTGCTCGTGCAGGCGGTTCACGGCGGTGGTGACCAGGCGTGCGCCGCTGGCACCCAGCGGGTGGCCCAGGGCAATGGCGCCGCCCCAGGCGTTCACGCGGGCGTCGTCGTCCTTCAGGCCCAGTGCCCGCAGCACGGCCAGGCCCTGTGCGGCAAAGGCTTCGTTCAGCTCGATCACGTCCATGTGGTCGATGGTCAGGCCCGTCTGGGCCAGCACCTTTTGTGTGGCGGGCGTGGGACCAAAGCCCATGATGCGCGGCGCCACGCCGGCCGTGGCCATGCCCACCACGCGGGCGCGGGGCTTGAGACCATATTTGGCAGCGTTGGCTTCATCGGCCAGCAACAGTGCGCAGGCGCCGTCGTTCACGCCGCTGGCGTTGCCGGCCGTCACCGAGCCATCGGGCCGCACCACGCCCTTGAGCTTGGCCAGCGCTTCGATGCTGGTCTCGCGGGGGTGTTCGTCCTGGCTGACGATGATGGCATCGCCCTTTTTCTGGGGGATGTGCACGGGCACGATCTCGCGCGCCAGGTGGCCTGCCTTGATGGCGGCCACGGCGTTGAGCTGGCTGCGCAGGGCCATCTGATCCTGGGCCTCGCGCTCGATCTTGAAGTCCACGGCCACGTTTTCGGCGGTTTCGGGCATGGAATCCACGCCGTACTTTTCCTTCATCAGCTTGTTGATGAAGCGCCAGCCGATGGTGGTGTCATACACCGCGTTGTTGCGGCTGAAGGCGCTCTCTGCCTTGGGCATCACAAAGGGTGCACGGCTCATGCTTTCCACGCCACCGGCAATCATCAGCCCGGCTTCGCCGGACTTGATGGCGCGGGCTGCGGTGCCCACGGCGTCCAGGCCCGAACCGCACAGGCGGTTGATGGTGGCGCCCGGCACGTCGATCGGCAGGCCCGCCAGCAGGCTGCTCATGTGGGCCACGTTGCGGTTGTCTTCGCCAGCCTGGTTGGCGCAGCCGTAGATCACGTCGGTCACGGCCGCCCAGTCCACGCCGGGGTTGCGCTCCATCAGCGCCTTGAGGGGAATGGCGCCGAGGTCGTCGGTGCGCACGCTGGACAGGGCACCGCCGTAGCGGCCGAAGGGGGTGCGAATGGCGTCGCAGATAAAGGCTTGGGGTTGGCTCATGGGTGTCTCCTCGAATGCTTCAGATGGGGCTTGTCAGGCGGCCGCGCGAATGGGCAGGCCCACCAACTGCTCCAGCTCGGTGTGTGAAAGGCCGGGCACCATGTCGATGAGCTGCAGCCCGGTTGGCGTGCAGGCCAGCGTGCACAGGTCGGTGTAGATGCGCTTGACGCAGCCCACGCCCGTGAGCGGGTAGGTGCACTGCTGCACCACCTTGCTGGCGCCCTGCTTGGTCAGCAAATCCATCATCACCCAGGTCTGCTTGGCACCAATGGCCAGATCCATCGCACCGCCCACGGCGGGAATGGCGCCGGGCTCGCCGGTGCTCCAGTTGGCCAAGTCGCCCGTGGCCGACACCTGGAAGGCGCCCAGCACACAAATATCGAGGTGGCCGCCGCGCATCATGGCGAAGCTGTCGGCGTGGTGGAAATACGCGCCACCCGGCAACAGCGTCACAGGCTGCTTGCCTGCGTTGATCAGGTCGTAGTCTTCAAGGCCTGCGGCCGGCGCGGGGCCCATGCCCAGGATGCCGTTCTCGCTTTGCAGGATGACTTCGCGCCCTTGAGGGATGTGGTTGGCCACCAGGGTGGGCTGGCCAATGCCCAGGTTCACATAGGCACCGTCGTGGATGTCCTGCGCCACGCGGCGGGCCAGGTCGTCTTTGCTTCGTTTTTGATAGCTGCTCACGCTTGTTCCTTCTGCGCTAAGGGCGCTTTTTATGCAGACTTCTTGAAACCACCGGCCTGGGTGGCGGTGCGCTCGATCTTCACCACATGGCTCACGTAGATGCCGGGGGTGACGATGGCTTCGGGGTCGAGTGCGCCCAGTTCCACCACTTCGTGCACGGTGGCGATGGTGGTCTTGGCAGCGGTGGCCATCACGGGACCAAAGTTGCGGGCCGACATGCGATAGGTCAGGTTGCCCCAGCGGTCGCCCTTCTCGGCCTTGATGAGGGCCACGTCGCCGTAGATGGGGTACTCCAGCACGTACTGCTTGCCGTTGATTTCGCGGGTTTCCTTGGGCGAACCATCGGCGTTGAGCGCCAGCTCGGTGCCGTAGCCCGTGGGGCAGAAGAAGGCGCCAATGCCCGCACCGGCCGCGCGCAGGCGCTCGGCCAGGTTGCCCTGGGGCACCAGCTCCAGTTCCAGCTTGCCGCTGCGGTACAGCTCGTCAAACACATAGCTGTCCACCTGGCGTGGAAAGCTACAGATGATCTTGCGCACCCGCCCGGCCTTGAGCAGCGCGGCCAGGCCCTGGTCGGCGTTGCCGGCGTTGTTGTTCACCACCGTCAGGTCGCGCGCCCCCTGCGCAATCAGCGCGTCGATGAGCTCGCCAGGAATACCGGCGGTGCCAAAGCCCCCGATGAGCACCGTGGCGCCATCGCGCACACCGGCCATCGCCTGGGCTGCCGAGTCAGCTATCTTGTTGATCATGAAACTGTGTCCCCACAAAAAAGAACTTCAGGAATGGGCCAAAACACGAACCCGAAACCGCACCCGGCAAAGGCCGAGATTTGTTCGTATATCGAACTTTTGTTCGTATAATGAATTATAGAGAAATCCCGATGACAACGCCTGAAAACCACGAAGCTCCCTCGGGCTTGCCCGCGCCCGCCTCCACCCCCAAGCCGGGCGACAGCTATGTGCAGTCGTTCGCGCGTGGGCTGGAAGTGATCCGCTCCTTCAGCGCCAGCGCACCGCAGCAAACCTTGAGCGAGGTGGCTGCGCATACCGGCCTGACGCGCGCCGGGGCGCGCCGCATTCTGCTCACGCTGCAAACGCTGGGTTATGTGGAAAGTGACGGCAAGCTCTTTCGCCTCACGCCGCGCATCCTCGACCTGGGCTTTGCCTACCTGTCGTCGCTGCCGCTCTGGAACCTGGCCGAACCCCTGATGGAAGACCTGGTGGAGGAGGTGCGCGAATCGTCTTCGGCCGCTGTGCTTGATGGCCTGGACATCGTCTACGTGCTGCGCGTGCCCACCCACAAGATCATGCGCACCAGCCTGGGCGTGGGTTCGCGCCTGCCTGCGGCCTGGACTTCCATGGGCCGCGTGCTGCTGGCCAGCCTGCCCGACGACGAACTGCACAGCCGCCTCGCCACACTGCTCCTGCAGCGCCACACCGCCCACACCGCCACCGACCTGCCCACCTTGCTGGAGCGCATTCGCCAGGCACGCACGCAGGGCTGGTGCCTGGTGAATCAGGAACTGGAAGAGGGCCTCATCTCCATCGCCGCACCGCTCACCAACCGCATGGGGCAAACGGTGGCAGCCCTCAACATCAGCGGCCAGGCCAACCGCACCAGCGCCGAGCTGATGCAGCAAACCCTGCTGCCGCCGCTGCTGCGCGCGGCGCAAACCATCTCGCGGCTGATGGGCGCACCGCGCCGCTGAACCAGCGCTATCCAAGCCCCCGGCCCCGCCAGGGCTGGGCGTGCGTGCTACCCTCCCGCCCCATGTTCAACCCCACCCAAGCCGATGTGCGCCGCTTTCTGTGCGGTGTGCACGCCAAAGCCCAAAGCGGCGCGCCCATGGAAGCCATCGAAACGCTGGCCAGCCTGTGGATTGCCGAGCACCCCGAATACCACGCCGACCTGGCCGACGTAGATGCCGCCATCGCCCGCAACTACGACGAAACGCCCGCGCAGACCAACCCCTTCCTGCACCTGTCAATGCACCTGTCAATCAGCGAGCAGTGCAGCATCGACCAGCCGCGCGGCATCCGCCAAGCGGTGGAATTGCTGGCCAAGCGGCTCGATTCGCTGCACGACGCCCACCACGCTGCCATGGAATGCCTGGGCGAGATGCTGTGGGAAAGCCAGCGCTCCGGCCGCCCGCCCGACGGCAATGCCTACATCGCCGCCGTGCAGCGCCGCGCCACGCGGGACTAATTTTGCGCAGTGCATGGCGCTATAAATAAATGAGCAACTTGCGCTTATTACTAAAGCGCTAGCGGCACATTTGGCTTAAATTCTGGCGCCACGCGCCACGCGCCACAGCACAGGCTGCACTGCGCCACACAACCATGCAGCCCACTCGGGAGTCGTGCTTTCCCGACAATGCCGCCATTGACCTGGAGGCCCCATGCAAAGCACCCACCCCACCCCATCGCCCTCACCCATCCTGCCCACGGCGCTGCCCACCTCCGTGGCCTGGCTGGGCTATGGGGGCTTGCTGCCGTTTGCCGCGCTGGCGGGCATCGGCTGGTGGGCTCCGACCACACCGCTGTGGGGCATGGCGCTGCTGGCCTACGGCGCGGTCATTCTGAGTTTTGTGGGCGCGCTGCACTGGGGCTTTGCCTTGGCGCTGGGCGGGCTGAGTGACCGCGAACGCACGTACAGCTTTGTGTGGAGCGTGGTTCCATCGCTGCTGGCCTGGCCTGCCGTGCTGCTGCCCATGGCGGGCGGGGCGGCCTTGCTCTTCGTGGGGTTTGCGGCGCACCTCGCGCAAGACCTGCGCCTGGCATCCCGCGCGGCACTGCCCGCCTGGTACCTGCCGCTGCGCTGGCGCCTCACGGTCACTGCCTGCGTTTGCCTGGCCCTGGGCGCGGTGGCAGCCCATGGATGAACGCCCAGACCCACAGCCCGCCGCTGCCCCGCCCAGCGCCACAGCATCCGTGCCCAGCGGCCGCTGGAGCCGCATGGCGCGCATGGGCACCCTGGCCACCGGGCTGGCCGGCGGCATGCTGGCCGAAGGCGCGCGCCAATGGGCGCAGGGCAAGCGCCCCAGCGCCCGCGATTTGCTGCTCACCCCCGCCAACGCCCGCCGCGTAGCCGACCAGCTCGCGCAGTTGCGTGGCGCGGCCATGAAGGTGGGGCAACTGCTGTCGATGGATGCGGGCGAGTTCCTACCGCCCGAGTTGGGCGAGATCCTGGCGCGCCTGCGCTCGGACGCCAAACCCATGCCCATTGGGCAGATGGATGAGGTGCTGACGGCCGCCTTGGGCGCGGGCTGGGATGCGCGCTTTGCGCAGTTCGGCTTCACGCCTATCGCTGCGGCCTCCATCGGCCAGGTGCACCGCGCCACCACGAAAGACGGGCGGCAACTGGCCATCAAGGTGCAGTACCCCGGCATACGCCAAAGCATTGCCAGCGACGTGGACAACGTGGGCACGCTGCTGCGCGTGTCGGGCCTGCTGCCTGCCCACCTGGATGTGGCACCGCTCTTGGCCGAGGCCAAACGGCAGTTGCACGAGGAAGCCGACTATCTGCGCGAAGCCCGCTGCCAAGAGCAGTTTTCCGCACTGCTGGCCGACGCGCCAAACCTGCGCATTCCCGCGGTGCACGGCGACTTGACCACCGAGAACGTGCTGGCGATGGACTACGTGGAATGCGTGCCCATCGAATCCCTGCAACGCTCGCCCCAGGCGCAGCGCGACGAAGTGGCCAGCACCCTGATGGGCCTGCTGTTCCGGGAGCTGTTCGAATTCCGTCTGGTGCAGACCGACCCCAACTTTGCCAACTACCGCTATGACAAGACCAGCGGCCGCACCGTGCTGCTCGACTTTGGCGCCACGCGCGCCTATGGCAGCGAGGTGGTGGAAGCCTACCGGCGGCTCATGCGCGCTGCCATGCACGGCCACCGCGAGGGCATGGACGAGGCCGCCCAGGCCATCGGTTACTTCGGCCACCACATCCAGCCCCACCAGCGCAACGCGGTGATTGACCTGTTCGCCCTGGCGTGCGAGCCACTGCGCCATGCCGAGGGCTATGACTTTGGCGCCAGCGACCTGGCCCAGCGCATCCGCACGGCGGGCATGGCGCTGAGCACTGAAAAAGACTTTTGGCACACCCCACCCGCCGATGCGCTGTTCTTGCACCGCAAGCTGGGCGGCCTGTACCTGCTGGCTGCCAGGCTCAAGGCCCAGGTGCCGGTGCAGGCGCTGGCATTGCCGTATCTGGGGCAAGGCTGACGGGCTTCACCAATGCAGGGCCTTCAACTGCAAAACCGCCAGACAGCAAAAAGCCCGCCGAAGCGGGCCTTTGGGTGAACCAAAAAATGGCTCAGCGGAAACGCGACTGGGGCACGACCTGCAGGTCGCCTTCCACCGAAGCCAGATAGTTGGCCAGCGCCTTGAGTTCGGCGTTCGAGAACTGCTTGGCAATGCCGCCCATGATGGCGTTGTTGCGGCCCAGATTGGCGTTGCGGGTGTCGGCCTTGTAAGACTTCAGCGCCACAAAAAGATAGTCGGCGTGCTGGCCGGCCACCTTGGGGTACGAGGGATCGATGGGCTTGGCGAAGTTGTCGCCATGGCACGAAACGCAAGCGCCCTTCTTCAGCAGCTCCACCACTTGCACGCTGGGTTCGCGGCCGGGCTTGGCAGGCAGCTCGGTAGCCTTCTTGCCGTGCTGCTCGTAGTAGGCCGACACGTCTGCGATGTCTTGGTCAGACAGCGAATCGGCAATACCGCGCATGGTGGGGTGCTTGCGATCGCCCTTCTTGTACGCTTCCAGCGCAGAGGCAATGTACTTGCCGCTCTGACCCGAGATCATGGGTACCTTGTGCACTTCAGGGAAGCTGGCTTGGTAGCCTGGAATGCCGTGGCAGCCAATGCACATGGCAATCTTGCTTTCGCCGGCCTTCACGTCTCCCTTGGCTTCCTGGGCGTGAGAAAAAGCGGTCACAGAAGCGACAGCCAAGGCAAATATCGTGGTCAACGTCTTGTTCATTTTGCGCGCACAATCTCGTGGAAGTTCAGCTCTGGGCCCAGATCAGCGATTGATTATAGCCAGCGCTTGTCAAGCCCATTCATCAACGATTCGGTGATTTCCCTTATGAAATTTCGCGGTTCCCAGAATTACGTCGCTACCCAAGATTTGATGTTGGCGGTGAATGCGGCCATCACCCTGCAGCGGCCGCTGCTCATCAAGGGCGAGCCCGGCACGGGCAAAACCATGCTGGCCGAAGAAGTGGCCCAGGCCCTGGGCATGCCCTTGCTGCAGTGGCACATCAAGTCCACCACCAAAGCGCAGCAGGGCCTGTATGAATACGACGCCGTGAGCCGCCTGCGCGACAGCCAGTTGAATGATGGCGACAGCGCTGAGCGGGTCAAGAACATCCGCAACTACATCATCCAGGGCGTGCTGTGGCAGGCCTTCACGGCAGATGAGCCTGTGGCGCTGCTGATCGACGAGATCGACAAGGCCGACATTGAATTCCCGAACGACCTGCTGCGCGAAATCGACCGCATGGAGTTCTACTGCTACGAAACGCGCGAACTCATCCGCGCCAAGCACCGGCCACTGGTGTTCATCACCTCGAACAACGAAAAAGAGTTGCCCGACGCGTTCCTGCGCCGCTGCTTCTTCCACTTCATCAAGTTCCCCGAAGCCGACACGATGCGCCAGATCGTCAACGTGCACTTCCCTACGCTCAAGAGCGAATTGCTCACCGTGGCGATGAAGACGTTTTATGACGTGCGCAACCTGCCCGGCCTCAAAAAGAAGCCCTCCACCAGCGAGCTGATCGACTGGCTCAAGCTGCTGGTGGCCGAAGACATTCCGCTTGAAGCGCTGCAAAGCGCCGACAACAAAGTGGCCGTGCCGCCGCTGGTGGGCGCGCTGCTCAAGAACGAACAGGACGTGAGTCTGTTTGAAAAGCTGGTCTTCATGAACCAGAGGAACCGCTGAGTGAGCGACAACAACACCGGAAAACTGCTGGCCAACGGCGTGGCCGATGCCGTGGGCTTTGTGGGCGGGGCACTGCTGGGCTTTTGGGCTGGCCAGTGGCTGGGCGTGGACATTTTTGCGCCCGGCTATGGCACAGGCAGCCTCATCGGCATTGCCCTGGTGGGCCTGGGCGGCGGCCTGGGCTTGCACGCCGCGCGGCGCTGGCAAGCGCGCCGCCAAAACAAAACTTCTTCCAAGGAGTAGCGCGATGGCTTTTGTGGAACCCGTGACCCTGCGCGAGCGGGGCGTGCGTCTGGAGCCGCTGAACGCATCGCACGAAGACGGCCTGCGCGCGGCCGCGGCCGATGGCGAGCTGTGGAAGCTGCGCATCACCTCGGTGCCCGAGCCGGAAAACACCCGCAAGTACATCGACGATGCCCTGCGCATGCGCGCCGACGGCAACCGCTTTGCCTTTGCCGTGGTGGACGACGCCACTGGCGCGGTGCTGGGCACCACCAGCTACCACGACATCCTGCCCGCCGTGAAGCGCGTGGAAATTGGCTACACCTGGTACCGCCAGAGCGTGCAGCGCACCCATGTGAACACCACCGCCAAGCTCTTGATGATGGGCCACGCCTTCGACACGCTGGGCTGCCATGTGGTGGGCTGGCGCACTGACAACTTCAACTTTGCTTCGCAGCGGGCCATCGAGCGGCTGGGGGCCAAGAAGGACGGTGTGATTCGCGGCCACGCGCTGCGCCGCGACGGCACCATCCGCGACACGGTGATGTACAGCATGCGCGCAGGCGAGTGGCCCGAGGCCAAGGCACAGTTGCTATATCTTTTAGAGCGGCACAGGCTTGCCTAGCAAGCGCTGGAGGGCAAAATCATGTTGATTGACTTCTTCTACACCCTGCGTGCGGCGAAGCTGCCCGTGTCTGTGAAGGAATACCTCACCCTGCTCGAAGCCCTGCAAGCCGGTGTGGTGGGCCCCAAGTCAGACGACGCCTGGGCGCTGGACGATTTCTACAACCTCTCGCGCCTCACGCTGGTGAAGGACGAGAAGCACTATGACAAGTTCGACCGGGCGTTTGGCGCCTACTTCAAGGGCGTGGAGATGGTGGCCGACTTCACCAAGGAGATTCCGGCCGACTGGCTGCGCAAGATCCTGGAAAACGAGCTGACGCCCGAGCAAAAAGCCGCCATCGAGAAGATGGGCTGGGACGAGCTGATGGAGACGCTGAAAAAGCGCCTCGAAGAACAGAAAGAGCGCCACGAAGGCGGCAACAAGTGGATTGGCACCGGTGGCACCAGTCCGTTTGGCCACGGCGGCTACAACCCGCAAGGCGTGCGCATTGGCGGCGCGGGCAAAAACAAGAGCGCGGTGAAGGTGTGGGAGCAGCGCGCCTACCGCGACTACGACGACCAGCAGGAGCTAGGCACGCGCAACATCAAGGTGGCGCTGCGCCGCCTGCGCAAGTTTGCGCGCGAAGGCCATGACATGGAGCTGGATCTGCCGGACACCATTCGCAGCACGGCCGCCAACGCAGGCTTTCTGGACATCAAGATGGTGCCCGAGCGCCACAACAACGTGAAGGTGCTGCTGTTGATGGACGTGGGCGGCACGATGGACGAGCACATCCAGCGGGTCGAGGAACTGTTCAGCGCCGTGAAGACAGAGTTCAAGCACTTGGAGTTTTATTACTTCCACAACTGCGTGTACGACTTCATGTGGAAGAACAACCGCCGCCGCTTTGCCGAAAAATTCCCGACCTGGGACATCATCCGCAAGTACAACAAGGACTACAAACTGATCTTTGTAGGCGATGCCACCATGAGCCCCTACGAAATCCTGCAGCCAGGCGGCAGCGTGGAATACAACAACGAGGAGCCGGGGGCGGAGTGGATTCAGCGCCTCACCCACGCGTTTCCGAAGTTTGCGTGGATCAACCCGGAGCCACAGGGCGTGTGGCAATACCGCCAGAGCATCAGCATCATCCAGCAGCTCATTGGCAACCGCATGTACCCGCTGTCGCTCAAGGGGCTGGAAGAAACGATGCGGCTGTTGTCCAAGTAGCTGGCCGCGCCGGTCGGGCCCAGCGCCCGGCCGAAGCTGTCCTACACCCGGGGGCCGTTTTTCAGGGCATAGTGCGGGCCAGTTGCCGCCATACTTGAGCATTGCTGCGGCATTGCTTGCCTGACATGATTTTTTCCGCGTTTGTTTCTGCCTCCAGCGTGCTCGCCCCACGCAGGGCACAGCCTCAACCAACGCCGGCCCTGTGGTCGGCGTTGCTGCTTTGTGGTGCCCTGGTTTTGCAGGGGTGCAGCGTGTTGTCTCCCAAGGCGGCAAATGCCGACGCAGCGGCCGCTGTGGTGACCTCCGACCAACCGACCTTCAGCCTGGAAGTCAACGCCCCCGATGCAGTGCGCGAAACGCTGGAGCGCCACCTAGAGCTGCAACGCTTTCGCCTCTTGCCCGACCTGCAGACCGAAGAACTGCGGCGCCTGCTGCACGCGGCCGACGCCAACGCCCGCGAACTGCTGGGCACCCTGGGCTACTTCGCTCCCACCATTGCCATCGAGCTGCGCGAAGCCCCGGCCCCTCTGCCGCCTTATGCAGTCTCCATCACGGTAGAGCCTGGAGCGCAAACGCGCATCACCGAAGCGGACATCACCTTCAGCGAAGGCGCCGAGACGGAGCCTGACGCCCGCGTGCGCCAGCTCGAGCGCGTGCAGCGCAGCTGGTCGTTGCCAGAGGGCAGCACATTCACGCAAGCCGCCTGGTCGGACGCCAAGAACACCGGGCTGCGCCAATTGCAGGTGCGTCGCTACCCCACGGCCAGCATTGCCAGCAGCCGTGCCGAAGTCGATGCGGACACCCACGAAGCCAAGCTGGCGGTGACCTACGACCCTGGCCCACCCTACCGCTTTGGACCGCTGCAGGTGCGCGGCAGCCAACGCTACGACCCCGACGGGGCCCGCCGCCTGGCCCGGCTGCCCACCGGCAGCGTGTACGACGAGACAGAAATGCTGGACGCGCAGCAGCGCCTGGCCAGCAGCGGTTACTACGATGCCGTGTTCCTCACGCTGGACACCGACAGCCCCACCCCCCAGGCCGCCCCGGTGATTGCGCAAGTGCGCGAAGCCAAGCTGCAAAAGCTGGTGTTTGGCGTGGGGCTGTCTACCGACAGCGGGCCACGCGTATCCATCGACCACACACACAACCAGTGGCCCACGCACGGTTGGCGCGCCGTCAACAAACTCTCGCTCGACAAAAAGGCGCAACAGCTGGGCACGGGATGGACCGCCTTGCCCAACGACAACGGCTGGCGATGGTTCACCTCGGCCTTGGCGCAGCGCCAGCAGACGGGCGATTACGACGTCAACAGCGTCGAGGTGCTGGGTGGCCGCAGCAAGAGCACCAAGAACATCGATCGCACCTATTTTTTGCGCTACGACACCTCACGGGCCCAGGGCCTGAACGCGCCCGCCAACAGTGCGGCCCTGAGTGCCAACTATGGCTGGACGGGCCGCTATTTCAACAACAACACCGCCCCCACACGGGGCTACGGGATTGCCGTGGAGCTGGGTGCAGGCGTGACCTTGCGGCCCGAGCGGGCACCGTTTACCCGCACGCTGGTGCGCTGGCAGTCGTTCTTCCCGGCCGGGCGTGTGGAAGCAGCCAACGGCGTGGCGCGCGCCGCGCGCATTTCGGTGCGAACCGAAGCTGGCGCGGTGTTGGCGCGCGACAGCGCAGAGATCCCGGTCACCCAGCTTTTTCTGACGGGCGGCGACACCACGGTACGCGGTTACGGCTACCGTGCCATTGGCGCGCGCACCGAAAGCGACAAACTCTATGGTGGCCGCTACATGGCCGTGGCCAGCGTGGAGTGGCAGCGCCCCATCACCTACCGCGGCAACATGACCGACTGGGAAAACACCCTGTTCGTGGATGCCGGCGCTGTGGCCGACCGTGCGGGTGACCTCGACCCGCGTGTGGGCGTGGGCACTGGCGTGCGCTGGCGCAGCCCCGTGGGCCCGCTGCAGGCCGATCTGGCCTGGGGCGTGCAGTCCAAGAAGCTTCGCCTGCATTTGCGGCTGGGATTCACTTTCTGATGCAGACACCCAACGAGCCCACCGGCCCCGGCATCCCGGCCACACACCCCCCTGGAGCCAACAGCCCCATGCCGGAAACCAGCCCTGCCCGCGCCCCCGGGCTACGCCGCCGCAGGGCGCTGCGCTGGCTGGGCTGGACGGTGGCGGCGCTGCTGGTCGCCACCGCGCTGGCGGGCGCTGGCCTGTGGTGGTGGGCGGGCCAGGCCACATCGCTGGCCACCGTGCTGGCGCGCGCCGCCCAGTGGCTGCCCGCGGGGCAAAGTCTGCAAAGCCGTGATGTGACCGGGTCGCTGCGCAGTGGTGGGCGCATTGGGTGGTTGCGGTGGAGCAGCCCTGGCTTGGCGGTGGAAGTCACCGACGCCCAGGTGGGCTGGCAGCTGCCTTTGCTGCTGCAGCGCCGCCTGGAACTGCGCGACGTGAGTGCAGCGCGGGTCCACATCACCCCGCTGGAGCATGACAAGCCCGCCGCACAGCAGCCATTGCAACAGCTGGTGCTTCCACTGACGGTGGATGTGGGCTTCAAGGTGGCCCAATTGCAATGGGGCGACTCGGCCGCGTGGCAAGCCCAAGGGCTGGCGGGCACGTATCGCTTTGATGGGCAGGATCACCAACTGACCATTGACAGCCTGGTGCTCGCACAAGGCAGCTACACCGCGCGCGCCACGCTGCAGGCGCGCGAGCCCATGGCCTTGCAGGCCACGGTGCAAGGCACTGTCACCACGCCCCTGCCCGGTCGGGCAGAAGCGTTCACGGCCGCTGCACGGGTAACCGCCCAAGGGACCCTGGCCACCGAAGCAGCGCAGTTGAACCTGCAGGCCGACCTCCAGCCGACCAGCGAGGCGCAAGAGGAACGGGCGCCAGACTTGCCCGGTGCACCCCGCGCAAATGGCGAGCGCCCCGCTGTAAAAAACACTCCCGCGCAGCGCGGGCCCACAACGACGAGTGCAGCGCCCCCCATGCGTGCAACGGCCCTGGCCACGGTGCGTCCATGGGCCAATCAGCCCCTGCAAGAGGCCCGTGCCACGCTGCAAGCCGTTAATCTGGCGGCCTTGTGGCCGCAAGCCCCGGTCACCGAACTGCACGGCACCGTGACGGCGGGGCCCGGCGCAGCCGGCGACAGCTCTTCCAATTCTGACCCCTCCCCATCCAGCCCTTCTTCGTCGCCCGCCGCAGCCGCGACAGCTTCTGGCAGCGCCGCACTCACGGGCTGGAACCTGACCGCTGACCTGACCAACCGCCTGCCAGGCCCCTGGGACACCCAGCGGCTGCCCCTGGCGCGGCTGCAGGCACAGGCCAGCCACGGCTCTGGCGTCTGGACGGTGTCGCAGGCAACGGCCACGGTGGGCGCGCCCCCGCGTGCCGGCAACCTGGACCTTCAAGGCACGTTTGTGCCCGCCAGCGGCGCCTTCCAAGGACAGCTCCGCTTGCGCAATCTGCCGCCCGAGGCGCTGCACTCCGCACTGGAGGCATCTGCGTTGACGGGCAGCGTACGGGCCCAGATGCCCTCGCAAGAGAGCCCCTTGGTGCGCTTTGAGGCGGATATTCGCTCCGCTCCGCCCGCAGGCCCGGCCCAGGCAGGCGCAGCCGCGCTGCGCATTGACGCCTTCGCCGCCCAGGGGCAGTGGAACCCCAACGAAGACGGTGGAACTGCGCACATCGAGCGGCTCACCCTGAACGCGCTCGAGGCGCGCGTACA
Organism: Acidovorax delafieldii; assembly: GCA_002377855.1. Lineage (GTDB taxonomy): Bacteria > Pseudomonadota > Gammaproteobacteria > Burkholderiales > Burkholderiaceae_C > Acidovorax > Acidovorax delafieldii_A. The sequence continues at coordinate 838 of DFQQ01000015.1, read as the reverse complement.
AGCGAGCGACCTGCGCATCAGCCGGGGGGCACCGCAAAGCGGCTCCCCGCCGCCCAACGCAGCCCCCTCTGCTCTTTCAGGCCAGGGGCAGTTGCAGGTCACACTTCCGGGGTCCGACTTGCGCGTGCAGGGCAGCATGGCCCCCCGTGCCGGCCAGGGCGAAGGGCGCTGGAACCTGACCGATGCCGAGCAAACGCTGCTCTGGCTGGGGCGCTTGCCCTGGCTGGGCAAAGACCTGCAGGGCAGAGTGCGCGCGGCATCTGCCAAGGGACAGGTCCGGCTCCAATGGCAGTGGAAAGGCGGCTGGAGCACGCTGCAGCAGCAGTTGCAAGCCGCAGTGCAAGGCACCGCACCGCCCGCTGGGGGTAACGCACCCCAGTTTCACCTGCACGCATCGTTGACCAGCCCACAGCTGGATCTGGTGCTACCCCCGTCGGTCCACACCACGGGTGCGGGCAGCGGCACCAACATTGCCACCCCGTTGCAACTGCGGGCCGTCAAAGCCGAGCTGGAGGGGCAGTTGACGCAAGCCACATTGAGCCTGGAAGGTGAAGCGCGCACAGGCACGCAGCGGCTGTCGCTGCAGACCCGTGCGGCGGGCGGGCTCAGCGGCGCGGCGCAGTGGCAGGTGCAATGGAACAGCTTGCGCGCCCAGTGGCAAGACACCCGACGGGCAGGGGCCTGGACGGCGCAGCTCACGCAGCCCTGGGCCATGTCCCTGCGCCAGGGTGCCAGCGCCTCTTCCGCCGGCCCGTCCGCACGCGGCTCTGCGGCGTCCGCACCCGCCCCCGCAGCGACGCAGGGCAGCCTCGTGCTGCAGGCCGACGCAGGCCAGGCA
>DFQQ01000039.1:1000-46061 GCA_002377855.1 Acidovorax delafieldii | reverse complement strand
GAGGTATGTCGCTAATCAGGCAATTTTGGCATGTGGCGCCCATGGGGTAAGCGCAAATAGCTACCAAAAAAGGAGCGGTTGCTGGCCGCAAGCCGGCCGCAATACCGTGCTGCCACTGCCGTGCTCCTGCGGGGTGGGATGGGGTTAGACGGGCCCGGCGGTGTGTGGGTGGCGGTGTGGCCTTCGCGGCACAAGAAGCCGCTGCGGCGAGATGCGGGTCATTGCAGACGCTCCGAAAATGCGGGGCTGTCTTGGCTTGTGCGGCATGGCTGGGCCGCTCTCGACTTCTGAGAAATCGACCGCGGGGGACTAGTCGCCGCCCCCGGCGTACGCCTCCAGCCCGATGGCCACCACGGTGGCGATGTCGTTGCCCACCTCGGCACGGAACTCCGCCTCAGCCTGCTTCACGGCTTCGCGAAAGCCCTGGAGCCACGCCAGCCCGGTGGGTGTGAAAAGCACCCGCCGCGCCCGCGCATCATGCGGATCAGGCGCTCGGGTCACCAAACCCCAGGCTTCGCACTGGTCTACCAGTTGCGCCATCGACTGTTTGGTCATGCCTGCACGTTGCGCCAAGTCGGTCAGCCGGTCGCCCCCCAGCGCCAGATGCCGCGTGAGGTGGATGTGCGCGGCGCCCACCTGGTCACGGGCCGCGAGGTTGGACAGGGCCAGCGGTACCTCCACATTGCGCGCCATGAGTTGCAGCACACGTGCGTCGAACCGGCGCATGGCGTGGCCGAGCAGCCGGCCCAGGTGGGTCTGGCGCCAGTCATCATCGGGCAGGGCAGGGCTGGGGGATGCGGCTGGGGTGGTCATGGGGGTACTCGCTCCATGGGCTGGGTTGCTGCCTTCCCAAGCGTTTAAAACAGAGGCACTTGATAGTAAGGCAAACTGACTAAAAAATGGTTTACTTGGATTTCATGCGCATCTACATTACTGGTCAAGCAGCCAGTGCTGTTATTAACAACAGTATGTTGTAACCACTGGCCCACGACCCTTCGTTTTTATTCAGGAGCCATTCCATGGACGTCAAAGGTACCAACCCCGCCCTGCCCGTGAACACCGAAAAGGCCAAGGCGCTGGCCGCAGCGCTGGCGCAGATCGAGAAGCAGTTTGGCAAGGGCACCATCATGCGCCTGGGTGAAGGCGAAGCCATCGAGGACATCCAGGTGGTTTCCACCGGCTCGCTGGGCCTGGACATTGCGCTGGGCGTGGGTGGCCTGCCCCGTGGCCGTGTGATCGAAATCTACGGTCCTGAGTCTTCGGGCAAGACCACGCTCACGCTGCAAGTGATTGCCCAGATGCAAAAGCTGGCCGGCACCTGCGCGTTTGTCGATGCCGAGCACGCGCTGGACGTGCAGTACGCCCAAAAACTGGGTGTGCAGCTGTCTGACTTGCTGATCAGCCAGCCCGACACCGGCGAGCAGGCGCTGGAAATTGTGGACAGCCTTGTGCGCTCGGGCGCTGTGGATCTGATCGTGGTGGACTCGGTCGCTGCGCTCACGCCCAAAGCCGAAATCGAAGGCGAAATGGGCGATGCGTTGCCCGGCCTGCAGGCCCGCCTGATGAGCCAGGCGCTGCGCAAACTCACCGCCACCATCAAGAAGACCAATTGCACGGTCATCTTCATCAACCAGATCCGCATGAAGATCGGCGTGATGTTCGGCAGCCCCGAAACCACCACCGGTGGCAACGCGCTCAAGTTCTACGCCTCGGTGCGCCTGGACATTCGCCGCACGGGCACCATCAAGAAGGGCGACGAGGCCATTGGCAACGAAACCAAGGTGAAAGTGGTGAAGAACAAGGTGAGCCCGCCCTTCAAGACGGCCGAGTTCGACATCCTGTTCGGTGAAGGTATCAGCCGCGAGGGGGAAATCATCGACATGGGCGTGAACGCCAAGATCATCGAAAAAAGCGGCGCCTGGTATGCCTACAACGGTGAAAAAATCGGCCAGGGCCGCGACAACGCCCGCGAGTTTCTGCGTGAGAACCCTGAACTCGCCCGCGAGATCGAAAACAAGGTGCGCGAAGGCCTGGGCATTGCACTGTTGCCTGGCGCACTGCAAGCGGCCGCCGCCACTGCGGATGAGTGATCGGTTTTGATCAAATGGCCTGCTAGCGCTTATCAGGTAAGCGCTGGCAGCTATCAAAAAAGAAGCAATTTAATACATGGGGTTCACTGCGCTTTCGCTCAAGGGCCGCGCACTGCGGCTGCTCAGTCAGCGGGAGCATTCGCGGGCCGAGTTGCTGCGCAAGCTCAGCCCGCATGTGCAAGAGGGCGAGGACCTGAACGCCGTGCTCGATGATCTGCAGGCCAAAGACTTCATCAGCGAAACACGGGTGGTCGAATCGGTATTGCATCGCCGCGCCCCCCGCATGGGCGCGTCACGCATACGGCAAGAGCTGCAGGCCAAAGGCCTGGGGGCGGAGGCAGTGCAGCAAGCCGTAGCGCGGCTGCAAGGCAGTGAAATGGAGCGCGCCCGAGAAGTGTGGCGCCGCAAGTTTGGCGAGCCTGCTGCAGATCCACAGGCCCGGGCCAAGCAAATGCGCTTCTTGTTGACCCGGGGGTTTTCAGGTGAGGTGGCGCGCCGCGTGGTGCAGGCCGCAGGAAGCGAAGACGGGCACTGACCGGGCACTGGCGCAAGGGGTGCGCACGCACGGCGGTGCCCATTCGTCGCATATTCAGGCACCCAGCGTGCGTGGGCACCACAGCCCGCCGAGGCAGACGGCCAGCTGCCTTTTTTACGAGCCCAGCATCAATTGCAGGTTCTGCACCGCAGCGCCGCTAGCGCCCTTGCCCAAATTGTCCAGTCGCGCCACTACGACCGCTTGCCGGTACTGCTCGTTGGCAAAAACGCGCAGCTCCAGTTTGTTCGTGTCGGCCAAGGTGTCGGCCGCCAGCTTCATGTCTTCCGTAGGGGGCAGCACGCTGACCCACTGCTCGGGGGTGTTGGTGCGCGCGTAGTGGCTGGCCAGCGCATCGTGCAGATCGCTGGCCTTGGGCGAGCCGGGCAACAGGTCCAGGTGCAAAGGCAGCTGCACCAGCATGCCCTGGCGGAAGTTGCCCACCGCAGGAATGAACACCGGACGGCGCGTGAGACCGCTGTAGCGCAGGATTTCTGGAATGTGCTTGTGCGCCAGACCCAGTGCATATGCTTCATAGGGCGCGGCCGTGCCGGCCTCGTACGCTTCGATCATGGTGCGGCCGCCACCCGAGTAGCCCGAAATGGAGGGCAGGCTCACAGGGTAGTCGGCTGGAATCAGGCCTGCGTCCACCAGGGGACGAAGCACGGCGATGGCACCCGTGGCGTAGCAACCTGGGTTGGACACGCGGATGGCATCGCGCACGGCCTGTGTCTGTTCTGCGGCCAGTTCCGGGAAACCGTACACCCAACCGTCTGCCGTGCGGTGCGCGGTGCTGGCGTCAATCACCTTCACCTGGCGGCCTGTGGTGCGCTCAATGTCGTCCACCATGGCCACGGTTTCGCGCGCGGCATCGTCGTGCAGGCACAGCACCACCAAGTCCACGTCCGCGATCAGGTCGCGCTTGGCTGCGGGGTCCTTGCGCAATTCGGGGGCAATGCTCACCAGTTCGATCTGCGGCATGGCCTGCAGGCGTTCGCGGATCTGCAGGCCTGTGGTGCCGGCTTCGCCATCGATAAAGACTTTGGACATAAAGGTGCTCCTGCAATGAGAGGGTCGGTGGGCATCCGGGGGGTGACGGCCGGGCTTGCGCCTGGGCCGGGGCATGTAAGTTAGCCACAAGGATGGTGCGTTGCAGCATGATACAGTCGCGGGTTGCCATGTCCCAAGCCCGCGGCCAGACAATTTGTTCATGGCAAACGGGTAACTACCACCCTTCCCTGAGAGAGACCTCATGAAGATTCACGAATACCAAGGCAAGGAAATCTTGCGCAATTTTGGTGTGCCCGTTCCGCGCGGCATTCCCGCTTTCACGGTGCAAGAAGCCGTGGAAGCTGCTCAAAAGCTCGGCGGCCCCGTGTGGGTGGTCAAGGCCCAAATCCACGCCGGTGGCCGCGGCAAGGGCGGCGGCGTGAAGGTTGCCAAGACCATTGACGATGTGAAGGCACGCGCCAGCGAGATCCTGGGCATGCAGCTGGTCACGCACCAGACCGGCGCTGAAGGCCAGAAGGTCCGCCGCCTGTACATCGAAGACGGCGCCGACATCAAGAACGAACTGTATGTGTCGCTGGTCACCGACCGCGCCACGCAAAAGGTCGCCCTGATCGCTTCGAGCGAAGGTGGCATGGACATCGAGGAAGTGGCCCACTCCACGCCCGAGAAGATCATCACCGAGATGATTGACCCGCTGACCGGCATCACCGAAGAGCAAAGCCGCAAGGTGGCAGCCGCCATCGGCCTGACCGGTGCCTCGATCGATCAGGCCGTAGACATCTTCGCCAAGATTTACAAGTGCTACATGGACACCGATGCGTCGCTGGTGGAAATCAACCCACTGAACTGCGACTCCAAGGGCAACCTGATGGCCCTGGACGCTAAGTTCAACTTTGACGCCAACGCCCTGTTCCGCCACCCCGAAATCGTGGCCTTCCGCGATCTGGACGAAGAAGATCCGGCCGAAGTGGAAGCCTCCAAGTTCGACCTGGCCTACATCAGCCTGGACGGCAACATCGGCTGTCTGGTGAACGGCGCGGGCCTGGCCATGGCCACCATGGACACCATCAAGCTGTTCGGCGGCGAGCCTGCCAACTTCCTGGACGTGGGCGGCGGCGCCACCCCCGAGAAGGTGACCGAAGCCTTCAAGATCATGCTGAAGAACCCCAAGGTCGAAGGCATCCTGGTCAACATCTTCGGCGGCATCATGAAGTGCGACACCATTGCCACCGGCGTGATCACTGCCTGCAAGGCCGTGAACCTGAACGTGCCGTTGGTCGTGCGCATGAAGGGCACGAACGAAGAGCTGGGCAAGAAGATGCTGGCCGAGTCCGGCCTGCCCATCATTGCTGCAGACACCATGGCCGAAGCTGCGACCAAGATCGTTGCTGCCGTCAAGTAAGCCCGGAGAACACACATGTCGATCTACATCAACAAAGACACCAAGGTCATCACCCAGGGCATCACGGGCAAGACGGGCCAGTTCCACACCGAAAAGTGCCAGGAATACGCGAACGGCAAGAACTGCTTCGTGGCGGGCGTGAACCCGAAGAAGGCCGGCGAGTCGATCTTCAACATCCCGATCTACGCCTCCGTCAAGGAAGCCGCCCAGCAGACCGGCGCCACCGTGTCGGTGATCTACGTGCCCCCAGCGGGCGCTGCGGACGCCATCTGGGAAGCCGTCGAAGCCGACCTGGACCTGGCGATTTGCATCACCGAAGGCATTCCGGTCAAGGACATGCTGATGGTGCGCAACAAGATGAAGGCCAAGGAAGCCGCAGGCGGCAAGAAGACCCTGCTGCTGGGCCCCAACTGCCCCGGCCTGATCACGCCTGACGAAATCAAGATCGGCATCATGCCCGGCCACATCCACCGCAAGGGCCGTATCGGTGTGGTGTCCCGCTCGGGCACGCTGACGTACGAAGCCGTGGCCATGCTGACCGAAGTCGGCCTGGGCCAGTCGAGCGCCGTGGGCATTGGTGGCGACCCCATCAATGGTCTGAAGCACATCGACGTGATGAAGGCGTTCAACGACGATCCAGACACCGACGCCGTGATCATGATTGGCGAAATCGGCGGTCCCGACGAAGCCGAAGCTGCCCAATGGTGCAAGGCCAACATGAAGAAGCCTATCGTCGGCTTTATCGCTGGCGTGACTGCTCCCCCCGGCAAGCGCATGGGCCACGCTGGCGCGCTGATCTCTGGCGGTGCCGACACGGCCGACGCCAAGCTAGCGATCATGGAAGAGTCGGGCTTCATCATCACCCGCAACCCTTCGGAACTGGGCAAGCTGCTCAAGGCCCAGCTGAAGTAAGCCAGCCTTCGAGGCCCGCCCCTCGGGCAGACCTTTGTGGGGTCTGACCATCGCACCCGCCGCCTTTTGGTTGCGGGTGCTTTTTTTTGTCTGGCATGGTTCCTTGCGCGGTTGACAATTTTGTCGCGGGGTACGCGGTGAACGACAAACAGCGGCACCTATCCGCAGAATGCGGCGCCGCTGGACCCCGGAAGCGCAGAGAAAACCACCAATCATCGGCGCTGGCGGGTAGGCGTGGAATTTGCTTTTTTACAAACCTTCACATATTCACGTTCGTTGCAAGTGGCCAGAAAAACACCGGAGCGCAAACCAAAGCCATGGCGTTTTGAAGGCTTGATCTGTGCCGGGCTGGCACTGTTCCTCACAGGGGTCTTGTGGCTCGCTGGCGTGCTGCCAGCGGCCGAGCGCGCGATCTATGACTCTGCAGTGGCGCGCACCGCCATGGGCGCGGCGTCGGACGCCGTGTTGGTGGACATTGATGCCCGCAGCCAAAGCGGCCACGGCCCAGGAGGGTGGGCCTATGCATCCCATGCGGCCCTGATTGATCGCCTGGCCGAGGCGGGCGCCAAAACAGTGGTGTATGCCGTCCCGTTGGCGGTTCCGACAGCGCCTGACGCGGGTGCAGAAGCGCTGGTGCGCAGCATTGCGCAGGCAGGAAATGTAGTGTGGTCAGCCGTGTTGGCGCACAAGGGAACTCCGGCTGTATTGCCTTCTTCGTTCCATGCCTCGGTGCTGCCTGCGCTTGCGGGGCGCGGCCCTGCCCAAGTCCCGGTGCAGGTGGGCCCCTTTGCTGCAGCGGCTGCGGGAGTGGGCCACTTGCAATGGAAGGCCGATAGCGACGGCGTATTAAGGAGTCTTCCGCTTTCTCTCAGTCATGACAACGCAGGTGTTCCTTCCTTGGCCTTGATTGCTGCGCAGCGCGCACTGTACCTGGGCCCCAACGACATTGGCTGGAACCCCAGCGGCCAGAGCCTGCGGTTGGGGAGCTTGGCCATCGCGGTAGACGCATCTACGGCAATGCGTCCCACATTTCGCACTTCCCTCGCCCGATGGGCCGCCATAGATGTGTTGGAGAACAAGGTGCCTGCCGCGGCGTTGCGCGACAAGACGGTAATCGTGGGAGTCACCGCTGGTCCAGAGGCCCGCGCATGGACTGTGCCGGGTGGCGCCTCTGTGCATGCCTCAGATGTGACGGCGCACGCATTCACCGGCCTGCGCGCTGCACGCTCCGTTGCTACTGGAGGCTGGGCCCAGACTATCGCATGGGCGTTCGTTATCGTCATGGCTCTGGGGGTGGTGGGCCTTCCGCATTTGCGCAAGCGTGCGGCGTGGGGTGTGGGCTTGGGCGTTGCCGTTGCGCTGGCGGGCGCGCAGTGGTTGCTGTTGCAGCAGACTTTGCATGCCGTGCCACTCGTCGGCGCCGCCGTGGTCGTGCTGGTGGGGCAATTGCTGTGTGCGGGCTGGGCCTTGGTCCCCCAACGCGTACCCAGTGTGCCAGCCCAGGAGTTGGTGGAAGCCGAGCGCATGATGGCCTTGGCGCTGCATGGGCGGGGGGAATTGTTGCAGGCGTTCGAGCGCTTTCGGATGCTGCCCACAACCGATGCATTGAAGGACAACCTCTATCACCTCGGCATGGACTTCGAGAGGAAGAAGGACTACGCGCTTTCCAAGAAGGTCTTCAAACACCTGCTGCGACGCGACGCCGAATACAAGGACACGCGTGCGCGGTATCGCAACGCCAAAACCCATCTGCTGGCTCAGGCGGGCATGGCCCCAGACTCTGGCACCCACAGCGTTTCGGGGTTGGGTGCTTCGTCATTGCCTGCATGTGTACAAGATGCTTTGCCACGCCAGCGGGTATCTGGTCCTTTTGCGCACTACGACCTGCAGCACGAGCTGGGCAAAGGAGCGATGGGGGTTGTCTACCAGGGGCGCGACCTGCGCTCCGGGCGAACGGTCGCCATCAAGACCCTTGCGCTGAAGCAGGAGTTTGACGGAGCCGCGCTGATCGATGCGCGAGACCGCTTCTTCAAGGAGGCTGAAGCTGCGGGGCGTTTGCAGCATCCACACATCGTGGCTATCTACGGCTCTGGCGAGGAGCAGGGTCTTGCCTACATTGCCATGGAATTCGTGGCGGGCACTGATTTGTCCGCGTTCACGCAGCCCGCCTATCTGCTTGCGATGGAACAGGTCCTGTCGATTGGCCGCTGCGTGGCCCTTGCACTGGATTACGCACATGCGCACCAGGTGGTCCATCGCGATGTCAAACCTGCCAACATCATGTGGGACGCTGCTACCGATACGGTCAAAGTGATGGACTTTGGCGTGGCCCGCATTACCGACGCAAGTAAAACGCGCACTGGTATCGTGCTGGGAACACCCAGCTTCATGTCGCCCGAGCAACTCTGCGGCGCCAAGGTCGATGGCCGCGCGGACCTGTACGCCCTGGGTGTGACCTTGTTCCAGTTGCTCACAGGTGCTTTGCCGCTGCGGGCGGATTCCATGCCCGAACTGATGCGAAAGATTGTGCATGTGGCTCCCCCTGACCTGCGTACGCTGCGCCCCGATGTGCCCGACGCTGTGGCGCTGCTGGTTGCCAAGGCGTTGCAAAAGCAGCCCGGCGATCGGTACCAGACAGGGGCGCAGATGGCGCAAGCGCTCACCGATGCGATGGCTGCCATGGCGCAACAAACTGCTGCAAAGGTGGGGGTGGCAGTCGTCTATGATTCGGGCCGCACCCCCGCAGAGCAAAACATGCTGGAGTTGGAAACAACCGTGCTGGAACACTCGCAGCAGCGCAGTGCAGCACCCAGGTCTGTGGTGGCCTCTGTGGAATGACGTGCGCCCAAACCCATGACTTACGAATTTTTTGCCCAAACCGACCGGGGGCGTGTGCGCGCCAACAATGAAGACGCAGTGACCGTTGACCGGGAAACCCAGGTGGCGGTCTTGGCGGATGGCATGGGCGGATACAACGCGGGTGAGGTCGCCAGCGGCATGGCCATCACCTTTATTCGTACCGAAATGAATCGCTGGCTGACCCAGGCCGGCCCAACACCATCGGCCACCGACGTGCGGCGAGCGCTTGAGCTGTGTGTGGAAAATGCCAACCATGCCATCCTGGGCGCATCTCTTTCCAATCCGCAGTACGCCGGCATGGGCACCACCCTCGTGGTCGGAGTGTTCCAGTGTGAGCGGCTCATTCTTGGACACATCGGTGACTCCCGCTGCTACCGGCTGCGCGGGGGGGTGTTGCAGCAGATCACGCGTGACCATTCATGGTTGCAGGAACAAGTGGATGCAGGCATATTGACGCGCGAGCAAGCGGCGTCATCCTCCAGCCGCAATTTGGTGACCCGCGCCCTGGGTGTTGAACCCAGCGTGCAGATGGAAGTGAACGAGTTTCAGGTAGCGCCCAGCGATCTCTTTGTGATGTGTTCAGACGGCTTGACCGACATGGTCGATGACGAAGAGTTGGCAGATCTGGTTCGAACCCCTGGCTCCCTGGAAGAAAAAGCAGGGTTGCTAATTGATACAGCCAATGCACACGGTGGCCGTGATAACGTCAGCGTATTGCTAGTGCAGGCTGCGGCGGGAGGGAAAAAGCGCAGCCTCATGTCCCGTCTCTTGGGCACCGCCTGACGGCCCGTAACAGAACAATCATCACATCAGGAGTAGATCATCATGCCCAGAATGATCGTTTCAATCGACGGCGTCGTCATCAAAGAAGTACAACTCACCAAGGAGCGCACGACGCTGGGTCGGCGCCCCTACAACGACATCGTTATTGACAATCTGGCAGTGAGCGGGGAACACGCGGCCATCCATATGGCGCCCAACGGGATCGAGATCGAAGACCTGGGAAGTACCAACGGGACCTATGTCAATGCCAAGGCTGTGAAGCGCCAGGAGTTGCGCAATGGGGACACCATCGAAGTCGGCAAATACAAGATTCGCTTCCTGCAGGACGCTGAGGCGGAGAACTTCGAGAAAACCATGGTGTTCAAGCCTGGAATGATTCCAACGCTCAATGCTGCCGCCCGCCCAGGTGCGGTAGCAGCAGCGCCCGCGCCCATGAATGCAGTGATCCGGGTACTTTCGGGGGCGGCAGCCGGCAGGGAAGTGTCGTTGCAAAAGGTGGTCACCACGATTGGCAAACCCGGTGTAGCGGTGGCGTCCATCACCAAGCGCATCCAGGGCTTTGTCTTGGCCCATGTGGAAGGCCCGGACATGCCTTTGCTCAACGGGGTGGCGATTGGCTCCAGCCCCGTGCCACTCAAAAGCGGCGACAAGCTGGAGTTGGCGGGCACTGAAATGCAGTTCGAGCAGACCTGAGCCACGTGAGCGCCAGGATTCGCCCAAGCGGCTGTGGTCTGGCGCACTGAGTGCATGCGCAGCGTTTTGCTGTTTCGTCGTTGGCGCCGCGTTCTGCTCACGCTGGTTCCTTTGGCGTTGGCACTCCTGCATGTGGCGGGCACTGTGCCCGTGCCGCTGCTGGAACGACTGGATCAGTTGATTTACGACGCGCGATTGCGCCTGAACATGCCGCGCTCGCTTGACGAGCGCATCGTCATTGTCGACATTGATGAAAAAAGCATAGAGCGCGTTGGCCGCTGGCCCTGGGGGAGAGACAAACTGGCGGCCCTGACTCACGAGCTGTTTACCCGGCAGCGCGTGGCGGTGCTGGGGTTTGATGTGGTTTTTGCAGAGCGCGACAACAGCTCGGGGCTCGAAGCCCTGCGGGCACTGGAGCGCGGTGCATTGGCGAAGACACCGGGCTTTGCCGAGCAGGTCTCGCGGCTGGCCCCATCGCTGGACCATGACGCATTGTTTGCCCGCAGCCTCCAGGGGCAGCCAGCGGTGCTGGGCTATTACTTCACAAGCGACCGCCAGGCCCACACCCAAGGGTCATTGCCTTCACCAGTGGTCACTGCATCACAACTGCGTGGCAGGCCGTTGGCGTCGACCACCTGGAACGGCTACGGTGCCAATCTGGACGAGTTGAACCAAGCTGCGCCCCAGGCTGGGTTCTTCAACGCCATCAGCGACAGCGACGGTGTCCTTCGCAGCTTGCCCCTGCTGGCTGAATATCAGGGCCAATATTACGAGTCGTTGGCATTGGCCATGTTCCGCACGGTGATGGGTATGCCCAAGGTGGAGTTGGGGTTCCCGACCACGCCGTCGTTGGGAACCCATGACACCCTGGAGAGTGTGGTGTTAGTAGAAGGGCCGCGGCGCATGGCGCTGCCCGTGGATGACCGGCTGGCCATGCTGGTCCCCTTCCGTGGCACTGGTGGACCGGATGGAGGCTCCTACCAGTACATCTCTGCCAGCGACGTGCTGGAAGGAAGTATTGCGGAGGGGACACTGGCGGACAAGGCCGTCCTGATCGGTACTTCCGCCCCTGGACTGCAGGACGTGCGCACAACCCCCGTAGGGCCTGTTTATCCTGGTGTGGAGGCGCACGCCAGCATGCTCACGGCCATGATGGATGGGAGCACCGTTGCTGTCCCAGACTATGCGCGCGGGTTCGATATGCTCCAACTCTTGGCCGCGGGTCTTGTGCTTGCGCTGGGGCTGTCTGTATTGCCCGCAGGCGGAGCGCTGTTGCTGAGCGCTGCAGTGGCAGCGCTGCTGGTCGGGTTAAACGTCTGGCTGTACCGCATCCACGGCTTGGCCATGCCGCTGGCCACCGCCCTGACGATGGTCTTGGCCGCATCTGCGGTCAACATGGCACACGGGTATATTTTTGAAAGCCGCGCCAAGCGGGCTTTGGCGTCACGCTTTCGTTCGTACGTCCCTCCCGAACTGGTCGATGAAATGCTCAAGCATCCTGAGCAATACAGCATGCAGGCCGACAGCCGGGAACTCACGGTGATGTTCTGCGACATGCGTGGCTTTACGGCACTGTCCGAATGCATGCCTCCGCTGCAACTGCAGGCGCTTCTCAACCGGGTCTTTACGCGGCTCACTGAGGTGATACAGAGCGAGCGCGGCACCATCGACAAATACATGGGCGACTGCGTGATGGCGTTCTGGGGAGCTCCGGTGCCATCCCAAGACCACGCCGCGTGCGCCGTGCGTGCCGCGCTGCGCATGGCTGCGGCGGTGGAGCAACTCAACCGAGAACACCGCGCGCAAGGACTGCCTGAAATTGGCATTGGCATTGGATTGAACACGGGACTCATGTGCGTCGGCGACATGGGCTCCAACATTCGTTTGAGCTATACCGTCATTGGCGACGCCGTCAACTTGGGCTCGCGTCTTGAAGGGCTGTGCAAGACCTACGGCGTTGCCATTATCGTCAGCGAGGCCACACGGAACTTGGCGCCGGGCTGTGTATGGCAAGAACTGGACCGTGTGCGCGTCAAAGGCAAAGCCCAGAGCGTGAACATCTACACCCCATTGGCTGATCAGAGCCAAGCGTCTGCGGTGAATGCTGAGGAATTGGCCTGCTGGCAGCAAGTGCTTGCACACTACCGGGCCCAAGAATGGGCACATTGCGGCCGAAGCTTGTCCGCTTTACGGCACCAAACGCCTGAATCGTCGCTCTATGCCTTGTATGCGTCCCGCCTGGAAGAGATGATGTCTCGCCCTCCTCCGTCGGATTGGGACGGTGCCACCCGTTTCGACACCAAATGATTGACGGACCGATTCTCAGCATGCCCCATGAAAGGAGCACTTCATTGAAAGTCCGCGTTCTCGGCTGCTCAGGCACCATCGCCCGCGATTGCCGAACCACGTCTTTTCTCGTCAATCACAACATCCTGATCGATGCAGGCACTGGCGTGGGGGATTTGACGCTGGAAGAAATGCGCCAGATTGACCACGTCTTCCTCACGCACTCCCACCTCGATCACATCGCCGCATTGCCGCTGATGCTCGATGCCGTGTCATCGCTGCGCAGCCAGCCTGTGCAGGTGCATGCGCTGGCGGCCACCATTGCTGCGCTGCAGGCGCATGTCTTCAACAACATTGTTTGGCCTGATTTCAGTTGTGTGCCCTCCGCGAAGTCGCCGTTTTTGCGGTACGTACCCCTGGCCGCTGGTGAGACCGTCACTGCCGGAGGGCTGGTGGTGCGGGTGCTGCCAGCCGTGCACAGCGTGCCGGCTGTGGGCTACGCTTTACGAGGCCAGCGCGGCTGGTGGGCCTTCAGTGGAGATACCGAGCGCAATCCGGCCTTGTGGAGCGTCTTGGAACGGCTTTCCGAAGCGCCGCCCCAACTTCCCGTTGCTGCGCTGATCATCGAAACCGCGTTCAGTAACCGCGAAAGCGAACTCGCGCGCCGCAGCCACCACCTGTCGCCCGCCACACTGGCCGCCGAACTGGGTTTGAGAACACCCACGGCCAGCTATCCGATCTACATCACCCACACCAAGCCCTACGAAACCGAACTCATCCTTCAAGAGATCAACCAGTTGGAACTTGCCAGGGATATGGAAATTCGCTGGTTGCTGGTGGGTCAGGTGTTTGAGGTGTAACGGACACGCGTTGGCTGACATTCATGGCCGAACAAAAATGTCAGTGTGGGGTGTGAGGTTGAGGCGAATAGCCCATGAATACGGCCCGTTAACGCTGGGCGCCAGCACGATCCCTGTGGTTGCGATGATGTCAGAGCAATTCAGAAAAGCTGGCACGCTATCTGCTTTATTTAAACCAGCCTGAAGAGCAATCGACAGGTGTAAATGACAATTTACCCCGAGGAGAGTTTTATGAAGCGTTCCCTGCAAAAAGGTTTTACCTTGATCGAACTGATGATCGTTGTCGCGATCATCGGTATTTTGGCCGCCGTGGCATTGCCTGCTTACCAAAGCTACATGCAAAAAGCCCGGTTCTCTGAAGTGGTGCTGCAAGGCTCTTCCTGCCGTGCGGATGTGGCTACAAAGTATCAAACTACTTTGGAAGACATTACTGCCACGAATCCTGGTCAAGGTGGTTGGGGCTGTGAGACTGCCGGCGATGTAGGTAAGTACATTACATCGATTGCTACCGATCAGATTGGCAATGTGCAAATCAACATGGGCCGCAACATGAAGGAACTCGGTTTTGCAACCGATACAACTGCTGCTGCTGCATACTTCATTTTGTTGCAGGCTGACGGCACGGAAATGTCTACTCTGGCCAACGCTACTGCTAATTCTAAAAAGCAAGTGGGGGGTTTGAAATGCGTTTTGGCTGATAAGCAACTGAAGAAGATTGCTCCTGGTAGCTGCTCTGCTGCTGCTGCTGCGCCTACCGCTATCGGCGGCTGGGCTAACGGTTCTTGATAGTTACTGGTTTGCTATATAAATACCTCGCTTCGGCGAGGTATTTTTTTTGGTGCTGCCATGTTTCATATTTCTAACGCTAGCTTATGGCGTTCTAAGGTTCGAGCGTTCTCCTTTCATTTTGGATGCAGCTTTGCCATCGCTGGTCTGGCCGCGCTTTTAGTCTTTGGCCTTTGGTATTCTTATCCGTTCGGCGAGATATCGGGTGGGCGTGAACTGTTTTTGCTGATTGTGGGTGTGGATGTTGCACTGGGCCCGCTGATTACCTTGGCGGTATTCAACCCATCCAAATCACGGCGCGAAAAAATACTCGACTTCAGCCTGATTGGGCTGTTGCAAATGGGTGCACTCGTGTACGGCCTGTGGGCGGTGGCGCTGGCGCGGCCGGTGCATGTGGTGTTTGAGTACGACCGCCTGCGCGTGGTGCACGCGGTGGACATTCCTGCCGAACTGCTCGATCGCGCGCCGGCGGATTTGAAATCTTTGCCCCTGACAGGCCCCACCTACTTGGCGCTTCGACCTATGCGAGCCAACGAGCAGCAGGACATGATGACCGCCGCTTTTGGTGGGCTGTGGTTGTCTGCCAGGCCAGAGTTGTGGCAGCCCTACGCTGCGGCAAGCCTGGCTATCTTGCAGGCAGGCAAGCCGGTATCAGAGCTGATACAAAGGTTTCCGTCGCAGCAACAGGCCATCTTGAATGCCGTTTCAGGGACCGGACGACCCGTGGAAGGTTTGGTCTATTTACCCGTGGTCGCACGCAAGGACGCGTTTTGGACGGCGGTATTAGATCGCCAAGAAGCCAAGGTGCTGGCGTACTTACCGATTGATTCGTTTTAGGGTTTTTGCCCTGCAACACCAGGAGGGGAGCCATTTTCGGACCACGAAACTCCCTTGCCGAGGTATGAAGTCAAAACAGGCTGGCGTCCAGCGCTTGCACGCTTCCGATGAAGCCCACCAACTGGGCCTGCACTGGCGCTAATATCCCCGCCGCTGCCGTCAGTTCGCCAGCGTTGGCAAAGGCCCGGCCTGGGCCAATGTCTGCCGCGAGTGCTTGGACAACGCCCTCAGGCGCTGGCGCGCCATAGACGCGTGGGTAGAGGTAGGCGATCAGTCCCTCATGGCTGATTCCTGGCGCGTAAACGTCGATCATTTTTTGCGCGAGCAAACCCATGCTATTCAACGCGTCAGCTTGGGCGGTCCAGTCGCTGAGCACATCGACAGAGGGTATTTGCCCAAATGCCAGCTGAAAAAGAGATGCCACTTGCCACACAGAGCCACCTTGGGGCAAGCTGCTGTTGGGGCCTGTGGTGTCGAACGCGAACAGGCCGTCAGTCAGTTGCACCCTTTCGATCCCAGACAACGCGAGCGTTCCGAGTGAAGTGCCAAGCCGCACCAGTGCGCCTGGGCTGAGTTGCAGATCTTGTGGATGCGCCAGGACGTCGCTGAGGTGGGTGTCCACAACCAGCGTGTCAATGCCAGCACCGCCGTCGATCTTGTCGGAACCGCTGCGGCCATTGATACGGTCATTGCCTTCAAACGCGGAAATGGTGTCAGCGGCACTTGTGCCGGTGAGCAGGTCGATGCTGTTGCTGCCTTGCAGAGACAGCCCCGTGCTGCTGAACTGCACCACCAGTGGCTGCGCGAGGGAGTTGGAGGCTTTGTCTAGCACGGCAGTGCTGGGTACTTCCAGCCGGTACATGGTGGCGGGTTGCAAGGGGAGTGTGGGGTCCACCAACAGTTGGTTGCCTGACCATGTGAGCCGAGGGCTGCTGGCAGCTGAATAGCTTTCCACCAGTTGGCCGGACGCTGTTTTAAGCAGAATTAGACCCGAGCCCCGGGCAATCTCTTCGCTGAACTGCAGGCTCAAGTTGGTATTGAGGGGAACGTCCCTATCGCCAGGGGCAGGTAAGGCGAACACCCATTTGGGTGGCGTTGTGTCTGGTGCTGCTTCGGTGCGAAAGTCGTAACTTGTGCTGGCTGCGACAGGGTTGCCCGCCAAGTCGGTCACGGCGCCCGCCGTCCATTCAAGCCGGTAGCTGGTTCCGTGGTTCAGCGGCAGGGTGGGATTGATCCAGAGGCTGCTACCCACCATTTCAAGGCGGGTGCTGCTGGCTGCATTGAAGCTTTCCACGACCAGGCCACTGCTCGTCTTGAGCACAAAATTGCCCTTACCTCGCTGGATGGTTTCGTTGAAGATGAGCAGGAACGGCGATTCAACCTCAACGCCGGTGCCACCATCAGAAGGATTAAAAGAGGTCACATACGGGGCCAGGGTGTCAGCGGGTGGAGGTGGTGCGCTGTTGAGGCTGGAGCCGAACCGGCTGTTTTCTCCCCAGGTGCCGCCTAAACCATCGGCGCCATAAAGCCACTGTAGAGCGAGCAAGTCGTAACTCTGGAATTGCGACTTGTAGTTGCCTGCCCCGGTATAGGACATCACCGTGTTGTTGGTGTTGTCTGCCGACGGGCTCAGGGTGTACTGCCCTTCAAACGGGTGGCCCAGGCCAAGGCTGTGCCCGATCTCATGCAAAAGCACTTCGTAACCGTAACCGCCGGCAAACAGGTTGTTGTTGTAGGAAGCAAAATCGACGTTGTCGAGCAAGACATAGGTGTCGGCCTGCAGTTCGGTGATCTGGTCACCGATGTACCGATAGGAGTATTCCCGCCCGCTCAGTCCAGCCACGTTGCTGGGACTGAGGTTGGTTGCTCCAAAATGAAAGTCTGCCGCAGAGGAGAACGATACCTCGACAAAACTGACGCCGATGAGCGAAGAGACATAGCTCATTAGCTCGCGCGTGGCATTGCGTTGGGATGTGTTGAACGAGGTCAAGGCGCTGTTGACCGACTGATCGATCCAACTCCCGGTGGACACATCAAAGGTGAAGTACAGCGTGTTGCGATAAGGCAGCACAAAGTTCCACGGGGACTCATCATTGAGCAGTGCATCGACCCGGATGTCGCCGGAATAGTCAACGCTGAGAAGATCGTTTTGGCTATTCATTGGGTCTCGCGTTCAGTCTCATGGATCGTAGGAAGCTTGCTTGGCACGTGGACAGTCGCTGTGTCGCAATGCATGCGAACGTACATTGGCAAGGCCTACCTTTTGAACGTCCCTCGCAAAGTCGGCAGCTAGCGCGTGGCGGGTGATTGGATAGACGGGATCAGCTGTGGATGGAGAGCCCCTCAAATTCGCCACAGCTGTGGAAGACAACGGCACTACCCGCGCTTCACTATTCTGCCTTGTGTACAAAACCTCGGCCAGACCCAGCAGGTCGCTGTCGCTCCACTTCATCGTGAGAAATCCACTGTGACTCATCGCCGTCTCCAAGGCCAGCGGAGCGATGGGTAATGTCAGCGAGGCCCTCTGCCAGTCTGCAACGCTACCTCAAACAATCGAGGGCACGTCAGTGGCGCTAGGCACACGGTCCCGACCTCTTTCGATGCTCTGCTTCCGCACTGAAAAAATAGGGTTTGAGACGTTCAAGCGCCATTCCCGAAGAGCGTGGTTAATGGCGCTAGAGGGGTACGTAAACCACCGGCTGTTGCGTTGACGAATCGAAGCCATCTTTGGTCTTTAGTGGGGAAAAAGTGGGACGAAGAGTGAAAAAAACAGGCTCATCAATGCGTTGCAAGGTTGCCGTCACTCTTAGCGCAAGTAAATGCCACTCTTCCCCCCGTGCTTCTCCGTCACCATCACATCCATCACCACCATCCCCCGGTCCACCGCCTTGCACATGTCATAAATCGTCAGCAAGGCGATCTGCACTGCGGTGAGGGCTTCCATCTCCACGCCGGTAGGGCCTACAGTCTCCACGGTAGCTGAGCAAAATATGCCTGTAGCGCCCTCCACACGTGCGCTGACAGCTTCAAATTCAATAGCAACCCGTGTCAGTGCCAAGGGGTGGCACAGCGGGATCAAGTCACTCGTCTTCTTGGCGGCCATGATGCCGGCGATGCGGGCGATGCCCAGCACATCGCCTTTCTTGGCGGTGCCCGATTCGATCAGCGCGAGCGTTTCGGGTTTCATTTCGATGCGGCCGGTGGCCACGGCGATGCGGTGCGTGGCGGCTTTGGCGCCGACGTCGACCATGTGGGCTTGGCCTTGCGCGTCGAAGTGGGTAAGGGGGGAAGCGCTGGATGTTTCAGGGGTCTTGGATGTCATGGTCTCGGCTCGAAATGCACTTGGTAGCAACCGCGTGCGAAACAATCGGGTGGGTCGAGGCATCATACGGTGGAGCACGCCGCAGTTGGCGTGGCTGCCATGTCCGGCGCCAGGGAGACCATGAGTGTTGATATTGGGTAAAAAAAAGCGTCTAGCGCTGCTGCGAAAAGCGCTGATAGCTTCTGTGTTGATAGCAACTGCGGTAGCAACTCCTCATGGCGCAAGTGCGCAGGGGGGGCTTCCCACCTTGGGGGATGGTAGCGACCTGACCAGCAGCGAAGAGCGGCGGCTGGGCGACCGCATCATTCGCGAGCTGTACCGCGACCCGGACTACATCGATGACCCGGTGATTGCCGAGTATGTGCAGGGCATTTGGCAACCCCTGATTGCTGCGGCGCGAACGCGCGGCGAACTGTCCCCCGAACTGGACGAGCGCTTTGCGTGGGAGATATTGCTGGGCCGCGACCGCACCGTGAACGCCTTTGCGTTGCCGGGCGGTTACCTCGGGCTGCACCTGGGCTTAATCGGGGTGGTGGGCACGCGCGACGAGCTGGCATCGGTCATGGCGCACGAGCTCAGCCATGTCACGCAGCGCCACATTTCGCGGCTGCTCACGCAGCAAAGCCGCCAAACGCCATTGCTGCTGGGCGCGATGGTGTTGGGCGCGCTGGCTGCCAGCAAGAACCCCGGTGCCACGCAAGCGCTGGTGGTGGGTGGCCAGGCGCTGGCCATGCAAAACCAACTCAATTTCTCGCGCGACATGGAGCGCGAGGCAGACCGTGTGGGCATGGGCCTGATGGAGCCTGCCGGGTTTGCGCCCGAAGGTTTTGTGGGCATGTTCGATAAGCTGCAACAGGCCAACCGCATCAATGACAACGGCAGTTGGCCGTATTTGCGCAGCCACCCGCTGACCACGCAGCGCATGGCCGACATGCAGTCGCGCTTGCCTTCCGGGGGGCTGGCTGCCAGCATCCCGTCAACTTTGTTGCCGGAACACGCCATGGTCACGGCGCGGGCGCGCGTGCTCTCCAACCCGGGGGTGGATGTGCTGCGCCAGTGGATTGCGCAGCCGCAAGGCACAGGGTTTGCCGCGTTGCCGCTGGCGCGCAAGGCCGGGGTGCTGTATGCCGCCGCGCTGGGCAGCAGCCAGTTGCGCGATGCGGCGGCGGCCCGGCGCTGGGCAGAACAGTTGCACCAACTGGTCAGGGGCGATGTGGCAGCCAGCCGGCTGGCGCAATTGCTGATGGCCGAGCTGGAATTGGCTGCGGGCAACGCGCAGGCTGCCCTGGCGGCGATGCCACTGGGCAACACCCGCCGGCCCGAGATGCTGCTGCGCACGCAAATCGTGCTGCGCACTGGGCAGCCGCAAGAAGTGACGGGGGCACTGCAGACTTGGCTGGCCAACCACCCGCGCGACGCCGGGGCATGGCAGGCCATCGCCGCTGTCTGGAATGCCCAGGGCCAGGCCTTGCGTGCCGTGCGGGCCGAGGCGGAGGTGCAGGTGGCGCGTTACGACTACGCTGCGGCGGTCGACCGCTTCAAGGCCGGGCAGGACTTGGCGCGGCGCGGCACTTCTGCCGACGACCATTTCGAGGCGTCGATCATCGATACCCGGCTGCGGGCCGTGCAGTCACTGCTTCGTGAACAGGCCGCCGAGCGCTGACTCGATCACCAGGCCCATGGCCGAGTAGATCAGCGAACCGAGCAGCGCGGCCGCGAAGCCGTTGACGTGAAAGCCGTCCAGCACGCCTGCCGCTGCCCAGAACATGAGCGCATTGATGACGAACAGAAACAGGCCGACGGTGACCACCGTGACCGGCAGGGTCAAAAGGACCAGCACTGGCCGCAGCACGGCATTGAACAGGCCGATGACAAACGCAGCAATGAGCGCCGAGCCAAAACTCTGCACCTGCACGCCGCTGTAGACATAGGCCACAAACAGCAGCGCCGCGGCGCTGAGCAGCCACTTCAAGAGGATTTTCATGGCTGAAGAATAGCACCGGCCGTTGCCAGGAGCTTGCGGGCGGCGTGCCAGAGGGTCTAACGGAATGAACCCTGCAAGGCCGCGGCAGGGCTGGGCGCAGTGGGCGTTCAGTCCAGCGCCAGTGCCCAGAGGGTGCTGCAGCCGGTGAGCACGCTGCCCAGAACCTGGGGCCAACGCGACAGGGCCTGCGGCCCTTCGGGGCGGTTGTCGGTCACTGCGGGCGCCTCGTTGGCAAGCCTGGGCTTGCGCGCATCCAGCACCGTCGCAGGGTGGCCGCTGGCGCTGTGCGCTTGCACCTGCAGTTGCTCGGTCAATTCAGCCAGCGGGATCTTGGCCAGCACCGTGGTGACTTGGGAGGGGGGCAGGCCTGCGCCGGGGATGAGTTGCGCAAACAGCTTGTCGGCCCACTTGGTGCGCCAGCTCTCGCGGGCGCTGTGGCTGATCCATTTGCTGACGCGGTGCGTCATACGGGGGGCGCAGGCCACCAGTACCCAATGGCTTTTGCCTGCGGGCCTGCTTGCGGCCAAGGGAGCGATCAGCTGTTGCGCATGGGCCGCGTCGTCCACATACACAATGAATTTGTCCATGTCACGCCACCTTGGGGCAGGTTGCTAGAACGCGGCGGCGGCCGTACGCGGGCTGCGGGCCCGCGCGAAGCCGCATGCGCCGGCTTCAGCGCGCGCAAGGGTGCGGCCGAGACCACAGCCTTGCGGCATTTCGGCTTCAGCCGTGCGCTGCACCGCCGTCACCGCCTTCGGGGGCGCGGCGGGAAACGATGAACTTGCCCACGGCCAGCACCAGCAGCGCGCCGACGACGTGCGATGCCCAGTACAACGTGTCAGAGATGACAGCCAAGCCCTTTTCGTCGACGCTACCCCACTTGGGCATCCAGTCCATGACGGCGGGGTTCACGAACGCAGGGTCGGTGACGAGCATGCCGCCGGCAATCCAGCCCAGCAGCATGCCGCCGAACGTGATGATGAACGGGAAGCGCTCCATCAGCTTGATGACCAGTTGGCTGCCCCAAACGATGATCGGAATGGAGATCAGCAGGCCCAGCACCACCAGCAGGAACGAATGCTCACCAGCGTTCTGCGCGGCGCCGGCAATGGCGATCACGTTGTCCACGCTCATCACCAGGTCGGCCACGATGATGGTCTTGATGGCGGCCAGCAGCTTGTCGCTGCCTTGCACGTCGCCATGGCCGTCTTCGTCAGGGGCCAGCAGCTTCACGCCGATCCAGACCAGCAGCAGCGCGCCCACGAACTTGAGGAACGGCAGCGACAGCAGGGTCATGGCGAACGCGATCAGCACCACGCGCAGCACGATGGCGCCGGCAGTGCCCCAGATGATGCCTTTGGCACGCTGTGCAGGTGGCAACTTGCGGCAGGCCAGCGCAATCACGACGGCGTTGTCCCCGCCCAGCAGGATGTCGATGATGATGATCTGGCCCAGTGCTAGCCAGAATTCGGGTGAAGTCAAAAAGTCCATGAGGTCCTCGGTGTCCTAAGGCAAAAGGAGCTGCCCCCTGCTGCGATGGCAGAGGGTATATCCCGGCGAGTCAGGCCTGCGGCGGGGGATCCGGGGCCTGCCCGCGCACTGGAGCGCAGGAGCGAGGGACG
The DNA here is from genome assembly GCA_002377855.1 of Acidovorax delafieldii. GTDB lineage: Bacteria > Pseudomonadota > Gammaproteobacteria > Burkholderiales > Burkholderiaceae_C > Acidovorax > Acidovorax delafieldii_A. Next base: position 24,082 of record DFQQ01000039.1, on the reverse strand, counting down.
GCCTTGATCACCCCGCTGCGGGGCCATCAAAGGTCTTGCTCAGTCGGTGTGGCCTTGGTGGCTGCACTGACCCGGACCGCCGGAAGCGAGACGCTTCGTACTGACGACGGTACGCTGCCCGGCCGGCGTCGCGCGTTCGTGGTTGGCGCGGGCACGGCTTGGGCGGGAACTACTCCCCTTCGAAGGGGGTGATTGGAACACCGTCAGCCGGCCGGTGCAAGGGAGTGGGAGTTGTGGGTATTGCGTATGTCCTGAGGGGGTATCAGGGTTTACCAGTACGTACGGCGATACCCCTGCGCTGCTGCATGGCGTCCTCTTCGCCGCTATCATCCAGCCCCGCCCGCCAACGGCAGGGCTGTCGCCGCCCCATCAGGCGCCCTGGCGACGCACCCCCCGCAATCCATGACCGCCATCCACATCACCGACATAGAAGCCGCCATCAATTATTGGCGCCAGCGCTTGCCTTGCAGCGCTGGCATGGCCTTGGCGCCGCAGGTGCAGGCGTTGGCCGAGGTGTATGCGCTGATGGCGTACGGGCACGAAGATTCGGTGGAAGAAGGCGACATGCCTTTGGGGGCGCTGTCGGCGTGGATGGGCTGGTACGACAGCACGCCGGACACGCCCTGCATCGCCATCTGCTCGACCAGCCAGGGGGACGACCTGTGCAAGGGCTGCGGCCGCACGTTTGACGAGGTACAGCACTGGCCTGCCATGACGCCCGGCGCCAAGCGCCAGGTGTGGCGTCGCATCACGCTGGAGCATTCGGCCTGGCGATTCAACCGCTATGCAGAGCGCGCCGCAGAAGGCCGCTCTACCGGGCCGGCATCGCATGGGCCCTCGCCCACACCGTCGCACACGCCTTCGTCCTGAAGGCATCCGGGTCCACAGGTCTGTACGCGCGACGCTTCACCGGCTAAGGTGGGCCCATGCTGCGCCTGACCCAAGCCCCCAATATCGCGATCGCCACGTTGTGGGCAGATTTGTTGTGCGAAGCGGGCATGACCGCTTCGGTGCAGCGCCAATATCTTGGGGCTGCCGCTGGGCACCTGCCGCCTGACCAATGTCTGCCAGAGATTTGGCTGGACTACGACGAACACGCCGACCGCGCCCGGGCGCTGCTGCAAGACCTGCAGAACCTGCCCCAGCGCCTGTGGGTCTGCCGCTGCGGCGAAACGGTGGAAGGCGGCTTTGAGCAGTGCTGGCAATGCGGCGCGCTCATGCCGCGCGAGTGAGAATTGCTATTAATTCAATAGCTGCTTGCGCTGAAAATTCAGGCCTTGGAGCCTGTTTTTATTGATAGCTGCCGCCGCTGGTTTGCATCGCGGAGATGGGGCCACAAAACTCAGCGGAGTTGCCCTGGCCTACAACCTGTACGGCAAGGCGGGACCACGCTGCCACGGGAGCTTTGAGTCGCTCTGATGGGCGTCACTTCCAGCGTACGGGCTCCACATGCACGCTGCCCAGGTTGCTGCTCAACGTCAGGGCGCCCTCTTGGATGGTGGCCTGCAGTTGCATGCTGCGCTCGGCCATCGCGGCCATCGCCTGCGAGGCTTCGGTGGGAATGCGCCACACCTGCAGTTTTTCCAGGCGCGAGAGCTTGGTCTCGATACCTTTCCACCACACTTCCGAGGCGTGGTTGAAGCAATAGACGAGCACCGAGTCCGCCTTGCTGCAGGCCTTGGTCAGCGGCTTGTCCTCGGGCTGGCCCACTTCGATCCACACGCGCTTGCGGCCGGTGAAGTCGGTCAGCGAGGCGTCTGGGTCATCGGGGTCTGATAGGCCCGCGCCAAAGGCCAGCGTGCCGTCGCCATTGCACAGGTCGTTGAGCTGGTGCGCCTGGATGGCCAGGGCCGCCAGCCGCACCATCATGCGCTCGTCGGTCTCGCTGGGGTGGCGGGCCAGGGTGAGGGCGTGGTCGGCGTAGTAGCCGTGGTCGATGTCGGCGATTTGCAGGTTCGCCTTGAAGATGGTGGATTTGATGGCCATGCAGCCTCACTATTAATTGATAGCTGCTGGCGCTTATCAGGAGAGCGCCAGAGGCAAAAATGTCTTGAAAGGCCCCGCAGTGTCTGCGCCTGGCGGTGCCCCGGTCAGTGCAACGGTGGAACCGGCTTTGCCGGGCCACGGGATGCGTCTCCTTGTGGGGGCGGCGCGCAGCGCCTCAGGGGGTCACACCCTTCGTGCCAGCTCGGCCGCTTTGCCCACATAACTGCCGGGCGTCATGGCCAGCAGGCGGTCTTTTTCGGCTTGGGGAATTTCCAGCGACTGGATCAGGCCGTGCAGCGCCTCGGCTGTCACGGTCTTGCCGCGGGTGACTTCCTTGAGCTTTTCGTAGGCGCCTTGCACACCAAAGCGGCGCATCACCGTCTGGATGGGCTCGGCCAGCACTTCCCAGGATGCGTCCAGGTCGGCAGCCAGGGCTTCTTCGTTGATTTCGAGCTTGTTCAGGCCCGTCAGCAGCGAGGTGTAGGCGAGCGACGCATAGCCCAGGGCCACGCCCATGTTGCGCAGCACGGTGCTGTCGGTCAGGTCGCGCTGCCAGCGGCTGATGGGCAGCTTTTCAGACAGGTGCTTGAGCAGCGCGTTGGCCAGGCCCAGGTTGCCCTCGGCGTTCTCGAAGTCAATCGGGTTGACCTTGTGCGGCATGGTGGACGAGCCAATCTCGCCGGCCTTCAGGCGCTGCTTGAAGTAGCCCAGGCTCACATAGCCCCAGATGTCGCGCGAGAGATCGATCAGGATGGTGTTGGCGCGTGCCACGGCGTCGAACAGCTCGGCCATGTAGTCGTGCGGCTCGATCTGGATGGAATACGGCTGGAAGGTCAGGCCCAGGCCCAGGGGCTCGGGGGTTTCGATGACCTTCTTGCTGAAGGCTTCCCAGTCGAAATCGGGCCAAGCCGAGAGGTGGGCGTTGTAGTTGCCCACTGCACCGTTCATCTTGCCCATGATCTTGACGGCAGCGATCTTCTCGCAGGCGGTCTGCAGGCGCATCACCACGTTGGCCATTTCCTTGCCCACGGTGGTGGGGCTGGCGGTCTGGCCGTGGGTGCGGCTGAGCATGGGCACGTCGGCAAACGCGTGCGACATTTCGCGCAGCTTGAGCACGATGCGGTCCAGGCCCGGCAGCACGACCTGGTCGCGGCCCGAGCGCAGTTGCAGCGCGTGGCTGGTGTTGTTGATGTCTTCGCTGGTGCACGCAAAGTGCACGAATTCAGCGGCTTTTTCCAGCTCGGGGCGCGCCTCGAACTTGCTCTTGATCCAGTATTCCACGGCCTTCACGTCGTGGTTGGTGGTCTTCTCGATTTCCTTGATAGCAGCGGAATCGGCCTCGGAGAAGTTCTTGATCAGTCCCAGCAAGTAAGCGCGTGCTCCGGTGGTCAGCGGCTTGAATTCTGCAAAACCTGCATCAGACAGGGCGATGAACCACGCCACCTCGACCTGCACACGGCGGTGCATGTAGCCGTGCTCGCTCATGATGGGGCGCAGCGCGGCAAGTTTGGGGGCGTAACGGCCGTCAAGCGGCGAGAGGGCGGTGATGGTGGACAGGCTCATGGCGCGTGATTGTAGGCGGGCAGGGGCAAGCAGGCGCTTGCATACCTGCGCGCAAAGCTGTCAGGCGCGGGTGGCCGCGTGTCGATAGAATCGCGTCCCCGGCCAGTGCGCGCCCTGCGCGCACCCCTACCCAACCCCTGCATTGCCATGAAACTGATCGGATCCACCACCAGCCCTTACGTGCGAAAAGTGCGCATCGTGCTGGCTGAAAAAAAGCTCGACTACCAGTTCTTGCAGGACAACGTCTGGGCGGATGACACCACGGTGTCCTCGTCCAACCCACTGGGCAAGGTGCCGTGTTTGGTAATGGAAGGCGGCGAGGCTGTTTTTGATTCGCGCGTGATCGTGGAGTACCTGGACACGCTCTCCCCCGTGGGCAAGCTGATTCCGCCCCAAGGCCGCGAGCGTGCCGAGGTCAAGACCTGGGAGGCGCTGGCCGACGGCGCCATGGACGCCGCCATCCTGGTCCGCATGGAATCGACCTGGGCCCACCGCCCCGACGACCAGCGCTGCCAAGCCTGGATCGACCGGCAGATGGCCAAGGTGCACGCGGCCCTCAAGGCCATGAGCCAGGGGCTGGGCGACAAGCCCTACTGCAGCGGCATCCACATGAGCCTGTCCGACATTGCCGTGGGCTGCGCGCTGGGCTGGCTCGAATTCCGCTACCCCGAACTCGATTGGCGCACCGAGTACCCGAACCTGGGCAAGCTGATGGACAAACTGATGCAGCGCCCCAGTTTTGCCGAGACCCAACCGGCAGCGTGACTGCCACCGGGCAGGGCGGACGGCCACTGAAGCCACGGGACCCCTCGGCGGAAGGTAACTGTCCAGGCTCCCCAACGGGTATGCCAGGAGCCATTGCCCGGCGGTGTTGCCCTATGCTCTATCTGCTATGAACGATCTGGTTAGAACCCCCTCCGCGCCAGAGCCCGCTGCGCCCCGGCGCAGGGCGGCACGCCCTGCCGCTGGGGCCTCTTCCGGTTCGTCTGCCGCTGCGCCCGAACGTGTTCGCGTCAATGACCCGGACCGCACCATGGCGAACATCCTGGAGGTGGCCACGGCCGAGTTTGCCGACAAGGGGCTTGCCGGTGCGCGCATCGACGAGATTGCTGCGCTGACCCACACGAGCAAGCGCATGATCTATTACTACTTCGGTAGCAAGGAAGGTCTGTACCTGGCGGTGCTGGAGGAAGCCTATCGCCGCATCCGGCAAATAGAAACCAGCCTGCGCCTGGAAGACATGGAGCCCGAGGCGGCGTTGCGCGCCCTGGTGGGCTTCACGTTTGACTACCAACTGGGCAACCCCGATTTCATCCGGCTGGTGATGAACGAAAACATGCACCGCGGCGAGTTCATCCGCCGCTCCACCACCATCCAGCAACTCAACGTGCCCGCCATCGCTGCAGTACAGGCGGTATATGAACGCGGCGTGGCCACCGGGGTATTCCGGGCCCATGTGGATCCCATCGATCTGCACATGTCGATCTCGGCCCTGTGCTTTTTCAACGTGGCCAACAGCCACACGTTCAGCGCCATTTTCAAGCGCTCGCTCGACGAGCCCAGTGCCGTGGCCCAACGGCGCGACTCCATCATCGACATGGTGGTGCGCTTCGTGCGCAACTGACCTTCCTCTTTTTTTGTGTTCGCTGGCTTTGCGCCACGGGGTCACGCAGGGCGGCGGCCCGGCTGGGGGCTGACGGAGCCAGCCGGTCTCTTTCAACGTTTGTGCGGCCAAGCCATGCCGGGAACGGGGGGCCTTCAAGCCACCGAGGGTTTGCCCGAGTGATTAAAACTAACCAGTTCGTACAAAATTATTCCGGACAAACGATCACGTTTTGACTGGAGACAAAGATGTTCGAACTGGCGGACCGCCTGTTGCGGGGTTACACCCGGGCGCTGGACATGCTCGGGGGCGTGTTCCTCGCGCTGATGGTGGTGCTGGTCTTCGGCAACGTGGTTCTCCGCTACGCATTCAATTCGGGCTTGACCGTGTCTGAAGAGGTGTCGCGCTGGCTCTTTGTGTGGCTGACGTTCATGGGCGCCGTCGTGGCCCTGCGCGAGCACGGCCACCTCGGCACCGATGCCCTGGTGTCGCGCCTGCCCCGCGCGGGCAAGAAGTTCTGCCTGGTGTTGGCCCAGGCCTCCATGCTGTATGTGTCTTGGCTGCTGCTCCAAGGCAGCTGGGTGCAGGCCGAAATCAACTGGGACACCGAAGCGCCTGTCACCGGTGCGTCCGTCGGCATCTTCTATGCCAGCGGCGTGATGCTGGGGGCCTCTTCCATCGCCATTTTGCTGCGCGACTTATTGCGCACCCTGCTGGCGCAGACCAGTGACCAAGAATTGGTCATGGTGCAGGAAAGCGAAGAAGTGGCAGCGCTGGAGCAGCGCAATCTGGGCCATGTGGCGCCCCATTTTTCGCACGGCCCCGTCGTGTCCCCAGGCGATTCGCCCCCGGCGCGCAAGCCTTGAAGGCCCGCGCCCGCTGAGTCTCACATTTCCTGAACATCGCCGCGCCATGACCGTCGCCATCTTTCTCGGCTCTTTGCTGATCGCCATGGCGATTGGCATCCCGATTGCCTACTCGCTCCTCATCAGCGGCATTGCGCTGATGTGGCACCTGGACCTGTTCGACGCCCAGATCCTGGCGCAGAACGTCATCAACGGCGCAGACTCGTTCCCGCTGCTGGCCGTGCCTTTCTTCATGCTGGCGGGTGAAATCATGAACGTGGGCGGCCTGTCCAAGCGCATCGTCAAGCTGGCGCTGGCCGTGGTGGGCCATGTGCCCGGGGGGCTGGGCTACGTGGCCATCATGGCGGCAGTGATGCTGGCGGCGGTGTCGGGCTCGGCCGTGGCCGATGCGGCCGCGCTGGCGTCGCTGCTGCTGCCCATGATGGTGGCCGCTGGGCACGACCGCGCGCGCTCTGCGGGCCTGATTGCGTCGGCGGGCATCATCGCCCCGGTCATTCCACCGTCCATCGGTTTCGTGATTTTTGGCGTGGCCGCCAACGTGTCCATCAGCAAGCTGTTCCTGGCGGGCATCGTGCCCGGGATGCTTCTGGGCATCGCGCTGGCCATCACATGGTGTTGGCTGGTGCGCCGCGAAAAAGTGACCCCGCCACCCCGCGCCAGCCGGTCTGAGGTGCTCAGGGCGCTGCGCGAATCGGTGTGGGCGCTGGGATTGCCCGTCATCATTCTGGTGGGCCTGCGCATGGGCGTGTTCACGCCGACCGAAGCCGCCGTGGTGGCTGCCGTGTACGCCCTCTTCGTGGCCATGGTGGTGTACCGCGAGTTGAGCTTTCGCCAGCTGGCCGACATCTTCCAGGCAGCAGCCCGCACCAGCGCGGTGGTGATGTTCCTCGTGGCTGCGGCCATGGTGTCGGCCTGGCTCATCACCGTGGCCGACCTGCCCAGCAAGATCATTGGCATGCTGGAGCCCTTCATGGGCAATCAGACGCTGCTGCTGGTGGCCATCATGCTGCTGGTGATGGTGGTGGGCACGGCGATGGACATGACGCCCACCATCCTCATCCTGACCCCCGTGCTCATGCCCGTGGTGAAAGCCGCGGGCATCGACCCCGTCTACTTCGGCGTGCTGTTCATCATCAACAACGCCATCGGTCTCATCACCCCGCCCGTGGGTACCGTGCTCAACGTGGTGGCGGGCGTGGGGCGCATCTCCATGTCGGATGTGACGCGCGGCGTCATGCCCTTCATGCTGGCGCAGTTCGCCGTGATGTTTTTGCTGGTGGCGTTCCCTTCCATCGTGATGGTGCCGCTGCGCTGGCTGGGCGGTTGATTGCCCGCGCCCAGCGTTCCTGTTTCGGCCTTGCTTCATCCATCCCTCCCAAGGAGCCTTTCATGACCCTCTTGAAAACCCTGCTGGCCACGGCGCTGGTGGCTGCCTCACTGGTGTCGGGCGTGCACGCCCAGGACCGCACCATCAAGTTCGCCTTCCAGAACCAAAAGGACCACCCCCAGGCCCAGGGCGCGCAAAAGTTTGCCGACCTGGTGGCGGCCAAGAGCGGCGGCAAGATCCAGGTCAAGCTGTTCCCCGGTGGCACGCTGGGTGGTGACTTGCAGACCGTGTCGGCCTTGCAAGGCGGCACGGTGGAGATGACGGTGCTCAACGCGGGCATTTTGTCTGCGCAGACCAAGGAATTCGGCATTTACGACTTTCCGTTCCTGTTTGCCTCGCCCCAAGAGGCCGATGCCGTGACCGACGGCCCCTTTGGCAAGAAACTGCTCGACAAACTCAAGGCCAAGAACCTCGTGGGCCTGGGCTATTGGGAGCTGGGCTTTCGCAACGTCACCAACAGCAAGAAGCCCATCGCCAAGGCCGAAGACCTGGCGGGCCTGAAGATCCGCGTGATCCAGTCGCCCATCTACATCGACATGTTCAACGCCCTGGGTGCTAACGCCGTGCCCATGCCGTTCCCCGAGCTGTACACCGCGCTGGAGCAAAAGGCTGTGGACGGGCAGGAGAACCCCGTCACCACCATCCTGTCGTCCAAATTCAACGAAGTGCAAAAGCACCTGGCCATCACGCGCCACATGTACAACCCGCAGGCCGTCATCGTCAGCAAGAAGTTCTGGGACGGCCTCTCGCCGGCTGAGCAAAAGTGGATCAACGACGCCATGGCCGAGGCCACCACGTTCCAGCGCGGTGTCTCGCGCGTGCAATCGGACGTGGCGCTCGACCAGCTCAGGAAGTCGGGCATGCAGGTGACCGAGTTCCCCGCCGCCGAGCTGGACAAGCTGCGCGCCAAGGTCAAGCCGGTGGTCGAGAAGCACAGCGAAAAAGTGGGTGCCGAGACGGTGAAAGAGGTGTACGACACCCTGGCCAAGCTGCGCGCTGCCAAGTAAGCCGTGCCCGGATGACCGCCGCAGCGTGAACTGCGGTGTGCCACGGCCTCCACACCCGAGATGGTGCTCACCGATGTCTCTGGCGGGGTGTTTCACGCCGTCGTGAGAATCTATGCGCAGGCATGCCCGGTGCGGTTGGGCCGACAATGCCGCATTTCAGCGCTTCTCTCGTCACCCTGTCCATTCCGAGCCACCGCCATGAGCATTCTTCTTCTGAACGGCCCCAACCTGAACCTGCTGGGCACGCGCGAACCCCACATCTACGGCGCAGACACCCTGGCCGATGTAGAGCGCCACTTTGCCGCCGAGGCGGTGAGGCTGGGCACCACGGCCGCCTGCTTCCAAAGCAACCACGAAGGCCACCTCATCGACCGCATCCACGCAGCGCGCCTGGACGGCACGCGCGGCATCGTCATCAACCCCGGTGGCCTCACCCACACCAGCGTGGCCCTGCGCGATGCGCTGGCGGGCGTGGCCTTGCCGGTGGTGGAGGTGCACATCAGCAACGTGCACAAGCGCGAGGAGTTTCGCCACCACTCCTACATCTCGGGCATTGCCGATGGGGTGATCGCGGGCTTGGGCATCCAGGGGTACGAAATGGCGCTGCACTACTTGGTGCGCAAGCTCGCCAAGGCCGCATAGCCGCAGCGGGCGACCCAGTCACTTAACTGTTTGCGCGGCGCTTGAGCCAGCGCATCAAAGCGCCCACCAGGGGCAGCTTTTCGTACAGTTCTTCGGCGGCGTCCCAGTAGTCGCGGTGCAGCGTGACCAGGCCCTGCTCATTGAGCACCAGATGGGAGGCGCCGCGCACCGTCTGCGTGGCGCCCTTGTCAAAGGTCTTGAAGGCGAACAGGAAATCCCAGGTCAGGAAGCACTGGCTGCCCTGAACCACGCGGCCCGTGACCACAAAGCGCGGTTGTTCCAGTGTCTCGAACATGTGGGCAAAGACGGCCTGGATGGCGGGCACGCCCTGGACTTCGTTGAATGGGTCCTTGAAGCGCGCGCCGGCCGCGTACAGGTCGCCGATGCGGGCCACGTCGGCCGCCGACAGCGCCTCGAAAAAGGCGATGACGCGGGTGACGGCTTCTTCGGCCAAGGGGTGGTCGGGGCTCACAGGGCGTTCCATGGCAAGGGGTCTCACAGGCCGGTAAAGCGGCGCACTGCCGGAAAGTACCACCGGTACGGCAGCAGCCGCAGCCATTTCATCACGCGCGTGAAGCGCTTAGGAAAATGGATGTCGAACTCGCCCGCTTCCCACCCGCGCACGATGGCCTCGGCCGCCGCCTCGGGTGTGATGAGCGCGGGCATGGTGAAGTCGTTGCGTTCGGTGAGCGGCGTGGCCACAAAGCCGGGGTTGATCACGCTCACGCCCATGCCCAGGTCGTGCAGGTCGAGGTACAGCGCCTCGGCCAGGTTGATGAGCGCCGCCTTCGTGGGGCCATACGCCAGGCTTTTGGGCAGGCCGCGAAACCCTGCCACGCTGCTGATCACGCTCAGGTGCCCAGGCCGCCCCACCTTCGCCGCCGACAGCATGGTGGGCAGCACGCTGGCAAGGACGCGCAAGGCGCCGGTGTAGTTCACATCTTCGTGGCGCAGTGCTTCGGCCAGGTCAAAGTCGGTGGCGCGCATGTCACGGTAGTAGCCGGCGCAGTAGCACACCAGGTCCAGCGGCCCGCCCGCCAGCACCTGCTGCGCAGCGGCCTTGACCTGGGCCGTGTGGGCCGTGTCCAGCGGCAGGGCTGCGCTGCCGGGGTGCTCATCCACAAAGGCCTGCAGGGCCTGGGCGTTGCGGGCTGACACGATGACCTGCGCCCCGCGTGCATGCAGTAGCGCCGCTGTGGCGCGCCCAATGCCGCTGGAGGCGCCTACCAGCCATACGCGTCGGCCCAGCCAGTAATGGATGCGAGGGTTCAGGCTCATGGTGTGGCTCAGGTGCGCTTGGTGAACGACAGGGTGATCTCACCCAGCCGCACGCCCAGCTTGCTCATGGTGGCGCGGTTGAGCATCACGCGCTCGTCGATCAGGTACATCCAGTCGTCCAGGTCCACGTGGTAGACCTTGCCGTCCACCGGCAGGGCCAGCGTGTAGGCCCAGCGAAAGGCGTTGCCCTGGGTCTGCCCCTTGGCCTGACCCACCACGTCGTCGGCGGTGCCGGTGTAGTGGCCATCCGGCAGCTTGGTCAGGCGCCAGATGCGGCGCTGCGTCGTGCCGTCGGAATAGGTAAAGGCTTCGTCCAGCACGCCTTCGTTGCCCTTCCAGCTGCACTCCATCACCACCGTGAAACGTTTGACGATCTGGCCGCTGCGGCCCTGAAAGATGCCGTGCGCATCCACGGTGCCGTTGAAGTACTGGGCCAGGTCGAGCACGGGCTTTTCAGTCGCGTAGTCAGCCAGGTTCTGGCTGGCGCAGCCGGTCAGGGCGGCCAGCGGCGTGATGGCAGTGACGGCCAGGAGAGCGCGGCGTTGGATCATGGTGGGTGGGTCTTGGGTTGGATATTTCGTAGAGAGCGGCAGCCGTGCCACTACCGCGCGCCGGGTGCTGGATTGCGCACCACCAGCAGATACAGGGCCGCCGCTGCGGCGAGCTTGAGCCCGCACGGCAACACGGCATAGGCCAGGCTCAGCATCTGCAGGCCCTCTGCGCTGCGGGTGCCTGGCGCGTAGCCCAGCGCACCCAACAGCGGCAGCGCCAGCCCGGCAGCCAACGCCAGGTTGAGCTTGGTGGCAAAGTTCCACCAGCCAAAGTAGGCGCCCTCGTGCTGGCCGCCGTCGCCTTGCTGGGCAATCACCCCGGCCAGCAGTGCACTGGGCAGGGCCAGGTCGGTGCCCAGTGCCACGCCGGAGAGGGCGCACACCAGTCCGAACGCCAGGACATCGCCAGCGCCCAGTGCCGCAGTCCAGGCAAACACGGCCACGGCCAGCAGCATGCCGGCCAGCCAGGTGCGCGCCAGCCCCCAGCGAGCCACGGCGCGCAGCCACAGCGGAATCGACAGCGCCGCGCACACAAAGTACGCGCCCAGAAACAGGGGCTCTTGTGCTGGCGGGGCCTGTAGACGGTCTTGTACAAAAAACAGCACCAATGTGGCCGGTATGGCGCTGGCGATGCCGTTGAGCATGAAAACCACCAGCAGCCGCCGAAATGCCGGCCGTGCCCAGGGTCTCCAAAGGCTTGCATGCTGCGCCGGGTGGTACACACCCGCAACAGCCGTGGCGCTGCCGGTGGGCCGTGGGCTGTGTGCCCATGCCCACCAGCCCAGCAGCAGCGTGGCCGCGAACACGCCGACCATGGCGGGCAGCCCCGCGAGCGCGGGCAACAACGATGCCAGCACCACGCCCACCAGGGCAGCGCCTTCGCGCCAGGCCACGATGCGGCTGCGCTGCAGCTCATTGCCCCCCAGCCGCGCACCCCATGACTGGTGGGCGATGCTGAGCTGGCTGTAAGCCAGGTAGGTGATGAGCAGACATGCCAGGGCCCAGCCCTCCAGCGCCCGTGCCCCCTGCACCTGTGGAAAGAACAGCGCCCCCAAGCCGAGCGCCAGCACCACTGCCGACCCTGCCCCCACCGCCAGCACGGCATGGATGGAGCGGCCAAACAGCCGGTCGCTCAACCGGCCCAGCAGCGGGTCGGTGGCGGCGTCGAACAGGCGGGCCGCCAGGAGCAGGGCGCCCAGCGTGGCCAGGGGCATGCCGAATTCGCGTGCGTAATGGTTGGGCAGCAGCACGTACAGCGGCAACGCCACAAAGGCCAGGGGCAGGCCCAGCAGGCCGTAGGCCAGGCCTTGGCGGGCGGGCAGGGTGCCGGGCTGGCTCATGGCGATCCTGCCGTGCTGCGGCTGGCCAGCAGCGCCTGGCGCAGCGCGGGCTCCGACGTGTTGGGCGACAGCCAGATACCGAAGAACAGGCGCGCAAATTCAGCGTCGGCCACTTCGCCCACCACCCTGCCGCCCATGCGGAACACAGCGCCGCTGCCGGGCCGGTAGATGCCGGTGAGGGTGTCGCCCGGTTTCACATCAGGCAGGGCCGCCTGCAGCGCGGCCTGCCAACGGTCGGCCTGTTCGGCGGTGAACGGGGCCACGCGCCGCATTTCTTCGATGGAGCGTTTGGCAATGGCCTGCGCGGTGAAGTTGCGCTGGTAGGTCAGCGCCAGCGCCAGGGGCTGGTCGCCGTAGCGCTCGGGGGCAAAGCCGGGGCTCACCCATAGGCGCGCTTGGTACACCTCCAGGCCAAAGAAGGTCATCGTGCCCTGGCCGGCCAGCACCGTGCCGGGCAGGGGCGTGGTTTCGCTGCCCTGCGCAGGGTTTGATAAAAAAGTGGCTGTGGCGCACGCCAGTAAAGCGCAAGCAGCTATCTTTTTCATAGTGGATGGCCCGGCGGTGAAAGGATGGTGTTACGCAGCGGCGCTGTCGTTGACCAGCGTGTACTGCACGAGGTCGATGTTCTGCATGGCAAACGCGGCTTCGCAGTAGGCGAGGTAGAACTCCCAGATGTGCATGAAGCGCTCGTCAAAACCCAGCTTCAGGATCTCTGCGCGCTGCGCCATAAAGCGTTCGCGCCAGCGCTTGAGGGTCTCGGCGTAGTCCTGGCCGAATGCGAACTCGTCCACCACGCGCAGGCCCGCGGCCTCGGCCTCCCGGCGGAACTCGCGCGGACAGGGCAGGCAGCCACCGGGGAAGATGTACTGCTGGATGAAATCGGTGGAGCTGATGTAGCGCTGAAACAGCCCGTCGTCGATCACGATGCTCTGGATGCAAGCCCTCCCGCCGGGCTTGAGCAGGCGCTTGATGGAAGCAAAGTACGTGGGCCAGTATTCGCGCCCCACGGCCTCGACCATTTCAATGGAGCAGATCGCGTCGTACGGGCCATCGTGGATGTCGCGGTAGTCCTGCAGCCGCAGGTCGGCCTTGTTCGCCACGCCATGCTGCGCCATGCGTTTTTGGGCAAACGCGAGCTGTTCGGTAGACAGCGTCACGCCCGTGAGCGTGGCGCCGAACTCGGTGGTGGCCATTTCGGCCAGCGCGCCCCAGCCGCAGCCAATCTCCAGCACCCGGTCACCCGCCTGCACGTCCGCCATGCGCAGCGCGCGGCGCACCTTGGCGTGCTGGGCGGCGCGCATGTCACCGCCCGCCTCGCCCTCGAACCAGGCGGACGAGTAGTTCATCGTGTCGTCCAGCCACAGCTCATAAAACGCATTGCCCAGGTCGTAGTGGGCGTGGATGTTCTTCTGGCTGTTGGCCTTGGTGTTGCGGTTGAGCAGGTGCTTGATGCGGTACAGCAGCCGCCCGGCCCAGGTGCCGTAGATCACGCCTTCCACCTGCTGGCGGTTGGCGATGAAGAGCTTGAGCAGGTCGGTCAGGTGCGGCGTGGTCCAGTCGCCGGCGATGTAGCTTTCGGCAAAGCCGATGTCGCCCGACTTGAGGGCCGCGCTGCACACGTTCCAGTTCTTGAAGGTGATGGCCGCCGAGGGGCCGCCGCCCTGGCCGAAGTGCTGCAGCGTGCCGTCGGGCAACTGCACCGTGAGGTGGCCATGCTGCAGGCGCTGTAGCAGCTTGAGCGCGGTGCGCGCAGCGGGGGGTGTGCCGGCAGGCAGAGAGATGGCAGCGCGGGGGGCGGTGGTGGAGTTCATGGCGGCGTTCTCGTCGGTCATGGAAGTCAGCGGGTCACGATCGAGGCCGGTGCCTCGGGCTTGCGATGGAAGCGCACGCGCTTGAGCCACAGTTGCAGTGCGTGCCAGTGGATGCGCGCGATGATGGCCAGCGTCATCGCCGGATAACCCCACAGTGCCTGGCGCAGCGTGGCGCGGTTGGCGGGCTGCAGGGTGCCGCTCACGCTGGTCTGGATGAGGGGGCCGGTGGCGTCGTCGTGGTCGATGCGCACCACGGTGCGGCCAGCGTCTTCGGTGCCGGGTGCAGTGCGCATGAAGCGAAAGCGATAGCCGCCGCTCACCTCGCAAAACGGCGACACATGGAACACCTTGCGCGCCTGCTGCTCCACGCCGTACTGCGGGGCGTCGAGCAAATAGCAGTGGCGTTCGCCAAAGGTGTTGTTCACCTCGACCAGGATGGCGCGCAGGCTGCCGTCGGCGCGGTGGCAGTACCAGAAGCTCACGGGCTTGAAGGTGTAGCCCAGTACGCGCGGATAGGTGTGCAGCCACACTTCGCCCGCAGCGTCGTCAATGCCTTCGGCGCGCAGCAGGCCATCGAGCCACGCCAATGCGCCGCCCTGCTCGGCACTGCGTCCATCGCCATGGTCCACGTCGTGGAAGCTGATGGCGCCGCGCCGGTTCACGGCCAAGGCGCTATCCCGCCCACCCTGCGCCAGCGCACGCATCGGCAGCATCAGGAAGAACGTGCCGTAGGCAAACGCATGTCGGCGTGGCCGCAGCCGGGTGTGGCGCACCTGCCCAAAGCCCAGCAGCGGCTGTGCCTTGGCAGGGGTGGCGCGGGGCTCGGTGGTCATGCGGCCAGCCTTTGGGGTGCCTGCAGCAGCGGTGCCAACTGGCGTGCCACGGCCAGGCCGGACTTGAGGCCGTCTTCGTGGAAGCCGTAGCCCGTCCACGCACCGCAGAACCAGGTGTTGCGCTGGCCTTGCAGCGCAGGCACCTGCTGCTGCGCCGCAATGGCACCCAGGTCAAACACAGGGTGGGCGTATTCGTACTCGCCGATGATCTGGCGCGGATTGATGTTGCGCACCGGGTTGAGCGACACCACCACAGGTTGTGCAAACGGAATCGGCTGCAGCTGGTTGAGCAGGTAGTGCAGACACACGCGTGCGCTTTCGCGGTCGGTCTGCTGGGCGCGCTCGTAGTTCCAGGCGGCCCAGGCGGTGCGCTGCTGGGGCAGCACGGTGGTGTCGGTGTGCAGCACGGCACGGTTGGGCTGGTAGCGGATGGCACCCAGCACGGTGCGCTCCTGCGCCGTTGGTTCGGCCAGCAAGGACAGAGATTGGTCGGAATGCGTGGCCAGCACCACATGGTCGAAGTGCTCGGTGCCCTGGTCGGTCACTACGCGCACGCCCGCAGCGTCGCGCTCGATGCGGCGCACGGGGGTGTTCAGGCGCTTGTCGGGCACGCCGGCCAGGATTTTTTCCACGTAGTTGCGGGCACCGCCGCTCACTGTCCACCACTGGGGCCGGTTGGCCACCTGGATCAGGCCGTGGTTGTGGCAAAAGCGAATCATCGTCGCCACCGGAAACTTCAGCATCTGGTCCGTGGGGCAGCTCCAGATGCAGCCCAGCATGGGCAGGAAGTACCAGTCGCGGAAGGCATCGCCAAAGCGGTGTTCCTTGAGGAAATCGCCCAGCGGCTGCATCAGCGCATGCTCGGCGTTGGCCTCGGCGATGCGGGTACACAGCTTGTTGAAGCGCAGCAGGTCGGTCAGCATGCCCCAAAAGCGCGGGTTCAGCAGGTTGCCGCGCTGGGCAAACACGGTGGAGAGGTTGGTGCCGCTCCACTCCAGCGCCTTGCCGCCACGCGCGCCGGGCACCTGCACCGAAAACGACATGTCGGACTTGGCCGTGGCCACGCCCAGCTCGGCCAGCAAAGCGATCAGATTCGGGTAGGTGCGCTCGTTGAAGACCAGAAAGCCGGTGTCCACGCCGTGCGTGACGGGCTTGCCCGCCGCGTCAGGCAAGGTCACGTCCACCGTGTGGGTGTGGCCGCCGAAGTAGCTGCCGGATTCAAACAGGGTGACTTGCGCCTGGCTGCGCAGCTGGTGCGCCACCGAAAGCCCGGAGATGCCGGAGCCGATGATGGCGACTTTCATGGCCGGCTCCCTCTGGCCGACTCAGCGAATAAAAAAGTTGCGAAGCGTCCCGAAACGAATAAGAGAGGGAGGGAGGAGAAGCGCTCCAGGAGGTCAGTCGGAACACCAGGAACCGAAAGGCTTCGCAACGTTAAACCGTGAGAGCGTGTTGAGCGCTCTTGCAGGGGATAGAGTGGGGCCCCTTTCCAGAAGTTCCAGAGCTGGTAGCGCATTTTTTTAAAGAAAAGTAAAGAAAAATTGCATTCAGCGCGGTGCAGGCATTGCCAACTGTTGCTCAATGGCACGCACCAGGGCCTTGCTGTCGGGGGCTGTCATGCTGGAGTAGTTGTCTACCAGGCGGCCGTCGCGCCCGAGCAGGTATTTGTGGAAGTTCCACTTGGGCGCCGTGCCCGAGAGCTGGGCCAGTTGCCGGTACAAAGGTGACGCATCCGCGCCCCGCACAGCGGTCTTGGCGAACATCGGAAACTTCACGCCGAAGGTGTTTTCGCAAAAGTCGGCAATCTCTTTGTTGCTGCTTTTCTCTTGCGCAAAGTCGTTGGACGGAAAGCCCAACACCACCAGCCCCTTGTCCTTGTAGCGGCTGTAGAGCTCTTCCAACCCCTTGTACTGCCCGGTAAATCCGCAGTAGCTGGCGGTGTTGACTACCAGCACCACCTTGCCCGCGTATTGGCACAGCGACTGGGGCTTTTCGTCCTGCAGGCGCAAATAGGTGTGCTGCAGCGTGGCCGGGCAGACTGCACTGGGGGTGGCTGGCGCATCGGCTGCCACCGCGGCCGGGCTGGCAAACCCCCATATCCATGCCACGCCCAATGCGGCGACGATGTAACGACGGGTAAATACAGCGTGCATGGGTTTCTCGGAAGTGATGGGTAGGCAATTTAACCGCTGAATCATCTTTTGTCCATGTGAGTTTTTATTTGTACTGATTGGTATACGGTTGGCGTGCCGGTTTGGATTCACGGCCTTTGTGAAAAAGCGTGACACTGCGAAATGGGGAGGTTCTTGCAGGGAAAAAGGCCTGCAGCGCCCGTGCAAAAAGCGCTTTCAGCTACGTTTTTGATAGCTGATCGGTAAAGACCAGGCCGGAGCCGACGCATGGTGGCCGCGCCAGGGCCGCAAACAAAGAAAAGCGGTTGAGGACGGTGCGCCCGCCAGCGCTCAGCGGCGGCAAGCCCGCATGGGGTGCGTCACACCAGGGGCAGCAGCCGGTCCAGGGAGATCTTGACGCGCACGTCCTTGTGCGCTACCACGCCAGTGATCTTCCATTGCGGCACGCCCGTGTCGCGGGGGATGAGTTCCCCGGTCGGCATGCCCAGGCGGTTGGTGACCACGGCCACGCGCGGGGTGGTGGCGCTCACGCCCCGGCGCAACACCACGCCCACTTCCTGGCTGGCCAGGCGCACAAAGGCGCCAGGCGGGTACACGCCCAGGCCCTTGACCAGCGCTGCGCCGGCCTCGTCCACCTTGTTTTCCTCGTCGTAGTAGCTGGCCTGCATGGCCGCAGTGACTGGCATGGGCCAGCGCGACGCGCGCGGTGCGATGCGCGCGCCAAACACATCGGCGCGCTGGATCAGGCGGGCCATCTGCTGGCCTTCGGTCTTTTCGTTGAAGGGGCCGGGCTTGCGGTGGTGGTGGTGGCGCACAGCCTCCAGCCACACCTCATCGCCCACGCCCAGTTGTGCCAGCAGGTCCGCCGAACGACCTGCGTGGTCCTCGACCGCGGCAATCTGGCGCGCCGTCAGGGGCTGGGTTTGCTGGGCGAGCTGGTCCTGCAGCTCGGTCATGGCAATGTTCATGCTCAGGCCCGCTGCGCCGAGCTGGCGCACCTTGGCGGGGGGCCAGCGCAGCATTTCGCGCCCCACGACCATGCAGATGCAGCTGACCAGCATGGCATGGGTGCCGCTGTACATGCGGGTTTCCTGGGCCGACAGGAAGATCAGCGCCAGCAAGGTGGCGTCTGGCGCCAGCTCGCACCGGCGGGCCAGGTCGTCATGCAGCGCCTGGAAGCGCTCGTGGAAGTCGCCCATCTGCGGCGAGCGCAGCAGCTGGGTGGCGCGCATCTGCAGCTCTGCCCAGTCCAGCGGGGCGCGCTCTTCGCGGGCGCGACCCGGGGCCTGGGGCGCACCCGCCGGAATCTTCACCGAGGCGAGCTGCCCCAGCGAGGTTTCCGAAGACATCAGCATCTTCTGCAGCTGCCCGAGGTAGGCGCGGTAGCTTTCGCCCGATTCCTCTACGTCCACGCACAGCTTGATGCCTTTGGCCAGCATGGCGGTGAGCTCCTCGCTGGTGCGCACCACGTAGCCCTTCTGGGCCAGCAGGGCGCCATCAGCGCCGCGCAGGGCAAAAGGCAGCGGCTGCCCTAGGGGCACGGAGTCGACGTTGACGTTGATGAGGTTCATGGCTGTGCGGCATTATCCCGACATCCAGCAGCCCCTAAAGCCGGCAAACCCGGGTGCTTGCCACGCAGTTCCCGGGTTGGGTTCTGCGCCCCGCAGCGCTTTCAGTGCTGCGGCGGGGCCGCTGCGGGCGCCGGATCGGCCGCGGGCGCTGCGTGCCCCGACACCCGCCGCCACTGCCGACCCAGCCATGCTCCCAGGTCATCCACGCCCGTGAACACCGCCGGAATCACCAGCAGGCTCAAAAACGTGGAGGTGATCAGCCCGCCGATCACCGCCACCGCCATGGGCGAGCGGAAGCTGCCGTCGGCCGCGCCCAGCCCGAAGGCGATGGGCATCATCCCCGCGCCCATGGCCAGCGTGGTCATGATGATGGGCCGGGCACGCTTGTGGCAGGCGTCGATCAGCGCCTCAAAGCGCGTCAGCCCATGTTCGCGCCGCGCCAGAATGGCGTACTCCACCAGCAGGATGGAGTTTTTGGTGGCAATGCCCATGAGCATGATGAGTCCGATCAGTGAGGGCATCGAGAAGCTTTTTTGCGCGATGAGCAAGCCCACAAAGGCCCCGCCCAGCGACAGCGGCAGCGCCACCAGGATGGTGGCCGGGTGCAAAAAGTCCTTGAACAGCAGCACCAGCACGATGTAGATGCACAGCACACCCGTCAGCATGGCCAGGCCGAAGCTGGCAAACAGCTCGCCCATCATTTCGGCGTCGCCAATGGTGATCTGGCGCACGCCGGGCGGCAGGTTCTGGATGGAGGGCAGCGTGGCCACGGCCTGCGTCACGTCGCCCAGCGGCTGGCCCGACAGTTCGATTTCAAAATTGACGTTGCGGGCGCGGTCGTAGCGGTCCACCACTGCGGGGCCGCCGCTGAACTCGAGCGTGGCCACCTGCCCCAGCAGCACCGGGCCCTTGGCGCCGGGCACGGGCAGGCGCTCCAGCACCGACAGGTCCGTGCGCGCATCGTCTTGCAGCTTGACGACGATGGGCACCTGGCGCGAGGCGAGGTTGAGCTTGGGCAACGCAGTGTCGTAGTCGCCCACGGTGGCGATGCGCAGGGTCTCGGCAATGGCGCTGCTGGTCACGCCCAGGTCGGCGGCGCGCGCAAAGTCGGGGCGCACGGCGATTTCGGAGCGCACCAGGCTGGCGGTGGACGAGATGCTGCCCAGGCCGGGGATGGTGCGCAGGTCTTTCTCCACCGCCAGCGCGGCAGTCTGCAGCGCCTGCGGGTCGTCGCCCGTGAGGACCAGCACGTACTTCTCGCCCGAGCCACCGAGCCCGACCTTCGAGCGCACGCCGGGCAGGCTCTCCAGCGCCGCGCGGATATTGTTCTCGATGCCTTGCTTGCGCGGGCGGTCCCCGCGTTCGTCCAGGGTGATGGTCAGCGTGGCCTTGCGCGTTTCGGCGTTGCTGCCGCCCGCAAACGGGTCCGAGCCCGCCGTGCCCCCGCCAATGGTGGTGTACACGCTCTTCACATGCGCCACCCCGGCCACGCGCTGGCGTGCGTCTTCGGCCACCCCGCGCGTCTGCGCGAGCGTGGCACCGGGCGGCAGCTCCAGGTACACCTGGGTTTGCGAGTTGTCGTCGGGCGGAATGAAGCCCGTGGGCAGCAGCGGGATGAGCGCGAGCGAGCCCACAAAGAACGCGATCGTGGCGGCAAACGTGATCCAGCGGTGCTTGATGCACCACGCGGCCCAGCGCAGGTAAGTGCGCATCCACCGCGGGTCCTCATGGGAGCTGACGATGGGCTTGAGGATGTACGCCGCCATCATGGGCGTGAGCACCCGCGCCACCACCAGGCTGGCAAACACGGCGAGCGACGCCGTCCAGCCAAACTGCTTGAAGAACTTGCCCGCAATGCCGCTCATGAACGCGGTGGGCAAAAACACCGCGATCAGCGTGAAAGTGGTGGCCACCACAGCCAGGCCAATCTCGTCGGCGGCTTCCATCGCGGCCTGGTACGGCGTTTTGCCCATGCGCAGGTGGCGCACGATGTTCTCGACCTCCACGATGGCGTCGTCCACCAGGATGCCCACCACGAGCGACAGCGCCAGCAGCGTGATCACGTTGATGGAAAAGCCCAGCCACTGCATGCCAATGAAGGCCGGAATGACCGACAGCGGCAGCGCCACGGCCGAGACAAACGTGGCCCGCCAGTCGCGCAGGAAGAGCCACACCACGATCACGGCCAGCAGCGCGCCTTCGTACAGCAGGTGCATCGATCCGTCGTATTCCTCCTGCACGGGCTGCACGAAGTTGAAGGCTTCGGTGATTTCCAGGTCGGGGTGCGCGGCGCGCAGTTCGGCCAGCGCCACCTGCACGGCGGCGCCCACTTCCACCTCGCTGGCGCCTTTGCTGCGCGCCACCTCGAAGCCCACCACCGGCTTGCCGTTGAGCAGGGCCATGGCGCGCGGCTCGGCAAAGGTGTCGGACACGGTGGCGAGCTGGTCCAGCCGCACATGGCGGCCGTCGGACAGCGCCAGGGTCAGGCCCGCCAGTTCTTGCGCCGTCTGCACCGTGGCCAGCGTGCGCACGGGCTGCTCGCTGCCGCCCAGGTCGGTGCGCCCACCGGCGCTTTCAGTCTGCACCAGGCGCAACTGGCGCGACACGTCGGCCGCCGTGGCGCCCAGGGCCTGCAGCTTGAGCGGGTCCAGCGCCACGTGCACCTGCCGGTCCACACCACCGACCCGGTTGACGGCGCCCACGCCGCGCACCGTGAGCAGCTTCTTGGCAATGTCGTTGTCCACAAACCACGACAAGGCCTCGTCATCCATGCGTGGCGACGCCACCGTGAACGCCAGCACGGCCTGCGCGGCCAGGTCCATCTTGGTCACGATGGGGTCGCGCACATCGCCGGGCAGGTCGGCGCGCACGCGCGCCACGGCCGAGCGCACATCGTCCAGCGCCTCTTGCGTGGGTTTTTCCAGCCGGAACTCGGCCGTGATGGTGGCCCCGCCGTCTTGCACCTTGGTGTAGATGTGCTTGAGGCCCTGCAGCGTGGCGATGCTGTTTTCGACCTTGCGGGCCACATCGTTTTCCAGCTGTGTGGGCGATGCGCCGGGCAGGCTCACCGTCACCGAAATGGTGGGCAGGTCCATGTCCGGAAAGTTCTGCACCTTCATGGCGTTGAACGCGAGCAGGCCGCCGAAAGTCAGCAGCACAAACAGCATCAGCGCCGGTATCGGGTTCTTGATCGACCAGGTAGAGACATTCATGCAAATGCTCCTTATTTGGTAGCTGCTGGCGCTTGTGCAGTGGGCGCTGGAGCCTGTTTTAGCTTGGAGTCTGTGCCCTCGTTGGCCACCCGTACCAGGTCACCATCGTTCAAAAAACCCGCGCCACGCACGGCCACGGCGGCGTTGGCATCCAGCCCGGCGGTGATCTCCACCCGGTCGGCTACCCGGCGGCCCGGCTGCACCTTGCGCTGCTGCACACGCTGCTGGCCGTCCACCACAAAGACGTAGAAGAACCCGTCGCGCACCACCAGCGCCTCTTGCGGCACCGTGAGCGCGCCGCTTTCGCCCAGCGCAAAGTCGCCGCGTGCAAACATCCCGGCACGAATGTCCGGGTTGGCAGGCAGGTCCACATACACCAGCCCGTTGCGCGTTTGCGGGTCGACCGTGGGGCCCACCATGCGCACCGTGCCCTCCACGGCGGCGCCGCTGGCGGCGGTGACCTGCACCCGGGCGCCGGGGCGAATGCGCGCCAGCTCGGCCTGCGTGACCTCGGCGCGCCACTCCAGCCGGCCCTTGCGTACCATGCGAAACAGCTCGGTGCCCGAGCCCACCACCGCACCCACCGTGGCCGTGCGGGCCGAGATGACGCCGCTGTCGGGTGCCAGCACCTGCGTGAACTTCAGCCGCAGCTGCTGCGCGTTGAGCTGCGCGCGGGCCGCCTCCACACGTGCCTTGGCGGTCTGCTCGGCGGTGGTGTATTGCTGGATCTGCTGCTGGCTCAACGCGCCCGACGCCTGCAGGCCGCGCGCCCGCTCGGCATTGGCGGTGGCTTCGGCCGCGTTGGCTTCGGCTTCGAGCAGGCTGGCGCGCACCTGGGCTACGTCGGCCTGCACCGTGTCCGCGGCAAAGGTCGCCAGCACCTGGCCTGCCTTGACCACATCGCCCACGTTCACGTTCACCGCCGTCAGGCGCAGGCCGTTGCTTTCGGCGCCCACGCTGGCTTCTTGCCAGGCAGCCACATTGCCGTTGGCCGACAGGCGCATGGGCACGCTGGTGCGCTGGGGCTGCGCGGTGGTGACGGTGAGAGCGGGGCGGGGCTGGCTGGCAGCGGGCTGGTCGGCCGCGCGCGAGGTGCCCGTGTGCAGCAGGGCGGCGCCGCCGGTCAGTACGAATAGCGCCGTCAGGGCCAGGGCCACGGAAGAGGGTTTGAATGCGGGCATGGAGGTCGTCCGTTTCTTCAAAAAAGGGGGAAAAATTCCACGGGGTTGTTCAGCCTGCGCTGGTCGAGGGCCGCGATGGGTGCGTGCCCTGGCTTCGACAGGCTCAGCCTGAACGGGTG
>DFQQ01000039.1:0-871 GCA_002377855.1 Acidovorax delafieldii | reverse complement strand
CAGCCTGAGCTTGTCGAAGGCCGCCACGGCTGCTCATGATTTGGATGGGAGCTGCGAAGCCGATGGGGATCGAGTCGCTGCGGGCTCAAAGCCGCCGCCTGCGGCCCGGTACAGCGCCACCCAGGCCGATTGGCGCTCGTGCTGCAGGGCCACCAGCGTGGTCTGCGCGGCCAGCAAGGTGCGGCGGGCGTCTTCCAGTTCGACCAGACTGGCCAGGCCAGCGCGCCAGCGCGCCTCGGTGGCGTCGAAGGAGGTGCGGTAGCCCTGCACTGCGGCGCGGGCGCTGTCGGCCCGCTCGGCGGTGCTTTGCAGGCGCACCAGGGCTTGCTCCACCTCGCTCACAGCCTGGCGCACGCGGCCCTGGTACACGGCCACGGCCTCGTCGTAGCGGGCGCTGGCGGCGTCTACCTGGGCGGCGCGGCGGCCACCGTCGAGCAGCGGCAGGCTCAGCGCCAGCGGCCCGAAGGACCAGGTGCTCAGGTCGGTGGTGGTGCCCGCGGCGCGGCTCCAGGCCGTGCCCACCGTGCCGGTGAGCGACAGGCGCGGCCAGCGCTGGGCCTGGGCACTGCCCACTTCGGCACTGGCTGCGGCCACTTCGCGCTCGGCGTTGTACACATCGGGCCGTTGCGACAGCACCTGCACCGGCAGCGCGGCGATGGTGAAGCGGGCCTCGTCCAGAGTGGGTGTAGGCGCGGCGGTGACTTGGCTGCGCAGCGCGGGTTCGGGCTCGCCCGTCAGCGCCGTCAGGGTCTTGAAGTCCACATCGCACTGCATGCGCTGCTGGGCGGCGCGGGCCGTGGCCTCGGCCGCACTCGCACTGGCCAGGGCGGCGGTGGCGGGGGCCGTGAAGCCCGCGCGCTGGCTGTCTTGC
>DFQQ01000008.1:175044-202436 GCA_002377855.1 Acidovorax delafieldii | reverse complement strand
ACCGTCAAGCCCGAAGACCTCGGCGTGGACGTGGCACCTCGCCTCAAAACCCTCAAGGTGACCGAGCCCGCCAAGCGCGGCGCCGGCATCAAGGTGGCTGACGTGGCTGCACTCGTTGAAAAACTCAAGAACGAAGCGAAGGTGATCTAAATGTCGGTACTCGTTATTGCTGAACACGACAACGCGTCCATCAAGGGCGCAACGCTGAACACCGTGACTGCAGCCGTCGCCTGCGGCGGCGACGTGCACGTGTTGGTCGCTGGCCACAACGCCGGCGCTGCCGCACAAGCCGCAGCCCAGATCGCTGGCGTCGCCAAAGTCATCCACGCCGACGCCCCCGGCCTGGAACACGGCTTGGCTGAAAACGTGGCCGCCCAGGTGCTCACCATCGCATCGAACTACAGCCACATCCTGTTCCCTGCGACTGCCAGCGGCAAGAACATCGCCCCCCGCGTGGCAGCCAAGCTCGACGTCGCCCAGATCAGCGACATCACCAAAGTGGTGAGCCAAGACACCTTCGAGCGCCCCATCTACGCCGGCAACGCCATTGCCACCGTGCAAAGCGCAGATAGCGTCAAGATCATCACCGTACGCACCACCGGCTTTGACGCCGCAGCCGCCACCGGTGGAGCAGCCGCAGTGGAAACCGCAGCCGCCACAGCCGACAACGGCAAGAGCAGCTTCATCGGCAGCGAGATCGCCAAGAGCGACCGCCCCGAACTGACGGCCGCCAAGATCATCGTCTCCGGTGGCCGGGCGCTGGGCAGCAAGGAAAAGTTCGACGAAGTCATGACCCCGCTGGCCGACAAGCTGGGCGCTGCCCTGGGCGCCAGCCGCGCCGCGGTGGACGCAGGCTACGCGCCCAACGACTGGCAAGTGGGGCAGACCGGCAAGATCGTGGCGCCCCAGCTGTACGTGGCAGCCGGCATCTCGGGCGCCATCCAGCACTTGGCTGGCATGAAGGACTCCAAGGTGATCGTGGCGATCAACAAGGATGCCGAGGCGCCGATCTTCAGCGTGGCTGACTACGGGCTGGAGGCGGACCTGTTCACGGCTGTGCCTGAGCTGGTCAAGGCACTGTAAGGCGTGTTCTGAGGCTGCATTTGTGCTGCGGCCCAGGCACCGAAAGGCATCGTTCGCGATGCCTTTTTTTTGACGAAATATCGCTTTCTCGGAGACATCCATGAGTTACACCGCACCCGTCAAGGACATGTTGTTCGCCATCGAGCACCTGGCCAATATTGAACAGATCGCCCAGATCCCCGGCTTTGAAGACGCAGGCCTGGACACCGCCGCAGCCGTGCTGGAAGAGTGCGCCAAGTTCAACGAAGGCGTGCTGTCACCGCTCAACTGGGAAGGCGACAAGAACCCTTCGAGCTGGAAAGATGGCGTGGTCACCACCACCCCCGGCTTCAAGGAAGCCTTCCGCCAGTACGCCGAGGGCGGCTGGCAAGGCCTGCAGCATCCAGCCGACTTTGGCGGCCAGGGCCTGCCCAAGACCATTGGTGCCGCCTGTATTGAAATGACCAACAGCGCCAACATGAGCTTTGCGCTGTGCCCGCTGCTGACCGATGGCGCCATCGAAGCGCTGCTGACGGCCGGCAGCGATGAGCTCAAGGCCACGTACCTCGAAAAACTGGTGACGGGCGAATGGACCGGCACCATGAACCTGACCGAACCCCAGGCGGGCTCGGACCTTGCCTTGGTGCGCACGCGCGCCGAACCCCAGCCCGATGGCACCTACAAGATTTTCGGCACCAAAATCTTCATCACCTACGGTGAGCACGACATGGCCGAGAACATCGTGCACCTGGTGCTGGCCCGCGTGCAGGGCGCGCCCGAAGGCGTCAAGGGCATCAGCCTCTTCGTGGTGCCCAAATTCATGGTTAACAAGGACGGCACGCTGGGCGCACGCAACGATGCGCATTGCGTGAGCATCGAACACAAGCTGGGCATCAAGGCATCGCCCACGGCCGTGCTGCAGTTTGGCGACCACGGCGGCGCAGTGGGCTATCTGGTGGGCCAGGAAAACCGTGGCCTCGAATACATGTTCATCATGATGAACGCCGCGCGCTACGCCGTGGGCATGCAGGGCATTGCGATCTCCGAACGTGCCTACCAGAAGGCCGTGCAGTACGCTAAAGACCGCGTGCAAAGCCGCCCTGTGGACGGTAGCATCAATGCCAGCGCCGCCATCATTCACCACCCCGACGTGAAGCGCATGCTGATGACGATGCGCGCCACCGTGGAAGGCTGCCGCGCCATGGCCACCGTGGCCGCCGCAGCGTTCGATGCTGCCCACCACCACCCCGATGCGGAAACGCGCAAGCAGAACCAGGCGTTCTATGAATTCATGGTGCCGCTGGTCAAGGGGTACAGCACCGAGACCAGCCTGGAAGTGACCAGCCTGGGCGTGCAGGTGCATGGCGGCATGGGTTTCATCGAAGAAACCGGTGCGGCGCAGTACTACCGTGATGCCAAGATCCTGACCATTTACGAAGGCACTACGGCCATCCAGGCCAACGACTTGGTGGGCCGCAAGACAGCGCGCGATGGCGGCCAGGTGGCCAAGGGCATTGCCGCGCAGATCGAAAAGACCGAGGCCGACCTGCTGGCCAGCGGCACGCCCGCTGCGCTGGCGGTG
Organism: Acidovorax delafieldii; assembly: GCA_002377855.1. Lineage (GTDB taxonomy): Bacteria > Pseudomonadota > Gammaproteobacteria > Burkholderiales > Burkholderiaceae_C > Acidovorax > Acidovorax delafieldii_A. Next base: position 199,792 of record DFQQ01000008.1, on the reverse strand, counting down.
GCCAAGCGCCTCACGGCGGCACGCAAGGCGCTGCTGGACGTGATCGACTTCGTGGCCGGTGGCACCAAGGCCCAGCCCAACGCCGTGTTTGCCGGCAGCGTGCCTTACCTGATGCTCGCGGGCAATGTGGTGGCCGGCTGGCAATTGGCGCGCAGCCTGCTGGTGGCGCAGGACCTGTTGCAAAAGGGACAGGACACCGCCTTCATGCAGGCAAAAATCACCACGGCCCAGTTCTATGCCGACCACATTCTCGTGAAGGCCCCCGGCCTGCGCGACAGCATTGTGGAAGGCGCTGCCAGCGTGACCGAGCTGGCGCTGGAAGCCTTCTGACGGCGGGCGCCTAGCCCACTGAGGAGTGAGACAAGGCCTGCGCGGGGTGCGGGCCTTTACTATAAAAACAATAGCTGCTCGCGCTTTCAGAATAAGCGCTAGAGGGCTATTTCGATCAAAACCTGTTCTTGGAAGTCCATGCCCATGTCCAAATTGCCTCCCGTGTTGCAAAACCTGTCGCTGCCCGTGATTGGCTCGCCGTTGTTCATCATCAGCAACCCCCAGCTGGTCATTGAGCAGTGCAAGGCCGGCGTGGTGGGCTCCATGCCCGCGCTCAACGCCCGCCCTGCCGAGCTGCTGGATGAATGGCTGGCCGAGATCACCGAAACCCTGGCGGCCTACAACAAGGCCAACCCCGACAAGCCCGCCGCGCCCTTTGCCATCAACCAGATCGTGCACAAGAGCAATGATCGGCTGGACCACGACATGCAGGTGTGCGCCAAGTACAAGGTGCCCATCGTCATCACCAGCCTGGGCGCCCGCGAAGATGTAAACCAGGCGGTGCACAGCTGGGGCGGCGTGGTGCTGCACGACATCATCAACAACAAGTTCGCCCACAAGGCGATTGAAAAGGGCGCTGATGGCTTGATTGCCGTCGCTGCGGGTGCGGGCGGCCATGCCGGTACCAAGAGCCCGTTCGCGCTCATCCAGGAAATTCGCCAGTGGTTCGACGGCCCGGTTGCACTCTCGGGCTCCATTGCCTCGGGCGGTGCCATTTTGGCCGCGCAGGCCATGGGCGCGGACTTTGCCTACATTGGCTCGGCCTTCATCGCCACGCTTGAAGCGCGCGCCCAGGATGCCTACAAGCAGGCCATCGTGGACAGCAACTCGGACGACATCGTCTACAGCAATCTCTTCACCGGCGTGCACGGCAACTACCTGGCCCCGTCCATCCGTGCGGCAGGCCTGGACCCCGACAACCTGCCCGAGTCCGATCCCAGCAAGATGAACTTTGGCAGCGACCGCAAGGCCTGGAAGGATATCTGGGGCTGCGGCCAAGGCATTGGTGCCATCAACGCCGTGACCAGCACGGCCGATTTGGTGGCGAAATTGCGCCGCGAATATGAAGAGGCGCGGGCGCGGCTGAAGCTGTGAGCATGCGTCTGCATGCATGAAAAAAAGCGGGCCTTGTGCCCGCTTTTGCTATTGAGCTATTAGCATTTGGCGCTTGCGGGGAGGGCGCTGGAGTCCCATTCGCCACGGATGTCCAGCGCCAGGTTCACAGCCCGTAAGTCAGCTCCCGCGCCTTGCCCCAGAACACCCTGTACATGAAGGCGGTGTAGACAATGATCATGGGCAGCGTGATGCCCACACCCACGCCGATCACCACCAGCGATTCGGTGGCGCTGGCGGCCTCCCACACCGTCAGGCGGTCAATCACGATGTAGGGGTACAGGCTGTAGGCCAGCCCCACAAACGCCAGCACAAAAATCACCACCGTGGCGGCAAACACCACCCAGCCGTAGCCGGCCGCCACCGCACGGGGCGCGGCCAGAACATGCCGGATGGCGAAGAAGGCCGCCACGCATGCCAGCGGTATGGGCAGCAGCGCAAAAAAACCGGGCAAGGCGAACCACTTGTGGAAGACCGTCTGGCTGACCAGCGGCGTGGCCAGCGAGATGCCTACCAAGGCAAACCCCATGGGCCAGAGCACGCCCTGGCCCCAGCGCAGCGCCTTGCCCTGCAGTTCACCTTCGGTTTTCATGATGAGCCAGCCCACGCCCAGCATGGCGTAGGCGGCGGGCAGCGTCAGCGCGATGCCCACAGCAAACAGCCGGCTCCAAAGGTCTGTCTGGAACCCCGTGACGTAGGCGCCCAGCATCCATCCCTGCGCCAGCGTGGTGACGAGCGAACCCAGGGCAAACAGGTGGTTCCAGGTCCCTTTGTGCGCATCGCGGGCCTTGACCCGGAAGTCGAACGCCACCCCTCGCACGATGAGGCCGATCAGCATCACCGCAACGGGCAGGTACAGCGCCGAAAGCACCATGCCGTGCGCCATGGGAAAGCACACCAGCAGCACGCCAACGCCCAGCACCAGCCAGGTTTCGTTGGCGTCCCAGAAGGGGCCGATGCTGGCGACCATGGTGTCTTTTTCAGTGTTGCTGGCCAGGGGCAGCAGCATGCCCACTCCCAGGTCGTAGCCGTCCAGAATCACGTAGGCCAGCAAGGCCAGGCCCATCACGGCCATGAAGATGAGGGGAAGGGCGGTGGCCCAGTTCAGGGTGTCCAGCATGGAGCGCTCCTTGTTGGCGGTTTACACCGTGTGGGCCGTAGGTGGCGCAGCGGCGGGAACAGGCTGTGCAGGGTGCTCTGCCATGTGCTTGATGACGCCGACGTAGGCCACCAGCAACAGAACGTACACAGTGAGGTAGGCCGCCAGCGTCCCTGCCACCATGCCGCTGCCGTGTGGTGCCACGGCATCGGCTGTCTTCAACAGGCCGTAGACCAGGTAGGGCTGGCGACCGATTTCGGTCACGTACCAGCCAGCCAACGTGGCCACCCAGCCGGAGAATGTCATTCCCACCAGCGTCCATAGCAGCGGGCGGGGCAGGGCAGCCGCGCGTTGGGCGCGTCTGCGCCACAGCGCCCAGGCTGCCACCCAGGCCACAGCGAGCATCAGCAGACCCATGCCCACCATCACCCTGAAGCTCCAGAACAGCGGCGCCACGGGCGGATGCGCGCCGGCAAATTCGTTGAGCCCCTTCAACTCTGCCTCTGCGTCGTGCGCCAGGATGAGGCTTGCAGCTTTGGGGATCTGCACGGCGTAATCGGTGCGGCCTTCTTCTTCGTTGGGCAGCCCGAACAGCGTAAGGGGCGCCCCTTTTTCGGTGTGCCAGATACCTTCGATGGCGGCAATCTTGGCCGGCTGGTGCTCCAGGGTGTTGAGACCGTGCAGGTCACCCATGAAGATCTGCAGTGGCACAGCCACCGCCACCGTGGCCACGGCCGTGCGCAGCGCAAGGCGTGTGCCGGCCGTCGCGCTGCCCTTGAGCAGTTGCCAGGCGCTCACACCTGCAATCAAAAAGCCTGCCGTGAGCGTGGAGGCCAGCAGCTTGTGCCCCAGGCGGTAGGGAAAGGACGGGTTGAAGACGATGGCGAGCCAGTCCACCGCGTGGAATTTGCCATCAATGATTTCGTAGCCCACGGGGGTCTGCATCCACGAGTTCAGGCTCAGGATCCAGAACGCGGACAAGGTGGTGCCAAAGGCCACAAGCAGCGTGGCCGCCATGTGCACGCGATCGGACACACGCCCTCGGCCAAACAGCATGATGCCGAGGAACGAGGCTTCCAGAAAGAACGCTGTCAGCACCTCGTAGCCCAGCAGGGGGCCGGCAATGTTGCCTGCTCGCTCCATGAAGCCGGGCCAGTTGGTGCCGAACTGAAAGCTCATGGTGATGCCTGACACCACGCCCAGCGCGAAGGTCAGCGCGAATACCTTGGTCCAGAAGTAGTAGGCATGCTCCCAGCCGAGTGCGGCCGGTGTGCCGCGCGTGGCCGCATGGCGCAGCCTGAAGAACACCAGGAACCAGCACAACGCGATGGTGATGGTGGGAAACAGGATGTGGAAACTGATGTTGGCCGCAAACTGGATGCGCGAGAGCATGAAGGTGTCCATGGCTCAATCCTCCTTGTCTTTGGTGGGGCTGGCCTTGCCGGTCAGCCGGTCTTTGAATTCGAGCACCCGTGTCACTGCAGCGCCCATGCCCATGAGCTGCAGCGCGGTCTCAGGGGCCAAGCGCTGCACGTCGTCAAACCAGGTCATCAGGCGATCGATCAGCTCGTGCATCTCTCGCATGCGTTGCTGGGCGTGGCGCTCCTCGTCGGACGAGGGCTCCTCCAACAGGGCCATGCGCAGCATGGACAGCGTGGGCTCGATCTCGCGGCGGCGGCGCTCTTCGGCCAGCACGCGGAAAATTTCCCAAACATCTTTCGGCGCCTCGAAATACTCGCGCCGGTCACCGGGCAGGTGGCTCAGCTTCACCATCCGCCACGACTGCAGTTCCTTGAGCCCCATGCTGACATTGGAGCGTGAGAACTCCAGCGCCTCGGCGATTTCATCGGCATTGACGGGCCGGGGCGACAGAAAAATGAGCGCGTACATCTGCCCGACTGTGCGATTGATGCCCCAGCGGCTGCCCATCTCGCCAAAGTGGGCGACGAACTGCCGGTTCAGCGGAGGAAGGGTTTTGATGTAGGTCATGGGAGTGGCATTGTGCTCCAAATTTCCTGAATTTTCAGGAAATACTGAAAATTCAGGAAATTGCTCAACCGTTTTCGCGCTGGCATGGTGCGACGAGCGGCATCGTTTGAGGCGCTTGCATGACGAAATTGCTGTGTTTTACAGAGCGAGAGGACAATAGAGAGTTTTTACATTTGCGCCCGCCTGCAATGGCCGTGCGCATGGGTAACCCCAGTTCCTCGCATGTCCCAACCTACCTCCCGCTTGCCGCTCCTGGATACCGCCAAGGGCGTGGCCTGCGCAGCCATCGTTGCGCACCATCTCGCGTTCTACGGCCCCATGTCCGACATTGCACAGCCGCTGGCTCCGGATCTGATGGCGTGGCTGTATGACTACGCCCGGATGGCCGTGCAGGTTTTTCTCGTGCTGGGTGGGTACCTTGCCGCGGCCAGTCTGGCGCCTGAGGGCACCGCCCGCTTCGGTCCGGTGGGGCAGCAGCTGGGCAAACGGTTTGTGCGGCTTGTTGTGCCCTATGTAGTGGCGCTGCTGGTCACGGTGCTGGCCAGTGCCCTGGTGCGGCCGTGGTTCGATCATCCCTCTGTGCCAGGAGACCCGGACCTTGCCCAACTGGTGACCCATGCGCTGCTGCTGCACAGTGTGGCGGACCACGAATCGTTGTCCGCCGGTGTGTGGTATGTGGCCATCGATTTTCAGCTTTTCACGCTCAGCGTATTGGCATTTGCCGGCGTGCGGGCGCTGCCCCAGGGGATTGGTCGCCAGCGCGCTGCCTGGCTGGGGCAGGCTGCCGTGGTGGCAGGCGCCGCAGCATCGCTGTGGGGCTTCAACCGCGATGCCGACTGGGACGTGTGGGCGGTTTATTTCTTTGGTGCCTACGGCCTGGGAATGATGGCTTTCTGGGCCAGCCGCGCGCCCCGCGCTGCAGGCTGGGTGGCGGTCATGGCGGTGCTGGGCGCAGTGGCCCTGGCGCTGGATTTCCGGGCCCGCATCGCGCTGGCGTTCGTCACCGCTTTAGTGCTGGTGTGGGCCATGCGCACACCCGCCGTGCTGCAGTGGCGGGGCGTGGCACCGCTGGTGCGGCTGGGGCAAATGTCCTACTCGGTGTTCCTCATCCACTTCGCCGTATGCCTGCTGGTCAATGCCGTGGTCAGCAGCCTGTGGCCTGCCTCGCCGTGGGTCAATGCGCTGGGCATGGTGCTGGCGTTCTCAATGGCCATCGTGGCTGGCCAGTGGCTGTATCGCAGCGTAGAGTTGCGCACGCCGTCGTTGCCCACTCTCTTGCGCTGGCAGGCCAGCCTGGTGGCCGCTGGCGTGCTGGTGCAACTGGGCAGCAACTGGGCCTGATCCCGCTGGTGCAGCCGCCGGCGCTGCTGGTTGACTGCCGGGGTACCGCGCTGCCGCTCAGCGGTGCAACTCGCCGGCGCTTTCGGGCTGGTAAACGATTTCCTTCACCTGTACCGTCATGGACTTGCCGCCAGGGCCTGGCCACGCCAGTTCATCGCCCACCGCCAACCCCAGCAGCGCGCTGCCTACTGGCGCCAGAATGGAAAGCTTGTCGGCGCTGCCGTCCATGTCGCGTGGGTACACCAGCGTCAGGCAGAACTCCTTGCCCGTCTCGACAATCAAGAACTTCACCGTGGAGTTCATGGTGACCACGTTGGGCGGAATTTCCTCGGGCGCCACCACATCCGCCCGATCCAGCTCTGCCTGGAGCTCCGTTTTGCCCGGAAAGACGCTGGCAGGCATGGCAGCCAAAAGGGCTTCGATACGGTCGACATCCAGGGAAGAGAGAACGATCTGGGGCTTGCGCGCCATGGCAGTACCTTGTGGTGGGTTGAAAGCGCGGGACTGTAGCCCAGGTGCCAATCTCGCACTGGGGCGTGCGGGCATTGCTCGCACCCAGCCAACAGCTGACACGCGTCTCACCGCTCGATAGGCCATTGCGCAGTAAATGGACGTGCGAAGCGACCGTTACAGCCGAAGGTTTGAAATAACTGTATATTTGTACAGTTATGAAGCACCCGAGCGACGCCTGCCCAGAGGAATTTCCAGCGCCCCCGCAAGAGGTGCGCATTGCGGTGCAAGCGATCAGGGGGCGCGGAGCGGCCTCGGCCATGGCGCATCGGTTCAGTCGCGATGTACGTGAAGCCGCTGACGACGGATGGGGCCGTGCAGCGGGTCCACAGCGTTTGGGCGGTGCTGATGAACAGGCCATGGCGCTCGCCGCGGAGGGTGGATGCCAGGACGCTGCAGACGAATGGGCCGACGACGGCGCACCGGCACCGGCCACGCGCGTGCACCTGGAAACGGCGCGCAGCGCGCTGTGCGCCAACGACTCGCCAGACATCTTTTTTGAGCTCTCGGTGAACCCTTACCGCGGCTGTGAGCACGGCTGCATTTACTGCTACGCACGCCCCACGCACAGCTATCTCAATTTTTCGCCCGGGATTGATTTTGAAACGCAGATCGTGGCCAAGCGCAATATTGCCGAGCTGCTGCGCAGCGAATTGGCTCAACCGCGCTATGTGCCCCGGCTGGTGAACATTGGCTCGGCCACCGATTGCTACCAGCCCGTGGAGCGAGAGTTGAAACTCACCCGCAGCCTGATCGAGGTGATGCAGCAAGCGCGCCACCCGTTTTCGCTCATCACCAAATCCAGCGGTGTGGAACGCGATCTGGATTTGCTGGCCCCACTGGCTGCGCAACGCCTGGCGGCTGTGTACGTCACGATCACTACGTTGGACCCCTTGCTGGCTCGTCGCATGGAGCCGCGCGCCGCAGCGCCCCATCGGCGCCTGCGCACCATTCGCGCACTGGCCGACGCAGGCGTGCCCGTGGGTGTGAGCGTGGCGCCGCAAATCCCCTTCATCACCGAAGACATGGAGCAGGTGCTGGAGGCAGCACGCGACGCCGGTGCGCGCACCGCCTTCTACACCGTGCTGCGCTTGCCGTGGGAGCTGGACACGCTCTTTCAGGAGTGGCTTGCGGTGCACTACCCGCAGCGTGCCGCGCGTGTCATGGCCCGCGTGCAAGACCTGCACAACCTCACCGAGGCGCAGCGCAGCGCCGGAAAGACTTACGAAAGCGACTTCGCCACCCGCATGAAAGGCAGTGGCCTGTGGGCTGATCTGGTGCGCCAGCGGTTTGCCGCTGCCTGCCGCCGCCTGGGGCTCAACCGCGAACGGGAAGGGCTGGATTTGGGCCAGTTCAGGCCAGGCCTGCTGCGGGGGCAGAGCAGCCTGTTCTGAGCGCGCAGCGCTTGTGCCGCCGGCTTGCGGCGGTGCGCTCAAATGCGGCCGCTACCCCGAGCGCTACGTGATAAGCCGGTTGACGGTCCTTTCACCTTTACCCGTGGGCGGGCGGGCCGAAGCTGGTGAGGTGCTGCGAACCCTTGCTGCGCAGCGAGCGACCCGCGCCTGCGGCCTGCAGGCCATTGTGTTATGAGTGAAAAGTGATGCTGCCGCCCGCCAATAAAGCGGGGGTAGCTCACTTATTGATAGCATTCCCCCGGCGGTAGGACAGGTGGCGCCTCAGCCACCCTCCGGCAAACCGGTGTTGCGGATTGCTGCGCCCTTCAACCCCTCCACAGGGACAGCACCACCTGCGTGTACAGCGGAATGCCCAGCAAGATGTTGAGCGGAAACGTTACCCCGAGCGACAGGCTTACGTACAGCGACGGGTCAGCCTCAGGGATCGCGTAGCGCACCACGGCAGGCACGGCGATGTAAGAGGCGCTGGCGGCCAGCACCATCAGCAGCACGGCGTCGCCCGCTGGCACCTTGACTAGCCAGGCCAGGGCCACCGCCACACTGGCGTGGACCAGAGGAGCCAGCACGGCGTAGGCCAGCAACCACGGAGACTGCTTGCGCACGCTTGGAAGGTTGCGTGCGGTCGACAGGCCCATGTCCAGCAGAAACAGGCAGAGCATGCCCTTGAACAGATCGCCGGAAAACGGCTGCATCGCGGCCTTGCCGGCATCGCCCGTTACCAGGCCAATCAGCATCGCCCCCAACAGCAACAGTTGGGTGCCATCGGTAAACGACTCGTGCAGGATCTTGCCCACTGACAGGCTGGGCGCGGGCTTTCCGGCATTGCCGTGGCCTGCCGCGCCCAGGCCACCGGGGCCGGTACTGGCGAGTGTGGCTGCACCTGAGGGTGACACTGTCGCAACGACCAGGGCGCTGGCTGCGGGCACCGTTTGCCGCTGGCGCAGCGCGTTGGCCAGCATGACGGCCAGGATGATGGCGGGCGACTCCATCAGCGCCATCGCGGCGGCCATATAGCCGCCGTAAGGCACAGCTTGCGATTCGAGATACTGCGTGGCGGTCACGAACGTCACGGCGCTGACCGATCCGTACGTGGCGGCCACGGCAGCGGCGTTAAAGCCCGACAGCACCCGCCGCAACAGGGCGTAGCCAACCAACGGCACCACCACGGCCAGCAGCACCGCCAGACCCAAGCTGCTGGCCACGCTGGCTGTGAAGCCCGAGGCAGCCAGCGCAAAGCCGCCCTTCAAGCCCAGCGCCATCAGCAGATAGATCGACAAGAACTTGGAGATGGCCGTGGGCATCTCCAGGTTGGACCGCACCAGGCCGGCAAACACGCCCAAGGCAAAAAAAAGGACCGCAGGGTCCAGCAAACTTTGCATTCTTCAACTCCAAATGGGTGATTGGGGTCGATGCTAGAGACTGCCGAGCGCAAAGTAAAATCGATTCGAATGCGTTTATCTATAGATAAAAATCTATGAACATCACCTTTCGCCAATTGCGGCTGTTTCTGGCGCTGGCCGAAACCGGTAGCGTCAGCGCCGCCGCCAAGGTCATGCATGTGACCCAGCCCACAGCGTCGATGCAGTTGCGCGAGGTGACGCAGGCCGTGGGCGTGCCCCTGTACGAGGTGGTGTCGCGACGCGTGTACCTGACCGAGGCGGGCCAGGCGCTGGCCCGCACGGCGCGCGCCATTGCGAGCGAGTGGGATGCATTTGAGCAGGGCATTTCGGGCGCCAAGGGCCTGACCAGCGGCAGGCTCAAGGTGGCCGTGGTGAGCACCGCCAAGTATTTCGTGCCCCGGTTGCTGGGCAGCTTTTGCAAGCTGCACCCGCAAATCGATATTTCGCTGGAAGTCCTCAACCGCGACCACGTCATCACCCGGCTGCGCGCCAACCAGGACGACCTTTACGTGATGTCCATGCCGCCGGGTGATTTGCCGCTGGAAGACCAGATCCTCATGCCCAACCCCCTGGTGGTGATTGCCCCTGCCGGGCACCGGTTGGCTGGCAGGAAGCGCGTGGCCCTGGCCCAGCTGCAGGGCGAGCGCTTCATCCTGCGTGAAAAAGGCTCGGGCACGCGCATGGCCACCGATGCGCATCTGCGCCACTTGGGCTTTGCACCGACCGCAGTGCTGGAACTGGGCAGCAATGAGGCCATCAAGGAATCGGTGCAAGGGCAGTTGGGCGTTTCCATCCTCTCGCAGCACGCCCTCGGCCCGCACCTCGACGGTTTGGCCATCTTGCAGGTCCAGGGCTTTCCCATCCAGTCCCAGTGGCACCTGGTCTGGCCCAAGGGCAAGCGGCTTTCACCCATTGCCGAGGTGTTTCGCGGCCATTTGATTGGCCAGGCCGCCGGGTGGATGCAAGGCCAGTGATCGGTTGGCATGGCACGCCCGCTCATCACGGGCGGCTCGGCCGTAGAGCCGGGGCAGGGCGGTTTCTGCCGACCCGGCCGTGTTGGCACGCTGGGTGGCGTCTCAGCCCTTGGCGGGTGCGGCCGCCACCGATTTGGCAGCCGTAGTAGTACGACAGGTGTTGAACATGTCCAGTTCTGGCTTGTAGGCAGCGGTCTGGACGTCCATCATGCCCAGCACCGAGTGGAAGTAGTGGTCGTGGGTGATGCGCTGTTGTGCCAGCTGCTTTTGCAGACAGGGCGTGGCAGCGCCCATGCGGGATTGCATTGCGGGTGACAGCCAGGTGATCCAGGGCACATGCTTTTGCACATCTGGGGCAATGGAGTAGGGCAGGCCGTGCAGGTAGATGTTGTTCTCACCCAGCGATTCACCGTGATCTGCTACATAAACCATAGCGGGCTGCGCTTTATCTTCATGCGCTGCAAGCCATTTGAGTACGGAATCGAGAAAGTGGTCGGTTTCCACAATGCTGTTGTCATAGGCATTGACCACCTGTTGCCGTTCGCATTCCTGCAGCGCGGTGGATGTGCATTCGGGCAGAAATTTCTTGTGTTCGGGGGCAGAGCGCTTGGTGTAGGCGGGGCCGTGGCTGCCCATTTGGTGCAGCACCACCACCGTACCGCGCTGGCGCTGCTCGGCAGGTAGTTGCGCCAGGCGCTGGTCCAGGTCTTTGAGCATCAGGATGTCGAGGCAGTCGCGCCCTTCGGGGCACAGCTCAGCGTCTTTTTGCGCGGAGGTGTCGGCGTGGGGAATGCGGTCACAAGTGCCCTTGCAGCCCGACTGGTTGTCCACCCACAAGACTGCCAGGCCGGCGTGCTGCAGGACGTCCATCAAGCCTTCGAAATTGGCACTGCGCGACTCGTACCCGCTGCGGCCCAGGTGCGAGAACATGCAGGGCACGGACGCGGCCGTGCTGGTGCCACAAGCCCAGGCATTGCCGGCGCTGATGAGATCGGGCCGGGCCGACAGCCGCGGCGTGGTGTCGCGCTCATAACCGTTGATGCCGAAGCTGCCGGCGCGGCCGGTTTCGCCCAGCACCAACACCACCAGCGGCGGTTTGGATTGGCCCGCATAGCTGGAGCCCAGTTGCGCATCACGGCCCACAGGCACGAGGGTGCGCGTATCCATGCGCAGTGGCCGGGTAGCGATATTGCCCAGTGCATAGACGCTGTTGAGGGGGTTGATGAGATAGCGCAGTTGCGTGTGGTTGCGCATGGTGGAGGCAAAGTCCTGGAACACCATCAGCACAGCGCCGACAGCGACCAGCAAAGCCGCGAAGAACAGCGCCACGTTGTGCAGTGTCTGCCGTGCCGGCGACACGCGCCGCACCTGCTGGCGGCTGAGCCACACCACGGGCGGCAGAACGAGGGCTGCGACGGTCACTGGCAGGCGCCAGTTCAGCAGGTCGCCCGCCTCCTTCACGTCCGTCTGCAACACATTGGTCAGCATGCTGGCATCGATGGCAATGCCGTAGGCCAACATGAAATAGGCGCCCAAGGCAGCCATCAGCACCAGTGCAATGGCAGCAGGCTTGAGTGTCCAGCGCCAGGCCAGCAGGCTCAGCAACGCAGCGTTGCCCGCCGTGACCAGCACGCAGAATGCCAGCATGAACGCCCAGCCGCGCAGCCCGGTGTGGCCGGACAAATGCAACACTTCCCGCCACAGCGGTGCATTGCACACGGCGGACATCCACACGCTGATCCACAGAACCACCCAAGCCGGATGAACGGCCCGTGCCGCAGGCGCAGGCTGCGGGGTGACGCGAAGAAAGTCAAAAAGCGGAGCGTGGGGCAGCAGCCGTTGCAGGATGAGGGGCATGCAGTCGATTGTTGGGACCGCCACTTAACCCAACATTAAGAGTGCTGCCGCCCTGCCGCCCTGCGGCCCCAGCTGGACCTATCCCGGCATGCGAATGTCCAGTGTCAGTTCCAGCCCCTCCGTCATGGCGTATTTGCGAATGCGGCTGATCATGTCTGCGGTGAGCACGTGCCCAGCAGACAGCAGCATCACCCCTTCCTTGGACAGCAGGTCCTTGCCCAGGACCATGCCGGGCTTCAGGTTGTCGGCGCCAACGGGCTCAATGCGCACGGGCTTGGGTTTGTCGACCTGCGTGATGTGCAGGAAGACATCCACCACTTCGGGGTCGAACTGCTTTCCGCGTCCGCGCTGCAAAATGGTGCGCGCCTCTGCCTCGTTCAGCGATGCGCCCGTGAGGTGGCCATGCGTCAAGTCGTCGTAGGTATCCACCAGCGCCAGAATGCGCGCTCCCATTGGGATCTGCTCGCCCTGCAGTTGCTCGGGGTAGCCGGTGCCGTCAAAGCGCTCGTGGTGGGTGCGTATGAGCGCAGCCACGGCCTGGTGGTCGTCCAGCGCCATGAACGACTGGGCACCCAGCGTTGGGTGGCGCTGGTAGCTGATCAGCTCTTCCGCATTGAGCTTGCCCACGGGTTTGCTGATGATGGAGTCGGGCAGCGCCATGAAGCCTACGTCGTGCAGGAGCCCGGCCACAAAGATGTCCTGGACCTCGTCTTCTGGAAGACCCATGGCCACGGCCACCTTGCGCGCCAGGTTGGCGCAGCGCTTGCCGTGCCCGGCCAGCACGCCGCTGCGCAATTCCATCAAGCTCGAGAAGATCTTGATACTGGTGAGGTAATTGCGACGCAACTGGTCATTGGCTTGGCGCAGCTCGCTCGTGCGCTCTTGCACGCGTTGCTCCAGCCCTGTGTTCAGGCTGCGGAGTTCATCATTTTGCGCGGTGGTCAGCGCCTGCAGGCGATCGCGTTCGCGCTCGAGTTGCCGGCGCTCTGCCGCCTGGCGCACCGTGAGCCGCAACTCGGTTTCATCCCAGGGTTTGTGGATGTACCGGTAGATCTGGCCTTCATTGATGGCTGCCACCGTGGCGTTCATGTCGGCATACCCCGTCAGCAGAATGCGGGCCGTAGCAGGCCAGCGGGCGCGCACCTGGGCCAGCAGCGCGGCGCCATCCATGCCGGGCATGCGCATGTCGCTCACCACCACATCAACGGCCTCCTGCTCCAGCAGGGCCAGCGCTTCGGCGCCACCGTTGGCCTGCAACACCTTGCAGTCTTCGGCCCGCAAAACGCGTTTGAGCGCCGACAGAATGCTGGGTTCGTCGTCCACGCACAGCACGGTCCACGGGGCCGCAGGCGGCGAGGCTATGGCCTGCACGGTCTGGGGGCGGGTTGCGTCGGCGGCCGTGCGGGCAGTGTCAGCAGATGGCTCGGTGGCCACTTGCGTAGCCGTTGCGCCAGCGGGTGGCGGCGCCACTGCAGGCCCGAGCGGATCGGCTGGCGAAAGAGCGATGGTGTCGGTGTCCATGGCGGGGCAGTGGTTGCGGTGGAGCAGAGGGGCGTTTGCGAGATCAGGCGGCGGGGACGCTGGCGGGCTCGTGCTTGACGGGAACAGTGACCTTGAAGCGGGTGCCCGCACCCAGCTCGCTGCTCACTTCCATGCGCCCACTGTGCTTTTGCACGATGCCGTAAGCGAGCGACAGGCCCAGCCCCGTGCCCTTGCCCACCGGCTTGGTGGTGAAGAACGGGTCAAAAATGCGCTTCAGATTTTCGGGAGCGATACCCGACCCAGTGTCGGCCACCTCTACCCACACGTTGGTGCCTTCCACGCCCGTGCTGATGGTGATGGTGCCGCGCTCTGCCGTGATGGCATGCGCGGCGTTGACCAGCAGGTTCATGAACACCTGGTTCAGTTCCGAAGGAAGGCATTGCACTTCTGGCAGCGTGCCGTAGTGCTTGACCACGTCGGCCTTGTACTTGATCTCGTTGTTGACAATGTTGAGCGTGGAGTCGATGCCGGCATGCAGGTCCACGCTTTCCCACTCCTGGCGAGCATCCACGCGCGAGAAGTCCTTGAGGTCCTGCACGATTTTGCGCACGCGCTGGATGCCATCGCGCGATTCGCGCATCAGGTTGGGAATGTCTTCCTTGAGATAGTCGATGTCCAGTTCGGCCTTCAGGTTGCGTATGCGGGCCAGGGCGGCGGCGTCACCCACGCTGCTTTCGGCCTGCTCATAGGCCTCCAGCATCTGGAACAAGTCTTGGAGGTATTGCTCCAGGGTGCCGAAGTTGGAGAAGATGAACCCGATGGGGTTGTTGATCTCGTGCGCCACGCCCGCAGCCAGCTGGCCAATGGAGGCGAGCTTTTCGGACTGGATGAGCTTGCTCTGCGCTTCGGACAGCTTGGTGTTCAGCTCCTTCAAGTCCTTGTTGGCCTTGATCAGCTCGCCCACGATGGTGCGGATCTGCGCGTCCGACATCTCTGACAGCGTCATTTCGTGGGGCAGGGGGGACAGTCCGGTGTGGGTCATGGAGCCTCCTTGGCAGGCCGCAGCACTGCCTGCACGTCATTGAATTCACTCTCGATGCTGCCGAACAAGGCGGGCAATTCGCTTTCTTGCAGGCCCAGCCGGGCCCATGCATCGGGGCTGATGCTGGGCACGGATTCGGTCGCAGCGTCGGCCAAGTCCAGCGCATGGGTGATGGCATCTGCAACATGGACCACGTCGATGAGCGTGACGCTGCTCGCGTGCGGGGGCTCGTGGTGCCCGGCAATGGCATCGGTCACTTCACTGGTGAAACGCCAGTGGCGGCACACCCAAGCGCCCAGTTCTGTGTGGTCGATGCCCAGCAGCAACCGCTCTGCATCGCAGTGTGGCGCGTCGTGTTGCTCTGCCCAGGCAATGGCCTGGGCTGCTTCCTCGGGGTGGTGGCTGTCTACCACCAGCCGGCCCACGTCGTGCAGCAGGCCTGCCGTGAAGGCCGCCTGTTCGTCAAGCCCCACGCGCCGGGCCAGCTGCCGCGCAGCGGTGGCACAGCCAATGGAGTGCCGCCAGAACGCGTTCATGTGCAAGGACTTGCCGTGGAGCTTTTCGAACTGCAATGTGAGCGCGGCCGCAATGACGAGGCTGCCCAACTGGCGCATGCCGAGGATGTTGATGGCGTCTCGGATGGAGCCAATGCGCCCCGACAACCCGTAGAAGGGCGAGTTGGCCAGCTGAAGCACCTTGATCGACAGAGCCTGGTCCAGCCGCAATGTGTTGGTGATCGCATCAAGTTGCACTTCCTTGTTCTGCACCATGAGCATCAGCTCCTGCACCACCGTGGGCAGCGACGGCAGGGCGCGAACATCGCGCGCCAGGGCCTCGCGATCAAGCATGAGGGGCGAAGGCACGGCGGTCATGGCAGGTGGATTCCGCGGTATTCAAAAAGCGCACTCATCAATACGTGGGGCTGGTGCTTGGCAGCGGTGCGGCGAAAGAGATAGTGCAGCCGTGCAGTTGCGGCATCCATGGGCAAGGGTTCTGCGGGGGACGAAGTGGCCGGACCGGGCGCGGCTGGCAGCGCCTCACCCGGTGCTGGGGCGTGGGGGCCTGGGTTGGCGGAATTCGAAAGGGTTTCCATGGCGTGGGATCCTGGGGGCACTGTGCTGATATGGCTTGCGTTATTCGGGTTGCTGCGCTTTCTGCTCGGGGCTGTGGTGCTGGGTCAGGACCACCATCAGCCCGCACGGAGGTGTGGGGCCCATCACGCGCACCTTGCCGCTCCAGTGGGGCCCCTGCCAGCGCAGTGGCGGGCGGTAAGCGTCTGCCATTGCAGGGCTGTCGGCCGTGCACAGATCGGGCGCCACCGGGGGCAGCGGTTGCTGCAGCACGGCCTGCGCGTGCTCGCCCAGCACCGCCGTGTCGGGCCCCAGAAGGCGCTGCGCTTCTTGGTTGGCCAGGACAATGGTGCCGTCCGGGTCTATGCCCAGCAAAGGCACGGGCAGCAAGTCCACCATGTCGCGAACGACATTCGCACGGGAGGACTCCTGGTCAATCTGCTGCTGCTGGGTGTTCAGCACCAACTCCAGGCGCTCATTGGCGGCTGCCAGCGCTTCGCTCGCTGCCACCACCTCGGAGGCAAGGCGCTTGTTCTCGTCACCGAGTTCCTTGTGCGCAAAGGCTTCCTGAACATGCACGATGAGGCGGTCGTCGTCCCAGGGTTTGGTCAAGAAGCGGTAGATGGCGCCTTCGTTGACCGCATCGGTGATGGACTGCAGCTCGGTGTAGCCTGACAGGACCATGCGCACGGTGTCCGGGTACAGCTCTTTGGCGCGGCGCAAAAATTCCACGCCCGTCATGCCGGGCATGCGCTGGTCCGAAAGCACCACATCCACTTCGTATTCGGCCATGCGCTGCAGGCCTTCGGCCCCGCTGCTGGCGGTGACGATGCGATAGCCCTCGCGACGGAAGAGGCGCTTGAGTGCAGAGACTATGTTCGGCTCATCGTCCACCAGCAGCAGGGTGCGTTCACGGCGGCGGGTGAGCAGGTTGGCGGGCAGCTGTACGCGGCTGGCCAGCAGTTGCTCCAGACCGGCCGCGTCTACCGGCGCGGACAGCACGGGCCCCTGCATGCGGTCGCAGCCATTGGCGATCAGCAGCGTGAGCTGGCCCGTGGTTTCCACGCCGTCGGCCAGCACCTTCATTTGCAGGCTGTGGGCCATGTTGATGATGGCGCGCGTGAGCGAGACATCACCCGTGGCCGCCGTCACATCGGGCACGCACGAGCGGTGTACCTTGATCACATCCACCGGCAGGGTGCGCAGCAGGCCCAGGTTGGTGGAGCCTGCGCCAAAGTCGCCCAGCGATATCTCAAGCCCCAGATCGCGCAGCTGCGTGAGCGTGCGCACCAGGTCTGGCGCGGCATTGAACAGCGCCTGCTCGCTGATTTCGATGCCCAAGGCCTGGGCCTGCAGTCCGTTGCTCGACAGGCTGCGGCGCAGCTTGTCCACGATGTCAGGTTGCTGCAACTCCAGCTGTGAAATGCGCAGGCACAACCGCGGCAGGCGCACACCCGCCTGTTCCCAGGCGCGCAGCTGTTTGCAGGCGGCTTCGCGCTTCCAGTCTCCCAGCATCACGACCAGGCCGGTCTGCATGGCAATGGGCACGAACTCGGCGCCTGACACGTCGCCCAGTTCACGGCTGTTCCAGCCCATGATGAGTTGCACCCCGGAAATTCCGCCCGTGGTCAGGTCGGCCTGCAACAAATAGTACAGATTCAGCTCCTTACGCTCTGCTGCGTGGCGCAGGCCGGATTCAATGGCCAGCTTGCGCAGTGCAGCGGCGCGTGTTTCAGGAGTGAAAACGGCCACCTGCTCGCCTCTGGAATCGATGCCCATGCGGGCGGTCTGGGCTGCCTCCAGCAGTTCGCCAGCGCTTTGCGCGTCTGCCGGAAAGCGGGCCACGCCCACCCGGGCGCCCGGCACGATCTCGGCAGCACCAAGCCGTTCGGCCTTGGAAAGGGCCTTCACCACGGCGCGGGCATGGCGGTAACCGTGCGGGTCCAGTGCACTGCTTTCGGTGCTGAGCAGGATGGCGAACTCGCCACCGTCCAGGCGAGCTACGGTGTCGCCCGGCTCTGCCAGTGTGCAAAGGCGCGATGCCACGGCCATGGCCATGGCATCCCCGGCGCCGTAGCCCATGGCTTGTTTGAGATGGTCTACTTGGTCGACCTGGATGGACAGCAGCAAAAAGGGTTGCGGATTCCACTTGGCGCTGTGCACCGCTGCATCAATGTGGTCGAGCAACTGGGTGCGGTTGGCCAGGCCTGTGACTTCGTCATGGTTGGCCAGTTCTTGGATGCGCTGCTCGGCTTCGCTTTGGGCGGTGATGTCCTGAATGATGAGGTAGCCGTGGCGGCGGCCGGAGCCATCGGTTTCCACCATGCCGCGCTGCAGCACCTCCAGCCGCGTGCCATCGCTGCGCATCAACCGGTGCTGGAATTCAAACGGTTCATCGGGCAGCGCGCCGCGCCAGATGGAGGCTGCGTAGCCGCGCTCTTTGGCCGGCAGCCGGTGCAGCAACCGCCAGCTGGGCAGGGGCTCGGGATGAAAGGGCAATCCCAGCAGCGCGTACAGCCCCTTGGACAGGACGGCCTTGCCATGGTCCAGGTCGATCTCGGCGGAGCCGCTGCGGCCCATGGTCTCGGTTTGCTCCAGCATGCGCGCCCGCCAGTGTGAAGAGAAGGCGATCTGGGCGCGGTGTGGGTCATCGACCAGGGTGACCAATTCGGCGCCATCCCCCAGCGCTGGCATCGCCCGTGCATAGGCACGGCCGTTGAAGACCTCTCCGGCAATGTTGGCACAGCTCACATGCCGCTGGCCCCGCCCAATGCCGTGCAACTGGGGCCACAGCTCCGGCCATTGCTGCTGCAGCCAGGCGGCAGGACGCACGGTGTCGGCAGCATCGGCACCCAGCAATTCGGCAAAGCGCGCGTTGATCAGGACGGGCTGCCCCCGTACCAACAGGCACAGCCCCATGGGCGTGGCGTCAAAGATCTGCCGCTTGAGCTCATCGACGGACAGGGCCGAGCACGCGGTGCCGTCGCCTGGCTCCAGGGGGCTTTCCGTCAACACAGAGGAGGTGGGTGTCATGCAATCCTTCTGGGGCCTGCGCCATCCACTGGCAGGCCTGCCGGCGCCGCCCTGGGGCAGAACGCATGTTTACATTATGTGTCCGAATTGTTGAATTTCAAGCATATTTATCAAATAAATTGAAAAATTAACAAATGTATCAATTCTCAATTGCAGGCGCGCCGCGGTGGATCGCGCGGTAAGGTAAGACACCACTGTTCCACACCCCGAGGTTTCACAAGGTTGGCCCATGCGCAGCAGGCTGCGAACCCGCTGCACTCTTGCGTTTTTGGGGCATGAGAAGGGCCCTGATGCATTCGAGCTGTCACAGGCAGGTCATACGCAACGCCTACAAAGGCGGCGCGCCTGTGCCACCCCGGCAGCGCAGTCTCAACCAAGAACCGCACGATGGCAAAAGATTTCTTTTTGATGGAAGACAGCAACACGTCTTCCAACCCCAGCATCCACGACGTGTCTGATCCTTCGCGCCGCACCCTGCTGCGCGGTGGCATGGGCGCCCTGGCGGGCAGTTTTTTCGCGCCTCTGGGGGCTGTTGCGGGCGCAGCGGCTTCACTCACGGGTTGCGCGACCACGGGTGCCGGTAGCGGACCTGTGCTGGGTTTCAAGAGCGTGGCGCTGTCCACGGCCGACACGGTGACCGTGCCCGAGGGCTACACCGTGCAGGTGATTGCCCCGTGGGGTGACCCGGTGGGCCTCTCGGGCGAAAACGCCGCGTTCAAGGACGACGCCAGCAACAGCGCCGCCCAGCAGGAAACCCAGTTCGGCATGCACCACGACGGTATCCACTACTTTGCGCAAGACGGCTCCAAGGTGGGCCTGCTGGCCATGAACCACGAATATGTGGACCACGGCCTGCTATTCCCCGATGGCACGGCCAACTGGAGCCTGGAGAAAGTGCGCAAGTCGCAGGCCGCCCATGGCGTGTCGATCTGCGAAGTGCAGGAGAAAAACGGCAAGTGGGAGGTGGTGACGCCCTCACCCTGGGCGCGCCGCATCACCGCCAACACGCGCACCCAGGTCAGCGGCCCCGCCGCAGGCCATGCGCTGATGAAAACAGCGGCCGACCCGCAGGGGCGCTCGGTGCTGGGCACCCTCAACAACTGCGCCAGCGGCATCACGCCCTGGGGCACGTACCTCACGTCCGAAGAAAATTTCATCAACTACTTCAGCGGTGGCGACACGCTCAGCGCCCACGAAAAGCGCTGGGGGCTGAAAAAGGGTGGCGCGGGCTACCGCTGGCACGAGTTTGATGCGCGTTTCGACGCCACCAAGAACCCCAACGAGCCCAACCGCTTCGGCTGGATCGTCGAGATCGACCCCAACAACCCCAGCTCCACCCCCATCAAGCGCACGGCCATGGGCCGGGGCGCGCACGAAGGCGCCACCGTGGCCGTCACGCGCGACAACCGGGCCGTGGTCTACATGGGCGAGGACGCGCGCTTTGAATACATCTACAAATTTGTGAGCCGCGACGCCATCCAACCCGGCGGTGCCGCGGCCAACGCCACGCTGCTGGACCACGGCACGCTGTACGTGGCCCAGTTCAACGCCGACGGCAAGGGCCGCTGGATTGCGCTGACCCATGGCGAAGGCCCGTTGACGGCTGCCAACGGCTTTGCCGACCAGGGCGAGGTCCTGATCAAAGCCCGCCAGGCCAGCGACCTGCTGGGCGCCACCAAGATGGACCGCCCCGAGTGGATTGCCGTGGACAAGCAAGGCTGGGTCTACACCACGCTCACCAACAACAGCAACCGGGGCGGTGCCAACCAGCCTGCCGTGGATGCGGCCAACCCCCGTGCCAACAACACGCAGGGCCACATCATTCGCTGGAAGGAAGACGGCGACTTCAGCGGCCAGACCTTTGCCTGGAACCATTTCGTGCTGGCGGGCGACCCCTCGCTGCCACGCGCCGAGGCCAAGGGCAACATCAAGGGCGACATGTTCTCGTGCCCCGATGGCTTGTGGGTGGACGGCCGTGGTGTGCTGTGGATCCAGTGCGACATGTCCACGTCGGCCATGGGCAAGGACGACCTGAAGAACTTTGGCAACAACATGATGCTGGCTGCCGACGTGAACACGGGCGAAGTGCGGCGCTTCCTCGTCGGCCCCGCAGGCTGCGAGGTGACCGGCGTGACCACCACGCCCGACGGCAAGACCATGTTCGTCAACATCCAGCACCCCGGTGAGCCCCCCAACGAGCTGACCGACCCGAAGAACCCCCGTGCCGTGTCCAACTGGCCCGAGAAGAAGGTCAACGGCCGCCCCCGCTCGGCCACCGTGGTCATCCGCAAGGCGGACGGCGGCGTGGTGGGCACCTGAGCTGCACCGAGCTGACCAAAAAAAGGCTGCCTCGCCAGGGGCAGCCCTTTTTGCTATCTGAAGGCTGTGCGAAAGAGCCCGTTCAAGCCGCTACGCCCAGTCCCCGTGCGTGGTGCTGCAGGTGGTCGTCCATGAACGTCTGGATGAAGTAGTAGCCGTGGTCGTACCCCGCGTGGCGGCGCAGCGTGAGCGGTTGGCCAATCTGCGCGCACGCTGTCTCGAACAGGTGGGGGTGCAATTGCCCTTCCAGAAACTTGTCTGCCAAGCCCTGGTCGATGAGGATGCCGCCAGGGTAGGGCGCCAGGGGCTGGTTCTCCATCAGCACGGTGGCATCGTGCTCGCCCCAGCTGGTGCGGTCTGCACCCAGGTAGCCGGTGAAGGCTTTTTCGCCCCAGGGGCATTGGGTGGGCGCGCAGATGGGCGCAAACGCCGAGAGGGTTTTGAACCGCCCAGGGTGGCGCAAGGCCAGGGTGAGCGCGCCGTGCCCGCCCATCGAGTGGCCAAAAATGCCCAGGCGCTGCGCGTCGATGGGCAACTCGCCCGTGCACAGCGGCAGCAACTCGTTCATCAGGTAGCTTTCCATGCGCCAGTGCGTGGCCCACGGCGCCTGGGTGGCGTCCAGGTAAAAGCCGGCGCCCACGCCAAAGTCCCAGTTCTCGCCTTCGCCGGGCACGTTGGCGCCCCGCGGGCTGGTGTCAGGCGTGATGAGCGCCAAGCCCAGCTCGGCAGCATGGCGCTGGGCGCTGGCCTTGGTGGCGAAGGTCTCTTCGGTGCAGGTCAGCCCGGCCAGATACAGCAGGGCGGGCACGGGGCCGTGGCTGGCCTGGGGCGGCAGGTACACCGCAAATTTCATCGGCAGGCCGATCGTGCCCGCTTCATGGCGGTAAAAGCGTTGCTCGCCGCCGAAGCAGGCATGGCTGCTCAACAGTTCCAGATGGGTGGACATGGGTTGCTCATAAAAGAATAGCTGATGGCGCTTGCTGAATAAGGGTTTCAAGGGATTTATCGCTTGAATTCTTATCCAGCAAGCGCAAGGTGCTCTTGTTTTTGTAGCGCCTGGGTCAGGCTGCGTACTTCACCACCGAGCGGATGGACTTGCCTTCGTGCATCAGATCGAAGGCAGTGTTGATCTCCTCCAGGCCCATCGTGTGGGTCACGAACGGTGCCAGCTGGATCTTGCCGGCCATCGCGTCTTCGACCATGCCGGGCAGTTCGCTGCGGCCCTTGACGCCGCCAAACGCGGTGCCCAGCCACTTGCGGCCGGTGACGAGCTGGAAGGGGCGGGTGCTGATCTCCTGCCCCGCGCCGGCCACGCCGATGATCACGCTCTGGCCCCAGCCACGGTGCGCGCATTCGAGCGCAGCGCGCATCACGTTCACGTTGCCAATGCACTCAAAGCTGTGGTCCACGCCCCATCCGGTCATCTCCACGATGACTTGCTGGATCGGCTTGTCGAAGTCCTTGGGATTGACGCAGTCGGTGGCGCCAAACACCTTGGCCAGGTCGAACTTGGAGGGGTTGGTGTCGATGGCGATAATGCGCCCGGCCTTGGCCAGCTTGGCACCTTGGATCACGGCCAGCCCAATGCCGCCCAGGCCAAATACGGCCACCGTGTCACCTTCCTGCACCTTGGCGGTGTTCTTCACCGCACCCAGGCCCGTGGTCACGCCGCAGCCCAGCAGGCAGACCTGCTCGGGGTTGGCGTTGGGGTTGACCTTGGCGAGCGACACCTCGGCCACCACGGTGTATTCGCTGAAGGTGCTGCAGCCCATGTAGTGGTAGATGGGCTGGCCGTTGTAGCTGAAACGCGTGGTCCCATCGGGCATCACGCCCTTGCCCTGCGTGGCGCGCACCGCCACGCACAGGTTGGTCTTGCCGCTCTTGCAGAACAGGCACTCGCCGCATTCGGCGGTGTACAGCGGGATGACATGGTCGCCCGGCTTCACGCTGGTCACGCCTTCGCCCACCTCGACCACGATGCCCGCGCCTTCATGGCCCAGCACCACGGGGAAGAGGCCCTCGGGGTCCTCACCGCTCAGCGTGAAGGCATCGGTGTGGCAGACACCGGTATCGGTGATCTTGATGAGCACTTCGCCTTTTTGCGGCGGAGCGACGTCGATCTCGACGATTTGCAGGGGTTCTCCGGCTTTGAAGGCAACGGCGGCGCGGGATTTCATGGGGTGTTCCTTCGCAATAGGTGGGGTTCAACGGGAAAAGAAGCGGGGTGAACGGTGCAACGGATCAGACGCTGCAAGAAGCGCGGCCCCCGCCTGCAGGCCATGGGCCGAGGGCTGCGGCGGCCGTGCTGCGCCAACAGCGGAGTTGTCGCACGCAATCGCTGTGGCGGGGAAAGTGCAATCGGTCATTTCAAGTACGAGCGCAGCAGCGCCAGGGTTTCGTCCACTGCCTGCTGTGACGGCGCTGGTTTTTCAGCGAGTGTCTCGCGCACATGGCTGTCCAGCAGGTCGGCCATCAGACCGTGCACTGCGCCACGCATGGCGGCCAACTGCTGCAGGATGGGGGCGCAATCAGACCCCGCCTCCACGGCGCGCTCCAGCGCCTCGGCCTGGCCTTTGATGCGGCGCAAGCGGGTGATGGCGCGTTGCTTGTCTTCTGGGGTGTGGGGCATGGCTTTCGGTCAATCAACACCAAACTACCGGATGCAGAGTGGTACTGGGTAGTAGTATAAAACGCCAGCGCGCGGTTTAAAAGCGCTGGCGGGCATAAAAACAGGATTACTCAGGGGGAGTACCGTGTATTGCTGTGCGGCGGAGCGAATGTGGCGCGGGCAACGGGCGCTTGATGCCTGAAGTCTGAAGCCTGAAGTCTGAAGCCTGAAGCCTGAAGCCTGAAGCCTGAAGCCTGAAGCCTGAAGCCTGAAGCCTGAAGCCTGAAGCTTGGCCATGGCCGGGCCAGCAGCCAACGCCGCGGCGCCATTGCTCAGGCGGGAGTCTTTCGCAAATCTTCACCAGCCAAGCCAGCGCTTCCACAGGTTTTTGCGGGGTCGGGCGGTAGCGCCTATGGCGCGCAGTTGTTCCTCCAGCCGCGGGAAATCGGCCGCGCCCAGCAAGTCCACGGGGGCCGCTCCGTCCACCTCTGACACGCGAAGCGGGTCGGCTCCCTGCCTCAACAGATAAAGCGCAACCTCTTCCTGGCGGCCGCGCATGGCGGCCACCAGCGGCGTTGAAAAGAACTCAGGGTGGGCGTAGTTCACATCAATGCCCGCATTCACGTAGTGCTGCACCAGGGGCAAATCCCCATCGCAGACGGCTTGGTAAAAGCGCTTCCAGTCACCAGCAGACATGGGGTCTCCTTGCTCAAGAGATGGAGGTGCAGCACACGCGCATGAGGTCGACGTGCCTGCGGCAGCGCCCGCCGGGCTAGCAGCACTGGGCTGCTGCGCTTGCGCATCGCCTCACGGCGTGCGCGCGTCTGAGGCGCACTTGCGGCGATGCGTCTGGCGGAAAGCCCAAGAGCACCGCGCCCACGTGGGGCGGCGGGCGCTTGCGCAGTGCAGGTCCGCTCAGCATTGTGCCGCCGCCCCGCCTGGCGCAGCCCTTGTGGAAACCCTAGCGAACCTCTGTGCGAATCGCTGCGCTATCTGCATCTGCATCTGCAACTGCAACTGCAACTGCAACTGCAACTGCAACTGCAACTGCAACTGCAACTGCAGCTTCGGCTTCGGCTTCGGCTTCGGCTTCGGCTTCAGACGGGTGCGTGCCGTTGCAAACACTCGCAACAGCTTTGGCTGTGGCTTTGGCTGTGGCTTTGGCT
>DFQQ01000008.1:0-174831 GCA_002377855.1 Acidovorax delafieldii | reverse complement strand
GGCTTTGGCTTTGGCTTTGGCTGTGGCTGTGGCTGTGGCTGTGGCTGTGGCTGTGCTTTTGCGCCTTTCAGCCCATCCCGATCCCAGCGATCACTTAGCTCGATTCGTGCAGAGGGCTGGTGGGGGCTGAGGGCCGTGTCCCGTGCTATGGCTCGCCCCTGCAGAAATAAAAAAGCCCGCTGGCTGGGCCTGCGGGCTTGCGTGGCGCTTGGTGCCGGCGAAACGCTCGCCGGCGCCAAAGAGCATCAGCGTTGAGCGAGCGGAGGAACGTCGCGACGCTCCGAGCCCGTGAACAGCTGGCGTGGGCGGCCAATCTTGTACTCGGGGTCGCCAATCATTTCGTTCAGCTGGGCGATCCAGCCCACGGTGCGGGCCAGTGCGAAGATGCCGGTGAACAGGTTCACAGGGATGCCGATGGCGCGCTGCACGATGCCGGAGTAGAAATCCACGTTGGGGTAGAGCTTGCGCGAGACGAAGTATTCGTCTTCCAGAGCAATCTTCTCCAGTTCCTTGGCCAGCTTGAACAAAGGATCGTTTTCCAGACCCAGTTCGGCCAGCACTTCATTGCAAGTTTCTTGCATGAGCTTGGCGCGAGGGTCGTAGTTCTTGTACACGCGGTGGCCAAAGCCCATCAGCTTGACGCCGGAGTTCTTGTCTTTGACCTGCTTGATGAACTCGCCGATCTTTTCCACGCCGCCCTGGGCCTGGATGTCGTGCAGCATGTTCAGGGCCGCTTCGTTGGCGCCGCCGTGTGCGGGGCCCCACAGGCACGCCACGCCAGCGGCAATGGCTGCAAACGGGTTGGTGCCCGACGAGCCGCACAGGCGGACCGTGGAGGTCGAAGCGTTCTGCTCGTGGTCCGCGTGGAGGATGAAGATGCGATCCAGCGCGCGTTCGAGCACGGGGTTGACCTTGTACTCTTCGCAAGGCGTGCCGAACATCATGCGCAGGAAGTTGCCCGAGTAGCTCAGGTGGTTCTGCGGGTACATGTAGGGCTGGCCCATTCCGTACTTGTAGGCCATGGCCACCAGCGTAGGCATCTTGGCGATCAGGCGGATCGCGGCGATTTCACGGTGCTGCGGATTGTTGATGTCCGTGCTGTCGTGATAGAAGGCCGACAGGGCGCCCACCAAGCCGGTCAACACGGCCATGGGGTGCGCGTCACGGCGGAAGCCGCGCAGGAAGAATTGCATCTGCTCATTGACCATCGTGTGGTTGGTCACAAGCTTGTGGAAGTCAGTGCGCTGGCTCTCGTTCGGCAGATCGCCCTTGAGCAACAGGAAGCAGGTGTCCAGGTAGTCGCATTGCGTAGCCAGCTGCTCAATGGGATAGCCGCGGTACAGCAGCTCGCCCTTGTCGCCGTCGATGTACGTAATGGCAGACTGCGTGGCAGCTGTGGACAGGAAGCCGGGGTCATAGGTGAACATGCCCGTCTGCGCGTACAGCTTGCGGATGTCAATGACGTCCGGACCGATGCTGCCCTGATAGACCGGCAGGTCCACGCTGGGGCTGCCGTTACTGAACGACAGGGTGGCTTTGTTGTCAGCTAGCTTCATTGTTACTTTCCTTAGGTTTGCCGTTGTCAATCCGGTCTAGGGGCGCCCTGCGTTTGTCAGGCCCGCAGGGCAGGGGTGCCGCCGCTCAAGCGCAGCATGCTGAGCACTTCATTCACTTCTGCGCTTGCCAGTGTCTCGTCTGGTTCGCGTCGGCAGAGCAACAGGTCCAGCAGGTCATTGTCTGCAAGGGCCATGAGCGCCGCCAGCCCCTGAGCATGGCGTTGCGTCAGCTCTGGCTCGAAGCGGGTGAAGAACTGTTCGATGAACAGATCGTTCTCCAGCAAGCCGCGCCGGCAGCGCCAGTGCAGTTTGCTCAGTTCACGCTCTGTCAGCCGCTCGTCGGTGGCTGCAGGCATGGTGGTGGCGATGTCGCTCATGGGATAGGCCTTAAAGGATCAGATAGCGCGGCGCACCATCAATTCCTTGATCTTGCCGATGGCCTTGGTGGGGTTCAAGCCCTTAGGGCAAACGTCCACACAGTTCATGATGGTGTGGCAGCGGAACAGACGGTAAGGGTCTTCCAGGTTGTCCAGGCGCTGCGCCGTAGCCTCGTCGCGGCTGTCTGCGATAAAGCGGTAGGCCTGCAGCAAGCCAGCAGGGCCCACGAACTTGTCGGGGTTCCACCAGAAGCTGGGGCAGCTGGTGGAGCAGCTGGCGCACAGAATGCACTCGTACAAGCCGTTGAGCTCTTCGCGCTCTTCTGGGCTTTGCAGGCGCTCGCGGTCTGGGGCCGTCAGACTGTCATTGATCAGGTACGGCTTGATCGAGTTGTACTGCTTGAAGAACTGTGTCATGTCCACGATCAGGTCGCGGATCACTGGAAGGCCAGGCAGGGGCTTCAGAACAATCGTGCCCTTGAGGGTGTTCATGTTCGTCAGGCAAGCCAGGCCGTTCTTGCCATTGATGTTCATGGCGTCAGAGCCACAAACACCTTCACGGCAGGAGCGACGGAACGACAGCGTGGGATCTTGTTCCTTGAGCTTGACCAATGCGTCCAGAAGCATGCGTTCATGGCCGTCGAGTTCGATCTCGATGGTCTGCATGTAGGGCTTGGCGTCCTTGTCCGGATCGTAGCGATAGATTTGGAATGTGCGCTTCATGATTCTGCTCTCGTGGGGCTACTGTTTAGAACGTCCGGACCTTGGGTGGAATGCTGTCCACTGTCAGGGGCTTGAGGTTGACCGGCTTGTAATCCAAGCGGTTGCCTTCGCTGTACCACAGGGTGTGCTTCATCCATTCCTGGTCGTTACGGCCCAGCGGGAACTCTGCGTGGTCGGCAGGGTGCTCGTAGTCGTACACGGTATGGGCGCCACGGCATTCCTTGCGGGCAGCGGCGGACACCATGGTGGCCTGCGCCACTTCGATCAGGTTGTCCACTTCCAGGGCCTCGATGCGGGCGGTGTTGAACACCTTGGACTTGTCTTGCAGGGTGACGCTTGCCACGCGGTCGCGCAGTTCGGCGATCTTCTTGACACCTTCGTCCATGCTGGCCTGGGTGCGGAACACGCCAGCGTGCTGTTGCATGGTGGCGCGGATGTCGCCGGCCAGGGTTTGGGCGTAGGTACCGCTCTTGGAGCTTTCGAGTTGGTTCAAGCGCTCCAGGGTGCGATCGGCCGCGCTGGCCGGCAGCGGCTTGTGCTCTTGGTTCTTGTTGTTGAACTCGACGATGTGGCGGCCGGCGGCCTTGCCGAACACCAACAGGTCCAGCAGCGAGTTGGTGCCCAGGCGGTTGGCGCCGTGCACGCTCACGCAGGCGCATTCGCCCACTGCGTACAAGCCGTTCACCACGGAGTTGTTCACGCCGTTCTTTTGCTCGACGACCTGGCCATGGATATTGGTGGGCACGCCACCCATCTGGTAGTGGATGGTGGGAACCACGGGGATGGGTTCCTTGGTGATGTCCACGTTGGCGAAGTTGACGCCGATTTCGTACACCGAAGGCAGGCGCTTGTGGATCGTGTCTGCACCCAGGTGGTCCAGCTTGAGCAGGATGTAATCCTTGTTCGGGCCGCAGCCCCGGCCTTCCTTGATTTCCTGGTCCATGCAGCGGGACACAAAGTCGCGAGGTGCCAAGTCTTTCAGGGTGGGCGCATAGCGCTCCATGAAGCGTTCGCCATTGCTGTTGAGCAAGATGGCGCCTTCACCGCGGCAGCCTTCGGTCAGCAGCACGCCGGCACCGGCCACGCCGGTGGGGTGGAACTGCCAGAACTCCATGTCTTGCAAAGCGATGCCGGCACGCGCTGCCATACCCAGGCCGTCACCGGTATTGATGAAGGCGTTGGTGGAGGCTGCGAAAATGCGGCCTGCGCCGCCGGTGGCCAGCAGCACGGTCTTGGCCTGCAGGATGTGCAGGTCGCCGGTTTCCATTTCCAGCGCAGTCACGCCGACCACGTCGCCGGATTCATCACGGATCAGGTCCAGTGCCATCCACTCCACGAAGAAGTTGGTCTTGGCCTTGACGTTTTGCTGGTACAGCGTGTGCAGCATGGCGTGGCCTGTACGGTCAGCGGCTGCGCAGGCGCGTTGCACGGGTTTTTCACCGTAGTTGGCGGTGTGGCCGCCGAAGGGGCGCTGGTAAATGGTGCCGTCGGGGTTGCGGTCGAACGGCATGCCGAAGTGTTCCAGCTCATACACCACCTTGGGCGCTTCGCGGCACATGAACTCGATGGCGTCCTGGTCGCCCAGCCAGTCAGAGCCCTTGATGGTGTCGTAGAAGTGATAGTGCCAGTTGTCTTCGCTCATGTTGCCCAGCGAGGCTGACACACCACCTTGCGCGGCCACCGTGTGCGAGCGGGTGGGGAAGACTTTAGACAACGAGGCCACGTTCAGGCCTGCACGGGAGAGTTCCAGCGCGGCACGCATGCCCGAGCCGCCTGCGCCGACGATGACTACGTCGAACTTGCGCGTGGTGATGTTGGCTTTTGTATAGCTCATTTTGTACCTTCAATCGCGGGAATCAGAGACGCCACAGAACTTGAATGCCCCAGCCAGCGCAACTGACCAGCCAGACAATCGTGAAAACTTGCAGGGCCAAGCGCAGGCCCACGGGCTGGATGTAGTCCATGAAAATGTCGCGAACACCCACCCACACATGCCATGCCATGGCCACGATCACAGAGAAGGTAAGTACCTTCATCCACTGGGCTGAAAAAATGCCAGCCCACAGGTCGTAACCAATGGGGCCCTTGGATGCAACCAACTGGACCAGCACCACCACGGTGAACAGGGCCATCAGGGCTGCGGTGACGCGTTGGCTGAGCCAGTCGCGGAGGCCATAGTGGGCGCCGACCACTGTGCGCTTGGAGCCGTAATTGACGGACATATCGGTTTCCTTTTTTGTGGGGACTGTGCTGCCGTGAGGCTGCACATGCCTTGTTGTTTGAATCAGTACAGGCCGAACAGCTTGGCGCCCAGCACCAGAGCCAGCGCAATGCTGACCACCAGGGTGAAGATGGCCGAAGTCTTGCCGAAATCTTTGTTCACCGCGTCATGGCTGACGTCCATCCACAGGTGGCGCATGCCGGCAATGAAATGGTGCAGGTATGCCCAGATAAGTGCGAGGGCCACCAGCTTGATGAACCAGCCGGGCACGAAGCCGAGTCCGGCGTTGAATGCGGACTTGAATTTGCCGAAGGAGATTTCAGATGACAGCGAGGTGTCAAACATCCAAATGATGAATGGAAGCAGCAGGAACATGATGACGCCGCTGGCACGGTGCAAAATGGAAACCCATCCTGCAGGCGGCAGACGATAGGTCGTCAGGTCCTTGAAGGCATTGATGTTGCGGAATTCAGGCCGTTTTTTGGCTAGTTCGGTCATGTCTTGTGCTTTCGTGGATGTAACTGCTCTGTAATTGGAAGATGCAAACAACACAAAATTCTATTGCAATGCAACAACCGCAGTTTTGTGTCGGGATCAATTTTTGATCTTTGTACTCAGGTGCCAGCCTGCTGTCAGCTCAACTCGTTACGGTAGTGGTGCGTGTCCGTGCGGTACAACCCGCGCCGTAACTCCATGGGAACATCGTTATAGGTGTAAGCAATGCGCTCCACGCTCAGCAGTGGGGTTGCGGTGGTGACCTTTAGCAGTTGCGCCTGATCGCCATCAGGCAGCACGGCGCGTATTTTTTCCTCCGCACGCACCATGCGAACACCGAAATCAATCTCAAACATGGCGTAGGTAGGGCCTTGGTAGTTGGCCATCTGCTCACTGGTCAGGCCCTTGAAGGCGTGTCCAGGCAGCCAGATGTCTTCCAGAATGGTGGGCACTCCGGCAAACGACAAAATGCGTTTGGCCTGCATGACCGAATCCCCGCTGCGCAGTGCCAATGCCCGTGAGATGTCAGCGCTGGCGCGAACGCGGCGACATTCGATCACGGTGCGTTGTGCGGGGCCTTCTACGCTCGCGTCGCCGGTGTCGGGCAGGAGTTTCAGAAAACGGTACTGAACGTGCTGCTCAGCGTGGGTGGCAACGAAGGTGCCCTTGCCCTGGCGACGGATGACCAGATTTTCAGCCGCAAGCTCGTCGATGGCCTTGCGCACCGTGCCCTGACTCACCCGAAAGCGTGCCGCCAGCTCCATCTCGCTCGGTATGGACTCTCCGGGCTTCCATTCCCCCTGTTGAAGGCTCTGCAGTATCAGTCCCTTGATTTGCTGATACAGCGGGCTGAACGCGGGCGTGGACAACCCGGCGCCTTGCGAGGCGGGTGGGGTGTCGGCGAACGGAAGCGAGGACATGGGCGGAAGCTTGGGTCGGTATGGCGGTATTCGTGGACAGAAGCGGCGCAATCATATCTTATATAAGACATAAGACAAATTGACCGTGGCCATGAAACAGGGTTAAACTCCAAGGCTGTTTGCGGGGCACGGGCTGCTGGTAACAGGCGCTGGTGCTTGCGTTGCACCTTTACCTGTTTTTGTCACTTCCTGGAGTTCTCACCATGAGCAAGAAGCCTGTCCGTGTTGCCGTTACTGGCGCTGCTGGTCAAATCGGTTACGCACTGCTGTTCCGCATCGCCTCCGGCGAAATGCTCGGCAAGGACCAGCCAGTCATTCTGCAATTGCTGGAAGTGCCCGCAGAAGGCCCCCAGAAGGCGCTGAAGGGCGTGATGATGGAGTTGGATGATTGCGCATTCCCTCTGCTCGTGGGCATGACCGCGCACAGCGACCCCATGACTGCCTTCAAGGACGCTGATTACGCATTGCTGGTCGGCTCGCGCCCCCGCGGCCCTGGCATGGAGCGCGCAGAACTGCTTGCCGTGAACGGCGCCATCTTCACGGCGCAGGGCAAGGCTTTGAACGCTGTGGCCAGCCGTGATGTGAAGGTTTTGGTGGTGGGCAACCCAGCCAACACCAACGCCTACATCGCCATGAAGTCGGCTCCCGACCTGCCGCGCAAGAACTTCACCGCCATGCTGCGTCTGGACCACAACCGAGCAGCCAGCCAAATTGCCGCAAAGACCGGCAAGGCTGTGGCCGACATCGAGAAGCTGACCGTGTGGGGCAACCACTCGCCCACCATGTACGCTGATTACCGCTTTGCCACCATCAACGGCGAAAGCGTCGCCGCGATGATCAATGACCAGGAATGGAATGCCAACACCTTCCTGCCCACCGTCGGCAAGCGTGGTGCGGCCATCATCGAAGCACGTGGCCTGTCCTCGGCTGCTTCGGCCGCCAATGCGGCCATCGACCACATGCGCGATTGGGCCCTGGGCACCAACGGCAAGTGGGTCACGATGGGCGTGCCTTCGGATGGCCAGTACGGCATCCCCAAGGATGTGATGTTCGGCTTCCCCGTCACCTGCGAAAACGGCGAATACAAGGTTGTGGAAGGCTTGGAGATCGACGCCTTCTCCCAGGAGCGCATCAACATCACGCTGGCCGAGCTCCAGGGCGAGCAAGACGGCGTCAAGCACTTGGTGTAACTCTGTCTGCGGCTTCCATGTCTTCCAAGTCTGAACCAGCGGGCGCTGTTGACTCTGCCGCCCAGCGGGGTGGCGCTGGCCAGACTTTGGCGCACCCCCGGGCCCTGCTGCTGGGGGCGCAGGCGCAGACCGGTTTGCTACCGGTTTGTGACCACTACAGCGGCGTGGAAGCACGCATGCGCAAGAGCCTGCAGCTGCAGGCGGAGTTGACGCAGGAATTTGGTACCTGTGTAGTAGACGTGACGCTGGATTGCGAGGATGGCGCACCCGTAGGGCTCGAGTCTGAACATGCCGCCCTGGTCGGCGAACTTGCTGCTTGCGCGCCCGTTGGCGCCCGGGTGGCGGCGCGAGTCCACGCTGTGGACGATCCGGCATTTGCCAATGATGTCGCAACCATTGCGGGCAGTGCCGGACACCGGCTTTGTCACATCATGGTGCCCAAGGTGGAGACGGTGGACGATGTCTTGATCGCAGAGCAGGCGTTGCTCCGCGCTGGCGCCGCGCATCTTCCCCTTCATGTGCTCATTGAATCTCCTTTGGGTATAAAACATGCGTTTGACATCGCAGCCCATCCCAGAGTGCAAAGCATCAGCTTTGGGCTGATGGATTTTGTTTCTTCCCATGGCGGTGCCATTCCTGCTCGCGCCATGACGTCAAAAGGGCAGTTCGACCATCCGCTCGTCGTCCGGGCGAAGCTTGAAATTGCTGCCGCCTGCCATGCGCATGGCAAGGTGCCTTCGCACTGCGTCGTGACTGAATTCACCGATTCGGGGGCCATGCAGGCAGCCGCAGAGCGTGCTTCCCAGGAACTGGGCTATGCACGCATGTGGAGTATTCATCCATCGCAGATTCGTCCAATCCTCCGCGCCTTCGCTCCCACTGCGCACGAGGTAGAAACGGCCTGCCAAATTTTATTGGCTGCTGATGCCGTGCAATGGGCGCCCATCAGCCACAGCGGGGTTCTCCATGATCGCGCCAGCTATCGTTATTACTGGCAGCTGCTGGAGCGTGCGCATCGCACCGGTCTGGTGCTCCCTCCCACTGTTGGGCACTGGTTTGATGTTCCCGAACCGGCTGCCCGTGTTCTTGCTTGATCTTTTACTGGACCTATGACGCCATGAAAAACCTGATCGCTTCCGCTCTCATGCTGTTGGCACCTGCGCTGGTAGTGGCGCAAACCGGCCCAGCTGCGCAACCCACCACCAAGCCGGCATCCGCAAAACCTGCCACCGCAGCTAAGGCCAAGCCTGCGACCGCACCCAAGGCGACGAACCCCGCCGCTTCAAAAAACAAAACCACCACCGCCAAAGCACAGCAGACCAGCAGCCGCACCCAGCTCAAGAGTGCCGCTAACCAAGTGGCAACCGGCATCATTGCTGCCGAAGCTGCACTGTCGCCAGAAGAGTTGTCAATTGCCGAGCGGGTTCACGTGGGCCGTATTCCTTGCGAGTTGGGGGCCGTGGTCAATATCACCGCTGACTCCTTGACACCTGGCTACTTCCATGTGGAAGGCAAGGGTTTCAAATACCGCATGACCCCTGTAGCCACCACCACTGGCGCGGTTCGCCTTGAAGACCAGAAGGCTGGGGCAGTCTGGCTGCAAATTGCCAACAAGTCGATGCTCATGAACCAGAAGCTCGGGCAGCGCATGGCCGACGAGTGCATGAGCCCACAGCAGTACGTCGTTGCCGAAGCGATCAAGAAGACGCCGCAGGAGAGCGTTTTTGACGCGCCCAAGGGCAGCAAGTAACTCATAAAAACAAAGGCGTGCCTGGCGCTTGGCCAAGGGTCAGGCAGGCACGTCTTCGCCCCACTTTAGAACGTAACCGGAGAGAAACATGTTGAAAGCCTACCGTGAACACGTAGCCGAGCGCGCTGCCCTGGGTATTCCCCCGTTACCCCTGGAAGCCAAACAGGTGGCCGAGCTGATCGAGTTGATCAAGAGTCCACCCCCCGGTGAAGAATCATTCTTGCTTGACCTGCTGACCCACCGTGTGCCGCCAGGCGTGGACGACGCGGCCAAGGTGAAGGCAAGCTTTTTGGCGGCTGTCGCGCACGGCGATGTGAAGGTCGAGTTGATTTCCAAATCCAAGGCCACTGAGCTGCTAGGCACCATGGTGGGCGGCTACAACGTGCACCCATTGATCGAGCTGCTGGATGACGTGGAAGTGGCGGGCGTGGCAGCCGAAGGTTTGAAGAAGACGCTGCTGATGTTTGACTTCTTCAATGACGTGGCAGTGAAAGCCAAAGCAGGCAATGCCAAGGCCAAGGAAGTGATCCAGAGCTGGGCTGATGCCGAGTGGTTCACGACCCGCCCCGAGGTGGAGAAGAAGATCACGGTCACGGTGTTCAAGGTGCCCGGCGAAACCAACACCGACGATCTGTCGCCCGCTCCTGACGCCTGGAGCCGACCCGACATTCCGCTGCACTACCTGGCCATGCTCAAGAACACCCGCGAAGGCGCTGCGTTCAAGCCGGAGGAAGACGGCAAGCGCGGCCCGATGCAGTTCATTGCCGACCTGAAGAAGAAAGGCCACTTGGTGGCGTACGTGGGTGACGTTGTGGGCACGGGCTCCAGCCGCAAATCTGCCACCAACAGCGTGATCTGGGCCACAGGCCAGGACATTCCTTTTGTGCCCAACAAGCGCTTTGGTGGGGTTACCCTGGGTGGCAAGATTGCCCCCATCTTCTTTAACACACAAGAAGACTCGGGCTCGCTGCCCATCGAAGTGGACGTCTCCGGGCTGGAGATGGGAGACGTGGTGGACATCCTGCCCTACGACGGCAAGATCGTGAAGAACGGCGAAACCGTTGCCGAATTCAAGCTCAAGAGCGATGTGCTATTTGACGAAGTGCGCGCGGGTGGTCGTATCAATCTGATCATTGGCCGTTCGCTCACCGCCAAGGCCCGCGAATTCCTGGGCTTGTCTGCATCGACCTTGTTCCGCATGCCCTCGGCGCCGGTGGCCTCCAATGCCGGCTTTACCCTGGCGCAGAAGATGGTCGGGCGCGCGGTCGGTCTGCCCGAAGGCCAGGGCGTGCGCCCCGGTACCTACTGCGAACCCAAGATGACGACCGTGGGGTCCCAAGACACCACCGGCCCCATGACCCGTGACGAGTTGAAAGATCTGGCTTGCCTGGGTTTCTCGGCTGATCTGGTCATGCAATCGTTCTGCCACACCGCCGCCTACCCGAAGCCTGTGGATGTGAAGACGCACCGCGAACTGCCCGCGTTCATCAGCAACCGGGGTGGCGTGGCACTGCGTCCTGGTGACGGGGTGATCCACAGCTGGCTCAACCGCCTGCTGCTGCCAGACACCGTGGGCACGGGCGGCGACTCTCATACCCGTTTCCCCATCGGCATTTCCTTCCCCGCGGGTTCGGGGCTTGTGGCCTTTGGCGCGGCCACCGGTGTGATGCCGCTGGACATGCCCGAGTCGGTACTCGTGCGATTCAAGGGCGAAATGCAGCCTGGGGTCACACTGCGTGACTTGGTGCATGCCATTCCGCTGTACGCCATCAAGGCAGGTCTGCTGACAGTGGCAAAGGCCGGCAAGAAGAACATTTTCTCGGGCCGTATCCTTGAAATCGAGGGCCTGCCAGACCTGAAGGTCGAGCAAGCTTTTGAGTTGTCGGACGCTTCTGCCGAGCGATCTGCCGCAGGGTGCACCATCAAGCTCAACCCCGAACCGGTGAAGGAATATTTGACCAGCAACGTTGTTCTGATGAAGAACATGATTGCAGACGGCTATGCAGACGCCCGCACCCTGCAGCGCCGCATCGAAAAGGTGGAAGCCTGGCTTGCCAACCCCAACTTGCTCGAGGCCGACAAGGATGCCGAGTACGCAGCCGTGATCGAGATCGATCTGGCCGATATCAAGGAACCCATCGTCTGCTGCCCCAACGATCCAGACGACGCCAAGTTCCTTTCCGAAGTTGCCGGCACCAAGATCGATGAAGCCTTCATCGGTTCATGCATGACCAACATCGGCCACTTCCGCGCGGCCGCTAAGCTGCTGGGCGGCAGTCGTGATATTCCCGTCAAGCTGTGGGTGGCACCGCCCACCAAGATGGACGAGAGCGAGCTGATCAAGGAAGGCCATTACGCCAACTTTGGCGCTGCCGGAGCCCGCACCGAAATGCCTGGCTGCTCGTTGTGCATGGGCAACCAGGCCCAGGTGCGCGAAGGCGCCACCGTGGTGTCTACCTCGACCCGCAACTTCCCCAACCGCCTGGGCAAGAACACCAACGTGTTCCTGGCTTCGGCCGAGCTGGCTGCCATTGCATCCAAGCTGGGCAAGATTCCCACGGTGGCCGAGTACCACGACGCCATGGGCATTGTGAACAAGGATGGTGCTTCGATCTACAAGTACCTGAACTTTGATCAGATTGAAGAGTACGCGGAAACCGCCAAGGGCGTTACTGCCTGATCTGCGCAGCCCCTGCGCAACGAAAAACGGCCCTCAGGGGCCGTTTTTTTTTGATGCATCTCGACTGTCACACAACCGTCATCACTGCGTCACTATGCTGGAGCCCATAAAAAGACATTCATAACAACAACAAAAGGAGGGACCCATGGACAACAAAATAGGACGAGGGGTTTTGCTGTTTTTTTGCGCCATCTTTGCTGTGGCGTTCGGTGCCGGTGGCTATTGGGCGGGCCTGAAGCCCTTGGCAGAGACAGCGATGGCCGCATGGAGCATTCGCCAATGGCAGCCCGTATCCGCGCAGGTGCTTGAGGTGCAGCTGCAAAAGCACACCAGCAGCGAGGGCAGCGTCACCTATGAAGTGCAGACGCGGTATCGGTACACGATGGCCGGACAATCTTACGAAGGGCAACGTGTGGGCCTGGACCCGCGCGGTGGCGCCGATAACCTGGGTGACTGGCAAGCCCAGTGGCACCGTACCTTGCGCCAAGCGCAGGATCGAGGTGAACCCGTTACTGCCTGGGTCAATCCACAGGCCCCAGCCCAAGCATTGCTGGACCCCAGCGTCCGCTGGCAACTGCAGATTTTTCGATTCCCGTTTGCGCTGGTGTTTACCGGCGTCGGCTTGACTGCTGCATGGGTGTTTCTGCGCATCCTATGGCGCACCCGAGAGCCAGGCCCCACGCCCGATGCTCATACTGAAGCGGCGCCAAGCCACTCGTTGGCGAGAGGGCATGGCCCGCTGTGGTTCGCGGTGTTCTTCTGGTGTGGCATCGCCTTCCCCATGGCCGCGTTGTTTTGGTCTGATGGCGCAACCCCATGGTGGGGCAAAGGCTTCATGGGCATCTTCGTGGTGATCGGCGTGGGATTGTTCTGCGCAGCGTGGCAGCGAAGCCGCAAGGCCTGGCGCTACCGTGGAACGGGCATGACAGCGCTGCCATCGCGTCCCATCGCAGGGCGTGTCGTCGAGATCACGCTGGTGTTGCCTTTACAAGCGGCGCAGCAGCCGGGGGCTGAGGGGCTGCGCATGCAACTGGTGCAGTACCGCGTGGACGACGCTAGCTCGGGCACTCCAGAGCGCC
The DNA here is from genome assembly GCA_002377855.1 of Acidovorax delafieldii. Lineage (GTDB taxonomy): Bacteria > Pseudomonadota > Gammaproteobacteria > Burkholderiales > Burkholderiaceae_C > Acidovorax > Acidovorax delafieldii_A. The sequence continues at coordinate 161,840 of DFQQ01000008.1, read as the reverse complement.
AGGTCGAGGTGTTGGTGGCCGATGCGCGGCGCCAGCCCACAGGCGATGGCGGCGTGCGCTTGGCAGCGCGCTTCGCGGTGCCGGAGGATGCGCCTACGCACGGGGCGCGGAGGGGCGGTGAGCGCGTGGATTGGCGGCTTGAACTGCTGCGTGCCGATGGAACGCTGGAGCTGGCATATGACCTGCCCGTGGAGGCAGCCGCGCCGCCGTGGGCCAGCGCCGCGCCGGTGCCAGACCGCTTTGACCGACAGGCGCAGTGGAAGCAAGAAACCCCGATAGCCCCCACTGCGATGGAATCGGACCCGGCGGCTGAGCGCGCCGTATTCTCTGGGGGGGCAGAGTCCGCTGCGACGGGCTGCTTCCTGCCGCCTGGGGTGCGTTGTTCCGAAACCGCAGATGCCTGGGCGCTGAACTTCAACCAGACTGCGTGGCGCTGGTCTGCCGCCGCAGCACTCGCCCTGCTGGGCCTGGAGTGGTGGGTGAACGATCGCATCCAGCCACACGCGTTGCTGCTGCCCGGCGGCTTTTGGGGTTGGGCTGCTTTGTTGCTGCTGCCTGCCTGGGCCCTGCATGCCAGCACGCGGCAGTGGACGCTGAGGGTTCAGGATGACGGCCTGGTGGTCCAGCGCAGCTCTTGGGTATGGAGCCGTGTGGTGTCGTTGCCTGGCGAATCCAGCCAGGCGTTGGTGCACAAGCTGCATTTCATTGCAGGCTCCGGCGAGACGCAACAGGCCTACCACACCGTTCTGGGCAAGGATGCAACCGGCCACCAGGAAATGCTGACCCCCGGGCTCAACGGCGCAGCCGCCGCGCAAGTGGTGGGCCAGGCCGTTGCGCGCGCTTGGCTGGACCGCCGCGGGCGCTTCACCCCCGGCGCACAACGGCCCCGGTCGCTCACGCATTCGCGTCCTGCCTGGGGCGGCTGGGCGTGGCCTGTGGTTTTTGGCCTGCTCGTGTGGTGGGCCCATGGGGGGCGTGACGTCGCAAGCGCGGGGCCGGATTCCGGATCACCCCTCCGCGCCCCGGCGGCTTCCTCGCGCATTTGGGCGCCTGCCGATGCGCGGTTGATGGACGCTCAAAACGCGGACGATGCCGCAGCGCTTGCGCAGGCCTTGCGTGACGGCGCCAACCCCAACTTGCTGGCGGACACCGGATCTTCTGTGTTGATGCTCGCTTCGCACCGTGGGCAGATGGCACATGTCGATTTGCTGCTGCGCGCTGGTGCGCAGCCTGACCTTCGGCAGACCGCCACAGACAGTGAACGCGGTGACACCGCGCTGCTGCGGGCGTTCTACGGTGGTCATCTGGAGGTGGCGCAGCGCTTGGTGCGCGCGGGGGCCAGCCTGCAGGCGCGCAACCGCTGGGACTGGGGCCCCGTGCACATGGCGGTGCAAAGCGGCTGCATCCCGTGCCTCGGGTGGTTGAAAGATCAGGGGCAATCTCTGATTGAGCCCGCGGCAGCCAGCCGGGGCGAGACCCCCGCCATGCTCGCAGCCGCCAGAGGCCGCGTGGCGGTGCTGGAATGGCTTGAGCGCCAGGGCGTGGATCTTTGGAGCCGCGATGCGCACGGCAAAAACGTGCTCGACTGGGCTCGATTCAGGCAACAGTCCGAGGCGCAGGAGTGGCTGCGCCAGCGCCTGCCCGCGGGTTCGTGAGCGCCGGATTGGCCAAGCTTCTGGAGTTGGTTGGTGCTATACTATTGATAGCTAATGGTGCTTTACTGGCGAGCGCTATCGGTCAATTTGCTCATGTTTACATAAAACTCAGCCACCGGTCTGAGCGGCCAGGGTTTGCAGCAGATGCGCTGTGGCTTCGTCCCCCGGAAAGAACGTTTCCAGCGCCAACTCCTGCAGGGTAATGTCGGTGGGGGACCCAAACACCGTGGTGGTGCTGATCAGGTTCAGCACCCCCCATGGTGACTGGATCAGAAAAGGCATGAGCACTCCCGGGTGTTCGCCCGCCAAGTGGTGGACTTGTTCAGCGGGCTGGCCCGGATAGCCTTGAAGTTCGCTAAGCAGCGCCTGTAGCGGCTCGTCAAAGGTGCTGTGCAGTTGCTGCTGCAAGCGCGCAAACAGATGCTCCCGCCACTGGTTCAGGTTGACGATGCGTGGGGCCAGTCCCAACGGATGAAGGCTCACGCGCAGCAGATTGACGGGGGCTTGCAGGAGCGCTGGGTCTACTCCTTCCAGCAGCGGCTGCACCATGCGGTTGGCCAGCACCATGTTCCAGTGTCGGTCAAATGCCACGGCAGGCCATGGGGAGTGGCGGTCCAGCAGGTGCTGCACGGCCTGGCGTGCTGCGTGCATGGACGGGTCATCCAGCGGTTGCTGGCGGTACATGGGCGCATAGCCTGCCGCCACCAGCCAGGCGTTGCGCTCTCGCAGCGGCACAGCCAAGCGGTCGCACAGCCGCAGCACCAACTCGCGGCTGGGGCTTGCTTTACCAGTTTCCACGCAGCTCAGGTGCCGTGGTGACAGGGCGGCGTCATCGGCCAGTTCCTGCTGGCTCAGGCGACGGCGCTGGCGCCACTGGCGCAGATGATCGCCTACGGAAAGCCGGCGTGTGGCCGTAGGGGCTGTGGAAGCGGGCGAAGGCGTGGCTGATTGCATGGGCACGATTGTGGGCACATTGGCGGTGCAGCGCCACACCGGGCAGGCACAGCTTCATGACCTCGCAGGTCATCGACGCCATGACCGAGTCGGCACAGCATTGGGGCTCCTGTCACTTCCTTTGAAGGAGCTTTCCATGTTCACGATTCGCAATTCCACCCTGCGCCACGTATTGTGGATTGATGCTGCCACTGGCCTGGTCATGGGCGTGAGCCATTGGCTGGGCAGCGCTGCCATTGCCCATTGGTCCGGCGTCCCTGCCCATGTGGTGCAGGTGGCGGCGACGGTGGTGCTGGCTGCAGCTTCGCTGGCCGCTTGGCTTGCGTCACGGCAGCAGCTTTCGCCCCCAGGTGTTCGTTGGCTGGCCGCAGGCAACTTTGCATGGGTCGCCGCCAGCGCCTGGCTGGCTTGGGGATCACCCTTTGCCATCACTCCGCTGGGGCAGGGCTGGGTGGCGCTGCAGGGGTTGGCCGTACTGGTGCTGGCAGAGCTGGAATGGGCGGGTTCAAGCGCCGTTGCGCGTCCTCGCCCAGCCGTCTGACGCGCGCACAAGTGCTCTGGGGTGTGGGTGTGCCGCCGGTGACGTCAGCAGCGGCAGGTTGCGCTAGCGTCTCCCCCTTGTGCGCACGGGCTCAGTCCTGCGGCCGGAACCCTATTTCGAGCGACGAGGGCACGCGGCCGTCCACATCTCGCGGCAGCGTTTCCGTCTTGTCCAGCGCCCGCAGCACGGCCTCGTCCCAGGCCCTGTTTCCGCTGGACTGGATCAGCTTTTTGCCAACGATGGTGCCGTCGGGAGCGGCCCGCACTTCTACCACCGCACGTGGGTTGCCCGAGATGGCGTCGGGGTACACGATGTTCGGCTTGACCTTGGCAGCCACCTTGCCCCCATAGCTGCCTGAAGGGCCCGAGGAAACCTTGTCTTTGCCGGTGGCGTTTTCTCCACCGGAAGCCCCTGCGAGGCCTTGGATGCGGCGCAGGTTCGCCTCGCGCTGAGCGGCCAGCTCCTTGGCTTGCGCGTCGGCTCTTCGCTTGGCATCGGCGTCTGCCTTGCGCTTGGCGTCTGCATCTGCCTCGGCCTTGCGCTTGGCATCGGCTTCATCCGCGCGCCGCTTTTCCTCAGCCACTTTCTTCTGTTCGGCGCGCTTTTGCTCAGCCGCCTGCTTTTCTCTCAACTCGCGTTCTTTCTCGCGTTCTTTTTCTTTTTGCAGGCGCTCCTTCTTCTCGGCTTCCTGCTTCTCGCGGCGCTCGCGTTCGCGCTTCTCGCGGTCCTGCTGTTCGGCGCGTTCTCGTTTTTCCTGTTCCAACCGTTTCTTCTCTCGCTCAATGGCGATGTCGGCCTCGCGCGTGTCCGGCTTTTCCTGCGTACGTTGAGGCGGCGGTGGCGGAGGCGGCGGCACCGCCGCAACCGGGGGTGCAGGCGGCTCTGCCGGGGCCGGTGGTGCGGGCGGTGGTGGAGGGGACGCTTCCGCTGGCGCCGCCTGTCGGGGCACGGAATCCCATATCTCTGCCTCTACCGCAGGCTGGTCAGTGGTGGTGGTCCAGTTCACACCCATGGTCAGTGCCGCGATCAACGCAGCGTGGACCAGCACGGCCAGCGCCACGGCGCGCAGGCGGCCGGGCGGCGAGGGGGGAGAAAATTGGTCGCGTTCGTCGTGAGCGTGCATGGATGACCTGGTGACGCTGCGGTATCAGCCGCCTTGCTTGACGGAAAGGCCCACGCGCTGCACGCCGGCCTTTTGCAGGGCGTCCATGGCTTTGACCACGGCTTCGTATTGAACACCCTTGTCAGCCGTGATGATCACTGCGGTGTCTTTGCTTTGGTCCTTTTGCCAGCGCAGCGCCGCATCGCCCACCTCGCGCTGCGTAACGGTGCGCGTGGCATCCGGCGTTTTCAGCTGCAGCGATCCGTCCTTGTTCACAATCACCTGCGCCACCACTTTGGGCACATTCTTGCCCTTGCCAACGCTGGGTACGTCGATCATGCCGGGGGTGAGCATGGGCGCCGTCACCATGAAGATGATGAGCAGCACCAGCATCACGTCGATGAAAGGCACCATGTTGATTTCATTGATGGTGCGGCGGCCTCGGCCGCGGGACGCCATGGCGGGCATATGCGCTCCTTAGTGGCCAGAGGCCGATTGAGAAGGCTGTGCGCCCAGGTTGCGCTGCAGGATGTTGGAGAACTCTTCGATGAACGTTTCCAGGTGTGTGGCCACACGGTCGATGTCGCGCGCGAAACGGTTGTAGGCAATCACCGCAGGAATGGCCGAGAACAGGCCGATGGCGGTGGCCACCAGCGCTTCTGCAATGCCGGGGGCCACAGTGGCCAGGGTGACTTGCTCCATGCCCGCAAAGCCGGTGAAGGCATGCATGATGCCCCACACCGTGCCGAACAGACCGACGTAGGGAGAGACCGAGCCCACCGATGCCAGGAACGAGAGGCTGGATTCCACCACGTCCATCTCGCGCTGGAAGCTCGCGCGCATCGCGCGGCGGGCGCCATCCAGCAGCGTGCCGGGGTCGGTGATGCGGCGCTCGCGCAGCTTTTGGTATTCACGCATGCCGCTGGCAAAAATCCGCTCCATGGGACCTGCGTTCTTGGCGTTTTGGGCTGCGCTGGCAAACAGGTCGTTCAGGCTGGTACCGGACCAGAACTCGCGCTCGAAATCCTCATTCAGCGACTTCACCCGCTTGAGTGCAAACAGCTTGCGGAAGATGGCCGCCCAGCTGGCGACGGACACGGTCAGCAGCAGCAACATCACCAGCTGCACCACCCAGCTGGCCTGCAGCACCAGATTCAAGATGGACATGTTTTGATGGTTCATGAAAGTTGTTCCAGGAGGGGGCTCGGTATTCTGGCGGGGCGCATCGTTGCGGCGTCCACCCAGCCGATGCGGATGGTGCCTTCGGTCAGCAACGTGGGCGTGGCTTCGGTCATGTGCTCTGGTTTCAGGAGCGCTTGCTGCAGTATTGTCAGGGATGCGCGGCCCATGTCTTGCAGGCTGGCGGTAACAATGAGTTCATCGTCGAGCTTGGCAGGCCGCAGGTAGCGCAGTTGTGCATCCGTTACGACAAACATGCCGCCCGTTTGTTCCCGCAACCTGTGCTGTCCTATGCCGAGCGAGCGCAGCCATTCGGTGCGTGCGCGCTCAAAAAACTTCAGGTAGTTGGCGTAGAACACGATGCCTCCGGCATCGGTGTCCTCCCAATACACGCGGATCGGAAATTCGAAGGCCATGTGGGTACTTCGCTGTGATCAGGCCAGCAGCTTGCGCAGGCGCGATACCGACTCCTGCAGTTGCTCCATCGAATTGGCTGTGGAAAAGCGCACGAACCGCTCCGGTTCGAAGCTGCCGAAGTCGCGGCCCGGCGTGACGGCCACATGGGCGCGGCGCATCACGTCAAAGGCAAAGTCCCAGCTGCCCTGCACGCCCAGGCGTTGCGCAGCCTCGGTACAGTCGGCCCATGCATAAAAGGCCCCGTCGGGCATCACCGGCACCTGCAGCCCGAGCGATTGCAGCGCGGGTATGAAGTAGTCGCGCCGTGCCTTGAACTCTGCGCGACGGCGCTCGTATTCGGCAATGCTCTCGGTCTCGAAGCAGGCCAGTGCCGCCAATTGAGACACGGTGCTGGCGCAGATGAAGAGGTTCTGCGCCATCCGTTCCACCACAGGCACCATGACTTCGGGAACCACCATCCAGCCCAGGCGCCAGCCGGTCATGTTGAAGTACTTGCTGAAACTGTTGATGCTGATGATGTCGTCATCGATGGCCAGCGCAGTGTGGCCAAACTCTTCCTCGTACGACAAGCCCAGGTAGATCTCGTCGATCATGGTGATGCCGCCGTGCGCACGCACCACCTCATGGATGCGGCGCAATTCGTCGGGCGCGATGGAGGTACCGGTCGGGTTGGACGGTGACGCCAGCAGCACGCCACGGGTCTTCTCGCCCCATGCGGCACGCACCTTGTCGGCGCTGAGCTGGTAGCGTTCTGCCGCCGTGGTGGGCAGCAGCACGGCGGTACCCTCGGCAGCGCTCACAAAGTGGCGGTTGCAGGGGTAGCTGGGGTCGGGCATCAGGATCTCATCACCGCGCTCGATGAGCGCCAGGCATGCCAGATGCAGAGCCGCCGATGCCCCGGCCGTGACCACGATGCGGCGCGCCGGTACCTGCACGCCGAAGCGGCTTTGGTACCAACCGCTGATGCGCTCACGCAAAGCGTCCAGACCCAAGGCGTTGGTGTATTGCGTAGCCCCGTCGCGAACAGCCTTGGCTGCGGCTTCTTGTACCAGCGGCGGTGCCGTGAAATCCGGCTCACCAATGTTCAAAAAGATCATGGGTTCGCGACTGCCCGCCACTTCGCGCGCCAAGGCCTGGGCAGCCTTGGCTACCTCCATGACATAAAACGGTTCAATGCGCTCGGCGCGGCTGGAGAACTTCATGCTGACGAATCCTGAGGCCCGCGCTGCCGCGGGCGTGGCTCAAACGAGGAAAAGGGCGCGGGCTGAGGTTGGGCAGTCTGTCTGTCTGGCAGGCTCCGCCCCGAACAGTGGGCTGGGGCCAGGGAACTTCCCAAGAGTGGGAAGGGCTCAGCCCTGCTGTGCGTCGGGCGAGGTGCCGTCGGTGCCAGACTTGCCTGAGACCTTGTCTGCAGCCACTTCGGCCGCACGCAGGCGGGGTGCCAACCCATTGAGCACCGCGTTCACGTACTTGTGCCCATCGGTGCCGCCAAATTCCTTGGCCAGTTCAATGCACTCATTGAGCACCACGCGCCATGGCACATCCATGCAGTGTTGAAATTCGTACACGCCAATCCACATCGAAGCGCGCTCGATGGGCGAGATTTCGCCCAGTTTGCGGTCCAGCAGCGGAGTGATCAGCGCATCCAGGTCGTCCGAGGTGGTGATGCAGCCGTGGAGCACGGCGTTGTAGTGCGCTGCGTCGGCCTTGTGAAAGCCTGCCAGATCGCGGGTGAAGGAATCGATCGCAGCGGCATCGTTGCGTCCAACAATGTGCTGGTACAGCGCCTGCAGGGCAAATTCACGCGCCCGGCTGCGGTTGGACTTGGATGCCGCCTTGCGCGTGCCGTTGGCCTTGAGGCCGGTACGGGTCTGCTTGGGTGGGCGGGCTTTGGACGGTGGGGTGGTTTCGGTCATGACAGTTCGTCCAGCAGGTTGGCCATCTCCACCGCCACGCGGGCCGCATCAGTGCCCTTGTCGCTTTGGCGGGCAATGGCTTGCTCCATGTTTTCGGTGGTGATGATCGCGTTGGCGATCGGGATCTGGTTTTCCAGGGAGACACGCGTGACGCCTGCGCCTGATTCGTTAGCCACCAACTCGAAGTGGTAGGTCTCGCCGCGGATGATGCAGCCCAGCGCGATGAGGGCGTCAAAGTTGTCGCTTTCGGCCATGGCCTGCAATGCCACGGGCACTTCCAGCGCGCCGGGCACCTGCACGTGGGTGATGTTCTTTTCCTGCACGCCCAGTGCCTTCAACTCCGCCAGGCAAGCGGCTGCCAAGGTGTTCGTGATGCTTTCATTGAAGCGAGCCTGCACGATGCCGATGTGCAACTTCTTGCCGTCCAGCTTGTCTGCTGTTCCTTTTTCTGCGCCAAACATGTTTATTCCTTGGGGATGAAGCCGGTGATCTCGAGGCCGTAACCGGCCATGCTGGGCATGCGGCGGGGCTGGCCCATGAGTGCCATCTTGTGTACGCCGCAGTCGCGCAGGATTTGTGCGCCCACGCCATATGTGCGCAGGTCCATGCGGCCGCGTTCGGGCGCTTGGGATGCGCGTGCCGTGCCGTCAAACTGGGCCAGCAACTGCTGCGCAGTCTCTCCGCAGTTCAGCAGCACGGCCACGCCCTTGCCCTGTGTGGCCAGGTATTGCAAGCTGGTGTCCAGACCCCAAGAGTGCATGGAGCGGTTGACTTCCAGCGCGTCAAACACCGACAGGGGCTCGTGCACGCGCACGGGCACCACCTCGTCGGCATTCCACTCACCCTTGACCAGGGCCAGGTGCACGGCCTGGCTGGGTTTGTCGCGGAAGGCATGGGCGGTGAAGGTGCCATAGGCCGTGGTCAGCGCGCGGCTGCCCACTTTTTCGACCAGCGACTCGTTGCGGCTGCGGTATTGGATGAGGTCGGCAATGGTGCCGATCTTGAGACCGTGCTCGGCGGCAAACAGCTGCAGGTCGGGCAGGCGGGCCATGGTGCCGTCGTCCTTCATGATCTCGCAGATCACCGATGCGGGGCTGCAGCCGGCCATGGCGGCCAGGTCGCAGCCCGCTTCGGTGTGCCCGGCGCGCATCAGTACGCCGCCATCGACCGCTTGCAGCGGGAAGATGTGGCCCGGCTGCACCAGGTCCGAAGGCTGGCTCTTGCGATCTACCGCCACTTGCACGGTGCGGGCACGGTCGGCGGCAGAGATGCCGGTGGTCACGCCTTCGGCGGCTTCGATGGAAACGGTGAAGGCGGTGCTGTACACGGTGCCGTTGCGTGCCGCCATGGGGGGGAGTTTGAGGAACTCGCAACGCTCGCGGGTGAGCGTCAGGCAGATTAGGCCGCGGCCGAAGCGGGCCATGAAGTTGATCGCTTCAGGGGTGACGTGGTCGGCAGCGAGTACCAGGTCGCCTTCGTTTTCACGGTCTTCTTCGTCCACCAGGATGACAATGCGCCCGGCGCGCATGTCGGCCACGATGTCTTCCACCGGCGAGATGGGCACAGGGGTCAGGGGGGTGTTCATGGGAGAGGGCTTTCGTTAGGGCCGCAGCAGGGTTGTGCATTGCTGAATCACATGCCCCTCATGGCCCGGGTGTGAGCACCCCGTCAACCAACCAAAGAACGTGCGATACGGCGCTGCCGTACGGGGGGAAGCCTAGCGTGCAGCCTCCCGCGAAGCTCGGCATTTTAGTTCAGCCACAGCCCGATGATCGTGCCCTGCATCAATAGCCCGCACAAAGGCAAGCACAGCGGCGCATTGAATTGGGAACAGGAGCCCGGTCGGCCCACTGGTCAGATCGCGGAACCTTCAATGATCACATCGGACTCTGGGTACGCCACGCAAGGCAAAACGCAGCCTTCCGCTTTCTCCTCTGCCGACAGGCCAGGCCACTCGATGTCGTAACGCACACGCCCCTGTACGAGGTGGCCCAGGCACGTGCGGCAGGTGCCGTTGCGGCACGAGCTAGGCCAGTCGATACCGCCTTGCTCCATGGATTGCAGCAAGGGCTGCTCAGGCCACGCGTCGCATTGCATGCCGTTGGGCTGGATGTGGGCAATGAAGAATGGAGCGGCTTGGGTCATGCGGAATGCGTTGGCAAAGGGGAAAGCGGGTGCGCAGTGTAATCAACGGCGCTTGTCCCTTGTCAATAAGCCCACCGCCCGGTTCACCGGCACGGCGGCAACAGTCATCACGGCATGCGTTGCCACACCAGCAACAGGTTGTTGGCGGGCAACGCATGGCGCTGCGCGAGCTGCAAGCCTGCCCGACGCGCTTGTTCCTGCACATCGCCCAGGGCCCGAATGCCCCAGCGGCTGTCCTGTGCACGCAGAGCGGCGTCGAATGCAAGGTTGCTTTCGGCGGTGGGCACGTCGGCCTCCAGGTAAGGGCCGTAAGTCACCAGTATGCCGTCGGGCTGGAGGTGGCGCGCCGCCCCGCGCATCAGTCCCGCGCAGCATTCCCACGGGGCAATGTGCAGCATGTTGGCGCAGTAGATCAGGTCAAAGGGCGCTGCAAACACGGGCCCGTCCGCGGGCCACTGCTCTTGGGTGACGTCCAGGCGCAGCGGCGGCAGCACGTGTCTGGCGCCCACATGCTCGCTCCAGCCAACGATGGAGGAAAACAGCGTGTCCTGCCAATCGGTCGGTTGCCAGCGCCAGCCGGGAAATGCGGCTGCGAAGCAGGCCGTGTGCTGGCCGGTGCCGCTGGCAATTTCCAGTGCGCTGCCCGAGGCTGCCAGTACATGGCTCAACACCTGCAGGATGGGAACTTGGTTACGTTCGGCCGCCGGGCTGTAGGCCAAGTGGGGAGGGGGTGCGGCGGGGGTGGTGGGGTCTGCAGACATGCTCATTTGGCCGTGGGTGGGCGGGGATACCCCCAATGTTGGTAAAAAGTGCGCAAACGCTCATGGATAAAGCGCAGGGTGCTATTAATAGTGTAGCTTTACGAGTCGATGGCGGAGCCATGAAGTTGCCCAAAAAACGGGCATTGCGAGGATGCTCTTTTGAAATCAATCACTTACGGTGCCCATACATGGGTTGTCCCGGGTTATCCACATGATTGTTCACTTGCTGATGGGAAAACTCGGTGCAAAACACGATCTGGATGCCCCCGTTGACGAGTGCCTGCGATTTAATCAACGTAAGCTTTTTGTTGATGAATCAATCACTTAGCCTATCAATACATGGCTTATTCAAACTTATGCACAGCTTTGTCCAAAGCGGCGAGGGATAAGTGGGTAACTTTTTTTGAAGTGTGCTCAAAAAACATGCAACTCGTCAGGTGCTTATTCAAATCAAGCACTTGCCGCCCTCATACAGGGCTTTTCCATGGTTATCCACACGATTGTCCAGTGCAGCGAGGGATAACCCTGAACACTCGTGAAGAGGCTTGGCGGACTTGTCCCCCATGCTACCGACCGGCCCCGTTGGGTGGCGTAGAGTGGCGCGCGGTGCGCCCTATGCACATGGCTGCGGGCCCCATCGAACATGAACAGGAGTACAAACAACATGGCAGAGATCGATTTCAAAGGCCGCGTAGCCATCGTTACCGGAGCGGGTGGCGGCCTGGGGCGGCAGCATGCGCTGGCTCTGGCGGCGCGCGGCGCCAAAGTGCTGGTCAATGATCTGGGTGGCGCCGTGGACGGCAGTGGCGCCACCATCGGGGCGGCGCAACAGGTGGTGGACGAGATTCGCGCTGCAGGCGGCCAGGCGCTGGCCAATGGTGCCTCTGTCACGGACTTCGCAGCCGTGCAAGCGATGGTTCAGCAGGCTGTGGACGCCTGGGGGCGCGTAGATGTGCTGGTGAACAACGCAGGCATCCTGCGCGACAAGTCCTTCGCCAAGATGGACATGGACGACTTCCGCCTGGTGGTGGATGTGCACCTGATGGGTGCGGCCTATTGCTGCAAGGCGGTGTGGCCGCACATGGTGGCCCAGCAATACGGGCGCATCGTCATGACGACATCCTCGACAGGGTTGTACGGCAACTTCGGCCAGAGCAACTATGGCGCTGCCAAGCTGGCGCAGGTGGGCCTGATGCAGACGCTGGCCATCGAAGGGGCCAAGCACAACATCCGCGTAAACGCCCTGGCCCCCACGGCCGCCACCCGCATGACCGAGGGACTCATGCCCCAGGAAGTGCTCGACGCCCTCAAGCCCGAAGCGGTGGTGCCTGCCATGCTGGTCCTGGCGCACGAGTCCGCTCCCACGCGCACTGTTTTGTGTGCGGGTGCCGGCACGTTCGAAGCCGCCCACATCACCCTGACCCAGGGAGTCCACTTGGGAGTGGGTAGCGACATTCCGGAACAACTGGCGGCGCGTCTGGCGCAAGTGGTGGATCGCACCGGCGAGCAGGTGCCCCAGAACGGATCCGCGCAAGGAACGAACGAAGTGGGCAAGGCGCTGGCGGGCCGCTGAGCGCCGCGGTGTATCCGTGCAGTGCGTGGGGCGCTCCCCGGCCCACGGCTGCCACGACCGCCACGGCCAGGTCGAAGCACAGCCCCGGCCTGTCTGCGCGCCGGCGCTGTTTCGGCCGTGTGACCGCAAGGACTTGCGCCCTGCCTGGGCAGGAGGGCCCGCTCCGTGCTAAGTTCCGGGCCAACGAGAAGATGGACCGGTATAACGATATGAGCAACTTGCAGGACAGACTGAGTGCGATTTCCCCAGATTCCTTGCGCGGCATTCGCCGTGGCGTGGAAAAAGAAGGGCTGCGCGTTCTGCCCACAGGCGGGCTGGCACTCACGCCCCATCCACGGGCCTTGGGCTCTGCGCTGACGCACCCCTTCATCACCACCGACTACAGCGAATCACAGCTGGAACTGATCACCGGCGCGCACCTGGGTGCGCAGCAGTGCCTGGCTGAGTTGACCGAAGTGCACCAATTTGTGCACCACACCCTGCAAGGCAGTGGCAATGAGCTGCTGTGGGCATCCAGCATGCCTTGCGGTTTGCCCACCGATGAGACGATTCCGCTGGCGCGCTACGGCGGCTCCAACGTAGGGCGCGCCAAAAGCGTGTACCGCATGGGGCTGGGCCACCGTTACGGCCGCCGCATGCAGACCATTTCGGGCATTCACTACAACTGGTCTTTGCCCGGCGTGACCAGCGAACAGTATTTTTCTCTCATCCGCAATTTCCGCCGCCACGCCTTCGTGCTGCTGTACCTGTTCGGTGCTTCGCCAGCGCTGTGCCCGTGCTTCGTGCAGGGCCGCGAGCACCGCTTGCAGCAGCTCAGCGACACCGCCCTGTACCTGCCGCACGCCACGTCGCTGCGCATGGGGCGTTTGGGCTACCAGAGTGATGCCCAGGCCACACTGGCCGTGAGTTACAACGGTTTGCAGGGCTACGCCAATTCTCTGCACGAGGCGTTGACCAAACCCTACCCGGCCTACGAAAAGGTGGGCGTCCGCAACCCGGGCGGCGACTACAACCAACTGGGTACCAGTCTCCTGCAGATTGAAAACGAGTTCTACGGCACCATCCGCCCCAAACGTACCGTGCGCACGGGCGAGCGCCCGCTGCATGCGTTGCGTGAGCGCGGGGTGGAATATGTCGAGGTACGCCTGATGGACCTGGATCCGTTCGTACCCGTGGGCATCACCGCGCCCACCATGCGCCTTCTCGATGTGTTCCTGCTGCATTGCCTCTTGTCAGACAGCCCCCCCGACACCCCGACCGAAATTGCCGAGCTGCAGCGCAACCAGCACCTCACGGCAGAGCGGGGCCGAGAGCCCGGCCTGCAACTGCAGCGCAATGGCCGTGATGTGGCACTGACCACCTGGGGCGATGAGGTGCTGGCAGCCTGTGAGCCTTTGGCCAGCGCACTCGACGCCACGCATTCCACGTCAGACTACAGCGCCGCCCTGCGCGAGGCCCGGGCACTTCTGCAGGCTCCCGAGCGCACCCCGTCTGCCCGCGTTCTGGACACGATGGCACACCACCACGCCAACAGCTTTGAAGGCTTTGCCTTCCGCCAGTCGGAACTGGCCCGCGACGCATTGCTGGCCTTGCCCTGGAGTGCTGAGCAGCAAGCCCGTTACCTGGCGATGAGTGAAGAGTCCATCGCTGCACAAAAAGCCATTGAAGCCGCCGACACCCTGCCATTTGAGGAGTGGCGCGAACAGTACATGGCTGCCGCAGGACTGGGCTGACTACGGACTTTTGACGCCAAGCCAGTCCTCTTTGCATATTCTTGATATGCTATAAAAAATATAGCTACAAGCGCTTTATCTGCGTGCGCTAGAGACAGTCTTGTGGCAGATCCAGTACCAACAGAGCTTCTAGGCGCCAGTATTCCGCCGCGTCGAGAAAGCTCTCCCACACACAGCCATTGCAGCCACGCCCGCAGCAGGTAGTGGGTTCGGGCGGAGGAGGGCGCAAACCCGCGCCCTGCGCCAGCGCCTGTGCCTGCAGCGTCGCAAACATGCCGCGCGCAGTGGCTGCGTCAATGGCGCGGCCCGGAGGGCGATAGGGCGGTTGCACGGTCAAACCCGGTGTGCACCAGCCCGCACACGCCGCACTGTGTATTGCACGATGAAGGCCGCCCCCAGAACCAATGCGAACCAGCCGACAGCTGCGACCTGGCCCATCAGATCGCGCACGCTGCCCGAGCGAGCGACGTACGGTGCCAGCAAAATCACCAGGCCAATCAGCGCACATGTGACTCCCTTGAAGAGCAGTTCCTTATCGGCCTTGCTAGGCTGAGGTGGCGGCAGCGGCGTGTTCTGGCGTGGCGGCATGGGTTTCCAAAAAAGAGCATCGTGCTGGCATGGCGGGGTACCAGCAACCGAAAAGGTGGTGGGGTGTCCAGACCGCGATTATCCTTGCCGCCTCTACCTGAATTGAACGAACAAGAAAGATCACGCATGGCCATCCAGTGGTTCCCCGGTCACATGCACCTGACCAAAAAAGCCATCACCGAACGCATCAAGGACATTGACGTGGTGATCGAGGTGCTGGACGCGCGGCTGCCAGGCTCCAGCGCCAACCCGCTGCTGGCCGAGATCACCGGGCACAAGCCCACCCTCAAAGTGCTCAACAAGCAGGACGTGGCCGACCCTGCGCGCACCGCGCTGTGGGTCGACTGGTACAACGCCCAGAAGGGCACGCGCGCCGTGCCGCTTGATGCCTCGGACCCCGCACCAGCGCGCAAGCTCATCGATGCCTGCCACCTGCTGGCACCCAACCGTGGCGGCATGGCCAAGCCAATGCGTGTGCTCATCTGCGGCGTGCCCAACGTGGGCAAGTCCACGCTGATCAACACCCTGAGCAACAAGCGCCAAGCCAAGACCGGCGACGAAGCTGGCATCACCAAGCTGGAGCAGCGAATCACCGTGGCCGATGATTTCTATCTGTGGGACACCCCCGGCATGCTGTGGCCCCGCATCATCGTGCCCGAAAGCGGCTACAACCTCGCCGCAAGCGGCGCGGTGGGGCGCAATGCCTACGATGAAGAGCTGGTGGCGCTGGAGCTGCTGCGCCGCTTGCAGCACCACTACGCCCCGTTGCTGGAAGCCCGCTACAAACTGGGTCTGCCGCCCGGCGCCATGGCCGAGATGCAGGACGACGAACTGCTCGAAGCCATTGGTCGCAAGCGAGGGGCAATGATCAGTGGCGGACGGGTCAACCTGCAAAAAGCCGCCGAAATCGTGATGACGGACTTTCGCGCTGCCGTGCTTGGCCGCATCACACTCGAAACCCCAGAGCAATTCGAAAGCTGGCTTGCGGCAGGGTTGGCGCAAGACGCCGAGCGGACCGCCAAAAAAGAAGCCCGGGCCAAGTCCCGCGGCAAAGGCTCGGGCCGTCGCGACCCCCAGTCGGGCGATGCGACCGCGGATTAGGCTATCCGGTCGACAGACCCCACGACAGGGCTGATGCGTCCGCACGCGCCAAGAATCCAAGGCCGTTGCCGCCATGCGCGAGGGCAACCTGGGCTGCAGACGCCGTTATGCGGTGGTGCTTGAAGTCGAGGCTATTTGGTTGCGCCCGCGGTTTTTGGCCAGGTACAGCGCTTGATCCGCTCGGTCTAGCACGTCGCGCAGGCTGCGGTCTGCGGGAGCAATGGCGCTGACACCGGCACTGGCGGTGATGCGGTAGGGGCTGCCCGCTTCATCCCTCAATTGCATGTCTGCGATGCCCCGCAGGATGCGCGCGGCGACTTCGTGCGCCTCTTCCAGTGCGGTCTCAGGCAGTAACACGCAGAACTCTTCACCGCCGAGGCGGCCGAGAATGTCGTTGCTTCGCAGATGGGCTCGGACTTCCCGAGCAAACTCCACCAGCGCCCTGTCGCCTTCCAGGTGACCCATTCGATCGTTGATGGCTTTGAAATGGTCCAGGTCCAGCATCAAAAGAGCCAGGGCCTGGCTCCCTGCACGGGCTCGTTCGTACACGGCAGTGGCGGCTTCAAGAAACGCCCTGCGGTTGGCCATGCCTGTCAGCATATCTGTGGTGGCCAGGCGGTGCAGCTCGCGCTCCAGATTTTTGCGTTGGGTGACATCCCGGTAAACGCCTTCCACTCCAGCAAAGTTCCCAGCGTGGTCGTACAGCGCGTGGCTGCTGATGGAGATGTCGATCACCGAGCCGTCGCGCCGGACCATTTGTCCCGGGAAGTCAGACACTTCGCCTTTTTCCAAGATGGCCGCCTTGAAGGCGTCACGGTCGGAGCTGTGCGGGTAGTACGACTCGGCCGTGCGTCCCTCGATCTCGTGGGGCTCATAGCCAAGTACCCTCCGCACCCCTGGGCCCACGTGCTGAACGACGCCCGTTGCATCTGTTCGGTAGTACACATCCTGCATGTTTTCAAACAGGCGGCGGAAGTTCTGCTCGCTTTCGCGCAACTGGGCTTGGATTTCACCTTGGTGGGTCATGTCCAGGCCACACATGAGGACAGCGGGGGCTCCCAGCCACTCAATGGCCACGCTGGAAATCAGCACCATGCGCAGATGGCCGTTTTGGGTGCGGATGCGAAACTCGGACGACTTGTTGGGGCGGCCCCCTTGCCCAGGGTCTGCCACCTGTTGTATGCGATGCGTGGAGCGAGTCTGGTCCATGGGGTGCACGAACTCTGTGGACTGTCGGCCGATGAGGGAGTCGGCACTGTCGACTTCCAGCAGCCTCGCCGTGGCTGCGTTGGCAAACCGGATGGCGCCTTCCTGCGTGACCATCACCGCCCCAGGCAGTGCTTGCAGCAGCTCGAGTTGATCAGGCATGGTGTGGCTGGCAGAGTGTTCGGCGCATTTTGGCATCTGAAGCGGGCCAAACGCACGCATTTTTGCGCGCGGGCGGTGACTCGGGTATCTGCACGTGTGAATTCTCGGGCGCTTGCAGGGTGGTTTGCCAGTTGGAAGGACTGCGCAGGCGGTACCATCGCCCATGAGAAAAACTTTCCAACTCCACGTTGAAGGCAAACACCCTGAGCGGGTGCTGGATGCCGTCAAGCACGACATTCGCAAGTACATCAAGCGCGAGCGCCGCCGTGATGTCCCTGAAGGCGCACAATTTTGGGACTTTGATTGCCGCTTTGGGCTGAGCCAGGGTGTGGCGCAAGCCGTTCACGTCTCCCAACTCACGGAGTGCATCAATGCCGTGGTCGCCCAAGGTGAGCCGCAGTTTTATGTGGAGATATTGGCCAAGCCGGGGCATCGTGCACCCCGATCCCCCGAGAGCGATGCACAAGCAGTTGAGGCTGACGACGAACTGATATGACGGGGCTTCTTGTCCCGTCAGTTCGCATACGGTGCTTGCGGTCCCCGGGGCCCTAGGGCATACCTCAGCACAGGGGCTCAGCCCTCTGATGCTTTTGTAGAGCCCTCATCCAGCGCTGCGGCAGCCCGCAGCTTGTCTTTTTTGCTGGGCCGCTTCCCCTTCACGCCGCCAGTGCCTGCGTTCCTGGCCTCGGTTGGCTGGGCCGTGGGTTCAAAGCCTTCCACGGTTTCTCGCGGCAGGTGCAGCCCGTGTCGCTTTTCAATCAGCTTGAAGTGGGCTTCTGTGTCTGCGGAAATGAAGCTCACGGCCACACCGCTTTCGCCAGCTCGGCCGGTGCGGCCAATGCGGTGGGTGTAGTCCACCGCGGAGCGTGGGAGGTCGTAATTCACCACGGCGGGCAGCTGGGCAATGTCGATCCCGCGGGCCGCCAGATCGGTAGTCACCACCACTTGCCAACGCTCATCCTTGAACTCTTGCAACACCTGCGTGCGCGCGCCCTGGCTGAGCCCGCCATGAAAGGGAGATGCGTAGACCCCTGCCTTGTACAGCTTCTCGGCCACGTGCTCAGCGGCATACTGGGTCGCCACAAAGACCAGCACCCTTGACCATTGGTGCTGCTCGACAAGATGTTTGAGCAGCTGGGTGCGTCGGGGCGCGTCCACCACGATGGCGCGCTGGACAATGTCGGGCTGCGTGAACTCTGTGGGCGCTATCTCGACACGCACCGCATCTCTTAACAGGCTGTTTGCCAGCGCCTGGACTTCCTGCGGAAAAGTGGCTGAGAAAAACAAGTTCTGGCGTTCCTCGGGCAGCATTTTGAGCACCGCCTGCAACTCCTCAGAAAACCCCAGGTCCAGCAGACGATCGGCCTCGTCCAGAATCAAATGCTGGACGCTGCCCAGCCGCAGCGCGTTGTGTTGAACCAGGTCCAGCAGGCGTCCTGGCGTTGCCACGATCAGGTCGGCGCCGCCACGCAGACGCATCATTTGCGGATTGATGGAGACGCCCCCGTACACCACCGCGACCCTTGTTCGCAACGCCAACCCATGGGCGAGTTGGCTGAGTACTTGCCCGACCTGAGACGCGAGCTCGCGCGTGGGCACTACCACCAGTGCCCTCGGGTCGCGTTGTGGAGGACTGCCTTGCAGCAGTTGCAGCACGGGAAGGGCAAAAGCAGCGGTTTTTCCAGAACCGGTCTGGGCGCATCCCCACAGATCATGCCCCTTTAATATGGCTGGGATCGATGCCGCCTGCACAGGTGTGGGCGCTGCATAACCGCTGGCAGCAGCCGCGCTGGCGAGTGCTGAAGATAAACCGAGAGAAGCGAAATGCATGGAGTGAAGCGCTGTATCAGCGGCAATGGGCGCGCACGGTACGCGCGCAGGGGTGGAGTGTTCAACCAAGGGGGCATCAGGCCCGGCTTTAACCCAAGGCCTGAGCGAGCCTCGTCGGCGTTGGCGTCGGTGTGTTGCAGGGGGGATTGTCCGCGACCTGTGGCACTCGGTGGCGGTGATTCTCCAATTCGCCAGGCGACCATGGCTGCGCCCCAGGGTGAGTATGCAAGCACGTGCGACAGTTTCTCGCCGCGAAACCGCACATGGCCGCTGCCGTGAGCGAACACGCAGATAATCCCATCCCCAAGCTTTCCAACTGTTGACGACCATGAGTATCGCCTTAGAACCCAGCACCATCACGCACGGCATTCAACTGGCAGTGGCGCCGGTGTTTCTGTTGACGGCGGTGGCAGGGATGATTGGTGCGGTTGCGGGTCGTCTGGCCCGCATCATTGATCGTGCGCGCGTGGTCGAAGACCGTGCACGCAATTCCAGTGACGCAGAGCACCATGACCGGGCGATGCTGGAACTGGGGTACCTGCGTACACGGGGGCGACTGGCCAATGCCTGCATCGGACTACTGACACTGTGCGGATTCTTGATCGGTGTCACCATCGTGCTGCTTTTCCTGGGAGAAACCATGGATTTCAGAGGACACAGCTGGGCTGTGACCAGTTTTCTGACCGGGGTGATCTCGTTCCTGGCGGCTTTGGTGTTGTTTTTCACCGAGACCGTGATGGCAACGCGGCTGCTGAATTTTCAGCTGTTGAGCGCGCGGGGGAAATGAGCCATGGCCTCTTTGCGTGACCTCCAGAGCTTGGGTGGCTTGGTGTATTCCACCGACCACGGCCGCATGTGCCCCGCCTGCAGTCAGCCCCATGTGCACTGTGTGTGCAAACAGAACAAGCCGTTGCCCACGGGCGATGGCATCGTACGGGTGTCGCGCGAAACCAAAGGCCGTGGTGGCAAAGCGGTCACATTGGTGAAGGGCGTGTTACTGGACGAGGCAGGACTTGATCAACTGAGCAAGCAACTCAAAGCAGCGTGCGGCACGGGTGGAACTGTCAAGGAAGGCGTGATCGAGGTGCAGGGCGATCATGTGAACCGGGTCATGGCCGCATTGCAGAAGCTGGGATACCAAGTCAAGCGCGCCGGAGGCTGAGCGGATGGACATCCCAGGACTCGATCCCGCAGCGCTGCAGCGGCTGGTCACAGTGCAGATGCCATACGGCAAGCACAAAGGATGTGTCCTCGCGGATCTTCCGGGCGGTTATCTGAATTGGTTTGCCAGAGAGGGGTTTCCCAAAAATGATCTGGGCCGATTGCTCGCGCTGATGCACGAGATGGATCACAACGGATTGGCAGAGCTGCTGGTGCCGCTCAGAAACGCGATACAACGCCCAGGTAATGCGTTATGAACGCTGTCGGCTCCGGCTCATCACCATAATGACGGACGTTTTAAACAAAGAGGGGGTGCCGATGAAGGGCAACATTGCAGCAATTGTGCTGGTGGTTCTGGGTGTGTTTTTCTTGTTGACCAATTTGGGATTGATCAGCATCAGCCTGCGCGAGCTTCTGCGCGTTTGGTGGCCTGTGGCACTGATTGCTGTGGGTGTCGCACTGTTCTTTACACCGGGAGGCAAGGGTAAGTGACAGTGGGGAGTCGCCAATAGCAGTTAGTGCAAACCAGCTTTATGGCGCCGCCGAGTGCGCATTGCGCCCGTCGATCTTGCTACTGAGGGTGTGCGTGAGCGGATACACGAGGCTCCGCAAAGCTGGGCAAATCACCAAAATACCCTCTGAACAAGTTGCGGGCTACCCCGTGCGCAGCAGCCTGAAGCCCGTGCGCGACTTCAGCAGGAAAAAGGCGGGCGGTGTGTTCGTTCCACAAACGCACCCACGCCGCGAAATGCGCTGGTGTCACGCCCTGCAGTTGCATGTGCTTGTCTAGCAGGTTGCCTTTAAAGGTGCGTGTTCCCAGCAGCACTGTGCTCCAGAATTCCACCAGCCTGTGCAGATGCGCGTCCCACCGACCTTGCAGCGCTTTTTCAAAGACGGGTCCCAGCAACGCATCTTGCCGTACATCGGCATAGAACGCGTGCACCAATTCCGTGATGCTTTCGGCAGTGGGCGCAAGTGCGGCTGGTACAGGCGGCATGGAGCGCAGTTTCGGCGATCAGCTGCAACTGCAAGCTGATGTACCGCAACCCTGTGTTTTGGAAGACGCCTCAAACTGAGGAAAGAGGACGTTGTTTTCCAAGTGAATATGGTTGATCAGGTCATCGTTGAGTTGGGCGACTCCTGCGTACAGCGCGCGCCACGTGTTGCACGCGCCTTGTGGAGGCGTTGCGTCGTTGGTCAGCGCATTGAGTTTGTCCAGCGCCGCGCCGTGGTCGACGTGTTCTGCGCGCATCATGCCGATGGGCTGACCCACGAACGGGTTGCCGCCGGCCTTGAGCATGGGGAAAAGGATGGCCTCTTCCTTGTGCATGTGCGAGAGCAATTCCTCGTGCATGGCCTCCAGGGCGTCTGCCAGCCCCGCAGGCACGTGAGGGTTGTCTCGGTGCACGGCTTCCACACGGCGAGCCATGCGGATCAACTCAGGAAGTTGGGCGCGATGCACCTCGTGGTAGCGGGCAAGGATATGGTCTATCAGTTCCGCAGGTGTGGTGATGCCCGGAAGATCGGCACTGCGCTGCAGCTGCGAAAGCTCCGCAAGGACGGCATCAACGTCCAGCGATTTTTGCGTGGCCGCTTCACGCAGACTGATGTGCCCGCCGCAACAGAAGTCCAACTTGAGACGTCGAAACACGGCGGTGGAACCGGGGAGCTCTACAGCGATCTGACCAATGGCTTGTTCTGCGCTCAGCGCAGGTTGCGTGTCATGCAGGCGGGCATTCATGGGGTCTTCCTTAAGATTCATGTTGTATGAATATTTTATTCCATAAAATTCATTTCAAGAGCATCTTTTAATTGAGCCAGGAAAAACACCATGCGCCTTACCCAATGGACTGACTACACCTTGCGTGTATTGATGTATTGCGCAGCTACGCAGGGGCGCGAACAGCCCGTCACGATCACGGAAGTGGCTGATGGATACGGCATCTCCCGCAGCCATTTGATGAAGATCGTGCAGGAATTGGCTGCGCAAGGGCTGCTAGAGACGACACGCGGCCGCGGAGGTGGCATGCGCTTGATGAAACCGCCCAGCGAGATCAACCTAGGCGCCGTGGTGCGCCAGACCGAAACAGACTTTCACCTGGTCGAGTGCTTTGACCCAGACATCAACCGCTGCCGCTTGAGTGGTAATTGCCGACTCAAAGGCGTGCTGGGTACTGCTATCAATGCGTACTTGGCGGTGCTGGACGGTGTCACGCTCGCCGATCTGGTGGACGCCCCCGCCTCTACGATGGACATGCTGCCTGTGGTGCGGCTACCTACCCCCAGTGTGAAGGCCAAGCCTGGGTTGCCCGTGATTGGTTGAGCGCCCGGCCATTACGTTGCGCTTTTATGAGCGACGGCAGCGGACCCGGTTGCATGCCGCGTCCGGCGCGGGGGCGGCACGGTAATCGCGCATCTCACGCCGGTTACTTGGCAAATACTTCCAGCAACCGGTCCAGCCCCCCTTGGTTGATAGCGACGTTGGCCTGCGCGCGCACTGCGGGCTTGGCGTGGTATGCCACTGAAAGACCCGCCACACCCATCATGGGAAGGTCGTTGGCCCCATCACCGACGGCGATTGTCTGGGCTGGCGAAATACCCATGAGCGAGGCCAGTTCCAACAAGGTGCGGCGCTTTTCAGCCCCGTCGCAGATATCGCCCCAAGGCTGGTCCACCATGCGCCCGGTGAGTTGACCATGGTCCACTTCCAGCACGTTGGAACGGGCGAAATCAATGCCCAGACCGGTGCGCACGCGGTCCGCAAAAAAGGTAAAGCCTCCGGACACCAGCAGCGTCGTCAGTCCCGCCGCCTTTGCGGCGTTGATCAGCGTGTCGGCGCCGGGATTGAAACGCAGGCGTTCCCGGAAAACACTTTCAAGATGGCTCACCGCAACGCCCTTCAGCAGCGCCACGCGCTGGCGCAGGCTCTCCTTGTAGTCGGTGATCACGCCCTGCATCGCCGCCTCGGTGATCGCTGCCACCTCGGCCTTGCGGCCGGCAGCGTCTGCAATTTCGTCTACGCACTCGATGTTGATGAGGGTCGAGTCCATGTCAAAAGCAATGAGCTTGTAGCTGGACAGGGACAAGGGGGTTTGAACGCCTTGGACGACGAGGCCTGGGGCCAGTTCAGTGGCTTGAGTCATGGAGAAACGGCAGCTAGACGGGGATGAAAACCGCAATGTTAGTCGCCAAGCGGTCAACTGCCGAAGATGCGCGCGAATTGTGCCGCCTACTCGGGGTACGAACTCGCCAAGCAAACCGGCCGCCACTCAAGCGCGGAGCGCTCGAGGACGGCCTGATTACGTAAAAAATCATGCTCTAGCGCTTTTGCAGTCAGCGCGGATTGCTATCAAAATTATAGTATTCGCATGCACATGAAGCCCGCGAGCCCGCGATCGCCTCAGTGGGGTGAAGACTGCCCCTCACGCGTCACCCTGCCGGCGTGTGCTGGGTTGGGAGTAGGCGGCTCGTTCATCTTGACGAGAAACATGCGCAGAAAGAAAGCTGCCATGCAGAGCATGAAACCGATCCCGATGATGCTCATCAGGCCGTAGTCGGTGGAAAAAAGGTCGTTCAGTAATTTCATGGGAAACCCTCTTTGTTGAATGGGTATCCCACTATCGCGCCCGACGCTCTTGCGTGGCTTGCGCTAAGTCAACAAGCACCAAGCACCGCCTCTGTCCCCACTACGGTTTGCGCAAGTACAAACGATCGGACCAAGTGGCCAGCCACTCAGGCTTGAAGGCGACAAAAATGGCGGTCAACATTCCTGTGATGAATGCATCGCCCCAAGCCATGAGCCAGCGCGCCACCAGCGACAGGTTGTCCCCGACGCCAGGTAGAAAATGATCGCTCCATTGCGCAAGCACGCCCGCTGCAAACAGGCACACTGCCGTGCCCAAAAAAGCGCGGCCCAGCACGTATACGAAGGGCTGTGTACCGATGATGCGGCGAATGGCCCAGCCCAGCGCAAGCGCCAGCGTGGCTGGCACCACACCTTGCCACGCCACTGCCCCCAAAGCGTCGGCCCATTCCAGGGACGGCGAGAGTACCGCCGCGATACAGCCCACCGCCACCAGCGCCGGAATGGCCAGCGGCCATCCCAGCATCAGCACCACCAGGCACGCCCCCGACCATTGCAGCTGTAGCGGCATGCGATGCAGTGTAGGCAAGGCCCAAAGCCAAGGGAGTACGACCACCGTAGCCAGCAATGGGGTCAGCAGCGGAGAGGGGGCACTGGGCGCTCCTTTTTCAGACGTGCGGCGGCTGAGCATGCGCCATGGCCGCAGCCAAAGCGCCACGGCCATTGCAATCCCTATCAGACTGGCTTCAAGAACCATGGGGGCCTCTGGAAGAAGTGGCTTGCGTTCAGAGGTTCGCCCTCAGGTTGTCTGGAGTACTGGTTGCCCCAGCCCTCGCAATATATCGCGCACCAACTGGGCGCGGTCCTTAGGTTCCTTGAGTTCGCGCTCAATGCGCAATTTCTCGTTGCCCGCGAGCTTGATGTGCTTGTTCTTCTGGACCAGCTCAATGATGCGCATCGGGTCGATCGGCGGCTGGGGCTTGAAGGTAATGTTGATCACGCCTGGCGCGGCATCCACCTTCACCACGCCATAGGGCTGGCTCAGCACGCGCAGGCGGTGCACGTCGATGAGTGTCTGCGCCTGCGCCGGCAGCTTGCCAAAGCGGTCCACGATCTCTTCAAGCAGCCCGTCGATCTGGTCCGGCGTCTTGGCCGTGGCCAGCTTCTTGTAGAACGACAGGCGCAGGTGCACGT
This sequence comes from Acidovorax delafieldii, assembly GCA_002377855.1. Lineage (GTDB taxonomy): Bacteria > Pseudomonadota > Gammaproteobacteria > Burkholderiales > Burkholderiaceae_C > Acidovorax > Acidovorax delafieldii_A. Next base: position 137,039 of record DFQQ01000008.1, on the reverse strand, counting down.
CGCCGCAGTAGTCGTCGGGCAGCAAGGCAGGGGCGTGCAGGTTGATGTCGGTGGTGACCGATAGCGGCGAGAGCAGGTCGGGCTCCTTGCCGGCCTTGAGCGCTTTCACGGCCTCGCTCAGCATCTCGTTGTACAGCTGGAAGCCCACTTCCAGCATGTTGCCGCTCTGGTTCTCGCCCAGCACCTCACCCGCGCCGCGGATCTCCAGATCGTGCATGGCCAGGTAGAACCCGCTGCCCAGTTCCTCCATCGCCTGGATGGCATCGAGCCGCTGCTGCGCCTGCTTGGTCAGCCCTTCGGTGTCGGGCACCATCAGGTACGCATAGGCCTGATGGTGGCTGCGGCCCACGCGGCCGCGCAACTGGTGCAGCTGCGCCAGGCCAAACTTATCGGCGCGGCTCATGATGATGGTGTTGGCCGTGGGCACGTCGATACCGGTCTCGATGATGGTCGAGCACAGCAGGATGTTGTAGCGCTGCGCCACAAAGTCGCGCATAACGCGCTCGAGTTCCCGCTCGGGCATCTGGCCGTGGGCCACGGCGATGCGGGCCTCGGGCAGGATCTCTTCGAGCTTCTGGCGGCGGTTCTCGATGGTCTCGACCTCGTTGTGCAGAAAGTAGCACTGACCGCCGCGCTTCAATTCGCGCAGCACCGCCTCGCGGATCACGCCCGTGCCTTCGTTGCGCACAAAGGTCTTGATGGCCAGGCGCCGCTGCGGCGCGGTGGCGATGACCGACAGGTCGCGCAGGCCTTCCAGCGCCATGCCCAGCGTGCGCGGGATGGGCGTGGCAGTCAGCGTGAGCACATCCACCTCGGCGCGCAGGGCTTTCATCTGCTCTTTGTGGCGCACGCCAAAGCGGTGCTCCTCGTCGATGATCAGGAGGCCCAGGTTGTGGAACTTGGTGGACTCGCTCAATAGCTTGTGCGTGCCCACCACGATGTCCACCGTGCCGTCGCCAATGCCCTTGATGGCAGCGGTGATCTCCTTGCCCGAGCGGAAGCGCGACACCTCGGCAATCTTCACCGGCCACTTGGAGAAGCGGTCCACCAGCGTCTGGTAGTGCTGCTCGGCCAGCAGCGTGGTCGGCGCCAAAAAGGCCACCTGCTTGCCGCCCGTGACGGCCACAAAGGCTGCGCGCAACGCCACCTCGGTCTTGCCAAAGCCCACGTCGCCGCAGACCAGGCGGTCCATGGGGCGCGGGCTGATCATGTCCTGGATCACCGCGTGGATGGCGGCGTTCTGGTCGGCCGTTTCTTCAAAGCCGAAGTCGTTGGCAAAGGTCTCGTAGTCCTGTGGGCTGTAGCGGAAGGCGTGGCCTTCGCGCGCGGCGCGCCGGGCGTAGATGTTGAGCAGCTCGGCGGCGCTGTCGCGCACCTGCTCTGCGGCCTTGCGCTTGGCCTTTTCCCACTGGCCGCTGCCCAGCTTGTGCAGCGGAGCCTCATCGGCAGACACGCCCGTGTACCGGCTGATGAGCTGCAGCTGGCTCACCGGCACATACAGCACGGCCTTGTCGGCGTATTCGAGGTGCAAAAACTCCTGCATGGCGGGCGTGCCATCGGGGTTCTTGTTGCCCACGTCCATGTTCACCAGCCCGCGGTAGCGGCCGATGCCGTGGGCGCTGTGCACCACCGGGTCGCCCACATTGAGCTCGGCCAGGTCCTTGATGAGGGCCTCGACGTCGCTTACCTGCTCCTGCTTCTTGCGGCGGCGCGTGGTGGGGCCGGCGGCAAACAGCTCGGTCTCGGTGACGAAGTCGATGCCATCCTCGATCCAGCTGAAGCCCACGGTGAGGCCGGCAGTGGCGATGCCGATCTTTTCGTCGGTCGCGCTCTGGAACTCGGCCAGCGAGTCGAACGCGGGTGGGTTGAGCTGCGAGGCGCGCAAAAAGTCGAGCAGGCTCTCGCGTCTGCCGTCGCTCTCGGCCAGCAGCAGCACGCGGTGCTGCGTGTTGCGCACGTGGGCGTGCAGCCGCGCCAGCGGGTCTTCGGCACCGCGCACTACCGACAAGTCGCCCAGTTTCTGGAAGTGCGGGTTGTCCTCCACATCCGCCACGCCCGGCCGCAGCGACAGCTGCGCATGGTGGTTGGCGCGGGTGTAGAACTGGTCGACCGACAGGAACAGTGCCTCGGGCGGCAGCGCGGGGCGCTCGGGGTCGCCCTGCACCAGGCGGAAGCGGTCCTTCGTGTCCTGCCAGAAGCGCTGGAAGGCCGGTTCCAGATCGCCATGCAGCACCACCGTGGCGTCGGTGCCGAGGTAGTCGAACACGGTGGCCGTCTCGTCAAAGAACAGCGGCAGGTAGTACTCGATACCCGCCGTGGCCACGCCCGCGCCCATGTCCTTGTAGATGCGGCTCTTGGTCGGGTCACCTTCGAGCATCTCGCGCCAGCGGCTCCTGAACTTGGCGCGCGCGTCGTCGTCCATGGGGAACTCGCGGCCCGGCAGCAGGCGCACCTCGGGCACGGGGTACAGGCTGCGCTGGCTGTCGGGGTCGAAGGTGCGGATGCTGTCGATCTCGTCGTCGAACAGGTCCACCCGGTACGGCACCAGCGAGCCCATGGGGAACAGGTCGATCAGCCCGCCGCGCACCGCGTATTCGCCGGGGCTCACCACCTGCGAGACATGGGAGTAGCCCGCCAGCGTGAGCTGGGACTTGAACTTGGCTTCGTCGAGCTTTTGCTTGACCTTGAAGTGAAAGGTGTAGCCCGCCAGGAAGGAGGGCGGCGCGAGGCGGTACAGCGCCGTGGTGGCGGGCACCAGCACCACGTCGGCTTCACCTTGGGAGATGCGCCACAGCGTGGCCAGCCGCTCGCTGATCAGATCCTGGTGCGGCGAGAAGGTGTCGTAGGGCAGCGTCTCCCAGTCGGGAAAGAGTGCACACCGCAACCCGGGCGTGAAGAACGCCATCTCGTCGATCAGGCGCTGCGCATCGGTCGCGTCTGCCGTGATGACCGCGGTGGTGTGATGGTTGGCTTTGTCGCGCTGGGCCAGGTGGGCCAGCAACAGTGCGTCGGCACTGCCCACGGGGCGGGGCAGGGTGAAACGTTTACCGGGAGTGAGTTTGGGCAGGTCCATGCGAGACGGTGGCGTCGGCCCCGCAGCACCCCCTGGGGCGCGACGCGCGCACGGGCTGGGTGGGGCAGGGGAACGTAGATTCTAGAATGAGGCCCCCATGACTGCACCGCTACTGCCTACTACCCCTGCTCCCCTGTCCGCCCACGGCCGTTTCTGGGGTTTGGTGCCCTGCGCTGGTGTGGGGTTGCGCGCTGTGGCGCCGGCCCTCGCGGGCCCGCAGGCCCCGCCTTCCTCACTTCCCAAGCAATACCATCTGGTTGCTGGGCAGCCCATGGTGTTGCACACGTTGGCGGCGTTCGCAGGCGTGGGGCGGCTGCTGGGCACGCTGGTGGCGGTCGCTGCAGGCGACCGTTTTCTGGACGCCTATGCGCATCCATCCTTTTTCAAGGTCGAGTGCGGCGGCCCTACCAGGGCAGACACCGTGCTCGGCGGGCTCCATGCCCTGCTGCACCGAGGCGCCCAGGCGAACGACTGGGTGCTCGTCCATGACGCGGCCCGTTGCCTCATAACGTCTTCCCAGATCGATAACCTGATTGATACCTGTGCTGGCGATGGCGTGGGCGGGTTGCTGGCCCACAAGTTGGCCGACACCTTGAAAACTTCCATTGATGGCCCAGGGGGCGTGCGCGTGGCCAACACAGTGGATCGCAGTGACAAATGGTTGGCTCAAACTCCGCAGATGTTTCGCATTGGCCCCTTGATGGGTGCCATCGAGCGCATTGGCTCAGCCGTCACCGACGAGGCCAGCGCCATGGAGGCCATGGGTCTGCACCCTCGGCTGGTGCCAGGAGGCGCTCAAAATTTCAAGGTCACGTACCCGGAAGACTTTGCGCTGGCCAGCGCCGTGCTTGCCCAGCGTGGGCACGGAACCACGCTGGAACGCTTTGGCGGTGGGCGTGCCGTGGCACCCCCAAGCAGTTGATGGCAGTGATGAAACACTCCAGATCGACGGTGTATGCAATCGACGGCCTCGCTAGAGGAAGAAGGTAAGACGATGAACTTCAGGATAGGTGAGGGTTGGGATGTGCACGCCTTGGTGCCGGGTCGCCGCTTGGTGATTGGCGGGGTGACGATCGAGCACAGCATGGGTCTGCTGGGCCATTCGGATGCTGATGTGCTTTTGCACGCCATCACGGACGCAATCCTGGGTGCGTCGGCCCTGGGTGATATCGGGAGCCATTTCCCGGATACCGAGGCCACCTTTCGCGGCGCAGACTCATCGGTGCTCTTGGCCGAAGCGGCTCGCCGGGTGCGAGCAGCCGGATACGAAATTGGCAATATCGACAGCACAGTAGTGGCGCAGGCGCCCCGCCTGGCTGCCCACATCCCTGCCATGCGCGCCAGTATTGCGAAAGCGCTCGGAATCGGTGCCGATCAGGTCAATGTGAAAGCCAAGACGGCAGAGCGCCTGGGGCCAGTGGGCCAAGGCTTGGCCATGGAGGCTCGCGCGGCGGCACTGGTGTACCACGTCTGAAGAGATTCACAGCGCTGTGCGCAGGGTGCTCTGCCGGCCTCTCAATGCCCCTGTGCCGCCTCCTCAAACCGGTCAACACTGCGCAGCTGCTTGAAGCCCCACGTCCACCCTCCGACGACGCCGAGGGTGCAGAGGCCGCCTAGCACCGCAGCGGGCACTACCCCAAGCCATGCGGCGCTGGTGCCCGCGCGGAATTCGCCCAGTTCGTTGGACGAGCCGATGAAGAGCATGTTGACGGCGTTAACGCGGCCTCGCATGTGGTCGGGCGTCGAGAACTGCACCAGCGCCCCGCGGATATAGACGCTGACCATGTCGGCCGCACCAGCCACCAGCAAGGCCGCGAAGGACAGCCAGAACCATGTCGATACAGCGAACAGCAGATTGGCCACACCAAACACCGCCACCGCAACAAACATGGTGGGGCCAACCTTGCGGTTGAACGGGCGCATGCTCAGATACAGGCCCGCTCCTACTTCCCCAACCGCCAGCGCGCTGCGCAACGCGCCCAGGCCTGCGGGCCCCACATGCAACACTTCGCTGGCGTAGATCGGCAGCAGGGCCACCACGCCACCGAGCAGCACGGCGAAAAGATCCAGCGATATCGTCCCCAGAATGATGGGCCGCGAACGAATGAACCGTATGCCGGCCCCGAAACGCTCCCACATGGACCCCGTGGCCGGACCTGACGGGCTGGCATGAGCGGTGGCTACGCGCGCCAACAGCCCGGTGGCCAATGCGAAGCAGGCAAAACACAGGGCAAAGGTCAACTCACCACCGCCCAGTGCGTAGAGCAGCCCGCCGAGCAAGGGCCCGCCGATGCTCGCGGCCCGCATGAGCATGCTGTTGGCTGCGATCGCCTGCGCCAGTTGCTCACGCGGCACCACCTGCGGCAGCAGGCTTTGAAGTGCAGGGCCAGAGAAGGCCCGAGCACACCCGAACAGCACCAGCACAGCGTAAACCCCGGTCACACCTCCGTCGCCATGACCGGATAGCCACCACAGTCCGGCACTGCAAAGAGCGCCCGCAGCCCAGCTGGCGCGCAGGATGGCTCTGCGGTTGAACCGATCAATCAAATCGCCTGCGGGCAGCAACAGGCACAACATGGGAAGAAACTGGGCCAGCCCTACGTAGGCAAGAGCCAACGGGTCGCGTGTGAGGTCATACACCTGCCAAGCCACGACCACCGCCTGGACCTGTGTGGCAAAAACGGCCATCAGCCGTGCGGCAATGAACGCCAGAAAACCAGGGTGCCGGTAAATGCTTGCGGCAGGCGCTGCGGCAAGGGTGCTGGTGGGCGTGGTCACGTTGGTTGAAGTGCCGCTGGGCGTGCATGAGATTGGTTCGCATGCTACCTGCTTTGTTCACAGACTTCGCAGCGACGCATCACATGCATTGGTGCTCGTGACGTTCCCGCCCGCCGGGGCTCGACTCGCAGCGGCGATCGTTCAGCCTCGCTGCCGGCTTCTGTACATCCACGGTGCCTGGGGGCGTTTTTGCGACCACAGCCCTGTGCGCTGCGATCTGGCTCGCTGCTGCAGCGGCAGCAGCTGTGGGTGGTTCTGGGCGTAGGGCGTGTACACCCAAGCCATGCCGGCAGCCACTTGCCTGGCTGCCGCATCCTTCCCTGCACATTGCACGTTGGCTACGGTGCGTTCGTAGTCGTCTTTCGTCAGTAGTTGCAGCCTTGCCTGCTGCTTGAAACACAGCTTGGCAAGATGCTGCTTGGATTTGAGCCCGAACGCCTGCTTGCTCTCGGGGGCATCAATGGCGGCGATGCGAACTTTGACGGGACGATAAGCACCGGGTGTACCGCAGCGGGCGGTGAGGGTGTCTCCATCGCTGATGGCGACAACCAGGCAAAGCAAAACAGAAAGCGACACAAGGCATGGGCGCTGAGGAAGGTGCCCCGGCGCGTTGGAAATAGAGGGGCGCACTATACGTGGTGCAGCGTGAGGCACACACGAGCGAGGTGGGCAGGCAGGTGTTTGTCGGGGCAAATGGCTTCTTTGCACGGCCTGTGCGTTGCCCACTGTTTCGTTTCCGGTTGTTTCAGTTCGCTGCCCACGGGCGTTGGCGCGGTCCTTCGCCACTAAGATGCCAGCCGCCCGCAGCGCACATGGTTGCGTGTTGGGGGCTATCCATCGGCTGTGTTCTCCTTAAAGAGGCAGGTACCACAGCGCAGGCAACGCATCTGCGGACTTCGCCGCACGGCGGTGCGTCAATCACAAACGTCAGGGAACTCGTTCAACATGGTCATTTCCGCTTGGGGAGGGCGCTTGGTATTGCAGGCATGGGTCTGCGGGCTGCTCATTGGGTGCGGGGGCGCCCGAGCTCAGGCCGCGCCTCGTGAGGCAACCGGCAGCGTGCCCGTCGTTTCGCAGCGCTGGCATGTGGCTTACGACGTGGCGGCAGATGGCAAAGCGTCGGTGGTTCACGCCACGCAGCACCGAGTGGCCCACGCAAGTGCGCTTGAGCGCATGAAAAGCTTTGCCTTTGTGTTCAGCCCCGGTTTCCAAGAGGCCCAGGTGCTTGACGCTTACACGCTCAAGGCCGACGGGCGCCGCATTCCGGTGCCGCCCCAGAACTACCAGTCCGAAAACGGTGGTGGCCGCGCGGGCGCGCAGCCCGTTTTGGCGAACCGCACTCGCGTATCGCTCGTCTTCCCCGAATTGGAGGTGGGGGATTCGGTGGGAGTGCGTTATCGCATTGAAGACAAGCAGCCCATGTTTGCGGGGCATTTTTCCGTAGTGCAGGGGTTTTCGCCCTACGGCGTGCATGAAGACAGCCAGATCACCGTTCGCTCTCCCTTGGGGATGAACTTGCGCTTTGAAGCCCATGGCCTGCAGGAGTTGCCAGCGGTACAAGAGGGCGGCAACACCGTGCGCCAATGGCGCTACCAGAACACCAGCCCGCGGGCGTGGGACGAGGGCGACGCTGGTATATGGCGCCTGGATGAAGCCCCTGTGTTGATGGTGAGCACGTTCGCCAGTTACGAGGGTATTGCCCGGGCCTACGCCGAGCGTGCGTCGCCCAAGGCGCGGCCTTCAACGCGGGTAGAGGCGCTCGCACAGTCCATCATCGGCGCGCAAGCCCATCCGAGAGAGCGTGCTCGGCGGCTGTACGAATGGGTGTCAACCCAAATCATGTACACCGAAAACTGCATGGGCACGGGCGATGTGGTGCCGCGAGACCCCGAGATAGTGCTGGAGCAGAAAATGGGCGATTGCAAGGACCACGCCACACTGCTGCAGGCACTGCTGACCGCCGCTGGCGTGCGCAGCGAGCAGGTTCTCATCAATGCCGATGAACTGTACGACTTGCCCGCCACCCCGGTTGCCTCGACCCTCAACCACGTCATCAATTACCTGCCCGACCTGGACTTGTACGTGGACGCAGCGGCCAAGCGGGTGCCCTTCGGCTACCTTCCCGGCCATGCGTATGCCAAGCCCGCCGTGCACACAGGCGGCGGCAAATTGATGGAGCGCATCCCTGCGGGAAGCGCTGACCTGACGGAGCAGCGCGTGCATACCCTCATCAAGGTCGCCGCAGACGGCAGCGCAACAGGCAGCCTCAAGGCGTCTTTCAAGGGCCTTCCCGCCGTGGAGCTGCGCGCTTACATGGCCGGTCTGAAAGGAGAGGGCGAGCGTGAATTTGTTCGCAATGTCCTGGCCAGTGCCGGTTTCAAGGGCCGCGGCGTAGTTCAGCCAGCAGACACCACGCCTGCGAACCAGCTTTCGGATACCTACGGTTTTTCCATGACGTTTGAGATCGACAAGTACCTGCAAGCCGGCAAGCGCGGGGCTTTCGCTCTGACACCCGTTGCCAAACTGCCGCTATCGCTCTCCAAGCTCACGTCTGCCCAAGAGAAGCATCTGCCGCGCCGCCGCACGGCCTGCTATGGGTATCACAGCTACGAAACTTATGACATTGAACTGGGCCCTGGCGTGGGTTTCAGCAGGCTGCCGGCCAATCTGCAAACACGTAATGTCGCGCTCAACTACAGTGCCGCCCACCAGCGCACCAAAGCGGGATACCAGATCAGCCGCGAATTGCACGACGTCACTCCCCAGGGGTTGTGCACCCCAGAGTACGCCGCGCAGTGGAACGACGAAGTCAAGCCCATCGTTCAAAATCTGCAAAGCAAGATTTCTTACCAACGCAAGGGCCGTTAGCTTGAGGGCAATGCAGGTGGATGCAAGTCTGGTCAGCACCTGGCGCCCAAGGGTAATGCGCGGGCAGCTATAAATAATATAGCAAGCAGCGCTTTGTATGATGCAGCGGTAAGCGGGTGCTGCGGACTCGGCGGAGTCGCCAAGCGCGAAACGCAGCCGTTGCCATGGTGAGAATTTGCAACGACCCAGACCGACTCAGGGCCACCGATGCACCCAGCGCGGTGGTGCGTGCAGACAGTGCCAGGGGTTGCTGACTGTTTGGCTTCTCCGGCACGCGCAAGGCGGCAATGGGCTTGTTTTTCAGGGGGAACTCTGCCGCTCCCGCCCTCTCTGTCTGAGAGGCGTCTGGCGGCTGTGTCGGCCACGGTCTACAGTTCTTTACGTCCGCCGCGCAAGGGTGTCCCGGAAAACAGGCTACCCTTCGCCTCTGTCCCTGGCTTGTTCGGAGAACACAGATTTGAATCAATTTTCAAGCGCCTCGCTCGGCGGGGCTGCGCCCCCGCGAAGGGGACGTTTTTTCGGCGGGATCACTCTGTGCCTGGCGGGCCTGCTGGCGGGGTGCGCCACCAATGGCGGCGCACCCGTTTTTTACGGCCCGCAAGAAAAATTTGGCTCGGTAGCCACCTATTCACGCTTGTTTGACGCGACGCCCGCGCAAACCTGCGAGGCATCACGCCGCGCCTTGCTCAGCCAGGGCTATCTCATCAACACCACGACTGCTGAAATGGTGGAGGGCAAGAAGAGTTTCCAGCCCAGCGCAGAGACCCACTTGCAAATGGTCATTCGGGTGGTGTGCGTGCCCGACAGCCCCAGCGGCAAGATCAGCCTGGGCTTTGTCACGGCCTTGCAGGACAGCTACACCCTGCGCAAGACGAACAATTCCGCCAGCTTGGGGGTGGGCGCATTGGGTTCGGTCTCACTGCCCATCGCGGCCAGCAGTGATTCCCTCGTCAAAGTCGGCAGCGAAACCATCGCGTCCGACGGGTTCTACGAGAGTTTTTTTGATCTGATCAAGCGCTATCTGGTGGCAGACGACCAGCCGGCAGAGGTCTCCGCAGGCAGTTGAGGCGAAGGCTCTCGCAAGAGCCAGCATTGCGCGGCGGGCTCGCCCTGTGGCCCTGTCTTTACTTTTGCTGCCAGTTGCACGACCATTTGGTTTTACGCACTGCAACAGGAGACTGCCATGGAATCTGTTCAGCCCCGCACTGACGCTGCGGCCCGCTATGGCCCGGTGACCGCTACGCCCGCAGTTCAACCCGCCACCAGGGCCGCCGCTGGCCGCCCCGATGCTGCAGGGCAGGGCCCCGCAGTCAACGCGTCTCCTTCTGGTGAAACCACCGCAACGTTCAGTCGCCGGGCACAGGAACTGTCTGCCCGCCAATCGACGCAGGACGTGCAGCAGGAAGAGCGCCAAAACAGCCAGCAAGCGAGCGAAGCAGTGCAGGCCCGCCAAGTTGCGGAAAGCGCAGCGGCAGCGGACATGGCCCGTGCGTCGGCCCAGCAGGGCGCGCCTGCAGCCCGCGATGCGCAGGTGCGTCGCGCGTACCAGGGCGTTGATGGCATGGCGTCTGCTGGCTGACGCAGCACTGTTCCCCCCAGCCTCACTCTGCAAGAATCCGCCATGGTTGCCGCAGTCCGCAGTGTTGCATTCGCCCCCAGTTCGTCTTACACAGTCCAGAGTGCACGGCGGGAAGCGCAGCAGGCCGAGCAGATGGCGCGCACCCTGCAAAGCCAGGCCCAGGCTGCCCAGCGCAACGCCGACCAGGAGCAAGCTCGGGCGGACGATCTCAGCAGCCAATCAGCAGCTGCAGACCAGCGCGCGAGCCGCGCACGCACAAGCATGGCTGTCGCCAGCGAACCAGCGTCGCGCCCGGTGGCCCAGCCCCCAGCCGTGGCACCCGCGCAGCCGCCGGCAGATGCGACCTTGCTGGGTGCGAACGGGCGCGTGGCCGGTGCTGTGACTGCGGGGCTTTTCGTCAACGCGTTCGCTTGATTTGTCAGCCCAACGCCCGGAGAACCCTTTGAGCCGAGGCGACTGGAGGCGGAATGCACGGCGCATCGTGGCTTGCAGTTGGGGTGCGTCAGCGCGGAAAACACCTGCAGTACGCCCCCATCACGCGTTCACCTGTTTCCAAGCCCCAGGCGTCAAACCGCCCAGTGAATAGGGGCCGACCGCAGCGCGCACCAGGCGCAGCGTGGGATGGCCTACGGCGGCTGTCATGCGGCGCACCTGGCGGTTGCGGCCTTCGCGGATGACCAGCTCCAGCCAAGCGGTGGGGATGGACTTGCGCTCACGGATGGGCGGCACCCGCTCGCCCACATCGGGTGGCGCGTCGAGCAAGCGGGCCTGCGCGGGCAGGGTGGGGCCGTCGTTGAGCAATACGCCTTGGCGCAAGGCTGCCAGGGCGTCATCGCCGGGGGTGCCTTCCACCTGGACCCAGTAGGTTTTCTCCATCTTGAAGCGCGGATCGGCAATCTGCGCCTGCAGCTTGCCGTCGTTGGTCAACAAGAGAAGACCTTCACTGTCAGCGTCCAGCCGCCCGGCCACGTAGACGCCAGGCAGGTCAATGTAGTCCTTGAGGCCCTGCCACTTGCCTTCGGGGGTGAACTGGCTCAGTACGCCGTAGGGCTTGTAAAAGCAGATCAGCAGGGCTTTGTGCGCTGCGATCCGCTCTGTGACCGGCCGGCGATAGGCGGCCGATGGTGTGGGCGTTGCCGCTGGGGCCGGCACTCCGCGTTCCTGGCCGGAGCGGGTGAGGATAGGACGGCGGCTGGGCGGGTTCATTGGGGGGCGAGGTGTGTAGTGCAGCGGCTGTAAGCAAGCGGGGGCGGGGCCTCAATCCTCATCCTTGCCCACCACCGCCCGCACGCCGGCGGCGCCCACATCCACCGTGGTGCCCACTACCGTTGCGCCTACCTTCACGGTGGTGCTCACCACGGTAACGGCGGCGTCGGCCACCGCCACGACGGCGCAGCCAGAGCACAGCACTGGAGCCGAACAGACCAGGGCATACAGCGCGTGGCGAGCCCTTGGCGGCGTATGCAGGCGAGCGGGCAGTGGGGCTGTGGGCATGGGGGAAAGGGGTGGGGAAAACGGATGGAGCGCGTGTGGGCAGACGGGGCACTGGTTACTTGGCAAGCCACGGCGCGCCGAGGGACGTTCCAGGTCTTTTGGGCGCTGCGCAACGCTGCGCGGGTGCAGCCGCCCAGTCGCTGTCTGCGCTAAGCAGCTGCAGTTTGCCATTGGCGCCACTCAACACTTCAACAACCGTGAACGGCGTCTGGGGCGTTATTGTCCGTCAGGTGCGCGGTCCATCGATGAACAGGGCCGGGTCCACCATGGTGCGGTTAAGCATCACGCCCCAATGCAGGTGAGGGCCGGTGACGCGGCCAGTGGCGCCGACTTTGCAGAAGGCCTCGCCGGCCCCTACGGTGTCGCCCACCTTCACGTCCATGCTGCTCAGGTGGCAATACATGGTGAGCAGGCCGTGGCCATGGTCCAGCCACACGGTTCCCCCGTTGAAGAAGTAGTCGCCCGTATCAATGACGGTGCCGGGCAGGGGCGCCACGACGGGCGTGCCTGTGGGTGCCGCGATGTCCATGCCGCTGTGCGGGTTGCGCGCCTGCCCGTTGAACACGCGCCGCAGGCCGAACGAACTGGAACGCCGCCCCGGCGTGGGCTGCCGCATGTGCAGCGAGGGCAGGGCCTGGTGGGCCGGCTCGCTCCAGGTGGCCATGACCCGGGCCTGGTGATCGCGTTCGCGTTCGTAGCGGGCCTGGTCTTGCGGCGACAAATCCACGGTGCGGGGCGCGACCTTGAGTTGTTGCTCCGCGTACCGCTTGGGCGCTACGGTGTAGCGCACTTGCCTAGGCTTTTGCTGCGTTTCGGCCTCCGCCCCGGGCAGCACCACGATATGGCCGTCACCGGTGGCAGCGGCCAGCGCAATGCCCAGCACCGCCGTCCACTCGATCACGTCACCCACGACCCGCACGGGCACGTCCACATCGCCTTGGCGCACCACCGCACGGGGCCGCTGCGCTGCGGGCCCCAGCGACAGGCGCGCAACGCCGCCCGGTACTGTGGATGCACGGGGCCAGACTCCGGCCGAGGGCTGCTGAATGGCGGCCACGCCGACCTTGGGCACCGTGGGCAAAGACACCAGAGCAAGAGAAGCCAGCAATGCGCGGCGATCAAGGTGGGGCAAAGAACTTGGCATGTTGAAGCAAAAATAGCTGCTAGCGCTTATTTTACGGGCGCAAGCAGCTATCAATTTTGAAGTAATTCAAGCGTTTGAGTGGCTGCTGGTAGCGTGTGCCCAGCGGCTTGGGCCGGTATGCCCACAGCGTTGCGACCACTGCACAGCGGTGGCCGCCACAGCGATGTGGGCTGTCCCCACAATGGCCACACCCCAGCTCAGTCGGCTACAAATTCGTAAGTCACCGACTCGCTGTCCACCATGTCCAGCACATCGTTGAGCACGTCGTCGTCGTCGGTGCTGCTCCAGGTTTCTTCCGGATCGGTGGCAAACAGGGGCTCGATGGCGACGTCCATGAAAGTGCCATTGGGCAGCTTCAACACAGGCGTGCCTTCAGACGTTCCCACCAGTTCCCAGTTGTCGGGGACGGACATTTCAAGCTGAATGGTGACGTTGAGTTTTTTCATGGTGCGTTCCTAGAGAGTAAGGCGCCGAGGGTAACCGAGTTTGGCGAAAAACATGCTGGCGCGCCCTGCAAATAAGCGCGAGCAGCTATAAAAAAAGGAGCTGCTGGGTTCGGCTGGAAGCGCCTGCCCGCAGTACGGCGGTGGGGCAGTGCGGCAACGCCGCAATATCAGTTGGGTATGGTGGCCTCTACCAATTGGGCCAGCAGTTGCAGCGATTCCTGCCAGCCCAGATAGCAAGCCTCGGTCGGGATCATCGCGGGGATGCCCTCTTGCACCACCACCAGTTCCGTGCCCACCGAGACCGCCTTGAAGGTGACGGTGGTGTGCATCTCGCCTGGCAAATGCTCGTTGTCGAACCGGTCGGTGTTCACGATGCGTTCGTTGGGCACCAGCTCCAGGTATTCGCCGCCGAAGGCCTGCACCAGCCCCGTGGAGAAGTTGGTGAACTGCATGCGAAAGCGTCCGCCCACGCGCGCATCCATCTCCAGCACCCGCCCCGCAAAGCCGTGCGGCGGCAGCCACTTGGCCATGGCATCGGGCTCCAGAAAGGCGCGGTACGCGCGCTCCGGGGGCGCTCGCAGTATGCGGTGCAAGGTGACGGTGCCAGCGGATGAAGTGCTTGGGGTCATACAGGGCCTTTGCCAAGAGGGACGGAGCAGAGAGCGGCGCCTGCGTCGGTTGCGCCGCGCGAACCCGTTGTCGGCCCAAATGGGCGCTGCGGCATGCCGGGTTGGATGGACGAGGGTGGCGTTTACCTCTCGGGGTAGCCATCATCTCGCAGGCCTTTTGCCCTGTAAACCGTGCGTGGCGGGGATCCCCGGCACATTTACATCACGTTGCCATTCAGCCCCGCCAGCGCAGAAGGCGCAGACGGCGCATGTTTGTGGTGGTCGCTGCCGTGGCCAACCTCAGGCGGCGGCCAGCACCCGCACGCTGTAGGTGTCGCTGCCCTGGGCCCACTGCACCAAGCGGTCGATATTGGGATGCTTGCCAGGGTTGGCGTGGGCATCAGCGGTGTGCTCGGCATACCACTCCAGGCCCAGGCTGGCTGCGGTGGGCGTGATGCGGCCACCGTACAGGGCGGCCAGTGCGGCATACAGCGCCAGCGATCCGGCCTGGCCGGGCTTGTTCTCCAGGGTGGCAACCACTTGCCCGGCGGCATCCAGCACTTGCAAGGATGTGAGGTGGGCGGCAGAAGGCAGTTGCTTGAGGCGGTCAGCAAAGTTCATGGGTTCAGTTCCAGACGCAAAAAAGGGCTGGCACATGCATGCGCCAGCCCGGAGTGATCCATTGGCCTACTTTTTCAGGAGCAGACCAAAGCGCAGGGGCGAGAAGTTAACCCAGTTTCGCGCCCTGCGTCGCGTCCCTCAAGGATGTCCACTCATTTTTTCAAGTCGAAGCGGTCCAGGTTCATGACCTTGGTCCACGCGGCCACAAAGTCGCGCACAAACTGGGGCTTTGCATCGGCCTGGGCGTATACCTCGGCAATGGCGCGCAGCTGCGAGTTGGAGCCAAACACCAGGTCTACTCGGGTGCCTGTCCACTTCACGGCACCCGTCTTGCGGTCGCGGCCTTCGTACACATCGTTAGCGGGCGATACGGGGGTCCAGGCCGTGCCCATGTCCAGCAGGTGGGTGAAGAAGTCATTGGTCAACTGCCCAGTGCGTTGGGTGAACACGCCATGCTGCGCGCCGCCCGTGTTGGCACCCAGCACGCGCAGGCCGGCGACCAGCACGCTCATTTCTGGCGCGCTCAGCGTCAGCAGCTGCGCCTTGTCGATCAGCAAGGCCTCGGCAGGCACGCTGTACGTCTTCTTCTGGTAGTTGCGGAATCCGTCGGCCACGGGCTCCAGCACGGCGAACGATTCCACATCGGTCTGCGCCTGGGTGGCATCGGTGCGGCCGGGGGTGAAGGGCACTTGCACCGACTGGCCTGCGGCCTTGGCAGCGACTTCCACACCGGCGTTACCGGCCAGCACGATCAGGTCGGCCAGCGACACCTTCTTGCCGCCCGTTTGCGCCGCATTGAAAGCGGCCTGGATGCCTTCGAGCGCGCCCAGCACCTTGGCCAGTTGCGCGGGTTGGTTGGCTTCCCAGTCCTTTTGCGGGGCCAGGCGAATGCGTGCACCGTTGGCGCCGCCGCGCTTGTCCGATCCGCGGAAGGTAGATGCTGAAGCCCAGGCAGTAGACACCAGCTCGGCCACCGTCAGGCCCGACGCGAGCACCTGGGCCTTGAGCGCGGCTGCGTCCTGCGCGTCGATCAATGCGTGGTCCACGGCAGGCAGCGGGTCTTGCCAGATGAGGTCTTCGGCCGGCACTTCTGGGCCCTTGTACAAGGCCTTGGGGCCCATGTCGCGGTGGGTCAGCTTGAACCAGGCGCGGGCGAAGGCGTCGGCAAACTCGGCGGGGTTCTGATGAAAGCGGCGGGCGATCTTCTCGTACGCTGGGTCCATGCGCAGCGAGAGGTCGGCCGTGGTCATCATGGGCGGGTGCTTCTTGCTGGGGTCGTGCGCGTCGGGGATCATGTGCTCGGGCTTCACATCCTTGGCCACCCACTGGTGCGCGCCGGATGGGCTCTTGGTCAATTCCCACTCGTAGCCAAACAGCATGTCAAAGTAACCGTTGTCCCAGGTAGTGGGGTTGGGCTTCCAGGCGCCTTCAATGCCGCTGGTGGTGGTGTGCACGCCTTTGCCGCTGCCCAACTGGTTGATCCAGCCCATGCCCTGCGCTTCCAGCGGGGCGGCTTCGGGCTCGGGGCCTACCAGCTTGGGGTCGCCAGCGCCGTGGGCCTTGCCAAAGGTATGGCCACCGGCCACCAGGGCCACGGTTTCCTCGTCGTTCATGGCCATGCGGGCAAAGGTTTCGCGCACATCGCGGCCACTGGCCACGGGGTCGGGCTTACCGTCCGGCCCTTCGGGGTTCACGTAGATCAGGCCCATCTGCACGGCGGCCAGGGGGTTTTCCAGGTCGCGCTCGCCGCTGTAGCGGCTGTTCGCCTTGTCGCTGGTGGCGAGCCATTCGGCTTCTGCACCCCAGTAGATGTCTTCTTCAGGCTGCCAGATGTCGGCACGGCCGCCGGCAAAGCCAAAGGTCTTGAAGCCCATGGATTCGAGCGCCACGTTGCCCGCCAAAATCATCAGGTCGGCCCACGAGATGGCGTTGCCGTACTTTTGCTTGATGGGCCACAGCAGGCGGCGGGCCTTGTCCAGGTTGCCGTTGTCGGGCCAGCTGTTCAGCGGCGCAAAGCGCTGGTTGCCCGTGCCTGCGCCGCCACGGCCATCGCTGGTGCGGTAGGTGCCTGCGCTGTGCCATGCCATGCGGATGAACAGGCCGCCGTAGTGGCCCCAGTCGGCTGGCCACCAGTCTTGCGAATCGGTCATCAACGCCTTCAGGTCGGCCTTGAGGGCGGCGTAGTCCAGCTTTTCAAAAGCAGCGGCGTAGTCAAAATCTTCGCCCAGCGGGTTGGATGCAGGGGCGTGCTGGTGCAGGATGCCCAGGTTCAGCTGGTTGGGCCACCACTCGCGGTTGGACTGGCGCGCAGTGGCGGTCTTGGCGCCTTGCACGCTGGCTTGCGCGGCGGTGAAAGGGCATTTGGCTTCGGTGGTCATGGGTCTCTCCTTCTGAAACGTTGTGTCTTGCTCAACAGTGGAATGAAGGATATTTCAATCGACCCGCAATTCCTATTTGTGAAAACTAATCGCGCGAATGCAGTCCTCCTATCCGCCGGTCACGACTGGTTACTACGCATTGGCACCCCACGTGCTTTGGCGTAGCGTGCTGTGCTGGTCTGTTCACCCGTTTACTTCCCGGAGCCCTAAAGATGACCTCTCGAAAAATTGCCGCGCTGGCCGCTGCCGCCGCGATCGCGTTGCTGTCGTTCACCCAGTCCGCAGCGGCAGGCCCACGGCTGGACAAGATCATGGAAGCCAAAGTCATCCGTGTGGGCACACCGGGCGACTACCGGCCATTTGCCATCAGGACGGAAGGGAGCTACTCAGGCCACGACATTGATGTGATCGAGACCATGGCCAAAGAACTGGGTGTGAAGGTCGAGTACGTTCCTACGTCATGGCCCAACCTCGTCAAAGACCTGCAGGCGGACAAATTTGACGTGGCGGTGGGCGGCATCACGCGCAACGTCAACCGCATGCGCATGTTCGACATGCTCCCCGGGTACGCACCTTTTGGCAAAGTGGCCCTGGTGCGGGCTGCTGACAAAGCCAAGTTCACCAGCGTGGAGGCCATGAACCAGCCCACCGTGCGCGTCATCAAAAACCCTGGCGGCACCAACGAAACCTATGTGCTGGCCAACCTGAAGGCCGCCCAGGTCAGCACGCACGACAAGAATGCCGAAATCCCAGCGCTGATCGCAGAGGGCAAGGGCGATGTGATGATCACCGAAACCTACGAAGCCCTGCACTACGCGCGTGTGGACCAGCGCCTGCACGCCGCCTTTGTGGATGCGCCGCTTACGCCCAAGAACTACCTGGGCTTCATGGTGCCCACCGACGACGCCGACTACACCCGCGTGATGGGCTTCGTGTGGGGCCTGATTGAAACCCGTGGCGCCATCAAGCAAGCCGCAGACAAGTGGTTGAAGTAACGCCTTCATGCCGCCGAGGCAAGGGCCAGAGACCCTCTGCACGAATCACCGCGCCGTGTTCATTGCGGTCTCGGGCGGTCTGCGGCGTTGCAAATACTCGCAATAGCCACGGCTATTGCTGCGTTGTGCGCCTTGCAGCCCATCCCGATCCGCAGTGCACACTTACCGCTCGATTCGTGCAGAGGGTGCCTAGGAACCTGTCGGACTTGGAAATCGCCGGCTGCAAATTGACCGCAGCGGTCCATTTTTCACCGTCTTTTTGCCCCATAGCGGGGCTATGGGGCTGCAAATCCGGCAAAAACTGTCCTCGCTGGGGCCAATTTTCGCTTTCGATGCTCCAAGTCCGACAGGCTCCTGGCACTGCAAAATAAGCGCCCTGGCATTGGGTCGGTGACCAGGCCGGCCTTGCCGCTGTGGGCGTCATACGGCTTTGCCTTCAAAGGTATAACTCGTTCGTTCGCCTTGCCGTGCTACAGCGCTGTCTGCGGCTTCCCGCCTGGTTATCCGATTGAACGCAAACCCGTATCACATGACTGCACCCAGCACCGCCACTCCCTCCGCTTTTCCCCCATCGTCCTACCCCATCGGCACCCCAGGCCAGCCTTGGGGCCCGGCTGAGCAGGCCCAATGGCGCGCCCGGCAAGTGCGCCAGCGCAGTTATGCCGACGATGTGCTGGCCGTGGTGGATGGCCTGCGCGCGCGCTTCGAAGTGGGCCGCTATGGCGAGGTGGCCTACGGCGATGACCGCTACCCCTTGCACGCCATTCGCCCCCGCCCGTGGGTGGCGGGCCTGCCCACGGTGCTGGTCACGGGTGGCGTGCACGGCTACGAAACCAGCGGCGTGCTGGGTGCGCTGCGTTTTGTGGATGTGCACGGCGAGCGCTACGCCGGTCGCGTGAACTGGCTGGTGGCCCCTTGCGTCAGCCCCTGGGGGTGGGAGCGCATCCAGCGCTGGAATTGCGACGCCATCGACCCCAACCGCAGCTTTCGCGTTGGGACCACCGTGCAAGAATCGGCGGCGCTCATGGCCTTGGTTGCACCTCTGCGGGGCCAGTTCACGGCGCACATTGATTTGCACGAAACCACCGACACCGACGAAACCGAATACCGCCCGGCGGTGGCCGCCCGCGACGGCAAGGCGTTTGTGCCTGGCAGCATTCCCGACGGTTTTTACCTGGTGGACGACAGCGAGAACTTGCAGCCCGCCTTTCAGCAAGCGTTGCTGCAGGCTGTGGCTGCCGTCACCCACATTGCCCCTGCAGATGAGCGCCAGCAAATCATCGGCTCGCCCGTGCTGGCACCCGGCATCATTGCCTATCCGCTGCAAGCGCTGGGCCTGTGCGCCAGCGTGACCGGTGCGCCGTACACCACCACCACCGAGGTATACCCCGACAGCGCCCGCACCACTCCCGAGGAGTGCACTGCCGCGCAGGTGGCTGCCGTGTGCGCCGTCATGGACTTTGTGGTGCGCTAGCTATTCATCAAAAATGCCTGGAGCGCCCGCATTCAAAGCGCAGGCAGCTATAAAAATTATAGCTAACCGCCGCTGGCCTTGGGCAATGTGCGCTTGCAGCGGGGGTAGCTGGCACATCCCCAGAACAGGCCACCGTCGCTGCTGCGGCTGCGCTCCACCATCTTGGTGCCGCAGCTTGCGCAAGTGGGTCGCCAATACTCGCCCTCGAACGCCACCTGCAGCAACTCCTGCTGCTGTGCGGGCGTGCGGTGGCCAATCAGTTTGAGCAGACCGGCCCCATCCAGCGTATGGATGCTGTTGGCTCGCGCAAACGCCAGAGCCTCGGCCGTGTAGGTCGATGTGGTGGCGTAGGTGCCGCGCTTGAGCTTGTGCGAAGCCATCACCCCAAAAAACTCGCGCAGCTCGCGCACGCCCACCGGCTTGCTTTGCCAGTGCTTGCATTGCACCACTGCAGCGGGGCCTGGGCTGTTGCGGCTGTGCAGCCAGATGTCCACGCCGCCATCGGCCCCGTGCGATTGGGCGTGCGTCTCAAACCCGGCCTGGGCAAACAGGGCCTCGCACACAGCCTCAAAGCGGCGCCATTCAATGGCAGCAAACACCTCCATGCCCCACGTGTTGGGGGCCGGCGGCGTGGAGGCCATGCGGGCGGTTGGTGGCGTGGCGCAGACACTTGGCGCCAGTGTGGGCTCGGCGGTTTGCGCCTGGGGCTCAGGGGCCAGTGCGCTGGGCTGCACTGCCGGCGCCCGGCCGCGCTGTGTGGCCCGCCCCGGTGCTGGTTCGGGCTGAAAGGCGGAGCTGCCTGTTTGCCCTTGAGGAGCCTTGTTGCGCACGGCGTAGTGCAGTGCCAGCAGCACCATGCCAATGCCCAGCGCAATCCACCCCACCGGCTGCAGGCCTTGGACCATGGCGTTGCCCATGGGCGTGCCGCCGGCAACCTGTGGCATCACTGCCAGCAGGCCCAGGCCCAGTGCGCAGGCGGTCCAGCCCCTGGTTTGCAACGCTCGCCTGGCGCTGTTGTTGCGCTTGCTGCGGCCTGATGGGCCTGAACGAGTGCGTGCCATGTTTTCTCCTTGCCAAAGCGCTCGGGTTGGGGCCGATGTGTCGGTGCACTGCCATCGCCAGATGCCTTTTGCACGGGGGGTTAAAAATGCGGTCAGGGCTTTTGTAACAAGCGCAAACTGCTATCAATAGTGAAGTGTGGAGCTTGTATTTCTCCAGGGACCTCATGCGTGCTTTGCGATGCTGCGCTCTTAACCCCGTACCAATCGGGTGGTAGCATATTACATTTCGTTAACATTGTAACGCGCAGGGGCGTATAAGGCGGGAAAGCCACGAGGCGCGAACGCGGGCTCAGCAGGGCAAGAGTCCGCCAAGGCATGGGTGGGTAAATAGCGCAGCCACCGCCGCAGTTGCTGCGCTGCGCCAGCAACCGCAAAGAAAAAGCCCCCGCAACGTGCACGGGGGCTTGGCAGGCGTGGCCCACTCGCGCTGCTACCCGCACTGCGGCGTGGAGCGCCGGGTTCAGTTCAGCTCAAAGCGTGCGCCGGTGACCAGGCGCACTCCGCCGATTTCGGTCATCGCTGAACTGCGTCGTTGCCTGCGCGCCGCCACACACTCCCGCGCCGCCACACGCCTGGGCCGCCCCGCCAATGCACGCGGCAAGGGGGTGAGAGCGACGGGCCTCTGCAGGTTAAAGCGGCGCCCCTGGCCCACCGGCCAGCGCACCCAGCAGCCGCGCGCTCACCTCGGCAGCATCGGGCGTGGCAAAGGCCATGTTGTGCTGCTCCGTCAGCGGGCCGTGGCCGGGCTCCATCCGTCCTGTAGCGTCGTAGCCCATGGCCTTGAACTTCCACACCCCGCCCACCTTTTTGAGCGAGCCCACATGGGCCCCCGTGGCGGTGTGCACCGCCATCGCCTCGGCGTTGACGGGTAGCAGCTGCAGCGGCCCCGCCAGCGGGCCGGGTGGCACGGGGCCGTAGGTGGGGGCGAATGGAGGCGTCATGGATGGGCTTTATTGCTGCCGCTGCTGGAGCTGTTTTGGGCGAAATTGGCCTGTAGCGCCCGGAGGATAAGCGCGAGCAGCTATCAATACAGGAGCGTTCTGGGTGGCGATAGCCCCCGTGTCAGAACGACGACCCCGGCTCGCTCAAAAACGCCAGTTCTTCTGGGGTAGAGGGGCGGCCCAACACCGCGTTGCGGTGCGGGTAACGCCCAAAGCGGTCAATGATGGCCTTGTGGCGGCGCTCAAAGTCCAGATTGTTTTCCATGCCCGGCTGCGCAAACAGCGCGAGGGCTTGCTCGTGAATCAGTGCCGATTCGCTGTGCATGTACGGCATGTAGGCAAACACGCGCTGCGCCGTGGGCAGGCTGCGGTCCTGCCCGCTGGCTACCAGCTCTTGCGCCAGGGCAAGGGCCAGCGCGTCTTGCGCAAAGGCGCGGGGCGTGTCGCGGTACACATTGCGCGAGAACTGGTCCAGCACCAGGATTTCTGCCAACCGGCCTTCTTGGGTGGCGCGCCAGGGGAACAGTTCACAGCGGGCTGCGGCCTCCAGCGTGGGACCGAAGCGGGTGCGGATGGATTCGTCCAAAACAGCATCTTTGGCGAAGTGCTGCTGGGGAGTGAGTTCGGTGAACCAGAAGTGGAGGGTAGATTGGGGATGCACGGTCAATTCAATGATCCGATTAACAGTTCAAGCTTTTCTAGTTCAGGAAGGATATGGACATAAACCAAATTTTGCTCAGTTTGAGGGTCGATTGGTGTAACCGCACGTCGGGAGTTGTGGGCATGCCCTCCGCGAACTTCGCCATAGGTGTCCATGGTTTGGAGCCAAACGTTGTCTAAGTGCGTTCCGTTGAGTCCGATCGGCTTGAGCATATCCAAGATGTTTTTGGACTTCACGCCATTATTTGCCTTTACGAATTTCCGCAGTTCTCTATCTATGTAAGTAACCAACGCATCTACAAGTTGTGAACTGCACCCAGACGCTTTCCATGAATTAACTTTTTGTGGAAATCGCCCTAATGCATCCTCTACTAAAGTCTCGATGAAGCGCTCAATTTCTGCGTGAACCAAAAGCCTAAACGCACTCATTGCGTCATATTCGGCATCTGAGTACGAGCCCGTTGGGTCAAGCGGCGGAACGAATCTGAAATGTAAGTCGTCAATTCGTTCTCTCAACTCCGCAAAGCGCGGTGTTGTGGTCATGGCTAGACAGAAATTCGACCAGTATTGTTATCAATTTTTGGAATTGGAAAATCAATATCCAAAATCTCAGAAAGTCTCTGTCCCCAAAGTTGGAGTCGAGTTGAAAGTGCGCCAATGCTCTTCGTGGTAGTTTCAATAGACGTTCGAAACGGGGCGGACTCTTCGCACAATTTTTTGAAACCCTCAACAACTGCCTTGCGGTTATCCAGCGCCTTTTGTTGCGTGTTTTTATCTCTGAAAAAGTAAATCATGACGTCGAAAACGGCGCGATTGAAGCGGCGCTCAAAGTCCTTGCCGTTCCACTTGCGAAATGCATCTTCTGAAAATAATTCCCAGGTAACTTGAATTGCGTTTTCAAGTTCAAGGCCTTGTGCGCGAACAATATTTTCAACAGTATCCCATTCGTCATTTAGCTTCTGACTCGTCTCATCTAAAAAGAGCTTTAGGTTGCCCGTGTAGCCATTTAGGTAATTGACTAGACCGAAGTAGCGAATTGATAGTTCCACATCGCGCATGCGGAAGTCCGGCTGTTGGTTTGAGTTGAATAATCCCATTACAGCCGCACTCTTCGATGTGAAGTCATTGGCAAAGTCGGTGAAACGCCCTGGACTAACTACTTGCCGCAACTCTTGTGGAGATAAAGGGAGACTCCCGCTGTTCAATCGCAAAAAGACAAGATAAAGGTAGTCCTCTGATGGCCAATTTCTCAGTACGACAGTACGAATCGTCTGATTTTCGAAAAATCTAAGATCGTCTTCAAAATCGGCACTGTCAGTTGCATCAACCATGGCAAGGTTGTTCAAATCTGCGCGTAGGGCTAATCCACTTAGTCGGAGCTGCTTGAACTCTGGATCTTGCGAGGTCGCGCTAAATTGCCGTAAGGTAAGTAGCCTTTGCTTGCCATCCAAGACAATATATGAGCCCTTCCGATCCTTGCTTTCTGCGAGCACCACCTGTGGTACTGGTAGCCCAAGAAATAGCGATTCAATGAACTCGCTTTTCCGCTTTGCTGTCCACGCATCACGTCGCTGAAAACTCGGGTCGAGTTTGATATTTCTCTTCTTTAGCTGAGAAATGAGGGTTTCGACAGTCCAATCTGTGGCTGTTACAACAGCGTCATAGTTTTTTCCAGCGAGCAACGCACTAGCGTCTTCCTGTATCAGTGCTTCTTCATCTTGATAGTCTTCGTCATCAAACGACGCTTGCTGATGTGATGCTTTCATGCTGACTCCCTGTTGGTTTTTATTTCCCCCAAGAATCCTTCAACCCCACCGCCAGGTTAAACACCGGCTTCTCCGCTGAGTGGTCAATCCGATCCGCCACAAAGTACCCATGCCGCTCAAACTGAAACTTGTCGTCCGGCTTGGCATTGGCCAATGAAGGCTCGACGATAGCCGTCACCACCTTCAGGCTGTTCGGGTTCAGGCTTTCCAGAAAGTTTTTACCGCCCGCGTCGGGGTGGGCGTCGCTGAACAGGCGGTCGTACATGCGCACTTCGGCGTTCACGCCGTCGGCCACGCCCACCCAGGTGATGGCGGCTTTGACCTTCACGCTGTCTGCGCCTGGGGTGCCGCTCTTGGTGTCGGGCACCACGGTGGCCAGCACTTCGGTGATGTTTCCAGCCGCATCTTTGGTGCAGCCTGTGCATTCGATGACGTAACCGCCCTTCAGGCGCACCTTGTTGCCGGGGAAGAGTCGCTTGTAGCCCTTGGGCGGCACTTCGGCAAAGTCTTCGCGCTCAATCCACACTTCTTTGCCGATGGTGAAGTGGCGCACGGGGCTTTCCACGCCTTCGGGTGGGTGGGGCAGGGCGGGCAGTTGGCAGGGCTCCAGGTGGCCGGGGCCCATCACTTCGTCCCAGTTGGTCAGCACGAGCTTGACGGGGTCGAGCACGGCCATGCCGCGGTGGGCCTTGGCTTCCAGGTCTTCGCGCAGGCAGCCTTCCAGGGTGCTGTAGTCGATCCAGCTGTCGGACTTGGTGACGCCAATGCGTTCGGCAAACATCTGGATGGCGGCGGGCGTGTAGCCACGGCGGCGCAGGCCAACAATGGTGGGCATGCGGGGGTCGTCCCAGCCGTTGACCTTGCCCTCCTGAACCAGTTGGGCCAGCTTGCGCTTGCTGGTGATGACGTAGGTGAGGTTCAGGCGTGCAAATTCGTACTGCTTGGGCGCGGGGGCGGCCAGCAGACCACCTTCGCAAAGGCGGTCCATCAGCCAGTCGTAGAAGGGGCGCTGGTCTTCAAATTCCAGCGTGCAGAACGAGTGGGTGATTTGCTCCAGCGCATCTTCAATGGGGTGCGCAAAGGTGTACATGGGGTAGATGCACCAGGCATCGCCCGTGTTGTGGTGCGTGGCGCGCCGAATGCGGTAGATGGCCGGGTCGCGCATGTTGATGTTGGGGCTGGCCATGTCGATCTTGGCGCGCAGCACCATGGAGCCATCGGCGTGCTTGCCATCGCGCATCTCGCGAAAGCGGGCCAGGTTTTCTGCCGGGGTGCGGGTGCGGAAGGGGCTGTTGACGCCGGGCTTGCCAAAGTCGCCCCGGTTCACGCGCATTTCTTCGGGTGTTTGCTCGTCCACGTAGGCGTGGCCGGCTTCAATCAGGTATTCCGCCGCGCGGTACATGAAGTCGAAGTAGTCGCTGGCCTGGTAGGGCGCGGCGCTGCCGGGGGCCTGGCCGAGCTGGGCCCAGTCAAAGCCGAGCCATTTCACGGCATCGATGATGCTGTTGACGTATTCGGTGTCTTCTTTTTCGGGGTTGGTGTCGTCAAAGCGCAGGTGGCACACGCCGCCGTAGTCACGCGCCAGGCCAAAGTTGATGCAGATGCTTTTGGCGTGGCCCACGTGCAGGTAGCCGTTGGGCTCGGGCGGGAAGCGGGTGCGGATCTTGGCGGGGTCGGGCTCGCCCTTGGCGTGGTGGGCGGCGTCGCCGGGGCTGCCTGCCCAGCGGCGGGTGGCGTAGGTGCCTTTTTCCAGATCAGATTCGATGATCTGGCGCAGAAAGTTGCTGGGCTTGACGGCTTCGGGGGCTGCGGCGGTGCCTGCAGGTTGTGTGTTGGCGGGGGTGGGGGTACTCATTCGCCCATTTTAGGCGGCGCTTACGTGGCAAATGGCACAGGTGCCGCTGGCGCGTGTACGTCCAGAAACAATATTGCGGCGGTTTTGTGCCATCCTTTTCGGCACCTGGTGCGTTATGCACGGCAGAGGCCAACCCCGCCCGTGGGCCGCCTCCCCTCAAAAAGGAGATTTCCATGACGAAAACCCGTTCTATCCAAGCCATGGCCGCAGCGGCCGGCGTGGCCCTGGCGCTGCTGACTGGCGCCGGTGCTGCCCAGGCGCGTGATGTCAATTGGTCGATTGGCGTGAATTCGCCTGGCGTGTCGGTGGGCGTGAGCAACGGTTACGGTTATCCCGTGTATGTGGCTCCCCCGCCGGTGTACGTGGCGCCGCGCCCCATCTATTACGCGCCACCGCCACCCCGCGTGTACTACGCGCCCCCCCCAGCGGTGTACTACGCGCCGCCCCCCGGCTATTACTACCGTGAAGGCCATCGCGGGCATCGCCACCACCGCCACCACGGTGGCCGTGACTGGCGCTGAGCGTTAAGGGCCCCTGCGGCCCTGGCTGCGCACCATTCCCCTCGCGCTTCGTGCGTCGTCACCGCCGAAGCGTTTTGCGCCTTGCCTCTATGGGGCAGGCGTTTTTTTGCGTTCTGCAGTCAAGGCGCGTTATTCTGAAGTGACGCGCAGTCGTTGATTGGGCTGCTGCCGATCCACTTTTTTGTTGCGCCCATTCCCTCCATGCTTGCTGCCAGCTTTGTTCATCCGGTTCTTCCTGAAGAGGTGGAATGGGTGGCCGTGCGCGCGCAAGGGCCTGGAGGGCAGAACGTCAACAAGGTGTCGAGCGCGGTGCATTTGCGCTTTGATGTGCGGGCGTCTTCGCTGCCGGAGCCGGTGAAGGAGCGCTTGCTGGCCCTGCGCGATTCACGCATTACCCAAGAGGGCGTGGTGGTGATCAAGGCCCAGCAGTTTCGCAGCCAGGAACAAAACCTCGCCGACGCCATGGCCCGGTTGAACGCGCTGGTGCAGTCGGTTGCGCTGCCCCCGCGGGTGCGCCGGGCCACCAAGCCCACCTATGGCGCGCAGCAGCGGCGCCTGGCAGGCAAAAGCCAACGGGGTGAAACCAAGGCACTGCGAGGGCGCATACGCGACGGTTACTAGGGCATGTTGCCAGACCTTCCGGACCTGCCGGACGGAATACGTGGGAGCGTCGACCGGTATCAAAAACCGTAGCTGCCGGCTTGTGACGCGAAGGGGCGTGATTGGCCACATTTTTGGAACAATGCGTCTTTGCTCAGCTGCTTTATCGCTGTGAGGATCTCTTCTACAGTGGAGTCGTCACAAAGGTGCCCCATGACCGCTCATTTTTCGACTCCCTCATCTGCAACTTCCACGGCCGTACCGGCATTGTTTGTATCGCACGGTGCGCCGTTGTTTGCGTTGGAAGCAGGCGAAACCGGGCCTGCACTGTCGCGTTGGGGAACGGAGTTGAAAGCGCAGTTCCCGGGGTTGCGAGGCGTGGTGGTGATGTCTCCGCACTGGATGGCCCGCTCGCCCCAGGTGATGGCGGGCCCACAGCCCGCTACATGGCACGACTTTGGTGGCTTTCCTCCCGCGCTTTACCAGTTGCAATATCCCGCGCCGGGTTCGCCAGCGCTGGCCTCTGAAGTGCTCGCTTTGCTGGGCGCCGCAGGCATCTTTGCACAGGGTGACGCAGCGCGTCCGTTCGATCACGGGGCATGGGTGCCGCTGATGCACTTGTTCCCTAAGGCCGATGTGCCTGTAGTGCAGTTGGCGCTTCCGGCATCTGCGGGGCCCGCAGAGGTGTATGCGATGGGCGCGGCTTTGCGCAGTCTTCGCAGCGAAGGCGTGCTGGTGATGGGGACGGGCAGCATGACCCACAACCTGTCTGAATTTTTTGGCGGCGCGCGCGAGCCTGCTCCCTATGTGCTGGAGTTCAGCCGCTGGGTTGAGGCGGCCCTGCAGCGCGGTGACATCAAGGCCTTGTTGAACTACCGCAGCCAAGCGCCCCATTCCGCACGCGCACACCCGACCGAAGACCACTTTCTGCCCATCTTCTTTGCGCTGGGCGCGGCGGGTGGTGATTTGCGGGCAAACTACCTGAGCCGGGAAGTGATGTACAGCATGTTGGCCATGGATGCCTTTGCCTTGCACCCCGTACATTGAGGTGCGCCACGGTTGCGCGACCTGCCGGCCCTTCTGATGAACCGATGAATTGCGCCGCTGTGTGCCAGCCTGCTCTGGCGTGCTACCGAATCAACCCTGCCTGAGGCCTCTGCATATGCTTGATCTGCCACTGACCTATTTGCAACGCCCCGCTGTGGCGTCCACACCCCACCCTTGGCTGCTGGTGTTGATGCACGGGGTGGGCAGCAATGAGCAAGACCTGTTTGGCCTGGCGCCGCAGCTTCCAGACCACTTCCACGTGTTGAGCTTGCGGGCGCCTTTTCGCATGGGGCCGGGCTCGCATGCCTGGTTTGACTTTTCGATTGAGCCCACGGGCGAACGCACCATCAACGAAGCGCAGGAAGCACAAAGCCGTGCCTTGGTCGCAGAAACAGTAGCGGCAGCGTCTGCCCAGCTTGATATTCCGCCGGCGCGCGTGGTGGTCGGTGGCTTCAGCCAAGGCGGCATCATGGCTTTGTCGCTGCTGCTGACCCGCCCAGAACTGATGCACGCGGCCATGGTGTGGCACAGCCGCATGCTGGCGCAGATAGTGCCCCTTACCGCTTCAGCCGGGGCGCTGCATGGTCGGCATCTGTGGTTAAGCCACGGCACGCACGACAACGTCATACCGGTGGCCCATGCACACGCGATTGCACACCACCTGGCGCCGCTGCCAGTGTCCATCACATTCAAGGAATACCCCGGTGCCCACGAGATACGGCCCGCAGAGCTGGCTGGGGCGGTGGCGTGGCTCAATGCGCTGCGCAGCCAACCGGCGGCATTTTGAACGCGGTATAGGGTAGCAAGCCTGCGGCTTCTTTCGGCTGCGATGGCACGCAGTGCAGCGGGCTGGCAGCCCTGCCGTCAGATACTCCTGACCACCGTGGCTGCGCCAGGGCAGCGTCCGGCAAGTAGGTGGGGTTTTACCCGCTCGTGCACGGCCAGACACAGCCGCCCAGCGGCCAACACACTGTTACAGACCTGCACCAGGGCTGCGTCGCCGCTGTGTAAACCTGCCGGTACAGTCCTCGCAACTCCAGGCTGCGAGGCATGAGCGTGGGCCACGGTTGCGTGTGTTCACGAGCGTTCCCGCGCCATCCACTTCAGAAGGACTCTGCATGCCACACAACGATGCGATCAAGTTTCACCCGCCCCGCCGGCAGGCTTCACCCCTTGGGTGGGCATTGGGGGCAGGCGCACTCGTGCTGGCTGCAGCGGCAGGGGCCTGGATGTGGTTCAAGCCTGCGCCGCCGACTGCAGCGCAACTGCCTTCCACTGCCCAGAGCCGCCCCGCGCACGATGCTGCGGCTCCGCCAGCGCCAGGCGGTGTGCAAAACCCAGTGGGTGTGCTGGGCCCGCCCGATACGGCACTGCCTGAGCTGGCCGAGTCTGACGTGATGGTGGCCGAACTGCTCTCTGAGGTGATCGGGGCCGGCCAGGTGTCATCGCTGCTGCAAACCGAATCTTTCGCGCGCCGCGTGGTCGCCACGGTGGACAGCTTGACGCTGGCGCATGCCCCCGTGCGCGTGTGGCCGGTGCGCCCCGCGGTTCCGCGCTTTCTGGTGGACGGGGAAGGGGCAGAGATGGTGGTGGCCGCTGGCAATGCGGGTCGTTATGCGGCGATGCTGGCACTGGCCGAATCGGTCCCCATGGATGCAGCCGTGGCGGTGTACGCACGTCTTTACCCACTGTTTCAGCAGGCGTACGAAGAGCTGGGCTATCCCAACCGCTACTTCAACGACCGTCTGGTGGCCGTTCTCGATCACCTGATCAAGGCCCCGGAACCCCAGGGCCCATTGCGCTTGCGCTTGACCAAAGTGCAGACCGATGTGCCCGACCCGCGCCCCTGGCTGCGCTACGAATTTGCCGACCCGGCATTGGAGGCCATATCCAGCGGACACAAGATCATGGTGCGGATGGGCCCCGCCAACGAAGCCCGCGCCAAGGCAGTGCTGCGCGAGTTGCGCCGCCGCCTGGCCACCAGCGAGATGCCCAAACGCTGAGCATCCAACGCTGCTGGACGGCCCGCGTCAAACGGCGCGCGCCATCCGGGCGGAAGGTGCCCTGCACACCCATCGCGGCTCAGCGGCCCTCAGCAGGCAAGGGAAGGGCCGTCTTGTAGCGCACCTGCTTTAGCGCGAAGCTTGACCGGATTTTCTCCACGCCTGGGATGGGTGATAGCTGCTCCAGGATGAATCGCTCCAGCGCTGCCATATCCGCCAGGGCGACGCGGATCAGGTAGTCGCTATCGCCGGTCATCAAATAGCACTCCATCACCTCGTCGTGCTCGGCAATGCGGCGTTCAAAATCCGCCAAGGCTTCCTTGCTCTGGGTTTTAAGGCTGATGCTGATGAACACGTTCAAGCCCAATCCCAGTGCACCAGCGCTGGCCAGCGCCACGTAGCGGCTGATGACGCCCGCGGATTCGAGTGCTTTGACGCGTGCCAAGCAAGGCGACGGCGACAGATGCACGCGACGCGCCAACTCCACGTTGGAAAGGGAGCCGTCTGCCTGCAGCTGGGCCAGTATGCGCAAGTCGATCGCGTCCAGTTTCATGTGCTGCAGTTTATGTTTTTCTCGGCAGAATGTGCCTTCATAGGAGAAATGCTGAGAGAAATCGGCAACCTATTCGGCTCAACGCGCACTACAGTGCATGCATGAACGCGCCAACGCCCCACACCCTGCTGCAAGCCGCTGACTCTTCTGGCACCCTGGGTGCGCCGGATGCAGATCCTCAAGAAACCGCAGAATGGCGCGACGCCTTCCTGGCCCTGGTGGCCACGGAAGGGCCCGAGCGAGCCCGGCACATCTTGAGCGAGTTGGTGCACTTGGCGCGCACCCGGCAAATTGGCTGGCAGCCACAGCTCAACACGCCGTATGTCAACACAGTAGCAGTGCAGAACCAGCCGGTTTTTCCGGGGGACCTGGCGGTGGAGGAGCGCGTGGCGTCCATCGTGCGGTGGAATGCGCTGGCCATGGTGGTGCGGGCCAACCAGGCCTACGGTGAGCTGGGCGGGCACATTGCCAGCTACGCCAGCGCGGCCGATTTGTTTGAAAGCGGGTTCAACCATTTCTTCCGCGCCCGTGAAGGCGTGGGCGAGGGGCAGCACCGGGGTGACTTGGTGTTCTTTCAGCCGCACAGCGCGCCGGGCGTGTATGCGCGGGCGTTTCTGGAGGGGCGCCTGAGCGAGCAAGACCTGATGCACTACCGCCAGGAGCTGACGGCCCCCGCCGCCGGCGCGCAAGGCCTGTGCAGCTACCCGCACCCGTGGCTGATGCCTGATTTCTGGCAGTTCCCCACCGGCTCGATGGGCATCGGCCCCATCAGCAGCATCTACCACGCTCGGTTCATGCGCTACCTCACGCACCGCAACCTGCTCGACTGCGCAAACCGCAAGGTCTGGGGCGTGTTTGGTGATGGCGAGATGGACGAGCCCGAATCCATGAGCGCCCTTACTCTGGCCGCACGCGAGGGGCTCGACAACCTGGTCTGGGTGGTCAACTGCAACCTGCAGCGCCTGGACGGACCCGTGCGTGGCAACGGCCACATCATCGACGAGCTGGAGCGCCTGTTTGCCGGCGCGGGCTGGAACGTGGTCAAGCTGGTGTGGGGCAGCGACTGGGATGGCCTGTTCGCCCGCGACCTGACCGGCGCGCTGGTGCGCACGCTGCAGGGCACGGTCGATGGGCAAATGCAGACCTTTGCCGCCAAGGACGGGCGCTTCAACCGCGACAACTTCTTCGGCCAAAGCCCCGAGCTGGCCGCGCTGGCGCAGGGCATGACGGACGAGCAGATTGATCGCCTCAAGCGCGGCGGGCACGACCTGGTGAAGATCCACGCCGCTTACGCTGCGGCCGCCGCCCACCAGGGACAGCCCACCGTGATCCTGGCCCACACCAAAAAGGGCTACGGCATGGGCACGGCCGGGCAGGGCAAGATGACCACGCACAGCCAGAAGAAGCTCGATGAGACCGACCTCATCGAGTTTCGCAACCGCTTCAACCTGCCTTTGAATGACGAGCAGGCCACCAGCCTCGCCTTCTTCAAGCCTGCTGAAGACAGCGCCGAGATGCGCTACCTGCGCAGCCACCGTGAGGCGCTGGGCGGCTACCTGCCGCGCCGCGAAACCGCCTGCGACGCACTGCCCGTACCGGCTATCGAAAGCTACGCCCAGTTTGCGCTGCAGGCCGACGGCAAGGAGATGAGCACCACCATGGCCTTCGTGCGCATGTTGGGTACGCTGCTCAAGGATGCGCAACTCGGCCCGCGCATCGTGCCCATCGTGGCCGACGAGGCGCGCACCTTTGGCATGGCCAACCTGTTCAAGCAAGTCGGCATCTACAGCAGCGTGGGCCAGCGCTATGCGCCCGAAGACATTGGCTCGGTGCTGAGCTACCGCGAGGCGCTCGACGGGCAAATACTGGAAGAGGGCATCAGCGAGGCCGGCGCCATTGCCAGCTGGACGGCCGCCGCCACCAGCTACAGCGTGCACGGCCTGGCCATGCTGCCGTTCTACATCTACTACTCGATGTTCGGCTTTCAGCGCGTGGGTGACGCCATCTGGGCCGCCGCCGACCAACGTGCGCGGGGCTTTTTGCTGGGCGCCACCTCGGGCCGCACCACGCTGGGCGGCGAGGGCCTGCAGCACCAGGACGGCACCAGCCACCTGGTGGCCGCCACCATTCCCAATTGCAAGGCCTACGACCCGGCCTTTGCCGGGGAAATGGCGGTGATCATCGATGCGGGCATGCGCGAGATGGTGACCGAACAGCGCGACGTTTTCTACTACGTCACGCTGATGAACGAGAACTACGCCCAGCCCGACCTGCCCGAAGGCGGTGCGGAGGGTGTGCTGCGTGGCTGCTATGTATTTAAGAGCTGCTCGCGCTTGATGGATGGGCGTGAGAGCCCGATTTCATCCAAATCCGTTACCCTGATGGGCTCTGGCGCCATCCTCACCGAAGTGGTCAAGGCGGCAGAGCTGCTGGCGGCCAAAGGCATCGACGTGACGGTGCTCAGCGTGACGAGCTGGAGCGAACTCGCCCGTGACGGCATTGCGTGCGAACAGCGCGCCATGGACGGCACTGCCGCCCCAGGAACGCCATGGCTGGCGCAGCAACTGGCGGGCACACAGGGCCCGGTGGTTGCTGCCACCGACTATGTGCGTGCCGTGCCCGAGACGGTGCGCGCCTTCATCCCCGAAGGCCGCCGCTACATCACCCTGGGCACCGATGGTTTTGGGCGCAGCGACACCCGCGCGGCGCTTCGCCAGTTCTTTGGGGTGGATGCGCAAGCCGTGGCCAAGGCGGCACGGTTTGCGTTGGGCCTGGAGCCATAACAGCCTCTCGCGCTTGATGGATATGCGCTAGTAGCTATTGAAAATATAGCAAATGGGTGGGCCCAACGGATTGCAGCAGGCAGCCACCGGCGCACAGCCCGTGGGCCCGCGCCCCTCAGGCTTCCAGCGCTTCGCGCCGGAAGAAGGCATCCAGCACCGGCACCAGGCTCGCAAACTCTTGCGCGAACCGGGCCCGGTTCACAAAGTACGCTTCGCAGGCTACGGCGAAGAACTCGGTGGGTGAGGTGGCGCCGTAACTGTCCAGCCACGGCCGCTCGGCCCCAAAGCGCTCGGCCTTGATCACACGCTCGCGAAAGTCCTGATAGGCCGGCTCCCACGCGTTCCACCAGGCTTCATAAGCCGCGCGGCCGCTGCGCGCACCCATGAAGCCGGCAGGCAACGGTGGGCAGCCATTGGCGTCGCCGCTGCGCATGTCCAGCTTGTGCACAAACTCATGCACCACCACGTTGTGCCCGCGCGCGGTGTTCTCGTGCGCATTGGAAATGTGCTGCCAGCTCAGCATCACCGGGCCGCGCTCCATGGCTTCGCCCAGCAGCACCTGGGTGTGTTCGTGCACCACACCGGCCTCGTCCACCGTCTGGCGCCGCGCCACGGCCTCGCCCGGGTGCACCACGATGGTCACGAAATCGTCGTACCAGCCCAGCGCCTTTGCAGCGTCGCCCAAGTGCAGCAGTGGCAGGCAGGCCTGCGCGGCAATATCGATAGCCATCTCATCGGTTACTTGCAGCCCATGGGCGCCATGGAACTGTTTCTGGTCGAGAAACAAGGCGCTGAGCGCACGCAGCTTGCTTTGTTCGGGCAGCGACAGGCGCGCCAGGAAGGAGTAGCGCTGCAGGGTCTGGACCCACAGCTGCGCCGAGATATCGGGCACGGGGGCTACGGTGGCTCGCACATGGCGCCAGAGCCGATTCAAGAGAGGTGGCATGGTGGGCTGGATCAGGGCCTGCAGTGGGCACGCCCCGGAGTTCAAGACACCTGCTACATGGGGCCCAACGGCACGCGTTCCAGGCCTTGTGCAGACAAACGCAGTGTTTCCTGGCGGAGGGGTAATGCCGCCGCGTCCCAGTCACTCAGCACCACGCGTTGCAGGCCGGGTGCCAGCGTATGTTGACCGGGCTTGTGGGTGTGGCCGTGGATGAGGGTGTGGGCGCCAGCGGCGCGAAGCCATGCAATCGCTGTAGGGTGGTCCACATCGGCATAGACGGCGCCGGATTGCTTGCGCGCTTCGCTTTCTTGCCGGATACCCCGCGCCTGTGCACGCCGGATCGCCAAAGGCTGGGACAGAAACTGTTGCTGCCAGGCGCTGCTGCGAGCGTGCATGCGAAAGCGCTGGTACTCCACGTCGTCAATGCACAGCAGGTCCCCATGCGTGAGCAGGTAACGCTCACCTGCATAGCTGAGCACGAGGGGGTCTGGAACGCCCGTGATGCCGCAGTGCTGCAAAAAGGCATTGCCCGCCAGAAAGTCGCGGTTGCCATGCATGAAGTACAGCGGGCTGCGCTGCGCAGCGGCCCGCAACCGGGCACAGACCTGGGCCTCAAAACTGGCGGGGTCCTGCAGGGCGTCGTCGCCCACCCAGACTTCAAAAATGTCGCCCAGCAGGAATATGGCGTCAGCAGGAGTGGTCTGCAGGTAGTGCTGCCAAGCGGATACGGTGGCTGGCTCGCTGGCCTGCAAGTGCAGGTCCGAAATGAAATCGACCGTGCGCCAGTGCGATGGAGCAGTGAGCTCCGCGAACGGCGGCACGGTCGGGATCACAGAGACGCCAAGCAGATCAGAGTGCGACCGCTTTTTCGATGACCACGTCTTCCTTGGGCACGTCGTCATGGAAGCCCTTGCGGCCCGTCTTCACGGCCTTGATCTTGTCCACCACGTCGGTGCCCGACACGACCTTGCCGAACACGGCATAGCCCCAGCCCTGAGGAGTGGGGGAGGTGTGGTTCAGGAAGCCGTTGTCGGCCACGTTGATGAAGAACTGCGCAGTGGCCGAATGCGGGTCGCTGGTGCGAGCCATGGCCACGGTGTAGTTGGCGTTCTTCAGGCCGTTCTTGGCTTCGTTCTCGATGGGGGCGTCCGAGTTCTTCTGGTTCATGCCAGGCTCAAAGCCGCCGCCTTGCACCATGAAACCCGGAATCACGCGGTGGAAGATGGTGTTGTTGTAGTGGCCCTTGTTGACGTAGGCCAGGAAGTTTTCGGTGGACTTGGGCGCGTTCGCAGCGTCCAGTTCGAGGGTGATGACACCGTAGCCGGTGATGTGCAGTTCGACTTGTGGGTTGCTCATGGCAATGCTTCTTTCAGGAAAAGGGACTTGGATTGAAAACGCAGATCACTTCACCAAAGTGGCGGACGTGATGGTGACGGGGGTGTTGGGCACGTTCTGGTGCGGGCCCTTGTTGCCGGTGGCTACGGCCTTGATCTTGTCGACCACAGCGGTGCCTTCCACCACCTTGCCGAACACGGCATAGCCGTGGCCGTCAGGGTTGGGAGCATTGAGCATGGCGTTGTCTTTCACGTTGATGAAAAACTGCGATGTGGCGGAGTTGGGGTTGCCGGTGCGCGCCATGGCAATGGTGTAGGTGTCGTTCTTGAGGCCGTTGCTGGCTTCGAGCGGAATGGGCGCCTTGGTGGGCTTTTGCACCATGTCGGCGGTGAAGCCGCCGCCCTGGATCATGAAGCCGTCGATCACGCGGTGGAACACCGTGCCGTCGTAGTGCTTGTCGTTCACGTAGGCCAGGAAGTTCTCCACGGTCTTTGGCGCTTTTGCAGGGTCCAGTTGCACGACGATGTCGCCCATGGACGTTGCAAGCTTGACCTTGGGGGCTGTCTGTGCCTGGACGGGTGCTATTGAAGCCATAGCTGCCAGCGCAATGCCAGCGAGCGCGAGCATCGATTTTCTTTTGGAAATCATCCAATCACTCCTTCAAAAAAGATTTGCCACTGCTGGCCGCGTCGCGTCCAGTACTGGCGTTTGATGGGGCCGGTGCGCGCACCTTCGGCCACTTCGCCGAACGTTACCACCATGGTGTCGGCCGAGTCGGTCCAGCGCAGGTAGGCCTTGTCCTTGAGATGGACCGTCCGGCCCTTGAGCGCCTGGGCTTCCGCCTGCAACACCGTGGCCCACTCCGCCAGGGGTTTTTTCTTGTAACTCTGGAAATCAGGCGCATAGAACCCCAGCAGGCGGCTCATGTCGCCTTCGGACTTGGCAGCGCGCCAGGCGTTGAGCACCGCCTCAAAGGATTGGCGCTCTGCATGCACCGACTGGGCGTGCACCCACTGCAACTGCTTGGCAATGATCACGGGGGTGGAGCGGGGTTCCACAGTGCGCAGAATGCGCTCAAGATCAGGATTGGCCAGGGCCACACAGCCATCGGTGGCCAGGGGCGCTCGCGCAAATTGGTCGGGCGGAGTCCCGTGCAACCAGATGCCACTGCCGGTCTTGCCCCGGATCTGGTCCAGGGGGTTGGGGTAGTTGATGGGCAGGGCCCCCGCGCCATAAAAGTCTTTGAGCGTGGCCGGATCCAGTCGGCTGGTGATGAAGTACACGCCCAGCGGCGTGCGCTGGTCGCCTTCGGTGGCCTTCTCAATGCCGAGCTTGCCCACCGACGCGTAGTAGTCGGCCACCAGCTTGAGTCCCTTGTCCGAGTTTTCAAACAGGTACAGCCGCGAGCGCGAGGCGTCGACCGCAATGGCGTGCTTGTAACGGGGTGCGAGCTCGACAAATTGCGCCGGAATATGGGTGGCAGCGGGGCGGGTTCGCTGGGCCTGCACACGCTGGCGTGATTCGTTGCGCAGTTCGCCGAGCGCGGCCGTCACCTCGGGCGGGTAGGGCAGGGCGGGTTCGGGCACGTCGCCCAACTGCTTGACGGGGCGCACCCGCGCGGCGAGCAAGTCTCCGACCGCCAGTTGCGCGAGCTGAAAGTTGGGGTGCTCGCGCGCCAGACTTTCGGCCTGGGCCAGTGCTTCGCGCCCGCGGCCCTCGCTGGCCAACTGGTAGACCTTGAGCAGCCGCGCCTCGGCCTGGCCATCTTGCAGCGTGCGTTGCACCACAGGCACCGCTGGGGCAGCACGCTGCGCAGCCGCTGCTGGGCGCTTGCTTTTTGCCCCGGCCTGCGGCTGGGCAGGTGCGCGCGGGGGCGGGGGAGGCGGGGCAGCGCTGGCGTGCACTGCCAAGGCTAGCAGGGTCAGGGCACTGGCGGCGTGGCGGATCCAGGTGGGGGCTCCCACCCTGTGGCGCTGTGTCAAGGGGCTGTCAGAAATAGAAAAGAGTGCCGTCACATGGCGGTATGGTGCGCACGGCCAGCAGTGCTCAAGCAAGATGGGTCGGGTGCGATGCGGCTGCCTCCGGCTCAGCCGCCGGTGGCCTCG
Source organism: Acidovorax delafieldii (assembly GCA_002377855.1). Lineage (GTDB taxonomy): Bacteria > Pseudomonadota > Gammaproteobacteria > Burkholderiales > Burkholderiaceae_C > Acidovorax > Acidovorax delafieldii_A. The sequence continues at coordinate 99,405 of DFQQ01000008.1, read as the reverse complement.
CGCACGATGAGCCAGCGGCCGTTGGTTTCAACCAAATCCAGCGTCTTGCGGCTGGAAACGTTGAGAGAGTCTGCGCTGTAGGCCTGGCGGAAACGGGCCGTGGCCTTGTTGCCGTTTACCGAGACGTTCAAATCAGACACTTGCACCGTGATCTTGGACTTGCCCACGATGCGTGCCTCACGCTCTTTTTCCCAGGCAGCGCGCGTTTGGCGGCCGGGCGGGTTGAACTCCTTGCCATAAGCAGAGAGGTAGCCCTTCATGTCCTTGGCAGCCCATGCTGCAGCCCAAGCCTGCACTGCAGCGGCCACTTCCTTGCTGTCTTTGGCAGCTTCTTGCTTCACCGCGTCTGGGGCGGCGCTGGGCGCTGCAGCAGGGCTGGCCGCCGGCGCTACGGGAGCTGCTGCAGGTGCAGGGGTTGGCGCAGGCGCAGCTGTGGCTGCAGGCGCTGGCCGCTGCGTTGCGATCACCGCTGCGGCGGGTGCTGCCGCCACAGGCTTGGTCCCTTTGGCCGTATCGGCCGAGAACAGTTCACGGATGAGTGCCAGCTTGGGCTTGAGCGATGTGGCGTTGGCTGCATCGAGTTGCAGCGCCTTGTTGTATGCCTGGCTGGCCAGCTTGGCGTAGATATCGCCCAGGTTTTCGTGGGCAGTGGCATAGCTGGGGTTGGTACGGATGGCCATTTCCAGCGCGGTACGTGCCTTGTCCAGCTGGTTTTGGTTGGCGTACAGCACCGCCAGGTTGTTGTAGGGCTCGGGCAGTTCTGGGTACTCTTCGGTGAGCTTGGTGAACGTGGCCACGGCATCTGCCGGTTTGCCCGAATCGGCCTGCGCCACGCCCTTGAGGAAGCGCAACTGAGGGTCGCGGGGGTTGGCCGACAATCGCTGGTCCGCCTTGCTCAGCGCTTCTGATGCCTTGCCGGCCTTGAGCAACTGCGTGATTTCGGCATAGTCGTTGGCTTGCGCCTGCGCTGCACCCGTGCCGACAAGAGCCGTCAGTGCCAACAGGCGCAGGAGTCGGGGAAGGGTGCGGCGGACTTGCTTCATGGGGGTTCTGGAGGGGTTGAACGGCGTGAAACCCGGGCCGGGCTTATACTGCGGCGGATTGTAGCTGAGGGGGTTGTCATGACGGTGCGCTGTTGCCGCTGGTGATTTCACAGGGTACCCAGGCCAGGGTGCCGTCCTCTGCGAGGGGCAATTCCTCGCGCTACAGGGCGATCCACGTCGCCCATCCACTCCAGATTCCCGACACTGACACCCCATGAGTTTGCGCATCTACAACACGCTGTCGCGTGCATTGGAAGACTTTTCCCCGCTCGAACCTGGTCACGTCCGCATGTACGTCTGCGGCATGACCATTTATGACCTGTGCCACATTGGCCACGCCAGAATGATGATGGCGTTTGATGTAGTGCAGCGCTGGCTGAAGGCCAGCGGCATGCGCGTGACCTACGTGCGCAACATCACCGACATCGACGACAAGATCATCAAACGCGCGCTCGAGCGTGGCATCACCATCCGCCAGCTCACCGACGAGATGATTGCCGCCATGCACCAGGACATCGGTGCCCTGGGCATCGAGCCTCCCTCGGTAGAGCCGCGCGCCACAGAGTACGTGCCGCAAATGCTCTCGCTGATCGGCCAGCTGGAAGGCAAGGGCCTTGCCTACCGGGCTGGCAATGGCGACGTGAACTATTCCGTGCGCAAGTTTGAGGGCTACGGCAAGCTGTCGGGCAAATCGCTCGATGAACTGCGTGCGGGCGAGCGGGTGGCCGTGCAAGACGGCAAGGAAGACCCGCTCGACTTCGTGCTGTGGAAATCTGCAAAGGCCGATGAGCCGGAAGACGCCAAGTGGGCCAGCGATTTCGGAACCGGCCGTCCTGGCTGGCACATCGAGTGCTCGGCCATGAGCTGCGCCACGCTGGGTGAGACGTTCGACATCCACGGCGGCGGCGCGGACCTTCAATTCCCTCACCACGAGAACGAAATTGCCCAAAGCGAAGGCGCGACGGGGAAGCCGCTTGCCAAGTTCTGGGTGCACAACGGATTCGTGCGGGTCGACAACGAGAAGATGTCCAAGAGCCTGGGCAACTTCTTCACCATCCGCGACGTGCTCCAGCAGTACGACGCAGAGACGGTGCGCTTTTTCATCGTGCGTGCCCACTACCGCAGCGCTCTCAATTACAGCGACGCGCATCTGGACGATGCACGACAAGCGCTCAAGCGTCTTTACACCGCGCTGAGTCTGGTGGAGCCTGCTGCTGTGGCGGTGGACTGGAAGCATGCTTATGCGGCACGCTTCAAGTCAGCGATGGACGAGGACTTCGGCACGCCCGAAGCTGTCGCAGTGCTGTTTGAACTGGCAGGTGAGGTCAACAAGACGCGGTCTGCCGAGCTGGCAGGCCTGCTCAAAGGCTTGGCCCAGTGCCTCGGTCTGCTGCAGGGCGATCCCAAGGCTTTTTTGCAGGCGGGTGCTGTGCTGGACGAGTCGGTCATTCAGGCGCAAATTGCTGCTCGCGCTGCCGCCAAGGCGACCAAGGATTTTGCCGAGGCCGATCGCATTCGCCAGGCGCTGCTGTCCCAGGGCATCGTGCTCAAGGATTCTCCCGCAGGCACTACCTGGGAAGCCGCACAGTGAGCGTTTGTGTGAATGAAACCGCCATCAGGGCAGACAGGATGAGCGGTGGCAGCTACTAAAAAAATAGCATCGGCCGAGGTGAACGAAGTTTCGCCCGGGCTTGCAACGCCCGGCTACTGGGCCGAGGCCTGCAAACACTTGGTCAAAAAAGACCGGGTGATGAAACGCCTGATCCCGCAGTTTGGCGACGCGGCCCTGCAAACCCGCAGAGATGCTTTCACTACCTTGGCGCGCAGCATCGTGGGGCAGCAGGCGTCGGTCAAAGCCGCACAAGCCGTGTGGGAACGGTTTGCCGCGCTGTCGCGCAACCTGAGCCCGGCCAGTGTGCTCAAGCTCAAGGTAGACGACATGCGCGCGGCAGGCCTATCGGCCCGCAAAATCGACTACCTCGTGGATCTGGCGCTGCACTTTGACAATGGCAAGCTGCACGTCAAGGACTGGGAGTCCATGGACGATGAGGCAATCATCGCGGAACTGGTGGATATCCGCGGCATCGGCCGTTGGACAGCCGAAATGTTCCTGATCTTCTATCTGCAGCGCCCGAATGTGTTGCCGCTGGACGACCCGGGGCTGATCACGGGAATCAGTCAGAACTATTTTTCGGGAGAGTTGGTCAGCCGCAGTGACGCCCGCGAAGTGGCCGAGGCCTGGAAGCCTTGGTGCAGCGTGGCGACTTGGTATATTTGGCGGTCGCTGGACCCGGCACCCGTCGCAGATTGATAGCGGGCAACCGACCGTTGCCTGGCATCGGTTACAGTGCGTGCCATTTGTGGCCGCCCTTCAAAGCGCGACCTAAGGAGAAAAACGTTGGCGAAAAAAACCTTTCTGGATTTCGAACAGCCGATTGCCGAGCTGGAATCCAAAATCGAAGAACTGCGCTACGTGCAGACCGAAAGCGCTGTCGATATTTCTGAAGAAATCGACCAGCTGAGCAAGAAAAGTCAGCAGCTCACCAAAGACATTTACAGCGAGTTGAGTCCCTGGCAAATCACCAAGATTGCCCGCCACCCCGAGCGCCCTTACACGCTTGACTATGTGCGCGACATCTTTACTGATTTTGTTGAGTTGCACGGAGACCGCCATTACGCCGACGACCTGTCCATCGTGGGTGGATTGGCCCGCTTCAATGGCCACGCCTGCATGGTGCTGGGCCACCAAAAGGGCCGAGACACCAAAGAACGGGCCATGCGCAACTTTGGCATGAGCAAGCCCGAGGGCTACCGAAAAGCGCTGCGTCTGATGAAGACGGCCGAGAAGTTCAAGCTGCCGGTGTTCACTTTTGTGGATACGCCCGGTGCCTACCCAGGCATTGATGCCGAAGAGCGAGGTCAGTCCGAAGCCATCGGTCGCAACATCTTCGAGATGGCACAACTCGAAGTACCCATCATTACCACCATCATTGGCGAAGGCGGCTCGGGTGGGGCGCTGGCCATCAGCGTGGCCGATCAGGTTGTGATGCTGCAATACGCTGTGTACTCCGTCATCAGCCCAGAGGGTTGCGCCTCCATTCTGTGGAAGACCAGTGACAAGGCGCAGGAGGCCGCCGACGCCCTGGGCATCACCGCTCACCGCCTCAAGGCCTTGGGCCTGGTGGACAAGATCGTGAGCGAACCGGTCGGTGGCGCACATCGAGACCACAAGCAGATGGCCGCATTCCTCAAGCGCGCTTTGGGCGACGCTTTCCGTCAGGTGGCGGATCTCAAGACGAAAGACCTGCTGGATCGTCGCTACGACCGCCTGCAAAGCTATGGCCGCTTCAGTGATACCAAGGCGGACAGCCGTTGAGTGTGTATCAGCGCGCGTGATTATTCCTCTTGATCACACCCCAGCCAAAGCCCCGAAAGGGGCTTTTGCATTTATGCCACCCGGCTGGTCATTGTCGGAGGGCGGTGCCCGCGGGATTGGAGCGAATCAATGTCAGAAGGTGCTGGCATGACGCTCACTGTAGACACAGCCATTGCCGCCTTCACGGCCGATTTGCCTCTCGCGGTTGGGCTCAGTGGCGGAGCGGATTCCACCGCGCTGCTCTTGGCCGTTGCACGGAAGTGGCCGGGGCAGGTGTACGCCATCCATGTCAACCATGGGTTGCAGGCGGCTGCAGCCTCTTTCGAGGCGCATTGTGTCCAAGTCTGCAGCACATTGGATGTGCCATTGGTGGTGCAACATGTAGACGGGCGCCACGCCAGCGGACAAAGCCCCGAGGACGCCGCGCGCCAAGCACGTTACCAGGCATTTGACGCCGCATTGGCAGGGGACCCCGTACTTGCTGCGGTCAAGTCCATAGCGCTGGCGCAACATGCCGATGACCAGGTAGAGACAATGCTGCTGGCCCTCTCCAGAGGGGCTGGGGTTGCGGGTCTCGCCGCCATGCCAGCCCGGTGGGAGCGGGCAGGGCGGCAGTGGCACAGGCCATGGCTTCGTGTAGCAGGCCGCGATGTGCGCGAGTGGTTGCTGGGTACGGGGCAGCCCTGGGTCGAAGACCCGAGCAATTCCGACGAACGCTTCACGCGCAATCGCATTCGCGCAAAACTATTGCCTGCGGTGGAAGCGGTGTTTCCGGCGTTCCGGGATACGTTTGGCCGCGCTGCATCGCACGCTGCTCAGGCCGACGAATTGCTGCAGGAGATCGCCCATCAAGATCTGCTCGCGATTGGCAGCCCCCCACAGATCAGGGCCGTGCAAGCGCTGACCAGAGCGCGGCAGGCCAATGTTTTGCGCTACTGGCTGCGTTTGCTTCACCAAACCACGCCTTCGGCAGCCCAGTTGTCGGAATTGCTGGACCAAGTGGCCGCCTGCACCACCCGGGGCCATCGCTTACGGCTCAAGGTAGGGCGAGGGTTTGTGGTCCGTCACGGGGCCGTACTCAATTGGTGCAGTGCGTAGCTTGATCGATATTGGTTTGTGAGGCCGTGTGCCAAGCGTCCAAACGCCGCAACGGTGCCCTGCGGCCAGGCGAACTGGCCATCATTCACAACCGTACGCGATGAGGCTGGGTTTTCGCTGGAATGCTCCAGAAATAAGGCATAATAGCGGGATTGGAAACGTGACCGAGTGGCCGAAGGTGCTCCCCTGCTAAGGGAGTATGGGGTGTAGAGCCTCATCGAGGGTTCGAATCCCTCCGTTTCCGCCAATACAAAGCCTAAGTGAGTAATTCACTTAGGCTTTTTTTGTATTCGGCTTTCAACTTCTTTGCCAAACTGTGCCGACATTGCGCTATGCAATTGTGGATGCAGTTGCGGCCACGCCCGATCAGACGCGCGGCTGTACTGCGATAGGGCCTGTCTACGACGATGGGGTCAAAGACCCCTGAAACTCCACAATTCGAGTCTACTGCCGATGCAGTTACGCAGTCCATGGCGCCAGGAAGCGCGGGGTCGCTCCTTTGATCTCTGCGCGTCGAGCAACGGGCTGATTCCGCCAGGCTTTCCCTCAGCACTCCAGGAGTTGGGTGGCGCCCGGTGTTCTGCTGAAGGGCGCACAAGGGTGGAGAACACCGCGCGTCCCATGGCTAGAGCATCGAAGTGCGCTGTTGCTCTGCTCGGGAAGCGCCAATGGCTGTCTCCACCTGTTTGACCTCCTCGGGCGGTGGCAAGACGGCGGGCATACCTAGGTTCTCGATAGCAAGCTCGCGGCACCACCCCTGGGAGTGATAAAGATGGTGGTCCTCATCTTTTTCCACTTTTTCATGGGCGGCTTTCAGGGCCTTCTTTTCAGGGCCCACTGCTGCGTCGGCCACTTTGCCTAGCAGTTCCCAATTTGCGTGGTCCTTGGTTTCTGCATGGACCACACACTCGCAAGCTACAAGTTGTGCAGCGGCAGGCGAACCGTTGCTTTTGGCGAGTTCCATCGCTTTGACGAGCGACTGCCCAATATGTTGAACGACGCTTCTACTGGGGCTTAACCCATCAGGATCCACGCCAAGCTCTTCGCACAGGGTCCTGACCACGTTCTGGTGGCCAAGTGTTTCCTCCAGATATTCTTCGAATTCCTTCTTTAAATCGGGGTTGATTGCGCAGGAAATGGCTGCACGGTACACCTGTTCGCCGCCCAGCTCCGTCTCCATCATCTGGAGAAGCAGGTCTTGCAGTTGGGCTGCATCGTAGGTTGGATTTTTTGCCATGGATAACTCCAGTAATCAAAGTGAAAACACGAAACTCCTGAAAAAGGAGGTCCACCCTTTTTAAGCGGTAGCTGGGCTGCTCCATGTAGGATTGACTCATTGTTCGCGAGCGCTTTTTTCCTACACAAAGGATTCGAGAGCAGAGGGATATTGAAGGCCATCAGTTGGGTGAGGGGCCGCAATGTTTCAGCTAGAGGGCGCATGGTGGGATTTGCCTGTAAGGGCCTTGGTTATTTATGTGGTACTGCTGGTGCTTGTGCGTCTTTCCGGCAAGCGAACCGTAGGGCAATTCACTCCATTTGATCTCTTGGTAGTGATGTTGTTGAGCGAATCCGTCTCTTCTGGGCTGAATGGAGAGGAGAAATCAGTTACTGCTGGCCTTCTATCTGCCGCCACTTTGATTGGGTTGAATGTATTTGTTGCTACTATCACGGCGCGCAGTAAATGGGCACAGTCGATAGTAGAAGGTAGGCCTGTATTGATTGGTGCGGATGGAAAATTGTTTAGTGACGTAATGAAGAAGAATCATGTGCCTGTGGATGACGTTGAGCGGGCGTTGAGGGAGGCAGATTGTGACCTCCAAGAAATGCGTTGCTCATTTCTTGAGGCTGATGGCCAAATCAGTATTCTTAAAAATTCTGGCAGAACATAAAGACAAATTAATTACCAAAGGGTATTTATGAGCGCAGAAAATAAGTCGGAAAACAATTATGGGCAGTACGGCATGAAGAGCAAAGAAGATCCTCATCCACTGGTACCGTCGAGCAATTCGCCAAGTGCTGAAGTTCCTGGAGTGGGACCAGCAGACGCTGTCGATTCCGGCGGCCATCGGATAGGTAAGGTAGAGGACAGGCCGAGTGCCAAGCCGTCTTCTCGACTGGGCCAAGCAGTGATTGAAGAGGTGGATGATAAAAATAGGGACTAGTTTTGCTTTTTTGTAGTTCTACACTGTTTGATGTTTAGGGTGGCTCAGATGGCAAACACCGTCTTTGAAGATCTACAGAACAAGGCTGAGACGTGGTGTCGAGAATTCGACAAATATAAAGATGAGTGCAAGCTATTTGCCGAGCGACTTCGTGTAGAGCTTATCGAGTATCTTGGCGCTCGATCTGAAGACGTCGAATTCCACCCGCTGGATGAGCATCTGGACCGCATCAGGGACGGATCATTCACGCTCAGTCCATCTCTGCAGGTTGGTGATGATGGATTCGTATATTTTGGAATTACCCTTTTCTTTAAACTCAAAAGTCGTTGCTTGGATGAGCACGTTCGAGTGGGGGTACAAAAGACCAAAGGGCAGTGGAGAATTCGGTGGAACCAAATTGAGTTGAATTACGGCGCAGGAGCATCCCATAACGTCTTTTTTGACAAGGCTATTGCGCTGATTGCAGAGAAATTCAGCACCTATTTTCACCGTGCGCGAGGCCCGCTTGGATTCATCCCCGTGATCACCAACGATCACCTTGCCTTGGTTGCACCTGCCGACCTGAGAAATTCCGCCGAGACCCTGCCTGCTATTGCCGCGGGTGCCCTCCCTAAAAAAGCTGGCGACGCTAATAACTGAAGCCCTAGGAACCCCCTGCACGCATCGCTGCGCCGTGTCCATTGCGGTCTCGGGGGGTCTGCGGCGTTTCAAATACTCGCAATAGCTACGGCTAATGCTCCGTTTTGCGCCTTGCAGCCCATCCCGATCCGCTGTGCATACCTACCGCTCGATTTGTGCAGAGGGTCCCTAGAGGTGACGAAAACTCTGGTAAGGATGATCAACGCTGGGCCGGAAATGCAACTAAATAAAAATAGCTGCGAAAAACGATGAAGACTAATTCAATGACATGCACGGCAGCATGGCGAATAATTGGGAGATCCCGAAACGCATTTGAGTCGCTAGGCCTCCTAAAGGGCGGAGGGTAGTTCTGCCATTCGCGCATATTCCTGCGTGGCCGCGCTTCCTGCAAGCGTCCAGTGTCGGCCGGGTGCCAGCATGCCAACCAAGAAGTCCAGGGGCTTCTCTGCGCCGGCGGACGTTATATGCTCGGTCAACAGCGACCCGGTGACAGGGCTACCACGGTCGAGGCGCACTCTTCTTTCTTCTTGGAGTCGCGATATTGCCCGAAAGCTGAGGGGACGCTTAGGCAAACCGGTCGTGCCCGGGGGCGCCTCACTCACATCGGTGTACCGGCGGGCGCCCCAAACACTGTCGCCGGAAATCCAGTCATGGATGAGCTGGAGTTCATAGCCTGAAAACACGCCGAACATTTCGGCTCTCTCTCCTGTGAGCAGGCGCCAGAATTTGCTTTCAGTCGGCGATTGGTTCTTCTGAATCCATCCTTTGTTTTCCAGCGTCGCTAAAAATTGCGGGATGTTCGCTGGGTCGCTTAACCACTCGTTGACGCTGCGTCCTTCGAATCGGCAATAGTTGGAATGGGCACCGCGCCCAGCACGCGCTTTTTTGGTGAAAATTTCCTCTACCTCGTGAGTTAGGTGAAATTTTTGAATTATTTCCTCAGTGCCAACTCCGTAATTCGCCAACGCCGCGCCATTGCGAACCCTTGTCCAATACTCTTCTTGGTCCACGAAGCCCGCGGCGCAATCAAATGCCGCTTGTACTGCCCTCATCGCGTGACCCGTATCTGAGTTGTCGATAGTCTGGTGAAGCACAAAGTAATAGGGGTCTATGCCCAGTTCGTTGAGCTCGTACGCGGTAATCAACAGATGAAGGGGAAGCTGTTCATATGCCAAGTTAAAGCCGACAATTTCCGGCAAAAAATCAATGGCATTCCATCCCAGCGCGAGCTGTATGGCTCCTTGCTGGTAGAACTCATCGCCTAAGGGTTCTGCGGCTTCTATGCCGTTCTGTCTCAATAGCTTCCGATAGATAGCGACATGGTTCTTTGCTTGGTCGCCGTTGCCTAGTTCTTCCAAGTAGGTAATGAGCAGGTGGGATAGCAAGGGGTCGAACGGGTGAGCGGTCAAACCGTAGAGCCATGCTCCGTCCACTAGTTTCGTAGGCGCCACGTGCTTCAGAAAATGAAGCGCATGGGATAACGTGGTGAAGTACTTTCTGCTTTGCCCCTCTTTGCGCTGCTGCAGATAGCCCTGATAGGCTTGATGGACTTCATCGGTGTTTTTCGTCATCCACGCGTCGAGGTCTCGGGGATCTGCGGGGAGTGCGATTTCCGCACCGTGAGATTCGTCCAGGGCCTGGTAGATTAGTTGGCGCGCCGCGGCCTTTGCTTTATCCGATGGGATGGCGTGGGCCAAGGAGTGATACACCTCTTGAAAGGAGAGGTTTCCTGTGCGAAGTCTCTCGTTCACTGCGCCGATGGCGGGGCATTGTGTTGCGGGGCTGGATTGCGCTGAATCTTTGAGTAAAGCGGACATCGGCAAAGCCTGTGCTTGGAAGATCTTCATGCTCCCACTCAAGTCCGGGCTGCCCCATCGGTTTGGTTCGCGTTGGTATGTGGGCGCGCTCCTACGGGTGATCGATTCGTCGCTTGGCTTGGGCGTATTGGCTCGGAGCCATGGCGTATCCGAGGAGGACTCGCGGCTGAGAGCAGGCTGCTGCTTCGGGCTTGTCTACTCCAGCCAACCCAGCGCCTGGAGTGTCTTCCAGTCCCCACCGCGTTCCAAACGTTCACCTATATCGTTGCGGTATCGCAGATTCGGCACTGACACCCCTTGCGCCCGGCGCAGAGCTCGTGCATTGGCCAGGGATGGGGTGGCGCCGGTGCCAGTCACCACGCCAAGGTATCCGGTCACGCCGCTGGTTATGAGCTGCTCTTGATGCCGCTCTACTTCGGCAAAATGAATGGCGGCCCTGTCGGAGTCCGACAACCCCGCCGACAGAACAATAGGCAGCCCTTTTGATAACTGCGCATAACCATACGGGTAGGGGAAAGGAGGCACCGTCAGCACTATGCCAGCGGCGAAACCCGGGTGTGTATCAAATACCAACCGATTTTTCCACGCCATGGCCGCAAAAATGGCTTCCCATGGATCCAGATGCAGCGCCTCACAAATGGAAAACCCCGGATATCCAAATCGGCTGGTGAATTCCAAGGGCCAAAGGCCCTGAGCGTTAGCGATCAAATTCACATTGATATAGCCGCAATAGCCGCCTTCGCGCAACTGGTCGCTTATTGGTGCCAAGACTGTTTTGAACAGGCGTTCCGACATCCGGTAGGAAACAATGGTCCCCATCTCGCCGGTCAACTCTCCCAAATCTCCTGGGAAGAAATGCTTGTGTTCAAAGTCGATGCATGCCGGGCTTAGAAAGCCCTCGCCGTTGAAATACGCGCCCACACCGATTTCAATGCCTTCCAGATGTTCCATGAGCACCACGTGTCCGTTGTAAACGGTTCCCTCCGCTGCGACCTGATGTGCATGCTGTGCGTGATAGTGGTCGAGCAGCGCAGCAACGTCTTCTCCGTCGGGCAACCTTCCCACGAAACTCCGTGTTCGTACGGCGTCAGGGCCTCCCTCCTTGAGCACGTAACGGGCAGGGTGGCTGCGGACGAACGCCTGGGCTGCGGCATAGTCACGGAAGGTGTGCGAACGGGCTGTGCGCATACCCGCAGCCCGTAATGCAGACTGACCAAATTCCCGGTCCGCTTCAAGCCGGTCGCCAAATGCGCTGCCTCCGATCACTTGGAAGCCTTCGTTGCGCAGGGCATCCTGTGTTTCTCCGTCACTTGCCGACTCAAAAACAATAAAGCCGTCGTAGCCCGCGGCACGCACCCAGCCCAACTCGCGTTCCCAGTTGTCGGAGAACTCCAGCAAACCTTTGTATACGCAGTGGTACTGAGGGTCTCGTACGAAGACACGGACTTCGTGCCCGCGCTGCACCAGGCCGTAGTACATGGCCGCCAAGTCGTTGCTATTGCCTATGCCCAGGAATCTCATAGCTTGCGCACCACCAATGACACGACTGCAATGCGTTCTACGCCAGCGTACTGCGGACCTTGCAGCTCATCGCCAAAAACATCAGGATCCACTTCTTGGTAAACCCAACTGAAGCCCTGCCCGCTAAGGACCGGTTGCAGGGCATTGTGCAGTTGATCGACTCCGCCAGCGATGCATGAGCCGGTGTAAAGAATCAGGCGTCCGCCTGGTGCTAGCAGCGGGAGCCCTTCGCGCACGATACGTATCGACAGCGCCTCACCCCATTTACCTCCTCCATGGCGATAAAGCCTCCGGGCTCCGTCATTGAGGTAGGGCGGGTTGGCTACTATCAAATCGAAAGATGCGGATGGGAGACCAGTGAACAGGTCCCCCTGATGAAATGTGACCGAGCTCAGCCCTGCTAACTCAGTGCTGGCGCAGGCAAACTGCAGTGCTGCAGTGCTGATGTCGGCCAGCGTCAACGATGTGGCATGGGGCTGCGCACCGATAGCGGCGACTAGCCCTCCAGCGCCAGAGCCGCAGCCCACGTCCAGTATTCGGGCTGCTTCTTCTAGCGCGATGGCCGCTGTCTCCCGCTGTATCAGGGCAGCAAAGCGATAGGTGTCAGGACCGAGAAAAACCGTTGCATTCTCCACTGTGGGGAAAGCAGAGTGGGGAAGAATCAGCCCCCCGAGCGTTGCATAACGCACCTTGCTTTTGAATTGCCCGCTTGTGCACATTTCGATCAGTCGGGAGCTCAGCAACTGTTCTAAAAGGTACCCGGGAAGCAACGAGTTACCAAAGGGCAGATTCCATCCAAACACATCCCTCAGATCGCAGGCGGACTCACGACGGGCATTGCGCAAAAACGCCGCATGAGTGGCAGGGGTCACGGTGGTGAAGCTGTAATTTTTGGCCTTCAGCCACTGGCCCACTTGGACCAATACCGCCGTTACTTCGGTCTCAAAACGGGAGAGTGAGGCGGGAGCAAGCATGAGTGCACTGGGGGAGTGGGACGAAGAGGCTACACACGTTTACGCATCTTGCAGTTGCGATGGAGCGTGTCTCGTAGGACGACAGCGCTACAAAGCACGGGTTCAAACACACCTAAGACAGATCAGAGGTCTCTGCCGTTCATCTGTCAGGGCTTGCAGCTTGTGTCCTACGTGTCAGGTCATCAATACGGTCCTACGCTCGGCCCACTCACTCCCACAACAAAGGTTCCTCATGACAGTTCACAGCAAGAAAAACGCGGTGCGCAAAAGCGGCTCGCCGGCTTCCAAAGCAGATTTGACCTCGGGCGACTTGGGCACCTTTGTGCAGGGCAGCGCACTGGTCAGTGCTCAACTGGAAGACACTCAGCAGCTTGCAGCCTCGATGCCCTACAACCCCAACAAAGCCGCTGAGCATGGCTTTGACAACGGAATGGCACCGGCTGCGGGCGCTACTGTAGATGCACGCTCTCGCCTGCCATCGGCCAGCAGTGTTGCAGAGCGCAACGAAAGCGCCAAAACCGATGGAGCAGCAGCAGAAGGGATCAATCCCACCACCGCGTCTCTCGCTCGCGTTCGGGTGGACTCCACGGGCCAAGTGCTCACTACCAATCAGGGCGTTGCAGTCGCTGACAACCAGAACTCTCTGAAGCTGGGCACCCGTGGCCCGGCGCTGCTAGAAGATTTCATCTTGCGCGAGAAGATCACGCACTTCGACCATGAGCGAATCCCCGAGCGCATTGTTCATGCGCGTGGCTCTGGGGCGCATGGATTTTTTGAGTGCTATGAATCTCTGACGGAGCTGACCCGGGCCGCGCCGTTTTCGGAGGCTGGAAAGGTCACGCCCGTCTTTGTGCGGTTTTCTACCGTGCAGGGGGAGCGTGGCTCCAAGGACACCGCCCGCGACGTGCGTGGCTTTGCAGTCAAGTTTTATACCGACGAAGGCAATTGGGATTTGGTGGGCAACAACATGCCCGTCTTTTTCATCCAGGACGCGATGAAATTCCCCGACCTGGTGCATGCCGTCAAACCTGAGCCTCATAACCAGATACCGCAGGCGGCCAGCGCCCACGATACCTTCTGGGATTTCGTATCGTTGATGCCAGAGTCCACGCACATGCTGATGTGGGTCATGTCAGACAGAGCAATACCGCGCAGTTACGCCACGATGCAAGGTTTTGGTGTCCACACTTTCCGGCTGGTGAACGCGTCAGGGGATTCGGTGTTCGTCAAGTTTCACTGGAGCCCAAAAGCCGGCACCCATTCGCTGGTGTGGGACGAAGCGGTCAAGATATCTGGGGCTGATCCCGACTACCACCGCCGAGATCTGTGGGAGCGCATCGAATCCGGCGCTTATCCTGAATACGAACTGGGCATTCAGGTGTTCACGGAAGAGCAAGCAGAAGAATTCAGCTTCGACGTTTTGGACGCCACCAAAATCGTCCCGGAAGAAATGGTGCCCATCCGTCCCATCGGCCGCATGGTTCTCAATCGCAACCCTGACAACTTCTTTGCGGAAACCGAGCAGGTCGCTTTCTGCGCCGCCCACGTTATTCCCGGCATCGATTTCTCCAACGATCCGTTGTTGGCTGGGCGCATTCACTCCTATGTAGACACTCAAATATCCCGACTGGGGGGACCAAACTTTCACGAGTTGCCCATCAACTCGCCGTTGGCGCCCGTTCACAACAACCAACGTGATGGAATGCACCGGCAAGCCATTCATCGAGGAAAAGTAGCGTATGAGCCCAATTCGCTTGCGGGTGGCTGCCCGTTCCAAGCGGGCGCTGCGCAAGGGTTCGTGTCAGTCTCCGGCCGCATGGCTGCGCAAGAGGCCCAAGGCAAGGTCAGGGCAAAACCTGAGAAATTTGCTGATCACTACACGCAGGCCAAGCTGTTTTACGAAAGCCAAGCGCCGCACGAGCAGGCCCACATCGCTGCGGCGTTCCGCTTTGAACTGAGCAAAGTCACTGTGCCCGCAGTGCGCGAGCGCGTCGTCTCGATGCTCAGGAATGCTTCAGAGGACTTGGCCAGTCGCGTGGCAGACGGCTTGGGCCTGGAGGTCATGCCCAACCCCATGCCTCGAGCTCTTGAAGCTGCGCCGAGCCCTGAAGTGCAAAACTCTGCCGCTCTGTCCCTGCTGGCCCGTCCGGGCGAGGCGGCGCTCCTGGGGCGCAAGATCGCCATTCTGGTCGCCGACGGTGTGCACGGGCAAAGCGTGATTGATCTCCAGACCGCACTGCAAGCGCAGGGCGCGGTGGGGCGCCTGATAGCTCCGCGCGTGGGGAACGTGGCCACAGAAGACGGAATGGTCTTGCAGGCTGACGCGTCGTTGGAGACCGAGCCTGGCTTCCTGTTTGACGCAATAGCACTTCCAGACGGTGATGCTGGCGTGTTGGCTTTGGCCCGAGACGCGCACACCATGGAAGCGCTGCGCGACCAATACCGCCACTGCAAGCCAATCTTTGCCATGCAAGCGTCAGCAGCGCTTTTGTTAAAAGCGCAAATCCCTGCCACACTGCCGAGCGGAGAACCGGACCCTGGCATCGTGTTTGGGGTCGAACCTTCTGATGTAGCTCTCTTCATTGAAGCGATCAAACGGCACCGGCATCCTGAAAGAGAAACAGATCCCCCTGTGATTTGACCTGTGCTGGGGCGATTTGGGAACATCTCGCCCCCGACCATTTGTGCACAGGCGGGTGCTATCTTCGCCCCCACGGAAGTGGTGCCGGGTGGTACAGATGGCGCTTTGGGTGGGAAGACCGCCCTGACTGCAGATTGATGGAGATGCCCAGTGCCACAGCGTCCACGGCTCAAGCCGACTGAAGTCTCTCAAAGCGAAGAGGTTCTTCTGTTGGTAGACGTCATCAATCCGTTCGATTTTCCAACCGCCGGTGCGCTGTTGCCCAGCGCTGCGGTGGCAGCCAAAAAGATCAGCTGGCTGAAGAAGAGAATGCTGGCACGAGGCGCTGCGGCCATCTATGCCAATGACAACTATGGCACGTGGCACAGCGAGTTCAGCGACATCCTCGCCACCTGTCGGGAGTTACCCGGAGATCGTGGCGCCATTGCCCGCGCACTGGCGCCAGGGCCGGAAGACTTGGTGATCCTAAAGCCCCAGTACTCGGCATTTCACTCCACACCACTGTTGCACTTGCTGCAGCGGATGCAGACGCGAAAGCTCACCATCGTGGGCTTTGCAGCCGACATGTGCTTGTTGTTGACAGCCACTGACGCACGGATGTCCGGCTATGAGGTGTGGACTCCGCAGGATTGCACCGCCGCTGAGTCTCCCCTTCGAAAGAAGGAGGCGGTGCGTCAGCTGCGTGATGTGTTCAAGTGCTCTACGAGTAGCGCCCAGCGGTCGAGGTGAAGGCTACGGGTGAGGGTGCAGATTGGGAAATGTCCCCGCTGTGAATTGATGGGTTCAAATGGCGTTCGGCTGCAAAGCCATTGCAGGTATACCCGCGTGATGCATTTACCTGTGCTCGGCACATAATCACCCATCAAGCTTTTGGGACCCACCATGACGTCATCTGCCGCCGCTGACCGGAACGCTTTTGGAAGGGCCAACCCCCACGCCTTAGCCACCATATTGGAAGCGAGTGAAACGCGCCGCATCATCTCGGCCACTGACATCTACGACATTTCTGGCGTGAAGCTGTGGGCGAGCAACCAACCCGTTTCGGCGTCACTGCAGCGCAAACTGCTCGACCGCGAATTGCGTCAGCCCCTGGAAACCAGTCTGGTGGCCGAAGATGGCGTGAGCGCGGCAGGTTTGGTGCAGTCTTTTCAAGACCTGCTGAGTGGTTCGTCTGCACTGGTTCCCCTTGTGCAACCGCACGCACACCGTCTGGCGGCCCTCATCAGTGGTCTGACCTTGCACCCCGTGGCCCAGCTGTTGCTCACGGCCGCTCAGACTGCCCGCCCCGCACACTACGCCCACGCAGTGGCTGCCATGGCGCTCAATGGCGCCCTGATGGCGACCGACGGCGGCGATGACGCAGCAGTGCGGCTGGCGCTACTCAGCGGTCTGCTGCATGACATCGGCGAGATGTACATCGATCCCATGCACGGCGAATCCGAGGCCGACGAGGAGCTGGACTTCACCAGCTATCAGCAACTGGTGGTACACCCGCATGTGGGCTCTTTGCTGCTGGCCCAACTCACCAGCTACCCCGCAGAGGTGGCCAAGGCCGTCGCAGAGCACCATGAGCGGCTCGACCAGTCTGGCTATCCCAACGCGCTCGGTGGAGAGCAAATGTCGGCTCTAGGGCGCTTGCTGGCCGTAACGGAAGCGACGCTCAGCGCACTGCGCGGCAACTACAGCCACTTGCTGCATGCCAGTGTGGCGCTGCGTGCGGTGCCTGGTGAGTTCGACCTGCACTGGGTAGGCAAAGTAACCCAAGCTGCGAGTGCGCAGCCTCCGCATTCTGCAGTCATGGAGCCGGCGGACATTCAACAACGCCTCTCGGCATTGAGCGAAGTGCTCGGAGCAGCTGAACAGCGCGTGGACGCGCTTGCCGCAACGGCCCAGCTACCCGCGCTGCAACAAGCACTGGAGTTGGCCGGGTTTTTGTTGGGGCGTTTGCGCACTGGCTGGAATGAAAGCGGGCTTTGGAACCCCTCAGCCTTGCTCAGTGCCGATGCCGCCGAGGTAGAAGCATTGGAAGACGAACTTTACTTTCGCCTGCGTGGAGTCCAGCGGGCCGCGTTGCTTCGTGCCGGGACACTGCCTGCCCCAGAGGCCGGGCAGCTGCAAGAGTTGTGTGAGTCGCTGGCGATGGGCGCTTAGCCCAGACAGCGTATAGATTTGGTGCCGGTTATGGCCGCGTGCTGCTTCGCGGCCCGGCTAGTTCTGCTCAAACAGCGCTGAAACAAAACGCAATAAACCGAAACTGCCCAGAGAAGACCCGGACAACTGTCGGCGGCAACATGGCGTTCATGTTCAACGCTGTGTGAGGAGTCTTCATGAAATCCTGGATCAAAAAATCCCTGCTGACGGTTTTCGGTGCGGGCATTGTGCTGGGCGGGCTCAGCGCTTGCTCTGGTGTGCGCCCTTGGCACCATGACAGCGGCCCCGAGCACAATGCAAGGCTGCAGACCCGGGTGGTTGAGCGCGTCTCAAGCAAGCTGGATTTGAATGCCGAGCAAAAGCGGAAACTGCAAGCGCTGACCGACGTGGTGGTGGCGCAGCGCAAATCCGTGGTAGGGGGCGGGGCAGACCCGCGCTCGCAAGTGCAAGCACTGGTGGCGGGCGACAAGTTTGACCGATCAGCCGCACAGGCGCTGATGCAGGAGAAGACCCAGGCAATCCAGGCGGGCAGCCCTGCAGTGATCGCCGCGCTGGGAGATTTCTATGACAGCCTTGAGCCTGCCCAGCAGCAAAAGGTGCGCGACATGATGCAGCGCCGCCGTGGCTGGATGGGCTCGCATGGCTGAAACAGCCCAAGGAGTACGGCATGTCCCCCGCAATGCGACCTGTTCACCAATTGGCCCAAGGTCTTCGGGCCCACGGCTGGCAGCTGTTTTCGGACCTGGAAGACCCTCATGACGAATTGATGTCCCTGGTGTGGGGGCCCCGTTTTGACAGGGATCACGCAATGGGGCTGGTGGCCCGTGCACCCAGTGCGGCGGCAAGCGTGCTACCCGCGCTGCTGGATGCCGCCAACTCCTTCGACCAGATGCATGGGGTGGCGCAAGCGCGGCTGCGGCGCCTGATTCTTCGGCACCGCGCGCTGGCCAGATCGGCGGCGTGGGCATCGGTGTAAAAATCCGGCATGCACCGCATTTTGCTCATCGATGACGACGACCAGCTGGGAACCCCACTGGCCGCGTATTTCCAACGATTCGAAATGTCCCTGGCGCACGCACTGCGGCCGAGCGAGGGGCTTGTGCAGTTGGGGCAGGGCGGCTTTGATGCAGCCATTCTCGACGTCATGCTGCCAGAGATGGATGGTTTCGAGTTATGCCGCACCATCCGCAGGCAAAGCGATTTGCCCATCGTGATGCTGACCGCGCGGGGCGATGTGATGGATCGCGTGGTCGGGCTGGAGCTGGGCGCTGATGACTATCTGCCCAAACCGTTTGAGCCGCGCGAGCTCGTGGCTCGGATTCAGACCGTGTTGCGAAGGCGCCGCGCGGTCAGCGCCACGGACAGGGCTGATCTGCTCCGCTTTGAAGGCCTGAGCATCGATCCCGCGCGGCGCTGCGTCGTCCGGCACGGCGAGCCCCTGGAGCTGACTGGGACCGAATTCAACTTGCTGAGCCTGCTGGCGCGGGAGCCAGGCCGGGTATACAGCCGCGACGACATACTGAATCAGTTGCGTGGACATGACGCGGAGTTGTACACGCGCGCTGTGGACATCGTCGTCAGCCGACTTCGCAAGAAGCTCGAGCCGCTCGACTGCATCAAAACCATGCGCAATGCCGGCTACTCACTGGCCTTGCGCAGGGTAGCGGCATGAAGACCGCAGCAGCGCCGCGCAGAGAGCGCTGGCATCGCAGACAGCTGGCTGGCGCCACCGACGGCGCCCAGCAGGCCGTGCCCGATTGTCCCTGGCATCGTCGGGCGCGCGAGGCCGTGGGGTATTCGCTTCGCCTTCGGCTCATGCTGGTGTTCGTGGTACTGGCGCTGGCCATGGCGATCATCTTCATGGGTGGCGTTCAAAAGGCCATTGCCATGGGCTGGCGCGAGGCGGCACGACCGCTGCTCATGGACTATGTAGATCGCTTGGTGGAAGAAGTGGGGACGCCGCCGAGCGTAGAGCGTGCGGCAGGCATTGTGGCTCGGCTGCCGATCCACATGCATATCGACGGGCCGCAAGTCAAATGGGATTCACACCCGGAGCAGCCCAGACCTGATTGGATGCGCAGCAAAAACTCGCAGGACAGGCGCTGGCTTTCTGAGCCCGATGGACGCAAGCTTTTGCAGCGCGAAACCGCTGACGGCCACACCATCGTGTTCGGCCTGAACGCCATGACCTGGGACCAGAAGCCGCGTATTGCATGGCTTACGCTGGGCGCATTGCTGGCGCTGACAGCACTGGCCTATGCCTATGTTCGCCACTTGCTGCGCCCACTGGACGACATCCGCAGGGGCGCTCGGCGTTTTGGAGCGGGTGATTTTGCCCAGCCCATTCCCACGCGCAGCACCTGCCGCCCCGACGAACTGGGCCAGTTGGCAGCCACCATCAACACCATGGGGGAAGACATTCACCAGATGCTGGAGGCCAAACGCGCCTTGCTGCTGGCCATGAGCCACGAGCTGCGCAGCCCCTTGACCCGCGCGCGCCTGAACACCGAACTGCTGCCCGAAGATGCGCAAACCCAGGCGCAGCGGGATGCCCTGCTGCGCGACTTGGGCGAGATGGCCCGCCTGATTTCTGACCTGCTTGAAAGTGAACGTCTGGCGGGCCGCCATGCAGCGTTGCACCGCGAGCCCACGGACCTGGGCGGATTGGTGCAGGATGTGGTGCACGAGTTGGCGGTGCGCCATGCGGCTGCGGCGGATATTCGTGTGATCGTGGATGGTTCGGGCACCAGTGGCGAGGATGCACACGGGATAGGCGAACTCCCTGCGCTGGCCCTTGATCGCTCGCGTATCCGTTTGCTGCTGCGCAACCTGTTGGACAACAGCTTGCGCCACTCTGAGCCGTCTGTTCCACCGCCTCAGGTGCATTGCACGCTCGACAAATCAGGATGCCTGACGGTGCGGGTGCGTGACTTTGGCCCCGGCGTGGCAGAAGAACACCTCGGCCGATTGGCGGAGCCATTCTTCCGACCAGACACGGCGCGCCAGCGGGCGACGGGCGGCGTGGGGCTGGGGCTTTACTTGTGCCGCCTGGTGGCCCAGGCCCACGGAGGGACGCTGCACATTGCCAACGCTCAACCGGGACTGCAGGTAGAGGTCGTTCTGCCATCAGTGGCCTGACGGACTTCGCCGGGGCGTGCCTTCGCGCTGCCATTGTGCATCTCTACCCGCACGGCTGGCGCACCTGCACGGTGCAGCACGTAGAAAAGCAAGGGGCCCGGTTTGCTCGAAGAAATTTACATAAAATGGCTCTAGCGCTCATCAATAAAGCGCGTCTAGCTATCAAAAGCATAGTGATTTGATATGACGGCGCTGCCGTCGTGCGGTGCGGTTTCGCTGGCCCTGTTCTTGCTTATCCCTGGGGACCCAAATGCTACGGCACTGTCGGTACTTACCCTGTATAGACAGGTATGGCTGCAGTGTCATCATGGCGTTGTGGAGGTAGGCACTTGCCGGCCCCGTGGGCGACGAGCAACTCTTTTTTAAACAGGAGCAGACGATGAATCAATCGGTCGTGAAGATGGCAACGTTGGCCGCGGTGGCTGCATGTGTTCTGGGTGCTGCGGCGCCAGCGCAGGCGCAAGACACCAAGATTGTGCTAGGCATGTCCGGCTGGACGGGCTTTGCGCCGCTCACCCTGGCCGACAAGGCGGGCATCTTCAAGAAGAACGGCCTGGATGTGGAGATCAAGATGATTCCGCAGAAGGACCGCCACTTGGCCCTGGCCTCCAAGTCCATCCAGTGCGCCGCCACCACCGTCGAGACGCATGTGGCCTGGAATGCCAATGGCGTGCCCATCGTGCAGATCTTCCAGATGGACAAGTCCTACGGCGCCGACGGCATCGCGGTGCGTGGCGACATCAAGGGCTTTGCGGACCTGAAGGGCAAGACCATTGGCGTGGATGCCCCCGGCACTGCTCCGTACTTTGGCCTGGCCTGGATGCTCAGCAAGAACGGCATGAGCCTCAAGGACGTGAAGACCACCACGCTGTCGCCCCAGGCGGCCGCGCAGGCTTTTGTCGCAGGTCAGAACGACGCCGCCATGACCTACGAGCCCTACCTTTCCACCGTGCGCGACAACCCTGCCGCCGGCAAAATTCTGGCCACCACGCTGGACTACCCGATGGTGATGGACACTGTGGGCTGCGACCCGACATGGCTCAAGGCCAATGGCAAGGCTGCACAGGCATTGGCCAACTCGTACTTCCAGGCGCTGGACATGATCAAGGCCGACCCGGCCAAGTCCAACGAGATCATGGGCGCCGCCGTCAAGCAGACGGGCGAGCAGTTTGCCAAGTCGTCGTCTTTCCTGCGCTGGCAGGACAAGGCTGCCAACCAGAAGTTCTTTGCGGGCGAACTGCAGACCTTCATGAAAGACGCCACGTCCATCCTGCTGGAGGCGGGCATCATCCGCAAGGCGCCTGAAGACTTGGCCGTCACTTTCGACGCCAGCTTCATCAAGTAAATAGACGGAAGAAGATCGCTCCATGTCTGCCGTGCAACCCCTGTCCGTATCTGAGCCAAAGGCCCCCGTGCGCCGGCGTGCGCTGGCCCCGCTGGAGCCTGTGAGCAGCCGATCCCGCTGGATGCTCGGGCTGGCCTTTTTCGCCTTGTTTGTGGCGGTGTGGGCGTTCTTCACTTTGGGCGGCTTCGTGTCGCCCACCTTCTTAGCCAGCCCCGTCACGATGGTGAAAGAAGGCTGGCTGCTGTTCACCGAATACGGCTTCATCAAAGACATCGGCATGACCATCTGGCGTGTGGTTGGCGGCTTCATCCTGGCCGCCATCATTGCCGTGCCGCTGGGCATTGCGATGGGCGCGTACAAGGCGGTCGAGGCGTTCTTCGAGCCCTTCATCTCGTTCTGCCGCTACCTGCCTGCGTCGGCTTTTATTCCACTGCTGATCCTGTGGGCGGGCATTGGCGAGGCGCAGAAAATCCTCGTCATCTTCATCGGCTCGGTCTTCCAGATCACGCTGATGGTGGCCGTCACCGTGGGCGGTGCGCGGCGCGACCTGGTGGAGGCCGCCTATACGCTGGGCGCGGGCCACAAGGGCATCGTCACGCGGGTGCTGATCCCCGGCGCGGCGCCCGAGATCGCCGAGACCCTGCGCCTGGTGCTGGGCTGGGCCTGGACCTATGTGATCGTGGCCGAGCTGATCGGGTCGTCCAGCGGCATCGGCCACATGATCACCGACAGCCAGTCGCTGCTCAACACCGGCCAAATCATCTTCGGCATCATCGTCATCGGCCTCATCGGGCTCGTGTCCGACTTCGCCTTCAAGGCGCTCAACCACCGCCTTTTTGCCTGGAGTTTTGTGCGATGAGCAGCGTATCCATACAAGCCGTTTCACGCACGTTCGAAGGCCGCAACGGCCAGCGCACGCAGGCGTTGCTGCCGGTTGATTTTGAAGTGCGTGACAACGACTTCGTCACCATCCTCGGCCCCTCGGGCTGCGGCAAGTCCACGCTGCTGCGCATCGTCGCGGGCCTGGACCACGCCACCAGCGGCCGAGTGCTGCTGGACGGCGTGCCAGTGGAAGGCCCGGGCGCAGACCGGGGCATGGTGTTCCAGAGCTACACGCTGTTCCCCTGGCTCACCATCGAGCAGAACATCCGCTTTGGCCTGCGCGAGCGCGGCATGCCCGAAGCGCAGCAAAAAGAGCGCGCCGCGTACTTCATCGCCAAGGTGGGCCTGCGCGGCTTCGAGCAGCACTTTCCCAAGCAACTGTCGGGCGGCATGCAGCAGCGCACCGCCATTGCGCGTGCACTGGCCAACGACCCCAAGATTTTGTTGATGGACGAGCCCTTCGGCGCGCTGGACAACCAGACCCGCGTGCTCATGCAAGAGCTGCTGCTGGGCATCTGGGAGGCCGAACGCAAGACCGTGCTGTTTGTTACCCACGACATCGACGAAGCCATCTTCATGGCCAACCGCGTGGCCGTATTCAGCGCCCGGCCCGGACGCATCAAGACCGAGCTGGCAGTGGACCTGCCGCACCCACGTCACTACACCATCAAGACCAGCCCCGAGTTCATGGACCTCAAGGCGCGCCTGACGGAAGAGATCCGCGCCGAATCCATGGCAGCGGACCTGCACTGATCTGAACCCGCAACAACTCCGCATCCATCCATGAGCGCCCGTTCATCCCGCCGCCCCACCGCCGCTGCACCGCGCACCGCCACGCCTGCCAAGGCCGTGGCCTCAGCGGCTGCGCCCGCGCAGGCCATGGCGCTGTACGAGCAGGTCAAGGACCACATCTCGCGCAAGATCCAGGAAGGCATCTGGCGCGCGGGCGACCGCCTGCCGTCCGAGAACGAGCTGGTCACCCAGTTCGGCATCTCGCGCATGACGGTGAACCGCGCGCTGCGCGAGCTGGTGGAGCAGGGCCGCATTGTGCGCATGGCCGGTGTGGGCAGCTTCGTGGCCGAAGACAAGCCCCAATCCACGCTGCTGCAGATTGCCAACTTGGCGAGCGAGATCCGCCAGCGCGGGCACGACTACCGCTGCGATGTGCTGACGGTGGAACGCACCTCCGCCACGCTGGAAGTGGCGGCCGCGCTGGACCTGCGCACCGGCGAGTCGGTGTTCCACTCGCTGTGCATCCACCGCGAGGACGGCCTGCCCGTGCAACTGGAAGACCGCCACGTGAACCCACGCCAGGTGCCCCAGTTTGTCGCGCAGGACTTCACGCAACTGCAACCCTCCGAATACCTGGTGCGCAACGTGCCGTTTGACCAGATCGAGCATGTGGTCGATGCCGTCATGCCCACCGCCGAGCAGGCCACGCTGCTGGAGATGTCTCCGCAGGAGCCTTGCCTGCTGCTCACCCGCCGCACCTGGTCGCGCGGGGTACCCATCACCGTGGTGCGCTGCCTGCACCCCGCCACCCGCTACCGCCTGGGCAGCCGCTTTCGGGCCGACGGCAATCCCGTCGCAGGGTGAACGAGATGCCGATGTTTCTTCCCAGCCGACTCACCCCCAACCCGTTCGGGCTGAGCCAGTCGAAGCCAGGGCGCGAACACCGCAACCCTTCGACAAGCTCAGGGCGAACGGGCTGAGTGACTGACCAGCGTTGACTGACTGATTTTTCGCTTGTACCTACTTGTATATACAGGATGACCGCAATGACAAAAACAACCGCTTCGACCTCCATCACCCTGCACCCTGGCAGCGTGTCCTTGGCCACGCTGCGCAGCATTTACGCCGCGCCTGTGCAGCTGTCGCTCGACCCGTCCGCGCGCGCGCTCATGCAGGCGTCGCTCGCCACCGTGCAGCGCATCGTGGACGAAGACCAGGTGGTCTACGGCATCAACACCGGCTTCGGCAAGCTGGCCAGCACAAAAATAGCCCACGAACGCCTGGCCGAGTTGCAGCGCAACCTGGTGCTGTCGCACAGCGTGGGCACGGGCGACGCGCTGGCGGACGATGTGGTGCGCCTCATCCTGGCGACCAAGGCCATCAGCCTGGCGCGCGGGCACTCTGGCATCCGGCCCGAGATCGTGGATGCGCTGCTGGCCATGGCCAATGCCAATGTGCTGCCCGTGATTCCAGCCAAGGGCTCGGTGGGCGCGTCGGGCGACCTGGCGCCGTTGGCGCACCTGGCCTGCGTGCTGATCGGGGAAGGGCAGGCCAAGGTGGACGGTACGGTGGTGTCGGGCGCCGAGGCCATGCGTTCCATCGGCCTGCAGCCCTTTGTGCTGGGCCCCAAGGAAGGGTTGGCGCTGCTCAACGGCACGCAGGTGTCCACCTCGCTCGCGCTGGCCGGGCTGTTTGGTGCGGAGAGCGTGTTCGCGGCCGCACTGGTCGCAGGCTGCCTGTCGCTCGAAGCCATTAAAGGTTCGGTCAAGCCGTTTGATGCGCGCATCCACGAGGCACGCGGCCAGGCCGGTCAGATTGCCGTGGCGGCTGCCGTGCGCGCGTTGCTGGACGGCAGCGCCATCGACACCTCGCACCCGAACTGCGGCCGCGTGCAAGACCCGTATTCGATCCGCTGCGTGCCTCAGGTGATGGGCGCCTGCCTGGACAACCTGCACCACGCCGCGCGTGTGCTGACCATCGAGGCCAACGCGGCTTCGGACAACCCGCTCGTTTTTGACAATGGGGACGTCATTTCGGGCGGCAACTTCCACGCCGAGCCCATCGCTTTCGTCGCGGACATCATCGCCCTGGCCGTCGCCGAAATCGGCGCCATCTCCGAGCGCCGCCTGGCGCTGCTGCTGGACCCGGGCCTCTCGGGCCTGCCGGCTTTTCTGGTGCGCGACAGCGGCGTCAATTCCGGCTTCATGATTGCCCAGGTCACGGCTGCCGCACTGGCCGCGGAGAACCAGTGCCTGGCCAACCCCAGCAGCGTGACGAGCCTGCCCACATCGGCCAATCAGGAAGACCACGTCTCCATGGCCACGTACGGCGCACGCCGCCTGGGCGACATGGTGCGCAATGCGGCGGTGATGGTGGGCATCGAAGCCATGGCCGCCGCACAGGGTATGGAATTCGACCGCGCCTTGAAGTCATCACCCTTCGTGGAAGAACAGTTCGCCGCGATCCGCCAACGCGTGGCCTACCTCGAGCAAGACCGCTACCTCGCCACCGACATCGAAGCTATGCGCGACTGGGCCCAGCAGTCCGCCTGGCCCGCAGCGCTCACGCAATGCCTGCCCAGCTTCGCCTGAATCCCATGCGCGGATCCACCCCCCACACCGTTCCGGCTGAGCCTGTCGAAGCCAGGGCCCTCCCTGTGCAAGCCCTTCGACAAGCTCAGGGCGAACGGGGGCGGTGACCGCTTTCGCATCCACATCGATCAACCTGCATCACATTCACCCAGGAGCCCACCATGAACGCCAACGACGCCATCATCGCTGCCGCAGCTTCCTCCACCACCAGCACCGACCCGCGCCACGACGCCAGCCGAGTGATCCGCGCACCGCGCGGCAACCAGCTCACCTGCAAGAGCTGGCTCACCGAAGCGGCCTACCGCATGATCCAGAACAACCTGGACTCCGAAGTGGCCGAGCGCCCACAGGACCTGGTGGTGTACGGCGGCATCGGCCGCGCGGCGCGCAACTGGGAGTGCTATGACCAGATCCTTGCCTCGCTCAAGGACCTGAACGACGACGAAACTCTGCTCATCCAGTCCGGCAAGCCCGTGGGCGTGTTCAAGACCCACACCAACGCACCCCGCGTGCTGCTGGCCAATTCCAACCTCGTGCCCAAGTGGGCCAACTGGGAGCACTTCAGCGAGCTGGACCAGAAGGGCCTGTTCATGTACGGCCAGATGACGGCGGGCAGCTGGATCTACATCGGTACGCAAGGCATCGTGCAAGGCACCTACGAGACCTTTGCAGAGGCGGGGCGCCAGCACTACGGCGGCTCGCTCGCGGGCAAATGGATCCTGACGGCAGGCCTGGGCGGCATGGGCGGCGCGCAGCCCCTGGCCGCCACGTTTGCGGGCGCGGTGTCGCTCAACATCGAATGCCAGCAAAGCAGCATCGACTTTCGCCTGCGCACACGCTATGTGGACAAGCAGGCGCGTGACATCGACCACGCCATCGAGCTCATCCGGCAGCACACGGCGGCCGGGGAGGCCATCTCCATCGCCCTGCTGGGCAACGCGGCCGAGGTGCTTCCTGAACTCGTCCAGCGCGCCAAGGCGGGCGGTTTGAAGCCCGACCTGGTCACCGACCAGACCTCGGCCCATGACCTCGTCAACGGCTACCTGCCCGCAGGCTGGACGGTGGCGCAATGGCGCGCCGCGCAGCAGGATGTGACGCAGCACGAGGTGCTCAAGAAGGCTGCGGCCCGCTCCTGCGGCGTGCACGTGCAGGCCATGCTCGACTTCCAGGCCATGGGCATCCCGGTGGTGGACTATGGCAACAACATCCGGCAAGTGGCGTTCGACGAAGGCGTCAAGAACGCGTTCGACTTCCCTGGTTTTGTGCCTGCCTACATCCGCCCGCTGTTTTGCGAGGGCAAGGGTCCGTTCCGCTGGGTGGCCCTGTCGGGCGACCCGGAGGACATCCGCAAGACCGACGCCAAGATCAAGGAGCTGTTCCCCGACAACCAGCATGTGCACCGCTGGCTGGACATGGCGGGCGAGCGCATCGCCTTCCAGGGCCTGCCCGCGCGCATCTGCTGGCTGGGCCTGGGCGAGCGGCACATCGCGGGCCTGGCCTTCAACGAGATGGTCAAGAACGGCGAACTCAAGGCCCCCATCGTCATCGGCCGCGACCACCTGGACACCGGCAGCGTGGCCAGCCCCAACCGCGAGACCGAAGCCATGAAGGACGGCACCGATGCCGTGAGCGACTGGCCGCTGCTCAACGCGCTGCTCAACACCGCAGGTGGCGCCACCTGGGTCAGCCTGCACCATGGCGGCGGGGTAGGCATGGGCTATTCGCAGCACTCGGGCATGGTCATCGTGGCGGACGGCACCGACGCGGCGGCCGAACGCCTGGCGCGTGTGCTGGTCAACGACTGCGGCAGCGGCGTGATGCGCCATGCAGATGCGGGTTATGAACTGGCGGTGGAAACGGCGAAGAAGCAGGGTCTGAAGCTGCCGATGATCAAGTAGCGTTTTGATCTCAGGCCTGCATGTTGTCCCAAACAACCGTTCGGGCTGAGCTTGTCGAAGCCGCGCCCCACCGGCAACCGCCACCACAATCGTGCCCATGAACTTCTTTGACCTGGCAACCACCCCCAGCACCCCGTGGAAGAACGGCGGCGGCAGCACGCAAGAGCTGGCCTGCTGGCCGCCCGGCGCGGACATGAACAGCTTCGAATGGCGTGTCAGCCTCGCCACGGTCGACCGGCCCGGGCCCTTCTCGGTCTTCCCGGGCATTGACCGCCAGATCATGCTGCTGGCTGGTAACGGCCTGCACTTGCGTGGTGACAGCTGGGAGCACGCACTCGACCAGCCATGGCAGCCTTTTGCGTTCACTGGTGACGACGCCGTGGACGGCGCGATGCTGGGCGGAACGTCCAAGGACTTCAACCTGATGCTGCGTCGGGGTGTGTGGCACGGCGCATTGCAGGTGGTGGGTGGTGCGCAGTCGCCAACTGGCGTGGAGGCGGGCTTTTGCATGGCGTTGCGAGGCGAATGGTGTTGGGCGGACCCGGGCGAGCAGGGCGAGCAACCCCGGATGCTGCAAGCCGGGCAGGGTTTTTGGTGGTCGAGTGAAGGAGAGCCCTTGCAAGGACGCCTGGAGCCTGCGCACGCCGCCGGCCGTTTGGCAGCGGGGGCCAGCGCAGATGAGTCGGCTCACGGCCCCGCACTGGTCTGGATCGCGCTGGAGCGGCTCCGGAGTTTTAAGCAGAATTGGCCGCCAGCGCTTGATTCATAAGCGCTAGTAACTATTATTTTTATAGCGTTTAGAAGCCATGAGCCATTCGGTAGACAAAGTGCAGCAGCCGGCCCCGCCGGATATTCCGCCAGGACCCAGTGCCGACGGCATTTGGATTAACTTGAAACCCGTGCCGAGCCTCGCCCTGGCCGATGTGCCAGTACCTGACGGCCAATGCACCTGCGTGGTGGTGCAGGGTGGCCGCATGGCCTGGGTGGGGCCAGAGGCGCAGGTGCCCGTCGAATATCAAGCACTGCACCGCTGGGATGCGCACGGCGCGCTCGCCACGCCGGGTCTAGTCGACTGCCACACTCATCTTGTCTACGGCGGCCAGCGCTCCAACGAGTTCGCCATGCGGCTGGCGGGTGCCACGTACGAAGAAGTGGCCAAGGCAGGCGGCGGCATCGTGTCATCCGTCAAAGCCACGCGCGAGGCGTCCGACGACGAACTCTTCGCCCTGGCCGCGCCGCGGTTGCAGGCTCTGCTGGCCGAAGGCGTGTGCGCCATCGAGATCAAGTCCGGCTATGGCCTCGCACTGGAACATGAACGCAAGCAGCTGCGCGTGGCCCGCCGCCTGGGCGAAGCCTTTGGCGTCACGGTGCGCACCACCTTCCTCGGCGCGCATGCCCTGCCGCCCGAGTACGCAGGCCGCAGTGGCGACTACACCGACCTGGTCTGCAATGAGATGCTGCCCGCGCTTGCAGCCGAAGGCCTGGTCGATGCGGTGGACGTGTTCTGCGAGCGCATCGCCTTCACGCTGGTCGAGACCGAGCAGGTGTTCCAGGCCGCGGAAAAGCTCGGCATCCCCGTCAAGCTCCATGCCGAGCAACTCTCGGACATGGGCGGGGCCGCGCTGGCCGCGCGTTACGGCGCGCTGTCGTGCGACCACGTGGAACACCTGTCGCAGGACGGCATCGCCGCCATGAAGGCGGCCGGCACCGTGGCCGTGCTGCTGCCCGGCGCCTACTACACGCTGCGCGATACGCACCTGCCGCCCATCGCTGCATTGCGTGAGGCCGGTGTGCCCATGGCGGTATCCACCGACCACAACCCCGGCACATCCCCCGCGCTCAGCCTGCTGCTCATGGCCAACATGGCGTGTACGCTGTTTCGCCTGACGGTGCCCGAGGCTATGGCCGGCATCACCACGCACGCCGCCCGCGCGCTGGGGCTGCAGGACACCCACGGCCTGATTGCATCTGGACGGCCCGCCAACTTTGTGCTTTGGCCGTTGCATGAGCCCGCCGAGCTGGCCTACTGGTACGGCCACAAGCCCGCCTGCACCATCGTGCGGCAGGGGCGCGTGGCAGCCAACGGTCTCAGCATTCATGCCCACCAGGAGACACCCCATGGCGCTTGATGCACCGCACAGCATTTTTGCCGCCGATGCACTGCTGCCCACCGGCTGGGCGCGCAACGTGCTTTTGCAGTGGGATGGGGCAGGGCGCCTCACGCAGGTCGCTGCCGGCAGCGCTGCACCCGCAGGCACGCTGGTCGCCGCCGGCCCGCTGATTCCCGGCACGCCCAACCTGCACTCACACGCGTTCCAGCGTGCGTTTGCCGGGCTCACGGAATACCGTGCCGAAGCGCAAGACAGCTTCTGGAGCTGGCGCAACCTGATGTACCGCTTTGCCCGGCGTATCACTCCCGAATCGCTGGAGGCAGTGGCCACCTGGCTCTACATCGAGATGCTGGAGGCGGGCTATACCTCGGTGTGCGAATTCCATTACGTACACCACGATACCGATGGTCGTCCGTACGCCGATGACGCCACGCTGTCGCTGGCCCTTCTGCGCGCCGCGCAAACTGCAGGCATTGGCATCACGCTATTGCCGGTGCTGTACCAGACCAGCGGTTTCGGGGCCAAGCCCCCACGGGCTGACCAAGCGCGGTTTATTCGCAGTACCGACAGCATGCTCTCATTATTGGAGCAGCTGGCGCCCGTGGTGCAAGCGCAGGACGGGGTTTTGGGCTTGGCCCCGCATTCGCTGCGCGCTGTACCTCCCGACAGTCTGGCTGCCGCGGTGCAGGGCCTGACGGCACTGAGCCCGCAGGCCCCCGTTCACATCCACATTGCGGAGCAGACGCAAGAGGTGGATGACTGCGTTGCCTGGAGCGGCCAACGCCCGGTGCAGTGGTTGCTCGACCACGCGCCAGTGAATGAGCGCTGGTGCCTTGTCCACGCCACCCATATGACGCCTGGTGAATACGCCAGTGCTGCGCGCACGGGCGCTGTGGCGGGCATCTGCCCCACCACCGAGGCCAACCTGGGCGATGGCATCTTCGACATGCCGCTGTGGTTGCAGCATGGCGGGCGCTGGGGCGTGGGTTCGGACAGCCAAGCCTGCGTGAACGCTGCCGAAGAGCTGCTGATGCTCGAATATGGGCAGCGCCTGTTCCGCCGCCAGCGCAACGTGCTGGCCACCGCGGCCCACCCTGAGGTCGCCACGGCCATGACCCTGCAAGCGGTGCAGGGCGGCGCCCAGGCGTGCGGCCGTCTCGAACGCGGCGCCGTGACCGGTATTGCCGTGGGGCAGCGAGCAGACTGGGTAGAGCTTGATGCCCAGCATTTGGGGCTGCGTGGCCTGACCGCGCCGGCCATGCTGTCGGCGCATGTGTTTGCGAGCCACCGCACTTCTGCCGTCGCCCGCGTGTGGGTGGGCGGCCAGTGTCGCGTGACACACGACGGCCATGCGCTGCGCGAAGATGCTGCAAGCGCCTTTGTGGCGGCGCGCGCGGCCATCATTGGGTCTGAGTGAACAACCGAAACCGTACTTCCGACATCACACCATGACCACCACCGCACCTCCGCCGTTCCTGTTTCATCAGGGAACACTGCCGCTGCTGGTTTCCATGCCGCATGCAGGCACCTATGTGCCGCCAGAACTGGCAGCCCGCTTCACATCCGATGCCCGCCAAGTGCCCGATACCGACTGGCACATGGAACGCCTGTACGCCTTTGCCAAGGGCATGGGCGCGTCCATCCTGGTGGCCACCCATTCGCGCTACGTGGTGGACTTGAACCGTCCGCCTGATGGGGCGAGCCTCTACCCTGGCCAGAGCGTCACGGGCCTGTGCCCCACCGATACCTTTGACGACACGCCCATCTACGGTGGTGGCGAACGGCCGGATGACGCCGAGATTGCTGCACGGCGTGAAGCGGTCTGGATGCCCTACCACGCGCAACTGAGCACTGAGCTCGAACGCCTCCGCGCAGTGCACGGCGTGGCGGTGTTGTGGGACGCTCATTCCATTCGCTCGGTCCTGCCCCGCTTCTTTGAGGGCAAATTGCCTGACCTGAATCTGGGTACGGCCAGCGGCGAAAGCTGTGACCCAGCGCTGGCGCAGGAACTGTTGCAAATTGCCGAGGCGGCGGAAGGCTACTCCGCAGTGCTCAATGGCCGTTTCAAGGGCGGCTACATCACCCGTCACTATGGCCAACCGGGCCACGGCGTGCATGCCGTGCAGCTGGAGATGACTCAGTGCAGTTACATGCAGGAGGTGCTGCCTTTTGACTATCTTCCCGAAGTAGCCGAAAAGGTGCAGCCCCACCTGAGGCAGATGCTCGCCGCTGCGGTAGCGTTCGCCCAAGCGAGGAGCACCCGCTCAAACCACAAGCAGGGGTTGTAAAACGGACGGCACCAATTCAGGAAGCCAGATGGGCTGTTTGCGTCGAGGACTTGGCGCAGCAGGCCTAATTGATCAGTGCTCGCGTGTTCGGAAGCGCAGTGCTACCATTGCTACGTGGCCTTCTGCGTTGGAAGGCCCGGGTGGTTGCACCACCCCTGCGGAAGGAGCCGCACCTTATGCACGATGCGGCCTATTACTACATGCCCCTGTTCAGTCCCGGCGCCTCGGTCCTGCTGGGTTCACGCCACGAAACCGTGAGCCATGTCGTGGTGCGGAGATACGCCATGATGGTGTACTTGGAGGGGCATGAAAACCCCGTTCACCCCGAGTCGCTCACGCTCACGCCCACGGCTTTTCATCTGACCCGCAGGCCCGAGAAATAGGCAGTACGGAGGGGGTACCGAACTCTCATCACGGGTTTTCGTGAGGCTCGGGTTTGCATCCCGACGCGAAGTTGCTCAGCTGCCTCAGCTGCGTTCGGCCATCGCTTCCCCCAGTCGCACGGCGCGCGCAGGTGCCCATTCGGGGTTGAATCGCATAGGCCCCTTGGGAAACAGCATCACCACTGTCGATCCGAGCAGGAACCGCCCCATTTCCTCACCTTGCTGCAGGCTCACTTGCCCCGCAGCGTAGTCCCATTTGCGTAGTTGCCCTGTGCGTGGCGGATTCACCAAGCCATGCCATACCGTTGCCATGCTTCCGACAATCGTGGCGCCGACCAGCACCATGACAAACGGCCCGAACTGGGAGTCGAAGAAGCACACCACCCTCTCGTTTCGGGCAAACAGCCCTGGGACGCCGCGCGCGGTTGTGGGGTTGACCGAGAAAAGATCACCCGGCGCATGCACCATGTGTGTGAGCTCTCCAGCGCAAGGCATGTGAATGCGGTGATAGTCCCGCGGACTGAGGTAGAGCGTGGCGAAATAGCCATCGTCAAACACTGCGGCACGCGCTGCATCGCCGCCCACCAGGGCCGTGGTGGTGTAGGAGTGGCCTTTGGCTTGCAAGACTTGGTCTCGCTCAACAGGACCAAACTGGCTGATGGCTCCGTCGACTGGGCAAATCCATGCAGCATCGGCCAAAGGCCGAGCGCCAGGCTTTAGAGCGCGGGTGAAGAAATCGTTGAAGGTGGAGTACGCGGCCGGGTCCGGGTTTTCCGCTTCGGCCATGTTCACGTTGTACCGGGCAATGAAGCGCGCGATAGCGGCAGAAGTCCATCGTCCGGCCCGTGCCCGTGCGAAGCGGCCCGCTGTGGAGGTCAAAGCCTGTTTGGGCAGGAGGTACTGGGGCAGGACTGCAAGGCGGTCAGACAAGGGCGCTTCCTTCATGGCTGGTGGTCCAAGGCATTCTAAGCCTGTGATTTCTCGGCCTCCGTGTTGTCGTGCGTTCGCGGCAGGATCCTTGAAGGTGCATGTAGACAGGAGGGTTTCTCCGGTCGCGAC
Organism: Acidovorax delafieldii; assembly: GCA_002377855.1. Taxonomy (GTDB): domain Bacteria; phylum Pseudomonadota; class Gammaproteobacteria; order Burkholderiales; family Burkholderiaceae_C; genus Acidovorax; species Acidovorax delafieldii_A. Next base: position 65,556 of record DFQQ01000008.1, on the reverse strand, counting down.
GCCCGCGTGTCGTGCGTGAATTGAGTGCAATGCTCCGCTAGCTGTTGCGTCGCATGTCAAGCTTTGCGACGCGTAGGCAAAGAAGCTGCAGCGCGGTACAATAAGGAGGCTCATGCACAGCGCACCGCCTGTTCATCGAAGCCGTCTCATCCAGGCCTCTTTTCTTTCTGATCTGCGCCCCGGGTGCAGCGACTCCCCCGCCTGCAAAGCACCGTGCTCAGAGTTTCCTTGTTGACGATTTGCACAAGGAACTGCGTAGCGCACACCCTTGGATGTCGGGCGCAACTACAAAATTGTTTTTGAGATCAATAGATAGAAACACATGGCCAAAGAAGAACTCATTGAAATGCAAGGCTCCGTAACCGAAGTTTTGCCAGACTCGCGCTTTCGCGTCACCCTGGACAATGGGCACCAACTGATTGCTTACACAGGCGGCAAGATGCGCAAGCACCACATCCGCATCTTGGCGGGTGACAAGGTTTCTCTGGAAATGTCCCCCTATGACCTCAGCAAGGGGCGCATTACATTCCGGCATCTGGCTGGCCGGGGTCCGGGCCCTTCTGGCGGCAACCGTTGATTGTTTTCGGTCTGCGAGAAGATACTTTCACGCTATAATTTTTGACTCTTCCAGAGTGGTTCGCCTGAGCCGCCTGGGCTGGCATCTCGTAGATGTGCAGGTTTTGAAATATTTCAAAAATTTGCCCATTTGGCCAGAATCTGAAAAAAATCAGATTAGAATACGAGCTGTCGGAGCGTAGCGCAGCCTGGTAGCGCATCTGCTTTGGGAGCAGAGGGTCGCGAGTTCGAATCCCGCCGCTCCGACCATTGTTCAAGGCCCTGCAACACAGTTGCAGGGCCTTTTTGCTTTGCAGCGCTTTTTGATTCTTGTGGCTGTCCACCTGGCCAGTGTTTCTGTGGCGTTGCATACCGCTCTGCTGCACCTCGGTGCTTGTTGTGGCCAAATGGGCAATTCCGTCGTGGTACCGTCGAATTCCGGTGCACGCTGCCTGAAATAGACCGGTATGTAACGCAGCCGCCACTCCTGGCTCGGGCCGCTTGTTCTTGCTTTGCTGTATGGCTTTTAATCCCCCGCTGGATTCCCCCTCTCAACCACCCCGCTACGCCGTGGTGGACGCATTGCGCGGTGCGGCCATGGTCTGGATGACGGTCTTTCACTTTTGCTTTGACCTCGCCCATTTCGGACTCTGGCCACAGAACTTCCGAACAGACGCCTTCTGGACCGTGCAGCGCACCGTTATTGTCAGCCTGTTTTTGTTTTGCGCTGGTTTTTCACAGGCCATTTCTGTGAGTCAAGGCCAGAGCTGGGCCCGCTTTTGGCGGCGCTGGTGGCAAATCGCAGGCTGTGCCGCGCTGGTGAGCGCGGGGTCGTACGCCATGTTCTCCAGCAGCTTCATCCATTTTGGAGTACTGCACGGTATGGCAGTGATGCTGGTGGTCGTTCGCTTGACTGCTCGGTGGGGGAGCTGGTTGTGGCTTGCCGGAGCCGTTGCCGTCAGTTTGCCCCTCGTGGCTGGGTACGTGCTTGGCCACGGGATGGAGGAACTGGCTTCATGGTTCAATTCCAGGGCCTTGAATTGGCTAGGCTTGGTCAGCCGCAAGCCGTTCACCCAGGACTACGTACCAGTGTTTCCTTGGCTGGGCGTGATGTGGTGGGGCATGGCGTGCGGCCAGTGGTTGCTTGCGCGGCAGTTGCGATGGATGCGGCGACCGTTGACGGGAATTTGGAAGGGGCTGTCGATGCTGGGGCGCTGGAGTTTGAGCTACTACATGCTGCACCAGCCCATTTTGATCGGCGCTTTGATGGCGTGGTTTTGGATTGCGGGGCGTTGAGCCAGACTGGAAGGCAGTGAATTGTCGGGCGACTTGGCCAAAGTGCATAAGACAATGTGTGGTCATTGCTGGCCAGCCCTGCGTCGTGTCGACTTCCTCCCATTACGTCTTGACCCGACGTACGGCGAGCTCCAAGGGGGAACAGTAAAAAAGAAAAACGCGGCCATGGCCGCGTTTTTTGGGGACAAAGCGCTCAATCTGAGCGCTTGAAAATCACTCCACCTTTGCCTTGGCGCGCAGGTCTTCCTGGAACTTCACCAGCTTTTGCTGTTGCAGTTGCTGAGCGACCTGGGGTTTCACATCTTCCAACTTGGGCAGCTCTGCTTGGCGCACATCCACCAAGCGAATGATGTGCCAACCAAACTGGCTCTTCACAGGAGTCTCGGTGGTCTTGCCCTTTTCAAGCTTCAGCAAGGCTTCGGTAAATTCATTGACGTAGCTGGAAGGATTGGCCCAATCCAGATCGCCACCCTTGGCTGCAGAGCCGGGATCCTTGGATTGCTTCTTGGCCAGGTCTTCAAACTTGGCGCCCTTTTTAAGAGAAGCAATGATTGCCTTGGCGTCGGCTTCTTTTTCCACCAGGATGTGGCTGGCCTTGTATTCCTTGCCGCTGTTGGCGGCCGCGAACTTGTCGTATTCGGCCTGGATTTCAGCGTCGGTAACGGGGTTGCTCTTCTGGTAGTCAGCAAACAACTCGCGGATGAGAATGGTCTGGCGAGCCAATTCCATCTGCACCTTGAAGTCGGAAGAGCCTTCCAGTCCACGTTTTTGAGCTTCTTGCAGGAAGATCTCGCGAGCAATCACTTCTTCCTTGATCTGGCCTTCGACGTCAGGCGTCATGGGACGGCCGGAACGTTCCACTTGCTGGCGCAGCACCTCGGCACGCTCTTTGGGAACGGCCTTGCCGTTGACGATGGCAATGTTCTGAGCGGAAGCGGGCAGGGCCATCGTGCCCAGCACGGCAGCGGCCACGAGGCCGGACAGGAGCTGTTTCTTCATGCGAAATCCAAAAAATGAGAAGTTGTTTGCGGCTGAGTGCCGGTCATCACCAAAAACTGCAGACCGACTCAGAGAATTTCAATGGCGAGTGCGTGAACACCCCGGTCAATAAATTCCTGCAGTGCATCATACACAAGGCGATGCTGGGCAACCCGTGACTTGCCTGTAAACAAAGGTGACGCTATCTGCACCCGAAAATGGGTGCCAAAGTCGGTGCCATTGGAGCCCGCATGGCCGGCGTGGGCCGCGCTTTCATCAATCACCTGCAGCGATGTGGTGGGCAGGCTCTGCGACAGCCGCAGGTGCATTTGTTCAGCGATAGAAGGCATATTGACTCATGTAGTGTTGGGGCTCAGCGGGCAGGCTCGTCGCCCTTGATGTGGGGCGCAATGTACAGGCCTTGTCCCACCAGAAACACCAGCGGGAAGGCATAGCCCCACAGCTTGAAGTCGACCCAGAACTCCGTGCTGAAGTTCATCACCACGTACGCGTTCACGACGGACATGAAGGCGCAGTAACCAATCCACGCTTGGTTCAGTCGCATCCACACGTTGCCGGGCAGGGTGAGTTGGCTGCCCAGCAGCATCTGCAGGATGTTCTTCTTCATTCCCCACACTGCAATGGCCAAGGCCAGGGCCATGGCGCCGTAGAGCACCGTGGGCTTCCACTTGATGAAGCGATCATCCTGCAAGACCAGGGTGAGCGTGCCAAACAGCAGGATCAGCACGAGGGTGATCTTGTGCATGGTCTGCAATTTGCGGTCGATGGCGTAGATCAGTCCCATTTGCAGCACCGTGGCCGCCATCAACACGGCCGTGGCGATGTAGATGTTGAACACTTTATAGGCGCCGAAAAAAAGCAGGATGGGAAAGAAATCGATCAGTATTTTCATGGAGAGCGGGGGCCAGCTACGGGGCTGCTTTTCAGGAAGCGCCGGGTTCAAAATCCAGTGAGGCGGAGTTCATGCAATAACGCAGCCCTGAGGGTGCGGGGCCGTCTTCAAAGACATGGCCCAAGTGAGCCCCGCATTGTGCACATACCGTCTCGGTTCGCACCATGCCGTGGCTGCGGTCCACCACTTCGTGGATGGCCCCTGGGGTGGCTTCAGCGAAGCTGGGCCAGCCGCAGCCAGCGTCAAACTTGGTTACCGAATCAAACAGCTTGGCGCCGCAGCAGATGCAGTGGTAGCTGCCATCGGCCCAGTGCGCCTCGTACTTGCCGGTGAAAGGGCGCTCTGTAGCAGCGTGGCGGGTAACCTGCAGAGCCGCCGGCTCGGCGCCCTTGTTGCGAAGAATCTCTTGCCAGTCGGCTTCTGACTTCTGGATCGGAAAGTTCATGATGAGCAGCTGATGGAAATAGATGAAGCCCATTCGGGCGGAAAGTCGGCATAAGCCTCGTGGCCGGGGTGCTCCTCAAAGGGGCGCTCCAGCAAGCGCTGAAGTGTCTGCAGCGGTGCAAGGTCGCCGGCTTTGGCCGCGCGTATGACCTGTTCGCCCAAATGATTGCGCAAGACAAATTTGGGGTTCGTGCCAAGCATCAAATTGCCTGCTAGCGCCCTGTCTTCAAGCGCCAGAAGCTCTAAATATGATAGCAGCCAAGCATCCCAGGCGGCCCGGTCGGCGAACAGGTCGCGTACCGGATCAAACTGCCCCTGCCGCACGGCATGCGAGAGGCGCCGCCAGAAGATCGTGTAGTCCACCGCATTGCGGGCCAGCAACTGCAGCAGGCTGTCTGTCAGGGCTTCGTCCCCTGCGCGTTCCTGCGTCAACCCCAGCTTCTTGCGCATTTCCTGCATGAATGCCGTGGGGAAAACGGCTTTGTAAGACTCCAGCGCGGCCAGCACGGTAGGTTGGTCGTTGATCAGTGGAAGCAAGGCCTGCGCCAAGCAGAACAGGTTCCAGTATGCGACGTTGGGCTGGCGGTTGTATGCGTAACGACCCTGGGTGTCGCTGTGGTTGCAGATGTGGCCCGGCGCGAACGCATCCAGGAACTGGAACGGACCGTAATCCAGTGTCAGGCCCAGGATGCTCATGTTGTCGGTATTCATCACACCATGGCAAAACCCCACGGCCTGCCACTGGGCCATGAGGTGGGCGGTGCGCTCGCTCACGCTGTTGAGCAACGCGGCATAGGCGTTGCCGCCGAACCTGCTTGCGGCGCTGTTACGGCACTCTGGGTAGTAGCGGTCGATCACATAGTCTGCCAGCGCTCGCAACTGCGCTTCTTGGCCGCTGGCGGCGAAATGCTCAAAGTGGCCGAAACGCACAAAGCTGGGCGCTACCCGCGTTACCACGGCAGCGGTTTCTATTTCCTCACGGCGCACCGGTGCTGGAGACCCGCTGATGCACAAGGCACGGGATGTGGGTATGCCAAGCCCATGCATGGCTTCGCTGCACAGAAACTCGCGGATGCTGGAGCGCAGCACGGCGCGTCCGTCGCCCATCCGGGAATAGGGCGTGCGGCCCGCTCCCTTGAGCTGTATTTCGAAACCCCCGGAGGTTTCCCCCAGCAAGATGGCGCGGCCATCTCCCAACTGCCCCGCCCACACGCCGAACTGGTGACCGCTGTACACGGTGGCCAGCGGCGTTGAGCCCTGCAGTACCTGGTTGCCCGTGAACGCCTGCAAAGCATCGTCAGCGTGCGACCAGCCCTGCGCGAGCCCCAGCAGTTGGGCTACGTCGTCGCTGGTGCCGATCCAGTGCGGCGACGGGAGCGGGGTGGGGCGCAACTCGGTATAGAAGTCACCGCCCAGGGCAGAGAACCCGGGCTGCCATTGAAAGCCCAGGGGTTGGCCGGGCGCATTCGAGGTGGTGCTGGTCATGGTCCATTGTCTCGCAGCGTGCAAATTCCTGAATCCCCAGGGGCCTTGCGGGCGGCGCGGTTTTGGGGGGCGAAGCAAGGGATTTCACGAGCCTTTTGCGACACAACCGATGAGCGGCGCGCAGTACGATGGCCGCTTTGTCCACAACAACATCCTAGGAGCCAACATGCTGGGTTTGATGCAAAGTCAACCGCTGCTCATTTCGTCGCTGATCGAGTTTGCTGAACGCCACCATGGTGACGCAGAAATCGTCTCGCGCCGGGTTGAAGGCGATATTCACCGTTACACCTACCGCGACCTGGGCGCTCGTGCCCGCCGCCTGGCCAATGCGCTGGATGCCCAGCAACTCCAGTTCAGCGATCGCGTAGCCACGCTGGCCTGGAACGGCTACCGCCACATGGAGATGTACTTCGGCGTGAGCGGCTCGGGCAGGGTACTGCACACCATCAATCCACGTTTGCATCCCGACCAGATTGCCTGGATCGTCAACCATGCCGAGGACCAGGTGCTGTGTTTCGACATGACGTTCCTGCCCCTGGTGCAGGCCGTGCATGCAAGGTGCCCTAGCGTGAAGTTGTGGGTGGCACTGTGTGATGCGGACAGGCTGCCCGCGGACACGGGAGTGCCGGGGCTGGTGAGCTACGAAGCCTGGATCGGCGCGCAGACTGCTGATTACGCGTGGCCCGAGTTTGACGAAAACTCCGCATCGAGCATGTGCTACACCAGCGGCACGACGGGCAACCCCAAAGCCGCTTTGTACAGCCACCGCTCCACCACGCTGCACGCCTACGCGGCGGCGCTGCCTGATGTGATGTGTCTGTCGGCCCGCGATGCGGTCCTGCCCGTGGTGCCCATGTTCCATGTCAATGCCTGGGGAATCCCCTACTCGGCTGCGCTCACGGGCTGCAAGCTGGTGTTCCCGGGGCCCGCGCTGGACGGCAAGTCGGTGTATGGACTGATCGAGGCCGAGCAGGTGACCTATGCAGCCGGCGTGCCTACGGTGTGGCAAATGCTGCTCGCACACATGAAGCCCGCAGGGCTCAAGTTCTCATCGCTCAAACGCACGGTGATCGGCGGTTCTGCGTGCCCGCCGGCCATGATCACGGCCTTCCAGGATGGCTATGACGTTACGGTGCTGCACGCCTGGGGCATGACCGAGATGAGCCCGCTGGGGACACTGTGCACTTTGAAGAACAAACACCTTTCTCTGCCCAAGGATGAGCAGATGAAAATCGTGCAGAAGCAGGGTCGCGCGATCTATGGCGTGGACATGAAGATCGTGGGCGGCGATGGCGAAGAGTTGCCCTGGGATGGCAAGACCTACGGCGACCTGCTGGTCAAGGGCCCATGGATCGTTGACAGTTACTTCAAGGGCGAAGGGGGCAACCCGCTCGTCAAAGACGCACGCGGGCGGGGCTGGTTCCCCACGGGCGACGTTGCCACGATCGACGCGGATGGCTTCATGCAGATCACAGACCGCAGCAAAGACGTGATCAAGTCTGGCGGCGAATGGATCAGCTCCATCGATATTGAGAACATTGCCATGGCCCACCCGGCCATCCAGATGGCAGCCTGCGTCGGCATGCCCCACCCCAAGTGGGACGAGCGGCCCATCGTCGCGGTCGTCAAGCGCCCTGGCACCGACGTGAGCAAGGAAGAGTTGCTGGCCTTCTACGAGGGAAAGACGGCCAAGTGGCAGATCCCGGATGACGTGGTTTTTGTGGACGCCATTCCGATCGGGGCGACAGGCAAGATGCTCAAGACCAAGTTGCGGGACCAGCTCAAAGACTATCGGCTGCCGGGCCTCTGAGAGGCCTGTTGCATGGTCTGTCTCGTGGCTCAGTCGCGTGCGCGATAGCTGCTAGGGGCAATCCCTGAGCGATCAGGGATTGCAAAGCGGTACTCTGCGTTGTGTCGATTTACAAGGAGACAAAACCATGAAATTTGCTATCAAGACCGTAGCGGCTTCCGTCCTTCTGGTGAGCGCTGGCGCAGTATTTGCCCAACAAGGCGAGACTGTCAAAATCGCGTGGCTTGACCCCCTCTCGGGCTTGATGGCAGCAGTGGGGACGAACCAGCTCAAGAGCTTCCAGTTCCTGGCAGAAGAGTTCAACAAAAAGAACCCCGCAGGCGTCAAGTTTGAAATCATCGGCATCGACAACAAGCTCAGCCCGCAAGAAACCACCAGCGCATTGCGCTCCGCCATGGACCAGGGGGCTCGGTACGTCGTGCAAGGCAACGGCTCCGGTCCCGCCCTGGCCATCATGGACGCGTTGGAAAAGCACAATGCCCGCAATCCCGGCAAGGAAGTCCTGTTCCTCAACTACGCCGCGGTGGACCCTGACCTGACCAATAGCAAGTGCAGCTACTGGCACTTCCGCCTGGATGCAGACACCTCCATGAAAATGGAAGCGCTCACGACCTACATGAAAGACCTTCCTGAGGTCAAAAAGGTCTATCTGATCAATCAGAACTACTCGCACGGCCAGCAGGTGTCCAAGTTCGCCAAGGAAATGATGGCCCGCAAGCGGCCTGACGTGCAGTTTGTGGGCGACGACCTGCACCCATTGGCGCAGGTGCGCGACTTCTCACCCTACATCGCAAAGATCAAGCAATCGGGTGCTGACAGTGTGATCACTGGCAACTGGGGCTCCGACTTGGCGCTGCTCATCAAGGCCGCCAATGACGCGGGTCTGAACAATGTCAACTTCTACACCTACTATGGCTCCGTCACGGGCAGCCCTACGGCCATGGGCGCAGCTGCCGCAGGCCGCGTCTACATGGTGGCCTACGCCCATATGAACCTGCCTGGGCCGCTGAACCAGATCGTGGTGGACTACAAGAAGAAGTTCAACGACGACATGTACACCGGTGCCGTGTACCACGCTTTCACCATGCTGTCCGAAGGTTTTGTGAAGGCGAAATCGACCGACCCCGTCAAGGTGGCCGCTGTATTCGAAGGCATGAAGTTCAAGAGCTTCAATGGCGAAGTAGAGATGCGCAAGAGCGATCACCAACTGCAGCAGGGCCTGTTCATCTCGAAATGGGAGAAGGCGGGCGGCAAGTACCCCATCGACTCTGAAAACACCGGTCACACCTTCGTGCCAGTGAAGTACTACGAGCCCTATGTGGCCAGCACGCCCACCTCGTGCCAGATGAAGCGCCCCTGAGTTGGGTGGCGCAGCTTCGAGGCCCGACATATTCGGGCCTTTTTTTTACCCAGCATTGAAAAATTCCCATGAATCTTGAGTTTTTCGTGATCTCTTTGCTCAACGGTGTGAGCTACGGGCTGCTGCTGTTCATGCTGAGCTCGGGCCTGACACTGATCTTCAGCATGATGGGAGTGCTCAATTTCGCGCACACCAGTTTCTACATGCTGGGTGCTTACTTTGCCTACACCATCTCGGGCGTGGTGGGCTTTTGGCCTGCACTGGTGCTGGCGCCCCTCGTGGTGTTTGCGCTGGGCGCGGCGTTTGAGCGCTATTGCCTGCGGCGGGTTCATAAGTTTGGCCATGTGCCAGAACTGCTGGTCACCTTTGGTCTCTCGTACCTGATCTTGGAAGTGGTGCAGTTGGTATGGGGACGCTCCACCGTGCCTTATGGCTTGCCGGAGCAACTGCAGGGGCCGCTGTTCACCTTGTACGGCACGCAGTTTCCCAAGTCGCGTTCCTTCGTGATGCTGGTGGCTTTGCTCATGCTGCTGTCGGTATGGCTTCTTCTCACACGCACCCGTATTGGCTTGGTCATCCAGGCGGCACTGAAGTACCCCGAGATGGTGGAAGCCCTGGGCCACAACGTTCCGCGTGTGTTCATGCTGGTGTTTGGCGGGGGCGCTGCGCTGGCCGGCCTCGCCGGCGTGATCGGCGGCAACACCTACGTGACCGAACCGGCCATGGCTGCCTCGGTGGGCTCCATCATTTTCGTGGTGGTGGTTGTGGGAGGGATGGGCTCATTGGCCGGTGCCTTTTTGGCGTCGCTGCTCATCGGCATCGTGCAGACGTTCGCCGTGGCACTCGACTACTCGTTGATCCATGTATTCAAGATGGTGGGCGTGGCCGTCACCGAGCAAACCTTCGGCTATCCGGTGCTCAAGCTCACCATTTCGCAGGTCGCGCCCATCCTGCCGTACCTGTTCCTGGTTCTGATCCTGATCTTCCGCCCTAAGGGCCTGCTGGGTACCCGGGAGGACTGACCCCATGAATGCATCCACCACACCATCCACGGCCACTGGCCCCGCGTCGTATTACCGGTTCAAACCCTGGAACGTAGGGCGGTTCGTGATCTGGTTCCTGTTTGCCGTTGCGCTTATCGTGGCACCCCAGCTGTTTCGCAGCAGTCTGGCGTTGACCATGCTCTCGCAAATAGGCTACCTCATCATCATCTGCCTGTCTTACAACATGTTGCTCGGGCAGGGCGGCATGCTCAGCTTCGGGCACGCGGTGTACACCGGTCTGGGCTCGTTCATTGCGATCCATGCCATGAACATGGCAACCAAAGGCGCGGCGGGTGTACCACTGGTCCTGATTCCATTGGTAGGGGGAGTAGCGGGGGCGTTCTTTGCGATCCTGCTGGGCTTCGTCACCACCAAGAAGTCGGGCACCACGTTTGCCATGATCACGCTGGGCGTGGGGGAGCTGGTGGCATCCATGGCGCTGATGTTCCCGGAATTCTTCGGCGGTGAAGGGGGTATCACCACCGATCGTGTCTACGGAAAGCCATTCTTCGGCATCACGTTTGGCCCGGCCATTCAGGTGTACTACCTCATCGCGGCTTACTGTTTTGTGTGCACGGCAGCCATGTTTGCCTTTACCGGCACGCCTTTGGGCCGCATTTTGAACGCGGTACGCGACAACCCCGAGCGGGTGGAGTTCATCGGCTACAACACCCAGCGCGTGCGTTATTTTGCATTCATCATTGCGGGCTTCTTCGCGGGCATTGGCGGCGGTCTGGCCACCATCAACTTTGAAATCATCACCGGCGCAGACAGCCTGAACGTGATTCGCTCGGGCGGCTATCTACTGTTCACCTTCCTGGGCGGGGCCACGTTCTTCTTCGGGCCCATCATCGGCGCGGTGCTGTTGGTGTTGGCATCGGTGCTGCTGTCCGAGCTGTCCAAGGCCTGGCTGCTGTACCTGGGTCTGGTGTTCCTGTTCATGGTGATGTATGCGCCTGGCGGCATTGCCAGCCTGATCATGATGAACCTGCGCCTGGCCAAGTACGGCAAGCTTCGCCCGCTGTGGTCTTCGTATCTGGCCTTGGCTGGCACCGGCCTGGTGGCGGTAATGGGGGCGGCTTGCATGGTGGAGATGACCTACCACTTGCAACTCAATGCGGCGCTGGGCCCAGACATGAGCTTTCTGGGGGCGACCATCAATGCCAAGGGCCTGACCAGCTGGTTCGGTGCGGGTTTTGTATTGCTGACGGGAGGCGGCCTTTTTGAGTTGTGCCGACGGCAATTTGCCAAGCAGTGGAGCTCCATACAGGAAGAGATAGAACATGAAATCAAGCGCGGGGAGGCTCTGTAACCATGGCGGCTGACAACGCAACCTACGCGCTGGAGCTGCGCGACCTGCGCAAGAGCTTTGGCAAGACCGAAATCATCCGCGGCGCCAACCTGGCAGTGGCCCCGGGCGAGCGTATCGCCATCATTGGCCCCAACGGTGCAGGCAAGTCCACGCTGTTCAACCTGATCAGCGGGCGCTTTGCTCCCACCAGTGGCGACGTGATCCTGAACGGCCAGCGCATCAACGGCTTGGCCCCGTACGAGATCAACCGCAGGGGCCTGTCGCGCAGTTTTCAGATCACCAACATCTTTCCCAAGCTGTCGGTGTTTGAAAACCTGCGCTGCGGCGTGCTGTGGAGCATGGGCTACAAGTACACCTTCTTGCGTTTTCTCTCCAACCTTGACGACGCCAATGAGCGCGCCAAAGAGCTGATGGAGATGATCAAGCTCGACAAGAAGCGCGACACGCTGGCGATGAACCTGACCTATGCCGAGCAGCGTGCGCTGGAGATTGGCATCACCATCGCAGGCGGTGCCAACGTGATCTTGCTGGACGAGCCTACTGCCGGCATGAGCAAGAGCGAAACCACGCGGTTCATTCGCCTCATCAAGGAGGTGACCGTAGGCCGCACCTTGCTGACGGTGGAGCATGACATGGGCGTGGTGTTTGGCCTGGCCGACAAGATTGCCGTGGTGGTGTACGGCGAGGTCATTGCCTTCGATACCCCCGAAAAGGTGCGCGCCAACCAGCGTGTGCAAGAGGCCTACCTGGGGTCGGCCGTGGCAGATGCGCAGGGAGCGGGACACTGACTATGCTGAAAATCGACAACCTTCACGCCTACTACGGCAAAAGCCATGTGCTGCACGGCGTCAGCTTTGAAGTGCAACCCGGCGAGATCGTGGCCCTGCTGGGGCGCAATGGCTCGGGTCGTTCCACCACGGCAAAGGCGATCATGGGGCTGGTGGACTGGGAGGGCACCCTCCAATGGAAGGGGCAGGATCTCAACGGTAAAAAGGCCTACGAGATTGCCCACCTGGGTCTGGGCTATGTGCCCGAGAGCCGCGACGTGTTTCCCAACCTCACCGTGCACCAGAACCTGTTGTTGGGACAAAAGGGCAGTGGCAAAGGCAGCCGCTGGTCGTTTGACGACATGTACGAGATGTTTCCGCGCCTCAAGGAGCGCCAGCACACCGAGGCGGGGGTGATGTCGGGCGGCGAGCAGCAAATGCTGACCCTGTGCCGCACCCTCATGGGTGATCCGGACCTCATCATCATTGACGAGCCCACGGAGGGCTTGGCGCCGAAAATTGTGGAACTGGTCGGCCAGTACCTGCAGACGCTCAAGGCCCGAGGCATCTCCGTGCTGCTCATCGAGCAAAAGCTCACCATTGCGATGACGATCTCCGATCGTGCACTGGTCATGGGCCATGGATCCATCGTGTTCCAGGGCACGCCCGACAGTTTGCGGGCGGACAACTACACCCGCAAGGAGTGGCTAGAGGTCTGACGGCCTGCGGTCGGAAATTTTTCAGGTGCCGGGCCGGTATCGACTGCGGCACGAAAGCGGGAAGCCTCGCAACCGGGCGCCCGACGATTTGTCAGTGCGAGTGACTTCAGGCCCCCGCTTCGCCGCTGGGGCCTTTTTTTTTGCGCTTGCGCGTTTGTCTTGATCTGTGTCGGGAACTTGTTTTTTGGGAGCTGTGCAGTCATCAGGGCGGCGCGTCGTGGGCGTATAAACCCTGTGTCGCCAGCGTTTTGCCTTTCGCAAGCGGGCGGCCTTGGCAGCCGCTGACAGCGTAGCCACAGAGCAATATCCGCAAGCTAGGCGGACGAATGCTTTGAAGCCCCATGCGCTTCGCGGATGTCCAACTACCCAAGGGACGTCACAAGCATATGAAAAAACACACTACCTACCCATCCCCTGCCAACCCACAGACAGCGCAGCTGTGGATCGTTGGTGGCGGCATCGCGGGTATGGCTGTGGCCGCCTTTGCGATTCGCGATGGCAAAGTGCCCGCCAGCCATATTCACATTTTGGAAGAGACCGGCATGGCCGGCGGCTCTCTTGACGGGGGCGCCGCACCCAACACGGGCGCGCCGCAAACCTGGGTGACCCGCGGCGGGCGCATGCTCACCGATGAAACCTACCTGTGCCTGTGGGACTTGTTTGAAACCATCCCGTCGCTGGAAGACCCCAGCGTGTCGGTGCGCGAAGAATGTCGCCAATTCAACGCCCGGGTGCACACCCATGCGCAGGCTCGCCTCATCGATGCCGAGCACCGGATTGCCGCCGCAGAGAAACTCGGCTTTTCGATGGGTCACCGCGTGCAGATGCTGCGTCTGCTGGCGCTGACGGAAGACCACATCGGCAGCCGCCGCATTGACGAGTTTTTTGATGATGCGTTTTTTGAAACGAACTTCTGGCGCATGTGGCGCACCACGTTCGCGTTCCAGAAGTGGCACAGCGCTGTTGAGCTGCGACGCTACTTTCTGCGGTTCGTGCAGGAGTTCTCACGCATCCATACCCTGGCGGGCGTCAAGCGCACCAAATACAACCAGTACGACTCGCTGGTGGTGCCCCTGCAGCGTTGGCTGCTGGAGCAGGGCGTGGATGTGCGTTTTGGCCACCGGGTCACAGACGCCACCTTTGCGGCACAGCCCGACGGCACCCGCCGTGCGACCGCGCTGCAGGTGCAAACCGCGCATGGTGGCGCAACGACGCAGAGCACGCTGGACCTGGGCGCAGACGACCTGGCGTTTTTCACGCTAGGCTCCATCACGTCGGATGCGCGCTACGGTGGCAACGAGGACGTGCCGGCCCTGGTGCGAGGCCGCGAAGACCACGGGTGGTCGCTTTGGGAAAAGATCGCGCAGAAGGCCTCCGACTTTGGCCGGCCCGCTGCCTTTTGCGGCAATGTGGATGAGCACAAGTGGGAGTCCTTCACGCTCACCATGCGCGACGACAAGCTGCTGCGGCGCATCACCGAGTATTCGGGCAATGAACCCGGTACCGGCGCCTTGATGACGTGGTACGAGTCCGGATGGCATCTGTCCATCGTGGTGCCCCACCAGCCCCACTTCCATGGTCAGGCTGAGGGTACGTACACCCTGTGGGGCTATGGCTTTCAGATCGATAACCTGGGCGACTACGTGCACAAGCCCATGTCGCAAGCCACCGGCCGTGAAATCCTGACGGAACTCATCCACCAAATGGGGTTTGACGAACTGCTGGACCACGTTTTGGCCACGACCGATGTGACCACCGTGATGATGCCCTACGCCTCAGCGCTGTTCGCCTGTCGCGCTCCCGGCGACCGCCCGTTGGTGCTGCCAGAGGGCGCGCAGAACTTCGCCTTCCTCGGCCAGTTTGTCGAGATGGAAGACGACGTGGTGTTCACTGTGGAGTATTCGGTGCGGTGTGCCATGGTGGCCGCGTACCGCCTGCTGGGCATCGACCGGGAGATTCCCGCTATCTATAACGGCATGCTGGACCCCAAGGTGGGGCTGCACGCTCTGGAGGCAGCGTTCCGCTAGCGGAGCCAAATGACTGCACCTTAAAAGCCCCTCGCCAGGGGCTTTTTTGCGTGGGGCAATCATTGTTGCGAGGGGATCTTGTCCCCGGCGGGACAAACAGATACGCCCTGTGACTGGCAAAGTCACAGTGAGCATCTACAATAAAATCGCACGACCGTTCTTTTTCATTCACCCAAGGGACAACAGCATGACCGCTGAATACAAAGTCCACGGCTCCGTTGCCGTGATCACCATGTCGAACCCCCCCGTCAACGGGCTCGGTCTTGCGACCCGCCAGGGCATCGTGGAAGGGCTGGACCGCGCCCAGAACGACGCTGCCGTGAAGGCCGTCGTCATCACCGGCGCGGGGGGCGCCTTTTCTGGAGGCGCTGACATCAAGGAGTTTGGCACCGACAAATCGCTGCAGGAGCCGAACCTCCTGTCCGTGATTGCCGCGATTGAAAATTCAGCCAAGCCTGTCGTGGCCGCGATGCACTCAGTGGCCATGGGCGGCGGGCTGGAGCTGGCCCTGGGGTGCCACTACCGCATTGCTGCGCCCGGATGCTCTATCGCGCTGCCGGAAGTGAAGCTGGGTCTGATCCCCGGCGCGGGCGGTACGCAGCGCTTGCCCCGCGTCCTGGGTGTTGAAGCCGCCCTCAACATGATTGTCAGCGGCGAGTCCGTCAAGAGCGAAATGATTGCGGGTGTGCCCGGCCAAAAGCTGTTCGACAAGATGGCCGCCTCGCCCGAGTCGCTGGCCGAAGAAGCTCTGGCCTTTGCGCAAAGCGTGGCCGACGCGCGTCCGCTGCCGCTGGTGCGCAACTTCCCCTGCAAGCACCCTGAGGGTGATGCGTACTTCCAGTTCGCACGCAACATGGTCAAGGGCATGGCCAAGAATTTCCCAGCGCCCGCCAAGTGCGTGGACGCCGTGGAAGCCGCCACCAAGAAGAAGTTTGCCGAAGGCATGCTGGTCGAGCGCGAGATCTTCATCAACCTGATGTGGACGCCAGAGTCGCGCGCGCTGCGTCATCTGTTCATGGCTGAGCGCGCAGCGAGCAAGATCCCTGACGTGCCTTCCGACACACCCAAGCGCGACATCAAACTCGTGGGCGTAATCGGCGCGGGCACCATGGGCGGCGGCATTTCCATGAATTTCCTGAACGCGGGCATCCCCGTCAAGATCCTGGAAATGAAGCAGGAGGCTCTGGATCGCGGCGTGGCCACCATCAAGAAGAACTACGAAGCGCAGGTCAAGAAGGGCAAGCTCAAGGATGACAAGTACGCCCAACGCATGGCGCTGCTTTCGACCACGCTGAGCTACGACGACCTCAAGGACTGCGACCTCATCATCGAAGCCGTGTTCGAAGAGATGGGCGTGAAGGAAGCCGTGTTCAAGCAACTAGACGCCGTGGCCAAGCCCGGGGCGATCCTGGCTTCCAACACGTCGACGCTGGATGTGGACCAGATCGCCAACTTCACCCAGCGTCCACAGGACGTGGTGGGCATGCACTTCTTCAGCCCCGCCAACGTGATGAAGCTGTTGGAAGTCGTGCGCGGCAAGGAAACCGCAAAGGACGTTCTGGCCACCGTGATGGCGATTGGCAAGAAGATCAAGAAGACCTCGGTCGTCTCGGGCGTGTGCGATGGCTTCATCGGCAACCGCATGATCGAGCGCTACAGCCAGCAAGCCGGCTTTTTGCTGGACGAGGGCGCAACGCCCCAGCAGGTGGACAAGGCCATCGAGAAGTTCGGCTTCGCCATGGGCCCGTTCCGCATGGGCGATCTGGCCGGCAACGACATCGGCTGGGCGATTCGCAAGCGCCGCTACAGCGAAAAGCCCGACATGAAATACAGCAAGACTGCTGACCTGCTGTGCGAGATGGGCCGCTTCGGCCAGAAGACCGGCGCTGGCTGGTACGACTACCAGGCCGGCAAGCGCGACGCGATTCCGAGCGACGTAGTCAACAAGATGATCGAAGAGCACCGCAAGACCCTGGGCACGGCTCCGCGCAAGATCTCCGACGACGAGATCGTGCAGCGTCTGGTGTTCGCGCTGGTGAATGAAGGCGCCAAGATCCTGGAAGAGGGCATTGCCAGCAAGTCTGGCGACATCGACATGGTGTACTTGACCGGCTACGGCTTCCCCATCCACCGCGGCGGCCCCATGCACTACGCCAGCGAAGTGGGTCTGTTCAACGTGGTGCAGGCCATGAACCGCTTTGCCCAGAACCCCATGGACGACGCCAACGCCTGGAAGCCCGCACCGCTGCTGGCCAAGCTCGCCGCCGAAGGCAAGGCCTTCCAGTAAACAGCTGCGTGCACCGCATTACCGAATAAAGGAATTCACATGACATCCGCAGTGATTGTTTCCACCGCCCGCACGCCGCTTGCCAAAAGCTGGAAGGGCTCTTTCAACATGACCCACGGCGCCACGCTGGGCGGCCACGCCGTGCAGCACGCCGTGCAACGTGCAGGCATTGATGGGGCTGACGTAGACGACGTCATCATGGGTTGCGCTACGCCGGAAGGCGCCACGGGCAGCAACATCGCTCGCCAGATCGCGCTGAAGGCCGGCCTGCCTGTCACCACATCGGGCGTTACCGTCAACCGTTTCTGCTCGTCGGGCCTGCAGACCATTGCCATGGCAGCGCAGCGCATCATCGCGGGCGAGGCCGATGTGTTCGTGGCAGGCGGGGTCGAAAGTATCTCCTGCGTGCAGCAGGAGATGAACCTGCACATGATCCAGGACCTGGCCCTGGCCAAGCAAAAGCCCGAGATCTACTGGAGCATGCTGCAGACCGCTGAACAAGTGGCCAAGCGCTACAACATCGGCCGCGAAGCTATGGACGAATACGGTGCAGGCAGCCAGCAAAAGGCGTGCGCTGCGCAGGCTGCTGGCCTGTTCGATGCCGAAATCGCGCCCATCACCGTGACGGCCGGCATTGCCGACAAGACGCTGGGCCTGATCACCAAGCAGGTCACCGTGAGCAAGGACGAAGGTACACGCGAAGGCACGACGGTCGAGGCCATCCAGGGCCTGCGTTCGGCACTGCCCGGCGGCTTGATCTCCGCCGGCAACGCCAGCCAGTTCAGTGACGGCGCGGGCGCCTGCGTGGTCACCAGCGAAGAGTACGCCAGCAAGAAGGGCCTCAAGCCCCTGGGGCGCTTCCTCGGCTTTGCAGTGGCGGGCTGCGAGCCCGACGAAATGGGCATCGGCCCCGTATTTGCGGTGCCCAAGGTGCTCAAGAAGCTCGGCCTCACGGTGCAGGACATTGATCTGTGGGAGCTGAACGAAGCCTTTGCCGTGCAGGTGCTGTACTGCCGCGACAAGCTCGGCATCCCCGCCGACCGCTTGAACGTGAACGGCGGCGCCATTGCTCTGGGCCACCCTTATGGTGTGTCGGGCCAGCGCCTCACGGGCCACGCCCTCATCGAAGGCAAGCGCCGCGGCGCCAAGCGCGTTTGTGTGACCATGTGCATTGGCGGTGGCATGGGCGCTGCCGGGATTTTTGAAGTGCTGTAAACAGCCTGCGTTGCAGTAAGGCCCACGCCCTGGACAGACCGCAGAGGTTTGCCAGGGCGTTTGTTTTGTTGATTTTGTTTGCTATTGATCTGATAGCTATTAGCGCTCATGGATAGACGCCCTATGGCCGATGAGGCATCTATTGCCTGCACAGGCTGGGGCCGGCACGCATTGCGCAGGTGCGTCACGCACCGGACACGGATTTGCCCGCTCCGCCTTTCATAATTTGACGCATGACAACCTCCCTGCGCTCCACCCTCGATTTCCTGCTCTACAGCTGGTTGCAAGCCGATGCACTCACGGTGCGTGAGCGATTTGCGGACCATGCCCGCGAAACCTTCGATGCAGTGCTGGACACCTCTGAGCGCATCGCCCGCGAAAAGTATGCGCCCTTCAACCGCTTGGTAGACAACGAAGAGCCGCGCACCGAAACCGAGCCGGATGGCACGCTGCGCGTGGTGCTGCCGCAGGCCACGTACGAAGCGCGCCGCGCCTATGCCGAATCGGGGCTGCTGAGTGCAGCGCACGACTATGACATTGGAGGCATGCAACTGCCCTACACGGTCGAGGCTGCGGCCAACAGTTTTTTTGCGGCGGCGTCGATCAGCATTGGCTCGAACCTGCTCACATCGGGCAACGCGAATTTGCTCATGGTGCACGGCACCGATGTGCAAAAGCGGGTGTTTGCGCTCAATGAATTCAACGGCCGCTGGTCGGGCACCATGTGCCTGTCCGAGCCGCAAGCGGGCTCGTCCCTGTCAGACGTAGCCACGCGCGCGGTGCCCGATGGGGCCGATTTCGAGAGCGAACCCCTGGGCCCGCGCTATCGCCTCAAGGGCAACAAGATGTGGATCAGCTCTGGCGACCATGAACTGACGGAGAACATCGTGCACCTGGTGTTGGCAAAGATTCCAGGGCCGGACGGCAAGCTGGTGCCGGGTGTCAAGGGCATCTCGCTGTTCATCGTGCCCAAGAAGCTGGTGGACAACGAAGGCCAACTCACGGGCGAGCGCAACGACGTGGCCCTGGCAGGGTTGAACCACAAGCTGGGCTGGCGCGGCACTACCAACACACTGCTGAACTTTGGCGAAGGCAAGTACCCCGTGGGGGGCGAACCGGGTGCCGTGGGGTACCTGGTAGGCAAGCCGGGCGAAGGCCTCAAGTGCATGTTCCACATGATGAACGAGGCGCGCATCGGCATTGGCATGGCGGCCACCATGCTGGGCTTGGCGGGCTATTACGCCAGCCTCGAATACGCCAAGAATCGGCCGCAGGGCCGTCCCTTGCAGTCTGCAGGTGGCAAGGCGGGCAAAGACGCCAGCGCTGCGCAGGTGCGCCTGATTGAGCACGCCGACATCAAGCGCATGCTGCTGGCACAGAAGGCCTACGGAGAGGGCGCCCTGGCGCTGAACCTGTACTGTGCGCGGTTGGTGGACGAGCAGCACACAGGTGATGCCGCTGCGGCCGACGAAGCCCGCCTGCTGCTGGAGGTGCTCACACCCATCGCCAAGAGCTGGCCCAGCGAGTGGTGCCTGGAGGCCAACAGTCTGGCCATCCAGATTCACGGCGGCTATGGCTACACCCGCGACTTCCCGGTAGAGCAATACTGGCGCGATAACCGCCTGAACATGATCCACGAGGGCACGCACGGCATCCAGGCGATGGACCTGCTGGGTCGCAAGGTGCTGATGGAAAACGGCCGCGGTCTGCAGCTGCTTGCGGGACGTATCAACGACACGGTGCAGCGTGCCCTTCAGGTGCCAGCGCTGGCGGCGCACGCCAATGCATTGGCTGGCGCACTGCAGCAGGTGGGCGCCGCCACCAAGGCGGCCTGGGCCACTGGCGAGCCGACGCAGGCGCTGGCCAATGCCGTGCCTTACATGCAAGCCTTCGGTCACACCGTGCTGGCATGGGTGTGGCTGGAGCTGGCGATGGCCACGTTGGCTGTTGATGCCGCTTTGGCCCAGCCGGCCAGCGCGGGTCGCTGGGGCGCCATGCAGTTTTTCTTTCGCTACGAACTGCCGAAGATCGGCGCATGGCTGGGTGTGGTCAGCACGCGCGACACGACATGCGCCACCCTGCCGGAAGAAGCCTTTTGACCGGGGCGCAGGGGCGCACCATGGGGCGGTTGCACGCACTGATCTGGGTGCTGATCTACGCGGGCTTGCTTACACTGGTTCTGGGCATTGCCACGGCGCGCACAGATGCGGCCTGGGGATGGGGCCTGCAAGTGGCTGGCACGGTGGCTGCCTTGTTCGGGGTTGCGCTGATCGCAGTGCGCGCGCGCATGCCGGCAGACGTGCCGTAACTCCAGCAATAGGCGCTGGCGCCGCGCCGCGGTGCGCGCCCGACACGCAAGTGACAGTCCTCGTACAGTGCGCCTCGCACAATGCCTTTCCATCAGTTCGACGCGGCTCGGCCGCTGATCAGTTTCTCACTCTCAAAACACTTCAGGAGACATGTTCATGACACCACGCACCATCCAGCAATTGTTCGACCTGACGGGGAAGACCGCCTTGGTCACCGGGGGCTCGCGCGGCCTGGGGTTGCAGCTCGCCCATGCACTGGGGGAGGCGGGAGCCAAGGTGCTGGTGAGCTCGCGCAAGGCATCGGACCTGGAAGAAGCGGTGGCCGAACTGAAGGCTGCGGGAATTGACGCGCAGTGGATTGCCGCCGACTGTGCCAACGAGGCAGACACGCGCCGGCTTGCCGACGAGACCCTGCAACGCCTGGGCCATGTGGACATTCTGGTCAACAACGCGGGAGCCGCCTGGGGCTCGCCCGCTGAAGACCATCCGGTGGAAGCCTGGGACAAGGTAATGAACCTCAACGTGCGCGGCTATTTCATCCTGAGCCAGCACATCGCCAAGCACAGCATGATTGCCCGCAAGCAGGGCAGCATCATCAACGTGGCATCCATCGCCGGGCTGGGCGGCAACCCGAGCGGCATGAACACCATCGCTTACAACACGTCCAAGGGCGCCGTGATCAACTTCACCCGGGCCCTTGCGACCGAATGGGGTAAGTACAACATCCGTGTGAATGCCATCTGTCCAGGCTTTTTCCCCAGCAAGATGACGGTCGGTACGTTGAAGGCGATGGGCGAGGAAGCCCTGGCCGCGCACGCCCCGCTGGGCCGCCTGGGCGATGACGAGGACCTGAAGGGGCTCTGCGCGCTGTATGCGTCGGACGCGGGCAAGCACATCACCGGGCAGTGGCTGGCCGTGGATGGCGGCGTGAGCGTGGTGACCGGTGGGTGAATTAGAGTACATCCCCCTGAGCGGCTTCGGCACTTCTCCCTTGTCTCGGCAGCGCCGGGAAGGGGAGGCAGCCAGCGCGGCAGCGCGGCCGGCCACGGCCCTTGCGCTGCGGTTTCTGGCATGGGCCGCGCCAGTCTCTGAGTTTGCGTATCAAGGAAATTGTTTTGAATAGTTTTGGCGTCGAAATCCCCTTTGTCACCCATCTGGGCTTCACCTTGCACCGCATGGAAGGCGGTGAGTCGGAGCTGCGTTACGAGGCCAAGCCCGAGCACCTCAATTCTTTCGACGTGACGCACGGCGGTGCTTCGATGACGCTGCTGGACGTGACCATGGCCACAGCCGCCCGCAGTGACACGCCCGACATGGGCGTGGTCACCATCGAGATGAAAACCAGCTTCATGCAGCCCGCCAAAGGCCCGCTGGTGGCCAAGGGGCGGTTGATCCACCGCACGGCCACGCTGGCCTTCACCGAAGGTACGGTGTATGACGCTGCTGGGCGCATCTGCAGCCACGCCACCGGCACCTTCAAATACGTCAAGCGCTTGCCGGTGGACGGGCGCAACATCAACCAACTCAAGGCCGTTTCCACGGATTGAGAAGGCCAGTGCGTGAAAGCGCCTCAAGTATTTTCGGCTTCTAGCGCTTTCTGGTAAAGCGCCAGTAGCTATCGAATCAATAGCAAAAGGAGTTCCCATGCCCCTCAATCAGCAGATCGTCCTCGACAACCGCCCCCAGGGCGAAGCCGTAGCCAGCAACTTCAAGCTGGTGTCGGCAGAGACCCCTGCGTTGGCAGAAGGCCAAGTGCTGGTGCGCCACCACTACCTGAGCCTGGACCCTTACATGCGTGGCCGCATGAACGAGAGCAAGAGCTACGCGGCATCGCAGCCCCTGGGCGAAGTGATGATTGGCGGCACCGTGGGCGAGGTGGTGGAAAGCCGCAACGCCAAGTACGCCGTGGGCGACAAGGTGGTGGGCATGGGCGGCTGGCAGGAGTACAGCGTGGTCGACGGCAACGCCGTGGGTGCGCTGCGCAAGGTGGACACCACCCACGTGCCGCTGTCGCACTACCTGGGCGCGGTGGGCATGCCTGGCGTGACGGCCTGGTACGGTCTGGTCAAGATCATTGCCCCCAAAGAAGGCGACACCGTGGTGGTGAGCGCCGCCACCGGCGCAGTGGGCAGCGCCTTTGCCGCGCTGGCCAAAGCCCGTGGCTGCCGCGTGGTGGGTATTGCGGGCGGCACCGACAAGTGCAAGTACGCGGTGGAAGAGCTCGGCTTTGACGCTTGCATTGATTACAAGGTGCATGGGGATGTGAAAGCCATGTCCAAGGCCCTGAAGGAAGCCTGCCCGAACGGCATCGATGGCTACTTTGAAAACGTGGGTGGCTGGATCATGGATGCCGTCATGCTGCGCATGAACGCCTTCAGCCGCATCGCCCTGTGCGGCATGATCGCGGGCTACGACGGTGCGCCTCTGCCCATGTCCAACCCCGCGCTCATCCTCATCAACCGCATGAAGATCGAAGGCTTCATCGTCAGCGAGCACATGGAAGTGTGGCCCGACGCGCTCAAGGAGCTGGGTATGCTGGTGGGCACCGGCAAGCTGCGCCCGCGTGAAACCATTGCGCAAGGCATTGCGGCTGCGCCCGAGGCGTTCCTCGGCCTGCTCAAGGGCAAGAACTTCGGCAAGCAACTCGTCAAGCTGATCTGATGGCGGCGACCGACCCCTCTGTGCGCAGCGAGCCCGCGCTACGCTGGCAATGGGCTCGCTTTGACGACCTGGGTGTGCATGCCCTGCATGACGCGCTGGCCCTGCGTTGCAAGGTGTTCATCCTGGAGCAAGGGCCATACCAAGACCCGGACGGTGCCGACAAACAATCGTGGCACTTGCTGGGCTACGACGCTGCGGGCGCACTGCAGGCCTGCCTGCGCGTGGTGGACCCGGGCGTGAGCTACGCAGAGCCGTCCATTGGCCGCGTGGTCACTGCGAAGGAGGCAAGGGGCAATGGCACCGGGCGCGCATTGGTGGCCGAAGGGCTGGCCCATTGCAGACGTGTGTGGCCGGGCAGGGCGGTGCGCATCAGCGCGCAGGCGCACCTGCAGCGCTTTTACGGCAGCCTGGGCTTTGTGGCCGTTTCGGACGAATACCTCGAAGACGACATTCCCCACATCGAGATGCTGTGGACCCCACCGGTGGAGCAAGGCTGAACAGGTGGCCATGCGCACCTAAGTGCTTGCGATGCCGCAGTGCGCACGGCAAGTGCGTTCAGTTGAAAACGCCGTACAGGAGATTTCGCCATGTCTGCCCTGATCCTTCACCACTACCCCTCATCGCCCTTTGCGCAAAAGATCCGCTCGGTGCTGGGGTTCAAACAATTGGCGTGGAAGTCCGTCATCATCCCCAGCGTCAGCCCCAAGCCTGACTTGGCGGCCCTGACGGGTGGGTATCGCAAGACGCCCGTGCTGCAGGTGGGCGCCGATATTTACTGCGATACCGCGCTGATCTGTAATGTGCTGGAGCACATCCAGCCCGAGCCAGTGCTGTACCCCCCGCACCTCAAGGGTGTATCGCGCGTATTTGCCCAGTGGGCAGACACCACGCTGTTCTGGGCAGCCATGGCCTACAACCTGCAGCCCAGGGGGGCCGAGATGCTGTTTGCCAGCCTGCCGCCCACTGCTGCCCAGGCATTTGCCGACGACCGCAAAGCCATGAGCGCAGGCATGGTGCGCCAGCGTCCGCAAGACGCCACTGCGGCCTACCGTTCGTACCTGCGGCGCATTGCGCACATGGTGGAAGAGCACGACTTTCTCTTCGGCACCGAGCCCTGCGTGGCCGACTTTGCCGCTTACCACCCGCTGTGGTTCACTCGCCGCGTGGTGCCACTGATGGACGACATCTTCGACGCCACCCCGGCCGTGCTGGAGTGGATGGACCGCATCGAAGCACTGGGCCAGGGGCGCATGGAAAAGTTCAACGCCGCAGATGCGATCACCGTGGCGGCCGGGGCCGATCCCATGCCGCTGCTGGACGACATTTTTCAGGACGAGCACGGCATCGCGCTGGGCAGCCAAGTGCAAATTGCTGCGGAGAGCTTTGGCACCGAAGTGACCGAGGGCGAACTGCTGGCGGCCACCCGCACGCGCTACACCCTGCGCCGTGATGACCCGCGCGCGGGCACGGTGCATGTGCACTTTCCGCGCATCGGATATGTCTTGAGGGCATCCACCTGAGCAGCTGCGTCGCTTCCCCTTTTCTGAAAGGGTATGGCGCCTCGCTGCGGGGCGGTGCGGCCGGCTCAGGCCCTTGCTTGGCGTCCCGCGCGGGGGGCGTGCCCGATTGACGGCATTCGCCCTTTTTCGACCGACTTACTGAAGGAGACAAAAAATGATCGACAACTTTGCAGGCAAGACGGCCGTACTGACCGGCGCAGGCTCGGGCTTTGGGCTGGAGTGTGCCCGCATCGGCGCCCGCCTGGGCATGAACCTGGTCCTGGTAGATGTGCAACAGGACGCACTCGACGCCGCCGCTGCCGAGATGCAGGCCGCAGGCAGCCAGGTGCTGGCCCGCAAGGTCGATGTGTCGAACGCTGCCCAAATGGAGCAACTGGCCGCTGACGTGCAGCAGCGCTTTGGCGCCCCCCATCTGGTGTTCAACAACGCCGGCGTGGGCGCTGGTGGCCTGGTGTGGGAGAGCTCCGTCAAAGACTGGGAATGGGTGCTGGGCGTGAACCTGTGGGGCGTGGTGCACGGCGTGCGCCTGTTCACCCCCATGATGCTGGCGGCGGCCAAGGCCGACCCCGCGTGGCGCGGCCACATCATCAACACGGCCAGCATGGCGGGACTGCTGAACGCGCCCAACATGGGTATCTACAACGTGAGCAAGCACGCCGTGGTGTCGCTGTCTGAAACGCTGTACCAAGACCTTTCGCTCGTCACTGACCAGATCGGTGCGAGCGTGCTGTGCCCCTACTTTGTGCCCACCGGCATCAGCCAGAGCCACCGCAACCGCCCGCAGGACCTGCCTTCTGAAAAGCCCACCAAGAGCCAGCTCATCGGCCAGGCCATGAGCGACAAGGCTGTGGGTAGCGGCAAGGTCACGGCAGCCGAGGTAGCCCAGAAGGTGTTTGACGCAGCCGCGCAAGGCCAGTTCTACATCTACAGCCACCCGCAGGCGCTGGCTTCGGTGCAGACGCGCATGGAAGATGTGCTGCAGGTGCGCAACCCCACCGACCCCTTTGCAGGCAAGCCAGAACTGGGTGCCAAGCTGCGCGCAGCTTTGCGCGGCGACGATTGAGCACGGGTGGGTCAAGTGTGTGGTTTAGGTCAAATATGCCGCTAGCGCTTTATTCGTAAGCGTAAGCAGCTATTGTTTGTATAGCAATGCGTGAGCAGTCCCACCCATCGAATCCTGCGCTGGGCTATGCCTTGTTCGACACGGCCGTAGGCCGCTGCGCGTTGGCTTGGGGTGCTGCGGGCTTGCGCGCGGTGCAGTTACCCGAGCAGGACGACGATGCCACAGTGGCGCGGCTGCTGCGCGCCAGCGGTCCCTGCATTGCAACCTGCCCGCCGCCCGATGCTGCCTCCGCCATCCAGGGAATCCAGGCACTGCTGCAGGGGCAAAAGCTCGACTTGCGCGAGGTGACGCTGGACATGGCGCAGGTGTCAGACTTTCACCAGCGCGTGTACGCCATCACTCGCGCCATACCACCCGGCCAAGTCCGCACCTATGGCGACATTGCCGAGCAACTGGGCAGCAAAGGCTTGGCGCGTGCCGTGGGCCAGGCGCTGGGCCTGAACCCATTTGCTCCTGTGGTGCCTTGCCACAGGGTGATGGGGGCGGGGTTTCAGTCGGGCGGTTTTTCCGCCACCGGCGGCACGGCCACCAAGCTGCGCATGCTGCAGATCGAAGGGGCTTGCTGGGGCGACACCCAGGCCTTGCCAGGTTTTTGAAGGGCGCCACGACCTGCGCGCCCAATGAAAAAGCCCGATGGGTGCAAGGCACATCGGGCTTTTCAGTATTTTTGGAGCGGGTGAAGGGAATCGAACCCTCGTATGAAGCTTGGGAAGCTGCCGTTCTACCATTGAACTACACCCGCATTTCCTAACCCATTGATTTGTAACGGATTGGCTCTGTAAGTCGTTGATTGTAATGCTGTTTTTGGCTTTCTGCGGCTGCTGCGTTTTGTACGCCTGCCTATCTAAACCCATGCCTGCATATACTCCAAGCGTAGTTTTGGTGTAGCTTTTGATTTGGGAAGCTATACCGGCTCAGCACTCGGCGCGAATTGCAGGTGGGAGTATATGGTTTTTGATTCGAGGGCTGCGGAAAATCTGCAGCCTGGGGCTGCTCTCACGGTGCCAGATTGCCCGGGTCTGCGCTTGCTCGCCACCAAGTCGGGCAAGACGTGGACGTATCGCTACCGGGGGCCGGATGATCGCTTGAAGCAGATTGCGATTGGTCCGTGGCCTGAGTTGACGCTGGCCGATGCCATTGCGCTGGGCTCTGGCAATGTGAGGGGGGGGCCAAGAGAAGTACTAGGAAGACTGCGAGTTTGATCAGAAATGGCACGGGTTCTCCTGTAGTGCCAATCGATTCTCATGTTGCCCATTGCGTAAAACAGGTTTGAAAAGCAAGCAAAATCAAGACATTAGACGAATGGCGTACTATCAGGAGGTTGTTGAGGCGCCACGACCAAGGCGCTAGAACCATGTTGATGGCAAAATTGAACTTGTTTGACATCAAACACTCAAATTGCCATGACCGCCGCAGCGCCTCCAAAGACTCATATCTCGCCAGCGATGGCTACGTCGTCGGGTGGACAGGTGCGGGTCTTTAGCAGGGCTCGGCTGGTCAAGAAAGTCGTACTGTCTCGTACTCAGCAGCCAAAAATCTCTGAGCAAACGCGTCGCACGTTTGAGTTTATTTCTGCCCCTGCGAACGCACACTTGTTCACGAAGGAAGCAGCACGCAAGGCTTTTGCGCATATCAAGATATAAATTGGTGCGCTGTTGGCTACGAAGTTAACTGACGCGATTTGCGGGCAACTACGTGAGTCCGGCCAAGACCCCAAATCTTTGGCTGCTGAGTTTGACCTCTGGAAATCTCTAGGAGCAGAAGGCGAATACAGTAGCCCACTGTTCGGGAAAGACGGCGCATACGGCACGCCCTTTGTTGACGGCGAACCGAATGTTTTGCGGCATGTGCATCTTGTCCCGCTCAGCGATCTCGCTGCACTCAAGCGCTGGAATTTAGACTGGACTAGGCGGGCACGCAAACGGAGCGACCGACACCTTGTTTATGTCAGCGACCCCTACTATGGGCACCTGTTACTTTGGATCTTGGATGAGCCAGGATCGCATGAGATTGCACTCATGGATACACCCGAGGACCGCAAACTAATGCTGCAGTTTGCTCAGGTAGCGGCACACTTCATCTACACAGGTGAAGTCATTGCCTAACCGAATCAGGCGAATTTAGCTCAAGCACTGAAGCCCGCATTTGCGGGCTTTGTTCATCGGCAGTTCACACCACCAATGCCATCAGATGAGCTCCTGCGCGGTTTCAGTGGCGCTGGTGCGCCCAGTGCGGGGTGGTCACTTCTGGATGTCGCCAAGGCACAGGTACTTGATCTCGACATAGTCATCCATGCCGTGGTGCGAGCCTTCGCGGCCCAGGCCCGACTGTTTCACGCCGCCGAAGGGTACGTGCTCGGTCGCCAGAATGCCCACGTTGATGCCCACCATGCCGTATTCCAGCGCTTCGCCCACGCGGAAGATGCGGCCCACGTCGCGGCTGTAGAAGTAGCTGGCCAGGCCAAACTCGGTGTTGTTGGCGGCATCAATCGCTTCCTGCTCGGTCTTGAATTTGAATACGGGCGCAAAAGGGCCAAAGGTCTCCTCGCGGGCGCACAGCATGTCAGCCGTTGCGTTGGCCACCACCGTGGGCTCGAAGAACTGACTCGAGCCCAGGCTGTTCAGGCGCTGACCTCCAGCCACCACCTGGCCGCCCTTGGCCAGCGCGTCATCCACATGCCGCTGCACCTTTTGCAACGCGGCTTCTTCGATCAGCGGGCCCTGGTTCACACCGTCTTCAAAGCCGTTGCCGACCTTGGCCGTCTTCACCTTGGCCGCAAACTTTGCCACGAACTCGTCGTACACGCCTTCCTGCACATAAAAGCGATTGGTGCATACGCAGGTCTGGCCGGCGTTGCGGTATTTGCTGGCAAAGGCCCCTTCCACGGCGCTGTCCACATCGGCGTCGTCGAACACAATGAAGGGCGCGTTGCCGCCCAGCTCCAGCGACATCTTCTTGACCGTGGGGGCCGACTGCGCCATCAGGATGCGGCCCACCTCGGTGCTGCCGGTGAAGCTGATGTGGCGCACCACGTCGCTTGCGCACAGCACCTTGCCAATGGCGATGGAGTTTGCGCTGTCGGCTGTGAGGATGTTGAGCACTCCTGCCGGGATGCCCGCGCGGAGGGCCAGCTCGCCTGCGGCAAGGGCTGTGAGGGGCGTGAGTTCGGCGGGCTTGATGACCACGGGGCAGCCTGCGGCCAGGGCGGGTGCCACCTTGCGGGTGATCATGGCCAGCGGAAAGTTCCAGGGCGTGATGGCAGCGCACACGCCAATCGGCTGCTTGACCACCAGCAGGCGGCGGTTGTTGTCGAACTGCGGCAGGGTCTCGCCGTTCACCCGCTTGGCTTCTTCGGCAAACCACTCTACAAAACTGGCCCCGTAGGCCACTTCGCCCTTGGCCTCAGGGAAGGGCTTGCCTTGCTCGGCGGTCATGATGCGGGCCAGGTCGTCCTGGTGGGCCATGAGCAGGTCGAACCATTTGCGCAGAATGGCGCTGCGCTCCTTGGCTGTCTTGGTCTTCCAGGGGCCCCAGGCGGCGTTGGCGGCGGCGATGGCGGCTTCTGCGTCTGCCGGGCCCAGGTTGGCCACGTCGGCCAGTTTCAGGCCGGTGGCGGGGTCGTTCACGTCAAAACGGCTGTCGCCGTCCAGCCACTGGCCGTTGACCAGGGCAGAGGTCTTGAACAGCGTTGCGTCGTTGAGCAAAGAAAGGGGGGATGTCTTCATGTCCATGGAAGGGTCCTTCAAAAACAGGGTCTTGGCCGGCCAGCGTGGTCAGAGCGCAGCCATTGTCGGCCGTACGGGCAGCGGTGTCATGTCACCCCTGCAAACGCCTGCGCGCCATTGGGGCGTTGGGTAACGCAGGCTCATGCCCGCCGGCCCCGCAGCCATTCCAGGGCCAGCAGCAGGCTGGTGGTGAACAGAATCAGCAGCGTGGCGACGGCTGCAATGGTGGGTGAAATGTTTTCACGGATGCCTGTGAACATCTGGCGCGGCAGGGTGGACTGGTCTGCCCCCGCCAGGAAGAGTGTGACCACCACTTCGTCGAACGACGTGGCAAAAGCAAACAGCGCACCCGAGATGACGCCTGGTGCAATCACTGGCAGCGTGACGCGGAAGAACGTGTTGAACGGCGTCTCGCCCAGGCTCAGCGATGCGCGCACCAAGTTGTGGTTGAACCCTGCCAGCGTGGCCAGCACGGTGGTCAGCACAAAGGGGGCTCCCAGGGCCGCGTGAACGATGATGAGGCCGAAGTAGCTGTCTGCCAGGCCCAGCGGTGCAAAGTACAGGTACGTGGCCACACCCACCACGATGATGGGGACCACCATGGGAGCGATCAGGATGCCCATGAGCAGCCCCTTGAAGGGGAAATCTGCCCGCGACAGCCCCACGGCCGCCAGCGTGCCCAGCACCGTGGCAATGAGCGTGGCCGCAGGGGCCACGATGAAGCTGTTGCGCGTGGCGCGGGCCCATTCGGGCGATTCAAACAGGTTCTGGTACCACTTGAATGACCAGCCATGGATGGGGTAGGCGAGAAATGAACTCTCCGAGAACGACAGCGGCACCATCACGAGGATGGGCGCCAGCAGGAAAATGAGCACGGCCACGCAAAGCGCGCGCACGGCCCACCAGCCGAGCTTGTCGGCCAGGGTGGCGTAGAGGGGAAATTGGGGCAAAAGGTGGCGCATGGCAGACCTCAATGTTGAATGAACGGATCAACCCAGGCTGAGTTCGGCCTTGCCGATGCGGCGGTACACGCCGTACAGCACCAGCGTGGCGGCGAGCAGCAGGGCGCCCAGCGCACAGGCCATGCCCCAGTTGATTTCGACATTGGTGTAGCGCGCGATGTAGTAGCTCAGCATCTGGTCATCGGCCCCGCCCAGCAGCGCAGGGGTCACGTAGTACCCGATGGACAAAATGAAGACCAGCAGCGCACCCGCGCCGATGCCTGGATAGGTTTGCGGCACGTACACGCGAAAGAACGCGGCCAAGGGGGAGCTGCCCAGCGAGATGGCAGCGCGCAGGTAGGTGGGCGGCACACTCTTCATCACGCTGTACAGCGGCAAGATCGTGAAGGGCAGCAGGATGTGCACCATGGCAATCACCACCCCCGTGCGGTTGAAGAGCAGGGCCAACGGCTCATCAATGAAGCCCAGGCCCATCAGCCCCCGGTTCACCAGCCCCTCTGACTGCAGCAGCACGATCCAGGCCGCCACCCGCACCAGGATGGAGGTCCAGAACGGAACCAGCACCAGAATCATCAGCACATTGGCCGAGCGGGCGGGCAGGGTGGCCAGCCACCAGGCCAGGGGGTAGCCCAGCAGCAGGCAGAACACGGTGACCACCAGGCTGATGTGGAAGGTGCGCAGCAAGATGCCGCCAAAGGCGCGCTGCTCTTCGGGCATGCGCTCGACATGGCCTTGGGCGTCGCGTTGCAGGTCTACGGAGGCAAGGAGGTAGTCTGGCGTCCAGCGCGCGCCGTTCTTGGCAATGGCTTGCCACAGGGCGGGCTCTGCCCAGCGGGTGTCCTTCTGCAGCAACTGGTCGCGGACCGCTTCTGGCCCACCTTCCAGCGGCAGCGCGCGGTAGGCGCCCATGATGAGTGAGCGGGCACCGGGCACTTCGGTGTTGAGCCTGCGCGCAAGGGCGCCTGCGTCCGAGCTGTCGGGCAGGCGGCCCAGGTCTTGCACCAGTGCGGCGTAGGCACCGGCTGCGGGGGCTTCTTTGCGGTCCCAGCCGTCCAGAGCGCGCACCGTGGTGGGGAGAGCGTTGGCAACCTCGGGGTTTTCCACCGCGCGCTGCAAAAGGGCCACGATGGGCACCAGCAGTGTGAGCAGCAAAAACAACAGCAATGGCACGGTGAGCGCGAAAGCGCGCCATTTGCGGCGTGACTCGGCACGGGCCAGTGCCTGGCGCAGCGCGCCGGGGGCGGCGCTGGGCGGTGCACTGGCGTGGGGATGGGCCAGGGTGGCTTGCATGGTGTTTTGCTCTCGGCGTTTCAGACTGGAACTGGCCCCAGCGTGCCGCGCACCGCAGGAGGAACCCGCGGGCGTATCACGGCCATGCACTGGGGCGCGCTTGCTTCAAAAGTTATTGCGTGGCCCACGCGGCGAAGCGCTTTTCCAGTGCCTCGCCCTGGTCTGCCCAGAAGCCCACGCTGAACTGCAGCGCCTCTTTGGCGTTGGCTGCCGAGGTGGGCAGGTCGTCCAGCACTTTCTTGTCCAATGACCCCAGGGCCTTGCTGTTGGCGGGGCCATAGGCAATGTTCTGCGCATAGGCGCTCTGCTGCGGCGCCTGCAGGGTGAAGGCGATGAACTTCACTGCGGCCTCCTTGTTGGGCGTGCCTTTCGGAATGGCCCAGTAGTCCAGGTCATAGATGCCGCCGGGCCAGTAGATCTTGAGGTTGCGGCCCTCGCGGTTGGCAGCGTCGATGCGGCCGTTGAACACGGTGGTCAGCGCCACATCACCAGCCACCAGGAACTGGGGCGCCTGCGCGCCGGCTTCCCACCACTGGATGTTCGGCTTGAGTTCGGTGAGCTTTTTGAACGCGCGGTCTGCGCCTTCTTTGGTAGCCAGCACCTTGTACACATCGGCGGGCTTCACGCCATCGGCCAGCAGGGCAAATTCCAGGTTGTAGCGAGCGCCCTTGCGCATGCCGCGCTTGCCAGGGATCTTCTTGGTGTCCCAAAAATCCGCCCAGCTCGTGGGCGGGTTCTTGAGCTTGTCGCCGTTGTAGGCCATGACGGTGGACCAAACGAAGATTCCGACCGCACATTCGTTCACCGCAGCGGGCAGCAGGTCTGCCTTGGGAATGATCTTGCTGTAGTCCAGCTTTTCGTAAAGGCCTTCGTCGCAGCCGCGTGCAGCGTCCGGCGATTCGACTTCCACCACGTCCCACGTCACTTTCTTGGTCTCGACCATGGCCTTGACCTTGGCCTGCTCACCGTTGTATTCGACAGCCACGATCTTGTTGCCGAGCTTTTCGTAGGGCTCGTAGAACGCCTTCTTTTGGGCGTTTGCGTTGGCGCCTCCAAAGTTCACCACGGTGATTTGTTGCTGTGCCAGGCTGGGCAGCGCAAAGCAGGTGGTCAATGCGGCGCAGGCGATCAGGCTCTTGTTCATGGGTTTGCTCCTCGAAAGTGATGGGAAGGGGAAACGGGACCAGGGAATCGAAGGTGAATGGAAGGGCACGCTGGTCAATGCACCGTGGCGGGCGCATAAATGCGTGTGGACTCTGCCGGGAACTCCAGCAACACGGCTTCGCCGGGTTGTGGGTGGGGGTTGGCGTCGGCGCGGGTCAAAGGCAGCTTGACGGTGGCGGGTGCTTGCCCTGCGCCGACATCGCACATCAGGCGCAAGTGATCGCCGTAATAGATGGCGCCCGCCACCTTGGCCCGCAGCGCAGCGCCTTGGGGCGTGGCCGTGGGGCCGTGCAGCACGATGCGTTCGGGCCGAATGCAGGCCTCTGCCGTGCTGCCGGGTGCGAGCTGGTTGACGTTCACACCGGGCAGTTCGCGGCCATCCGGCAGCACCAGCCTGCTGGCGGTGCCGCTGCCCTGCAGCGTGCCGCACAGGACGGTGCTGTCGCCCACGAAGCCTGCCACGAAGCGGTTGCTGGGAGTTTCGTAAAGGCTCTCCACGTCGGCCAGCTGCTGGATGATGCCCTCGTTGAAGACGGCCACCCGGTCGCTCATGGTCAGGGCCTCGCCTTGGTCATGCGTCACGTAGACAAAGGTCACGCCCAGCTGGCGGTGCAGTTCCTTCAGCTCGATCTGCATGTGCTCGCGCAACTGCTTGTCCAGCGCGCCCAGGGGCTCGTCCATCAGCACGAGCTGGGGGTTGAACACCAGTGCACGCGCCAGGGCCACACGTTGCTGCTGTCCGCCCGACAAGCGGGCGGGCAAGCGATCCGCCATGCCCGACAGGCGCACCATGTCCAGTGCTTTCTTCACCCGGTCTGCTTGCTCGGCTTTGGGCACCTTTCGCACTGTCAGGGGGTAGGCCACGTTTTCGCCCACGGTGAGGTGCGGGAACAGCGCGTAGTTCTGGAACACCATGCCAAAGTTGCGCTTGTGCGGCGGGGTGCGTGTGATCTGCTTGCCGCCGAGCAAGATGTCCCCGGAGGTGGGCGATTCAAACCCGGCCAGCATCATCAGCGTGGTGGTCTTGCCAGAGCCCGACGGCCCGAGCAGGCTCAGGAATTCGCCGCGCTGGATATCCAGGTTCAGCGCACGCACTACCAGCTGCTCTCCGTCGTAGGTTTTCTGTACGCCGCTGAAGCGGACCAAAGGTTCTGCGTGGGTCATACGGATGAGGAAGTTGTGTGGAACAGAGGACGGCTCAGCC
Organism: Acidovorax delafieldii; assembly: GCA_002377855.1. GTDB lineage: Bacteria > Pseudomonadota > Gammaproteobacteria > Burkholderiales > Burkholderiaceae_C > Acidovorax > Acidovorax delafieldii_A. Next base: position 31,387 of record DFQQ01000008.1, on the reverse strand, counting down.
CACTGCTGCGAAGCTGTCGGCCAGGATGGAGAGACCTTCGGCGAGCAGTTCATCGGAAGCCGTCAGGGGGACGAGAATGCGGATCACGTTCCCGTAGGTGCCGCACGACAGCAGGATGAGGCCGCGTTTTGCCGCTTCGCTCACCACCTTCTTTGTCAGTGCCGCATCGGGGCGGTGGGGGTCGCCGTTCTCGAACAGCTCGATCGCTACCATGGCGCCCAGCCCTCGCACATCGCCGATGGCGGGCACTTTGGATGCGATGTCTTTCAGCCCCCTGACCAGCAGGGCGCCCATGTCCTGGCTGCGCGCGAGCAGTTGCTCTTGTTCAAAGGCTTCAATCACGGCCAGTGCGGCCGCGCAGGCCACCGGGCTGCCCGCGTAGGTGCCGCCCAGACCGCCTGCGGCAGGCGCGTCGATGACTTCAGCGCGACCCACCACGCCAGACAGGGGGAAGCCCCCGGCCAGCGACTTGGCGGTGGTGATGAGGTCAGGCGCCACCGGCCACTGCTCGCACGCGAACCAGGTGCCGGTGCGGCCAGCGCCCGTTTGCACTTCGTCGGCGATCAGCAAGATGCCGTAACGGTCTGCCAGTGCCTTGAGCCCGGTGATGAATTCGGGTGGTGCCACGTAAAAACCGCCTTCGCCCTGCACAGGTTCCACGATGAAGGCGGCGACGCGCTCAGGCTCAATGTCGTTCTTGAAGATCAGCTCGACCGAGTGCAGCGCCTGCTCCACGCTGACGCCGTGCAGGGCGTTCGGGAACAGGGCGTGGTAAACCTCGCCAGGGAAGGGGCCAAACCCCAGCTTGTAGGGCGCGACCTTGCCCGTCAGCCCCAGCGTGAAGTTGGTGCGGCCGTGGTAACCACCGGTAAAAGCGATGACGCCTGGACGCTGCGTGTGTGCACGGGCGATCTTGATGGCGTTTTCCACCGCTTCGGCGCCAGTGGTCAGCAGCAGGCTCTTCTTTGCAAACGCACCGGGTGCCAGCGTGTTCAGGCGCTCGCACAGTTCTACGTAGGGTTCGTACGCCACCACCTGGAAGCAGGTGTGGGTATACAGCTCAAGTTGGGCTTTCACTGCCGCGATCACGCCAGCGTGCAGGTGCCCGGTGTTGAGCACGGCAATGCCACCGGCAAAGTCAATGAAGCGGCGTCCCTCCACGTCCCACAGTTCGGCATTGCGTGCCTTGTGGATGAACAGTTCGTGGGCCTGCCCCACGCCGCGGGCGACAGCGGCCTGGCGACGGGTGAAGAGGGCGGCGTTGGTGAAGTGGCGGTCTTTCTGCATGGCGTTCAACAGCTCGTTGGTGAAGGAATGGCTGGATTCTGGAAGTCCGTTCACCCACCGTCCATGTACACCGGCACGCTGTTTGGCGCGCACTGTGCAGGTCTAAAATGCTGTACAGGCAATCCCTGATTTGGTGTGCGCCAACACGGTGCACAATTCGCCCCTTTTTTTGCTTGTTTGATGCTCACCCTCAGCCCGGACCTCCAGACACCTCTGGTCAGCCAGATCGTCGACGGTCTGCGCGGCCTCATTGCGGGGCAGGTGCTCAAGCCGGGCAGCAAGCTCCCTTCCATTCGCGCGTTCGCCGCTTCGCACGGCGTGAGTGTGTTCACGGTGGTCGAGGCATACGACCGGCTGGTGGCGCAGGGATGGCTGGTATCGCGGGCCAATGCGGGGTTTTTCGTCAAGCGCCGGGGCGATGAGGCTGCGCCTGCAGTCGGTGCGGGAGCGGAGCGCCCGGTGCCCCGTTTTGATGCGCGCTGGTACCTCAAACAAATTTTTGAAAACCGCAACCTTCCGCTCAAGCCCGGTTGTGGTTGGCTTCCTCACGATTGGCTCTTTGGCGATGCAGTGCGCCGCAGCATGCGGCAACTGTCGGCAGACGGCCCGGAACTGGACGGCTATGGTTTGCCGCACGGGCACATGGCTTTGCGCATGGTGGTGGCCGAGTCGCTGGCTGAACACCACCTGGTGGTGGACGCCGAGCAGGTGCTGCTCACCCAGGGTTCCAGCCAGGCGCTGGATCTGGTGGCGCGCAAGCTGGTGCAGCCGGGCGATGTGGTGCTGGTCGACGACCCGGGCTATCCCAACCTGATGTTCATGCTGCGGTACGCAGGGGCCCATACGCTGGGCGTGCCGCGCACCCCCGTTGGCTACGACCTGCCTGCGCTGGAAGCCCTGCTGACACAGCACAAGCCCAAGGTGTTTTTCACGCAGCCGCGCCTGCAAAGCCCCAGTTGCTCCGTGGCGTCCATGGCGCACTTGCACCGATTGCTCCAGTTGGCTGAGCAGCATGGCTTCATGCTGGTAGAAAACGATCTCTACGCGGACATGGATTCCACCGCGCGGCCTTCGCTGGCCAGCCTGGATCAGCTCAACCGTGTGATTTACCTCGGCAGCTACTCCAAGACCATTTCGCCCAACCTGCGCACGGGGTATCTGCTGGCGCGGCGTGATCTGTTGGACGAGCTGGTGCAGATCAAGATGGTTTCAGGGCTCACCTCGTCTGAAATCACCGAGCGCATCACATTCGGCGTGGTGACGGATGGGCGCTGGCGCAAGCATCTCAAATCCTTGCGAGAGCGGCTAGCCGAAGCGCATCGCCATGTGGGCCGACGGCTGGACAGTCTGGGTTTTGAGCTTTTCCACGAGCCCGAAGCCGGGATGTACCTGTGGGCTCGTCATCCCGACTTACCCGACAGCGCCGTGCTGTCGCAGGAGGCCACTGCTGAGGGCATCATGCTGGGGCCTGGCCAGCTCTTCTTGGCGGAACCTCGGCCTACGGGGTGGTTGCGCTTCAATGTCTCGTTCAGTGAGGACGAGCGGCTGTGGCGCTTCCTGGCACACCGTATCGAGCTTGGCCAGCAGGCCGCTTGAGGGGGGGATTCAACGGCGGTGTGGCGCCCGTTGTGCGTTCGCCGCAGATTGCCAGTGCTGGGCGGGGCGGGGGCTGCCTCTCGATAGAATCGGGGGTTCAGCCCGTAAATGGGGCCGCCTTTGTGGCGGCATTTTTCACACAGCAAGCCGCATCAAAAGCCCATGACCACCACACCTCCCTTGGCGACCGTTGCCGACATCCGCAAGACCTTCCTGGATTTCTTTGCCTCCAAGGGCCACACCGTCGTAGCGTCCAGCCCGCTGGTGCCCGGCAACGACCCCACGCTGATGTTCACCAACTCGGGCATGGTGCAGTTCAAGGATGTGTTCCTGGGCACGGACAAGCGTCCTTACAACCGCGCTGTTTCGGTGCAGGCTTGCCTGCGTGCGGGCGGCAAGCACAACGATCTGGAGAACGTGGGTTACACCGCGCGCCACCACACGTTCTTTGAAATGCTGGGCAACTGGTCGTTTGGCGACTACTTCAAACGCGAGTCGCTCAAGTGGGCGTGGGAGCTGCTGACCACGGTGTACAAGCTGCCGCCCGAGCGTTTGCTGGCCACGGTGTACCAGGAAGACGACGAGGCCTACGACATCTGGACCAAGGAAATCGGCCTGCCGCCCGAGCGCGTGATCCGCATTGGCGACAACAAGGGTGGCCGCTACAAGTCCGACAACTTCTGGATGATGGCCGACACCGGCCCGTGCGGCCCATGCTCGGAAATCTTCTACGACCACGGCCCTGAGATCGCCGGCGGCCCTCCAGGCAGCCCTGAAGAAGACGGCGACCGTTTCATCGAGATCTGGAACAACGTGTTCATGCAGTTCGACATGAAGGAAGATGGCTCGGTGGTACCGCTGCCTGCGCCTTGCGTGGACACCGGCATGGGCCTGGAGCGCCTGGCGGCGATCCTGCAGCACGTGCACAGCAACTATGAGATCGATATTTTCGACCAGCTCATCAAGGCTGCCGCCCGTGAGACCGGCGTCGCCGATCTGGACAACAAGAGCCTGCGCGTGATTGCCGACCACATCCGCGCCACCGCCTTCCTGGTGAGCGACGGTGTCATTCCCAGCAACGAAGGCCGCGGCTATGTGCAGCGCCGCATCGTGCGCCGCGCCATTCGCCATGGCTACAAGCTGGGCAAGAAGACGCCCTTCTTCCACAAACTGGTGGCCGATTTGGTGCGCCTGATGGGTGCCGCGTACCCCTCGTTGCGCGATCAGGAGCAGCGCATCACCGACGTGCTCAAGACCGAGGAAGAGCGCTTCTTTGAGACCTTGGCCAACGGCATGGAAATTCTGGACGCAGCGCTGGACGGTGGCGCCAAGGTCTTGCCCGGCGAAGTGGCCTTCAAGCTGCACGACACCTATGGCTTCCCGCTCGACCTGACCAACGACGTGTGCCGCGAGCGCGACGTGGAAGTGGACGAGGCTGGCTTCAAGACGGCCATGGAAAAGCAGAAGGCCCAGGCCCGCGCTGCCGGCAAGTTCAAGATGGACAAGGCGCTGGAATACACCGGCGCTGCCAACCAGTTCACCGGCTACGAAAAATTGGCGGAGACTGCAAAAATCGTAGCAATCTACGTAGACGGGACAAGCGCTGCAGCCCTGAAAGCTGGCCAGAACGGCGTCGTGGTGCTCGACACCACCCCGTTTTACGCCGAAAGCGGCGGCCAGGTGGGTGACGAAGGCGTCATCACCAGCGGCTCCGCCCGTTTTGCGGTGGACGACACCCTCAAGATCAAGGCCGATGTGTATGGGCACCACGGTACGCTGCAAGAAGGCACACTGAATGTGGGCGACACGGTGCAGGCCGAGGTGAACACGGCCGTGCGCGCCGCCACCGTGCGCAACCACTCGGTCACCCACATCATGCACAAGGCCCTGCGCGAAGTGCTGGGCAGTCATGTGCAGCAAAAGGGCAGTCTGGTCAATGCCGATCGCACGCGTTTCGACTTCACACACAACGGCGCGGTGACGCAGGCCGAGATCCGCGAGATCGAGCGCCGTGTCAACGCTGAGATCCTGGACAACCATCCCACGCAGGCGCGCGTGATGGACATCGAATCTGCCCAGAAGACCGGCGCCATGATGCTGTTTGGTGAGAAATACGGCGAAACCGTGCGCGTGCTGGACATCGGCACCAGCCGCGAGCTTTGTGGCGGCACGCACGTGCAGCGCACTGGCGATATCGGCTTGTTCAAAGTGGTCAGCGAGGGCGGCGTTGCCGCAGGCGTGCGCCGTATCGAAGCCGTGACAGGCGCCAATGCGCTGGCCTACCTGCAAAGCCTGGAAGACACCGTGAACCAGGCGGCAGGCGCGTTCAAGTCGCCAGTGGCCGAGTTGAATGGGCGCATCGCGCAGGCGCTGGAAAATGCCCGCAGCCTTGAAAAAGAAGTGGCTGCGCTCAAGGGCAAGCTCGCGTCTGCTCAGGGCGATGAGTTGCTGACGCAGGCGGTGGATGTGAAGGGGCTGAAGGTTCTGGCGGCTGCGCTGCCAGGCGCCGATGCCAAGACGCTGCGCGACACCATGGACAAGCTCAAGGACAAGCTCAAGACGGCTGCCATCGTGCTGGCTGCCGTAAATGGGGACAAGGTGCAGTTGGCCGCTGGTGTCACGGCCGACAGCATTGGTAAGGTGAAGGCGGGCGAGCTGGTGAACTTTGTGGCCCAACAAGTGGGCGGCAAGGGTGGCGGCAAGCCCGACATGGCCATGGCCGGCGGCACAGATGCCAGCAAAGTGCCCGCCGCTCTGGCGTCCGTGCAGGCTTGGGTGGCCGAGCGCCTGTAACTACAACGTCTCTCGCTGTGCCCGCCAGGGCACGCTGCCTTGCCAAAGCCGCTTCCTGCCCATGGGGAGGCGGCTTTTTTCTTTGATCCACCTCGCGCTGGCTAAGGGTTCTGCTGCGTGGGGCCGTTGCGCGGCCGTGCTGCGGTTAAGCTCTTCCATACTATGAGCCAAGTCACCTTTTCACCGCCTTTTGTCCACCCGCCACAGGTCTCTGAGCAACTGTGCAAAGCAGGTTACGCGGTGCTGGCCCCCGCCGACGTGGCATCCTGGGCGGGTTGTGAATTGCACGAGTTGACGGCGCTGATCCAAGACTGGGCAGGGTTGCCCCCTGATGACTTCCTGAAGGACGGCGGGCGGTATCGCCGCAGGCGCCACTCGTGCTTTGTCGTGACCGGCGACGACGTGCAACAGGCTCCGCACCGTCCGCACTGGCAGCCAGTGGAGTACAACGCCCTGCACGGCGGCATGCAGCGGCTGTTTGCTCCCATGCTGGATCCCACGGTTGCAGCGCCGGTGTGGAACAAGCTATTGCGCGCATTGGCACGCGTGTCTGGCGAAGTGTTCGCCCCTGGCGCCGAGCCCTGGTATTTGGAAGCGCACCAGTTTCGTATTGACACGACCGATGGCATCGGCCGCCCCACGCCCGAAGGGGCACACCGCGACGGTGTGGACCTGGTGGCGGTGTTTTTGGTGGGGCGCCACGCTGTTAAAGGCGGCGAAACGCGGGTCTTCGAGGCAGAGGGCCCGAGCGGCGTACGCTTCACCCTCACCGAGCCCTGGTCGTTGATGCTGCTCGACGATGCGCGCATGATCCATGAAACGACGCCCATCCAGCCCATTGCAGAAGGTGGCTACCGCGACACGCTCGTCGTGACCTGCCGGCGCGGCAGTTTCCAGGGCGCGGATGTGGTGGGTGCGTCGCCCGCTGGTTTATAAACACCCGAGCCTGATCAGAACGCCACGCGGCGAACCGTTGGGATTTGATGCGAATCAAGTCACTCTTGGTAGAGCGGGGCCACACTCTGGCTTGTGTTCGGGCTACCGCCTGATTTCCACTACCTAAGGAGCAACACCATGTTCAAGCACATCCTGGTTCCCATCGACGGTTCCCAAACCTCCATGCTCGCCGTATCCAAGGCGACCGCTCTGGCCAAGACCTTCGGCAGCGTGGTGACAGCGCTGTACGTAGTCGACCCATATCCCTTCACTGGCGTGGGCGCTGATTTCGCCTACGGACAATCGCAGTACCTCAGCGCCGCCACGGCCGAGGCCAACAATGCACTGGACGCTGCTCGCAAAGCCATGACCGAAGCCGGTGTCAGCGTGACCACCGTGGTGGGCGAGGGCCACGCCGTGCACGACGGCATTGTCCGCGCTCTGGAGAGCACCGGCGCAGACCTGATCGTGATGGGCTCGCATGGCCGCCGTGGCCTGGAAAAGCTGGTGCTGGGCAGCGTGACGCAACGCGTGCTGGGCCTGGTGCATGTACCCGTGCTGGTGGTGCGCGACTGAAGCCACTGAGCCGCACGTCGGCACAAAAAAACGGCTCCCGAGGGAGCCGTTTTTCATGGAGGCAGCACACAAGCCCAGGTCATTCGATCTTGGCGCCAGACGCCTCGACGATGCCCTTCCACTGGGTGTATTCCTTCTTGAGCAATGTACCCAGCTGTGCGGGCGACATGGCTTCGGGTTCAGCGCCCTGCGCCTGGATGGCCGCTTTCATCTCAGGGGTTGCCAGCAGCTTGTTGATTTCAACGTTGACCGTGGTGACGACTGCGGAGGGCGTGCCGGCTGGGGCGAACACGCCATACCAGGTGCTCACGTCGAAGTCCTTGAAGCCGGATTCAGCCACGGTGGGCACTTCGGGCAGCGAAGAGCTGCGCTTGGCCGACGTGACAGCCAGCGGGCGCAGCTTGCCCGCCTTGATCTGCCCCATGGCCGAGGGCAGGGAAGACACCAGCAGGTCCACATTGCCGGCCAGGGCGTCCATGAGCGCGGGGTTGGACCCCTTGTAGGGGATGTGGCTGAGCTTCACGCCAGCGGCCTGTTCGAACAGATGGCCCGCCAGATGGATCGAAGTGCCATTGCCCGGCGAACCGTAGGTGATGGTGCCGGGCGCGGTCTTGGCAGCGGCCACCACATCGGCCAGCGTCTTGTATTTGCTGTTGACGCTGGTGGCGATGACCACAGGCGTGTACGCCACATGCGCCACCGGAGTGAGGTCCTTCGTAGGGTCCCAGGCCAGGTTCTTGTAGAGCCAGGGGCCGATGACCAGGTTGTCCTTCTGGCCCATGACCAGGTCGTAACCCGTGGGGGCTGCTTTCACTGCTTCACCGATGCCGATGGTGCCGCCTGCACCGGCCTTGTTGTCTGCAACCACGGTCCATTTGGCGCTTTCGGTGAGCTTGGTGGCCACCAGGCGCGAGAGGATGTCGGTGCCGCCACCGGGCGGAAAGGGCACGATCAGGCGGATGGGCTTGCTGGGGTAAGCAGTGGCGGATGCAGGAGCCTGGGCGTGGGCCGTGGCGCCTACGGCAAGTGCCAACGCAGTGAAGGAGAGGATTTTGCGAATCATGGTGGGAGATGTCTCAGTCGTTTCAATGGACGGGTGGCTGCGCACGCACGCCACCCATGGTCTTGTTCCCGGTCTTGGTGCCGGAGGCAGATGATCGCTGATCACCCGCTGGGGTATCTTGCCGTTCGGGGATGGCAGCATCGCGAGATGCGATGCCGCGGGCCTTCAAGGCGCTTGGGCTCAAATCCGTTCAAAAATTGCCGCGATGCCCTGGCCGCCGCCGATGCACATCGTCACCAGCGCATAGCGGCCCTGCACGCGCTGCAGCTCATGGATGGCCTTCACGGTGATGAGCGCACCGGTGGCACCGATGGGGTGGCCCAGCGAGATGCCCGAGCCATTGGGGTTGACCTTGGCAGGGTCCAGGCCCAGGTCCTTGGTCACGGCGCAGGCCTGTGCGGCAAAGGCTTCATTGGCCTCGATCACGTCGAGGTCGTTGACGGTGAGGCCGGCCTTCTTCAGCGCCAGCTGCGTGGCGGGCACGGGGCCAATGCCCATGTACTTGGGGTCCACACCTGCGTGGGCATAGGCCACCAGGCGGGCCAGGGGCTTGGCACCGCGGGCCTTGGCGGCACCGGCTTCCATCAGCACCACGGCGGCAGCCGCGTCGTTGATGCCCGAGGCATTGCCGGCCGTCACTGTGCCGTTTTCCTTGACGAACACGGGCTTGAGCTTGGCCAGGTCTTCCATCGTGGCGCCAGGGCGGAAGTGCTCGTCGGTGGCGTACAACACGTCGCCCTTCTTGCTCTTGAGCGTGACGGGCACGATCTGGTCCTTGAACAGACCATTTTGCGTGGCGCGCTCGGCCCGGTTGTGGCTTTCGACCGCCAGCCGGTCCTGGTCTTCGCGCGTGATGCCCCACTTGGCGGCAATGTTCTCGGCCGTCACACCCATGTGGATGTTGTGGAAGGGATCGTGCAGCGCGCCGATCATCATGTCGACCATCTTGGTGTCACCCATGCGGGCGCCCCAGCGCATGTTCAGGCTGGCAAAGGGCACGCGGCTCATGTTCTCGGCGCCGGCGCCAATGGCCACATCGGCATCGCCCAGCAGGATGGACTGGCTGGCGTTCACGATGGCCTGCAGGCCCGAGCCGCACAGGCGGTTGACGTTGTAGGCGGGCGTGCCTTCGCCGCAGCCGCCGTTGATCGCCGCCACGCGCGAGAGGTACATGTCCTTGGGCTCGGTGTTGACCACGTGGCCGAACACTACATGGCCCACGTCCTTGCCTTCCACGTTGGCACGCGAGAGCGATTCGCGCACCACGAGCGCGCCCAGTTCGGTGGGGGGCACATCCTTCAGGCTGCCGCCAAAGGTGCCGATGGCGGTGCGCACTGCGCTGACGATGACGACTTCACGGGTCATGGGAAGGTCCTTTCAGATGGTTATGGATCAGACTGGCCGCCAGCGCTTATGGGTGAAGCGCGAGCAGCTATGAATAAATGAGCAAATCGCCCGCCGGTGCGGTTGTCTGTCACGTCCAGAGCACGGGTTCAGGCAAGTGCTTCCATGAAACCGGCCTCTTCGCTCCAGAGTTGCGGTCCCAGCCAGGAAGGGCACGAGTCGGCTCAGAGTGCTTTCATGCCTCGCGCACGTCGGCCACCGGGTTGGCTCCAAAGTCTGCGCGGGCAAGCCAGGCGAGCACGCGGGTAGCGGCATCGGCTGGCGAGGTGAGTTGGCCACCCGTCTTGAGGTTGGCGAAATTCTGCCGGTCAGGAAAGGCGGCCGGGTCGGCGCCGCGCAGCTGGACCTGCATGTCTGTGTCGATCACACCAGGAGCCAGTGAGCATACCTTGGCCCCGTGGGGCTTGAGCGCCTCGTCCAGCGCCACGCAACGGGTGAAGTGGTCCATCCCCGCCTTGGCCGCGCAGTAGGCGGCCTGCGACGCCATGGCGCGGCGGCCCAGGCCAGAGGAAATGTTGAGTACCTTGCGGGGCACGGTCCATGCATTCGTAGCACCCAGGAAAGCGGCGGTGAGCTGCATAGGGGCCTCCAACCCCACGCGCAATGCGTGGGCCAGGTCGGCCGCATCGCTGGCAGACAGGGGTGCGATAGGCGGTATCACGCCTGCGTTGTTGATGAGCGTTGCGCTGGCAAACGCTTGGGGGCCTTGGGCCTGCAGCCACGCCTGCAGCTTGTGCGCGGCCTGCTCGCCTTGCGAAAGATCTTGCTGCCACTGCTCGATGGTGACGCCGGCGGCCCGGGCCTCGGCGGCCAGGTCCGGGTTGGCACTGCGCGCAATGCAGACCAGCGTGTTGCCGCTGCGCAAAAGCTGCTGGGCCATGGCCAGGCCCATGCCGCGCGATGCGCCGGTGAGGATGTAAAGGTGGTTTTGGGGCATGCCGCCATGTTACTGCGCGGTGCGTGCCACCGCGCATGGCTTTTGGAGTGGCGCCTACTGCCGCGCGTCCGACTCCAGCGCCAGCAGAAGCTGCGACAGCCGGGCATCGAGTGCCGCCAGCTCGGCCGCCTTGAGCGGCGCCAGGATGCGGTGTTCGTTGGCCACGTGTGCCTCCACAGCGCGCTCGATCAGCGCCAAGCCGGTGGGCGTCAGCTGCACGAGCGAGCTGCGTGCGTCGGCGGGGTTGGGGGTGCGCGTGATCCAGCCCTGTGCCTCGAGCTTGCCCATGCGGTGTGTCATGGTGCCTGAAGTGACCATGAGCGTGGAAAAAAGCGTGGTCGGCGCAAGGCAGTAAGGCGCGCCTGAGCGGCGCAGCGTGGCCAGCACGTCGAACTCCCATGAAGTCAGGTCGAACGTGGCGAAGGTTTCGTCCAGGCGGCGCTGAAGCAGCACAGCGCACCGCTTGAGCCGCCCGATGGGGCCCATGGGACTCGCGTCGAGATCAGGACGCTCGCGGCGCCACTGGTCAAGGATGGCGTCCACGGCGTCGGGTGGTCGTTGGGTGGCCATGATTGGAAGAGGGTTGGGTGATTAATTGTCTTGAATTCAAGATTGTATGGTAGAGTCATTTGTCTTGATTTGAAGATAAAACTGTGCCAGATAACCGTACCTCCCCTTGGCTGAACGCGCTGATCACCGCAGCGGCCCCAGTGATCTGGGGTTCGACCTACATCGTCACGACCGAGCTGCTGCCGCCCGAGCGGCCATTCACCGCGGCGCTGCTGCGCACCTTGCCTGCTGGCTTGCTGCTGGTGCTGTGGTGCCGCCGTTGGCCTGCCTGGGGCGACTGGACGGGCTGGTGGCGCTTGCTGGTGTTGGCCGCGCTGAACATCGGGGTCTTTCAGGCGCTGCTGTTCGTGGCAGCCTACCGATTGCCGGGAGGCGTGGCAGCGGTGGTGGGCGCCATCGGGCCGCTGGTAGTGATGGGGCTGACCTGGGCGCTGGACCACCGGCGCCCGCCCGCCCTGGCGCTGGCCGCAGGAGCCGTGGGTGTGGCGGGCATGGCAGCGTTGCTGCTGGCCCCGGGGGCGCGCTGGGACATGCTGGGCGTGGCTGCCGCGCTGGCAGGCACCCTCTGCATGGCGGCCGGCACCTTCTGGTCGCGCCGCTGGCGGCCCAGCCTGCCAGTGCTGGCGTTCACGGGATGGCAGTTGCTGGCAGGCGGCGTCATGCTGGCGCCCTGGGCCTGGTGGGTGGACCCGCCGCTTCCGACGCTCACCGCCACCCATGTGGGGGGCTACCTGTACCTGAGTTCGGTGGGTGCTCTGCTGTCGTACGCACTGTGGTTCAGGGGCGTGGAGCGATTGCCATCGGTGGCCGTGTCATCGCTGCTGTTGCTCAGCCCTGTCACGGCAGTGGTGCTGGGCTGGGCGTTGCTGGACCAAGCCCTGCGGGGCCTGTCGCTGGTGGGCATGTTGGTGGTGCTGGCAAGCATTTTGGCGGTGCAATGGGCGATGTCTCGGCCCGCAGCCCCTTCGCGCTCACTATAGATTAGATAGCAGGCTGCGCTGGTGCAATAAGCGCTAGGAGGCTGTCAACGCATCGATCCCTGAGTGAGTGCTGCGGATCGGTCTGGGTTGCCATGCGCCAAGCGCTGCAGTAGCCGCCGGTATTGCGGTTATTTGCGACGACGCAAGCCGCCCGAGGCTGCAGACACTCACGGCGCGGGGATTGGCGCAGGGGTCTCTTGGTGCATGCCGAATCTCGAAACCACAGGCTGCGCATCGGGGCCGGCTTCAAGAGAACTCGGGGGGGCGCGCTGATCGAACACCTTGCGGGCACGCCGGCCATCAGGACGGCTTTAAAGCGCTGAGGTCAACGGAAGAGGTGACTGCTGTGATCACCTCCCATTGAACGCTCTTTAAATCATAGCTGCTCGCGCTGGCTGATATTGCGCTGGCGGGCGATTTGGCTCAAAAGTCCGGGAGCGCCTCAAAGGCGCAGACCCCAGCGTGCGCTGGGTGGGCAAACCGCAGCGCGCTCGCATGCAGCAGCAGCCGGGGGGCCTTCTCCCGGGTGGCTGCGTCAGCGTACAGCGAGTCGCCCAGGATGGGGTGGCCAATGGCTGCCAGGTGCAACCTCAACTGGTGGGTGCGGCCGGTGAGGGGCTCCAGTTCGACGCGCGTGGTCTGCGCTGCCGTGTCTTGCTCCAGCGCACGCCAGCGCGTCAGGCTGGGCTTGCCCGCCGCGTGGTCGATGACGCGCAGCGGGCGCCGTTCCCAGTCGGCGGCGATGGGCAGATCGATCACCTCCCAATCGCCATCCGGCGCGGGCTGGCCCAACAGGCCTTGCACTACCGACTGGTAGCGTTTGTGGACCTGCCGCGCGGCAAAGGCCTCGCTCAGCAGGCGCTGCACAGCCAAGCTCCGCGCCATCAGTACCAGCCCTGAGGTGGCTTGGTCCAGACGGTGCACGATGAGTGCCCCGGGCCAGCGGGACTGGGCGCGGCTGCTCAGGCAGTCTTGTTTGTCCTCGCCGCGGCCCGGCACACACAACAGGCCTGGCGGCTTGAGCAGCACAAGCAGGTGTTCATCTTCGTGCAGGGCCTGTACGCCCGCAGGGATGGGCAGCGCCGCTGGCACGGCAGGGCAGGGGCGTGCAGTCGCAAGCCCTGCAACCTGCTGCGCCGGGGCGGCGTCAAGCACGGGCTGCATCTTCACCGCGCGCCAGCCGGTGCACAGTGGCACACAACTCTTCCACGTCGTTGGGCTTGTGGATGAGCGCGCGGGCCCCTTCGGCCAGCGCGGCCTGTTCAATCTCTGCCGTGACATAGCCCGAGGCCAGCGCCACCGGCAGGTCGGGGCGGATCAGCCGGGCTTCACGCACCAGATCCACGCCGCAAAACCCGGGCATGTTGTAGTCGGTCACCAGCAGGTCGTAGTCGTGCGGGTGCTCCCGCAGCGCGGCGGTGGCTTCATGCGGATCGGTGAAGCCGCTCACGATGTAGCCCCGCCGACGCAGCAGCCGCTGCACCAGAAAGACGAGGGCCTCGTCGTCATCCACATACATGACGTGCCTTTGCCGCTGGCCTTGTGCAGTGTCGGCGGGCGCCTGGGGGGCAGGCTGGGCCGCCACCGGGGGGGCATCGTCGTCGCGCTGGGCCACCTGCTCTGGTTGCGCCACAGGAAAGTACAGCGTGAAGCAGCTGCCTTCGCCAAGCGAGGTCTGCACGTCAACGCCGCCGCCGTGGGTGCGCATCACGCCGTGCACCACGGCCAGGCCCAGGCCTGTGCCTTGGCCCACGGGCTTGGTGGTGAAAAACGGTTCAAAAATGCGTTGCACGGTGGCAGCGTCCATGCCGGGCCCGGTGTCGCGCACGGACAAGGCGACATAGTCGCCCGCCGCCAGGCCCAGTCGCTCGCTCAGCCGCTGCTCGGGCTGCGTAGCGGCAGCCTCGACATGGATGCTGCCTTTGGCGCTGCCAATGGCGTGGACGGCGTTGGTGCACAGGTTCAGCAGCGCCTGCTCTACCTGCGTGGCGTCGGCCAGCACAGGCGGCAGGCCCGACTGCAAGTGCATGTGCAATTCAATGGCCGGGGGCAGGGTAACGCGCAACAGGCGCTCGGTGTCGTGGACCACCTCGGCCAGGGCTACCGCCGTGCGCCGGGGCGGCTCGTTGCGGCTGAAAGTGAGGATCTGGCGCACCAAGTCGCGCGCGCGGCGCCCGGCTTTCTCAATCTCGAGCAGGCTTTCCATCGCAGCGGAGGCTGGGCCGCAGTCGGCCTTGGCCAGCTCTACATTGCCCAGGATGGCGCCCAGGATGTTGTTGAAGTCGTGCGCAATACCTCCCGCCATGGTCCCCACGGCCTGCATCTTGTGCGACTCGCGCAGCTGGGCTTCCAGTTCGTTGCGGTGGGCCTCTGTCTTTTTGCGCCCTGTGAGGTCGCGGGCAAACACCGTGGTGGTTTCGCCCTCTGCATGGCGCTCGAAGGACACGCTCACCTCCACCGCCAACTCTTTGGCGCTGGCCGTGCAAGCTGTCATCTCGCCCAGCATGGCCTGCGTGGTGAGTTGCGCAAACGCCAGCGCCTGCCCTGCCGCAGGCAAAAACCGCTCCAGCGGGCTGCCCAGGGCATCGGCCGCGCTGCATTGGAACAGTGCGGCCGCCGTGGGGTTGAACACGGTGATGAGGCCGTTCTGGTCCACGCAAATGATGGCATCAAGCGCCGAGTTGATGACGGCTTCCAGCCGCTTCTCACTGGCGTGCAGCTGTTCGTTGCGCTGCTGCAGCTCTTGAGCGCTTTGCTGCAGGGCATGGCGCTCGGCCAGCAAGGGGCCCTGGTCTATCACCGCGCACAAAAACTGCAACTGCACCGGGCCTTCGCCCTGGTGGTCTTCAATGCGGGCGATGTGCAGGTCGCCCCTGATGCGGATATGCGGCGCGATGGTGAAGACCACTTCGGTCACTTCGCTGTGCCCCAGCGCCCGCGCCTGCGCAAACGCGTCGTGCACGCGCGGGGCATCGTCTTCGGAAACGAAAGGCATCAGTGCCGAGAGGGGGCGGTCGCGTTCGGTGGGCTGAAACGACCGGTGCGCCATGGAGTTGGCCTGCACCACCATGTCGTACTCGTCCACCACCATCAGTGCCAGCGGCACGCTGGCGAACAGGGTTTCAAACCGCTCGGACGCGCTCTCTGCCACGGTCTGGCTGTAGCGCAGCACCTTGTTCTGACTTTCCAGTTCGGCCTGGTAGGCGCGCAGTTCGGCAATCAGGGCGCCCACCGATCCCTCGGGCGGTTCGGCAGGCAGCGCAGGCGCGGGCTGCTCAGGCTCGGCGGCGGCAGCGCTGGGCTGCTCGGCTTTCAGCAAGAAGGAGAGGTCCGGTTGGCTCATGGGGCGTGGTGCGAAGGGCGCGAGCACCCCTGCAAGGGCTACAGGGTTCTTGCGAAGACTGTGCAGCAGTGCATCGCAGCGCGCCAGTGTAAGGGCCTGCCGCCCAGGGGGCCAACCACCAGCGTGCAACGGGATGTGGCCGGCTGGCTGGTGTGTTCTTCATCTCGGCCCAGTCGCTCTTTGCTCAGCGGCGTGCAGCCAAGGCTGATGGGGACAGGTTGGCCACTGAAAAAGGCGTGATTGTTGCCATGCGGTGAACAATGTGTTCCCTGTTGCGGGCTATCTGATGTCACGAAACAAAACTACATTCGTCACTGTCAACCCAACGGTTCACGCTATTTCTCGAAAGTGATTCAAATGATGTCCAACACCACACAAAATTCTGCTGACAACGCCTTGCTCGACAAACTGAAGTGGCGTTATGCCACCAAAAAGATGGACCCCGCCAAGGCGGTGCCCCAAGACAAGGTGGATCGCATTGTGGAAGCCGCGCGCTTGGCACCCACGTCCAGCGGGCTGCAGCCTTTCGAGATTTTTGTGGTGACCGACGCCGCTGTGCGCGAACGCATCAAGCCCATCGCCTGGAACCAAGGGCAGATCACCGATGGATCGCACCTGCTGGTGTTTGCTGCGTGGGACGACTACACCCCCGAGCGCATCAACGCCATGTTTGACTACACCAATGAGGTGCGTGGCTTCAAGAACGAGGGCTGGGAAAACTACCGCAACATGCTGCTGAGCACCTACCCCCAGCGCGGCGCTGAGGTGAATTACCAACACGCTGCCCGCCAGGCCTACATTGGGCTGAGCGCGGCGGTGATTGCCGCTGCGTTCGAGCAAGTGGACAGCACCCCGATGGAGGGCTTTGACCCTGCAGCGCTCGACGAAATCCTGGGCCTGCGCGCCAAGGGTTTGCGCAGCGTGGCCATCCTGCCGCTGGGGTACCGGGCCGAGGAAGGTGACTGGCTGGTGAACCTGAAGAAGGTGCGTCGCCCGCTGGAGCAGTTTGTGACCGCGGTCTGACGACCCGTCTTATCCAATGATGCGATGGCCGCCTGTGCAAACGCAGGCGGCTTTTTTGTGGACTGCGCCGTGCCGTCCACCATTACCTGGGGTGACGCCGACCGTTGAGCAACACACCCACGGCGGTATAGCGCACCACAAGCTGGTAGCTGACCAAGCTCACGGCAGAGGTGGCGGCAATATTCAGCACGATCTTTACCCCGGCAGGCCAGTCCAGCCCGAACATCAGCGCACCCAGGCCAATGGTCAGCGGCATGTGCACCAAATACACCCAATAGGAGCTGTCGGCCAGGTAGCTGAGCCAAGCGCTAGGCCGGGGTACGTGGGCCAGAAAGCCGCCAATGAGTGCCAGGCTCCAGCACCAGGACGTCGCGTTGTAGCTGAGCGCTACGCCCAGGCGCAGCGCGGGTGGCAAGCCCACGGCATCTCGGGGCTGCGCACCGAACAGGGCGCCCGTGGCGAAGAACAGCACCAGCCCCGCGGCGGCATACCACGGCCAGCGCCGCACGCAGTGCGCAAGCAGCGTGTCGCGCTGCCCATACAAAGCGAGGCCAAAGCTGTAGAACAGGCCGTTGTGTACCCATTCCGTCCAGGGCGGCAGAAACGATCCATTCGGTTGCAGCAACCCTTCCGGGTACAACATGCCAATGCCCGCCAGCGGCAGCGTGAGCAGTGCAATGCCCCAGGGCGTGCGGCCCAGCTGGGCCAGCCCACGACCCAGCCAAACTGAGGCATGGGGGACGAAGCGCGCCAGCGCGGTATGCGCCAGCGCTGTGCCCAGACTGAGCCACAGCAGCATCCACAAGAACCACAGGTGCATGGTGGACAGACCTCTGGGTGCGCTGGGCGCGGCCTGCATCAGGGCAGGGTCCAGTCCCCACGTTCCACGGGCCATGCGGTGCATGAATGCCAAGGCCAGCACCCCACACAGGGCAAAGATGGGTGGCCAAAACACCAGGAATGGCAGCCCCAGCCGCCGCAGCCGGTTGTGCGCCATGGCGCGTGCACCGCGCCGCTCCATCAACAGCGCCACAAAAAAGCCCGCCAGGATGAAAAACACCGGCATGCGAAACGCGTGGATGAACGCCATCAGCAAGTCGGCCGAGGGTGTGGTTTGGTTGTCGCGCCAAGGCAAGGGTGAAGGGCCTGCGATGTAAATCACGGCCACATGCAGGACGATGCCCAGCCACATCATGGCGGCGCGCAGGTTGTCCAGGGCGTGCAGCCGTTCGGAGCGATCGGAGCGATCGGGGGAATGGGTCAGAACGGAAGACATGGGCCGACTGTAGAGCCTCACGTTGCGTGAGGGTCAAGCGTGCGTGACCCGCCCTTCTTGCGCATGGGCTGCCGCCGCGCCGATGAATTCGCGCACGGCTGGGCTCAGCCAGCCACCTGCGTGCAGCAGGGGCTCTGCCGCATGGGCTGCCAGCAATTTGACCTGCAACGTAGCGTTACCCCGGCAGAGCTGGTCCATCAGCCGCGCCCAGTGGCGCAGTGCTTGCATCGCTTCGGGGCTGCGGGTTGCTGCCTGACCTGCAAGCAGCCCCTGCACCTCGTTCTCCAGCGCCTGCCACTGGCGGGCGGTCACAAAGCCCAACTGGCTCAGTTCCTCGCGCGTGAAGTAGCGCCCCAGCACCTCCAGGCGCAGCGCGATGGCGCACTCCATGAACTCGATCATGGCGCCGCTGGGGGCGTGGTTGAGGCTGTGCGCCGAAGGCTCGTGGCGGTACATGTGGCCCCAGCGGTCCATCAGGTCCATGTCGCCCTCCATCCACTCCAGCATCAGCACCATCCAGCGGTTGGCCAGGCGCTGCACCTCGTCGGCATCCGGCGGCAATCCGCGCTGCATCGCTGCATGCACCTGCTCCGTCAGCGCGATCCATTCATGCGCCACCAGGGGCCAGCGCTCAAAAATGCGCTTGAGCTCGGCGGTACTGAAATACTTGCCGTAGGTGGACATCAGCGCCAGCGTTTCCAGCCAATTGCCCATGTCGGGCTGGGCGCCAGCCACCAGGCCATCGTGCATCAGGGCCAGACGGCCCCGCAGCTCGGTGGCCTGCTGGATCTGCACATCCAGCGCATGCAGCTGCTGTGCCAGCACGCGCTTGGGGTCCAAGCCTACGTCCCGCAGCAGCTCACCAATGTGGGCCAGCGGCAAGCCCATGTGCCGCAGCGCCTGAATGCCATGCAGCCGCTGCACATCTGCAGGGCTGTAAAGGCGGTAGCCCGACTCTGACCGCCCCGACGGCGTGAGCAGGCCAATGGCATCGTAGTGGTGCAGCGTACGAACCGTCAGGCCCGAGCGCTGCGCCAGCTCGCCCACCTTCAGCATCACCGCACTCAGCGCTTCACAGAAATCAGCTCGACCTCGAAGTTCAACGTGGTGTTGGGCGGAATCACCCCACCCGCACCTCGCTCGCCATAGGCAATGCTGGCAGGGCAGGTCAGCTTGGCCTTGCCGCCTGGCTTCATGCGCTGCACACCTTCCGTCCAGCAAGGAATGACGCGGTTCAGCGGAAATTCGGTGGGCTCGCCGCGCTTGTAAGAGCTGTCGAACTCCTTGCCATCCAGGAACATGCCCTTGTAGTGCACCTTCACGGTGTCAGTGGCCTTGGGCGACTCGCCCGCGCCGTCCTTGATCGATTCATAGACCAGGCCACTGGCGGTGGTGACAGGTTTGGCTTGTGCCATGGCGGCGGGGGCGATGGCCAGCGAAGTGAGCAGGGCAAAAAGAACGCGCATGAAGAAAGCTCCAAAAAAAACAAAGGCCGATGGTAGGGCCTTGGGGGTGGCGACAGGGAGGCAAGGCGATGCGGATTGGGGCGCTACACCGCCTGCAAGGGTGTACGGCCGAGGTTGCTAAGGCGGTGCGATGCTTTCAAAATGATAGCTGCAGGCGCTTGCTGCACAAGCGCTGGAGACCAAAAAGGCTTGAGGCTGACAAAGTGAACGCAGGCAAAGCCCAGCAGAGCGCCAAAAAACCAAAGGGAAAAACCTTGGGGAAGGGCGAAGCGCTGGAGTTAATGGCGGCCTGCATGAAACGGAGTGTGAAGGAACTAACGTTTCGCGTAACTGGCAGGAAAAAGCGGCGCGGTTCAGCCGCGCCGCTTTTTCCTCTCCGTGTTGACGCGATTTTTAGGTTTATCACTATACGTGTTTTTCTGGAATAGAAGGCCATATCTTCAAGTTCTCGTGAAAATATATAGCCAGGCTGCAAATAATGCAAATAAGATAATAATGGCGGCAGAATAATATTTTTTGCGAAGGGGTAAGCCAAATGTGGATGCTATGATGGCTAAGAACGATTTATCGCTAGACTGAGAAGCTGATCAGTGTATTTTTTATGGTTCAATCATTTTTTAATGATGATGTTCTTTGTTATGAGGAAAATTTATCGTGATTAATTTTTTTTGAATGATTAAAGCAAGTCTTTCTTAATCTTGTTAAGAACGATGATTGAAGATAGAGGTGTGACATCGGTAACTAACGAATAACCGCCTTCGATAACCAATTTCAACTCCCGGGCTGCTACGCGGCACCGCAAGGGCGCTTCTAAGCTTTTTACGCCAAGAACGGCGTCTCCACCGCACTCTGGGTCACGGGAAATGCTTCCCAATTCATATTTAAGATGATCTAACAACTGAGGCGTGAGTTTTCCATTGGGGAGTAGTTTTATCCAGCTTTTATTGGTCGCATTTAGATAAAGTTGATTGGCCTCAGTGCGCAATTTTTCAGTGTATTTGGCTATTCGATCTGGTGATGATATATCGATTTTTGTTGAAATCGCATCTGCAGGTTTGGATTTCCATATTGATGGGTCATCAAATAGTATTTCTTGAATGCCCCTAATGTTTGAAAAAATACGCGTATAGGGCTGCCTACTTTCTGGGTCTATCAGAACAACTGGAAGCCCAAATAACCCACCTCCATACGAAGAAATGGAGTTGGGGCTTGTGTTTTGTGTTAAGTGAACTTGGTTGACAGATTTTGTTCGACTATCTCTTAGTGTAACGTCAAAATCGCAACACTTCTTGGGGAACTCTATTTTTGCGATTTCCTCTATGGGCACGTATTCATTGGTTTCATAGCCTAATCTAACTTCTAAAACATGTCTTTCTTTTAGGTTGCCAATACGAAGAAATTTGAATCGACCTTCATCTGTCACAATTACACCAGTTGGGCCATTTTGCATTTTACGTGCTTCGTATGCTTTTAGCCGTACCTCGCGACGTTCGACACGCTCTGGGGAATCAAAACTAACCTGTAAAAGGTTTCCTTTGATTCTTTCGGTGGTGAATTCACCGATGAATACACCATTCGCCGTCGAGCAGCTATATTTATCCCCGTATTTTTCGGTTTTGTGTATAAAAGCTCCCCCACTAGTTGAGCAGAAGCGGTCGAATCCGTCTCTTACGGCAACCTCAGTAGCAGAAAGTTGCCCTCTGTTGGCGTGCGGAATATATCGCTTCTCGTTAGTGTTAAATGGTGTGATCCAAGATTTGTAGAGGCCTTCAACGCTACCCTTGTTTGCGGCAATTATTGAGTCTGGCAAAACCAGAGCAGATGGTGAGATCTGAGTTGGTGCTGAGATCTGAGTTGTTGGTGATCCCGCGCATCCAGCTAATATCACGACAGCCCATGCACTAATAAATTGCATTGTTTGGAATTTCAACGAAAGCGACATTGGATTTATCTTTGTGCGGATGTAACGTAAAATCTAAATTGGAATTCAGTCGCAGCCGTAGGCAATCAGCTGCAACGAATACTTAGGTTTGTCCGAATTTTTGATTGAATTTTTCGTTGCGTATTACTAATAGGGGAATGGCTTCGATGAATGCGGCTATTGCTGGAATAAATGTCCAGTAGAAGATTAGATACGCGATTTCCCAGCCCACTTGCCCGAGATAGAACTTATGTATTCCAATCCCGCCAAGAAACAGAGCAAACAGCGCGGCTGCGAGCTTACTTTTGCCGTTGGGAGCTGCAGCGGCAAGATCAATGCTACTTGACACTGCCATTTGGCGAACACCACACTTGGGACAAAGTTCCGCTTTGATTTTTATAACCGCACCGCAGTCTGAGCAGAATTTCTCATTTACGTTCTTCATTACAGTTTGATTCAGAAATACTCCCTCTTTTAAAACTACCGTCGGCTCGAGTCGCGCACCCGAGAGGATCGGTTTGTGGAGACTTTTCAAAAATGCCAGCTGAGCTGCGTCGGAAACATTGAGTCAACAATGTTGACGGCATGTTACCAAATGTTTTTATGCTGCCTGCGAAGCGTGGCGACAGCCAACGAAATTGAGGCTCAAATGCAAAAGGCCCGGTCGCCCGGGCCTTTGTTACTAGCAGTTGAGCCGTCCGAGACGGCACTATATTGCTCTGCGTGCGTTACGCCAATTCGCTCACCGGCAAGCAGCTGCAGAACAGATTGCGGTCGCCGTAGACGTTGTCCACCCGGCCCACGGGCGACCAGTATTTGGACTGGCGCAGGGCGGCCACGGGGTAGGCGGCGGCTTCGCGGGTGTAGGGGCGGTTCCACTCAGTGCCCAGCAGGCTCTCAGCCGTGTGGGGCGCGTTCTTGAGCGGGTTGTTGTCCTGTGGCAGTTGGCCGTTTTCGATCTGGCGGATTTCTTCGCGGATGGCGATCATCGCGTCGATGAAGCGGTCCAGCTCAAACAAGGTTTCGCTCTCGGTGGGCTCCACCATCAACGTGTTGGGCACAGGGAAGCTCAGCGTGGGGGCGTGGAAGCCGTAGTCGATGAGGCGCTTGGCCACGTCTTCGGCCATCACGCCGCTGGTGTCCTTCAGGCTGCGCAGGTCCAGAATGCACTCGTGGGCCACATGGCCGTTTTCGCTGGCGTACAGCGTGGGGTAGTGGTCCTTGAGGCGGGCGCTGATGTAGTTGGCGCTCAAGATGGCGGTTTCGGTCGCGGCCTTCAGACCTTCGGCGCCCATCATGCGGATGTACATCCAGCTGATGGGCAGCACTGCAGCGTTGCCCAGGGGCGCGGCGCTGACGGCACCCACGCCGCCCTTCACGCCACCGGTGTCATGACCGGGCAGGAAGGGAACCAGGTCTTCCACCACGCAGACGGGGCCGACGCCGGGGCCGCCACCGCCGTGGGGGATGCAGAAGGTTTTGTGCAGGTTCAGGTGGCTCACGTCGCCGCCGAACTCGCCGGGGGCGGCCACGCCAACCAGCGCGTTCATGTTGGCGCCGTCCACATACACGCGGCCGCCGTGGCTGTGCACCAGGGCGCACAGTTCCTTAACGCTGGTTTCAAACACGCCGTGCGTGCTGGGGTAGGTGATCATGATCGCGGCCAAATTGGCACTGTGCTGTTCACACTTTGCCTTCAGGTCGGCCAGGTCCACGTTGCCGTTGTCGTCGCACTTGGTCACCACCACCTGCATGCCCACCATCTGCGCGCTGGCGGGGTTGGTGCCGTGGGCGCTGCTGGGGATGAGGCAAATGTTGCGGTGGCCTTCTCCACGCGATTCGTGGAAGCCCTTGATGGCCAGCAGGCCAGCGTATTCACCTTGGCTGCCCGCATTGGGCTGCAGGCTGATGCCGGCATAACCCGTGGCCTGGCACAGCCAGGCGCGCAGCAGTTCGTCCAGTTCCTTGTAGCCCTGCTGCTGGTCAGCAGGTGCGAAGGGGTGCACGTTGGCAAACTCGGGCCAGGTGATGGGGATCATCTCGCTGGTGGCGTTGAGCTTCATGGTGCACGAGCCCAGCGGGATCATGCTGCGGTCCAGCGCCAGGTCTTTGTCAGACAGTGCGCGGATGTAGCGCAGCATGCCGGTTTCGGAGTGGTGGGTGTTGAACACGGGGTGCGTGAGGTAGCTGCTGGTGCGGCGCAGTGCGGCGGGGATCAGCGACTCCACGCCGTTTTCAAAGGCGTCGAAGGTGGGCAGTGGTTGACCTTCTTTGGCGAACACGTTCCACAGCAGTTCGATGTCGGCGCGTGTGGTGGTCTCGTCCAGCGAGATGCACAGGTATTCTTCAAAGTAAATTCGCAGGTTGGCGCCCATAGATACAGCGCGGGCAGCTATGGATTTGGTAGCGGCGCCGGTGTGCAGGCTCAGCGTGTCGAAGCTGGCTTGCTCACGCACGGGTGCACCCAGTTGCTTCAGGCCTTGCGCCAGGATGGCGGTGTAGCTGGCCACGCGCTGGGCGATGCGCTTGAGGCCTTCTGGGCCGTGGTACACGGCGTACATGCTGGCGATGACGGCGGGCAGCACCTGCGCGGTGCAGATGTTGGAGGTGGCCTTTTCGCGGCGGATGTGCTGTTCGCGCGTTTGCAGCGCCAGGCGGTAAGCGGGCTTGCCATGCACGTCCACGCTCACGCCCACCAGGCGGCCGGGCATGCTGCGCTTGAATTCGTCGCGGCACGCCATGTAGGCGGCGTGCGGGCCGCCCGCGCCCATGGGCATGCCAAAGCGCTGGGTGGTGCCGACCACGATGTCGGCGCCTTGTTCGCCGGGGGGTGTGATCAGTGTCAGGGCCAGCAGGTCGGCTGCCACGATGAAGGCGGCTTGCTTGGTGTGCGCCTTTTCCACATCAGCGCGCAGGTCGTCGATGCGGCCGCTGGTGGAGGGGTATTGGGCCAGCGCGGCGAAGTAATCGCCATCCAGCAGGGTGTTCCATTCTTCGGCCGAGTTGGCCAGTCGCACTTCCAGGCCCAGGGGCTTGGCGCGGGTCTGGATCACTTCAATGGTTTGCGGATGCGCATCGCCCGCCACCACGAACACGTTGCTTTTGCTCTTGACCGAGCGCTTGGCCAGCGTCATCGCCTCGGCGGCCGCCGTGGCTTCGTCGAGCATGGACGCATTGGCAATGGGCATGCCCGTCAGGTCACACACCATGGTCTGGAAGTTGACCAGGGCTTCCATGCGGCCTTGGGAGATTTCAGCCTGGTAGGGCGTGTAGGCGGTGTACCAGGCGGGGTTCTCCAGAATGTTGCGCAGGATGACGCCCGGCGTGTGCGTGTCGTAGTAGCCCTGGCCGATAAAGCTCTTGAGCAGCTTGTTCTTGCCCGCGATGGCCTTGAGTTCGGCCAGCGCTGCCGCCTCGGTGGTGGCCGGGGGCAGGTCCATGGCCTGCGTGCGCGCGATGGAGCGCGGCACGATGGAGTCGATGAGTGCGCGGCGCGAGGCCTCGCCAATCACAGACAGCATGTGGGCTTCATCCGCTGCGTCGATGCCGATGTGGCGGGGCAGGAATTCGGCGGCGTTCTCAAGCGCAGACAGGGGCAGGGCAGGCGCGTTCATGGTGCGGGCAAGGGTGGGCAGGTTAAAGAAAAGCTGCCGCGCTGTGGTTCCTGCTTCAGATGTTTTTGGCTCTGAAGACTTTAGAAATAAGCGACGGCAGCTATGAGTTTTGTAGTGGCCGTATCAGGCGCTGGCAGCAAAGGCGCTGTAGGCGGTCTCGTCCATCAGGTCGTTGAGCTGGCCAGGGTCTGCCAGCTTGACCTTGAAGAACCAGCCGGCGTTCAGCGGGTCGCTGTTGGCAAGGGATGGGTCTGCGCGCAGGGCTTCGTTCACCTCCACGATTTCGCCGGTGACGGGCATGTACACGTCCGCAGCGGCTTTCACCGACTCGACCACGCCAGCCACTTCGCCTTGCGCAAAGGTCTTGCCCACTTCGGGCAGGTCCACAAACACCACGTCGCCCAGCGCGTCTTGCGCGTGCACGGTGATGCCCACCACGGCGGCGTTGGCATCAGCGGCGTTGATCCACTCGTGGTCTTTGGAGAATTTGACGGTCATGGGGAGCTCCTCAATCAACTAAAGGTAAGGGAATCTGCAATGTAAGCGGCTTGGCGCTTTTTGTGGGGGCCACGCGGCGGCCAGCAAAGTGCGGCCTGCCTTGACGCGCCAAAGCGGCTTATCCGCGGTAGTAGTTGGCAGGCACAAAGGGCATGGCGCGCACTTCCATGGGCACGGCCTTGCCGCGCACCATGGCGTTGACGCGTGTGCCCACCGCTGCGAAGGCGGGCGTGACATAGCCCATGGCCACGGGTTCATTGACGGTGGGGCCCAGCAGGCCGCTGGTGACTTCGCCGATCTTCTGGCCGTCAGGGCTTTGCAACTCAGTGTGCTCGCGCACGGGCACGCGCTCCAGCGCCACCAGGCCCACGCGCTTGCGTGGCAGCGTGGCGGGGTTGTCGATCTGGGCCAGCACCTTGTCGGCGCCGGGGAAGCCGCCTGCACGGGCACCGCCGGTGCGGCGCACCTTCTGGATGGCCCAGTTCAGTGCAGCTTCAGGCGGCGTGGTGGTGGTGTCGATGTCGTTGCCGTACAGGCACAGCCCTGCTTCCAGGCGCAGCGAGTTGCGCGCGCCCAAGCCAATCGGTTTGACTTCCGGCTGTGCCAGCAGCGCGTGGGCCAGGGCTTCGGCCTGCTCGGCGGGCACGGAGATTTCAAAACCGTCTTCGCCCGTGTAGCCGCTGCGGGTCACAAAGCAGTCGCAACCCGCAATGCTGAATGCGCCACCGGTCATGAACACCAGCTTTTCCACACCGGGTGCCAGGCGGGCGAGGGCGGTGGCAGCCTGGGGGCCTTGCAGTGCGAGCAGAGCGTGGTCGGGCATGGGCACCACCTTGCAGCGCCGGCCAATGCGGGCCTGGATGTGGGCCATGTCGCCCGCCTTGCAGGCGCCGTTGACGATGACGAACAGCGTGGGTTCGCCGTCCACCACGCCCTGGTTGAAAAACATCAGGTCGTCGATGATGGTGCCTTCATCGGTCAGCAGCAGGCCGTAGCGCTGCTTGCCCACGGGCAGGTCGATCACGTCCACGGGCATCAGCGTTTCAAATGCGGCAGCGGCGTCCGCTCCGATGAGCTTGAGCTGGCCCATGTGCGACACGTCGAACAGGCCAGCGGCGGTGCGGGTGTGCACATGCTCGGCCATCAGGCCAGCGGGGTACTGCACGGGCATGGAATAGCCCGCAAACGGCACCATGCGGGCACCCAGTTCGGTGTGCAGGGCGTTCAGGGGCGTGGTAAGCAGGGGAGCGGCTGGCGTGGAAGAGGGGGCGGACATGGGGCGACTCCAGGGCAAATAGAGGTCACAACCCGGTGGGTTGCGAAATTTGCCCTGCTGTCCGCTTTACCTGAGAGATTCACCGCAGCGCCTTGGCTGGCCGTGCGGTTTGCTCCTTCGGTGGATAGCCTCATTGCGCGCTGCCCGGGCCACCTCTCTCCAGCAAGGGAACGCCCGCATCACTGCGGGCGGTTGTCAGTCCTTTTGCCTGAGCGTTCGGCAGCTGCCTGCGCCTTCGGCGGTGCCGCTCTGCCTTGCGCACAAGGTGGGGCACTCTCTCCTGACGGTCGCGATTGTAAGCCTACTTTGCGTAGACCAGATCACGCAGCGCCAGCGAGATCGACGGCACATAGGTGATCACCAGCAGGCAGGCCAAGATCACGCCCACGAAGGGCAGCAGGTGACCCACGATGCGATCCAGCGAAATCTTGGCCACCGTGCAGGCCGCAAACAGGTTCACGCCAAAGGGCGGCGTGATCATGCCCAGGGCCAGGTTCACCACCATGATCAGGCCGAAGTGCACTGGGTCTACACCAAAGTGCATGGCCACGGGTGCAAGGATGGGAGCCAGCACGATGATGGCGGCGCTGGTCTCGATGAACATGCCGATGATGAACAGCGCAGCATTCACGCCCAGCAGGAACATGGCGGGCGACTGCAGCACGGCTTCAAGCCAGCGGCCGATCGCGTCGGGCACACCTGCGCGGGTGATGAGAAAGGCGAACAGCCCGGCGTTGGCAATGATGAACATGATCACCGCCGACGAGATGGCCGACTTGCGCAGAATGGCGTACAGGTCTTTGAGCTTGATCTCGCGGTAGATCACCACGCCCACGATCAGCGCATAGAACACCGCTACCGCCGATGCTTCGGTGGGGGTGAATACGCCGCCGTAGATGCCTCCCAGGATGATGACGGGCATGAGCAGCGCCCAGCCTGCCTGCAGCATGGCCTTGCCAAAGGGCAGGCGACCATCGCCATCATTCTTGCCCCAGCCCTTGTATTTGCAGTACGCCCACACAAAGACCATTAACGCCAAGCTGATGAGGATGCCCGGGCCGAAGCCCGCGATGAACAGCTCGCCAATCGATACTTCGGCGCTCACGCCGTAAAGAATCATGGGGATGGAGGGCGGAATGATGACACCCAGCTCGGCACTGGTGGCCTGCAGCGCCGCTGCGTAGCTGGTGGGGTAGCCGTGCTTGATGAGCGCCGGAATCAAAATGGCGCCGATCGCAAACGTGGTCGCCACGGACGAACCAGACACCGCCGCAAAGATCATGCAAGTGAGCACGCAGGTCATGGGCAGGCCGCCTTGCACCCCGCCCACGATGCTCTTGGCAAACTCCACGAGGCGGCGCGAGATGCCGCCGGTTTCCATCAGATTGCCCGCAAGGATGAAAAATGGAATCGCCGCCAACGGAAACTTGTTGATCGAGGCGAACATTTCCTTCACTGAAATCAGCATGTTGGCGTTGGACACCTGTATGCCCAAAATGGACGCCAGCCCGATGGAGACGGCTACAGAAACGGTGAGTGCAAAGCACAGCACCATGGTGAAAAGCATGGTGGTGGTCATTGCGCAGTCTCCAGTTCCTGGCGCTGGGGGTCGATCCAGTTGCCCAGGATGCCGATGGCGCTGAACAGCCCGCCCACTGGCATGGCCAGGTACGCCCAGAACATCGACACCGACTCCAGCCCTGCCATGGACTGCACACCGCCGCGCTGGGCGTAGTCCCAGCCAAACCACACGATCACCGCAATCAGCGCAAGGGCGGCCACGCTCACCACCGCATCGAGCACGCGGCGCAAGGCGGGCGGGCTCCAGCGGTAGAGCACGTCCACGCTCACCATTGCCCCCTGACGGAAGGCGGCGGGAATGGCCAGGAACACCATCCAGATCAGGCTGAAGCGGATCAGCACTTCGGTCCATTCGGCCGGCTGCTCCAACACAAAGCGCATCAGGATCTGGAACATGCCCAGCGAGGAGGCAATGGCCAGCATCAGGCACGCGCACGCCATTGCAGCTCCCGTGGTCCACCGCTCCAATTGAAGAAAGGTCTTTTTCATGAATGAAAACGCCCGTTTGCGCCTGGCAAACGGGCGCGGAGTGCTATGTTTTTTGAAGCAACCGAAGGGGCGCCATGTCGGCTTACTTCACGTCGCGAATCTTGTCGAGCGTTGCCTTGCCGAACTGCTTTTCAAACTCGGCGTTCACTGGAGCGAGGGCGGCAACGAATTTGGACTTGTCCACCGTGTCGATCACGGTCATGCCCTTGGCGCGCAGGTCGGCAACGCCCTTGGAGTCGTCTTCGTCCACGCGGGCGCGGTTGGCCTTGGTGCCTTCCTTGGCGGCTTCGATAAAGGCTTGCTTGTCGGCCGCGCTGAGTTTGTCGAACGCGCCCTTATTCATGACGAAGATGCAAGGAGAGTAGACGTGTCCCGTCAGCGTCAGGTGCTTTTGTACCTGGTCAAATTTGGCCGAGATGATGACGGGCAGGGGATTTTCCTGGCCATCCACGGTGCCCTGCTGCAACGCGGTGAAGACCTCGGGGAAGGCCATGGGCGTCGTGATGATGCCAAAGCCCTTGTACGCGGCGATGTGCACGGGGTTTTCCATCGTGCGCATCTTCAGCCCCTTCAGATCGCCGGGTTCCTTCACGTCGCGCTTGCTGTTCGTCATGTGGCGGAAGCCGTTTTCGGCCCACGCGAGGGCCTTGAAGCCCTTCGAATCGAACTTGGTCAGCATCTCCTGGCCGATGGGGCCGTCGAGCACCGCGCGGGCATGGGCCTTGTCACGGAACAGGAAAGGGACGTCGAGGATTTTTGTCTCGGGCACGAAATTGGGGATAGGGCCCGTAGAGCTGAACGCCAGCTCTTGCGTGCCCAACTGCACGGCTTCGATCGATTCACGCTCACCGCCCAGTGCCCCGTTGTAGAAGGTCTGCACCTTGTAGCGGCCGCCGGTGCGCTTTTCCACTTCCTTGGCAAACGTGTCGATGGCCACGCCCTGGTGGGAGTTCTGGGCCGTGGAGATGCTGATGCGCATGGTGGTCTGTGCGGCAGCGGTGGCCACAAAGCCCAGCGCAAGGCTGAGGCCGACGACGAGTTTGGTCAGTTGCATGGTGTCTCCTGTTGAATGGGGGTCGGTGCAAGCTCTTGGCGGTTGCTGATGATGGGGGGTGTCGGCACGCGCCACCTTGGGCAAATTATGGTGGGCGGGCAGGGCCCCATTGCATAGGGTTTGTGCTGGTAAGCGTGCTTATCATTGTGGCGCGTGGTGGCGCCGTGCAACGCGGCAGGCGGCGGTAGATATTGGGGGGCGAAGGGTGCCTGCGGAAGGTGTTCGCTTTGGCTTGGCAAGCACCCCGCACCGGCGGTAACCGGCGGGGGTGTTGGCAGTTTGTGCGGCTCCGGTAAGAGCGCCTTGATGCGATGAAGTATGGCGGTACACCCCCAGGGAAATTTTCTGAATTTGTCTGCCAAACCGTTGTTGAACAGAAAAATTTTCTGCTGGCGCTCAACAACGTGAATAATTCGATCCATGGACCGCCTTGATCGAAAAATTCTCGCTGTGTTGCAAGTCAACGCCCGTGCCAGCTTGCAAGAGATTGGCCAAGCGGTCGGCCTGAGCCCGTCCCCTTGCTGGGGGCGCATCAAGAAGATGGAAGAGGCCGGGGTCATACAGGGCTACACCGTCCGCATCAACCCGCAGTCGTTGGAGTTGGCAGACACGGTGCTGGTGCAGGTCACGCTCGACAGCCACTCCGACAACACCCTGGAGAAGTTTGGCGAGACGCTGGCCAGCATTCCGGAAGTGATTGAAGCGCACCTGGTGTCGGGCGACTACGACTACCTGCTGCGCGTGGTGGTGAAAGACACGCGCGACTACGAGCGACTGCTCCGCGAGAAGCTCTACAAGATCAAGGGCATTCGGCACAGCCGCTCCAGCTTTGTGCTCAGGACCCTCAAAAAGGCGGATCTGCCCTTGTTTGTGGGCTGAGTGCCAGCGTCACGCGCTTCGGCCTGGTTACTCAGCTTTTGATGAAAAGTGGCTGGAGCGTTTATTGAATAAGCGTTGGCTGCTATATAAGATATAGCGAAACACAGAGCCATCCAGGCACATTTCGCTCTCGGCGGCCACTACGCAGCGCTGTGTCGGCCCGCAAAAAAGGCCCGCAAAAAAAGGCCCGCAATTGCGGGCCTTTGCACGAGCGATGGGCAGTGTTACAGCCCCGTGCCCGGGGTGATCACATCCCTGCGTAGTTGGGGCCGCCGCCGCCTTCAGGCGTGACCCACACGATGTTCTGCGTGGGGTCCTTGATGTCGCAGGTTTTGCAGTGCACGCAGTTTTGCGCGTTGATCTGCAGGCGCTGGGCATCGCCGCCCTTGGCGGTGTCGGGCACAAACTCGTACACACCCGCCGGGCAGTAGCGCGCTTCGGGGCCTGCATATTTCGCCAGGTTGATGTTGACTGGCACGCTCGGGTCCTTGAGCGTCAGGTGAGCCGGTTGGTTCTCTTCATGGTTGGTGTTGCTGATGAACACGCTGGAGAGGCGGTCAAACGTCAGCTTGCCATCGGGCTTGGGGTAGACGATGGGTTTGCACTGCGCGGCGGGCTTGAGGTATGCGTGGTCGGGCTTGTCGCGGTGCAGCGTCCAGGGAATGTGGCCGCGCAGCACGAATTGCTCAAAGCCGTTCATCAGCGTAGCGGTGGTCAGGCCGTACTTGAACCAGTTCTTGAAGTTGCGGTCCTTGTTCAGCTCGGTGTGCAGCCAGCTGGCTTCGAACGCCTTGGGATAGGCGCTCAGTTCATCGTGCTGGCGGC
>DFQQ01000044.1:28257-254918 GCA_002377855.1 Acidovorax delafieldii | reverse complement strand
CTGAAAATCAACCACCATAGACAGGCCTTCCCAAGGGGCTTATCTTTTCCCAGGCATAGCGGCACAACCCGAGACTGGTCCTTGACCAGCAACGACTCCGCATCGCTTGGAGCGCGGTGCTGTTCAGACTAGGCTCTTCGAACCCCGTCCACAAACACCGCCAGCTCTCCCGGGTGGAAGGCTGTCCAGTCCTCGTTGGTGGTGAGCGGCGCGGTCACCACCACGGCCACGCGGTCAGAAGGCTGGGTTTCTTTGGCGAAATCGATCCGAACATCTTCGTCGGACAATTGCGCTTCCGTAAAAGGGTGCCGACGCTCCACATAATGCAGATGCGTAGTGGCATGCGCCCACAATGCTTCGCCGTTTGAAAGCAAGCAGTTGAAGGTACCTTGGGGCGCAATGTGGCGGGTGAGATCCTTGATCGTCAGCGTGAGCTCATCAATCGAGGGCACGGTGGCGTGTGACTTGGCAAGTTCCTGCATGATCCAGCAGAAGACGTGTTCGCTGTCAGTGCTGCCCACGGGTTGGAAGTGGTAGTGCAGGCGAGGGCGAAAAGCTTTCAAATCACCGTTGTGCGCAAATACCCAGTACCGGCCCCACAGTTCGCGCACGAAGGGGTGACAGTTCTGGAGGCTCACGGCGCCCTGTGTCGCTTTGCGAATGTGGGCAACGACGTTGCGGCTTTTGATGGGGTAGTTCTGAATCAGTTCAGCGATCGGCGAATCCGCAGCAGGCAAGTGGTCGACGAAATGCCTCACGCCTCTGTCTTCAAAAAAAGCAATGCCCCAGCCGTCGGAATGGTCGGCGGTGCGGCCCCCTCGCCGAGCAAACCCTTTGAAGCTGAAGGTCACATCGGTAGGGGTGTTGGTGTTCATTCCCAGCAGTTGGCACATGGCTGATCGGCTTCTTGAATCAATGAAGAACAGAGGGCGCAGGTTTCTCGCGCAGTTGCCAGGCCGCGACCATGGCGATCAGGCACAGCACCGCCAGCATCACGAAAGTTTCACCAAATGCTGCAAGGCGTTGAGGGTCACTACGGCCTTGGACCAGTGACGCGCCATGTACGGACAGGCGCCACTCCAGCACGATGCCGCACAAACTGACGCCTGCCGCCCCGCCGAGCATCCGCAAGAAGCCGATGGCGCTGGAGCCCTGGGAGATCAAGGTCTTGTCCAGTGGACGCATGGCTCCAAGGTTGAGCGACGGAAGAATGAACCCCAGTCCGATGCGCCCAAGAATGGCGAAGGCAATGAGCATCCACAGGGCCGACTGCAGGCCTATCAACAACATCAGTGCGAACGAAGCCGCCAAAAGCGCCAACCCCACACTGACGAGGACGTGCGTTGGATGACGGTCTGCGAGCCTTCCAACCCACGCGATAGTGACGGCCAAGACCGCTCCGGCCGGAAGCATCAGCGCCCCCACATGCGAAGGCGTCAGTTCAAGGCCCAGCTGCATGAAGACTGGCAGCAAGTATGTTGAGCCGAACAGCGCTGTGCCGTAAATGAAGGCGACGACGCTACCCATCGCAAACTGGCGGTACCGAAACAAACGCAGATCCATGAGGGGTTTACGCCCAAGCTTGGCCATGCGCTGTTGCCATGCGACGAAGGCCCCGAAAGCTGCGAACGCAGCTGCCAGCAGCACAGTTGCTTCCGCTGCTGTACCGCCGTGCAGTGACACCAGGCCGTTGAGCAAGCACAGGGTGCCCGCCGTGCCAAGCAAGAGACCGCGCCAATCCAGCGCCTCGCCCGAACGGTCAGCCGGAGTTCCCCCGGGCGCGGTCACCGGCACGAACCGGAAAGCGAGCCAGATGGATGCCATGCACAGGGGCACCACCATGAAAAAGATAGACCGCCAGCCCATCCAGTCCACCAGCAGGCCGCCCACGCTGGGGCCGATGGCGGGCGCCAGCACAACGCCCATGCCAAAGATGCCACCAGCGCGCCCTTGCTCATGGGGCTGGAACGCGTAAAGAATGATGACCGCCGGGATGGGTTGCACCACGCCTGCAGCCAGGCCCTCGGCCACCCGGGCCAGCAACACCAGCCCAAAATTCTGGGCGAGCCCGCCGCCTATGCCGCCAAGCAGCAGCACGACCATGGCGCCCACGTAGGTGCAGCGGTAGCCGTAACGTGCCAACAACCAGGGGGTGGTCAACATGGAAACGGTGGTAGCCACCATAAAGCCTGAAGTCACCCACTGGGCGCGCTCCTGCCCCAGCGCAAAATAGTGGCTCATGTCGGGAATGGCCACGTTAACGATGGTGGAGGACATTATGGAGGCCATGGTGCCCACCATTACCGACAGCAGCAGCAACCAGCGATAGCGCTCGCCGTAACGCGCCCGCAAAAATGCTGGTGAGCCGGGCTGCTGGGGGGCCTCAGTCATACAGGGCGGTCAGGAGCGTTCAGTCCAGAGCTTACCGCCGGTGGCCCAGTTTTCCCGTTTCACATCCGTGATGAGGATATCGACCGACTCCGGCGAGCCGCCCAGTATCTCGACCGAGACGCGGGTGATTTCTTCCACCAGCTTCTTCTTCTGTTCGACCGTGCGGCCTTCCATCATTTCAATGTGGTACGTGGGCATGGATGCTTCCTTTCAGTCAAAAACGGGAGCGGCCATCATATCGGCGCATCCTCGCCGCCCGGACAACTCGGGTTTGCCTCTCCAACGCTGTTGCCGGGTTCTGCGCGGGTTGCGCACGCGGCGCACAGGCACACCTTTCCGCGCAGATGCGGTGGCACTGCGTCCAGGGCAGGCTGCGCAACGGACACAACCCTGCACCAACAATCTTGAATGGGCAGCCCTTCTTCCATCGCGCAGCGGTTGCTCTTGCCGCAGAGCGGGCAGGTCGATAACGAGGTCATTGGATGCAGCCTGGGCTAAAAGAGGCCCCAGTGTAGGGCCCTCATCCCTTGAAAAGCGGGTATCGCCGCAGTGCGCTTTGGCAAGCCGGTGGCGCACAGATGCGCGATGTGGAGGCCGCGCCGGGCTGGAGCACAAGCGACCAGCACACTTGCCGAGGTTGCACAGGTTGCACAGTTTGCACAGGGGCTGCCCCCAAGATTTCCCGGGCACCATCGAAAGAGGGGGGGCAGCGCTGCTCCTGGCACCGACTTCCAAGCAAAAAGAGCTTGCAGCGCCCGAGAAACGGGCGCGACAAGCTCTTATTTTTGTAGCGTGCCGCTTAGTGCTGAGAAGCCTTCAACTGCAGACGCCAAGCGTGCAGCAGCGGCTCGGTGTAGCCGCTGGGTTGCTCCAGGCCCTTGAAGACCAGGTCGCAGGCGGCCTGGTAAGCCATGCTGGTGTCGAAATGGCCAGCCATGGGCTTGTAGAGGGCATCGCCTTCGTTCTGCTTGTCCACCTTGGCGGCCATGCGCTCGAAGGTTTCGCGCACCTGGGCTTCGGTCACCACGCCGTGGTGCAGCCAGTTGGCCATGTGCTGGCTGCTGATGCGCAGCGTGGCGCGGTCTTCCATCAGGCCCACGTCGTTGATGTCTGGCACCTTGGAGCAGCCCACGCCCTGGTCCACCCAGCGCACCACGTAGCCGAGGATGCCCTGGGCGTTGTTGTCCAGCTCCTGCTGCTTTTCAGCGTCGCTCCAGTTCGGAGCGGCGGCCACGGGCACGGTGAGCAGGCCGGTCAGCAGGTTGTCGCGCTCGGCGTTCACGTCGGTCTTTTCCAGCTCGACCTGGATGTCGCTCACCTTCACCTGGTGGTAGTGCAGGGCGTGCAGCGTGGCGCCCGTGGGGCTGGGCACCCAGGCAGTGTTGGCGCCCGCCTTGGGGTGGCCGATCTTCTGCTTGAGCATTTCGGCCATCAGGTCGGGCATGGCCCACATGCCCTTGCCGATCTGCGCCTTGCCGCGCAGGCCGCAGGAGAGGCCCACCAGCACGTTGTTCTTCTCATAGGCCTGGATCCAGGCGCTGGTCTTCATGTCGCCCTTGCGCACCATGGGGCCGGCGTGCATGGCGGTGTGCATCTCGTCGCCGGTGCGGTCCAGAAAGCCGGTGTTGATGAAGGCCACACGGCTCGATGCGGCGGCAATGCAGGCCTTGAGGTTGACAGACGTGCGGCGCTCTTCGTCCATGATGCCCAGCTTGACGGTGCTGTCGGGCAGGCCCAGCAGCTTTTCCACGCGGCCGAACAGCTCGGCAGCAAAGCCCACTTCGGCGGGGCCGTGCATCTTGGGCTTGACGATGTAGACGCTGCCCTTGCGCGAGTTGCGGATACCGTCCTTGCCGTGGCCCTGCAGGTCGTGCAAGGCGATGGTGGTGGTGACCACCGCATCCAGGATGCCTTCGGGAATTTCGCGCTCCGCACCTTGCGCGTCGGTCCATAGGATGGCCGGGTTGGTCATCAGGTGGCCGACATTGCGCAGGAACATCAGCGAGCGGCCGTGCAGGCGCACTTCGCCGCCTTGCGGTGCCGTGTAGACGCGGTCTGCGTTCAGGCCGCGGGTGAAGGTCTTGCCACCCTTGGTGACCTGCTCGGTCAGCGTGGCCTGGATGATGCCCAGCCAGTTGCTGTAGCCCAGCACCTTGTCTTCGGCGTCCACTGCGGCCACCGAGTCTTCCAGGTCGAGGATGGTGGACAGTGCGGCTTCCAGCACCAGGTCGCTCACGCCCGCAGCGTCGGACTGGCCAATGGGCGTGCTGCGGTCGATCTGGATATCCAGGTGCAGGCCGTTGTGCTGCAGCAGCACCGACGAGGGCGCGGCGGCGTTGCCCTGGTAGCCCTTGAACTGCGATGGGTCCTTCAGGCCTGTGGTGCTGCCGTTGGCAAGGGTCACCACCAGCTGGCCGCCTTCCACCTTGTAGCCCGTCGAATCCTTGTGTGAGCCGGTGGCCAGCGGAGCGGTGTCATCCAGCACCTGGCGCGCAAACGCGATCACCTTGGCGCCGCGCACAGGGTTGTACCCCTTGCCCTTTTCGGCACCGTCGGTTTCGGGGATGGCATCCGTGCCGTACAGCGCGTCGTACAGGCTGCCCCAGCGGGCGTTGGCGGCGTTCAGCGCGTAGCGGGCGTTCAGGATGGGCACTACCAGCTGCGGGCCGGCCTGCGTGGCCAGTTCGTCGTCCACGTTGGCGGTGGTGGCCTTCACCTCGGCGGGCTGGGGCACCAGGTAGCCGATCTTTTCCAGAAAGCTGCGGTAGGCCACCATGTTCTGGATGGGGCCGGGGTTGGCCTTGTGCCAGGTGTCCAGCTCGGTCTGCAGGCGGTCGCGCTCGGCCAGCAGGGCGATGTTGCGCGGGGCCAGGTCGGCCACGATGGCGTCAAAGCCCTTCCAGAAGGCGGAGCTGTCCACGCCCGTGCCGGGCAGCACCTTGTCTTCGACAAAGCGGAACAGGGAAGTAGCCACTTGCAGGCCGTGGACGGTGGTGCGGTCGGTCATGGAGGGTGCCTTGAACAATGGTTGAAAAACGGGTTTGCTGGCTTGTGGCAAAGATGCCAGTGGTTAGCTTGTAGGCCACTGTATTGCAAATGTTTGAAGATATAAAGACGAAGAAAATCTCAAAACCAATGACTTTTATGCAAAAGTGAGGGCATGGACAAACTCAAAGCGTTTGAATCGTTCGTATCCGTGGCGACGCGCGGCAGCCTCACGGCCGCTGCCAAGGCCGAAGGCGTGGCCCCGGCCATCATGGGCCGCAGGCTGGACGCTCTGGAAGCCCACCTGGGCGTCAAGCTGCTGGTGCGCACCACCCGGCGCATCAGCCTCACGCACGAAGGCAGCGCCTTTTTGGAGGATTGCCAGCGCGTCCTGTCTGACGTGGCGAATGCCGAGGCCAGTGTGTCAGAGGGCGGCGTCAAGGCGACGGGGCATTTGCGCATCACCGCCCCCGCAGGCTTTGGCCGCCGCCATGTGGCGCCGCTGGTGCCGCGCTTTCGTGAACTGCACCCCGATGTGACCATCTCCCTGAACCTCAGCGACCGCGTGGTGGACCTGGCGGGCGAAGGCTACGACTGCGCCGTGCGCGTGGGGGATTTGCCCGATTCGTCCTTGGTCAGCGTGCGCATTGCCGACAACCGCCGCCTGTGCGTGGCCACGCCCGCTTACCTCAACCGCCACGGCACGCCGCGCCAGCCCAGCGAGCTGCTGCAGTTTGACTGCCTTACTCTCTCCAGCGAGGCGTCGCAGATCCGGGGCTGGGCGTTTCGCATGCCCACCGAGGGCGGCGGCACCGAGGTGGTCTACCTCAAGCCTGGGGGGCCACTCGATTGCTCGGATGGCCAAGTGCTGCACGACTGGTGTCTGTCGGGCTACGGCATTGCCTGGCGCAGCACCTGGGAGGTGGAGGCCGAGATCGCCGCGGGCCGCCTGGTGGAGGTGCTGGCCGACTTTGCCGCGCCACCCAATGGCATCTACGTGGTGTTTCCGCAGCGCAAGCACATGCCGCTGCGCGTGCGGCTGT
Source organism: Acidovorax delafieldii (assembly GCA_002377855.1). Lineage (GTDB taxonomy): Bacteria > Pseudomonadota > Gammaproteobacteria > Burkholderiales > Burkholderiaceae_C > Acidovorax > Acidovorax delafieldii_A. Next base: position 248,499 of record DFQQ01000044.1, on the reverse strand, counting down.
GGATTGATCACCTCAAGCAGCAATACGCAAGGCCCGCGTTTTGGCAGGGGCGATGATGCGCCCACACCCTCCCCAGGCAGCGCACACCGTGGCAGACTGAGGCCATGACCGAGCCCACGCTCCTCGTCGCCGACGACCACCCTCTGTTTCGCGCCGCCGTGCTGCACGTGCTGCGCGAGCGGTTTCCGCAATTCCGTACGCTGGAGGCCGCAAGCGCCGCCACGCTGGGGCAGGCGCTGCAAGAGCATCCCGAGGTCGAGCTGGTGCTGCTGGATCTGAGCATGCCCGGCGCCAGGGGCTTTTCGGCCCTGCTGCATGTACGCGGCGAGTACCCGGAGGTGCCCGTGGTCATCATCTCGTCCAACGACCACCCGCGCGTGATCCGCCGTGCGCAGCAATTTGGTGCGGCGGGCTTCATCCCCAAGTCCGCGCCCGCAGAGGCGATGGGCGAGGCCATTGAGGCCGTTCTGGACGGCGGCAGCTGGTTCCCTCCCATGGCGGCCGAGCGCTCCGAGGCCGATGCCGAACTGGCCGCCCGCCTCGCGCAGCTCACGCCGCAGCAGTTCCGCGTGTTGCTGTGCCTGGCCGACGGGCTGCTCAACAAGCAGATTGCGGCCGAGCTGGGCCTGGCCGAGAACACCGTCAAGGTGCATGTCACGGCCATCCTGAAAAAGCTGGAGTGCTATAGCCGCACGCAGGCGGCGGTGCTCGTCAAGAGCCTGGAGGCGGACGCAATGGAGCCAGACTGAATGGCGGTTCGAGCGAAATGGGACTCTGGCGCAGAGCAGATAAGCGCTAAGTGCTATAAAAAATGTAGTGAGGCGAGGGATGGATTACACAGCGTTGCAGGCCAGACTGCGCAGTTTTGCCGCTGCCCGTGATTGGCAGTCGCGCCATACGCCCAAGAACTTGGCGATGGCGCTGACGGTGGAGGCGGCGGGGCTGCTGGAGATGTTCCAGTGGACGACATTGACCGAGTCACGTGGGGTGGTGCGCGACCCCGCCAGCAAGGAGCGCGTGGCCGACGGGATCGCCGGCGTGCTGCTTGGCCTGCTGCAGCTGGCAGACCACACGGGTGTGGACGTGCAAGAGGCCGTGGAGCAGAAGTTGCGTGAGAACGCGCACAAGTACCCTCCCAAGCACCCGCAGCTGGAGCCCCCTGTGCCCGATCGCCCCGGCGAGGGAGCCGTCGCCCCCACCCTGCCCGCAGCCCCCAGAGTGCATCTGCTCGTTGATTGGGAAAACGTGCAGCCCAAGGGCGACGAACTCCAAGCCTTGGTGCCGCAGGGCACGGACGTGTGGTTGTTCCATGGCCCGCATCAGAAAGTGGACGCTGCTGGGCACCAACTGGCCTACGGGCCAGCGCAGGTGACGCCGGTGCCGAGATCCGGCACAGGCAGGAACGCCCTGGATTTTCAGTTGGCTTATTACGTGGGGTATATCTCCGCCCGCCAGCCGGACGGCGCGTTTTGGGTCATCTCCAACGATCAGGGTTATGAATCCATGCTCGCGCATGCGAGGGAGCTGGGGTTTGCTGCGCAGCGGCGCGAATTCCGCAGAGCACCTCCGCCAGCTGCAGACCCAGCCCCGGCAGGGCCCGCGCCAGGCCCTCTTGCCGTGGAGAAGCCCGTGCAAAAGACCGCGATCCAGATCCCGCAAAAGACGGCGGCGAAGAAAGCCACGCCTGCGCAAGCGCGCCCCGCCCGCCCCCAGGCCACGCGGGCAGACATGCAGCAACTGCTTGCTCAACTGGACGGGCTGTCTGCCTCGCTCCGTCCAGCGCAAAAGGATGCCCTGCTGGTTCTGTTGCAAAACTGGCTGGGCGAGCCCAGCGCCCGGTCAGCGCGCACGTTGCACGCTTTGGCCCAGTTGCAGGCGCGAAAGCGGGTGGTGGTCAAGGGCGAGGCGGTGTCCTTCCCGCCCGTGGCTGCTGCACCGTCTGTGGTGAAAACGTCGGCTCTCAAGGCGGCTCTGAAGGCGGCTCCTTCAAAGGCTGTGACTTCAAAGGCCGCACCTGCACAGAGAGCATCTGCGCCCAAAGCGCCCCCGCAACAGCCGGCGGTGAAGAAACCCGCCGTTTCCGATCGGCCCAAGCCGCCCGTCCCCACCGCTGGCAAGACCCCTGCCAAACTTGCGCCGCCACCCAACGCAGCCCAGGTGGCGCGGGCGGTGTTGGCCAGCCTGCAGAAAATGACCACGAACAAGCCTCGGCAACGCTCGGGCTTGCTCAAGCACATCCAAAGCCACGCCGCACGGGCCGAAGACCCCGCGGCCATGGCGCAGCGCGTACTCCGCCTACTGGAGGCACGCAAGGACGTGGTTGCCGCATCGGATGGCCAGGGGATCGCATACTTCAGCAGCAAATAGGCATGTGGCGCTTATCTATAAAGCGCGGGCAGCTATCAAAATAAGAGCAATCAGTTGTTCTGCCGTAACCTGAGCAGCGTCTGGCTCACCAACGCCCGCAGCGCAGGCGCGCGCACCGGCTTGGCCAAAAAGCCCCAGCCGCGCTCTGCGGCTTGGCGGCGTAAGGTGGCGTCACGCTCGGCGGTGACCAGAATCACGGCGGGGGTCTGGCCCCAGGCCTGACACAGCTCGGCGTACACGTCGGGGCCATGGTGGCCTGCGCCCAGGTGCACATCCAGCAGCACCAGTTGAGGGGCATGGCCGGGGCGGGCTTGCTCCAGGGCCTGTGGCGCGCCGCCTGCCAGCGGCACGGTGCAGCCCCAGCGCTGCAGCAGGGCCTGGGTGGCGGCGCAGGTGGGGCCGTCGTCTTCAATCACCCAGGCGCTGCTGCCTTGTAGCGGGGCATCGTCTGCAGCAGGCTGGGCGGCGGAAGGGGTTGCGGCAGGCTGCGCCGCGACCGGGTCGCCCAGCGGCACGCACACCCAGAACACGCTGCCGCGCCCCAGTTGCGAGCGCAGGCCGATCTCATGCCCGAGCAAGCGACCCAGGCGCTCGACGATGGCCAAGCCCAGGCCTGCGCCCCGGTCGTCGGCGCGGCCTTCGTCCAGGCGGCGGAACTCTTCGAAGATCTCGCGCTGCAGCGCCTCGGGAATGCCGGGGCCCTGATCGTGCACCTCGATGCGCAGGTGATCCCCGGCACGGCGGCAGCCCACCACGATGCGCCCGCGCCGGCTGTAGCGGATGGCGTTGGAGACAAAGTTCTGCAGGATGCGACGCAGCAGATTTTCATCGGTGCGCACCACGGCGCGGGTGGGCACGCAGCGCAGCTTCAGGCCCTGGCTTTCGGCCAGCACGCCAAAGTTGTGGCCCAGCACCTGCAGCAGTGGGTCCAGCGCCACATCGTGGATGTGGACTTCGAGCTGGCCCGATTCCATGCGCGAGATGTCCAGCAGGCTATTGAGGATGGCGTCCTGTGCAGCCAGCGCGCCTTCCACGCTGTCGGCCGCGTGCCTCCCCGCCTCATCGGGCAGGTGGCTGCGCAGCAGCGAGGTGAACATGCGCGCCGCGTTCAACGGCTGCAGCAGGTCGTGCACTGCGGCTGCGACAAAGCGCGTTTTGGATCGGTTGGCGCGCTCGGCCTCTTGGCGGGCAGCTTCCAGGTCGCGGGTGCGGTCGGCCACGCGCTGCTCCAGTGCGTCAGCCAATGAGCGCAGCTCGCGCGCGGCGTTCTTGTAGCTGGTGATGTCGGCGTAGCTTGTCACAAAGCCGCCTTCGGGCAGCGGGTTGCCGCGGATCTCCAGCACTGTGCCGTCGTCCTTGGCGCTTTCGTGCAGGTGGGGCGTGCCGCTGCGCAGGTGGGCCAGGCGGCGTTCAATGGCTTCTTCCACCGGGCCGGGGCCCAGCAGGCCGCGTCGTGCGTTGTGGCGCAGCAGGTCGGCAATGGGGCGGCCCACCTGCATCAGGTCCGCCGGATAGCGGAACAGCTGCACGTAGCGCGAATTCCAGGCCACCAGATTGAGCTGTGCATCGATGATGACCACGCCCTGCGGCAGGTGCTCCAGGCTGCGCGAGAGGCCGGTGTCGGCCTGCTGGGCCGCCTGAACGATGCCGTCCTGCGCGGTACGCAACTCCTGCGCGTGTTGTTGCAGCACGGTCTCGAGCTCCTGGCGGCTGCGCTGTCGCAGGCGGGCTAGGCGCTGGCGCTGGCGTACGAACAGCACCAGCAACGAAAGGGCCAGCCATCCGCCCCCGCCCGCTGCCGCTGCCCAGCGGCTGTCGACCACGCTGGTGTGCGTTTGGTGCACCAGGTGCAGATTCCATGGGGTGCCCGCAAGGGCCTGCGTCAGCCACAGCACGCGGCCGGCGTGGGTGGGCATGCCGGCGGAATGCTGCACGTGCACCAGGCGCCCGCCGTTGTCCATGTGGTCGTCCACACGCAGGTCCAGGGGGCGCAATGGCTGGTCCGAATACTGCCGCGTGGCGTTCAGTTCGCGGCGCTCGTCCTCGTCCAGCGGCTCCAGAAGGCGGTAGCGCCATGCGTCCTGGCTGGCCAGGAAGACCACGCCGTGTGCGTCCGAGGCCAGCACGATGTCGGGGGTCTGCAGCCACTCGCGCTCGAGCTCCTGCAGCGCGATCTTGATGGCCACCAGGCCCAGCGTGTGGCCGCCGTCATCGCGGATGGCCTGCGAGAGAAAGTAGCCCGGCTCGCCCGTGGTCACGCCGATGCCGTAGAAACTGCCGCGCCCTTGTGCCAGCGCTTGCTGCACGTAGGGGCGAAAGCTGTAGTCCTGCCCCACGTTGCTGGTCGTCGAGCGCCAGTTGCTGGCGGCAATCGCCAACCCTTCGCGATTGAGCAGGGTCAGCGTCGACGATTGGCTGGCCCCGTTGGCCCGTTCCAGCTTGAGGTTGAGCTGCGCCACCTCGGCAGGGCTCAGCGGGTGGTGCAGGGCGTCCTGCAGTTGGGCATCGAGCGCCAGCACCTCGGGCAGGGTGCGGTAGCGGTCAATGCGCTGCGCCAGCGTCTGCCCGTACAGGGCCAGTTGGCGCTGCACGCTCTCGCTTTCGTCATGCAAGGACCGCTGCCACGCCCAGTGCCCTGCCCCAAGGGTGCAGGCTACCGTCCCTGCAAGCAGGATCAGCAGCGTCCAGAACTGGTGAAAGCGGGGAGTGGGCATGGCGAGGGGCGGAAACGGAGGTAGGGCGAGGGCGACTTGCGCCGCCTGGAGTGTGCCGCACTGCGTTGGTAGGTAGGTAATTACCCTAGGTATGGTGCGCGCCCGCTCTATGAAGGGTCGGCCGCCTAATACCAATAGGTTATCGGCTGAAACAAAGTGCAGCGGTACAAACGGCACCCTCGACGCACCCCGGTGGTGCAGTCCTCGATTTCTGGAGACCGTCCCATGCACAACCATTCCGCCCCGCCCGCATCCACGTTGCGGCTGCCTTTTTATCGGCAACTGTACTTCCAGGTGGTGCTTGCCATCGTCCTGGGCGTCCTGCTGGGCCATTTCGAGCCCGCGTACGGCGAGGCGCTCAAGCCGCTGGGCGACGCCTTCATCAAGCTGGTCAAGATGATCATCGCCCCGGTGATCTTCCTGACCATCGTGACCGGCATCGCGGGCATGTCACAGCTCTCCACCGTGGGCCGCGTGTTTGGCAAGGCCATGGCGTACTTCCTGTTCTTCTCGACGCTGGCGCTGGTCGTGGGCCTCGTCGTTGCGAACGTGGTGCAGCCCGGTGCGGGCATGAACATCAACCCGGCGGATCTGGACCAGACGGCCGTCAAGGGCTACGTGGCCAAGTCGCACGAGATGACACTGACCGGCTTTGCGCTGGACATCATCCCCAAGACGCTGGTCAGCCCGTTCGTGGGCGACAACATCCTGCAGGTGCTGCTGGTGGCCGTGCTGTTTGGCGTGGGCCTGGCCATGGTGGGTGAGCCCGGCCGCCCCGTGCTGGACTTTCTGGATGCGCTCACCACCCCCGTGTTCAAGGTGGTCGGGATCGTGATGAAAGCCGCCCCCCTGGGAGCCTTTGGCGCCATGGCTTTCACCATTGGAAAATTTGGGCTGGGTTCGCTCGTCAACCTGGCGTGGCTGGTGGGTTCGTTCTACCTCACGTCGCTGCTGTTCGTGGTGGTGATCCTGGGCTTTGTCTGCCGCCTGTGCGGGTTCTCGGTGCTCAAGCTGTGCCGCTACCTCAAGGCCGAGCTGATGCTGGTGCTGGGCACCTCGTCGTCCGAATCTGCCTTGCCTTCGCTGATGGAAAAGATGGAAAAAGCCGGCTGCAGCAAGTCGGTGGTGGGCCTGGTCGTGCCCACAGGCTATTCGTTCAACCTGGACGGCACCAACATCTACATGACGCTGGCCGCACTGTTCATCGCCCAGGCCACCAACACCGAGTTGACGCTGGGCCACCAGGTGGCGCTGCTGCTGGTCGCGATGCTCAGCTCCAAGGGCGCTGCCGGCGTGACAGGCGCGGGCTTCATCACCCTGGCCGCTACCCTGGCCGTGGTGCCTGAAGTGCCGGTGGCCGGCATGGCTCTGATTCTGGGCGTGGACCGTTTCATGAGCGAATGCCGCTCGCTGACCAACTTCATCGGCAACGCTGTGGCCACCGTGGTGGTGTCGCGCTGGGAAAACGCGCTGGATCACCAGCGCCTGCACGCAGCGCTCAATGGCCATGCACAGCCTGCGCCTGCCGTGGTGGTAAGCGCTACGGGGGCGGCTGCCGAGATGCCCGTGGGCGCGGCGGCCCGCACGGTGGCCTGATCGACCTTCGGGCAAAACCCAGCAATGCGGCGCAGGCTTCAGGGCCTGCGCTTTTTTTTGCCCAGTTGAGAGGGCAAGACGGGGGCAAAGACTCTCAAGCACAATGGCAGCCTTGTCGCGTTGCGTGCATTCATGGGTGGCGTCGCCGTCGCCCGGTTCGCCGCAGATCCGCTGTACTCCCCCAAGGAAACTCTATGACCCTCGAAGCCGTTCTGGCTGCCTTGCATGTGGTGGCTATCCTGACCCTCGTGGTCTTTCTCAGCAGCGAGGCCGCGCTGTGCCGTGTGGAATGGATGAATGCGGCTGTCGTGCAGAGACTGGTCCGGCTGGACCTGATTTATGGAATCACCGCCGTTGTGCTGCTGGCCACCGGGGTGGCCCGCTTGTACTGGGGCACCAAGGGATTTTCGTGGTACGTATCCCAGCCGCTTTTCCACATCAAGATGACCTTGTTCGTGCTGATGGGGCTGCTGTCGATCAAGCCGACGCTGACCTTCCGCCGCTGGCTGCGTCAACTCGGTGCCACAGGGGCCCTGCCAGCGCCTGACGAGGTGCGCAGCACCCGCCGCTGGGTGATGGTGCAGTCGCACATATTGCCTGTGGTGGCGGTGGTTGCCGTCTTTTGGGCCCGGGGCTGGTAAGCGACGCTGAGCCAAAAAAATGCCCGCCAGATCTGCATCTGGCGGGCATTTTTTGTTGTGAGGCCCCCTGGGGGCCGCCCATTATTTCTTCAGGCACTCGCTCATGAATGCCTTGCGTTCGTCACCTTTGAGTGCCTTGGCCTGTGGGTCTGCGTTGCAGGTCTTCATCTTGTCTTGTTGCGTGGCGGGTTTGTTGCTCAGGCAGGTCTTCATGAAGGCCTTGCGCTCATCGCCCTTCTTGTCGCCCGCCTCTGCGTTGCAGGTGGCCATCTTGGATTGCTGCTTGGTCGGTGCCGCTGCGGGAGCAGAGGCGACCGCAGCAGCCGCAGGTGCTGCGGCCGGGGTGGCCGATGGAGCTGGAGCGGACTTGGCAGCAGGCGCTGCTGCCGAAGCGGCAGCAGGGGCGTCGGCAGCGTGGGCTGCACTGAACGAAAGGGCCAGGCTCAAGGCAGTCAGGGAGAGAAGCTTTTTCATGGGGGCTCCAAAATGTTTAGAACATCGACAACCAATCCGTGAGGGGGTTGGTGAGGTGTCAACGCGCCAAATGCAGGCGGCGATGACAGTTGTGCATCATGGCGCAGGTTTCTTACGATCTGTTGCGTCTGGCTGCGCAGCGGCATTCGCACGCCCCGGCCCGCTTGGGACCACGCAAGCGCGCTGGGCTTGCACAGCGCTTTTGCGCCACTGCGCTCAGCGTGTGTGGGGCGCTTGGTCACTGGGTTCGGGGCGCTTGGGGTAGGGCCCCGTAAAATCCGCCGATGCTTTCTGTCAAAAACGAACTTCTGGCCGCCTTGGCCACCGCATTGGACGCTCTCTCCCCGGGAGCGGGCACCAAGGCGGCCTTTGAATCCCCCAAGGTAGCGGCCCACGGCGATTTCGCGTGCACCGCTGCCATGCAGCTTGCCAAGCCTCTCAAACTCAACCCCCGTGCACTGGGCGAACAGCTCAAGGCCGCACTGGACGCCGCCCCCGCTTTCCAGCGCTGGGTGGACGCCATCGAAATCGCCGGCCCTGGATTCCTGAACATCCGCCTCAAGCCCGCTGCCAAGCAAGAGATCGTGCGTGAGGTGCTGGCCGCTGGCGAGCGCTTTGGCTACCAGCCCGACCACGGCCAGCAGGTCCTGGTCGAATTCGTCTCGGCCAACCCCACGGGGCCGCTGCATGTGGGCCACGGCCGCCAGGCTGCCCTGGGTGATGCCATCTGCAACCTGTTTGCCACCCAGGGCTGGAAGGTGCATCGCGAGTTCTATTACAACGACGCGGGCGTGCAGATTGACACCCTGACCAAGAGCACGCAACTGCGCGCCAAGGGCTTCAAGCCCGGCGACGACTGCTGGCCCACCGACAGTGACAACCCGCTGGCCAAGAACTTCTACAACGGCGACTACATCGCCGACATTGCCGAGGCCTTCAAGGCCAAGGCTACGGTGAAGGCCGACGACCGCGAGTTCACGGCCAACGGCGACGTAGAGGACTACGACAACATCCGCGGCTTTGCGGTGGCCTACCTGCGCAACGAGCAGGACAAGGATCTGCAGGCCTTCAACCTGAAATTTGACGAGTACTACCTCGAATCCAGCCTGTACACCAGCGGCCGCGTCGAGGCCACCGTGAACAGGCTCATCGCCAACGGCAAGACCTATGAGCAAGACGGCGCGCTGTGGCTCAAGTCCACCGACTACGGCGACGACAAGGACCGCGTCATGCGCAAGCAGGACGGCACGTACACCTACTTCGTGCCCGACGTGGCGTACCACATCGCCAAATGGGAGCGCGGCTTCACCAAGGTCGTCAACATCCAGGGCACCGACCACCACGGCACCATCGCCCGCGTGCGCGCCGGCCTGCAGGCGGCCGATGTGGGCATTCCGCAGGGCTACCCCGACTACGTGCTGCACACCATGGTGCGCGTGGTCAAGGGGGGCGAAGAGGTCAAGATCAGCAAGCGCGCCGGTAGCTACGTCACGCTGCGCGACCTGATCGAATGGACCAGCAAGGACGCTGTGCGCTTCTTCCTGCTGTCCCGCAAGCCCGATACCGAATACACCTTTGACGTGGACCTGGCCGTGGCCCAGAACAACGACAACCCGGTGTACTACGTGCAGTACGCGCATGCGCGCATCCAGTCGGTGCTGCGGGCGTGGCAGGAGGCCGGGGGTAGCGACGTGGCTTCGCTCAAGGATGTGGACCTGTCGGCGCTCGAGGGCCCGCAGGCCCAGGCGCTGATGCTGCAACTGGCCAAGTACCCTGAAATGCTAACCGCCGCAGCGGACGGCGAGGCCCCGCACGACGTGACCTTCTACCTGCGCGACCTGGCCGCCAGCTACCACAGCTACTACGATGCCGAGCGCATCCTGGTGGATGACGAGGCGGTGAAGAAGGCGCGCTTGGCACTGGTCGCTGCCACCGCACAGGTTTTGCACAATGGCCTCGCTGTGCTGGGCGTGTCTGCCCCGGCCAGAATGTGAGCAGGAACTACCATGAAGAAAAAGCAGTTGGGCGGAACCATTCTTGGGTTCATTTTGGGTGTGATCGTTGGCTTGGGGGCTGCTCTGGCCGTGGCCGTGTACGTCACGAAAGTGCCCGTGCCGTTTCTGAACAAAGGCAGCGCGAAGGGTGTCGATCAGGATGCCGCCGAGGCACAGAAAAACAAGGACTGGGACCCCAACTCGCCTTTGCGCGGCAAATCAGCCGCCAAGGCGGCCGTGCAACCAGCGCCTGCCGCTTCCGCTGCGGCCGTCAGCGGTGTGGTCACGCCTGCCCAGCCCGCAGCGGTCGCCGACCCCAAGGTCACAGCCGCATCCGCACCCAAGCCCAGCGCCAGCAAGCCTGAGAGGGCCGACGCCGGCAAGCCGGGCAGTGCCGATCCCCTCGGCGACTTGGCCAAAGCCAAGGCCGCAGAATCGGGCGGTGCAGATCCGTACGACTACTTTGTGCAAGCCGGAGCCTTCCGTACCCAGGCCGATGCCGACGCCCAACGTGCCAAACTGGCCATGATGGGCTGGGAGGCCCGCGTGAGCGAACGCGAACAAAATGGCCGCCCGGTCTTTCGTGTGCGCGTGGGGCCGTTTGCCAAGCGGGACGACGCTGCCGCTCTCAAGGACAAGCTGGACGGCACCGGCGTCGAATCCGCCTTGGTGCGCGTGCAGCGCTGACGAATTTTGAGCCCGGCCGCATCTGAACTTTTTTGAAGCGTGCCGCTCACATCCCCAAGACCAGACCAAGGAGTGTTCTTTTCATGAAACGTCGCGAGTTTTCCCTGTCCGCTGCCACCGCTGTCGCAGCCTCTGCGGTCACATTGCCCATGGCGCTGCCAGCTGCAGCGCAAGTGCGCCAGTTCAAGGAGGGCAAGGACTACCAAAAGCTCTCCAAGCCTGCGACGACCGAGGCACCTGCTGGCAAGATTGAAATCATTGAGTTCTTCTGGTACAGCTGCCCCCATTGCAATTCGTTTGAGCCCGTGCTGGATGCATGGATGAAGGCGGCACCCAAGGATTTGGCCATCCGCCGCGTGCCCGTGGCGTTCAATGCCAGCTTCGTGCCCCAGCAAAAGCTGTACTACGCGCTTGAAGGCATGGGCAAGCTGGACGCCGTGCACTCCAAGGTGTTCCGCGCCATCCATGTGGAAAAGCTCAAGCTCGCCAAGGACGAGGACATTTTTGCGTGGGTGGGCAACCAGGGCGTGGACGTTGCCAAGTTCAAAGAGGTATACAACTCCTTCACCGTGAGCAACCAGGCCCGTCGCGCCGCGCAGTTGCAGGGCGAATACGGCGTCGAGGGGGTGCCCTCCATGGGGGTGGCAGGCCGCTATTACACTGACGGCACCATGGCGGGCAGCATGCAGACCGTGCTGCAGGTGGTGGATTATCTGGTGGGCCAGAGCCGTAAGGCCTGAAGCATTGCCTACGAACCCCCAGCAAGCCCGCGCAAGCGGGCTTTTTTCGTGATGGGGTGCAATGCATGGCTACAATGATTGCAAGATTCGTGCCCTCATGAAACATCGCATTACCTCTCTCCTTGTGCTTGCAGCCCTGAGCGGCGCCTTTGGCGTGGCGCAGGCTGAAAAGGCCGACCGCAGCAAGCCCATGAACATCGAGGCCGATGCGCTGCGGCACGATGAAGTCAAGCAAACCAGCGTGTTCTCGGGCCGGGTGGTGATGACCAAGGGCTCCATCGTGCTGCGCGGTGCGCGGCTTGATGTGCGCCAGGACGCCGACGGCTACCAGTCGGGCGTCGTCACCGCTGAACCCGGCAAGCGCGCGTTTTTCCGCCAAAAGCGCGACACGTTGCCGGGCGCTCCCGAAGAGTTCATTGAAGGCGAGGGCGAGGTCATCGAGTATGACGGCCGTACCGACAATGTGCGCTTCATCACCCGGGCCGAACTGCGGCGCTTCCGCGGCGGGGCTCTGAGCGACGAGATCACCGGCGCCGTCATCGTCTACAACAACCTGACGGACGTGTTCACGGTGGACGGACAGAAGAAAGCCGTGCCGTCCTCGGGTGAGGGGCAGGCCGGTGGTGGGGGCCGCGTGCGTGCGGTGCTCGCCCCCAAGGAGCCCGCTTCCAGCCCTGCGACGCCCGCCGCTCCAGCGTCGGGGCCCGCTCTGCGCCCTAGCAACTCTTTGGGTGGTGGCAGCCAGTGAGCGATCGTTCCGTGCAAGCCGGTGCCTCAGGGCCATCTTCCAGCCGCCTCGAAGTCACCCATCTGGCGAAATCCTATGGCAGCCGCAAGGTGGTCAAGGATGTGTCGCTCGTGGTTCAAAAGGGCGAAGTGGTGGGCTTGCTGGGCCCCAACGGGGCGGGCAAGACCACCTCGTTCTACATGATCGTGGGCCTGGTGCGCAGCGACGGCGGCGACATCCGCATCGATGGGCAGTCGGTAGCAGACATGCCCATCCATCGCCGCTCGCGGCTGGGTTTGTCGTATCTGCCGCAAGAGGCTTCCATCTTCCGCAAGCTCACCGTGGAAGAGAACGTGCGCGCCGTGCTGGAGTTGCAGCGCGACGAAAACAACGCGCCGCTGCCACGCGCGGCCATTGAAGAGCAACTTACCTCGCTGCTGCAGGAGCTGCGTGTGGATCACCTGCGTGCCTCGCCCGCCTTGGCGCTGTCAGGCGGTGAGCGCCGCCGGGTGGAAATCGCCCGCGCGCTGGCGACGCAGCCCCGCTTCATCCTGCTCGACGAGCCGTTCGCAGGCATTGATCCCATAGCGGTGATCGAGATCCAGCGCATCATCGGCTTCCTCAAGGCGCGGGGCATCGGCGTGCTGATCACCGACCACAACGTGCGCGAAACCCTGGGCATTTGCGATCACGCGTTCATCATCAGTGATGGCCGGGTGCTGGCGCAGGGCACGCCTTCAGAGATCGTGGACAACGCCGAGGTGCGCCGCGTGTACCTGGGCGAACATTTCCGCATGTGATGGTCTTTGTGGGCATGGCGTTTTTAACTGGCGGGCCCGCCGCGCGCGGGGCGGCGGCGGTAGCTGGCCTTTCGGGAGCCGCGGCATGAAGCCCGGCTTGTCCCTGCGCGTTTCGCAGCACTTGGCCCTGACGCCCCAACTGCAGCAGTCGATTCGACTGCTGCAGTTGTCCACTCTGGAACTGGGCCAGGAAGTCGAGCAAATGCTCGATGAAAACCCGTTTCTTGAGCGCAACACCGACGAAGCTCCGCGCGAGGAATTCGGGCTGGAGCACGCCAACGCACCCGCGCAAGCCGATGAATACAGCGCCGATGATGCTGCATATTCAGGAGCTACCAGCGCAGTATCCACGGGCGCTGAGTCCACTTCTGATACCAAAACAGATGCCGCTGCCGACACCGACTACGCCAGCAGCGCCACCGATGAGCCCGACTGGAGTGGCGACGGCACCGTGGACATGTCGCCCAACGACAGCGAATGGGGCGGAGACGCTCCGCCGCGCACCCGCAACGACATGGAAGGCGACGAGGCCGATGCCACCGAGCTGGCACGCTCGCAAGAGTCGCTCACTGCCTTCCTGCACCGCCAGGCACTCGCCTTGCGCCTGTCCGAAGTCGACCGCGCCGCCCTGCGGTTTTTGATCGAGTCGCTCAATGACGACGGCTACCTGGAGGAATCCCTGCAGGAGTTGGCCATCAGCCTCGCAGGCCCCGAAGATGCAGAGCAGGTTGACGAACTGGTGCACCGCTTCACGGTGGCCCAGCGCCTGCTGCAGACGCTGGAGCCGGTGGGCGTCGGCGCGCGGGGCCTTGCCGAGTGCCTGACGCTGCAGCTCAGTGCGCTGGCGGCAGACCCCGACAGCGCCGTGCCGCCCGCTGTGGTTCAGACCGCGCTGCGCATCTGCCAGCAGCCCCTGGAAATGCTGGCGCGCCGCGATGTCCGCCGCCTCACCCAGGCCTGCACTGAGGGCGGCACCGCAGGCGAAGAACGCACCCGCGCGGCGATGGCCCTGATTGCCCGGCTGGAGCCCCGGCCCGGACGGCGCTTTGCCGATGTGGAGCGCAACATCATCATTCCCGACGTGATCGTGCGCAAAGCGGGGCGTGCCAACGGCAGCAGCGGGCAGCACAACTTCATCGTCTCGCTCAACCCCGACGTCATGCCTCGCCTGCGCGTGCACGACATCTATGCCGGCGCCCTGCGCGGCCACAAGGGCGGCGAGGGCCACCAGGGCATGCAGCAACGCCTGCAGGAAGCCCGGTGGTTTATCAAGAACATCCAGCAGCGGTTTGACACCATCTTGCGCGTCTCGCGCGCCATCGTCGAGCGGCAAAAAAGCTTCTTCACCCATGGCGAGCTGGCCATGCGCCCGCTGGTGCTGCGCGACATTGCGGACGAGCTGGGCCTGCACGAGTCCACCATCAGCCGCGTGACCACCGCCAAGTACATGGCCACACCCATCGGCACCTACGAGCTGAAGTACTTCTTCGGCTCCGGCCTGGGCACCGAAACCGGGGGCAACGCCTCCAGCACAGCGGTGCGCGCGCTCATCAAGCAGTTTGTGGCCGCTGAAAGCCCGGCCAAGCCCTTGTCAGACAGCCAACTGGCCGAAATGCTCAAGGAGCAGGGCATTGAATGCGCCCGGCGCACCGTGGCCAAGTACCGCGAGGCGCTCAAGATTGCGCCGGCCAATCTGCGCAAGGCGCTGTAGAGCCAGTTCTCAGCGCCTTTATTTGTGGGGCGCCCTCGTCCCCGTCGCCGCTGGCGTCTTGGGGCTCTGGCCGGCGCGCACCATTTTTGAAATCCACGTCCTTTGAGCAGGCCCATGCCACGCATCGTTTTCGACCTTCCTGCGCACTTCGGCTTCGCGACCGAGCTGCAGATCTACATCAGCCACGTCAACCAGGGCGGGCACCTGGACAACGCGCAACTGCTCACGCTGGTTTCCGAAGCGCGCGTGCGGTTCTTTCAGTCGCTGGGTTATGCCGAGGCTGATGTGGGCGACTACTCCATCGTGGTGGGCGACATCGTGGCCCAGTACAAGTCCGAAGCGTTTCACGGCGAGACCCTGCGCGTGGAGATGACCCCGGCCGATTTCAACAAATACGGGTTTGATCTGGTGTTTCGCATGGCCGACAAGGCCAGTGGCCGCGAGGTCGCCCGGGGCAAGATTGGCATCGTCTTCATCGGCAAGCACGACCGCAGGGCGGCGCCCATTCCGCCCGCCGTGCTGGCGCTGCTGCACAGCCGCGCCAGCGCCGCACAGCCCGTCGATTGAGAGCGGCCCACAAACGCTTGTGGCGTTATTGCCGAGTCTTGTTGCACTACGCCTGCTGCCTGCGACGCAGCGTCTGGCCAGCACCGCTTCGCTCAGTGTGGTTAGCAGTTCTGAGCCCTGGGAACAGGCAGCGCAGCGTTCGTTCAGCCCGGGGCGCTGCATGGGCTTTAGCCAAATTGGCTGCAGCTTGCCGCCAGCCCTTCGCGAGCTTTTCCTACAAAGGTGCAGCGGTGGGGCCGCAAGATGGGTGTACAGAAAGGGCACCCCATGCTTGCAATGAACTACCGCGGTCCCTACCGCATCCGTGTTTCCGAGAAAGCTGAACCCGAGATAGAGCACCCCAACGATGCCATCGTGCGCGTGACGCGGTCTTGCATCTGTGGCTCTGATCTGCACCTGTACCACGGCCTGGTGCCTGACACCCGTGTGGGCACCACGTTTGGGCACGAGTTCACCGGCATCGTCGAAGCCGTGGGCCCTTCGGTGCAAAACCTCAAGCCGGGCGACCACGTGCTGGTGCCGTTCAACATCTTCTGCGGCACGTGCTTCTTCTGCCAAAAAGAGCTGTACAGCAACTGCCACAACACCAACCCCGAGGCCACTGCCGTGGGCGGCATCTACGGCTACTCGCACACCACCGGGGGCTACGACGGCGGGCAGGCCGAATATGTGCGCGTGCCCATGGCCGATATCGGGCCCACCGTGATCCCGCCCGACATTCACCTCGATGACGCAGTGCTGCTGACAGACGCCCTGCCCACCGGCTACCAGGCGGCCGAGATGGGCGACATTGAAGAGGGCGACACCGTGGTGGTGTTCGGCGCGGGGCCGGTGGGCATCTTTGCCGCCAAGAGCGCATGGCTGCTGGGCGCGGGCCGGGTGATTGTGGTGGACCACGTGGAATACCGCCTCGACTTTGTGCGTGAGTTCGCGCAGTGCGAGACAGTGGACTTCAAGAGCGTGCGCGACATGGCCATGCACCTCAAGAAAATGACCGATGGCCTGGGCCCGGATGTGTGCATTGACGCGGTGGGCTGCGAGGCGGCAGGCAATGCCGCGCAGACGTTGACGGGCGTGCGTCTGAAGCTGCAGGGCGGCGCGGCCACCGTGCTGCACTGGTGCATCAACTCCGTGCGCAAGGGCGGACGCGTGTCGATCGTGGGCGTGTACGGCCCCACATTCAATGCGGTGCCCATCGGCAATGCGGTGAACAAGGGCCTGACGCTGCGCATGAACCAGGCCAGCGTCAAGCGCCACCTGCCCCGGCTCATCGAGCACATCCAGGCCGGGCGCATCCGCCCGCGCGACGTCATCACGCACCGCTTTGCGATGGAAGACATACCCGACGCGTACCACATCTTCTCCAGCAAG
The DNA here is from genome assembly GCA_002377855.1 of Acidovorax delafieldii. GTDB lineage: Bacteria > Pseudomonadota > Gammaproteobacteria > Burkholderiales > Burkholderiaceae_C > Acidovorax > Acidovorax delafieldii_A. Next base: position 232,110 of record DFQQ01000044.1, on the reverse strand, counting down.
CTGGACCACTGCATCAAGCCAGTGATCGTGCCGCGCGGCGCCGCCGCTTGACCCGCCCGATGCCCAAGGAGCCTTTCATGAACACCTATATCGAAGCCACTCCCCCAGGCCCGCGCGCACAGGCCGACCGCTCTGCCATCGTCGGCTGGGGCGCTGACCTGGACCACGCCCAGCGCCCGGCCTACCCCATGGAGCGCACCCCACCGCGCCTGCACGGCGTGCACTGGGACCAGCCCTCGGCCCAGCCCCAGACGGTAGAGGTGCTGCAGTCCACCGAGCGCCCCGGCATGACGCCCGTGTTCGGCACCACACTGCCACCCAGCGGCTTGAGCGGCAGCCTGCGCCGCCTCGCCTTCAAGGCGAGCGAAAACGATGTGCGCCGCTGGCTGCTGCTGATGCTGGCCGACCGCATCGATGTGCTGGAGGGCCTGCTGAGTGATGTGCTCAAAGGCCATGTGCCCAACGTGCTGGCCGAAATGGGGGCTAAGGCCGAGTGGCAGCACAACCGCGCAGGGTTGATCCGCAAGCTGCTGGCGTTGGCCGCGCTGGCGGTGTTGGCCAAACTCATTGCAAAGACGTTCCGATGAAAGCGCGCGTGCGTTTCCTGGGGCACCCGGTGCACCAGATGCTGGTGGTGTTTCCGCTGGGGCTGCTGGCCACATCGGTGGTGTTCGACGTGATGGCACGGCTGGCCCACCGAGACGATTGGGCGGTGGCCGGCTACTGGGCGCTGACAGCGGGCATCGTCGGCGCCTTGGTCGCAGCCCCGTTTGGCCTGGCAGATTGGCTGAAGGTGCCCGTGGGCACCCGGGCGCGGCGCATTGGGGCCTTGCATGGCGCAGGCAATGCGGTCGTCTCGGCCCTGTTCGTGGCGGCCTGGTGCATGCGAGAGCCCGGCGAGCCCGCTCAAGGCTGGTCACTGGCGTGCGCATTGGCCGGGGTGGGCTTGGCGCTGGTGACAGCATGGCTGGGCGGGGAACTGGTCTCGCGCCTGGGCGTGGGTGTCGATGAAAAGGCGGGGCTGGACGCTCCCAGTTCCTTGCGTGATGCCAAGGGATAGGCGCACCCTGTCTGGCGGCCACGGCGCACCACTTTGACGGCCTGGGGCGAGGTGGTGCGGGCCATAGGCCTAAAAATGGTTCGGCGCGCTTGCAGCAAGCGCAGTAAGCTACCAAATCAATAGCAAAAGGGGCGCTATCAGGGTGGCGTTGCCCGTGCGGGCACTTTTTGCACGGGTGGGTTCGCAGCGTTAGCGCAAGGGCTCCTGAGTGCTGCAGGGTTTATCCTCAGCCCTGTTATGAATCAACTCCAACTTTTTCTCCCTTGCGCCGCGGGTGTCGAGGGCTTCCTGGCCGACGAAGTGCACGGCATCACGGGCCTGACCGGACAAGACCTGTTGGTCGGGCGTGGCGGCGTGCTGCTGCGCAGCTCATGGCGCCATGCGCTGCAGCTGAACCTGCACAGCCGCCTGACCCAGCGCGTGCTGGTGCAACTGGCGCACCGGCCCTACCGCTCTGAAAACGACCTCTACGCCATGGCCAGCGAGGTGGCGTGGGAGATCTGGTTCACCACGCGCCAGAGCTTCAAGATCGAAGTCACCGCCCAGCACAGCCCGCTGCAGAGCCTGAACTTTGCCGCCCTGAAGGTCAAGGACGCCGTGGCCGACCGCTTTCGCGCCAAGAGCGGCGTGCGCCCCGATGTGAACACGCAGTGGCCTGATGTGCGCATCCACCTGCACCTGACCACCGACGAAGCCACGATCTACATCGACACCAGCGGCGAGCCGCTGTTCAAGCGCGGCTGGCGCGAAGACAAGGGCGATGCGCCCCTGAAGGAAACCCTGGCCGCCGCCATGATCGCCGCCAGCGGCTGGGACCCGCACGGCGACAACCCCCAGCCGCTGTACGACCCCTGCTGCGGCAGCGGCACCATCTTGGTCGAAGCCGCGCAGATTGCCTGCCGCATCCCCGCCGGCATGCTGCGCCGCTTTGCGTTTGAAAAACTGCTGCCGTTCCAGGCTCACGTCTGGACTGCTATCAAAAACGAAGCTGAAGGCGCAATCCAGAAAAGCGCTGTGCCCATTTTTGGCAGTGATATTGCCTTCCGCATGGTCGACTTTTCGCAGCGCAATGCCGAACGCGCGGGCGTGGCCGATGCTGTGCAATTGCGTGGCGGCGACGCCCTGCAGCGCATGCCGCCGTGCGAACAGCCGGGGGTGATGCTGCTGAACCCACCGTATGGCGAGCGTATTGCCGCTGCGGGTGCCGCCGGCCGCAACGCCAGTGAACGCGCCGCCGACCGCGCACAAGGCCAGGCGGTGGGCCGAGAAGAGGCCCAGACCGAAGACGGGGGCGAGTTCTTCACGCAGCTGGCGGCCCACTGGAAGAAGAACTACAGCGGCTGGACCGCCTGGATGCTGACGCCCGACCTCAAGCTGCCCGGCAAGATGCGCCTGAAGGAATCGCGCCGCGTGCCGATGTGGAACGGCCCGATCGAGTGCCGCATGTTCCGCTTCGACATGGTCAAGGGCACCCTGCGCGAGCGCCCGAACAAGGCCGAGGGCGGCGGGGCCAGCCATGCAGGTTGAGCTGCACCTGCCCGCCGAGGGCGTGGTGGGAGAGCCCGCGCGCCCGGTGGTGGTGGACACCAACGTGGCGCTGGATCTGCTCATCTTCAGCGACCCGCGCACGGCACCGCTGCGCACCCTGCTGGTCCAGGGGCGCCTGGACTGGATTGCCACGCAGGTCATGCGCGATGAGCTGGAGCGGGTGCTGGCCTACCCGCACATCGTCTCGCGCATGGACTTCTACCGCGTGGATGCTGCCCAAGTGCTGGCCGCCTTTGATGCGCAGGCCCGGCTGGTGGACATTGCCCCCCGCGTGGTCTACGTCTGCAAGGATGCCGATGACCAGAAGTTCATCGACCTGGCTGCGGCGCACCGCGCCATTTTGCTGAGCAAGGACAAGGCTGTGATCTGCATGCGCAAACGGCTTCTGAACCTGGATGCGCAGGTGGCTACGGCGCTGGTGCTGGACGAAAGCCTGGCCGCAGAGCTCGCCTGAGGGCGGCAACCACACGGTGGTGGCGCAAGCGGGCGGTGGGCGGTAAAGGCACCGGCCCAACCAAGCCATACTACGCCTGCTGTACACGCTGATCTCGTACCGAGCCCGTTTCCCTTCAGTCGTCGAAGCTGAAGTCGCCAGCCGCGACCAGTTGCCACGCCCCGTCGCCCTTGAGCTGCAGCACTTGCGTGTGGTGCCGCAGCACGGCAGGGCGGTGGGCAATGCTCACCAACGCCATGCCCGTGGCCCTCAGGCGTTCATACAGCGCTGCCTCGTTGGCGCTGTCCAGCGCGCTCGTGGCTTCGTCCAGGATGACGATGCGCGGCGTGCGGGCCAGCACCCGTGCAAAAGCCAGGCGCTGCTGCTCGCCGGTGGACAGCAGCTTCTCCCAATCGTGCGAAGCATCGAGCCCGCCCACGCGTTCAGCCAGTGAGCCCAGCTGCACCTCATCGAGCAGTTGCAGCAACTGGTCGTCTGTCAGCGCTGTGGATTGGCTGGGGTAGATGATCTGGCTGCGCAGGGTGTCCGGCTGCAGGTAAGGGCGTTGCGGCAGGAAGAACATGTCCTCCAGGGGCGGGTGCTGCACGGTGCCCTGGCCCGTGCGCCACAGCCCCGCCATCGCCCGCAGCAGCGAGCTTTTGCCGCAGCCACTGGGGCCGGTGATGAGCAGGGCGTCTCCGGCTGCCAGGGTGAGGGAAAGGTCCTGCACCAGCAGGCGGCCAAACTGCGGCGTGTGCAGGGTCAGCCCCTCAATGGCCAGGGTGTCTCCCTCGCGGGTGGTGATCTGGGTGCCGTCGCTCGGGGCAGGAGCAGTGGCGACCGTGCCTGTGGTTTCGGCGGTGCCTGCCGCCGCAGCGGCGGGTGGTTCCGCCCAGGGCGTGGGGGCCGCTGGCGTCTTGAGCACGACCTGCGACAGGGCGTGCAGGCGGTCAATCCCGGCGACGAAGCGGCTGAGGCTCTCGAAGTTGTCCACGATCAGCGACACAGCGGCCAGCACGGCCGCGAAGGCCCCCGCCGCCTGGATGGCGCGCCCCACTTCCAGCTCGCCACTGAGCACATCGTTGGCGAGGATGATCGCCGGCAGCACCAAGGTGAGTTGGCTGAACCCACGCTGGTACAGGTTCAGGGAGCGCTGCTTTTTGATGAGCTTGGCAAAGTTGCTGAACACGGCCTCGAAACGGTGGTTGAGCTGGGACCGCTCCTGGGGCTCGCCCCGGTAAAAGGCGATGGATTCGGCGTTTTCGCGCAGGCGCATCAGGCCGAAACGAAAGTCGGCCTCGCGCCGGATCTGCCAGAAATTGAGCCGGATGAGCGGCGCCCCGAACAGGTACAGCGCGCCAAAGGTGCCCAGCAGTGCGTACACCGCCAAAAACGCCACCAGCGTGTGCGAGATGGACCACAGCACCGCACTGAATGCCACGAGCTGCATCAGCGAGCCCAGAAAGATGAGCAGGAAGTGCGTGGAGCGGCCGGTGAAGGTGTTGATGTCTTCGCTGATGCGCTGGTCGGGGTTGTCGATGTCCCGGCCATTGCCTATTTCGTAGTACTTGCGCTCGCTCAGGTATCCATCCAGAAACCGGTGGGTGAGCCAGCGGCGCCAGTGGTTGGAGAACGCATCGCGCATGTAGTAGTAGAAGGCGTACACCGGGACTGCCACCGCCACCACCATCAGGCTGGCGCGCACCGCGCCCCAGAAACGGTCCACCTGCTTGGCGGCCAGGGCCGATGTGAGTTCGCCGGTCTTGTCGATCAGCATCACGGCGAGCTGGGTCTCCAGCACCATCAAACCGATCAGCAGGGCCAGCAGCCCCCAGGCCATGCGTTTTTGGTCGCCCAGCCAGTAGGGGCGCGCCACGCTCATGAACTGCTTCCAGGCGGACCAGGAGAGCGTGGGTGGGCGTCGACGGCGGGGCTTCTGGGCGGGTGGCGGTGCGACCGCAGGTGCGGCGACCGTTTCGGTCAGGGCTGTCGCAGGAGTGATGTCTGGCATGTAGCGGTAGAAAAATAGGGTGCGATGCAGCTGCCTGAACAATAGGTGACGCGTCCACTGCGTGCCTGTCAGCCAAAGTCGACTCGACAGTTCGGACCTGCGCGCGATTCGTGGGTTGTGGCGCGCCTGCAGAGGCTGGCTTTTTGCTTTCTCGCTCGTTGCTCCCGATGTGTCTGGCAGGGCCGTGGGCGCCCAGCAGGCTGCACTGCCCTTGGGTGTGCGTCAGTCCCGCAGCAGGTCATACGCCGCGCGCACCCGCTGAAGGTCACGTCCCAGCCGGCGGCTCTGCGGCAGGTGGCGCATCCAGCGCATGCGGTGGGTGCTTTGCTGCATCACCGCCTGCAGGGCGGGGCCGCGCGCCTGCAGCCATTGTGCCCACAGCGGGCGGGCGTCATCCAGGGCTCCGCATTGGCGCAGATAGATCGCGGTGGAGTGGGCGTAGCACAGCGCGTCGCGGCCATGGCACAGCGGCAGCGCCAGCACGGCCATGGGGTCGTCTTCAAAGTCGATGTAGCCCACCATGCCGTCGGGGCAGCGCACCAGGTTGCGGGCAAAGGCCTGGCTCAGGCAAGTGCCCTGGTTGTGCACCAGTTCAATGGCGCGCAGGCCCTGGGCCCAAAGGCGCAGCACCGCTTCGGGCCCTGCGGGAACTGCCGCTTCGATTTCGTTGCCCAACGAGGGCGTTTGCTCTGCCGGGCGGCCCAGATGGCGCATGAGAAAGCCGTTGTCCTGCGCGGCCAGCACCGTGGGTACGCGAAGCCCGCGCGCAGCCAGGTCGCGCAGGCGCCGCACTTCGGTGGCAATGGCCGTGTTGCCCCCCAGATTGGGCACTGGCTGCAACACCGGCAGGCCCGAGGCCAGCGCCAGTGCACCGAGCACGCGATAGCGCGCCATGCCGTGGGGCGTGTTGGCTTTTTTCACCCACACCTGCTCGTCGCCAAGCCGGTAGCTGGCCACGTTGAACTGCTGTACTGCCAGCTGGCGGGCCAGGTAGGCGGCGTAGTCCACGGCGGGGGCGGGCACATCGACGTGCTCGGTAAGGCTGGGCAAATTCATGAAAGCGCTGTGCGCAGGCCGGGCGCGGGAGGCGAGACCTGCAAAATCGAAGCAATGGCCTGTGGCCACGGGAAGCGGAGCATATTGTGCGGCCTAACCGCGTGGGCCAGCGCGCAAGCGGGCAGTGCGGGGCCCTTCGCCGGGATCGGGGTTTTTGCAGGGCGGGCTACACTCGCCGCCTTGGCGCCCCGCGCACTCCCCCGATTTTCAGCTGATTCACGCCACTGCACTGCCGCATGGCGCAGCCCGTGCAAGCCATGGCGATCGCGCCGCGCCTGGGGCGTTGCGCCGCGACAGGGCGGGCTGCACAGATCGCGGACCCGCCCCTGAGCGCACCCAAGCCACCCCATTGCTGCCCCCCTCTTTGACTGGAGCCCCATCCATGCATTCCACCGAATCCACAGCGCCCCAGGGCGATGCAGAACTGACCCAGAACCCGGCCGCAGGCCTGGGCCCCGAAGAACTGGAAGAACTCGACAACCTGCTGGATGACCTGCGCACCCGGGGTGAAGAGATTCCGCAGTGGGAGTTTTGCGATGGCTTTCTCACCGCGCTGATTTGCACCCGCCGCCCCATCCCGCCCGCCGAATACCTGCCCATGCTGCTGGGTGATGGCGCTGAGCTGGAAGTCGCCGATGGCGAACCCCTGCCCCTGCTGCCCGCCTTTGCCAGCGCTGAGCAGCAAGCGCGCTTCATCGAGTTGTGGATGCGCCGCTGGAACGAAGTGGCCAGCCAGCTCGACACCGATGTGAAGACGCTCGACGACGAGCGCACCTTCCAGCCCGAAGCCATGGACATGCGCGGCGCTGTCGCTGCCCTGCCCGAGGCCGAGCGCGCTGAAATGGAAGGCCAGGAGATCCCTTCCTTCGGTCAGGTGTGGGCCCTCGGGTTCATGTTCGCGGTTGAAAACTGGCCCGAGGACTGGGCCGCGCCTCGCGACAAGGAAGCCGCCAAATGGCTGGACGACGCGCTTGAGAGCATCGTCGCCCTGACCGAAGATGACACCGGCAAGCCCGAAGTCTGCATGTACACCGAAGACGGCCCGCCCAGCACCAGCCAGGCGCGCGTCGAAACCTTCGGTGAAGCCATCTGGGCCGTGTACGACCTGCGCCAGCTGTGGAAGAGCATGGGCCCGCGTGTGGAAACCCTGCGCAAAGCCCCCGAGCCCGGCCGCAATGACCCCTGCCATTGCGGCAGCGGCAAGAAGTACAAGAAGTGCCACGGGGGATGAGCACAACCCGCTGAGGCGCTGCGCGCCTTCCCCCTTCTCTCGAATCGCTATGCGATTCGGGAGAAGGGGGACGCCACCAGCGCCCGCAAGCAAAGCGCCGCCCGCGCAGGTTGGCGGCCCTTGCGCGGTGGCCGCTGGTAGGGCTGCGCGCACTGAAAAGAGCGGAATCGGTTTGAGCGCGTGGCCTCCAGCCTCGGTAAGATCCTCTGTATTTGATTGCTATCGTATTTAGAGCTATTGGCGCTTGATGGATAAGCGCTAGAGCCTGTTTTGATCTGAAATTCCTCGCAGCGCGCCTTCGGGCGCGCTTTGCTTTTTGCAGGGCACACCGCATGAACCCTTCCACCCTGACCCGTCTGCGCGCCGAATGGGCGCCCAGCATCCCGCGCGAGTTGCTCGCCGGGGCCGTGGCCACGTTTGCGCTCATCCCCGAAGTCATCGCGTTCTCCTTCGTGGCGGGCGTGGACCCTTCGGTGGGCCTGTTCGCCTCGTTTGTCATCAGCTTGGTCATCGCCTTTACGGGCGGGCGACCCGCCATGGTGTCGGCGGCGGCGGGCTCGGTGGCGCTGGTGGCCGCGCCGCTGGTGCAGTCGCACGGACTGGGCTACTTGCTGGCGGCAGGGCTGCTGGCCGGGGCCGTGCAGGTGGCGTTTGGGCTGATGAAGCTGGGCGTGCTGATGCGGTTTGTCTCCAGCTCAGTCCGCACCGGGTTCGTGAATGCACTGGCCATCCTGATCTTTGCCGCGCAGCTGCCGCACTTGCAGGGCGCGGGCGCGGCCACCTGGGGTGCGCTGGCGCTGGGGCTCGTACTCATCTACGGGCTGCCGTGGCTGGGCCAGCGGCTGGCGTGGCCTGCGCTGTCCGTGATCCCGTCGCCATTGATCTGCGTGGTGGTGCTCACCGTGCTGGCGTCCATGCTGGGGCTACACTTGCCCACGGTGGGTGACCTGGGCCAGCTGCCCGACGCGTTGCCTGTGTTTGCACTGCCGCAGGTGCCCGTGTCGCTCGACACCCTGCGCATCATCTTGCTGCCCGCGCTGGCGATCGCCATGGTGGGCCTGCTCGAATCGGTGCTCACCGCCGCCGTGGTCGACGAGTTGACCGACACCCCCAGCGACAAGAACCGCGAATGCGCGGGGCTGGGTGTGGCCAATATCGCGGCCAGCGTGTTTGGCGGCATTGCCGGCTGCGGCATGATCGGCCAGGCCGTGGGCAACGTGAAGTACGGCGGGCGCGGGCGCCTGTCCACGCTGTTTGCCGGGGTGTTTTTGCTGATCCTCATGGTGGCGCTGAAAGACTGGGTATCCAAGGTGCCAGTCATTGCGCTGGTGGCCATCATGGTCATGGTGTCGGCCGAAACGTTCGACTGGAAATCGCTGGGCGCCCTGGTGCGCCACCCGCGCCTGTCCAGCGCCGCCATGCTGGCCACCGTGGCCGTCACCATCGCCACCCACAATTTGGCCGCCGGGGTGGCCGTGGGCGTGGTGCTCAGCGGGGTGTTCTTTGCATTCAAGGTATCACGCATGCTGGATGTACGCGTGTACGACGATGAAGCCACCGGCCAGCGCACTTGGCGTGTCTATGGCCAAGTGTTCTTCGCCTCGGCCGATGCGTTCATCGAAGCGTTTGACGTGCTGGGCGCAGAAGGCCGGCCGGTGTGCATTGATGTGACGCACGCGCACTTCTGGGACATCACCGCCGTGGCCGCGCTCGACAAGGTGGCCGAACGCCTGCGCCACCACGGTTGCACCGTGCAGGTGCTGGGCCTGAACGAGGCCAGCGCCGTGCTGATCGACCGCATGGGCGGCGCAGCTCAAGCCCGCGCCCCCGGTGGCGGCTGAATCAGCTCTGGGCCAAAAATTTCTTCAAATTGGCCGCCGCCGTGCTGCGCACCTTGCGCTTGAGCGAAGGTGACCAGCCCAGCAGGACGCCTGGCAGCCCCAGGGCTTGGCGCGACCAGCGCCAGAAGTTGAACCGGTCGTGGTGTGTGGCAATCAGGCCGTCGGGTGTGAAGGTGAAGGTGCCGTCGATGATGTTGTGCACCTTGCGCCCGGTGGCGCTGAAGAGGTAGTGTGCCTCCCAGTGCGCGTGGCCACCCTGGTCGTTGGCCTCAATGCCGTTGAATTGCAGCTTCCAGTGCTCGGCAGCGCCTGGCTTTTGAGTGGCGCTGCACAGCATGCGCCACATGCCGCCGATCTGCTCGCGGCCCTTCAGCGAAAAGGCCTCGTCGTCAAACGTGGCGTCGGGGGCGTAGCAGGCGGCCATGGTGGCATGGTCCAGTTGTGCAAACGCGGTGTAGAAGCGGTGCAGGGTATGGGCGTTGGGATGCATGGGTTTGTCCTGAAGGGGGCGCTCATGCTACTGCTTGGTTCGGGGCGTTGTTGCCGCCTGGGCGACGTTCAGGCCGCGTGCAGCAAGCTCAGCCCAGTGGCTGTTCGGTGCTCAGCAATGCGAGCAACTGCGTGCACGCCCAGTGCAGCGTCTGCTGGCGCACGGCGGCGCGGTCGCCGTCAAAGTGGCGGGTGGCGGTGGTCACATGGCCGTTCACGTTCCAGCCAAACCAGACCGTGCCCATCGGCTTGTCGGCGCTGCCACCTGTGGGCCCGGCAATGCCCGTAACGGCCACGGCGACTTGCGCGCGCGAGTGGGCGGTGGCCCCGGCGGCCATGGCGTGGGCCACGGGTTCGCTGACGGCGCCGTGGGTGGCGATCAGCTCGGCGGGCACGCCCAGCAGGTCGGTCTTGGCTTCGTTGGAGTAGGTGACGAAGCCGCGTTCGAACCATTGGCTGGAGCCCGCCAGGTCGGTGCACGCGGCGGCGATCATGCCGCCGGTGCAGCTTTCGGCGGTAGCCAGCATCCAGCCACGGGCCAGCAGGGTGGCAGAAATTTGAATCAAAATGACCTCTAGGGCTTGATGAGAAAGCGCTGGCAGCTCACTTTTTGATAGTGAAGGGGGCTTGGCTGTGGGCGCAGTGGGGCTCATGCAAAAAACCTCCACAGCGCAATGACCAGCAGCGTGCAGAAGGCGGCCACGAAGTCATCGAACAAAATGCCCCAGCCACCGCGCCAGCCAAAGCCTTTGAACAGGCTGTCGGCCCAGCCTACGGGGCCGGGTTTGACGGCGTCAAAAAAGCGAAACAGGGCGAAGGCCACGATCTGGCCGGTGAGGCCCATGGGCATGGCCAGCCACAGCACCAGCCAGAAGGCGACGATTTCGTCCCACACGATGGCGCCAGGGTCGGCCACGCGCAGGTTGCGGGCGGTGGTCGTGCTGGCCCACCAGCCCACCAGCGCGCCGCCTGCAATCAAGGCGCCCATTTGCCATGCTGAGAGCCAGGGCTTGAGCACCAGAAACGACATCCAGCCCCACAGCGTGCCCACGGTGCCAGGGGCGATGGGCGAGAGGCCCGAGCCAAAGCCCAGCGCGATGGCGTGGGCCGGGTGCGCGAGCATGAAGGCGGCGCTGGCGCGCACGGGGGCAAAGGGCGGCTGGGGTTTGTGGACGGTCATGGGACGATAAAAGGTCTGTCAGGCGCCTGCTGCATGGCTGTCTGCCGCTGCGGGCAGGCGTACCAGCAGCACCGGCACGGGAGCGGTGCGGGCGATCTGTTCGGCATCGCTGCCCATCAACACGCGGGCCAGGCCACGGCGTCCATGGGTGCCCAGCACAATCAGGTCGGCGCCCCAGGCCTGGGCATGCTCCACCACCAGTTGTGCCACCCGGGCGTCCAGGTTTTCGATGAGCATCGTGTCCACGGGCACACCCTGCTGCTCCACGCGCTGGCGTGCTTGCTGAAGCAGGGCCTCGCCCGCGCCGCGCATGCGAGGCAGCACTTCCTGAATGTAGACGTCGGGCCGCTCAAAACCGCTGATGTGGGCCACCGGATCCATCACGTTCAGCAGGCGGATACGGCCGCCCGATGCCTTGGCCAGGCCCGTGGCTTCGTTCACTGCGTGGTCGGAGGTGGGGCTGCCGTCAACGGCAACGAGGATGTGTTGGTAACTCATAGGGACGGGCTCCTGCGGTATGGTGGTTTTGCGGACACCGTGAAGGATTGTGATCTCGCTGCGCTAGCGTGCGGCGAGGGAATTCGGTGCCGGGGCTCCGGATCACTGGCGTTCGAGCAGTTCCATGTCCTTGGGGTGGCGGATGGTGTGCTCTGCGCTGAACTGCGCGGTGGCACCGGCGGCCAGCGGTTGCTGCCAGGCCACGGTGCCAGGGGTCCGGTTCCAGGCCAGGTCGGTGGGCTGCGGCTGGTAGCGCGATTCGACCTCTATCTTTTCGTTGCGCGACTGGGGTGCGGCGTGCAGCACCTGCAGTGTGGTGGGTGCCTTGTGGCGGTTTTCCACGGTGTAGGCGCGACGGGTGCGGCGCTCCACGCGCGATCCGGTGAAGCCTGCGCTGCCCGTCAAATCCTGCGCCGGCTCGGCGCGCACGGTCACCAGCTCGTCACGCCCAAAGGCCAGGCTGCTGGCTCCGTTGGCGTTGGTGGCTGCGGCAAAGTCGATGCGGCCCGTACCCACGAAGGCGCCATCGCGGTACAGGTTGGCCGTGCCTGCGGGCCACACGCCGGGGGGCGGTGCCAGCTCGGCCACCAGGTAGGCGGCTTCTTCCACGGAGGGCGCGGTGCGGGTGATGAGCGTGGCGGGCGCGGTGTGGCTGCCCAGGGCCAGCGTGATGCGTTGACCGGTCGAGGGCACGGTGATGCGCTGCGGCACGGCGAACTCGGTGGCAAAGGCCTTGTCGGTGCTGCTGACTTCAAAGTTGGGCAGGGCATCTTCGACCATGGCGCGGCGTGCCACGGGCGATGCCGGGGCGGGCGCGGCCGACATCGCCATCGCGCCGGCCGGCATGGCCGGTTTGGGCGCGGGCACAGCCATGTCCAGCGTCCAGGGGCGGGGCAGGCGGCCCTGCGTGGCGCGGCCGGGCTGGCCGGTGGAGAGGGTGAGCTGCACGTTGCTCCAGTCCTCGCCGCTGTTTTGCGCCACCAGGGCCTGGCGTTCCAGCAGCACGCTGGGCTTGGCGGCGTCGAGCGTGGCGCGGTAAGTGGGCTGCCAGCCGGTGCCGCGCACCTGGTAGGACAGGCGCAGCTCGGCCTCGCGGTCGGTGGCCAGCGTCACGGTGACGGAAACGACCTGCGCACGCTGGCTGGCGGTGCGCTCGCGCTCGGCGGCCAGGGGTTTGAGGGCCAGCTCCAGCGCTTCTTGCTTGCGCTGCAATTGGTGCGCGCGGGTTTGCGATTCGTGCGCCGATTTGCGCAGGGCATCTGCGGTGGCGGCGATCTGAGCGGGCGTGGCGGCTTGCAGGCGGCCGCCGGGCGCTTCGGTGGTGGCTCCACCCGTTGCCACGTTTTTCAGGTAGCCATCCACCAGTTGCAGCGAGGCCGCTTCGGCCTTCACGGCGGCGATCTGGTCCTCCAGCTCGCGGATGCGGCCATCGAGCGGGCTGGCGCAGGCGGCCACCACGTCGCGGTCTTCGGTGCGCACATTGAACTCGCCCACGCGCACGGCGGCATCGGCGTTGATTTGCAGGCTTTGCGCATCGAGCGACGCTGGCAGGCAGCCCAGCGTGACGCTGCGCGCACCGGCAGGCACCTTGGCCACGCGTTCCACTGTGGCGCTGCCGGGGTAGACGGTGACGCGGGCGATGCGCGATGGGGTGTCTTGCGCCCCGGCCGGGGTGGCAGCCCCCCACAGCACGGCCAGCGTGGCCAACGCGATGGAGGTTGGGTGCTTTCGAGAGGGCTTCACGGCGGGGCTCCTGTAGTGCGGATGCAGGGGTGCATGTGCGGTGGCGAATCCTAGCAGCGTGGCAGGGCCCGGCAGACCGGGTCGCCGCGGCCGGTGCTGGCAGCTTTACGGTTTGTTTATGTTGGGTTAAGGCGCCCTTCATCGCCCAGGGCTATCGTGGGAAGTCCGACAAAACAACGACAGGGGCGATGATGAAAAAGGTGTTGGGAAGCACGCTGGCGCTGGCAGCGCTGGTGTGGGCCATGGCCGTGCCTTGGCAAGAGCCTGCCATGAATGTCTGGTGGTGGCGCAACCAGGTGCTGCTGCTCACGGGGCTGAGCGCCTGGGCGCTGATGTCGCTCATCATGGTGCTGGCGCTGCGGCCGGTGTGGCTGGAGCGGCCTTTGGGCGGCATGGACAAGGTCTACCGCCTGCACAAGTGGGCGGGCATCGGGGCGATTGTGTTGTCGCTGCTGCATTACGGCACGCAGTTGTCCAAAGACCTGCTGGTGGCATGGGTGGGCCGGCCGGTGCGCGGGCCGCGCGCGGACTGGTGGCTCAACACCTTCCGCCATCTCGCGGAAGAGCTGGGCGAGTGGTCGGTGTGGTTTCTGGCGGCCATGCTGGTCATCACGCTGTGGCAACGGTTCCCGTACCACGTCTGGCGGTACGTGCACAAACTGTTGGCGGTGGTGTACCTGGTGCTGGCGTTTCATTCGGTGGTGCTGGTGCCGCGCGAGTGGTGGACCCAGCCCGCAGGCCTGCTGGTGGGGGCTGCCACGCTGGTGGGGGTGTTCTGTGCCGTGCGTTCGTTGGCGGGGCAAATCGGTCGCAGTCGCCGCCATGCCGCACAGGTGGTGGATGTGCAGGTGCACGGCAGTGGCGTGGTGGAGCTGGAGTGCCAGGTGCAAGGCGCCTGGAAGCACCAGGCTGGCCAGTTCGTGTTTTTGACTGTGCAAAAAGGCGAGGGGCACCACCCCTTCACGCTGGTCAACGCCGATGCGGGCGATGGCCGCCTGCGCTTTGCCATCAAGGCGCTGGGCGACTACACCGCGCAGCTGGCGCAGCAGGTGGCCGTGGGCCAGCAGGTGTGGGTAGAGGGACCCTATGGGCAGTTCGACTTCCGCCGGGACCACACGCCCGAGCAGGTGTGGGTCGCCGCAGGCATTGGCGCCACGCCGTTTGTGGCGTGGCTGGAGTCGCTGGTGGCCAACCCGGCCCAGGCCCCGGTGGTGCAACTGCACTACTGCGTGCGCAACGCCGAAGAGGCCGTGTTTGCCGAGCGCATGCAGCAGCTGTGCGCACAACTGCCCAGCGTGGCGCTGCACATCCACCACAGCGACGTTGCGGGGCAAGTGGCGGTCGATGCGCTGCTGGCCAGCGCGGGCCCCAAGGCCAGCGTGTGGTTCTGTGGCCCGCAGGGCTTTGGGCAGGCGCTGCGCGGCGCCATGCAGCGCCTGGGCCGGGGTCCGCGCAGTTTTCACCAGGAACTGTTCCAGATGCGCTGAGCGGCCTTGGTGCAGGAGCTGCCCTGCGTACGCTCCTCGGTTCTCAGGCCACGGGCGTCAGGTAGGCGATGAGGCGCCCCATGCGCCGGATCCAGTCGGAAGTGACGATGAACTGCGGCTTGTCGCGCTTCACGTAGGGCGCAATCTCGGGTGGGTTGTCGGCCGGGTAGGGCGAGGTGTCGTACACGTCGCCCACATGCTTGCTGCGGTAGGCCGTGCCTGTGTAAGGCGTGGCGGGGCCGTCGCCCTGGTAGGGGTTGACGATTTCGGGCACGGGAGACGTCCAGTAGCTTTTGCTGCCCAGCTCGGTCAGCAGGGCCTGCGCTTCGGTGTCTGGCACCGTGGGCGTGGCCATCACCGCCCCGGCGAACAGATCGGGGAAGTCCACCTCGCGGATGGAGAAGTACTTGGGCAGGTCGCGCTTGCCCGTGGCCTTCAGCGGGGACTTGGCCACCATGGCCGCAATCTCTGCGCTGGTCATGGCATTGAGCTTGGCGTAGGTGGCCTCCATCCCCGCAATGTTGATGGCGCGGCCCGCCGAGTAATGGCTGATGGTGTTGGTGTAGTCCTTGTCGGCGTAGTACGCGCCGTTGTGGATGTTGGAGCCGTAGCGGTGCATGTACAGCCCGTCGTTGGTGCCCAGCTCAATGAAGGTGGGGTGCGTGCGGCCTCCACCCAGCAGTGGGTTTTTGGTCGCTGCATCTGCAGGAAGCGGGCAGCTCTTGAGCCAGGCAATCGCCTCGGGGATGCGCGCCAGGTATTTTTTGTCGCCCGTGAGCTGGAAGTAATTGAACAACTGGTTGATGTTGGTTTGCGTGGTGTGCGTGGCCAGCGAGCGGGGCTCGTAGCTGCGCGCACCGGCAGGTGCACCTGCCGGGCGGCCGCCTGTGGGGCGCGAGAGGTGCTGCAGGCTCCAGCCCGCCTGGGGGCCAGGCTGTTGCATCAGGCGCATGCATTCCATGGCGCGTTCGATGTTGCCGATCAGGCGCGTCTCGCCCAACCCCATCACGCACATCGTCATGAATTTGATGTTCTCGCCCATCACGTCGTCATTGAAGGTCACGTGCAGGGTGTAGTCGCCATCGGCCATGCCCGCGATGCCGCCGGGCGGAATCTGCCCCGCATTGGGCTGCGGCATGCTGCTGACCGCGCCGGGGAAGTGCGGGAAGCGCTGTGGCCAGCCCCCGTTGGCAATGCCGTACTCGGGGCCGAACTGGGCCTTCACCACAAAGTCGATGGCCTTTTGCAATGGGGCCAGAAAGCGTTCATCGCGTTTTTCCAGGTACATGCGCAGCATGAGCTGCGAAGCCACGGCGGTGCCTGCGTCGTCAAACGTGGCGTTGCCGTAGTAGTGCTGAAACTCTTCCAGCCGCCAGCCGTTTTTGCCGATGGTGTCGTACCACTTCTTGAGCGATTCCTCGCCCGCAAAGTCGTGGATGTAGTTCCACCCGCCAGAAGGATGCTGCGCGGCCACGATGGCCAGTGCCGTGCGCTCTGCGGCCTGGTAGTAGCGCTCGTCACCCGTGGCGTGGTAGGCATCCAGGTACACATGGCCTACCGATGGCGTGCCGGGCGGCTGGATCCAGCACATGGTGCGGTAGGCCTCCATCTCGCCAAAGGTCTGCTTCAGGTCGGGGGAGTACGACCACACGTAGCCCCCGCGGTAGGAGACCACTTCGTCCATGTACTGCGCTGCGCGTTTGAGGCCCGCGGCCGCTTCGGCCTTGGCACCGGTGAATTCCACACCCCCGTTGCCGCCATCACCCCCGCATGCAGTCATCAGCAGCGGTGAAAGGGCGGCGGTCAAGGTAAAGTCTCTGCGCTTCATGTGTTTGTCTCCTCATTGAATGGATGTGTCTCCAAGGCACGCCCGCAGGGCTTGCGCATGGGGTCGGTCGGGTCGCCGCGTTGTTGTGGACTGGTCAAGAGAAATGACGTCATACAACAAGAAGAGATTTTCTGGAGTTTGATTTTTCAAATGGATGGCGTTTACCCGGATAGGTGGTTAGCAAATGTTGCTAAAAAATAGGGCCGTCTCCGGCGATATGGCAGCTTTTTCAGGGAATTCAGTGGGGCAAATTGCAAATTCATCAGTTTGCAAATGGGTCGTGTTGGTTCGGTCGAAAGCCGCTTTATAGATATACGACGTCGTATTAATACGCAATAACCGACGATCAACGGCCCAGCGGAGTGGGTCCTAGAAAAGGAGTGAGGAGATGACACACCAACTGCTGCGGCAGGCCCGCCGCTGGGCGGGCCCTTTGGCGCTGGGGCTGGCTTGCGCGGTGGCGCCTGCCAGCGCGCAAACCAAGCTGCGGGCCTGGAACATCCACCCCGACGGCTACCCGGTCACCGAGGCGATGAAGAGCTTTGCCGATCAGGTGAACAAGGGCACGCAGGGGCGTTACCAGATCGAGGTGTTCTCCAACGCCACGTTGGGCGACCAGCCCAAGGCAGTGCAGATGCTCAAGAGCGGCGAGATCGACCTGGCCGAGTTCAGCTCGGGCCCGCTGTCCGACGCTGTGCCGGGCATCAAGGTGCTGAACCTGCCGTTTCTGTTCACCGACTCGGCCCACATGTTTCGCCACCTGGACGGCAAGCTGGGTGAGCGCTTTGCCTCCAATCTGAAGACCGCAGGCTTTGTGGTGCTGGGCTGGTACGACGGCGGGGCGCGCTCGTTTTACTGTGCTGGCCGCAGCCCCACCAATTTGCGCGATCTGTCGGGGGCTTCCATCCGTGTGCAGCAGTCGGAGATGTATGTCGAGATGGTCAAGCTGCTGGACGCCAAGCCTGTGCCGCTGCCCTTCAAGGAGGTGATGTCCGGTTTTGAAAAAGGCACCATCGACTGCGCCGAGAACAACATGCCCTCGTACGAAGCCACGGGCCACTACAAGCTGGCCAAGAGCGTGTACGTGACCAACCACGTGGTCTCGCCCGAGGCGCTGGTCGTGTCGGCCACGCTGTGGGGCAAGCTGTCAGAGGCCGACCGCAAAGTCTTCCAAGACGCGGGTGTCAGATCAGCCCTGCTGATGCGCGAGCTGTGGAACAAGCGCGTGGCCCAGGCGCAGGAGGCCACGGCCAAGCAGGGCGCGCAGTTTGTGCGGGTCAAGGACGTATCGCCTTTTGTGCGGCGCATGGCGCCGCTGTACGCCAAGTACATGAGCGACCCGACTACGCGCGAAGAACTGCTCAACATCATTGCCAACAAGTGAGGGGGCTGCGGCATGGCTGCGCCAATGCGCACTGATGTGCACCGATGCGCTGGGGGGTGTCCGTCAGGCGAAATGATCGAAAGAAGCGAAGCGGTGCTCTACCGGCTGGCCTTGCGCATCCACCAGCCGCAGCCCCGGCTCGGCCTGCACTTGGCCCACGCAGGCCACGGGTGTCTGGCTTTGCGCAGCGGCCGCGGCCACCGCGGCACGGTGCTGGGGGGGCGCGGTGAACACCAGCTCGTAGTCATCACCGCCCGCCAACGTGCACTGGTGCAGTAGTTGAGCGTCAAAGTGGCCTGCAGCGCTTGATGAATAAGCGCCGGCAGCTATCAATTTGATAGTTTCGTGGGTGTGGATGCAGGCGCCTACGCCCGAGGCTTTGAGGATGTGCCTAAAGTCGCCTAGCAGGCCGTCGCTCACGTCCATGGCACTGCTGGCAATGCCGCGCAGCGCCATGCCCAGGGCCACGCGGGGCGTGGGGCGCTCCAGCCGCTGGCGGGCCTGGATCAGCACATCGGCAGGCAGGTGGACGCGGCCCAGCAGGGCTTCCAGCGCCAGCCGCGCATCGCCCAGCGTGCCGCTCACGTAGATGTCGTCGCCCGCGCGCGCGCCGCTGCGCAGCAGGGCCTGGCCCGCAGGCACCTCGCCAAACACGGTGATGCAGATATTGAGCGGGCCCTGCGTGGTGTCGCCGCCCACCAGCTCGCAGCCGTGTGCATCGGCCAGCGCGAGCAGGCCTTTGGAAAAACCAGCCAGCCAAGCCTCATCGACCCGTGGCAGGGCCAACGCCAGCGTGAAGGCCAGGGGCTGGGCCCCACAGGCGGCAAGGTCTGATAGGTTCACGGCCAGGGCCTTGTGGCCCAGGGACTCGGGGTCCACGTCGGCAAAGAAATGGCGGCCTTCGATCAGCATGTCGCTGCTGATGGCCAGTTGCATGCCGGGGCGCGGGGCCAGCAAGGCGCAGTCGTCGCCGACGCCCAAAGCGGCGTGGCGAACGGGGCGCGTGAAGTAGCGCGCAATCAGGTCAAATTCACCCATGGCCTGATTGTCGGTGCGTTGAGGGCCCTGGCTCAGACGGGCGCGCCGCGAAAGCGCTGCGCTGCCTGGCGGCTGACCTCTGCCAGCAGTTGCTCCTCGCGCTGGCGGTCGCGCAGCCAGCGGGCGTCGTTCTGGCTGGCCTGGGTGTCGGTGCGCAGCAGGTGCAGGGCGTTCGATGCGCCGTGCGCCGCAGCGTGGCCGGCTACCTTGTCCATGGTCATCAGGATGTGCTCGCGCAGCGGCATGTGGTCGCCGGTGGCGGGGTCTACGTACACCGCCTCCATCCCAAAGCGGCAGGCCTGGAAACGGTTGTACGTGTAGACCAGGTAATCGTCTTCCTGCGGCATGAAGGGCTCATCGGCCAGGAACCACGCGCCCAGCGACTGCACGTAGCCCGCCAGGGCGGCAGCCCGCTCGATGGTAAGGGGGGTGTCGAACACGCGGATCTCGATGGTGCCGAACTCAGGCTTGGGGCGAATGTCCCAATAGAAGTCCTTCATGCTCTTCACCACCCCGGTGCGGGTCATCTTGTCGAAGTAGGCGGTGAAGTCTTCCCACGTCAGCGCAAATGGTGCGCGGCCCGACAGCGGGAAGGCAAATACTGAGTTCAGCCGCGCCGAGTCAAAGGCGGTGTCTTGCCCCTGCACGTAGGGGCTGGATGCCGACAGCGCAATGAAGTGCGGGATGTAGCGGCTCATTCGGTGCAGCATGAGCAGGGCGGCGTTGGCGTTGGGGCAACCAATGTGCACGTGCTGGCCAAAAATGGTGAACTGCTTGGAGAGGTAACCATACAGCTCCGACAGTTCGCGAAAGCGCGGCTTATCGTAGATGCGGCGCTCGTGCCACTGCTGAAAGGGGTGCGTGCCGCCGCCCACCACGGCAATGTTGAGCTTGTCGGCGCTTTTGACCAGCGCATCGCGGATGGGGGTGAGCTGCCCCACGACTTCGCTGGCCGAGTGGCAGATGCCGGTGGAGATTTCGATCATGCTGTTCGTCATCTCAGGCACCACGCTGCCAGGCAGCGGCGTCTTCTTCATCAGGCGCAGCATGTCTTCCGCATACGGGGCCAGGTCGTAGTCGTTGGTATTGACCAGTTGCAGCTCCAGCTCAACACCCAGCGTCAGGGGCTCGGAATGGTGGAAGGCTTCAAGACTCATTCGATTCTCCGTTGCGGCCACCGCGCAGCAGCGGTGCCCAGGGTTTTGAGCTCTCGCCCGCGCGGTAGATGGCCACCGTGGCAATGACAGCGCCGAGCACTTCCATCAACAATATGGTGGGCAGGGCCACGCTGGCGATCAGATAGCCCGTGGATGGCGATGCCACCACGAACTGCGAGGCGATCAGCAATGCGATGGAGGACATGGGCGTCATGGCGCAACCCACCCACAAGGCCTGGCGCCAGCTCGCTCCGCTGCCCACGTTGCCCAGCGCCACGCCCAGAGCCTTGGCCACCAGGCGCGCCACAATCAGGGCCACCACGGCGCCTGCCACGGGGCCGCTCCAGTCGGCTTGCGCAGCCACGGTGGACACGAGCACGAACATCAGCATGGTCAGCAGCGACGAGGCATTGCCCAACTGGCGTGGCCATGCCCAGGGGCGCGGGTTGAGCTGCTTGAGCAAAATGCCCGCCAGCAATGCCGCAAGGGGCGCCGAGCCACCCATGTGTGAGGCCACCGTGGCGCCCGCCGCGATCAGCGAGAGCAGCAGCATGGAGGTGTTCTCGCTGGTAGGGCTCATGAAGCGCAGGGCAACGCGCAGCACCATGGTGAGCACAGCCGCCACCAGAATGGATACGCCCAGCACCACTACCGCGGGCGAGATGGCGTCGAGCAGGGTAGCGCCGTGCCGGTTCATTTGCTCTGACCAGGCAGAGCCCAGCGTCAGGGCATACAGCGTAGACAGCGTGGCCAGCACCACGGCGCGTTCCGTCACCGGCCCGGCAGCGCGGGTGTCGGCCACCACGCGCGTCAACACTGCAGGAGACGCAGCCAGCGCCACCAAAGCCAGGGGGCCGGCCACCTGGGTGGGCTGGTCCAGCCACACCAGTACCCAATAGACGGCGAAGTAGGTCAGGGCCGATTCGGCAATGCTCTGGACCAGCACCATGGGGTTGTGGCGGAACCAGCGCAGCGATATGCGCCCGCCGCACTCAAACAGCACCAGGGCCACCCCCAGCTCCAGCAGGAACAGGCCGATCCCCTGCAGCGGCCACACAGCCCCGCTGAAGCCGGCCAGCCCCGCAGCGGTGCCCACCAGCGAGTACCCCAACACTTTGGGCAGCCCGGTGTGCCGCTGGGTCAGGTACCCTGCCATGGACGCAACGGCAAGCAGCAGCGCCCATTGCACCGTAGGCAGTCCCGCCGACGGCCTGAGCCATTGGGCCCAGAAACTGAAAAGTTCATTCATGTGTTGGTGACCTCATGAGGAAACGGGCTGAAAGGCCCGGAGGTGGATAGAAAAGCGCAGCGCCCTGGCGTGTGCCATTGCAAGGTCAAACGCTGCTGCACCTGCAGCACCATGTACTTGCAGGGCGAGCGAAAAGTGTTTTCCGCGCGAGCCGTGGCGCTTCAGTCCCGCGGGCAGTGCCGCTCAGTCCAGCAGACCTCTCGCCCCCATGGGCGAGCCAATGTCTGCGCCCGCAGGTCCGCGCACTGGCTCTTGAGGGTACTAGAGTTGTGTGTACAGGCACGGCCTCTGGGGGCTCTTCATGTACGGGATGAGGGGCCAGCGAGTTGCGTTCCGTGCCGGGCCCATCATGGACCCTTGGCGTTGGTTGAGGCAAACCACGCGGATCGACCGCTCTTTGCAAAGGCAAAGGCCAGCGGTGCATTCAAGAGACTCCCTTCGGCAATCACAAACAGGTTCTTCTAGGTTCCGCCAGAATTTACTGGTTGCAACAGGATGTGTGTGTAGGACAGATCCCTCTATCGTCCACTGCCCTTGCGGGCAGGTCTTTAACCTGCCGGCGCGCGCTCGGGGCGGAAAAAGCTCAACGGCGCACTGCGCAGCCGCGCACGCATGGCCACATAGATGCGCGAGCGGTCCACCCCGCTCACATTGCGGGCGCGCATGGCCAGATTGAAGGCGAGGTAGAAACTGACGCCCACATTGAAGGCCCCCAGCAGCGGCAGCGTGGCAGCGGCCCACCAGAAGGCAGGCTGGTGCAGCACGTCCAGGCCCAGCGTGGCGCAGGCCGCGGCGATCTGGCCCGCCGACAGTGTGACGTGCCGAACGTCCAGGCCCAGGCCAAAAAATGTCGCCACGACCGGTACCAGGCCCAACATGAACCCCAGCGAGATGTTGGCCGCAAAGCCCGAGATGTTCTCGCGCAAGAAGTGCGCCCAGCGCGCGGCACGCGCGGTGCCCAGCCACTGCGTGATGCGCGGGTTGTATTGCATGGCCGAGTCCAGCCGCACCAGCACGAACCAGTTCTCGGTCCAGCCCGCAATGATGCTGGACGCAAACAACAGCACGCCGGTGAAGGCCGCAAAAACCACTGAGGGGCCCAGCAGATGCAGGGACTCCAGTACATGCACTGCCTGTTTTTCATTGATGGGAGGCGTGCCCAGGGTATGGAGCATGAGCAGCGCAATGGCCAGCACCACCGGCATGACGACCAGCACGTTGCCCAGCACGGCAGCGACCTGGGACCGCACCAGGTGCGTGATTTCGTCCACAAACGACTCGATGGCGTCGCCCGAGCCGAGTTCCTTGAGCTTGGCCGCCATGGCAGGCGCCGTCATGGCAGGTTGTTTGGTGGCGACGGTGAAGTGCAGCAGTTGCACCAGCACAAAGCTCACCGCGTAATTGAATCCTGCCCAAAAGCCGGCCCAGAAGGCCGATAGCGCCAGCGCATACAAGGCGAACTTGATCAGCGTGGTGAACGCGATCACCAGGCCCCCGCCTGCGGCCTTCTTGACCATGGAGTGGTATTCGGCCGCTGTTCGGGTGATGTAGTGCTCGCCGGTCTCGGCGCTGCGTTCGGCCACCTTGGCCGCCACCAGCGAGGAGTTCGACGCAAACAGTGCGCGCAGGCTGCGGCGTTCCTGGCCCACCTGCACCAGTGATGCCATGAGCTTGGCGGCCGCCACGGCGGGCTTGGGCGACAGCAGGCAGTCGAGCAGCACCCGCACGCGCACGATGCGCTCACGCAGCTGGCGCAGCCGGAATACCAACCCGACCGAAATGCCGTTGTCTTCAAAGTGCGTGTACACCGTGGCGGCGGCGGCGCGACAGGCCTCAAGCCGGTCGCGCAGGCGCTGGGCGGCCTCGTTGAGCCGGTCGGGGGTGCGCAAGGCGTGCTGCACTTCCACACGCAGGCTCTCCACGTCGCGGATCAACGCGTGAAAAGGCTGGGCTTCGCGCGCGGCTTCGGTCATGCGCAGGCGCAACTCGGGTGCGAACCCTGTAGAAAGCACCTGCCCCGCGCAATACGTAATCGCGTCGAGCAGCGCGCGGTGCCACAGCGAAATGCCCGCTGCTTCGTCGGTGGTCGCCAGCAGCGCTGCCATGCGGTTGAGCTGCGACTCGTCCAGCGCAGCCATCCACTGGGCATCAAACTCATGCGGCACGGCCAGCACGAACAACTCGGATGCGTCAATCGTTTCGGGCGTGCCCGGCAGAAACTTGGTACGTAACCGCGCTGCCACCTCACTCACCAGCGCGGTGCGCGGGGCGAACCCAAAATCCGCCAACAAGGTGGTGACATCGACCGTATCGACCAGCCGCGCCCACCAGGCTTGCAGGCGCGATCGCACTTCAGGGCGCGCCTCGACGGCCTCAATGAAAAGCTGCAGCCGCGCCACGGCGCCCGGCACCGAATCGCGGTTGCCCCGCACCCATTCCAGCAAGTGAATGAGCCAGAGGTGGCGATGGGGCAGGGTCCCATCGGGTTGCAGGTTTGCGAGCAGGCTGGCGAGGTCGGTGGGCCGGCTCAATGCAGCACCCTGCCGCTCAGGGGCTGCCCGGCCGGACCAAGGTGGATGGCTTCGAGCATGAACAGGGGAACGGGCGTGTCAAAGGGTTCTCCGTCCTCTGCCACGCAATGGAAGGTTCCGTGCATGGTGCCACTGGCTGCCCGCAGGCGGCACCCGCTGGTGTACTGGAAGGCTTCGCCCGGCTTGAGCAGGGGTTGCTGCCCCACCACGCCCAGTCCCTTCACTTCTTCGGTATGCCCACGGGCATCACTGATGATCCAGTGGCGTGATATCAACTGGCCAGGCGCATCGCCCGTATTGGTGATCGTGATGGTGTAGGCGAAGGCAAACACCCCGCGCTCTGGCTCCGATTGCTCGGGCAGATACTCGGGCAGAACTTCCACCGCAAACTGGTACTTTGGCATGGGGCGAATGGTAACCGTGCGGCTGCCCCAAGGAAGGCCATGGGTGGGACAAAACCTCGTGCGGCTCCGGCTTTGCGACAATTGGGGGATGAGCCGCACATTCCAAATCGCCCCCTCCATCCTCTCTGCCGACTTCGCCCGCCTGGGCGAAGAAGTGCGCAATGTCATTGCCGCTGGCGCCGACTGGATTCACTTTGACGTGATGGACAACCATTACGTGCCCAACCTGACCTTTGGCCCCATGGTGTGCCAAGCGCTCAAGCCGCATGCCGTCACGCCCGCCGGGCATGCCGTGCCGATTGACGTGCACCTGATGATCCAGCCCGTGGATGCCTTGGCCGCTGCGTTTGCCGATGCGGGTGCCGACTACATCAGCTTTCATCCCGATGCGTCAGGTCATGTGCACCGCAGCATCCAGGCCATTCGCTCCAAGGGCGTGAAGCCCGGGCTGGTGTTCAACCCTGCCGAGCCGCTGGATGTGCTGGATTGGGTGATTGATGACATTGATCTCATCCTCATCATGAGCGTCAACCCGGGTTTTGGCGGCCAAAGCTTCATCGACTCGGCCCTGCGCAAGATCGAAGCCGTGCGCAAGCGCATCGATGCTTCGGGCAAGGACATTCGCCTGGAAGTGGACGGTGGCATCAAGGCCGACAACATCCGCCGTGTGGCCGATGCAGGCGCAGATACATTCGTGGCTGGCAGTGCGATATTCGGCAAGCCCGACTACAAGTCGGTGATCGACGCAATGCGCGTGCAGTTGGCCTGAAAATTCTCCGGGGCCTGGACATGCGCAGTCCAGGACTACCTGGGTTGCTCTATCGTGGTGGTGGTCGACTCACGCAACACGCCGCCCCCAGATACCGAACCGCTGCTGGTGGAATCCAGGCGACGCACACACTCGGCCTGCTCGTCCGCATTTTGAAATGCCGCGCAACGCTGGCGGGCATTGGCGTCCGCTGCCGGGCCAGGATTGCTCAACTGGCCTTTCGACGCTGCGTCGCGTGCGGCGCCGGCCTCCCGCAGGCAAGTGGCCAAGGAGTCCTGCGTGTTGTGGGTCATGCATTTCTGGCGCTCTTGTTCATAACGTGATCTCGCGTCGCCACCGGGCGATGCCTGCGAAGGCGTTTGCGCCATCGTCGCTGCGCAAGCCATGGTCAATGCGGCCGTGCAGACTGACGTGAAGAATGCTGTGCGTGTCATCGGAAGCTCCTTGCTGAGAACACTGAAAGTACCTCGGCAGCCTAGATGAGCACCGATTTTGCTGTTGTCGGACGAGGCCCTTCCTGCGCGTACGAGGCATTGGGCCGTTGGCCCCGCAGCGCGGGCGCGGCCCGAGTGATGGCAACCCATCCGTAGGCCCCGGACTACAGGGTTTCCATGTAATTTCTTGCAACTTTGTGTAGTGGCCCCGCCGACGATGGCTTTCATTCAAGCCATCTTCATGCCACAGCTTTTCCCCACTCATTGCCCTTCGCCTGCCTGTGCTTCACCGCGGCAGCTGCGTTGTTACAACTTGGCTCGGCAGTTGCGTGCGCCGGGTTCGCACATTGGTGGCCGCGTCCCATTTCTTAGAACTGCAGAAACGGCCATCGCCCGTCGAGCTGCGTTTGCGCGGCGCCTCCCGCTTCTTCACGCTCGT
Organism: Acidovorax delafieldii; assembly: GCA_002377855.1. Taxonomy (GTDB): domain Bacteria; phylum Pseudomonadota; class Gammaproteobacteria; order Burkholderiales; family Burkholderiaceae_C; genus Acidovorax; species Acidovorax delafieldii_A. The sequence goes on along the minus strand of DFQQ01000044.1, from coordinate 206,300 downwards.
CTGGCCGTGCTGGCATATCCATGCATTCAGCCGTGTGCCCCGGGCTCCCGGGCTGCAGTGGGCTCCCCGGCGCGCACCTCCACCCGCTCGCCATGTGCGCCATTCAGCGCACCCGATTCATGTGCCCGGCTCGGGCGTCACTTCCACCTCTGAACTCTGGAGCATTTCTCATGTCGCGCACAACCAAGGTACTGGCCATCGTGATGGCCGGAGGTGAGGGCTCCCGTCTTCACCCCCTCACTGCAGAACGTTGCAAACCCGCAGTTCCCTTCAACGGTAAGCACCGGATCGTCGATTTCGTGCTTTCCAATATGGTGAACTCCGAGATCTACTCGATCTACTTGCTCGTGCAGTACAAGTCGCAGTCGCTCATCGAGCACGTACGTCAGACCTGGACGATGGCTCGGTTCCTCCCGCAGCATTTCGTGACCGTGGTGCCCCCGCAGATGCGCAATGGCCCTGAGTGGTTTCAGGGTACGGCCGACTCGGTCTACCAGAACATTCACCTGATCGAAAACTTCCAGCCCGACGTAGTGGCGGTGTTCGGCGCTGATCACATCTACCGCATGGACGTGCGGCAGATGGTGGATTTTCATGTGGACAGCAAGGCACACGTGAGTGTGGCAACGCTGCCCGTGCCGCTGGCGCAGTCCAGCCAGTTCGGTATTGTGGAAACCGATGCGAAGCACCGCATTACCCAGTTTGTCGAAAAACCGCCCACGGCGCAGCCCATGCCCGGCAGCACCACGCACACTTTGGCCTCCATGGGCAACTATTTGTTCAACGCCGATGTGTTACTGGATGCGCTGTACCAGGCGCACGCCACCGGGCACAGCGATTTCGGGCGCGACATTCTTCCAACGATGTTGAAATCGCACCGCCTGATGGCCTATGACTTCCACACCAACGCCATCCCGGGAATCGCACCCTATGAGGAGCCCGGCTATTGGCGCGATGTGGGCACGATCGACGCTTACTTCGAAGCGCACTTTGACACCCTGGGTGCCACGCCGCGCTTTCGCATGACCAATCGCCAGTGGCCCATCTATGCCAGCCCCGACCAAGCCGAATCCGCCCAGATAGAAAATGGCATGTTGCACCGCTCGGTGGTGGGCTCGGGCAGCATCGTGGATGGGGCGTCGCTGGACCACGCCATGCTGCGCCGTTCGGTTCTCGTCGAGCGCGGCGCGCAGCTGGAGCATTGCATCGTCATGGAGCGCTCCCGCGTGGGCGCAGGGGCCCAGGTGCGCCGGGCCATCATTGACCAGGACAACGATATTCCACCGCACGAGCGCATTGGGTTCGATCTGAGCGCCGATCGCCAGCGGTTTCACGTGACGCCCAGCGGTATTGTCGTGGTGCCCCGAAATTTCTTTCCTGTGCGCACCGGTGTGGGCGCAAGCCGCATCGGCGCGGGCCGCCAGCGCCAGGCCGAGCCCGCGGGCTTTTCTGCTTTGGCGATGGATGGTGAGCTTTGGGCAGCGGCATGAAGGCAGACGTGTTGACAATATCCTCCAGTGGTTCTCCCAAACGTGTGCGCGCATTGCGGCGTCGAGTGACGGCCGGACGCCCGTGGCCTCTCGGGGCCACGTATGAGAACCGCGGGGTGAATTTTGCGGTGTACTCCAGCGTTGCCGAACGCGTGGAGGTATGCCTTTTTAGCCCCGACGGCGAGGAGACAGACCGGATTCCGTTACCACATCTGAGCGACGATGTGTGGCACGGATTCGTGCACGGCCTGCGTCCAGGCCAGCTGTACGGCCTGCGCGTGCATGGGCCTTACGAGCCGGCCGCAGGCATGCGCTGCAACCCGGCCATGCTGTTGATAGACCCCTACGCCCGGGCGCTGGATGGACCGGCACTGGGTGCACCCGATCAATTTGCCTATGAAGTAGGTCAGGCCGAGGAAGACCTGCAGCCCACGGATCTAGACAATGGGCCCACTGTGCCCAAAAGCCGGGTGGTCCGCTCGCATTTCGATTGGGGAGACGACCGCCCCGTGCGCATAGCACCGGCAGAAACCGTTTTCTACGAGGTCCACGTCAAGGGCTTCACCCAGGCCATGCCCGAGGTGCCGGAGCATCTGCGTGGCACGTACGCGGGCTTGGCGAGTGGTCCTGCCATCGCGCACTTGCAGCGGCTGGGGGTGACCAGCGTGGAGTTGCTGCCCGTGCAGGCGTTCATGGACGATCTGCGCCTGGTGGAGTTGGGGCTCGCAAACTATTGGGGCTACAACACCATCGCTTTTCTTGCGCCAGAGCCGCGCTACGCCACAGAGGCGGCCCAGGCCCGCGATGGAGGTGTGGACGAGTTCAAGTCCATGGTGAAGGCCTTGCACAGCGCCGGGCTGGAAGTGATTCTGGACGTGGTCTACAACCACACGGGAGAAGGCAACCACCTCGGGCCTACCCTCAGCCTCAAGGGCCTGGACCATGGGGCCTACTACCGCCTGGCAGAAGACCGGCGGTTTTGTATGGACGTGACCGGCACGGGCAACACGCTGGATACCAGCAGTGCGCCGGCCTTGCGTCTGGTGCTCGACAGCTTGCGTTACTGGGTGCAGGAAATGCACGTGGACGGCTTTCGTTTCGACCTGGCCACCGCGCTGGCCCGCGACGCAGCGGGCGACTTCACTTGGCGCTCCCCCTTCCTCACGGCGATTGCGCAAGATCCGGTGCTGTCCAGGGTGAAACTCATTGCAGAGCCATGGGACCTGGGGACCAATGGATACCAGCTGGGCGGTTTTCCTGCCGGCTGGCTGGAATGGAATGGTCGTTACCGCGATGCCGTGCGCGACTACTGGGCCAATGCCGACGGGAGCCTGCCTGCGTTTGCCGCAAGTCTGTGTGGGTCTGCGGACATGCTGGAGCCCCGCCGCCGCAGCCCGACCGCCAGCGTGAATTTGGTGACGGTACACGACGGCTTTACGCTGGCCGATCTGGTCAGCTACGACTGCAAGCACAACGAAGCCAACGGGGAAGACAACCGCGACGGAGAAGACCACAACCGGGGATGGAATTGCGGGGCTGAAGGCGCCACCGAGGACCCGGAGATTCTTGCGCTTCGCGAGCGTCAGGTCCGCAATTTCCTCACCACGCTTTTCCTGTCACACGGCACACCGCTCCTGCTAGGGGGGGATGAACTGGGTCGCACCCAGCAAGGCAACAACAACGGATATTGCCAAGACAACGCCATATCGTGGTTTGACTGGGAGCGGGCCGCCGCTCACGCGCCGCTGCAGGAATTCACGCGCGAACTGATTGCACTGCGTGCAGACCTGCCGGTCGTGCGCTTGGCAGCGTGGCCTGCCCACGCGCCGGGCGCCCCGATCGATGTGGCCGTGCAATGGTTCAGCGTGTGGGGCCAGGAGATGACTGTGCAAGAGTGGGACGACCCGGCCGTGCGCTGCGTGGCCGCGTTGATGCAAAGCACCCGGGTGCAGGAGGCGTCGGTGCTGTTGCTGTTCAATTCGTCTGCAGAAGAGGCCATTTTTACGCTGCCCCCGGAGCCCGGGGGGCGTGTCTGGGCGCTGCGTCTGGATACCCGCGACTGGCAGGTTGCCCCGAGTGACCCTTCAGCGCTAGAAGCCCCGTCTGGCGCCGCCACAACCGATCAGGATGAGGTGCCGGGAGAAGAGTTCGAGCCTGACGCGGTGACCCATGCACTGTTGCCCCGGTCCATGGCGGTGTTTCTCGCGCCACCCTCGGCGGCCACGGCAGTGCAGCCATGAGCAGCACCCTGGACCGCCGTGACCATGGGCATGCCATGCCGTTCGGCGCGCAGTTGCGGCAAGGAGGTGGCGTGGACTTTCGCCTCTGGGCGCCGGGTGCGGAACGCGTGTCCCTGGTGCATGCCGATGTGGATGGGAGCCCTCCCGAATACGTTCCCGCACAGGTCTCGGCCTATGGGGGGTGGTGGCAGGTGCATTTGCCATGGGCAACGGCCGCGAGCCGGTACCAGTGGCAAGTGGGCAAAGAACTGCTTGTTCCTGACCCCGCGGCCCGGTACGCGCCCGACGGACCGCACGGCCTGTGTGTCGTGACAGACCCCAACTCCTATGGCTGGCACCGCTCGGGCTGGCGGGGAAGATCATGGTCAGAACTGGTTTTTTACGAGCTGCATGTGGGAACGTTCACCCCGGCCGGAACATATATGGCGGCTGCTGCCGAACTGCCCAGGCTGGCCGCATTGGGCTTCACGGCGATTGAACTGATGCCGCTGGCCACGTTTGGCGGGCGCTGGGGCTGGGGATATGACGGTGTTTTGCCATACGCACCGCACGGTGCGTATGGAACGCCGGACGAACTCAAATATCTGGTCGATGCCGCGCATGCGCTTGGGCTGAGCGTTTTTCTTGATGTGGTGTACAACCATTTCGGGCCGGACGGTAACTACCTGCATGCGTACGCCCCCGGATTTTTTTCCACGCGGCACGAAAGCCCTTGGGGCCAGGCCATCAACTTTGATCGCGAGGGCAGCGAGGTGGTGCGGGCGTTTTTTGTGCACAACGCCCTTTACTGGCTGGAAGAGTTCCGCATGGATGGGCTGCGGCTCGACGCAGTTCACGCGATCACGGATGACAGCCGTCCAGACATTCTGGAGGAATTGGGCACCCGCGTCAGGGAGTTCGCTGCAGCCACCGGACGGGAAATCCACTTGGTGCTGGAGAACGAAAAGAACCAGGCGGCGCGTTTGACAGCGCCTGTATCGGCCGACGCTTCGGAGCCCTACGACGGCCAATGGAATGATGACTTCCACCATGCATTGCATGTCGCGCTCACAGGTGAAGAGCACACGTACTATGCACGGTTCGCGGACGATCCTTTGGGCCATCTTGCGCGGGTGTTTACCCAGGGCTTTGCTTTCCCCGAGGGGCGCCCTGCCACGGCGGCAGACCCGGCGGTGCCGCTGCCCTCAATGATCCAGTTCATCGGCAACCACGACCAAGTGGGGAACAGGGCGCGCGGTGAGCGCCTTGCGGCCTTGGTAGAGGAGCCTGCGGCAGAGCTTGCTCTGCTGCTGGCGTTGCTCACGCCCGCCACCCCACTGGTTTTCATGGGCGATGAGTTCGGCGCAACCACCCCGTTCCTCTACTTCGCCAACTGGCAAGGGGAGCTGCGCGAGGCCGTGAAAAAGGGACGGCAGAGGGAGTTCAGCCTGAGCACGCCGCAAGGCAATGAACTGCCCGACCCCTGTAGCGAGACCACGTTGGCAGCCAGCCGGCTGGACTGGATCCAGGCAGAGCTTCCCGACGGTCGCAGACGCAGCCACTTGCTGCGCAGTGCGCTGGAAGCCCGTCGTCAGTGGCTGGTTCCCCATGCACAGGACTTGCTGTTAGAAGGTCACATGGCACAGCGCGTGGGCTCCACTGGCCTGCGCGTGGGCTGGCAGTATGGCCACGGCCGCTGTTGGTGGCTGGAGGTGAATCTCGGCCCGGACCCCCTCTTTGACGCTCCAGAGGCGCCTGCAGGAATCACGGCATTCCAGCACCGCTGGTGTGGTTCGGCCGAGGACGCAAAAATCGTGTGGCAGCCGTGGTCTGCTCGTTGGACTTGTACAGAAGGCGGGCAATGAACCCCAGTGAAGACCGTGGTGTAGATCACCTTGCAGCCGCGCAGCAGCCCGATGTTTCCCAGCGCGCGCGGCGCGCGGGCATTGCAGAGCATTACGCGGGCTTTTGGGGCGATGCGGTGGCAGTGAGCCCGGAGGTACTGCGACGTGCCTTGCAGGCCATGGGCGAGCACGACGATGCGTCTTGTTACGGCAATGTGCAGGTGGTGACGGCCGGGCAGGCGTGCTCCATTCCCTTTCCGTCCCCTGTGCCGTGGCAATTGTGGGACGTGGACTCTTCCGATGCTCCGCGCTTGAGCGGAAATGCCGGCTCGGCGGATTTGCCTTCAGACCTCGCGCCCGGCTATTACAGTTTGCGCACCGCTGGCGAGGAACGCCTGGTGCTGGTGGCCCCGGCGCAGTGCTGGCTCCCGGATGGGCTTCGACAAGGTGAGCGCTGGTGGGGCATCACGGCCCAGATGTACGCCCTGCGTTCCGAACGCAGTTGGGGTATTGGCGACTTCACCGACCTGGGCCAGTGCGTTGCACTGGCGGCTGCACAGGGCGCGGCTTTTGTGGGCACGAGCCCATTGCACGCACTGCGCCCTGGCAACCCTGAAGCGGCCAGCCCCTACAGCCCCGGCAGCCGCCTGGCCTTGAACGTTTATCACATCGACGTGACGGCGGTGCCCGAATACCTGCACTGCACCGAAACCCGCAAGCTTTGCGCGGACCCCGTATTTCTCGCACAACTGCAGGCGGCGCAGCACAGCGCCACGGTGGACTACGCTGCGGTGGCCACCCTCAAGGACGCAGTCCTTCAGCGGTTGTGGCAAACCTTCATGCGCACCGCCTGGGCCGGCGACGCGCAGCGTGGCATGGCATTCGATGCCTTTTGCGCAGAAAAAGCCGAGACCCTGGGAATGCATGCGCGTTTCGAGGCTATCCAGGCTGCGCTGCAAGCCCAGGATCCTGCGGTGTGGGGCTGGCCTGTGTGGCCAGCCGAGATGCGCGACCCCAAGGGTGAAGCGGTCCAGTCGTTCGTGCGTGACCATGCCGACGCCGTGGCCTACCATTTCTGGCTGCAGTGGATTGCGCACGAACAGTTGGCGCAGGTGGCCCAGTCGGCCCGCAGGCTCATGGGCATTGGCCTCTACTGTGATCTGGCAGTGGGCGCAGCCGACGGGGGCGCGGACACGTGGGCTGAGCCGGCGCTCCACGCCCGGGGCATGAACATCGGTGCGCCTCCCGATCCGCTGAGTGTGCAGGGCCAGGACTGGGGCCTGCCGCCCGTCAACCCCATTGCACTGGCGGCTGCGCAGTATCTTCCGTTTCGGCGTCTGCTGAATGCAGCCATGTCTTCGGCCGGTGCTTTGCGCATGGACCATGTCATGGCGCTGATGCGCCTGTTCTGGACCTGCCCCGCCGGGGGCACTTACGTGCAATACCCGCTGCAGATCCTGTTGGCCATCATCACCATTGAGAGCCACCGCCACCGGTGCATGGTCATCGGGGAAGACCTGGGCAACGTGGCGCCCGCCATGCGCGAAGCGATGGCGGAGCGGGCCCTCCTGTCTTACCGGCCCCTTATCTTTGAGCGCATGGAAGGCGGCGCCTTCCGTCCCCCGGCCCAGTGGCCGCAGTCGGCGTTGGCGGTGGTCAGCACGCACGACTTGCCCACGCTGGCGGGCTTTTGGGGTGGTGCCGACATCATGGTGCAGCAGTCCTTGGGCTGGCTGGAAGGCGACGCGCATTTGCACGCCCTGCTGGCACGCGCTCAGGACCGAACCCATTTGCTGGCAGCGCTGCACGCCGAACAGCTGCTGCCCGACGGGGTGCTGCAGGATGCGCAGTCTGCGCCTGACATGACCCCAGAGCTGGCAGCGGCCGTGCATCGCTTTCTGGCGCGCACCCCCTGCATGCTGGTCGGCGTGCAATTGGAGGACTTGCTGGGCCAACGCGAACAGGCCAACGTGCCGGGCAATACGGGCCATGCGCACCCCAACTGGCGCCGCCGCATGGCGGTCACGCTGGAGCAACTCGCATCCCAGGCCTTCTTTCAGGCGATCGCTGCTGCTGTGCGCCAGGAACGTGGCGGCCCCGCCAACGCAGCAAGTGCCACCATGCCTTTGCACACTGCGGACATACCGCGCGCCACCTACCGCGTGCAATTGCACCGTGACTTCAACTTTGAACAGGCGCGCGCGGCGGTTCCTTATCTGCATGCGCTCGGGATAAGCCACTTGTACACATCGCCCTATCTCAAGGCTGCAGCGGGCAGTACGCATGGCTACGATGTGGCCGACCCCACCCAGCTGAACCCCGAAATAGGAACGCCGGAGCAACACGATGCCTTGTGTGCCGCGTTGTCCGAACGCGGTATGGGGCATGTGCTGGACACCGTGCCCAACCACATGGGCATAGAGGACCCGGGCAACCGTTGGTGGCAGGAAGTGCTGGAGCACGGCCTATCGTCCCCTCATGCTGTCACGTTCGATATCGAGTGGAGCCCCCCGAACCCGCAAACGGGGGCGCGGGTGCTTCTGCCCGTGCTGGGAAACCACCTGGGCCAGGTGCTGGAGGCCGCAGAGTTGCAGGTGCGCTTTGATGAGCCCCGAGGACGCTTTGCCGTGGCGTATTGGGAGCGTGAGTTTCCGCTGGACCCACGCAGCTACGCCACGCTCCTGTCCGCAGTTCCGCTGCCCGCGGTCGCACTGCCGGACATGGGCATGGAGCATGAACAGCTGGCGGCGGTGCAATCGCTGGTGGATGCGCTGGCCGTGCTGCCGCCCCACGATACCCCCGACCCCGCAGCGCGCGCCATGCGGCTGCGCGACGCCGCCCTGCACCAGCAGCGGCTTGCCGGGTTTGCAGCCGAGCATGCCTGGGTGCGCGACTGGATAGCGGCCAACCTGCGCCTGGTGAACGGAGCCGCGGGCGAGCCGGCGAGCTTTGACCTGCTGGAGCAGGTGCTACAGGGCCAGGCTTACCGCCTGGCCGACTGGCGCGTCGCGGGGGACGACGTCAACTACCGCAGGTTCTTCGACGTCAACACCTTGGCCGCCGTTCGCATGGAGAACCAGGAGGTGTTTGACGCGGCACATGCGCTCACCTTCCGCTGGCTTGCCGAAGGCAAGGTCACTGGACTGCGCATTGACCACCCTGACGGGCTAGCGGACCCTGCGCAGTACTTCGTGCGGCTGCAGCAGCGTTACCTTGCCTTGCAGCAGGCGCAGGGCCTGCCGCAAAGAGCCCTGTACGTGGTGGTCGAAAAAATCATGGCCGAGCACGAGCCACTGCCCGCCAACTGGCAGGTGCACGGTGGCACGGGCTACAACTTCTCGCGCCTGGTCACCGGCGTCCTGGTGGATGCGGGGGCGCAGGAGGCGTTTGATGCCGCCTATGCGGGGTTTACCGGTAACGCCACCTCTTTTGAAGATGCGATGCGCGAGTGCAAGCGCCTCATCATCGAGACCAGCCTGTTCAGCGACTTGGCCTGGCTGGTCAATACGCTCAGCCAGATCAACCAGTCAGACCGGCGCGTGTGCGATTTCACCAAGAACCAGTTGCGCATCGCACTGGTTGAAGTGGCCACGCAATTCCCGGTGTACCGGACCTATGTGGTGCCTGGCGCAGAGGCACCCAGCGTGCTCGACATTCAGCACATTGACTGGGCCGTGGGAGCGGCCCGCCGGGTGCTGGGCACTGCGGAAGGGGGCGTGCTTGCGTTTGTACGCGAGGTGCTGGTGGGGCAGGGCGGCCCTGCCCCCCAATTGCGTGCACAGTTTGTGCGGCGTTGGCAGCAGTTCACCGCGCCTGTCATGGCCAAGGCCGTGGAAGACACTCTGTTTTACCGGTACGTGCGCTTGGTATCGCTGAATGATGTGGGGGCAGAACCCCGTCGTTTCGGGATTCCCGTGGCCGGATTCCATCAAGCCAATTTGCAGCGCTCCCGCCACGCGCCCCACGGAATGCTGGCCACGTCCACCCACGACAGCAAGCGCTCTGAGGACGTGCGGGCGCGGCTCAATGTGCTGTCTGAACGCGTGCACGAATGGGAGGACACAGCCCATGCACTGCGCACTGCGGCGCAGCCTTTTGAGCAAAGCGTGGATGACAACCCGGCCCCTAGTGCGCATGACCTTTGGACGCTCTTTCAGGCGCTGGTGGGCATCTGGCCCGCCGAAGGATGCGACGGCAGGGCCCGCCATGAATTGCGAGACCGGATTCAGCTCTACATGGTCAAGGCCATGCGCGAAGCCAAGCTGCAGACCAACTGGCTGTTTCCCAACGAGGCTTATGAAGGGGCCGTGAAACAGTACATCGCCAAGGCGTTGGCGACGGAGCGCTTTGTCCAACCCCTGCAAGATTGGGTGCAGCGCATTGCGCCGTACGGCTTTCGCAACAGCCTGTGCCAAGTGGCCATCAAACTCACTGCACCGGGGGTGCCCGACATCTATCAAGGGTGTGAGCAATGGAACTTCTCGCTGGTTGATCCCGACAACCGTCGGCCGGTGGACTTTGCTGGGCTGCAGAGTGCCCTGGAGCCATTGCAGGCTTTGTATGCCGATGGGCGCTATCCGTCGGCTCAGCAGTGGGCAGACCTGCTGGGTGCGTCCGCAGCCATGCCGGCTTCGGTCAAGCAACTGGTGACCTGGCGGCTGCTCCAGCTTCGCGTCGGCCATGCAGAGTTGCTGCGCGATGCTATCTACCTGCCTTTGGCGGTGGAAGGCGAGGCCGCGGACCACGCCCTGGGATACGCGCGCATTCACGGTGGCGGAGCCATTGTCGTGGTCTGCGCCCGGCTCATAGCGGCGTGGCATGCCAAGCACCAGGGCGACTGGAAGGACACCCGCGTCAGCCTGGCGCAGGCCCATCCGGCGCTGGCTTCGGCACAGCGTTGGGTCGAAGTCTTCACGGGTATCGAAATCGACGCGGCAGCGCAGTGGCCCCTGGCCAGTGCGTTGGGCCCAGTGGGGCCTGGCGGCAACCGATTGCCATTTTCGGTATGGGTTGCCAAGGGCGGCTGATGCGGGTGTGCGCGTGCCCTGGCTCTACCACGGAGAGGGCGCACGCCCGAGCGGCCTGACTGGCCCGGCGGCTGTACGCTGCTGTCACTTTCACTCCTGAGCGTATCAACCACCGTATGAAGATTCTGTTTGTCACGCCCGAGTGCGCGCCCCTCGTCAAGACCGGAGGACTGGGGGATGTCAGTGCGGCCCTGCCCGCTGCGCTGCACCAGCAGGGCTGCGATGTTGCGGTGCTGATGCCGGCTTATGCCGACATGCACATTGGCGGGGTGCTGGAGCGCACCATCGCACTGCCCAGCGTGGGCCGCTGGCCTGCGGCCCAACTGCTGCAGGTGCGGCCCGCCAGTGGCCCACCGTTGTTTCTGCTGTCCTGCCCTGGCCTCTATGGCGGCGCTGGAACGCCGTACGCGCAGCCCGGCGATCCGCAAGGTCACGTACAGGCCTTGCGGTTTGGCTTGCTGGCGCATGCTGCGGCTGTGGTGGGTTCATCCGACACCCCACTGGGCTGGCAGGCCGACATCGTCCACGCCAACGACTGGCCGTGCGGGCTGGCTCCGCTGTACCTGCACCAGCGGCGTGCAAGCGGCAAAAAGCCGGTCGCCCTCAGCGTCATGACCATCCACAACCTGGCATTTCAGGGTCTGTTTCCGATGGCCGCTGCGGACATGCTGGACATTGCACAGGAGCATCGGGGGGTGCAGGGTGTGGAGTTCTGGGGAAAGCTGTCCATGCTCAAGGCGGGTCTGCAGTTTGCGCACGCCATTACCACGGTGAGCCCGACCTACGCCGCAGAGATACAGCAGCCCCATCTGGGCTTCGGGCTCGATGGCGTGCTGCGCGAGCGCAGTGATCGGCTGTTTGGGCTGTTGAACGGCATTGACACAGCCGTCTGGAACCCCCGTTGCGACCTGCTGATTGCTGCTCCCTTCAGCGCGGACCAGTTGGACGCCAAAGCGCTCAACAAGAAGGCGCTGCGCCAGCGCTGTGGCCTGCGCCCCAGCGACGGACCTCTCCTGGGCATGGTGGGCCGGCTCACTGCCCAAAAAGGCGTGGATTTCGTTTTGGCTGCGGCCGATGGGTTGATCGAGCGCGGTGCGCAACTGGTGGTGCTGGGCAGCGGCGACGCGGAACTCGAGACCGCGTTGTCCGCGCTGGCTGCTTCGCACCCCAGCGCAGTGCATGTGACCCTTGGCTTCGACGAAACGTTGGCCCACCAAATCGAGGCAGGCGCCGATTGCTTTCTCATGCCCTCGCGCTTTGAGCCGTGCGGGCTCAATCAGATGTACAGCCAGGTCTACGGAACCCCGCCCGTGGTCAGCCGCACCGGGGGGCTGGCCGACACGGTCACGAATGTGGACGCCGCCCTCACTGCAGGGACCGGCTTTGTCATGCCCAGCCTGGCCCAGTCAGGCTTCGATGCGGCGATGGATGGGGTCTTGGCTGCGTGGCGCAAGCCCGCACGGTGGGCCGCATTGCAAAAGCGCTGCATGGCGCAGGACTTTGGCTGGGGCCAGGCGGCCCGGCCATACATCGACCTGTACACCGATATGCTTGCCGGGAGGCTGGACCGGGCACGGGCCTGAACGGGTAGCGCTTTGTGCTCGGCCGTGGGCTGCGCAGCCTTGGGCCGCGAGCCCGACGCGTTGGCTGTGGGCGGCAGCACGGCCGTGGACTATATTCGGGCGCTCTTCCAACGCCGCACTTCGGCACTTCTCAAGCTCCTGCTGTGAACCTGCATACCTTCAAGCCTGGCGGTGTTGATGCCGTCATCGTTGATCTGGACGGCACCATGGTCGACACCATGGGCGATTTCAGCGAAGCGCTCAATCGCATGCTGCGTGACCTGAACCTGCCAGGCATCGAAGCCTGCCAGATTGAGAACATGGTGGGCAAAGGGTCCGAGCATTTGCTGCGTTCAGTGCTAAATCACGTGCTGGCGCCCATGGATAAAGCGCAGGCAGCTATCAAAATAGAAGCACTTTTCCCGCAGGCCTGGACCCGCTACCAGCACCATTACCTCCAGATCAACGGCAGCCATTCGACTGTGTACCCAGGGGTGGTGCAGGGTCTGCAGGCCTTGCGCGGCGCGGGCCTGCCCTTGGCTTGTCTTACCAACAAGCCGCTGTCGTTTGCCCGGCCCCTGTTGCAGTCCAAGGGACTGGAGGGCTTTTTTGCGTACGTGTTCGGTGGCGACAGCTTTGAGCGCAAGAAGCCGGACCCGCTCCCACTGACCAAGACCTGCGAGGCACTGGGCACCGCGCCGGCGCGCACGGTGATGCTGGGCGACTCCAGCAACGACGCTCAGGCCGCGCGCGCGGCCGGCTGTCCGGTGGTCTTGGTGACCTATGGCTACAACCATGGCCATCCCGTGCGCCAGGTCGATGCCGACGGGTATGTCGATTCACTCGCAGAGCTGGGGCCGTGGCTGGCCGCCGTCCAGGCCCCCACGTTGGGCTAAACGCGAGGGGGCCGGCAGCGCACGGGGCCAGCGCTCTCTGCCACCGCCGCGGTGGCTAAGCAGGCTTGCCCAGCAGTGCATCTTTCAACTTGAAGTCGGCGGGCAGGTTGCCCAGCCAGATGCCCATGAGTGCATTGAAGAATTCGGGTTCCTTGAAGGGCTCGCCCTGGACCTTGCCCTTGACGGTGATCACCGTCCCCGTTCCGGGGACCCAGTCGATCATGAACTGATCGCCCGCCTGTAGCTTTTTGTGGTCTGAAAAAATCTGGCTCATGCGCAAAACACCCGGCACGATGCGAGAAAACGCGGCGCGGTCCATGTTGTCTTCCATGCCCCTGGAAAACAGCTTGCCCAGTTCTGTCGAGTCAATTTCTCGCAGCATGGTGATGCTCATGCGCTTGGGGCCGCGCTGGCTGGCCACTTCCTGCAGGGTTGCGGCCTTTTTCTCCAGGTACAGGCCGGCGGTATAGACCTTGAACACGGCCTTGTAGCGCACACCCGCTCCATTGAGTTGCAAGGTCGCATCGCCCACGGCGTGCGTGGGTTCGTACTTCACATCCGCCACCGTCACCGCCTGGCTCCAGGCAGTGCCTGCCCAGATGAAGGCGCACAAACCCAGTGCCCATCGGTTCAAGATTTTCATGCACAGCTCCCAAAAAAGAACGGTCGTTCGTTTCAAATTGTTGCTGCACCCGAAAAGGCAGGCAACAGGGTTTTCGATGGGGTATGGGTCGGTTTTGTTGTGATGAGGCAATGGGTAAGCCAAATTCGCCTGGAGCGTTTGCTACACTTTGCCCCCATGTTCATTCACCACGTGTTCATCACAGGTTGCAGCGACCGGGGAGCCTGGCCCTGGCGTCAGCCTGCCGCTTGAATGCCTGATGGCACCTGGGCCGACGCCCCAGCGTGCACCCGTGGCCACCGCCCCCATTTTGTTGCGGCGGGGCCGATTGAATGGACCGCAGCGCCCCCGTTTCACTGCACAGGGGACACGCGCTGCGACAGCTGGGAGCTCTCCCCGTGATCACAGAACTTGAATTCAAAAGCCTGGCCAGCGAAGGCTACAACCGCATCCCGCTCATGGCCGAGGCCTTTGCGGACCTGGAAACCCCGCTCTCGCTGTACCTGAAGCTGGCGCACACCAAGGACGGCGGCAAGCACAGCTTTTTGCTTGAATCCGTAGTGGGAGGCGAGCGTTTCGGGCGCTACAGCTTTATCGGCCTGCCTGCGCGCACGCTGCTGCGCGCCAGCGGCTTTGGCGCTGCGACGCGCACCGAGGTCGTCACCGACGGCCAGGTGGTCGAGACTGCCGAAGGCAACCCGCTCGCCTTCATCGAGGCGTACCAAAAGCGCTTCAAGGTAGCCCTGCGCCCCGGCCTGCCGCGCTTTTGTGGCGGCCTGGCCGGTTACTTTGGCTACGACGCGGTGCGCTACATCGAAAAGAAGCTGGAGACCACCTGCCCGCCCGACACCCTGGGCTGCCCCGACATCCTGCTGTTGCAGTGCGAAGAGCTTGCCGTCATCGACAACCTGTCCGGCAAGCTCTACCTCATCGTCTACGCCGACCCGGCCGCGCCCGAGGCGTACGCCAAGGCCAAGAAGCGGCTGCGCGAATTGAAGGAGCAGCTGAAGTATTCGGTGAGTGCCCCCGTGGTCAAGCCCACCGAAAGCCACCCCGCCCAGCGCGACTTCGCCAAGGCCGATTACCTGGCCGCCGTGGACCGCGCCAAGGAGCTGATCGCCGCCGGCGACTTCATGCAGGTGCAGGTGGGCCAGCGCATCCACAAGCGCTATACCGAGTCGCCCCTGTCGCTGTACCGCGCGCTGCGTTCGCTGAACCCGTCGCCGTACATGTACTTTTACGACTTTGGCGACTTCCACGTGGTGGGCGCCAGCCCTGAGATTCTGGTGCGCCAGGAGAAGACCGAAGAAGGCACCAAGGTCACCATCCGCCCCCTGGCCGGCACCCGCCCACGCGGCGCCACGCCGGAGAAGGACAAGGCCACCGAGGTCGAACTCATCAACGACCCCAAGGAACGCGCCGAGCACGTGATGCTGATCGATCTGGCGCGCAACGACATTGGCCGCATCGCCAAGACTGGCACTGTGAAGGTGACCGAGGCCTTTGCGGTAGAGCGCTACAGCCACGTGATGCACATCGTGAGCAATGTGGAAGGTATCCTGCACGACGGCATGACCAGCATGGACGTGCTCAAAGCCACCTTCCCCGCTGGCACGCTGACCGGCGCGCCCAAGGTGCACGCCATGGAACTGATTGACCAGTTGGAGCCCACCAAGCGCGGCCTGTATGGCGGCGCCTGCGGTTATTTGAGCTACGCCGGCGACATGGACGTGGCCATCGCCATCCGCACCGGCATCGTCAAGGATGGCACGCTGTATGTGCAAGCCGCAGCAGGCGTGGTGGCCGATTCGGTGCTTGAGCTGGAGTGGAAAGAAACCGAACACAAGGCCCGCGCACTGTTGCGTGCGGCCGAGCTGGTGGAGGAGGGCCTCGAATGACCCGCGCAGTCGACAAAGTCAAACACTGCCACACGATGCAGGACGTGCGCCGTGAAGTAAACGCGTTGGACGACGTGCTGGTGCCCCTGCTGGTGGAGCGCGTGGGCTACATGACGCAGGCTGCGCGCATCAAACAGGGTGTGGAACAGGTACGCGACGAAGCACGCATCGAAGCCATCGTGGCCCGGGTGCGGCAGCGCGCTGAGGCCGAAGGCGGCGATGCCGAAGTGATGGAAGCTATCTACCGCAGCCTCATGGAAGCTTGCATTGCCTATGAACACCGCGAGTTCGCGCGCCTGCGCGCAGGGCAGGCCGATGCCGCCCAGAACACGCCAGCGGCCCGTGACGCCGCAGGGAGCGCCGCATGAAACTCTTGATGGTCGACAACTACGACAGCTTCACCTACAACATCGTCCAGTACTTCGGCGAGTTGGGCGCTGACGTCGAGGTATTCCGCAACGACGAGATCACCGTGGCCGAAATCGAAGCGCGCCTGAACGCGGGCGAACTCGACCGCCTGGTCATCTCGCCCGGCCCTTGCTCGCCTGCCGAGGCGGGCATCTCGGTGGCCGCGATCCAGCACTTTGCCGGCAAGCTGCCCATCCTGGGCGTGTGCCTGGGCCACCAGGCCATTGGCGCGGCCTTTGGCGGCAACATCATCCGCGCTCAGGAGCTGATGCACGGCAAGACCAGCGTCATCACCACCACGCAAAAGGGCGTGTTCGCGGGGCTGCCGGAGAAGTTCACGGTCAACCGCTACCACTCGCTGGCCATCGAGCGCGCCACCTGCCCCGAGGTGCTGGAGGTGACGGCCTGGACGGAGGATGGCGAGATCATGGGCGTGCGCCACAAGACATTGCCGATCGAAGGCGTGCAGTTCCACCCCGAAAGCATCCTCACCGAACACGGCCACGCCATGCTCAAGAACTTTCTGGAGCAGGGCGCATGACTGCGCCCGCCGCGGACACGGCCGCCGCGCTTGCAGCGTCAGGCACGTTCGCCCAGCTGTTCCAGTACAAGCGCTGGGCCAACGAGGAGCTGCTGGCGTTGGGCGAGGCATCGCAAGCCGCGTTGCCTTCGGACGACTACCGGTTGTTTGTGCGTATCCTGAATCACACCTATGTGGTGGATCAGATTTTTGCCGCCCACCTGGAAGGCCGCATGCAGACCACGTATGCGGCCACCAATACGGAGGAAACGCCTGCGATCGATGCCTTGCGCCAGGCCATCAGCGCGTCCGACGACTGGTATCTGCACTACGCCAGCGGGCTGGGCGACGCGCAACTGGCTGAACGTGTGACGTTCCGCTTCACCGATGGCGATACGGGCAGCATGTCGCGCAGCGAAATCCTGAACCACGTCGTTGTGCATGGCACCTACCACCGCGGCGCTGCAGGCCGCATTCTGGCCACGCATGCCGTGCAGCCTCCACGTGACTCGCTGACGACCTTTTTGCACCGGCTGGAACCCGGCCGTCGCTGGTAGACATTGCCATGCCCGAACTTCACCAACTGCTTATGTTCATCGCGGCCGGCTGGCTGCTGAACCTGACCCCGGGCCCCGATGTGCTTTACATCGTCACCAACGCGCTGCGCTCCGGCTCGCGCGCTGGCATCGTGGCGGGGCTGGGCATCACGGCGGGCTGCTTTGTGCACATCTTTGCGGCGGCCGCAGGCGTGGGCGCGCTGATGGCCACCTCGGCCACGGCGTTCACGGTGCTCAAGTGGATGGGGGCGGCCTATCTGGTGTGGATGGGCGTGCGCATGCTGCTGTCCAAGCCCTGTGCTGACGGTGGCAGCACCGCAGCGCTGGTAGCTGCGCAGGCGGCCCCTGCGCCGCACACGCCGCTTCGCAAGGTGTTCCTGGGGGGCTTCTGGACCAATGTGCTCAACCCCAAGGTCGCCATCTTCTTCCTGGCCTTTGTGCCGCAGTTCATCGCGCCGGGCACCGACAACAAGGCGCTGGCCTTTGTGCTGCTGGGCGTGCTGTTCAACGTGAACGCCATTCCCGTCAACGTGGGGTGGGCGCTGGCAGCATCATGGATGGCGCGGCGTGCCACGGTGATCCAGCGCGGCATGCATTGGCTGGACTGGGTGGCCGGCGCCATGTTCATCGGCTTCGGACTTAAGCTGGCTTTTACCGATCAACCGGCGGCCTGAACGCCGCTCCAGGAGACACCGTCATGCCCATCACCCCCCAGGAAGCGCTGCAGCGCACCATCGAACACCGCGAAATCTTCCACGATGAGATGCTGCACCTGATGCGCCTCATCATGAATGGCGAACTCTCGCCCGTGATGACGGCGGCCATCATCACCGGCCTACGTGTCAAGAAGGAAACCATCGGCGAGATCACCGCCGCCGCGCAGGTGATGCGCGAGTTCAGCACCAAGGTGCACGTCAAGGACGCGACCCACATGGTGGACATCGTGGGCACGGGCGGCGACGGCGCCAACACCTTCAACATCTCCACCTGCTCGATGTTTGTGGCC
The DNA here is from genome assembly GCA_002377855.1 of Acidovorax delafieldii. Classification (GTDB taxonomy): domain Bacteria; phylum Pseudomonadota; class Gammaproteobacteria; order Burkholderiales; family Burkholderiaceae_C; genus Acidovorax; species Acidovorax delafieldii_A. The sequence goes on along the minus strand of DFQQ01000044.1, from coordinate 188,251 downwards.
GCCGCCGCAGGCGCCAAGGTCAGCAAACACGGCGGGCGCGGCGTATCCAGCAAAAGCGGCAGCGCCGATGTGATGGAAGCGCTGGGTATCCACATCAACCTGAAGCCTGAGCAGATCGCCCAGTGCATCGCCGACGTGGGCATTGGTTTCATGTTCGCGCCCAACCACCACCCCGCCATGAAGAACGTGGCCCCCGTGCGCAAGGAACTGGGCGTGCGCACCATCTTCAACATCCTGGGCCCGCTCACCAACCCGGCGGGTGCGCCCAACATCCTCATGGGTGTGTTCCACCCCGACCTTGTGGGCATCCAGGTGCGTGCCCTGCAGCGCTTGGGCGCCGAACACGCGGTGGTCGTGTATGGCCGCGACGGCATGGACGAGGTGAGCCTGGGTGCCGCCACGCTGGTAGGCGAGTTGAAGAACGGCCAGATCACCGAATACGAAATCCACCCCGAGGACTTTGGCCTGCCCATGGTGAGCAACCGCGCGCTCAAAGTGGAAACGCCCGAGCAGTCGCGCCAGATGCTGCTGGACGTGCTCAGCGGCACCCCCGGCGCTGCGCACGACATCGTGTGCCTGAACGCCGGTGCTGCGCTGTATGCCGCCAACGTGGCAGCGTCGATCCAAGAGGGCATTGCCCAGGCCCGCGCGGCCATTGCCAGCGGTGCCGCCAAGGCCAAACTCGAGCAACTGGTCAAGCGCACGCATGCGCTTGCCACGCCAGCCTGACACAGCCATGTGGCGCGACCCCGGCACTTGGATTGCCCTGGGCATTTCGGCCCTGTTCATCGTGGTCGGGTTCGCCATGCACCGCGTGTTCACCAAAATTCTCAAACAGGGCGCTTCGGCGCCCGATGCAACCGACAAGGCAGCCCCCCATGAGCAGTGACATCCTCCACAAAATCGTCGCCGTCAAGCACGAAGAAGTGGCCGCCGCCAAAAAGCGTCTGCCGTTCGACGCCATGCGCGCTGATGCCGAGAGCCGCGTGCTCACGCGCGACTTTGAAGGCGCGCTGCGCGCCAAGATCGCCAAGGGCCAGGCGGCGGTGATTGCCGAGATCAAGAAGGCCAGCCCATCCAAAGGTGTGCTGCGCGCCGACTTCGAGCCGGCCGACATCGCCCAGAGCTACATGGAAGGCGATGGCAAAGTGAGTGCGGCCTGTCTGTCGGTGCTGACCGACCGGCAGTTTTTCCAGGGCCAGCCCGACTACCTGAAGCAGGCCCGCGCCAGCACCTTGCTACCCGTGCTGCGCAAGGATTTCATGGTCGATGCCTACCAGATCTACGAATCGCGCGCGATGGGGGCAGACGCCATCCTGCTGATCGCTGCGTGCCTGGATGACGCGCAGATGGCCGACTTCGAAGCCATCGCCCGCAGCCTCGATATGGCCGTGCTGGTGGAGGTCCACGACCGGCCCGAGCTGGAGCGCGCCCTCAAGCTCAAGACCCCGCTGGTAGGCATCAACAACCGGAACCTTCGTACCTTTGAAGTAACGCTGCAAACCACACTGGGCATGCTCAAGGACGTACCCGTCGACCGTCTGCTGGTCACTGAATCGGGCATCTTGAAGCCTGCCGACGTGAAAACCATGCGCGACGCAGGCGTCCATGCATTCCTGGTGGGCGAGGCGTTCATGCGCGCCAACGACCCAGGCTTGGCGCTGGCCGAACTGTTTCAGGCTTGATCAGTTCCTGGTTTGCTATTAAATATATAGCTGATTGCGCTTTGTGTGAAAGCGCTGGAGGCCATTTTGACTAAAACCTCAGATTTGCGGGCTGGCACCGCGCCTACGCAGCTGGCAGACGCCAACCCCGCTCACTGGCCCGTGGCGCCGGGCTGGCAGCCGCTGGTGGACGAGTTCTTTGCTGGGCCAACAGGGGAAAAACTGCTGGCTTTTTTGCAAAACCGCATTGATGCTGGCGCCAGCATCTTCCCGCCGCGTCCTCTGCGCGCATTGGAGTTGACTGCGCCTGAGGCAGTGCGTGTGGTGATTTTGGGGCAGGACCCCTATCACGGCCACGGCCAGGCCGAGGGGCTGGCTTTCTCGGTAGCGCCCGGCGTGCGTCTGCCGCCGTCGCTGCAAAACATTTTCAAAGAGATGCAGCGCGACCTGGGCGTGCCGTTTCCCCCGTTTCCCCATCCGGGCGGCAGCCTGGTGAAGTGGGCCCAAAACGGCGTGCTGCTGCTCAACACCTGCCTCACCGTGGAAGAGGGCCAGGCCGCCAGCCATGCCGGCAAGGGTTGGGAGCTGCTGACCGATGCCGTCATCCGCCACGTCGCCGAGGCCGAGCGCCCCGTGGTGTTCATGCTGTGGGGCAGCCACGCCCAATCTAAGCGGGCGTTCATTCCGCCAGACCGCGGACATCTGGTCCTCACCTCCAACCACCCCTCCCCCTTGTCGGCCTTGCGCCCACCCGTGCCTTTCATCGGCAACGGCCATTTTGGAAAGGCGCGTGCGTTCAGGGAGCGCCACCAAGGCTGAGTGATCCCTGCGGCGCGGGGCGGCGGCAGAGACATCTATTTGGTGGCGCTCGAATCAAACTTCCCGCTGCGCTCAAGCAGCATGGCATCGCCGTAACTGAAAAAGCGGTAGCGCTGTGCGATGGCGTGGCGGTACAGGCCCATGATGTGGGCATAGCCTGCAAAGGCGCTGACCAGCATCATCAGAGTGCTCTTGGGCAGGTGAAAGTTGGTGATCAGCACATCCACCACCTGGAAGTCAAACCCAGGAGTGATGAAAATGTTGGTGTCGCCCGTGGCTTGGCCGCTTTTGGCCCACGACTCCAGCGTGCGCACGGTGGTGGTGCCCACCGCCACCACCCGCCCGCCGCGCTGGCGGCATCGCTCGAGGGCGGCCAGTGTCTCCAGAGGCACTTCGTACCACTCGCTGTGCATCTGGTGCTCTGCCAGGTTTTCGGTCTTGACGGGTTGGAAGGTGCCGGCGCCAACGTGCAAGGTGACGCTGGCGCGCTCAATGCCCCGTTCCGCAAGGTCGGCAAGCACACCGGCATCAAAGTGCAGCGCCGCTGTGGGCGCGGCCACGGCGCCTGGGTTGCGGGCAAACACGGTTTGGTAGCGCTGGCTGTCCTCGGCCTCGTCGGGGTCATGCGCGGTGTTTTGCTGCCGCTCAATGTAGGGGGGCAGTGGCAGATGGCCGTGGCGGTCCATCAGCTCCCACGGGGACTCGCCTGCAGGGCCATGCAATGCGAAGCGGAACAAGGGGCCGTCTTCGGTAGGCCAGCGCGAGAGCAGTGTGGCGTCAAAACCGCCGGCATGGCGCCCACCGGCCATGTGCACCGTGCTGCCGGGCAAGGGTTTTTTGCTGACCTTCATGTGGGCCACGACTTCGTTGCCCGTACTGCCTGGTGCCCCTCCAGTGGCATTGCCCGCCTCGGCGGGCAGCACACGCTCGATCAGCAGTTCCAGCTTGCCGCCGCTGGCCTTCTCGCCAAAGATGCGGGCCTTGACCACACGGGTGTCGTTGAAGACGAGCAGGTCGCCCGCGCGCAGCAGGCCGGGCAGTTCACGGAAGATGCGGTCGGCGGGCTCGATGGCGCGGCCGTCGAGCAGGCGCGATGCGCTGCGCTCGGGGGCAGGGTGCTGTGCAATGAGTTCAGGGGGCAGCGAGAAGTCGAAGTCGCTGAGGGTGTAGGTGCGTGGTGCCTGGGGGGCGCCAGAGGCTGCGGACGAAAAGTCGGTCATGTGCTTGAGGGCCGAACGGGCCCGTGCCAAGAAAAAAGGGCGCTATTGTCCCACGCCCCCACGTGCTGTGTGAGCCTGCGGGGTGCTGCTGGCGTTCAGCAGGTGGGCGCTACCGCCTGCGGCATGGGCACTTGTGCGTGCAACCGGCGGATGTCGTCTGGCTGGGCCAGCTCCGTGCCGGGCGACAGCAAGGCAGCCGCCCCCGCCGCCACGCCCCAGCGCAGGGCCGCAGGCGGCGCGTCGCCGCGCTCCAGCGCCCAGATGAGGGCCGCCAAAAAGCAATCGCCTGCCCCGGTGGTGCCGGTGGCGGCGGGCACGTTGAGCGCTGGCGCGTGCCACACACCCTCGTGGTGGGCCAGCACGGCCCCTTGCTCGCCCATGGACAGGGCCACCGTGCCGGCTGCGCCTTGCCTTACCAGAGCGAGTGCGGCGGCGGCGCATTCCTGCACGGTGTTCAGCGGTTGCTGCAACAGATCGCGCAACTCGCGCTGGCTGGGCTTGACGAGCGCAACCCCCACTTCCAGCGCGGCCGCCAGCGGAGCGCCCGAAGTGTCGAGCGCAAGCTGCGCCCCCTGTTGCACGGCGGTGCGGGCCAGTTGTGCGTAAAAGTCGTGCGGCATTCCGGGCGGCAGGCTGCCGCTGGCGATGATCCACCGGGGCTCGTGCGCTCCTGCTCTTGCGGTGATCAGGTCTGCGGTTGGCAGCAGGGCTTCCCGCAGGGCAGGTGCTTGCGCGGCCTCGAACGTGGGGCCTGGAAGCACGAAGCGAAATTCCCGTCCGGTGCTGGTTTCCAGCACCGAAAGGTTTTCACGGGTGTCGCCTGCAATCGGGTGCAGCAGGCAGGGCACTCCTTCGTGCTGCAACAGTGTCGCAAGCTGAGCGCCCGCAGGCCCGCCCACCAGGGCCCGTGCCTGCACGTCTGCTCCCAGGCGGTGCAGCACCCGGGCCACGTTGATGCCGCCCCCGCCGGGGTAGCGCTGCACCGGGCCGCAGCGCAGTTTGTGGGTAGGCTCCACCTGGGCCGTGCTGGTGGCAATGTCCAGTGCAGGGTTGGGGGTGAGGGTCAGAAAGCAGGTCATGGAGGCGCAGGCGCAGGCGGCATCAGGTCGTTTTGGTCCAGCGTGGCAGCGGCGCGCATGGCGCTGGGCGTTGGGGCAGCTCGGCGTGTCTTACCAGGGGCGTTCTGGCAGGCCCGACCACAGCTCGTTGAGGTCTGGAAACCGCCATTTGTCAGGGTCTTCGCGGGCCACGATTTTTTCGTTGCAGCCCGGTTCGGCCAGGTTCACCACTTCGGGCGGAATGCGCAGGTCTGACTTGGTGGAGAAGAACACCTTGACGCGAGGGGACGTCAGGGATTTTTCGCCTGGCTCTGTCACCACGCCGATGCGGCCGGAGGACAGCCGCACGAGCGAGCCCACGGGGTAGATGCCAATGCTCTTGACGAAGGCCTGGAACAGGCGCGGGTCAAAGTGCCCTTTGGTCCATTCGGCCATGCGGCGCAGCGATTCGGACGGGTCCCAGCCGCGCTTATAGGGGCGGTCGGAGGTGATGGCATCGTACACATCGCAAATGGCGGTCATGCGCGCGATCAGCGAGATCTGCTCACCCTGCAGCTTGTCGGGGTAGCCCGTGCCGTCCATTTTCTCGTGGTGGTGCAGGCAGGCGTCGAGCACAGAGTCCTCGACGTTGCCGCCCTCCTTGAGCATGTTGTAGCCTTCTACCGGATGGCTCTTGACCACGGCAAACTCGTTGTCCGTCAGCTTGCCCGGCTTGTTCAGCACGGGCAGCGGAATGGCCGCCTTGCCCAGGTCGTGCAGCAGCCCCGCCATGCCTGCGCTGCGGGTGTGTTGCTCGCTCAGGCCAATTTGCTTGGCCAGCGCCACCATCATGGCGCACACGGCCACCGAGTGCATGTAGGTGTAGTCGTCCGCCGTTTTCAGCCGGGCCAGGCTGATCAGCGCGCCGGGGTTGCGGGTGATGGAATCCGAGATTTCCTCCACCAGACTTTGGGCGTTCGCGGAGTCCACTGCCTTGCCCAGGCGCGCTTCGTTGAACATCGAAACCACGGCGCGTTTGGACTCGCTGCAAATCGACGCTGCCAGCTTGAGCTCGTCTTGCATGGATGTGGGCTTGCGGCCCCGGGGTGGGGAGGGCGGTGGCGGGGGCGGAGGTTCTGCGATGACGATGGCTGGCATGTCTTCCAGCAGGGCAAATTCCGATTCGATCTGAAGGTCTGCCTCTTCGCGCGACACCGAGCGCACGCCCGCAGCCACGTCCAGCCCTTTGGACGTATCGATCCACACCTCGGTGATGGCTGTGGCCTGGATGCGCTCGAGGTCCTTGGGATCCTTGAGAACAAACTTTGCGCGCCAGAAGGGGTGCTCCATCCACGAGCCGCAGAATTCGTGAAGGTACATGCCCAAGGTGAGATGTTGAATACTGATTCGCTTGAGCATGACAACTGTCCAGAAAGCAAACTTCCGCAATCACGGGGAACTATGGGTAACCATGTTAGCCTTTTTGCCCCACGCCGCCACCGCCATTTGCCACCTCTCTTGAAGAAAATGCCAGCAGTTCCGAGGCCCTCTGCCCCGGCAGCACAAAGCGCTGCCCAAAAAGCCTTGCAAAAGCTGGGTTTGCGCCGCGACATCGACCTGGCCCTGCACCTGCCGCTGCGCTATGAGGATGAGACGCGCATCACCCCCCTGGGCAGCGCGCGCGACGGGCAGACCGTGCAGATCGAAGCCACGGTGACGGCCTGCGAGGTGCAATTGCGCCCGCGCCGCCAGCTGTTGGTGCAGGTAGAAGACGCCACAGGCAGCTGCGAGTTGCGTTTTTTCAGCTTCTACCCATCGCACCAGAAGACCATGGCCGTGGGCAACCGCCTGCGCATCCGGGGCGAGGTCAAAGGGGGCTTCTGGGGCCGGCAGATGCTGCACCCCGCGTTCCGATTGGCGGGGGGCGAGCTGCCTGCCGCTTTGACGCCCGTGTATCCCACCACGGCGGGCTTGGCCCAGCCGTACCTGCGCCGTGCCGTGGGGACTGCACTGGGCCGCGTGGATCTGTCGGACACCCTGCCTGCTGGCGCAGAACCGCCGTATGCTGTTTTTAGAGACAAAATTGCCGGTCAGGCCGCATGGGGATTGCGCGAGGCGCTCACTTTTTTGCACCGCCCTACGCCGGATGTGGCCCTGTCCACGCTGGAAGACCACAGCCACCCGGCCTGGCAACGCCTGAAGGCTGAAGAACTGCTGGCCCAGCAGCTCTCGCAATACCAGTCCAGGCGCGAACGCGATCGGCTGCGCGCCCCCGTGCTGCGCCCCAAGCCCGTACAGGCAGGCGCGCTGCCGCTGCACGAACAGCTCATGGCTGTGTTGCCGTTCGACCTCACGGCCGCCCAGCGCCGCGTGGGTGAGGAAATCGCTGCCGACTTGGAGCGCAAGGTGCCCATGCACCGCTTGTTGCAGGGCGACGTGGGCTCGGGCAAGACGGTGGTGTCGGCCCTCGCCGCCTGCCTGGCCATGGATGCCGGTTGGCAGTGCGCGCTGATGGCGCCCACCGAAATCCTGGCCGAGCAGCACTTTGCCAAGATGATTGGCTGGCTCGAACCCCTGCTCGCCGCACGCGGCCGCAAGGTGGCTTGGCTGGTGGGCGGGCAAAAGAAGAAGGACCGAACCGCCATGCTGGCGCTGGTCGCCAGCGGCGAGGCCGCGCTGGTGGTGGGCACGCACGCCGTCATCCAGGAGCAGGTGCAGTTCAAGAACCTGGCGCTGGCCATCATCGACGAGCAGCACCGCTTTGGCGTGGCGCAGCGGCTGGCCTTGCGTCAAAAGCTGGCGGCCCACGGCATGGAGCCGCACATGCTGATGATGAGCGCCACGCCCATCCCGCGCACGCTGGCCATGAGCTACTACGCCGACCTGGATGTGTCGGTCATCGACGAGTTGCCGCCAGGCCGCACGCCCATCGTCACCAAGCTGATTGCCGACAGCCGCAAGGATGAAGTGATTGAGCGCATCGGCGCGCAGGTCGAAGCCGGGCGGCAGGTGTACTGGGTGTGCCCGCTGATTGAAGAAAGCGAGGCGCTCGACCTGAGCAATGCCACCGCCACCCACGCTGACTTGAGCGAGGCCCTGCCCGGGGTGATGGTGGGACTGCTGCACTCGCGCATGCCCACGGCCGAGAAAAAGGCCGTGATGCAGCTCTTCAGCAGCGGCCAGATGGGCGTGCTGGTCAGCACCACGGTTATCGAAGTGGGCGTGGATGTGCCCAACGCGTCACTCATGGTGATCGAGCACGCCGAGCGTTTTGGCCTCTCGCAGCTGCACCAGCTGCGCGGGCGCGTAGGGCGGGGCGCGGCGGCATCGGCCTGCGTGCTGCTGTATTCCACCAACGACAGCGGCCGCGTGGGCGAAACCGCCAAGGAGCGCCTGCGCGCCATGGCCGAGACCAACGACGGCTTCGAGATCGCCCGGCGGGACCTGGAGATTCGCGGCCCCGGCGAGTTCCTCGGCGCGCGCCAGTCCGGTGATGCACTGCTGCGTTTTGCCGACCTGACCACTGATACCCATCTGCTGGAATGGGCGCGTGAGCTGGCACCGCAGATGCTCGACCACCACCCGGAACTGGCGGCGAAACACGTGGCGCGCTGGTTGGGTGGAAAATCGGACTACCTCAAAGCATGAGCCGTTCAGACCCGCGCTGACGCGGCCCGCAGGAACACACCATGACCCTCACCGAACTCAAGTACATCGTCGCCGTGGCCCGCGAGAAGCACTTTGGCCACGCGGCCGATGCCTGCTATGTCTCGCAGCCCACACTGTCGGTGGCCATCAAGAAGCTGGAAGAAGAGTTGGACGTGAAGCTCTTCGAGCGCAGCGCGGGCGAGGTGACGGTGACGCCGCTGGGCGAAGAGATCGTGCGCCAGGCGCAAAGCGTGCTGGAGCAAGCCGCCGCCATCAAGGAAATCGCCAAGCGCGGCAAAGACCCGCTGGCTGGCCCGCTCACGCTGGGCGTGATCTACACCATCGGGCCGTATCTGCTGCCTGATCTGGTGCGGCAGTCCATCACGCGCACACCGCAAATGCCGCTGATGCTGCAGGAAAACTTCACCGTCAAACTGCTGGAGATGTTGCGCACGGGTGAGATTGACTGCGCCATTTTGGCCGAGCCCTTCCCCGACACCGGACTTGCCATGGCGCCGCTGTACGACGAACCGTTCATGGCGGCCGTACCCAGCAGCCATGCGCTGGCCTCGCGCAAGTCGATCACCGCGGCAGAACTGAAAAGCGAGACCATGCTGCTGCTGGGCGCAGGCCACTGCTTTCGCGACCATGTGCTGGAGGTCTGCCCCGAGTTCGCCCGGTTTGCCAGCAACGCCGAGGGCATCCGCAAATCGTTCGAGGGCTCGTCGCTGGAGACCATCAAACACATGGTGGCCGCAGGCATGGGTGTGACGCTGGTGCCGCGCCTGTCGGTGCCGCGCGACGCGCTGGCGGTGGCGCGCCGCCGCAAGAGTGATGAGAGCTACATCCGCTACCTGCCAATTGAGGAAAAGGACGGCAGCCCGCCCCCAGTGCGCCGGGTCGTGCTGGCCTGGCGGCGCAGCTTCACGCGCTACGAGGCGATTGCATCCCTGCGCAATGCCATCTATGCCTGCGAGTTGCCGGGGGTGACACGCCTTTCCTGATCTTTCCTGATGGCCTGTATCTGACGGCAGACCTTCCTCCGCCGGCGGTACAGTTTGGCGATTCTGTTGCCTCCACCTGATACGGTTTGTTACCTCTGCACTGCCATGGGGCGGGGCTAAACTCGCGCCGCCTTGGCACCGCCTGCCCGGCGCGTGCTTTTGCCTTGGCGCGTTGCTGCCGATCACATGGCAGCTGCGGCAATTCACTCCACAAAAAGAGAGGTTCTCATGAAGAAGCTTTGGCTCACCGCCACGCTGGTGGCGGCTCTGTCCGCCTGTTCGTCCATGCCGTCTACGCCCCAGGCCAGCGGCCCGCTGAAGAAGCCCGAACTGGACCGCATTGCGGCAGCGCCGGCTGTCATGTCGGCCACGGCTGCGTCCGGCAGCTTCAGCCAGTTCCTGGCGCTCTCGGCCCAAATGCAGCCCGAACTGGCGGCTGCCGTGGCAGCCTATGAACGCAAAGCCACGCTGCAGGGTGATGACCTGGTCAACATCAGCCGCCTGCTGGGCCTGTACAACCGCATGAAGAACCAAGCCGCCGTGATCGACACCACGGCGCGCATGGTGGCCATTCCCACGGTGCGTTCCGACAAGGTCCCGCCGCACGAAGACCCCGCCATCATTGCCTTTGGCAAGCTGGTGGAAGGCATGGCCAAGGACTTTGGCCTGCAGTACCGCAACGTGGACAACCGCGTGTTTGAAGTGAAACTGCCCGGCAGTGGTACCGAAGAGTTCGGAATCCTGACCCACGCCGACGTGGTGCCCGTGGTGGCCGACGAGTGGGTGCTGGACGACGGCACCAAGCTCGACCCCTTCAAGCTGACCCGCTTGGGCGGCAATTTGTATGGCCGGGGCTCCATCGACGACAAGGGCTCCATCGCCACTGTGCTGTATGCCATGAAGGCCGTGAAGGAAAGCGGCCTGCCGCTGGCGCGCACCATCCGCCTCATGATCGAGACCACCGAAGAAACCGGTGGCGATGCCATGAAGTACTACCGCGCCAAGACGACACTGCCTCAGTACAACATCGTGCTCGACAGCAAGTACCCTGCTGTGGTCGCCGAAAAGGGATCGGGCGCACTGCGCACTACCTTTGCGCTGGGCGCCACCTCGGGCAATCAGCCCACCATCGTGGCCATGGCCGGTGCAGCATCGGCCAACGCTGTGCCCCAGACGGCTACAGCCCGTCTGCGCGGTGGCGACGCCGACGCTACGGCACGTCAATTGGGCGCTGCCAAGGACGCCTTCGTGGGCAAGTACGCAAGCCAGGGGGGCAAGTTCAGCATCGATGTCACGCGCGAAGGTGCAGACGTACTGGTCAAGGTCACAGGTGCATCGGCCCATGGCTCGCGCCCTGAAGAGGGTGTGAACCCGCTGCCGCGCCTGGCGCTGTTCCTGCAGCAATCGGGCGTGACGGTGGCGGCCAATGGCTATGCCCAGGCCGTGAAGTACATCGCCGACCTGTACGGCGTGGACTACCTGGGCCGCACCATGGGGCTGGCTTACAGCGACGATTTCATGGGGCCGCTCACCATGTCGCCCAACCTGATCCGTGAAAAGGATGGCAAGGTCGATGTGCTGGTGAACGTGCGCATGCCCCGGGGCAATACGCCTGAGGCCCTGGCCCAGGCCACCACCCAGCGCATCCAGGCTTGGGGCACACAGGCGGGTGTGGCAGTGGAGGTAGACCACAAGCAGGGCAACTGGATGGCCCGTGATCCCAAGGGTGCATGGCTGGCCACGCTGCTCAACACCTTTGGGGATACCACAGGCTTGCCCGCGCAGCCCGTGCCCACCGCCGGAAGCACCACGGCCAAGCTGATGCCCAACGCCATCAACTTTGGCCCCGCTATGCCCGGCAAGAAGTACACGGCCCACAACGCCAAGGAGTTCAAGGAGGTGGCGGACCTGGACGCCGATATGCAGATGTTCACCGAGATGCTGGTGCGCATTGGCAACTTGCAGCAGATGCAGTGAGGCGGTTGCTCGGGTTTCCGCGCTTTTGTTGACCCAGGCGCAAGGCATCGGCAAAGGATGACATCTGCAACCGATGGCTTGCGCTACAGTGTTCCAGGGTCCCGCGCCCGGCCCTTCGGGCTGTGCGGCGCGGGGTGTTTCAAGCTTTCAGCAAGGAAGGACCACTCATGGCCAAAGCAGGCAAAGTTACCGGCAAGACCTCCGTTCCCAGCATCAACATCGGCATCAGCGACAAGGACCGTGCTGCCATCGCCCAGGGCCTGTCGCGCCTTCTGGCCGATACCTACACGCTGTATCTCACCACCCACAACTTCCACTGGAACGTGACGGGCCCCATGTTCAACACCCTGCACACCATGTTCATGGCGCAGTACACCGAACTGTGGAACGCAGTGGACCCCATCGCCGAGCGCATCCGCTCGCTGGGCCATGTGGCGCCCGGCTCGTATGCCGAGTTTGGCAAGCTGGCGACGGTTCCCGATGCGCCATCCACGCCGCCCAAGGCGCTGGACATGGTGCGCGTGCTGGTCGAAGGCCATGAGGCCGTGGCCCGCACCGCGCGCAGTCTGTTTCCCCTGGCCGACAAGGCCAGCGACGAGCCCACGGCCGATCTGCTGACCCAGCGCCTGACGGTGCACGAGCAGACCGCCTGGATGCTGCGTTCCCTGCTGGAAGACTGAGCGCGGCTGAACGCTGAGTACTCACCCGCCCGGCGTCCTCACTGATGCGAACGGTTCTACCTGTTAGCCGTTGATCGCCTTGCGCCAATGGCAGTGGCGGGTGATTTGCGGCCTCTTCATCATCCAGAAGTTCCGACTTTTGCAGCGATTTGAGAACGCTTGGCTCTGGACAGCGTGTTGTCCTACAAGACGATGGCGTCCGCTTTACACATGATGGTGGTTTTGGCTGTGTCAGCTTTTGCGCTGGCACGGCGGTTCAATCCGCTGTGATGTATGCGAATTTTGTACGTTGAAGACAATCCTGAGCTGCGCGAAACCATTGGCATGCTCATGGAGAGTGAGGGGCAGACAGTCACCTCATGCGCCACAGGCGAGGAGGCCCTCGAGCTGGACGCCCGCCAGCCTTTCGACGTGCTGGTATCGGACGTCAGCTTGCCCGGTATTTCTGGCACGGACCTCGCGCGCAAGCTGCTCGCGGCCGACCCACAACGCTGGGTGGTGTTGTGCTCAGGCTATGAGCTGGGCAGTCACCCTGAATCCTGGGGGGCGAATGTCCGCACGCTGTTGAAGCCTTTCGAACTGGAAGATCTGGAACAGCTGCTGGGCTCCATCCGCATGGCAGTGGGTGCGGCTGCCTGAATTCAGCAAAGGGAAACGTGATGGCCGCAGGGCGCTCAAGCTTCTGCCACGCAATCATTTATTACACAATGGGTTGCCAGCCTGGGTTTACTGCACCGCCCGGCGCCCCGCTGGTTCCACATGCCGCGGTAACTCGACGCGAAACTGTGTGGTTCCGTTTTGAGACTCCACATCAATGCGACCCTGGTGCGCCTGCACGATCTGGTGAACGATAAAAAGCCCCAGCCCTAGCCCCTGGTGGCGGCCCGGCTCCCGCTCGCGTCCGCGAAACGCCGTAAATAAGTGCGGCACCAACTCGGGTGCGATGGTGCCTCCGTTTGACACAGCAAACGTGACCTTGCAAAGGCTGGTTCCGTCCACCGTCAGGCGTACGGGCTGGTCCGTGCTGCCGTGGTGGAAAGCGTTGCCCAAGAGATTGGTGATCACTTGGCAAAGGCGCTCGCCATCCCAGGTTCCCTCCAGATCACCTTGCAGGGCGGGCTCCACAGACCGGTTGGGGTGGCTGGTCTGCATTTCGTCCATCGTGCGCTGCACAAGACTGCGCATGCTGGCGGGGGCCAGGTGCAGCGCCAATCCTCCGGCCTGCCGAATGCGGGTGACGTCCAGCAGGTCTTCAATCATCCGGCCCACGCGCTGGCTGGTGCGCAGCATGCGCCCGGCCATCAGCGCCACCGTTTCGGCAGTGGGCTGCCGTTGCAACACCGTGGCTGCTGCCATGATGGACTGCACAGGCGTGCGCAGGTCGTGGCTCAGCACAGCCATGAACAACTCGTTGATGCGCAAGGCTTCCGTGCGCTCGCGCAGCTCGTGGGCCAGCGCCTGCTTGCGCTGGTGCAATTCGAAAAACACCCCTGCTTTGTTGGTCAGCATGTGCGGGTCGATGGGTTTGTACAAAAAGTCCACCGCGCCGCTCTCGTAGCCGCGAAACTGCCAGTTCTGCTCGCGCGAGCCCGCCGTCATGAAGATCAGCGGAATGTGCCGCGTGCGCTCACTGCCCCGAATGAGTTCTGCCAACTCAAAGCCATTCATCTCGGGCATCTGGACATCGAGCAGTGCCAGGGCCACGTCATCGTGTTTCAGCAGCAACTCCAGCGCCTCAAAGCCTGACTGCGCTTTCAGAATTTCAAGCCCGTCGCGCTGCAATAGTGCCTCCAAGGCGATCAGGTTCTCTTCCACGTCATCGACGATCAGGCAGGTGGTGCGGTAGGTCTGGTGCATGGACGGTGTATGCAGGGCAGTGGTTTGACAGTGGGGCGGCGTGGGCATCAGATGAGTTGCCCGCGGTGCAGGTCCCCGAGCAGCTTGGCAATGTCGGTGGGCGCCAGGACGTGATCGACTTCCACGCGGGCGAGGGCTGCCATTGGCATCGTGGGGATGGAAGCGGTGGCCGGGGCCTGCACGATGGTGAGGCCGCCAGCGGCGTGGATGGCCTCCAGCCCGCGTGCACCGTCCTCATTGGCGCCTGACAGGAGAATGCCCACCAGTGCGGCGCCATACAGGTCTGCTGCCGATTCAAACAGCACATCTATCGACGGGCGTGAGAAGTGCACAGGCGTGTCGACGGACAACGCTGCGTGGGGGCCGTCAGGGCCCCTTTCCACCAACAAGTGATAGTCGGGCGGGGCGAGGAGCACCGTGCCCGGTGCAACGGCATCCTTGTCGTGTGCTTCTCGCAGGGTCAGATCGCAACGGGGCTGGAATATCTCGGCCAGCAGGCTGCGGCGATCGCGCGGCAGGTGCATCACCACAAGCACGGCAGCGGCCAGGGTGGCAGGTAGTGCAGGCAGCACCTGCATGAGCGCGTCAATGCCTCCGGAAGAGCCTCCCACCACGATGGCGCGATAACTCGGGGATGCAGGACTGGGCAGGTGGGCGCTCACAGGCCGGCCCTTTTTCGGTAGATGCGGTCTTCCGGCACCACATCCTCAAACGCGTCGGCGTGGGCGGTGAAGCGCAGCGACTCTTTGGAGCCCAGGCCCAGGAAGCCGCGGTGACACAGCGCATCGCGGAACAACCCCAGTGCCCGGTTTTGCAACTCACGCTCAAAGTAGATCAGCACATTGCGGCAGGAGACGAAGTGCACCTCCGCAAACACGCTGTCGGTGGCGAGGCTGTGGTCCGAGAACACGATGTGCTCACGCAAGGCCTTGTCAAACACCACACGCCCGTAGCGGGCTGCGTAGTAGTCCGAGAGAGAACTGCGCGCCCCAGAGCGCGCATGGTTCTCGGTGAACGCAGCCACCCTTGCCATGTCGAAGACGCCGGACGCTGCTGCGCGAAGGGCGTGGGGGTTGATGTCGGTCGCGTAGATGAGTGTGCGGTCCAGCAGGCCTTCTTCATGCAGCAGGATGGCCAGCGAATACACCTCCTCACCTGCGCTGCACCCAGCCACCCACACCTTGAGGGACGGATAGGTGCGCAGCAGTGGCACGACTTCCTTGCGCAGCGACTGGTAGTAGCTGGGGTCGCGAAACATGTCACTGACTTGCACCGTGAGGTATTCCAGCAGCGCCGGGAACACCGCTGACTCGTGCAGCACGCGGTCCTGCAGTTGCGACAGCGTCTTGCAATCGAAATGCAGCAGCGCTGCGGCCAGGCGTCGCTTGAGCGAGGCCGGCGCGTATCCCCGGAAGTCGTAGTGGTAGCGGTGGTAAATCGCATCGATCAGCAATTGCTGCTCGATGTCGGCCGTTCTGGCTTTGCGGTGGGGCATGGCAACGGGCTACTTGGGCATCCACACCCGGACGAGAGACAAAAGCTTCTCCACATCCAAGGGCTTGGCGATGTAGTCGTTGGCACCGGCGGCAAGGCACTTCTCCTGGTCGTCCCGCATGGCCTTGGCGGTAAGGGCGATGATGGGCATGCGCCGCCATTCGGGGCGGCTGCGGATTTCGCGCATGGCGGTGTAGCCATCCATTTCCGGCATCATGATGTCCATCAGCACCAGGTCGATGGCCGCATGGGTGCTGGTGCCAGCCCGCTCCAATGCCGCCAACGCTTCGACGCCATTGCGGGCGATCTGCACATGGATGCCCGTGGGCTCCAGAATGCTGGAAAGCGCGAAGACGTTCCGTACGTCGTCTTCCACCACGAGCACATTGCGCCCCTCCAGTGCGGACTCGCGATTGCGGGCCACCTGGAGCATCTTGCGGTGCTCCACCGACAGTTCCGACTCCACCTGGTGCAGAAACAGCGTGACTTCGTCCAGCAGGCGCTCGGGCGAGCGGGCGTCCTTGACGATGATGGACTTGGAAAAGCGCCGCAGCCGCTGCTCTTCGTCACGCGACAATGCGCGCCCGGTGTACACAATCACCGGTGGGAACGAAACCCCGTCCTGCTCTGTCATTTGCTGCAGCAAATCGTAGCCGTTGAGGTCTGGCAGGTTGAGATCCATCACCATGCAGTCGAAGGTGGACGCGCGCAAATGCGCCAGCGCTTCGGCTGCGGTGCCGGCGCCCACGATTTCCACTGCGCTGCTGCCGAGCAGGTGGCGCACACTCTCGCGCTGGCGCTCGTCATCCTCTACCACCAGCACGCGCCGCAGGTTTTGCGTGAATTTGGCCTCCAGCCGGTGCAGGGCCTCTACCAGTTCGTCCCGCTTGACGGGCTTGAGCGCGTAGCCGACAGCGCCTCGGCCCATGGCCTCTTGCGAATAGTCGGCCACCGACACGACATGCACAGGGATATGGCGGGTGACTGGATTGCGCTTGAGTTGGTCGAGCACGCCCAGGCCAGAAAAGTCGGGCAGGTTCACATCCAGCACGATGGCGCTGGGTTGGCTGTTGGCTGCAAATGCCAAGCCATCGGCTGCGTTGTAGGCCAGGTGGCACTCAAAGTCCATCTCACGGGCCAGGTCGCTCAAGATCTGCGCAAAACGCGCGTCGTCCTCGATCACCAGGATGCTGCGCGGACCCGCGCGGCTGGCCTGCGCCCCGCCTGCTGGCTCTGCCGGGGCCGATGACCCAGGGACTGTGGGCTGCGTCGCAACAGGGGCCTGGATGGCTACCGCTGGCGCTGCGACGGGCTGCGGGCGATGCGCAGCAGCTGCATCAGCGCTTGCGGACGGGTGCGGCTCGGCAGGCTGGAACGTCTGCGGCAGCACCAGGGTGAACACACTGCCCTCCCCAGGCGCACTGTGCACATGGATGGAGCCGCCCAACAGGTGTGCCAGATCGCGCGAGATGGACAGGCCCAGGCCGGTGCCGCCGTATTTACGGTGCGTGCTGCCATCGGCTTGGCGGAACGCATCAAAGATCAGATCCTGCTGATTTGCCGGGATACCGATGCCAGTGTCCTTAACGGCAAACGACACCGTGTCGTCGGGATTGCGCGACACATGCAGTTCCACCGAGCCCTTTTCGGTGAACTTGAGCGCATTGGACAGCAGGTTCTTGAGCACCTGCCCCAGGCGTTGCGGGTCGGTCTCGATCGTGGCGGGCGCGTCCGGGGCGGTGGTGGCGGCCAGTGTCAGTCCCTTTTCCTGCGCCAAGGGGCGCAGAGGGTCCACCAGGCCTTGCAAGGCGCTGGCCAGTGAAACAGGTTCTATCGACACGCTGGCTTGTCCTGCCTCGATCTTGGACAGGTCCAGAATGTCGTTGATCAGCGCCAGCAGATCGTTGCCTGCCGCATAAATGGTTTGTGCGTACTTCACCTGCTCGGCGCTCAGGTTGCCGGCCCGGTTGTCGGCCAGCAGCTTGGCCAGGATCAGCGTGGAGTTGAGCGGCGTGCGCAACTCGTGGCTCATGTTCGCCAGGAACTCGCTCTTGTACTGGCTTGCCAGTTCCAGCTCGCGTGCCTTGTCCGTCATGGCGCTTTGCGCGCGCAGCAGCTGTTCACGCTGGTATTCGAGTTGCTGGGTCTGCGCCTCCAGATGCGCGTTGGTCTGCTCCAGCTCGGTTTGCTGTACCTCCATCTGGGCTTGCGACTCCTGCAGAATGCGGCTTTGCTGCTCCAGCTCCTCGTTGTTCACCCGCAGCTCTTCCTGCTGCGTTTGCAGTTCCTCAGACTGGCGCTGGGTCTCCTCCAGCAGATCCTGCATGCGATTGCGGTCGATGCCAGTGCGAATGGCCACCGCCAGCATTTCAGAAGCGCGCTCCATCAGGTGGCGTTCGGCCTCGTTCACCGGCCGGCAAAAGCCCAGTTCAATGACCGCGTACACCTGGCCACGCTCCACCGCGGGCGCTATCAGCAATTCTGTGGGACTGGCCTGCCCGGTGCTCGACGAGACGGGCAGGTAGCCCTGGGGCACATCGCGCACGTGCAGCAGCTGGCGTGACCGCGCAGCCTGCCCAAGCAGGCCCTCGGCGCTCTGCGTGGTCTGCGCCAGCCGCTCGCGTGGCAGTGCGTAGCCGCCAAACAGCGTAAAAAGATCCTGGCTTTCGCGCACGTAGCCGGCTCCGACAGGGGCCCCGAGGTAGGTGGCTAGGTATTCCAGCGCCCTTTGGCCAATATCTTCCAGCCGGTGGTCGCCCTGGATGCGCTGGCCCAAACCCGACAGGCCCGCGGCCACCCATGCCTGTACCGCCTTGGCCCGGTAGTCGCGCGCCGTGATGGCCGCCGAGATACAGATGAGCACTAGCAGCACCAGCGAGCCGCCACCCGAATACAGATTGGAGTTGGAGGCGGCGGCCACCCACTGTTCGCGCCGAACATCCAGTTGCTGGTTCTGTTGCGTGCGCAGGTCTTCGATCAGTTTGCGCATGCGCTCCATCAGGTCTTTGCCCACGCCGCTGTACACCATGGCCATCGAACCCGCGGTGTCGCCGCTTTTGCGCAGCGCAATGGTTTCGTTGAGTTCGCGCAGCTTCTGATGGGTCAGCTCGTCCAGCTCTGCGGCCAGTTGCCTCTGAGCGGGATAGTCAGCCGCAGTTGCCTTCAGGTCACCCAAGTGCTTTTGCAGCGAGTTCACGGCCCGTTCATATGGCTGCAGATAGGCTGTCTCCCCCGTCAACAGGTAACCGCGCTGCCCGGTCTCGGCGTCCTGAATAGCGGCATTGAACCGGTTGAGGTGGCGCATGGCCAGCGCGGAGCGGTCCATCGCGCGCACGGCGTCGGCGCGCGTCTCGGCGGAGCGAAAATTGACGATGGCAATCACCAGCGTGGCCAGCGCCGCGACAATGAAACCCGCGAGCAAGGAGCGGGGGATGGGAAAGCGGGCGGCAGCGGCCTGACGGCTCGAAGAATGGGGCATGCGGGCGGTCCGTAGGGTAGGCAAGCGGAGCACTGTACCGGGTTTGACCGGCTTTGGCTGTGCAAGCCCGGCATTGTCAGGGCGGCTGCTACATTCGGTGCGCGCCCGGGCCCACCGGGCTGATTCCTCGTTTTACCTTTGCACCGCATGCCTCACGCCACACCGCGCAGCCGCTTCGCTCTGTATCTCGACCTCATCCGCTGGGACCGGCCCGCCGGCTGGCTGGTGTGCCTGTGGCCCACGCTCAGCGCGCTGTGGATCGCCGCTGACGGTTTTCCGGGCTGGCATCTGCTCGTCGTCTTTGTGCTGGGCACCATCCTCATGCGCAGCGCGGGCTGCTGTGTGAACGATGTGGCGGACCGCGACTTTGACAAGCACGTCAAACGCACCGCGCAGCGGCCGGTGACCACGGGGCAGGTGTCCGTCAAGGAAGCGCTGGGCCTGGGCGCGGTGCTGGCCCTCGTGTCGTTTGGGCTGGTGCTCACCACCAACACGGCCGCTGTCCTGTGGTCCGTGCCTGCCGTGCTGGTGGCCATTGCCTACCCGTTCACCAAGCGCATCATCGCCATGCCGCAGGCGGTGCTGGGCATTGCGTTCAACTTCGGCATCGTGATTGCTTTTGCCGCGGTGCAGGGCAGCGTGCCTTCGGTGGCATGGTGGATGTGGCTGGGCAACCTGTTCTGGGTGCTGGCCTACGACACCGAATACGCGATGGTGGACCGCGACGATGATCTCAAGATCGGCATCAAGACCTCGGCCATCACCCTGGGGCGCTTCGATGTGGCGGGCATTTCGCTGTTCTATCTGCTGTTTTTAGGTATTTGGGCGGTAGCGCTCGCCCCCTATGCGCTGGGTGCTATTTTTTATGTAGCGATGGCCGCCGCCCTGGCCCAGGCCGTGTGGCATTTCACGCTGATTCGCACCCGCACCCGCGAGGGCTGCTTCAAGGCCTTCCGCATCAACCACTGGCTGGGCGCCACGGTGTTTGCAGGCATTGCAGGCAGCTACCTCGTGCGATTTTTGCTCACTAATTGATAGCTTCCGGCGCTTATTGGATAAGCGCTAGAGTCCAAAAACGCTTCAAGCGCCAAATTCATTGCCCAGCTCGTCGGCCCGCTGGCAGGCGGCCTGCATGGCGCGCTCGAACGCGGCGGCCACGCCATCCCCTTCCATGGACTGCAGCGCCGCATAAGTGGTGCCGCCCTTGGACGTGACACGCTGGCGCAGCACGGCCGGGGGCTCGTCAGAGCGGCGGGCCAGTTCCGACGCGCCCACGAAGGTGCCCACGGCCAGCTGGTGCGCCTGCTGCTCGCTCAGGCCCATGCCCACGCCCGCGCGGGTCATGGCTTCGAGGAAGTAGAAAACGTACGCCGGGCCAGAGCCCGAGAGGGCCGTGACGGCGTCGAGCTGCTTTTCGCTCTCCACCCACAGGAATTCGCCGGTAGACGCCATGATGGCTTGCACGCTTTGGTGCTCGGCTGCCGTGACAGCAGGGCGGGCATACAGGGCGCTCATGCCCTTGCCCACCAGGGCGGGCGTGTTGGGCATGGTGCGCACAACGCGCTCGGTGCCCAGCCACTGGGCAATGCTGTCTGAGCGGATGCCCGCGGCCACGCTCAGGTGCAGCGCAGCTTGCGTGTGCGCTTTGGCCTGGGCCGCAGCGTCTTTGAAGGTTTGGGGCTTGACGGCCCAGACCACGATGCCAGCGCGCTGCAGGGCCGGGCCTGCTTCGGGCTGGGCATCGATCCCGTAGTTCTTCTTCAGCGCCTCACGCGCTTCGGCCCAGGGCTCTACCACCTCAATCTGATCGGCAGGTCGGCCTTGGTGGATCAGCCCGCCAATGATGGCGCTGGCCATGTTGCCGCCGCCGATGAAGGCGATGGTGGGAAGTTGCTGGCTTGCGGCTGCGGCTGCGGCTGGGGAGGCGGGGGAGTTCATGCGGCGGTGCGGCGAGTGTGAATGGGGCAACGATGGTAGCGCCTGTCAGTCCAGCGACGCTCTTGCGCTGTGCACTATTGCCGGCGTGGGCAACGGGCATGGTGTGGCCAGCGCCTTGATGGAAGGTGGAGGGGGCCGCACGCAGTGCCTGGGGGAATGGCCGATCGGCTCGAAGTCATTCTTGTCCGGAACTGCGCCGGGCGTGTGCAATGCGCGCAGTCGACGCCAGGCTCCCGCGCAAGGGCCGCCCCGCCGCGCTGGGAGCGTCCCCCTTCCCGAATGGCCCCGCCATTCGAGAGAAGGGGGAAGGCGCCGCAGGCGACTCAGGGGGATGTTCCTACTTCATTCAGCCGTGGTCTGCCGCACGGCGTGTTCCCAGTTCGCCATCAGCTCCTGCGCACGGGCGCTGCTCAGCGTGGGCACAAACCGCCGGTCGGCGCGCCACAGCTGCGACAGCTCGTCGGTGCTGCGGTACACGCCACTCGATAACCCTGCCAGGTAGGCTGCGCCCAGCGCCGTGGTCTCGATGACGGCGGGGCGCACCACGGGGATGCCCAGCAGGTCTGCCTGGAACTGCATCAACAGGTCATTGATGCACGCGCCGCCATCCACGCGCAGCTCGCTCACCGGGGCGCCACCGGCGGCCACGGCATCGCGGCTCATGGCCAACAGCAGGGCGGCGCTTTGGTAGGCAATGCTTTCCAGCGCGGCGCGGGCAATGTGGCCCAGCGTGGTGCCGCGTGTGAGGCCCGTGATGGTGCCGCGCGAGTCGGGTTTCCAGTACGGAGCGCCCAGGCCGGTGAAGGCGGGCACCATCATCACGCCGCCCGAATCGGGCACGCTCTGCGCCAGCGACTCGACTTCGCTGCTGGTGGAGATGGCGCGCAGGCCATCGCGCAGCCACTGCACCACCGCGCCGCCCACAAACACGCTGCCTTCCATGGCGAACTCTGGCGTGGCCGTGGTCTGCGCTGCACTGGTGGTCAGCAGCCCGTTCTGGCTGGTCTGGAAGGCGCCGCCCGTGTGCATCAGCATGAAGCAGCCCGTGCCGTACGTGTTCTTGGCCATACCGGCCGTGAAGCAGGCCTGACCGAACAGCGCGCTTTGCTGGTCGCCAGCCACGCCGCCGATGCGGATGGCGTGGCCCAGCAGGTCGGCCGCCGTGTCGCCAAAGTGGGCGGAAGATGGCAGCACCTCGGGCATCAGCGCGCGCGGAATGCGCAGCAGCGCCAGCAGATCATCGTCCCACTGGTTGGTGTGCACATTGAACAGCATGGTGCGTGCGGCATTGCTCACGTCGGTGACGTGTACTTTGCCGTGGGTGAGCTTCCACATCAGCCAGCTGTCCACCGTGCCAAATGCCAGCTCGCCGCGCTCGGCCGCATCGCGTGCGCCGGGCACGTTGTCCAGCATCCACTGCAGCTTGGTGCCCGAGAAGTACGCGTCCACCAGCAGCCCGGTCTTGGCCTGGATGGTGGCGGCGTGGCCTTCGCTTCGCAGCCGGGCGCAGGCGGGTTCGGCGCGGCGGTCTTGCCACACGATGGCATGGTGCACGGGTTGGCCGGTCTTGCGGTTCCACAGCACCGTGGTTTCGCGCTGGTTGGTGATGCCCACCGCCCGCACAGCATTGGCGGCAATGCCCGCCTTGGCTAGCGCGTCGCGCGCAGTGGCGAGCTGGGTGCGCCAGATTTCCAGCGGGTCATGCTCCACCCAACCGGGCTGGGGGTAGATCTGCGGCAGTTCCAGCTGCGCCTGCGCCACGATGTGGCTGCGTTCATCAAAGACGATGCTGCGGGAGCTGGAAGTGCCTTGGTCGAGTGCGAGCAGGTAGGTCATAGAAGAATAGGTTTGTCAGGCATGTAGTTCGGCCCCAACTTGGAGAGCTGGCCCTTGAAAGCGCGCAGCCGATGCCAGTGACCGCCGCGCAAGGGCCGCCCCGCCGCGCTGGCGGTGTCCCCCTTCCCGAATTGCATCGCAATTCGAGAGAAGGGGGAAGGCGCGAAGCGGCTCAGGGGGATGCACTCCATCTTTCAGGCGGCCACGGTGCAGATGACACCGGCATCTTGCAGTAACGCGGGAAAAGGTTCAGGCGGTGGCGCATCCGTAAACAGCCGCCCGATCTGGTTGAGCGTGGCCAATTGCACCATGGCCGGGCGGTTGAATTTGCTGTGGTCGGCGGCAAGCCATACCTCGCGGGCCTGGCCGATGATGGTCTGGGCCACCTTGACTTCGCGGTAGTCGAAATCGCGCAGCGAACCATCGGGCTCGATCCCCGAGATGCCGATGAGCGCGATGTCCACCTTGAACTGGCGGATGAAGTCCACCGCCGCCTCGCCCACGATCCCCCTGTCGCGCCCGCGCACCACGCCGCCCGCGACGATGACTTCACAGTCGGGGTTGCTGCTCAGGATGGCCGCCACGTTGAGGTTGTTGGTGATGACGCGCAGGCCTCGGTGGTGCAGCAGCGCCTTGGCAATGGCTTCGGTGGTGGTGCCAATGTTCAGGATCAGCGAGCAGTTGTGCGGGACTTCGGCCGCCACGGCGCGGGCAATGCGCGCCTTGCCTTCGGCGTGCAGGGTTTCGCGCTGGGTGTGGGCCAGGTTCTCCACGGTGGAACTGGGCACGCGCACCCCGCCGTGAAAGCGGGTGAGCAGGCCGGACTCCGCCAGGCGCTGCACATCGCGGCGCACGGTCTGCAGCGTGACCCCCAGGGTTTCGGCGAGCTGTTCCACCGTGGCGGACTTGCGCGCACGCACTTCTTCAAGCAGTTGGAGTTGGCGGGGATTGGTGTTCACGGTGGAGCGTTTTGCGCGAAGGTTGTCACCGAATCGTAACGAATCTGAAATATCCGCTAAGCGCGTCGATGGAGCGTTTGAGACTGTAAATCGAACAAAAACGAATTGATTAAGGGTAAACCTTGATTCGATTCGAACAAGAAGGAACAAAAATGAACAAGTTCGAAAGTTGTGGGCCGCTGCCTCCGCGCGCGGCCCTTTCACACAGGCCCCAGGGCCGGAAGAGGATGCTTCATGCAGCTGGCGTTGGACAGCATCAGCAAGAAAGTCGGGGCGCAGACCTGGCTGTATGACATGAGCCTGTCGCTGCAAAGCAATGCCGTGACGGTGTTGCTGGGCGCGACCCAGGCGGGCAAGACGAGCCTGATGCGCGTCATGGCGGGCCTGGATGTGCCCACCAGTGGGCGCGTGCTGGTGGATGGCAAAGAAGTGACGGGCACTCCTGTGCGCGACCGCAATGTGGCCATGGTGTACCAGCAGTTCATCAACTACCCTTCGATGAAGGTGTTTGACAACATCGCCTCGCCCTTGAAGCTGCGCGGCGAGAAAAACATTGATGCCCGCGTGCGCGAACTGGCCAGCCGCCTGCACATCGAGATGTTTCTGGACCGCCTGCCTGCTGAGCTGTCGGGCGGCCAGCAGCAGCGCGTGGCGCTGGCCCGGGCGCTCGCCAAGGGCGCGCCGCTGATGCTGCTGGACGAACCCCTGGTGAACCTGGACTACAAGCTGCGCGAAGAACTGCGCGAGGAGCTGACCCAGCTGTTTGCCGCCGGGCAATCCACCGTGGTGTATGCCACCACCGAGCCCGGCGAGGCCCTGCTGCTGGGCGGCTACACCGCAGTGATGGATGAAGGCCGCCTGCTGCAATACGGCCCCACGGCCGAGGTGTTCCACGCGCCCAATTCACTGAGCGTGGCGCGTGCCTTCAGCGACCCACCGATGAACCTGATGACCGCCAACCGCCAGGATGGCGGCGTGCGCCTGAGCGACGGCACGGTGCTGCCACTGCCTTTGCCACCGACGGCCAGCGCCTCGCTCACCGTGGGTGTGCGCGCCAGCGCGCTGCGCGTGCAGGCCCGCCCGGGCGATGTGGAAGTGCAGGGCGTGGTGGAACTGGCCGAGATTTCGGGTTCCGACACCTTTGTGCACGTGGACACGCCCTGGGGCGAGTTGGTGGCCCAGCTCACCGGCGTGCATTACTTTGAACTGGGCGCACAGGTTCGCCTGCACCTGAACCCGGCCCAGGCCTATGTGTTCGGTGCGGACGAGGCTCTGGTGCTGGCCCCCCAGCGCGCGGGAGGACGCTGAACCATGGCACATATCCAGCTGGATCTGGCCCATTCCTACCGGCCCAACCCGCAGCAGGACAGCGATTACGCGCTGCTGCCGCTCACAATGGACTTTGAAGACGGTGGTGCTTACGCGCTGCTCGGCCCCTCGGGCTGCGGCAAGACCACCATGCTCAACATCATGTCGGGCCTGCTGGTGCCTTCGCACGGCAAGGTGCTGTTCGATGGCCGCGATGTGACGCGCGCCACGCCGCAGGACCGCAACATTGCCCAGGTGTTCCAGTTCCCGGTCATCTACGACACGATGACGGTGGCAGAGAACCTGGCCTTCCCGCTCAAGAACCGCAAGGTGCCCGAGGCGCAGATCAAGCAGCGCGTGGGCCAGATTGCCGAGATGCTGGAGATGAGCCACCAGCTCGACATGCGTGCGGCGGGCCTGTCGGCCGACCAGAAACAGAAGATATCGCTGGGCCGTGGCCTGGTGCGCTCTGATGTGGCGGCGGTGCTGTTCGATGAGCCGCTCACTGTGATCGACCCACACCTCAAGTGGCAGCTGCGCCGCAAGCTCAAGCAGATTCACCACGAACTCAAGCTCACGCTGATTTACGTGACGCACGACCAGGTGGAAGCGCTGACCTTCGCCGACAAGGTGGTGGTGATGAGCCGTGGCCGCGTGATGCAGCTGGGCACGCCCGACGCGCTGTTTGAAAAGCCCGCCCACACCTTTGTGGGGCACTTCATCGGCTCGCCCGGCATGAACTTTTTGCCAGCGGTGGTGGACGGCACCACGCTGCAAGTGGCGGGCCAGCGCATGGCATTGCCCGCCAGCAGCCTGCCCGCAGGCGCTTTGCAGGTGGGTGTGCGGCCTGAATACCTGGCGCTGGCTGCAGCCGAGGCTGCCGGTGCACTGCAGTGCCGCGTGGCGCAGGTGCAGGACATTGGCACCTACCAGATGCTCACCGCCCAGGTGGGCGATCACACCCTCAAGGCCCGCGTGGCCCCAGAGGTGGCCTTGCCCGCGGTGGGCAGCAGCGTCTGGCTGCAGGTGCTGGGTGAGCACACCTGCTTCTATCAAAACGAGGAGTTGTTGGCATGAGTACAACGACCAAGCCCGTCAACCAGAAAGCCTGGTTCCTGATCCTGCCCGTCATCCTGTGTGTGGCCTTCTCGGCCATCCTGCCGCTGATGACGGTGGTGAACTATTCGGTGCAGGACATCATCAGCCCCGAGCGCCGCGTGTTTGTGGGCACCGAGTGGTTCGTGCAGATCATGCGCGACGAGGAGCTGCACGCTGCGCTCTTGCGGCAGATCACCTTCTCGCTGGCGGTGCTGGCGGTGGAGATTCCGCTGGGCATTTTGCTGGCGCTGTCCATGCCCGCGCAGGGCTGGAAGTCGTCCGCTGTGCTGGTGGTGGTGGCGCTGTCACTGCTGATTCCGTGGAACGTGGTGGGCACCATCTGGCAGATTTATGGCCGGGCCGACATTGGCCTGATGGGCCGCCTGCTGCAGGAGATGGGCATTGACTACAGCTACACCGGCAACGCCACGCAGGCGTGGCTCACGGTGCTGCTGATGGACGTCTGGCACTGGACACCGCTGGTGGCGCTACTGGCCTTTGCCGGGCTGCGGTCCATTCCGGATGCTTACTACCAGGCTGCGCGCATTGATGGTGCCAGCAAGTTGGCGGTGTTCCGCTACATCCAGCTGCCCAAGATGCGTGGCGTGTTGATGATTGCGGTGCTGCTGCGCTTCATGGACAGCTTCATGATCTACACCGAGCCCTTTGTGCTGACGGGCGGCGGGCCGGGCAATGCGACCACGTTCCTCAGCCAATACCTCACGACCAAGGCCGTGGGCCAGTTTGACCTGGGCCCTGCGGCAGCGTTCTCGCTGATCTATTTCTTCATCATCCTGCTGCTGTGCTTCATCCTCTACAACTGGATGCAGCGCGTGGGCACCGTCAGCGACGAAGGGGCTGGCCATGAATGAAAAACGCTTCCAGAAGCGGACGCTGTTCCTGTTCGCGTACCTGCTGTTTGCCGTGTTGCCCATCTACTGGATGATCAACATGAGCTTCAAGACGAACGAGGAGATCCTCTCGACCTTCACGTTCTTCCCGCAGCACTTCACCTGGGACAACTACAAAACCATCTTCACTGATGCGTCCTGGTACTCGGGCTACATCAACAGCCTGATCTACGTGAGCATCAACATGGTGATCACGCTCACCGTGGCCCTGCCTGCGGCCTATGCGTTCTCGCGCTACAGCTTCCTGGGTGACAAGCATGTGTTCTTCTGGCTGCTCACAAACCGCATGACGCCGCCCGCCGTGTTCCTGCTGCCGTTCTTTCAGCTCTACACCACTGTGGGCCTCATGGACACGCACATCGCCGTGGCGCTGGCGCACTTGCTGTTCAGCGTGCCGCTGGCGGTGTGGATTCTGGAAGGCTTCATGAGTGGTATTCCGCGCGAGATCGACGAGACGGCGTACATCGATGGCTACAGCTTTCCGCGCTTCTTCCTCACCATCTTCCTGCCGCTCATCAAGGCGGGTGTGGGCGTGGCGGCGTTCTTCTGCTTCATGTTCAGCTGGGTGGAGTTGCTGCTGGCCCGCACGCTGACCAGCGTGAACGCCAAGCCCATCGTCGCCACGATGACACGCACGGTGAGCGCCAGCGGCATGGACTGGGCAACGCTGGCTGCCGCCGGTGTGCTGACCATCGTGCCCGGTGCCATCGTGATCTGGTTTGTGCGGCACTACATCGCCAAGGGCTTCGCCATGGGCCGCGTCTGACGTGAAGGGAAGCAAACACATGAACCAAAGCAATTCGCAGCGGCGCGCGCGATGCGTCCAGTACCAGCGGCAGCCGTGGAGCGGGCTTCGCCCGGCCACCGGCTGCGTCCCCCTGGGGGGAAGCGCCGCAGACGCTCAGGGGGGTAACCATGTTTGACTGGATGGCCTGGACCACGCCCGTGGCCGTGTTCTTCACCTGCATTGTGCTCATGCTCATCGGCATGACGGTGTGGGAAATCAAATCACCCACCACCCTGCGCAAGGGCTTTTTGCCCATTGCCACTACGCGGGGGGATCGCCTTTTCATCGGCCTGTTGTCGGCCGCTTATGTGAACCTGATTTTTGTGGGTCTGAGCGGGCGCATGGCGCAATGGCTCAGCCTGGAGAGCGAGCCCTCGGTGTGGATCAGCTTCGTCTTGTCGATGGCGTTGCTGGGGCTGATCTTGCGCAAGGGTTGAAAGATGATTGCTATTGAAATATGAGCTTGCCGCGCTTTTAAATCAAGGGTTTTGGCATTAAAAGAGTCTGAAGCCATTTGAAATCAAACGCAAACAGCTATCGTTTTTGACGGTGTGCCAAGCGCCGGCCTGATTCCCCCCGGGGCCGGTGTCGTTCTACCAAGGGGGTTCCATCTGAGGAGACAGCAATGAAGGTGCAGTTCAAGGCGATTGCGTTCGCCGCCGCGACCCTGGTTTTGGGTCACGCCGCCTGGGCCGGCGAGGCAGAGGCCAAGAAGTGGATCGACAGTGAGTTTCAGCCCTCCACGCTGAGCAAAGACCAGCAGATGGCCGAGATGAAGTGGTTCATCGAAGCCGCCAAGAAGCTGCAGGCCAAGGGCGTGAAGGAAATCTCGGTTGTCTCCGAGACCATCACTACCCACGAGTACGAAGCCAAGACCCTGGCCAAGGCCTTCACTGAAATCACTGGCATCACCGTCAAGCACGACCTCATCCAGGAAGGTGACGTGGTCGAGAAGCTGCAGACCTCCATGCAGTCGGGCAAGTCGATTTACGACGGCTGGATTTCTGACTCCGACCTGATTGGCACCCACTACCGCTACGGCAAGATCCTGAACCTGACCGACTACATGGGCGGTGCGGGCAAGGAATGGACCAACCCCGGCATCGACATCAAGGACTACATCGGCACCAAGTTCACCACGGCGCCCGACGGCAAGATGTACCAGTTGCCTGACCAGCAGTTTGCCAACCTGTACTGGTTCCGCGCCGACCTGTTCGAGCGCAAGGACATCAAGGACAAGTTCAAGGCCAAATACGGCTACGACCTGGGTGTGCCGCTGAACTGGTCTGCCTATGAAGACATCGCCGAATTCTTCACCAACGACGTCAAGCAGATCGACGGCAAGGCCATCTACGGCCACATGGACTACGGCAAGAAGGACCCGTCGCTGGGCTGGCGCTTCACCGATGCGTGGCTCTCGATGGCTGGTACTGCCGACATCGGCGCCCCCAACGGCCTGCCCATCGACGAATGGGGCATTCGCGTGGCCGACGACAAGTGCACCCCCGTGGGCGC
This sequence comes from Acidovorax delafieldii, assembly GCA_002377855.1. Classification (GTDB taxonomy): domain Bacteria; phylum Pseudomonadota; class Gammaproteobacteria; order Burkholderiales; family Burkholderiaceae_C; genus Acidovorax; species Acidovorax delafieldii_A. The sequence goes on along the minus strand of DFQQ01000044.1, from coordinate 159,021 downwards.
CAGCGTGGCCCGTGGCGGTGCGACCAACTCGCCGGCTGCCGTCTACGCCCTGACCAAGTACGTGGACTGGATGAAGAAGTACGCGCCCAAGGAAGCCATGGGCATGACCTTCGGCGAATCCGGCCCCGTGCCCGCGCAAGGCCAGATCGCGCAGCAGATCTTCTGGTACACCGCCTTCACCGCCGACATGACCAAGCCTGGCCTGCCCGTGGTGAACGCGGACGGCACGCCCAAGTGGCGCATGGCCCCCGGCCCCAACGGCCCCTACTGGAAGCAAGGCATGCAAAACGGCTACCAGGACGTGGGCAGCTGGACCTTCTTCAAGGACCACGATGCCAACAAGACGGCTGCTGCCTGGCTCTACGCCCAGTTCGTGACCGCCAAGACCACTTCGCTCAAGAAGACGTTGACTGGCCTGACCCCCATCCGCGAATCGGACATACAGAGCAAGGCCATGACCGATGCAGCGCCCAAGCTCGGTGGTCTGGTGGAGTTCTACCGCAGCCCCGCCCGCGTGGCATGGTCGCCTACCGGTACCAACGTGCCTGACTACCCCAAGCTGGCCCAGCTGTGGTGGAAGAACGTGGCCCAGGCCGTGACGGGTGAAAAGACGCCTCAAGGTGCGATGGACACGCTGGCCGACGAAATGGACCAGGTGATGGCCCGTCTGGAACGCGCTGGCATGGCCAAGTGCGCGCCCAAGCTCAACAAGAAGGAAGACCCCAACAAGTGGCTGAGCGACAAGCAAGCCCCTTGGAAGAAGCTGGCCAACGAGAAGCCAAAGGGTGAAACCATCGCGTACCAAACCCTGCTGGACGCCTGGAAGGCTGGCAAGGTGCGCTGATGCGTGTCGGTCTGGCGGGCGCAGGCCTTGCCAGGCCACTCCTGCGGGGTGGCGGCTGTGGCGGCCGCCTCGCAGGCGCCTCTGCCCTGGGGTGCGTTGTACCAATGCGTTCGAGGGCTGGCAGGCGATGACCAATAACAGGCATCGCAAAAATTAAGGGTAAACCCTTACAAAATGCCACATCCCATGGACAATCAGATCCCATGACCCACGTTTCTGCCCCCCTTCCCACCCAACGCTCTGAATTGTTGGACCGCCTGGCCCAACCCCATGTCTACGACCTTGCCGTGATCGGTGGCGGGGCGACCGGGCTGGGGGTGGCGCTGGACGCTGCGGCTCGGGGGTTCAGCGTGGTGCTGGTGGATTCGCATGACTTCGCCAAAGGAACGTCCTCACGCGCCACCAAGCTGGTGCATGGGGGCGTTCGCTATCTGGCGCAAGGCAATATTTCGCTGGTGCGCGAGGCTTTGCACGAACGCACCACGCTGCTGAGCAACGCGCCCCATCTGGCGCAGCCGCTGCCTTTTGTGATGCCTTCGTACCGTTTCTGGGAAACACCGTTCTACGGTATCGGCCTCAAGATGTACGACGCGCTTGCGGGCAAGGCTGGCCTGGGCGCCACGGAGTTTCTGGGGCGTCAAAGCACGCTCCAATGCCTGCCTACCGCCCGCCAGGATGGGCTCAAAGGCGGCGTGAAGTACTGGGACGGACAGTTCGACGATGCGCGGCTGGCGCTGGCATTGGCGCGTACCGCAGCCAGCCACGGCGCGCTGCTCGTGAACTACTGCCCCGCCAAGAAGCTGATGCACGAAGATGGACGGGTTTCCGGGTTCGAGTGCGAAGACGCTGAAACAGGCCGATCCTTCACCGTGCGGGCCCGTTGTGTGGTCAACGCCACGGGGGTGTGGGTCGATGGCCTGCGCCAAATGGACGGCGAAGCGATAGGTAAACCTGTCAAACCCATCGTTGCACCCAGCCAAGGCGTGCACATTGTAGTGGACAGAGAGTTTTTGCCGTCTGACCACGCGCTGATGGTGCCCAAGACGGCCGATGGCCGGGTTCTGTTTGCGGTGCCTTGGCTGGGCAAGCTCATCTTGGGCACCACAGACAGCCCGCGCCAAGACGTGGTGCGCGAGCCGTTGCCCTTCAAGGAAGAGGTGTCGTTCATCCTGAACGAATCCGCGCGTTACCTGTCCAGTGCACCCCAGCAGGAAGACATCCGCAGCATCTGGGTGGGCCTGCGTCCACTGGTCAAGCCCCAAGACGATGACGGTGGCAGCACCAAGAGCATCAGCCGTGAACACACTGTTCTGGCCAGCCGCAGCGGGCTGGTCACCGTCACCGGAGGCAAGTGGACCACCTACCGCGCCATGGCAGAAGATGTGCTCCAAAAGTGCTTTGACACTGGTGTCCTGCCTCCCAAGGCTGCCGGCGCAACGAACCAACTGACGCTGGCGGGCACACCCGTCGACGCGGTGAAACACCGCATCAGCGACGCCCCAGGAATCCACCTCTACGGATCAGACGCGGCTACGGTTGTGGCATTGCCTGGTGGGACGAATGAGCTTGGGGGCGGACTGACCGAAGCGATGGTGCGTTTTGCTGCGCGCTTTGAATACGCCAGGACGGTGGAAGATGTATTGGCGCGTCGCTCCCGCATGCTGTTCCTCGACGCCCGGCTTGCGATGGAAATCGCTCCCGCTGTAGCGGCACTCCTGCAGGAGGAGTTGGGACTCGATCCGCAGTTGCCCGCCTTTGCGGCGCTGGCGCAACAATATTTGCACCCAAAAATGTGATACGCAGTTGACTTCTGGTTTTGGGTTTGCAATAATCAAAGGCTTCGCGTTTCCTACGTGAAGTTTCTGCCCAGCGGGAAGTGCTGCAAATGGTTTGCGGTGCGGACGACGGGCCCAAGACTGACTGGCTGATTTGCAGCCCTTGAGAGGTTCTCTGGGGCTGTTGTCTTCTGGTGCAAGTTGGGAATATTGAAATGATCCAGACAGAATCTCGGTTAGAGGTTGCCGACAACACCGGCGCTAAGTCCGTCCTTTGCATTAAGGTGCTGGGTGGTTCTAAGCGTCGCTATGCAAGCGTTGGCGACATCATCAAGGTGAGCATCAAAGAAGCCGCTCCACGTGGCCGCGTCAAAAAAGGCGAGGTTTACAGTGCAGTGGTGGTTCGCACGGCGAAGGGTATTCGTCGCGGCGATGGTTCGCTCGTCAAATTCGATGGCAACGCTGCGGTGTTGCTGAATGCAAAGTTGGAGCCTATCGGCACCCGCATCTTTGGACCCGTGACGCGCGAGCTGCGTACCGAAAAGTTCATGAAGATCGTGTCCCTGGCTCCTGAAGTTCTCTAAGGACGCGCCATGAACAAGATTCGCAAAGGCGACGAAGTCATCGTGCTGACAGGGCGCGACAAGGGCAAGCGCGGCACAGTGTCGTTGCGCAAGGATGACTCCTATGTGGTCATCGATGGCATCAACATGGTCAAGAAGCACGCCAAGCCAAATCCTATGAAGGGTACCACTGGCGGCATCGTTGAAAAAGCCATGCCAATTCACCAGTCCAACGTGGCCATCTTCAATGCGGCTACCGGCAAGGCTGATCGCGTGGGCATCAAGGTGCAGGCTGACGGTTCGCGCGTTCGCGTGTTCAAGTCCAGCGGCGCTGAAATCAAGGCGGCCTAAGGGGTAAACATGGCACGACTGCAAGAAATTTACCGCGACAAAGTCGCCCCCGAGCTGACCAAGCAGTTCGGTTACACCTCGCCCATGCAGGTTCCACGTCTGACCAAAATCACCCTGAACATGGGTGTGAGCGAAGCCGTTTCGGACAAGAAGGTGATGGACAACGCCGTGGCCGACCTGACCAAGATTGCTGGTCAAAAGCCCGTGGTGACCAAGGCCAAGAAAGCTATCGCTGGTTTCAAGATCCGCGAAGGCCAGGCCATCGGTTGCATGGTGACCCTGCGTGGCGTTCAGATGTATGAGTTCCTGGACCGTTTCGTGACCGTGGCTCTGCCCCGCGTTCGTGACTTCCGTGGTATCTCTGGCCGCGCCTTTGATGGCCGTGGCAACTACAACATCGGTGTCAAGGAACAGATCATTTTTCCTGAAATCGAGTACGACAAGGTTGACGCTCTGCGCGGCCTGAACATCAGCATCACCACAACGGCCAAGACCGACGAAGAAGCCAAGGCGCTTCTGGCTGGTTTCCGTTTCCCGTTCAAGAACTGAGGCGAAGCATGGCTAAAGTAGCTTTGATCCAGCGCGAACTGAAGCGCGAAAAACTGGCCGCCAAGTACGCAACCAAGTATGCGGAACTGAAGGCAATTGCAGGCGATGCCAAGCGCACCGACGAAGAGCGCGATGCAGCCCGTCTGGGTTTGCAAAAGCTTCCCCGCAATGCGAACCCTACGCGTCAGCGCAACCGTTGCGAGATCACCGGTCGTCCACGCGGTACCTTCCGTCAATTCGGTCTGGCTCGCGCCAAGATCCGTGAACTGGCTTTTGCAGGCGACATCCCTGGTGTCACCAAGGCCAGCTGGTAAGCAGGCAGGAGAGATACAACATGAGCATGAGTGATCCCATCGCTGACTTGCTGACCCGCATCCGTAACGCACAGATGGTGTCCAAGGCCACGGTTCAGGTGCCTTCTTCCAAAGTGAAGATTGCCATCGCCCAGGTGCTGAAGGACGAGGGTTATATCGACGGCTTCCAGGTGAAAACCGAAGCTGGCAAGTCCGAACTCGAAATCGCCCTGAAGTATTACGCAGGCCGTCCAGTGATTGAGCGCATCGAGCGCGTCAGCCGCCCTGGTCTGCGTGTCTACAAAGGCCGTGATTCCATTCCACAAGTCATGAACGGTCTGGGTGTGGCAATTGTCACGACACCCAAGGGCGTGATGACTGATCGCAAGGCGCGCGCTACCGGTGTTGGTGGCGAAGTGCTCTGCTACGTGGCCTAACCGCGGCATTGAGGAGAAACTGAAATGTCCCGAGTAGGAAAAATGCCCGTGACCATCCCCGCTGGCGTGGATGTGTCAATCAAAGATGACCAGATCTCTGTCAAGGGTTCTGGCGGCACCCTGTCACTGGCACAAAATGTGCTGGTGAAGGTGTCTAGCAATGATGGCAAGCTGAGCTTCGAGCCTGTAAATGACTCGCGTGAAGCCAACGCCATGAGCGGAACGCTGCGTCAACTGGTCAACAACATGGTTGTTGGCGTGAGCAAAGGCTTTGAGAAAAAGCTGAGCCTGGTTGGTGTGGGTTACAAGGCTGCAGCATCAGGTTCCAAGCTGAACCTGGCTGTCGGTTATTCGCATCCCGTCAACTTTGAAATGCCTGCTGGCATTACCGTCGCCACCCCCACTCCGACTGAAGTCGTTGTAAAGGGTGCCGATCGTCAGCGCGTAGGTCAAATTGCTGCTGAGATTCGTGCTGTTCGTCCTCCCGAGCCTTACAAGGGCAAGGGTATCCGCTATGCGGACGAAAAGATCACGATCAAAGAGACTAAGAAGAAATAAGGAGCTGCAACATGTTGACAAAGAAAGAGCAGCGTCTTCGTCGTGCCCGTCAAACCCGCATCCGCATTGCTCAGCAAGGCGTGGCACGTTTGACAGTGAATCGTACGAACCTCCATATCTACGCCAGTGTGATTTCCGGCGACGGCAGCAAGGTGCTGGCAAGCGCTTCTACAGCAGAAGCCGATGTGCGCAAGTCTCTGGGCGGTTCGGGCAAGGGTGGCAATGCAGCTGCTGCCCAACTGATCGGCAAGCGCATCGCTGAAAAGGCGAAGGCAGCAGGCGTCGAAAAGGTTGCATTTGATCGTGCAGGTTTTGCTTACCACGGTCGCGTTAAGGCTTTGGCCGATGCAGCCCGCGAAGCTGGTCTGCAGTTCTAAGCGGAGCGGAATAAAAAATGGCTAAATTTCAACCCAAAGTGCAGAGCGAAGGACAAGACGACGGTCTGCGCGAAAAAATGATCGCGGTGAACCGCGTGACCAAAGTCGTGAAGGGCGGCCGTATTCTCGGCTTCGCTGCACTGACTGTGGTTGGCGACGGTGATGGCCGCGTCGGCATGGGCAAGGGCAAGTCGAAGGAAGTGCCCGCTGCTGTGCAAAAAGCGATGGAAGAAGCCCGTCGCAACATGGTCAAGGTCTCGCTCAAGAACGGCACCATTTTTCACAACGTGACAGGCCACCATGGCGCAGCTGTTGTGATGATGGCTCCAGCGCCAAAGGGTACCGGCATCATTGCTGGTGGTCCAATGCGCGCGGTCTTTGAGGTGTTGGGTGTGACGGACATCGTGGCCAAGAGCCATGGTTCTTCGAATCCCTACAACATGGTTCGTGCAACGTTTGACGCGCTCGTCAATTCGACTACTCCGTCGAATGTGGCAGCCAAGCGCGGCAAGACAGTCGAAGACATCTTCGCCTGAATCGGAGCTTGAATATGACTACGCAACAAACTGTCAAGATTCAACTGGTGCGCAGCCCTATCGGCACCAAAGAATCGCACCGCGCCACCGTCCGTGGCTTGGGTCTGCGCAAGCTGAACAGCATCAGCGAGCTGCAAGATACTCCCGAAGTGCGCGGCATGATTAACAAGATCAGCTATCTGGTCAAAATCGTCTGAGAGATCGATCATGGAACTCAATAGCATCAAGCCCGCTGACGGTGCCAAGCATGCCAAGCGCCGTGTAGGCCGTGGTATCGGCTCTGGTCTGGGCAAGACCGCTGGCCGTGGTCACAAAGGTCAGAAGTCGCGTTCTGGCGGCTACCACAAGGTAGGTTTCGAAGGCGGTCAAATGCCTTTGCAACGTCGCTTGCCAAAGCGTGGCTTCAAGTCTCATCTGCTGAAGTTCAACGCAGAAGTTACTTTGTCTGCATTGGATCAGTTGGGTTTGCCTGAAGTGGACGTGTTGGCTCTGAAGCAAGCTGGTTTGATTGGTGAGTTGGCCAAGGTGGTCAAAGTCATCAAGAGCGGCGCGCTGACCAAGGCGGTTAAGCTGAACGGCGTTGGCGCAACGGCCGGTGCCAAGGCAGCTATCGAAGCTGCTGGTGGCTCCGTAGCCTGATAGTGCTCTCCAAGGAAAGCATCTGTGGCAACTAGCGCAGCTCAAATTGCAAAAACCGGGAAATTTGGCGATTTGCGTCGTCGCCTGGTTTTTCTGTTGCTTGCGCTGGTCGTGTATCGCATTGGGGCTCACATCCCGGTGCCAGGCATCGATCCAGCCCAACTTCAGCAGTTGTTCAGTGGGCAGCAGGGCGGCATCCTGAACTTGTTCAACATGTTCTCGGGTGGCGCACTGTCCCGTTTCACGGTCTTCGCGTTGGGGATCATGCCGTATATTTCGGCATCGATCATCTTGCAACTGATGACCTATGTGATTCCTACCTTCGAGCAATTGAAGAAGGAAGGCGAAGCGGGTCGTCGCAAGATCACCCAGTACACACGTGCAGGCACGTTGGGACTGGCTCTGTTTCAGTCATTCGGCATTGCGGTCGCACTGGAAAGCTCCGCAGGCTTGGTTCTCAGTCCTGGTTTCGGCTTCCGCATGACGGCAGTCGTGAGTCTGACGGCAGGAACCATGTTCTTGATGTGGTTGGGTGAACAGATCACTGAGCGTGGATTGGGTAATGGGATTTCCATTCTGATCTTTGCCGGTATCGCTGCGGGGCTTCCAAGCTCTATCGGTGGTTTGCTGGAATTGGTTGGAACTGGAGCGATGTCTGCTCCTGCAGCCATCTTCATCGTCTTGGTGGTGGGTCTGGTAACATACTTTGTTGTATTTGTTGAGCGGGGGCAGCGCAAGATTCTTGTGAACTACGCCCGGCGGCAGGTTGGCAACAAAGTTTATGGTGGTCAAGCGTCCCATTTGCCACTGAAGTTGAACATGGCAGGAGTGATTCCGCCAATCTTCGCCTCGTCGATCATTCTGCTGCCCGCAACGGTGGTGAACTGGTTTAGTGCTGGTGATTCGATGCGGTGGTTGAAAGACATTTCAGGTGCTCTGACTCCGGGTCAGCCCATCTATGTCATGTTTTATGCCGCTGCGATCATTTTCTTCTGTTTCTTCTACACAGCTCTGGTGTTCAACAGCCGTGAGACTGCAGATAACCTGAAGAAGAGTGGCGCTTTTATTCCGGGGATCCGACCTGGTGAGCAAACTGCTCGTTACATCGACAAGATTCTTGTTCGCTTGACTCTTGCTGGTGCGGTGTACATCACCTTCGTGTGCTTGTTGCCGGAGTTCTTGATTCTCAAGTACAACGTGCCGTTCTACTTTGGTGGTACGTCACTGCTGATTATTGTGGTTGTGACCATGGACTTCATGGCCCAAGTTCAGAACTACATGATGTCGCAGCAATATGAATCTCTGCTGAAAAAAGCGAGTTTCAAAGGCGGCAGCGGTAGCTGAGCAAAGTCATGACCACCCTCTGAGGTAGTCATGGCTGGCACAAATAGGTTGAGTTAGCGCCCCACGAATTTTCGCGGGCACAAGTTGTGTTCCGTGCGAAACAGCCGGGACGGATGGAAAAGTTTTAGGAGAATGCAATGAGAGTTTCGGCTTCGGTCAAAAAAATCTGCCGCAACTGCAAGATCATCCGCCGCAAGGGTGTGGTGCGCGTGATCTGCACGGATCTGCGTCATAAGCAGCGCCAGGGTTGATTGGAAAGTATTAGAGGACGCATATGGCACGTATCGCTGGCATTAACATTCCGCCCCACAAGCATGCGGAAATCGGTCTGACCTCCATCTTTGGTATCGGTCGCACCCGCGCTCGCAAAATCTGCGAAGCAACAGGTATTGCTTATTCCAAGAAGATCAAAGATCTGACGGATGGCGACTTGGAAAAAATTCGCGAGCAAATCGAGCAGTTCACTATCGAAGGTGATCTGCGCCGCGAGACCACCATGAACATCAAGCGCTTGATGGACATTGGCTGCTACCGTGGTTTCCGCCACCGCCGTGGTCTGCCAATGCGTGGTCAGCGTACGCGTACCAATGCTCGTACTCGCAAGGGTCCGCGCAAGGGTGCAGCTGCACTGAAGAAATAAAGAGATTGAAAGATCAACATGGCTAAATCTCCTGCCAATAACGCTGCACAACGCGTTCGCAAAAAGGTTCGCAAGAACGTTTCGGACGGTATCGCGCACGTGCATGCGTCGTTCAACAACACGATCATTACCATCACCGATCGCCAAGGCAACGCCTTGTCTTGGGCTTCGTCGGGTGGTCAGGGTTTCAAGGGCTCTCGCAAGTCCACTCCATTCGCAGCCCAGGTTGCGTCTGAAGTGGCTGGCCGCGCAGCCATTGACCAAGGCATCAAGAACCTTGACGTTGAAATCAAGGGCCCAGGCCCAGGTCGTGAATCTTCTGTGCGCGCACTGGGTGCTTTGGGCATCCGCATCACATCGATCTCCGATGTGACGCCCGTTCCGCACAACGGCTGCCGCCCTCAAAAGCGTCGCCGTATCTAATTTTCTCAAGCCCACCGCCGCCTGCAGACGCGAAAGCGCTCCAGGCGGCTCCCGCAATGGTTTGCGGTAGATGACATAAAAGGAAGCTCAAGTGGCACGTTACCTCGGCCCCAAGGCCAAACTCTCCCGCCGCGAAGGCACTGACCTGTTTTTGAAGAGCGCGCGCCGCTCGATCGCTGACAAGTCCAAATTCGACTCGAAGCCAGGCCAGCATGGCCGCACATCGGGTGCACGTACCTCGGACTACGGCCTGCAACTGCGCGAAAAGCAAAAAGTCAAGCGCATGTACGGCATTCTGGAAAAGCAATTCCGCCGCTACTTTGAAGCTGCAGATGGCAAGAAGGGCAATACTGGCGCCAACCTGCTGTTCCTGCTGGAATCGCGCTTGGACAACGTCGTGTACCGCATGGGCTTTGGTTCCACACGCGCTGAAGCTCGCCAGCTGGTTTCGCACAAGGCCATCACAGTGAACGGCCAATCCGTCAACATCCCCTCGTACCTGGTGAAGGTCGGTGATGTGGTGGCTGTGCGTGAAAAATCGAAGAAGCAGTCTCGCATTACTGAAGCTCTGCAGCTTGCCGCCCAAGTGGGCATGCCAGCCTGGGTGGATGTGAATGCTGACAAGGCTGAAGGTGTCTTCAAGAAGGTGCCTGACCGTGATGAGTTCGGTGCCGACATCAACGAATCTCTGATCGTTGAGTTGTACTCGCGCTAATCACTCGTCTTAGTTTTCGAGTAAATCGTTCCTAAACCGCGAGGCATCGCGGTTTAGGCGCTTCACCAGCCTTACCGGTGTAACGAGCTGGGGGTATTGAGAGGAAGTTTGAATGCAGACCAATTTGCTGAAACCCAAGGCGATCAATGTTGAGCAGCTTGGCCACAATCGTGCCAAGGTGGCTTTGGAGCCCTTTGAACGTGGTTACGGCCACACGTTGGGCAACGCCATCCGACGCGTTCTGCTCTCGTCTATGGTGGGTTACGCAGCGACTGAAGTGACCATTGCTGGCGTGCTTCACGAATACTCGTCGATTGATGGCGTGCAAGAAGATGTGGTGAACATTCTCTTGAACCTGAAGGGTGTTGTCTTCAAGCTGCACAACCGCGACGAAGTGACCTTGAGCCTGCGCAAGGATGGTGAAGGTGTGGTGACGGCGCGTGACATTCAGACGCCCCATGACGTGGAAATTGTCAACCCAGACCATGTGATAGCGCACCTTTCGCAAGGTGGCAAGCTGGACATGCAGATCAAGGTGGAAAAGGGCCGTGGCTATGTGCCTGGCAGCATGCGTCGCTACGCCGACGAGGCCACCAAGTCGATTGGTCGCATCGTTCTGGACGCATCGTTCTCTCCGGTCAAGCGTGTGAGCTACACCGTTGAAAGCGCCCGCGTTGAGCAGCGTACCGATCTAGACAAGCTGGTGGTAGAGATCGAAACCAACGGCGCTATCACTGCAGAAGATGCAGTTCGCGCATCCGCCAAGATTCTGGTGGAGCAGTTGGCCGTGTTTGCCCAGCTGGAGGGTGGTGAGCTGACCGCGTTCGAGACACCTTCGGGTCCTCGCGGTGGTGCAACATTTGACCCCATCTTGCTGCGCCCCGTCGATGAGCTGGAACTGACTGTGCGTTCGGCAAACTGCCTCAAGGCTGAGAACATCTACTACATCGGTGACCTGATTCAGCGCACCGAAAATGAGTTGCTCAAGACGCCTAACCTGGGCCGCAAGTCACTCAACGAAATCAAGGAAGTCTTGGCTTCTCGTGGTCTCACTCTGGGTATGAAGCTTGAAAACTGGCCGCCTGCTGGCCTGGATAAGCGTTAAGTTATAATTTTCGGTTCCCCGAGTTGGGGAACAGTGCATTGGGCAGTACCTGATACGGCTGCCTGATTTAATCAAAGTAAAAAGGAAAGCACCATGCGTCACGGACACGGACTTCGTAAACTCAATCGCACCAGCTCGCACCGTTTGGCGATGCTGCAGAACATGATGAACTCGCTCATTGAGCACGAGGCCATCAAGACCACAGTGCCCAAAGCAAAAGAACTGCGCCGTGTGATCGAGCCCATGATCACTTTGGCCAAGGTGGACACGGTTGCTAATCGTCGTCTGGCATTCAACCGTCTGCGTGACCGCGACAGCGTGACGAAGCTGTTCAACGACCTGGGCCCCTGCTTCAATGCGCGTCCCGGTGGTTACACCCGTATTCTGAAGATGGGTTTCCGCGTGGGCGACAACGCACCTATGGCTCTGGTGGAGCTGGTTGACCGCGGAAATACCGCAGAAACTGAAAATTCTTCGGCAGCAGCCGAATAATAGGGTATAATTTAAATCTACCGCGCGATGGAGCAGTCTGGTAGCTCGTTGGGCTCATAACCCAAAGGTCGGAGGTTCAAATCCTTCTCGCGCAACCAATAGAATAGCCGTTATAGCTAGCAGTAAATGCCCACTTTTTAGTGGGCATTTTTGTTTGTGCCCAAGTTGTGCCCATTCAGTGCCCGTCTTGTGCCCAAGTAGATTTAGCCCATCACGATTGTGACCATTGGGTTGGGTTGGGTTGGGTTGGACTAATTTCGCTGAACTGCTGAATATCCAAGGCTGGATGCAGTCGTCCGCCGATCGCCAGCCAAGGCGTACTATCGCGATAGAGCAGTCCTACAACATTCCGAATTTTTTAGCTCACGCTCTCGCCACCGGCACATCCTCTCACCGCGTCGTGTACTGCGGCGTGCGCCTCTCCTGCTTCATTCCCCAATCCCTGCCCTTGTTCGTCCCCCCGTGGCACCTGAGTGCACGGTGCCCTTGCCATAGCGTCGGTTGAGCGTGTCCAGTGCCACCATCAACTCGGTGCGGTCACGGTGGTCTTCCTCTTCCAGATCCAGCTCACCCTGCAGCACACTCCCCGGCATCAGTTCCAGCAGCATGACCCCCGCCTTGGCCATCTTGTAGCCCGGTTCATAGATGCGCGCCGCATGCCTGCAGCTGCTGCCCACACCAGCTTGCCAGTGTCGGCCGTGGGACGGCGCAGCGGTACGACGATGCTGCGGTTAAATCGGGGCCCTGGGCGGAAGGGGGATGTATGGCAGAACACTAGCAGTTGACTGGCCAAGCTGCCCTGCTTGCGTAGCTTCTCTGCTGCACGGCTGGCGAACTCGCTCACGGCCTCCACCAGCGGCGGCAGCTCTGTCACCGCCTGGCCAAAGGATCGGGTGCAGGCAATTTCTTTCTTGGGGACGGGTGCATCATCCAGGTCGATGCACTGCATGCCCTGCAGCTCGCGCACAGTGCGCTCCAGCACCACGCTCCATCGCCTGCGCACGGTGGCCGGGTCTAGCCGGGCCAAGTCCAGCACAGTGTGCACACCACTCTCGTGCAGCTGCGCAGCAATCTTGCGGCCTACCCCCAAACTTCTTCCGCCAGCGTGGCGGCCAGCACATCGTCCAGGTCCAGGTCCTGGGCGGGTAGCGCGGTCAGGTTGCAGACCTGGGCTAGCTCGGCCGGGTAGCTGCCCGGTTTGCGCTCTGCGGTCTTGGCAATGTAGTTAGCGAGTTTCGCCGAAGTCTTGGTCTGGCCAATACCCACGCCGCAGGGAATGCCCACCCACTGGAGGATACGGTCGCGTATGGCATGGCTGCGTTGGGTCAGGTCGCCTCTCACCCCCTGCAGCCCGATGAACGACTCATCAATGCTGTAGATCTCCTGCGTAGGGCCCAAGCCCGCCGCCAGGCTGATCATGCGATCGCTCATGTAGCCATACAGCGTGAAGTTCGCGCTCAAGGCCAAGCGCCCGCCCGACATGCAGGACAAACGGACAGTGGGTCCGCTTGAAAAGACGGACTGGGATACATGGCTGCATGGCACGGTTGAGCAGGCTGAGGCGCTCATCAAGGTACCGGCACTGGCGCTGTTTGTGCATCGAGCGAAAGATCCCGCGCAGCAGGTACAACTACCTGCCTTGGCGCGGTGAGTGGATCAAAGCCATGCGATGTGAGAGGGTGCAGCTGCACTTCGACCCCGGCTGGCCCCCGCCTCGTTTGATCAACAAAGTGAGCTGCCTCATTGCTCCTTGTTCTGCACCTCGGCCAAGTGAATCTGTGGTGTAGCGGTGACTTTCAGAGATTCCATTTGCGCATCAATATGCGTACTCATGATGTAGAAATGGACGGTGGGACAATATCACTTTTGGGCGCTCAGTATCCGCCTCCCCACCAGAAAACACATCCAGATGATTTGGAACACTCTCGTTAGAGTCTTCTCCGAAGGGGGCAAGTGATTCAAGATTTGGCTTCCTCAGCGGCTGCAATCTCGCTCATGACTTTGGGCCTACAGCACAATCCCCTGATGACCAATCTCTACACCCCGATGTCGTTGGCCCTGCAGACCCACTGGAAGGCGCACAACAACGCCTACCGGTCCAGCGCTCAAGTGCCCCCCAGACAGTGTGAGGGCCCATCAAGGCGACCCTGGAGTACGCCCATGAAACGCATCCACTTGGCTGGGGCGTTGCTCGCTCTTTCTTGTTTCAGTGTGGGCGTGCATGCCGAAGGAAACTGCCCGCCGGGTTTCTACCCGATTGGTGGGCGCGCGACTGCGGCATGTGCTCCTATCCCTGGTAACGGCGGCAGGAGCAGCGGTGGGCAGCAGCAAGCGCCCAGCGCTCCAGCGCCTTTGTGGGAGGACCGCTGGGGTGCGATCGCTGGCGACAAGCCACAAGGCATTCTTGGTTTCTCGACCGGGCTCCCAAGTGAACCTGCCGCGCAACAGGCAGCGTTGGCTGACTGTGCGGCAAAGGGCGGCGAGCACTGCAAGATCGAGAACTCCTATAGGAATGGCTGCACGGCAATGATCGTCGGCGAATGGGGTTACAACATTGCGTCCAGAGCGACCGTGGATGAAGCGATTGCATCGGGCATCCAAAAGTGCAAAGAGGTCGACAGGAATTGCGTGGCTTCGTAACAGCGCCTGCAGTCCTCCAGTCCGAATCCGTTAGCTGAAAGATTTAAATGAGAACAAGTAAATTTTTTTCCGCATTGTTCGGATCCGCCAGTTCGACCGCACCTGGACCGGCCCATCTCACTCGCTCGCTGGCACTTCGATCAACTTTGGCTCTTTCATTGGCTTGGGTGGCATGTTTCTCTGCAGCCAGCCTCGCCGCTCAACCAAACATAGTGCCTGTGCAGACTGCCGGCTCGGCGCCAACGTCGGATTCCCCACAGGAACCGGGCAGCGTCCAGCCACTGACCAAAGATGACTTAAAAGGTCTGACTGCCGACGGGTCCAATCTGCTGGATGCCCAGATTGGCGATCTTACTGGTCAAGGCAACGCTGCAGCACTGATCGTACTTGAGCGTCCTGCCAGCAATGATCCGAGTGCACGGGAAGGCCCGTCGCGCACATTGTTGCTAGTGGCACGCGATGGACAAGGGCAGTTGAGAACGCTCGCCCAGAACGACAAGATCGTTTCATGCGCCCGGTGCGGGGGCGCTGCGGGAGACCCCTATAGCTATTCACGTGTGGCTCCCGGGCGTTTCACTGTGGTCACGGAAGGCGGGTCCCGTGAACACTGGTGGAATGAATTTCACTTCAAGTACGCGCCCGAAATCAACGGCTGGGTCTTGCACGAGGCTGTGCGTGGCGTCAGCGACACAATAACCGGCCGCAAGAAGCAGATCAATCTCTCAAGCCAAACTTTGGGAATCATCAAGTTGGACGGCTTCGACCCGTCTTCGCTGCCTCAAGTGAAACTGAAGTAGTACTGCGTCACAAACAACGATGCGCGGGGTTGCTGCAGATAAGAGCAACCGCCACCGGAGAAAATCATGTCCAACGACCGACAAAATAAAGTTCTTTTAGATGCCTATGCCGCGGGGATCAAATCGCCTGCGGAATTTGGCCAACTACATGGCGCAAGTCACGCATGAATCGCTTGACTTGAAACGCCTGAATGAAGGCTTCAAATACTCGCAGGCATCGATCAGATTCCAGTACGGTCGGCTTTTCGCAATGGTCGCGACGAGCTGGAAGAAGCTCGCCTCGAAGCACTTCAAGGAAAGCCCGAACATCTTGGCGAACTGATGTGCGGTGGTCGAATGGGAAATACCGATCCGGGCGACGGGTACAAACACCGCTGCAGAGGCTATATCCAACTCACCGGCAAGGATCAGTACGTGACCGCGGGCAAGGCTGTGGGGCTGGACTTGGTGAATCATCCGCAACTGGCATCGGATCCCGACAACGCTTCAAAAATTGCTCTCGCATATTGGAAGACCAATATCCATGGAGCCGCCCGAGAAGATGTCGTTTTGGCCACTCGAGTCATCAACAACGTAACAACGGACTGAAGGACAGGCAGGATCGCTTTACCGATTGGAAGGGCAAACTCACCCCTGAGGTGATGGCAGGTCTGGCCAAGGGCGAGGTCACGCTAACGAAGCCGGCGAGTGACCATGGCACGCTTCTTCAAGGCGCTCATGGTGAATCGCTACGCGATCTTCAAGTCAAGCTCGGCCAATTGGGTTACCTGGGCGCCAACGGCAAGCCGCTTGCAGCTGACGGGCGCATGGGCCCCGGCACACGGCATGATGTCACAACCTTTCAGCACGATAACCATCTCAAGGAAGACGGCAAAGCGGGCCCGGCGACGCCATTGACGAAAAGCTCAAAGAGAAAGCGTTAGCCCCGGCATCGCGCCAAGATGCGGGAATGCAAGACAGCCCGTTGTTCAAGCAAGCGCAGACTGCCCTCCTGAAGATCGATGCCCAGTTCAGGCGCAAGCCGGATCAATTGACCGACAACGCCGCCGCTACGGTTGCGGTAGCTGCCCAACTGGCAGGATTGACGCGCATCGACCATCTCGAACTGGGCGGTTTGGACAACAGCAAGATGTTCGCGGTGCAAGGCAAATTGGGGATGGTGCATTTGAAGGTGGTTGATGTGCCGACGGTGGATGCAATGCACACGCTGTTGTGCAGAGTGCCAAGGCTTTTGCGGAGGCGCAGCACCAAGTGGCCGCTCAGAAGCCACAGCAGGTGGGCAACAAGGAGCGCAGTGCCTCAAAGCGCGGTGCAAGTTCGGCGAGCACCGGAAGGACTAGTTGTGAGGATTCAATAGGTTGTATCAGGTGTTCATCCGGATTGGGTTTGAGAGACTGGAAGTCGCCAAACACCCAATCAACTCAGGACACCCAACCGAATGAACACCCATAAGCATGCCCGACTTACGTTTGCCCGTCGCCTGGAGATGGTCCAGCAGATGACACTGCAGGGCCTCAGTGCAGTGCAAGCCGCTGCTGTGCAAGGCGTCACCCCACCGACGGCCAGGAAGTGGCTGGGTCGCTATCTGGCTGGCGGTGAGGCTGCCCTTGCCGATGCATCCTCCAGGCCCGCCAGCTCGCCCCGTGCCATCGATCCATCCAAGGCCTTGCTGATCCTGGAGTTGCGCAAGCGGCGCATGCTGCAGGCGCGCATTGCACGCAGCGTGGGTGTCTCCCAGGCCACGGTGGCCCGCGTGCTGGCCAGGGCCGGTTTGTCCAGGCTGAGCGATCTGGTGCCTGCTGAGCCTGTGGTGCGCTACGAACACGAGGCGCCTGGCGATCTTCTGCACATCGACACCAAGAAGCTCGGTGTCATCGTCAGGCCAAGCCACCGGGTGACCGGCAATCGCAAGGATTCGGTCGATGGCGCGGGTTGGGAGACGCTGTTCGTTGCCATTGATGACCATGCTCGCATTGCCTTGACCGCCATGCACCCCGATGAGAAGAAGGGCCAGGCAGTGCAGTTCCTGCGCAATGCAGTGGCCTATTACGCGGGACTGGGCATCACCATCAAGCGGCTGCTGACGGACAACGGAGCTGCGTTTCGTTCAGGTGAGTTCGCCGCTGCCTGCACGGCGTTGGGCATCCGGCACAAGTTCACCCGGGCCTACCGGCCCCAGACCAATGGCAAGGCAGAGCGATTCATCCAATCAGCACTGCGCGAATGGGCCTATGGCTGGAGCTACCAGAACTCAGCCGAGCGAACGGCAGCCTTGGCAAGCTGGCAGCATCACTACAACTGGCACCGGCCACACAGTGGCATTGGCGGCTTGGTGCCTATGGACAGACTCAATCCAACAGGAAATAACCTGTTGACTCTTCACAACTAGTCGGGCGCCTTCCCGATCAAAGAGGAGCCCTGCAACGTGCAGGCTCCGTTCGATTGATGACAGTGCCTTGCCGTGCGCCTCGGAGTGCTCGTTTGTGCAGGCTTAAAAGTGAACTTTTGGGCACATCGGATGTGAATCGTCGTTCTTCATTCACATACAAAATAATTTAAATACAACGGCTTACAACGATTTGTGGTGTTCAATAACGAAATTCACAGTGCATGTTTTTCCGCCTCATAACCCAAAGGTCGGAGGTTCAAATCTCGCGCAACCAAATATGGCAATCTGCCATTCAAAAAAGCCCACTTTTAGTGGGCTTTTTTGTTTTTGTCTCCATTGCAAGCTTTGTTTTGGCGCGCCCACGCAAGACTTGCTGCTGCCCTCCTCGGTCTGCTACGTAGTGTATGGACCTTGCAGTTGGGCAAGGCTTTGCTGAGTAGCTGAAACCGCGCTGAAAGCCCTCATTGGCCAAATAAGTCGGATCTCGCTGACTCGGTGATGGCCACTACACAGGGGTGGCTGATGCGGCGTTCTACAGAAATCGCGAAAAACTCTTCCACCAGTTCGCTGGAGCGACCGATGGCCTCGACACCGAACTGGGTTTGCGTTTCCTGTTCCAGCACGGTGGGGGAGGTAAAGATACCTCTGCCTTCTCGGCCAAAAGCGTTCATGAGCGCGCTGTCGTCGAATTCGCCAACGATGCGCGGTTGCAGATGGTGTTTGTTGAGCCAGTGATCCAACTGCTGCCTGACCGACGACTGCGGACCCTGGATGAGCATGGGTGCTCCGTGAAGGCACTGGGGGAACGGTCCCTGCAATTCACCTCTGAGTGAAGGCGCGCAGAAGAAGCTCATGCCGGAGGAGCCAAGAGCATGGTTGAAGGCGCGCACCCCGATTTTCTTGGAAGCAGGCTCGTCGGCGAGTAACAGATCAAGACGATGAATGCTCAGCTGCGCCAGCAATTCGGGAAACTTGCCTTCGTGGCACGTCATGTGGACTTGCTCGCGCATTCCCAGGGCGGGTTCCAGCAAATGGTAAGCCACGGATTTAGCGACCGAATCGGCCACGCCGACCTTGAACTCCAGTGGCCTGGCCTGCCCTCGAGGCAAGCGAATGGATTGTTCGAGCTCATCGCTTAGCGCAAATATCTGCTCAGCGTAACCCAAGGCGATGCGCCCCTCGTTGGTCAACTCCAATTCGCGCCCCCGCTTTCGGAACAGTTCGTGCCCGAGCCATTCCTCCAGCTGATTGATCTGCCCTGAAAGAGTTTGTGGTGTCGTGTGCAGTTGCTCGCCAGCACGCATCACACCGCCGGCCTTTGCGGCGGCCCAGAAGTAGCGCAGGTGTTTGAAGTTCATTGAATAGCCAAAAGCATCGAAAAAAGCGAAGTGTTTTTCTCAATAAAACGAATATACGCGAAGTATCAAGTTCTCTATATTAGACGGCAGGCGAGGATAAAACCTTGTCAGTGGTGTCACACATTCGTGTTCAGAAGGAGTTGCCATGCGTATTACGACCCGAGGAAAAGTCGCTGTGTCGGCCATGACGGATCTGGCTTTGCACCAGAGAATGAAGCCGGTGTCGCTGACGACCATCAGCCAGCGCCAAGGCACGTCCCTGTCTTACCTAGAGCAACTGTTCAGCGCGTTGCGGCGTGCGGGCTTGGTCGAGAGCACCCGCGGGCCCGGCGGGGGCTACACCCTGGCTCGCCGACCTGAGCAGATCGCTGTGGCCGAAATCATTTTGGCGGTGGAGAACATGGAGGTGGATGACTACCAGCCGCTCACGCCTCCCCAGGTCGCACAGCTCAAAGCCATGACTGGCGAGCTGTGGGTGTCTTTCAACGCCCGAGTGCTTGACTACTTGCAATCGGTGTCTTTGCGGGAGCTGATGACCCAGGCGCAAGCCCAAGGCGCGGTTGTCGTTGCGGACCAGCCGGCCCAGGCACCGCGCAAGGCGGTAGGCATTGCACCTGCCAAGCGGCCGTTGATGTCACGTCTGCAGATTCCCAATTCTGTGTTCGCTTTGGGATCGATGCCGCTGGCGCCCAGACGATGAGCGCGACGGGCGGGGCGCTGAACTGATGCGCCCGAGAGTGCGGCCATGCAGGCCATGCAGCGCAAACTTTCGGTGCTACGAGGTGGGATGGAGTGCAAGCGGCCGCCTAGAAGGAAAGGCGGCCCTTGGTATCAGGGGGCCTGAGCGGATGGGCCGCTATCAGGCAGTAAGCAGTAGCCAGCGCCTTGCCAAGCGCATGGCTACATGCGGGCTTCACGTCAGCGAGGGGTCTGCTGCCATGTTGTCGAACTTTTTGAAGTACTGCCGGGCCATGGCCACCAGTTGAGCGTCGCTGGGATGGTCGGCTGCGACAGAGTCCACCACGGCGCCCGAAACCGCCGCGCTGTGTTTGCCGCACCAGTCGCGGAACTCGTTGCGTGCCAGCCCGGGGCCGCACAACAGAACTTCGTGCGAGCCATGCAATGCTTTCGCTACGTGGGTGAAAAATGTGCCGATGTCATCGGTTTTGCCTTGGTGCTTGTGGTGGCTGCGCGACTTGATGCGCTGCGCCTGCATGTGTTCGCGGTCAAACATCACCACGTGGGCTTCTGAGTGGTCCATCCAGACAACGGCGTGAAAAGTGCTCATGGGTTCAACTTTCTTGAGGTAAGGAAAACGGGTTTGCCCGTGTGCGGGCCGCGATCGGGACTGAGGCTATCGGCCGTGCCGGCCGTGGTTTTCGACGGCCTCTTGGCAGTGCACACAGCGCGCGGCTTCTGGCGTGGCTTGCAGGCGTGCGGGGGCAATGTCTTTGCCGCAATCGGTGCATTCGCCATAAGTGCCGATGTCCATGCGCTCCAGCGCCGAAGCAATGGCGTTCAGGTGCGCTGTCTCGTGCTCTTCGATGGCGAATTCAAGCGAGCGCTCGCTCGCCACCTGCGCACGCGAATCTTCGGCGTGGGCAAAGTGCTCGGCGGCGGCTTCGGCACGGCCGATGTTTCCGCCGCGCTGCACTGCAAGCTGGGCGAGGATGCTGGCTTGCTGGTCCAGCAGTTGCTGGCGTAGGGAAGCGGCTTGTGTCTTGTCCATGCGGTCAGCTCCTGGAAAGTGATTGAACACCTTCATGGTGCGCCTGCTGGGCAGTTGCGGCGTTGACGGAGGTCAATTTCTTGTATCTCGCCGCATGGCGGGCCGGCGCTTGGCCGAAGGGGCAGGGCGAGAGAACCAACGATGGGTTGCCCGTCGAACGCAGCCCTGATAGCCGGCTCACGGTCTTTTATGGGAAGCGAGAATGAGTTGCCGGCGCGAACTGCAAGGCGGTGAAACAACGCTGACTGCCCCGCAAGGCGCTGGCTGGAGGGTGGAGTCAATTCGATGACTGAACGCTGCGGGTGCTTGCGGAGGCACGGGCGCCAGCCCATGCTGGGTACCGCGAGGCGTTCACCCATTCCCGACGGCAACGCCATCCCCGACAAGACCGTGAACACGTTTTGGAGTCGGCTTTTATCGACGGCGCGCCAGCATTTCTGCCGTGCTGGCCTTGCGGTCCGCGTTGACGCGCTGGACATGGGGGCGCTCGGCCATGCGCGCCAAGTAGTCGCGCACGGGCAGATCGGCCAGATAGTCCCTGCCGTAAATGGTTTTGGTGGCCGAGCTGACCAGGGGCAGATGCACGATGGCGGCGCAGTCGGCCATGCTGAAGCTGTCTCCGGCCAAGTAGGGACTGAAACGGGCCAGTCGCGCGAAGGCGGCAATGTTCTTTTCAAGCTGGGCGCCCACCTTTTCGCGGGCCGCCTCGCTCACGGTGCCGCCGAAGAAAGCCTGCGGGTACAGATTGCGGGCCACCAGTTCAAGGTGCAGCTCGATGAAGGTGATCAATTCGCGCACCTTCGCCGCAGCGAAGGCATCAGCGGGCACCAGCGCCGGCGTGGGATGGGCGGCTTCGATGTAGTCGGCAATCACCGCGGATTCGCACAGCGGGCCCTGGGGCGTGCGCAAGTAAGGCACCTTCCCCAGGGGAGATGCTGCCAGATCGGTTTCGCCGACCCAGGCGGTTTCCTCCGCAAACGGAACGCCTTTTTCCAGCAGCGCGAGTTTGACCTTGTTGTAATAGTTGCTGGCAGAAAAGCCGCAGAGCGTCAGCATGGTGGTGTCTCCTCAGGGTTGGGGTTGTCGGGTGGGCAGGGCCGCCACGCATCGTAGGCGCCGGGGCCGGTGTGCGGCGTCGCGCAGATGACCTGCGTCATGGAATGGGCAGCCGCCGCCCACCACCCGCGCCGCGCCCCTACAATCGCGCCACATGTCGCCCTCGCCTGTGCAAACCCTTCGCAGCCTTCGCTGGCTCGCCCGCCTTGTGCTGGCGTGGTTTGTCCTGTCGCTCGGTGCGGCAGTGGCGTCGCCCCTGCTGAACCCCCAGCAAATGGAGCTGATCTGCCTGGGCTCGGGTGCGGTCAAGCTGCTGGTGAAGACGGACGACGGGGTTCAGGAGATGCCCAGCCATACCCTGGACTGCCCTTTGTGTGCCCACGTCGGCGCACCCCCGCCTTCGTCGCAGGCACAGCTGCCTGTGGCACACCCCCTGGCACACGCGTTGCGTCCCATCCCCGCCGCGCACATTGCTGCGCGTACTGCTGCGCCGTTGCCGCCGCGCGGGCCTCCTGCGTTCTCCTGATTTTTGCTATTTATTTGATAGCTGTTGGCGCTTGTTAAATAAGCGCTAGCGGCCTATTTGGCTTGAATTTCAGGAGTTCCCATGCGCAAAAGCCGCATGGCGCTGGCCGTGGCCAGCGCTTTCCCTTTGTCCCTCGCGTTCACGTTCAGCGGGGCCGCCACTGCGTTTGCCCAGACTGCTGACAGCACCAACGTCTCCGTCAAGGAACTGGGCATGGTCACCATCAGCGGCGGCCAGCCCACGTCGCTGCCCACGCAGATTCCTACCACCATCGAGGGCGTGACGCGCGAGCAGATCGAGCATTCGATCAACGCCACCGACAGCGAAGACGCCCTCAAGTACCTGCCCAGCCTGCTGGTGCGCAAGCGCTACATCGGCGACTACAACCACGCGGTGCTGTCCACCCGCGCCTCGGGCACGGGCAACCCGGCGCGGTCCATGGTGTTTGCCGATGGCATTTTGCTCAGCAACTACCTGGGCAACGGCCCCACCAACGCGCCGCGCTGGATGCTGGTGACGCCCGAGGAGATCGAGCGCGTGGACGTGCTCTACGGGCCGTTCTCCGCCGCGTACGCTGGTAACTCTGTGGGGGCAGTGGTCGACTACGTCACCCGCATGCCAACCCAGTTCGAGGCGCATGGGCAGGTCAGTTACCAGCACCAGCCGTTTGATCTGTACGGCACCAGCACAAGCTACGCGGGCAAACAGGTCAGCGCCTCGGTGGGCAACAAAAATGGCGATTGGTCCTGGTTTCTCAACTTCAACAAGACCGACAGCGAAGGCCAGCCGCTCACCTTCCCCACACGCCTCGTGTCTGCGGGCACCGTGGGCAGTGCGGGCACGCCGGTGACGGGCGCGGTGCTGGGCAACAACCGCAGCAACCAACCGTGGTACCTGCTGGGTACCGCCACGCAGTACCACACGCAGCAAGACCACATCAAGGCCAAGATCGCCTACGACTTCTCGCCCACCGTGCGCGCCGCCTACACCTTCGGCTGGTGGCACAACGAATCCGAGGGGCGTCCCGCCAGCTACCTGCGCGATGCCAATGGCAATGCGGTGTACGGCGGCACGGTCAACATCAATGGCCGCTCGTTTGCGCTGGCGCCCACGGACTTCAATGTGTCCAACGAAGACATCACGCATTTCATGCACGGCCTGTCGGTCAAAAGTCGTACCCAAGGCACGTTCGACTGGGAAGTGGCCGCCAGCCTGTACGACTACCAGACCGACACCCTGCGCGCTGCAACGGGGGCGCTGCCTGCAGCGCTGAACGGCGGGGCAGGGCGTATCGTCAACAGCAAGGGCACGGGATGGAACACGTTGGCCGCCAAGGGCACGTGGCGGCCCGATGGCATGCAGGGCGCGCACATTGTGGACTTTGGCCTGCAGCGCGACAGCTACCAGCTGCGCACGGTGGAGAACGCTACGACGAACTGGATCAGCGGTGATGCCGGTGCACGCAACCAGGCCTTCAACGGCGACACGCAGCTCATCGGCCTGTGGGCGCAAGACACCTGGAAGATCGCACCCCAGTGGAAGGCCGTGCTGGGTGCCCGCGCCGAGCGCTGGAGCGCCAGCAACGGCCAGACGGGCAATGCCACCACCACCGTGGGCCACCCCGAGCGCAACGAAACCTACGTCTCGCCCAAGGCCGCCGTGGCTTACCAGGCCAATGACCTGTGGGTGCTCAAGGCCTCCACCGGCCGCGCCGTGCGCATGCCCACGGTGTCCGAGCTGTACCAGGGTGGCATCAACGGCAGCGGCACGCTCATCAACAACGACCCGAACCTGAAACCCGAAAAGAGCTGGACCACCGAGCTGACGGCCGAGCGTGACATGGGCAATGGTTTGCTGCGCCTCACGGCCTTCTTTGAGCGCACCAAGGACGCGCTGTACTCGCAGACCAATGTGCTCGTCACGCCCAACGTCACCAACGTGCAGAACGTGGACGCCATCCGCACCAAGGGCATCGAGCTGTCGTACCAGGCCGCCAACGTCTTTGTGCGCGGGCTGGAGCTGGGCAGCAGCCTGACCTGGACGGATTCCAAGATCACGCGCAACGACAAGTTCCCCGCCAGCGTCGGCAAATGGCAGCCGCGCATCCCCGAGTGGCGCGCCACCGCCGTGGCCACCTACCGGCCCGATGCCACGTGGTCGTACACC
Source organism: Acidovorax delafieldii (assembly GCA_002377855.1). Classification (GTDB taxonomy): domain Bacteria; phylum Pseudomonadota; class Gammaproteobacteria; order Burkholderiales; family Burkholderiaceae_C; genus Acidovorax; species Acidovorax delafieldii_A. The sequence continues at coordinate 134,719 of DFQQ01000044.1, read as the reverse complement.
CTGGGCGCGCGCTACAGCGGCAAGCAGTACAGCACGCTCGACAACAGCGACCCCAACGGCTTTGCCTACCAGGGCGCCAGCCGCTACTTCACCACCGATGTGCGCGTGCGCTACCAGATCACCAAGCAGGTCAGCGCCGCCATGGGCATCGACAACCTCAACAACTACCAGTACTGGAACTTCCACCCCTACCCGCAGCGCACCTACATGGCGGAGCTGAAGGTGGACTTGTAAGCCCCCTGGGCGGCTGCGCCGCTTCCCCCAAGGGGGACGCCTCCAGCGGCCCGGCGAAGCCGGTTCCGCGGTGGCGCTCGCCTCGGGCCCGCCAGTTTCGCAGGCAATGAATCGTTTTAACGAAAGGGTCAAAAGATGAAAACCAACACTATGAAAAAGATAGCTGCTAGCGCATGTTTGATAAGCGCTACAGCCTTGTTTGGCACTGCATCCGCCCACGTGGTGCTCGAATACCAAGTGGCCCCGGCCGGGGCCAGCTACAAGGCCACTTTCAAGGTGGGCCACGGCTGCGGCGCCTCGCCTACGCGGCAGGTGGTGGTGGATATTCCGGAAGGCTTCAAGGGCGCGCGTCCGCAGCCCAAGCCGGGCTGGACGCTGGAGGTGCAGCGCGGCAAGCTGGCCACACCCTACACCAGCCACGGCCGCAGCGTGACCGAAGACACCACCCGCATCACCTGGACTGCCAAGACCCCCGAGGATGCGCTGCCCAGTGCCCACTATGATGAATTTGTGCTGGTCGGCCAAACACCAGACCAGGCGGGCCCGCTGTACTGGCCCGTGCGCCAGCTCTGCTCCGAAGGCCGCAACGACTGGACTGAAGTGCCCCGGCCCGGCCAGAAGCTGCAGGACCTCAAGTCCCCCGCTGCGCTGCTGGAAGTGCTGCCCCAGGCGGGTGCAGCCCACCAGCATTGACGCCCCTGCTGACCCATCCCAGTGTTGTCCCGTTTCGTTTGTTTTCTTTTTGAGGAGTGATTCCATGTCCCTGATCCGTACCCCCCTGGCCCGCACCGCGGCCGCCACGTTCGCCCTGGCTTGCGCCCTGAGCAGCGCCTTCGCCCAGAACACCAGCGTCAAAGTCGAAGGCGCCTGGGCCCGCGCCACCGTGCAGGGCCAAAAGGGCACCGGCGCTTTCATGAAGCTCACGGCCCCTGAAGGCGCTAAGTTGGTGAGCGCTTCGTCTGCGGCTGCGGGCGTGACGGAGGTGCATGAAATGAAGATGGAAGGCGACGTGATGAAGATGCGCGCCATGCCTGTGCTGGACCTGCCCGCCGGCAAGACCGTGGAGCTCAAGCCCGGCGGCTACCACATCATGCTGCTGGATTTGAAGGCCCCGCTGGTCAAGGACACCACCGTTCCCGTCAAACTCACTTTCAAGGACGCGAAAGGCGTTGAGAGCACGCAAGAGCTGAACCTGCCCGTGGCCACCACGGCGCCAGGGGCCCCCGCAGGCGCTGGCGCCCCGGGCCATGGCCACGGCGCGCAAAAGCACTGACCTGCCGGGGCCTCGCGGGCTGCGCGGTCGGCCCAACCGGGTTGGCGGCCCGGCGCGGGGCTGCCCCATCGCCAGCGGCGGCGGGTTGGAGTAAGCTGCCTTGCGACCGGTTCAGGGTGTTTTTGGCCAAGCGCTCGCGTGGCCACCAACGGCGTTGAAACGGTCCTACCTTCCTTCTTTTTTCAGCAAGGCGGCCATGAGCGACACATCCCACTTCGGTTTCGGTAAATTCGTCCCGGGCTTTGATTTCCTGCAAAGCCTGGCCAAGGGCGCAGCGAGCGGCATTCCGCAAATGCCGCAGCTCTCGCACTGGGTTGCGCCCACCCTCAGTGTGGAAGAGCTGGAAAAACGCATTGACGAACTCAAAGCCGTGCAGTTCTGGCTGGAGCAAAACTCGCGTGCGCTGGCCGCCACCATCCAGGCGCTGGAAGTGCAAAAGATGACCCTGGCCACCCTCAAGGGCATGAACGTGAGCATGGGGGACGTGGCCAGTGCGTTCAAGTTTCAGGGCAGCGATGCAGTGATGCAGGGCATGCAAAAAGCGGCGGACGCTTTCAGTGGCGCCGCCCGCTCTGCCGCACCGCAAGCCGCACCGCAAGCCGCGCCTGTGCCGCCGCAGCCCGCTCCGGCACCAGCCCCTGCCCCCGACGCGGCTGCCTCGCAAGAATCCACCGACCAAGCCCCCAAGGCAGAGCCACCCAGCAGACCTGGCGTGGTAGACCCGCTGCACTGGTGGGGAGCGCTGACTACCCAGTTCCAAGAAATCGCCTCAAATGCACTGAAGGATGCGTCCCACCATGGCAGTGCACTGGACACCACACAGCACCTTGCGAAGGACGCTTTGAAGAAGGCCACCGACATGGCCAGCCATCTGGCCGCTCAAGGGGTGCAAAGCCTGCAGGAAGTGGCCCGGGCAGCGCAGGCGGCTGCGCCCACGGCGGCACAACGCAAGGCGTCTTCGGGCTCTGCTGGCGCACCGCGGACCTCCGCGCCGGCCCAATCTGCGCCAGGCAAGCGCGCCGGCTCAGCCCAGGGCAGCAAGGGCCGCAGTGCATCAGGCAAGGCCACTCCAGCCGCCAAGCCAGCCGCGAAGAAGGCTGCTGCAAAGAAGACCGTGAAGAAGGCTGTGCCAAAGGCGTCGCGCAGCCGGTGACCGGCTGCGCGCAAGGCGGCCGCCCCGCCATAGGGAGGCCGAACGCTGCATGTCCGCGTGGTCAAGCGGGCAATGGGAGGGAGTCAGTGCCCAAGCGCGCTAAAGTGGCCGCACTATGACTCTTTTTCCTACTGGCCACGCCACCCATCCCCAGTGGCGCATGGCAGCCGCGCTGGTCCTGGCGCAGCTGCGTGCCCAGATGGCGCTGCCCGCCTACGCTGCCTCGCCCACACTGGGGTTGCTGTACATCACCGACCACTACGCCAGTGATGCGAGCGAACTGCTGGACCACCTGGCGGGCGAGCTGCCCGAGGTGACCGATTGGAGCGGCACCGTGGGCGTGGGCGTATCCGCCAACAACGCCGAATATTTTGACGAACCGGCCCTCACGGTGATGCTGCTGGACATACCGCCAGACCAGTACCGCGTGTTCTCGGGCGTAGCGCCGCTGCCGCGCCACCCGGCCAGTGGCTTCGTGGCACAAACGGCCTTGGTCCATGCAGACGGGCACACGCCCGACCTGGCAGAGCTGTTGCAGGAGATGGCTGGCCGCACGGAGACGGGCTACCTCTTTGGCGGCTTGAGCGCCAGCCGCACGGCCAACGTGCAGTTTGCCGTGGGGGGCAACGGCAACATGGCCGGGCAGGGGGCGGCCACCGGGGTGTTTGACGGGGGCCTCTCGGGCGTTGCCTTCGGGCCCCGCGTGCCACTGTTGTCGCGCGTAACGCAGGGCTGCCAGCCCATGGGCGCGCTGCACACCATCACGGCGGCCAATGACAACGTGGTGCTGGAGCTGGACCATGAGCCAGCCCTGGACGTGCTGCTGGACACCCTGCAGGTCACGTTGGATGGTGACCCCCAGCCCGCCTTGCGCCGTGTGCGAGCCACACTGGCAGGGCTGGTGGATGCCGGCTCCCAGCCCATGGGGCGCCAACGCACCGGCCACTTTGGCACAGACACGCGGGTGCGGCACATCGTGGGGCTGGACGGTGCACGGCGCGGTGTGGCGCTGGCAGACCAAGTGCAGCCCGGCATGCACCTGGCGTTTTGCCAGCGCAACGTTGCCGCAGCGCGGGCAGACCTGATGCGCATCTGCGCAGAAATACGTGAAGAGCTCTCGCCGCAGGACATGGAGCCAGCGCCAGCAGCAGGGGGCGGTGCCCAGGCCGGCAGCACGGCAGCCCCGGCGCCAGGGACCAGCACCGCCTCCGGCCCCGCAGCACCGGCGGCCGAACGGACCATCCGGGGCGCCATCTATGTGAGCTGCTCGGGCCGCGGCGGGCCCCATTTTGGTGGGCCCAGTGCCGAGCTGCAGATCGTGCGGCACGCACTGGGCGATGTGCCGCTGGTGGGTTTTTTTGCCGGCGGCGAAATCGCGCACCAGCAGCTCTACGGCTACACCGGCGTGCTCACGGTTTTCACGGACGCATGAGCGGTGTTGAGGGGCGACGCTGGAGATGCGCTTCAACCGCCATCGGTAGGCAGGCCCTCGGCATCCCACTCGGGCAGGCCGCCGCGCATCCAGTAAACGTTGGGAAAGCCTTTTTCCGCAGCGACCTTTGCGGCCTTGTAGGACTTCCAGCACTCGGCCCCATTGCAGGAAAAGACCAGGGGCTTGCTCCGGTCCAGCGTTTCCAAGGCCTTGAAGTCGTCCTGCTCTGGGTTGAAGGCCACATCCTTCAGGCTTTTTTCGCCGTACGCCGCCCATACCGCTCCGCGTATGCGTTTGGCGCGGAATTCTTTTTCTGTGCGTGTGTCCACCACCACCGCACCCTGGCCCTGCAGCTGCACCAAGTCCTTGGCGCTCACCCGCTTGACGCCTGGCAGGCTGCTGGGCGTGAACAGCCCTAGCTCGGCCACTTTCTGGTATTCCTGCGCTTCAGGCCGAAGGCCGGTAGGGGCCAGGCCCGTGTTGCCCGAAGCGGTACTGAGCCACTGCGCAAGCTTGTTGCGCACATCGCCAGGCAGGTCTTTGCGCAGCACGGCGCTGAAGCCCCCGGGGACGGGGCGCGACGTGGCCAGCACCTTGGCCACACCGGGGTAAGTGGCGGACCACTGGGTCCATTCTTCAGCGCGCACCACTGTCGCATCGGTGGTGCCCAGGGTCAGGGCGCTGAGCCCCGCCTGGGGGTACTTTTCGTGCCGCACGCTCTTGAGGTCTTTGAACGAGAGGCCTGCTTCGTTCAGCATGCCGCGGCCCATGTAGCTGTAGACCGAGTCCTGCTGGGGCAGGTACAGGCGCTTGCCCTTCAGTGCGCCCACCGATTCGATCTGACCCAGGCCCACCAGCACATAGTGGTCTGATTTTTGGCTGCAACCCACCAGCTCGTAGCCGCGCTGCAGCGCCGACGCGGCCACCTGCGGCGGGCCGATGAAGATGTCATAGCCCGCGCTGCGCGTGGCGCGCATGACATCGGCCAGGTCTTCCGTGGTGGTCACGGTGACCGCCTGACCGCTGGCTTTGGACAGCCCCGCCTCCAACGCACTGCGCAAGATGGAGTGCCCCGCCTTCTTCTCCGTCGGCTCCACCGCCACGATGGCAGTGAGTTGCGCTTGCGCCGCGCCGCTCGCCAGTGCGCTGACCCACAACGCGCCCCACACAAGCCGACTGCTGATGCTCTGGTACATGGTCCTCCTCCTGTTGTAGGCCCGCGGCACATCGCGGCGGCACTGGGCCCCGGATATTGCGGTGGATTTGTTTCTCAAGTGTTAAATATGCGCCGAAGGGATACTTTGTCAACACTTGTGTGGCGTTGTTTCTGTTGCTTACAAGTGCGAGCGCCCACGGTGCACGATTGCGCGGGGTGCCCTACAGAATGGCGGGGCTTTGCGTGCTGTGTCCGCTGGCACAGGCCCTTTTGCGAACCCCGGCGTAACGTTCATTTCATTCACAGGAGTGCACCCATGAATCACCCGACCACCCTGCCGCGTCGTCACCTGCTGGCAGCCAGTGCTGCCGCGCTGAGTGCCGCAGGCCTTGCCAGCTGGACTGGGGCAGCCCACGCCCAGTCCCCAGCAACTGCCGCGCCCAAGCCGCTGCCGGGCTACGCGGGCTGGAAGAGCAGCAACGCCCTGATCGTGCACAGCAGCGGCACGCTGGAGACACGGCGCGGCACGTTTGGAACCAGCGTGGTCACGCCATCCAACCAGCTGTACGTGCGCAACAACCTGCCTGCGCCTGATGCCGCCATCCTGGACGACCGCAACGCCTGGGTGGTGCGGGTGGAAGGGGTCAAGAACCCTCGTGAACTCACCCTGGCAGAACTCAAGACGCTGGGGCTGGAGACGGTGGCGACGGTGCTGCAGTGTTCGGGCAACGGGCGCGGTTTCTTCCCCAGCAAGCCCAGCGGCACGCCGTGGACGGTGGGCGCGGCCGGCTGTGTGGTGTGGAGCGGTGTGCCCGTGCGCAACGTGGTGGCGGCCCTGGGCGGCGTGGCCGGTGGCATGGCTTACGTGACGGGCACGGGCGGCGAGAAGCTGCCCGAGGGTGTGGACCCGCTCAGGGTGCTGGTGGAACGCTCGGTGCCCATCCAGGCGATGGAAGATGCCATCCTGGCGTGGGAGATGAACGGCGAGCCGCTCTCACTGGCGCACGGTGGTCCACTGCGGCTGATTGTTCCGGGCTACCAAGGCGTGAACAACATCAAGTACATCAAGCGCCTGGCGTTCACCGAGGCACAGTCGCAAGCTCGCATCATGCAGCACGGCTACCGCATGACACCCCCCGGCGCCAAGGCCAGTCCAGACCAGCCCTCGGTGTGGGAGATGACGGTCAAGTCCTGGATCAACGGGCCCCTGCCCGAGCAAGGGCCGCTCAAGGCCGGCATGGTGCAGGTGCACGGTGTCGCCTTTGGCGGCACGCGCGGCATCAAGGGCGTGGAGGTCTCGGTGGACGGTGGCAAGACGTGGCAGGCAGCCCAGCTGATCGGGCCAGACCTGGGCCGGTTTGCCTGGCGCCAGTTTGTGCTGCCGGTGCGCCTGGGCGCTGGCAACCATGTGCTGGCCAGCCGCGCCACCGACACTGCGGGCAACGTGCAGCCCGAGCAACGGGAGGAAAACGTGGGTGGCTACAACAACGCCAGTTGGGCGGACCACGCCGTGACCGTTGCGGTGGCGTAAGGTGCGGGCGCGCTTCGTGAAAAGCCGGCTGTGGGCGCAGACCGCAGCTGCTGTGGCGTTGGCCACTGCAGTCGGCGCCTGCAGCGCGGCAGAACCCGCAGAGTTGGATCGCGGCCGGCAGTTGTTTCTGACCGTGCAGCCTGCGTGCGCGGTGTGCCACACCTTGCAGGCGGCAGGGGCGCAAGGACAGGTCGGCCCGGTGCTCGACGAAATCAAGCCCACTGCGGGCAGGGTGCTCAACGCGCTGCGCAACGGCATCGGTGCGATGCCCTCGTTTGCCGAAAAAATGACCGAACAAGACATGCAGGCCGTTGCCCGCTTCGTGGCGCATTCCACGGGTGCTGCGCCTTGACACGTCGGGCAGGTGCGCAACCTGCCCCCGGCCAGCGGCCCACCAGGCCGCTGCGTTGCCATGCAGAGCGACCCGGGCGGGTGTTCAGTCTTTTTCGATAAGCATCGCCCAGCCGCTCCCACATTTTCACGTTTCCCGTTCCCCCGATCCATGTCCATTGATCCGTCTGTTTTTGATGCGCTGGCCAGCGCAGCCGTACTGATCCAAGCCCGCTTGGGGCAGTTGCCCCGCCCGCTGGATCTGCCCGCCGCCTTGCGGCCACAGAATGCGGCCCAGGCCTACGCCGTGCAAGACGCCGTGGTGCGCGCGCGCGGCCCGGTCGCGGGCTGGAAGGTGGGAGCATCGGGCCCTGGCGCATTGCCCGCCAGGGCAGCGCTCACCCAAGACTCTGTGTGGATAGGCGCTGCGGGGCAGGTGCAAGAGGTGCCGGTGAGCGGCAATGCAGTCATCGGGGTGGAGGCCGAACTGGTCTACGAAATGGCTTGTGACCTGCCTCCTCGTGCACAGCCCTATACCGAGGCCGAGGTGCTGGCTGCCGTGCGCTCTGTCCACGCGGCCATCGAGGTGTGCGACACGCGTTACGCCGCCTGGGGTGTGCAGGGCGAATGGAGCCGCTTGGCCGACCAAGCCTGCCATGGTGCGCTGGTGGTGGGCAGTGGATGTACCGATATCGCTGCCCTGCAGCCATTGACCGTGCCGGTCAGCCTGTGGGTCAACGGTGCGCTGGCAGTGCAGCGCGCCGCCTGGGGCAACCCGGCGGGTGATCCGCTGCGCCTGCTGGTGTGGCTGGCAAATGAAGGCGCACACAGCCTGGGCGGCCTGTACGCGGGCCAGTGCATCACCACGGGCTCGTGCACCGGCACCGTGCTCGTGGCCCCAGGAGCACGGGTGGTGGCAAAGCTGGGCGGGGTGGGCTGCGCAGAACTGCAATGCGTGTGATGCCGGGCGGCGTCCATGTGAGCAGCTTGATCGCTGCCCGATAAGCACCGAACGTTGCCGCTCCGCGCCGCACCCGCGCCGCGCTCCTGTTCAGTAGCGCCCGGCGTTGTCAGGGCGGCGGTCATGCCGGTTGGGCACCCCGTCTCCATCCCGGTCGCGGTCGCGATGGTTGGCCACGCCGTCGCCGTCCTTGTCTCGGTCGTAGCGGTTGGGCACCCCATCCCTGTCGCGGTCCCACCGGCCGGGCTGCATGTGCCAGCGGCCTCCCCGTTCCTGCCACTGCACGGGGCGGTAGTGGTAGCCCGGGCGTGCCTGGGTCCAGTAGCCCCTCATCCACACGTGCCGATGGCCCCGCCACTCCCAATGCCCTGGCACCCACACCATGCCACGCCGTGCCCGGGGCGTGGCCTCATGGCGCAGGGGTGGCGGCGCCTGGGTGTACTGCACATGCACGTTGCCGGCGTGCACGACAACGGCCGTGCCCTGTGGCCCGGCGTGCGCGGCCGACAGGGCGCACAGGCCCAGGAGTGCCAGCCCTGCGACTGACAGATGGCGGCGCAGGGTGCGCATGGGATGTGCCTGGTGTGGCATGGTGTGCTCCTTCACAAGGGGTTCGTTGAAACCGGAGCCTTGATCGTGGTGCCCTTGCGTCAAGGGCGTGTAGCCGGCTTGCGAAGTGTTGTGACGGAATGTGTGGCGGTATGCGCGGTCTGTGGTTGAGGCGCAGATGGGCTCAGGCGCCCGCCGTTAAAGCGCATGTTGCTATAAAAACAATAGTTGATAGGAAATTGCCAGAGCCATGCGCGCAAGGCTGTTGCCGCGGCTCATCTGCCGGGCGCCTCTATGCGCCAGCGCGGCGCATGTTGGCAAATGCCTCGAACTCCCAACTGCGCATGGCCAGCAGCACGGTGTAGCCCTCGCGCTCCTGCAAAGGCAGCTTCTGGTCGGCCAGGTGCTGTTGCGCAAAGTCTTGCGCCACGCGCTGCATGCGTTCCTGAAAAGCCGGGGCCAGCGCTCGGCTGATGGAGCCGTGCACCAGCAGCACGCCTTCACCGGGGCCGTCGAAGCCCCCGGCAAAGTAGTCCAGCAGCGCGTTGTCGCGAAAGTAGTGCATCACCGGCCCGTGCGGGCGCCAGCGGAAGGTCTTGGCCAGCTTGAGCCGGTAGCGGTTCAGCGGCCGCAGTTCAATGATGCCGATGCGGTCCAGCTGCGCCAGGTACTTGATGCCCTCGGCCTCGGTCAGCCGGTAGGTGGCCACCACCTGCTCCAGCGTCCACTGGCTCAGCACGCAGATCGCCATCAGCAGCAGCTTCTTGTCGGCCACCACGGCCTTTTCCTGCTCCTGCGTCAGCTCCTTGAGCAGCGGCTGCTCATCGGCCACACGGCGGGCCAGGTCGGCAAAGTCCAGCGCCAGCGCGCGGCAGATGGCGTCGATGCGCGACAGCGGCATGTCGCCCTTGGCCAGCATGCGCTTGACGCTGGACTCGGCCATGCCCAGCGCCTGCGCCAGGTCGGCGTAGGTCATCTGCGCGTTCTTCAGTTCCTTTTTCAGGGCGATCACCAAGTCGGCGGTTGTGCTCATGGGGGCTCCTTGGTATCGATTATGGATACCCGCGGTGGCCTGGGTAGCCCTGCAAGCGACTTTTTCAGGGAAAAGACCACCTGTGTTCGCACACTGCGCTGCACCTTGTGTTGCCGCCCCAGGAGGGCTCCCTGCCATGAATGCTGTCCACCCCTTGCAAACTTTTTCTCGCCGCTGGCTGCCGCCGCAGCCGGCCGAATGGGCTCTGCTGGCGGCGGCGGCCACGCTGCTGGTCTTCGTTTTCTGGGGCCCGTTTTTGCCCGCCAGCGCGCACCAGCACCACTTTGCCGACCAGCGCGGTTGGCGGGGCCTGCCCTGCGCACTGGACGTGCTGAGTAACCTGCCCTTTGCCGTGGCAGGGATGTGGGGCCTGGTGTGGTTGCGCCGCCTGGGCGCGTTGCGGCTGTGCCTGGCCACGCGCGCCACGGCAGCGCTGTTCTTTGGCGGCCTGGTGCTCACGGCGGTCGGCTCGGGCTGGTACCACTGGCAGCCCGATGACGCCGGCCTGCTGTGGGACCGCCTGGGCATGGCAGTGGCCTTTGCCGGTCTGCTGGGCCTGGCGGTGGTGGGGCGTATAAGCCCCCGGGCCGGCGTGGCTACGGCCCTCTGCCTGCTGGTAGCTGGGCCGGCTGCCGTGGTGGCATGGGCCCACACGGGCAACCTGCTGCCCTGGGCGGTGGTGCAGTTTGGCGGCCTGCTGGCGGTGCTGGCTCTGGCGTGCATGCCCCACCGCCATGGTGCCCTTGTGGTGCAGTGGGGTGCGGTGATCGCCTGGTATGCCGTTGCCAAAGCCTTTGAGCTGGCCGACCACGCAGTGTTCGAAGCCACGGGGCAATGGGTGTCGGGCCACACGCTCAAGCACCTGATGGCCGCCGGGGCTGCCCTGCCGGTGCTGTTTGCCATGGCGCGCTTGCACCACAGCTGTTAGAACCTGTTCAATATCTTTTTGGAGATTGCATTGGAGTGCAATCGGGATGAGTGGATGCTTCGGGTGCGCCGCATGGGCTGGTGCCCATGCAAGCAGCCGAGGCGTCCAATCGCCCGATTTCACTCCAACCCTTCGGGCAAGTGCCTTGCCGGGCGGTCTGCGTTGTTCCACCGCTTGCCAATAGCACGGGCTATTGGCTGCGCGCTGCGCCTAGCAGCCCATCCCGGCAAGGCACTTGTGCAACTCCAAAAAGATATTGAATAGGTTCTTAGATCGCAGCCCCGGTGCCGGGCCGCGCCATGCAGAATGGCGGCCAACGTGGGGCGTGATGCAGCATCCCACCGCACAACAACGCCAAGAGGAGAGAACCGCATGACCCCCCAGCACGGGCAGCCTGCCGCGCAGCCAGCGCACCTGGCCCACCCAGCCCACGAAGAGCCCAACCAGTTTGCCCTGCTGCGCCAGCGCCGCTTTGCCCCGTTTTTCTGGACGCAGTTCTCTGGCGCCGCCAACGACAATCTGTTCAAGTTCGCTTTCACCGTGATGGTGACTTACCAGCTCAGCGTGTCCTGGCTGCCGCCTGCCATGGCGGGGCTGGTAATTGGCGCGCTGTTCATCTTGCCGTTCCTGCTGTTTTCGGCCACCTCGGGCCAGCTCACCGACAAGTACGACAAGACGCGAATGATCCGGTTCGTGAAGAACCTGGAGATCGCCATCATGGCGCTGGCAGCCTGGGGCTTTGTGGCCAACCATGTGCCGATGCTGCTGCTGTGCACCTTCCTCATGGGGCTGCATTCCACGCTGTTTGGCCCGGTCAAGTTTGCCTACATGCCCCAGGTGCTGAACGAGCGCGAGCTAACAGGCGGCAACGGCATGGTCGAGATGGGTACCTTCGTGGCCATCTTGCTGGGCCAGGTGGCCGGTGGGCTGCTGGTGGCCCTTCCTGGCATTGGCCACACTGCGGTGGCTGTGGGCTGCGTGGCTTTGGCCGTGGTGGGGCGTCTGGTGGCGCAGTTCATTCCTTCCGCACCAGCCACCGATCCCCACCTCGTCATCAACTGGAACCCCTTCACCGAAACCTGGCGCAACCTCAAGCTGGCGCATGGCAACGTGGTGGTGTTCCGCTCGCTGCTGGGCATCAGCTGGATGTGGTTTTTCGGGGCTGTGTTCCTGTCGCAGTTTCCGGCCCTGGCCAAAGAGGTGCTGCACGGCAACGAGCAAGTGGCCTCGCTGCTGTTGGTGGTGTTCTCGGTGGGCATTGGCGTGGGCTCGCTGCTGTGCGAGGTGCTGTCGCGCCGCCATGTCGAAATCGGCTTGGTGCCCCTAGGCGCGATCGGCATGAGCGTGTTTGCGGTAGATCTTTACTTCGCCACCCGCAGCCTGCCTGCTGCCGAGATGATGGGAGCCGCCGCCTTCCTCGCCCAGCCCCAGCACTGGCGTGTGCTGCTGGACCTGGCACTGCTGAGCCTGTTTGCCGGGCTGTACAGCGTGCCCATGTACGCCTTGATCCAGATGCGCAGCCAGCCCACGCACCGCGCCCGCATCATCGCGGCCAACAACATCCTGAACGCGCTGTTCATGATCGGCAGCTCCGTCATCGCCGGGGCCTTGCTGGGTGCTGGCTTCACGGTGCCGCAAGTCTTCCTGTTCACCGGCATTGCCAATGCTGTGGTGGCGGCCTACATCTTCCTGCTGGTACCCGAATACCTGCTGCGCTTTGTGGCCTGGGTGATGTCGCGCTTCATCTACCGCTTCAAGGTGCGGGGTGACGAGCACATCCCGTCCACCGGCGCGGCCATTCTGGCGTGCAACCATGTGAGCTTTGTCGATGCCGTGCTGCTCATGGCCGCCAGCCCCCGGCCCATCTACTTCCTGATGGACCACCGCATCTTCCGCGTGCCGGTGCTGGGCTGGCTATTCCGTCTGGCCAAGGCCATTCCGGTGGCGCCGCAGAAGGAAGACCCCGCCACCTACGAAGCTGCTTTCGAGCGCGCCGCCCAGGTGCTGCGCGAAGGTGATCTGCTGGCCATCTTCCCCGAAGGCGGCATCACCAAGGATGGTGAATTGCAGCCCTTCAAGGGCGGCATCATGAAGATCATCGAACGCGCCCAGGCCGACGGCATCCATGTGCCCGTGGTGCCCATGGCGCTCACCAACCTGTGGGGCTCATACTTCAGCCGCATCGAGCGCGGCACGGCCATGGTGCGCCCCTTCCGCCGCGGCATCTTCAGCCGCGTGGGCCTGAACGTGGGCGCCCCCGTGGCCGCGAGCGAGGTGCAGCCCGAGCCGCTGCGCGGGCGCGTGGCCCAGCTGCTGCAGGCCTGACCGCTCCAGCCTAACCAAGCCTGCGGCGTTGGATGGGCCGCTTCAAATCAATGACAGCCCGGTGATGCGCGCCATGGCATCACCGGCCGCAGCGGTGTCATCAGCCGTTGCGAAAAAGAAAGCTGTAGGCGTTGAGCGCCGGCACCCCTCCCAGGTGCGCATACAGCACGCGAGAGCCTTCGGGGAATTCGCCACGGCGCACCCTATCGATCATGCCGTGCATGGACTTGCCTTCATACACCGGGTCCGTGAGCATGCCCTCTTGCCGCGCGCACAGGCGAATGGCTTCAAGCGTGCCTTCATTGGGCAGACCGTACTCGGGGCCGCCGTAGCGCGTGTCCAGAACCACGTCTTCAGCCGTGATCTCCTGGCCCAGCTCTACCAGCTTGGCCGTGTTCTGTGCGATGCGCAGCACCTGGGCATGCGTCTTCTCGGGCTTGGCCGAGGCGTCGATGCCGATCACCTTGCGCGCGCGGCCGTCGGCCGCAAAGCCCACCACCATGCCCGCCTGCGTGCTGCCCGTGACCGAGCACACGACGATGTAGTCGAACTGGAAGCCCAGCTCTTTTTCTTGCTGGCGCACTTCTTCGGCAAAGCCCACGAAGCCCAGGCCGCCGTAGGGGTGCTCAGAACAACCGGCGGGAATCGGGAAGGGCTTGCCGCCCGCTTTCTTCACGTCATCCATGGCCTGCTCCCAGCTGGGGCGGATGCCGATGTCAAAGCCCGCAGCATCCAGTCGCACATCGGCGCCCATGATGCGGCTCATCTCGATGTTGCCCACGCGGTCGTACACGGCGTCGGAGTAGTTCACCCAGTTCTCCTGCACCAGCACGCACTTCATGCCCAGGTGTGCGGCCGCCGCGGCCACCTGCCGGGTCTGGTTGGACTGGATGCCGCCGATGGACACCAGCGTGTCGTAGCCGCCCGCAATCGCCTCGGGGATCAGGTATTCGAGCTTGCGCGTCTTGTTGCCGCCAAAGGCCAGGCCGCTATTGCAGTCCTCGCGCTTGGCATACAGGTGCACCTTGCCGCCCAGATGGGCTGACAGGCGCGGCAGCGGCGTGATGGGCGAGGGGCCGAAGGTCAGCGGGTAGCGGGGAAATTTCTGCAGGTTCATGGCGTTTTCCAGTCGGTGAAGGCAGGGGGAGAAAAAGCGAAATGCAAGCGCGCTTGCAGTGCCTTCATCGTAGGAAAATGCGGAAATCAAATGGTTGTGAAATTCAATGCGATTTCGGATGTTTGATTATCAAAATTTCAAAATATTCCATAAAAATTTTGTGAAATGAACGATGTGTGCAACAAAAGTTCGTAGCAAGAGTGCGCCGCCCGCCGATGTATCGGCACAGCTGGACCGCACCGACAAAGCCATCTTGCGCCAGCTGCAGCGCGATGCCTCGCTGTCCAACGTGGCGCTGGCCGAAAAGGTGCATTTGAGCCCGCCCGCCTGCCTGCGCCGCGTTGAGCGGCTCAAGCGGCTGGGGCTCATCGACAAGGTGGTGGCGCTGCTCAACCCCCATGCCGTGGGCGCGGGCATGCTGGTGATGATCGGCGTGGTGCTGGACCGCTCCACGCCCGAGTCATTCGCCGCGTTTGAAAAGGCGGCCGCCAAGGTCTCGGGCTGCATGGAATGCCATGTAGTCACCGGCGAGTTCGACTACTTCATGCTGGTGCGCACGCGCGACAACGACAGCTTCAACCGCCTGCACGCCGAGCAGCTGCTGTACCTGCCGGGCGTGCGCCAGGTGCGTTCGTTCATGGTGCTGCGCAACGTGCTGTCCACCACCGAGCTGCCGCTGGCGGTGTGATCGTCAAGCGCCACCGGGGCGCATGCGGCCTTTGAGCCGTGCCCATGCCGGCCCGCCGAACACGTTCACTACCAGCCCCGCCATCAGCAACCCTGCGCCCGCAAAGTGCACCCGCTGCAGCGCCTCGCCAAATACCAGCCAGCCCGTGGTGAGCCCCACCACCGGCACCAGCAGCGTGAAAGGTGCCACGCGATTCACGGGGTAGCGCGACATGAGGTAGGTCCACAGGCCAAAGCCCAGCAGGGTCGAAATCCACGCGATGTACGCCACGGCGGCCATGGATTTGAGCGAGAGATGCTGCACGGCAGCCAGTACGGCGCCGGGCCCGTCGATCCACAGCGAGAGCAGCACGAACGGCAGCGGCGCCACCAGGCTAGACCACACGATGAACGCGAACTGGTTCATGGGCCCGTGACGCCCCACCGCACGCGTGACGATGTTGCCGCAGCCCCACATCGCTGCTGCCAACACGGTGAGGGCAAAGCCCGTCAGTGGCATGGACGCCCCGTGCGCGCTGCCAATCAGCACCAGCCCCCCGGCGGCCAGCGCCAGTCCCGCCACCTGGTTGCCGTGCCAGCTCTCGCGCAGCCACCATGCGGCCAGCAGCAGCGTGAAGAACGACTGCGCCTGCAGCACCAGCGACGCCAGTCCTGACGGCATGCCGATGTGGATAGCGGTGAACAGCAGCGCGAACTGGCCCACGGCCATGGTCATGCCGTACAGCAGGTACAGCCGCAGCGGTACCTTGGGCGGGCGTACAAACAGCAGCGCCGGGAAGGCTGCCAACAGGTAGCGCAGCGCGCCCAGCAGCATGGGCGGGATGTCGGTCACACCCACCTTGATCACGGCAAAGTTCAGGCCCCACACCACAATGACGAGGAGAGCCAGGGCAAGGTCGCGGGGGCGCAAGGAGGTATTCATGGCAGAGCATGGAGCGGCAGGACAAGCATGCATTGTCCGCGGCAGCCCTCGCCACGGCTACTGCGCGCCGGCCACGGATCAATCAGAAACGGACCTGTTGCGCAGCATGCCGCGCACGGTGCAGCAAGCGTGGCTACGGTGGTGTTAGCTTCAGCCTTCTTCCATCGCAAAGCTCAACCCGGCGTGGGCCTGCAGCCGCGCGATCAGGTGGTCACCCATCGCGGGCGCCGTGGTCCAGATGCCGCCGGGTGTTTCCGTGGCGTCTTGCAGCAGGCACAGGGCGGCCTCGGTGATCATCTTGGAGGTCGACCCGTAGCCCGGGTCCCGGTCACCCTTCACGCCCACGCGCAGGCTGTGGCCCGCAGCGTCGGTGCCCAGGAACAGCAGGTCGTAAAAACCGTTTTCGCGTTCCTCGCGCGAGGGGCCCTCGCCGGGTTGGGGGCCTTTGTCGGAGCCGAGCGACTTGTCGCCCGCCACCGCGTTGGCAATGGCTTCACCTTTCTCGCCCGGACCGGTGACCAGCATTTCGTCGTACACAAAGTCGGCTCCGTAAGCGTGCTGCAGCAAGAAATTGGAGCGGTGCACATTGCGCGTGTTGATGGCCGCCATCACGAACGGCGCGACCCACACCCCATCGCCCAGGGCTTCTTCCACCATCGGCTTGTGGCCCGAAGGCTGGCGCGGGCCTTCAAAGCCGGGCGTCAGCGAGAAGGGGTTTTTCAGCAGGTCCAGCACGCCGGGCTGGGTGGCAGCTGCGGCCATGGTGGCCTTGAGGCTGGCGGCCGTGCCGCCTGAGAAGGTGCCCTTCATCTTGCGCACCCGGCCGCGCACGCGGGGTGCCGGGTGGCCAAAGCGGTGGCGGAACTCCTTTTGCAGCAGGAACACGCCCAGGTCGAATGGGATGGAGTCAAACCCGCACGAGAACACGATGCGCGCGCCGCTGGCTTGGGCGGTGGCTTCGTGGGCGTCGATCATCTGGCGCATCCAGGCGGGTTCGCCGCACAGGTCCACATAGTCCACACCGCTGGCGGCGCAGGCGGCCACCAGCTCGTTGCCGTAGAGCTGGTACGGGCCCACGGTGGTCAGCACCAGGCGCGTGGCATTCATCAGCGCCTGCAGGCTGGCGGGGTTGGTGGTGTCTGTCACCACCAGGGGGGTGTCGGCCGGTGCGCCCAGCTCATCCCGCACGGCGGCGAGCTTGTCGGCATTGCGGCCGCCCATGGCCCAGCGCACGCCGCTGCCTGCGGGGTAGCGTTGCAAGAGGTATTCCACCACCAGCCGGCCCGTGAAGCCGGTGGCGCCGTGGACGACGAGGTCAAAAGGTTTGTTCATGGTGCTGTGGTTCAAATAACAGAGGCCTGGTCGGCGCGGCCTTTTGCAGCGGGGCAAAGGGATTGGTGAGGGCATTGTCCAAGCAGCTTTGGGGGCGCGCTGTCACGTACGCGCGATGCGCAGAGCAAGGGCGGTTGAAGGGGCGGGTATGGCTAGAAAGTATCGAAAAACGGTACTTTTTGGCCCAAAACCAGAAACTGTGCCGGTCCGATGCGTACAGGCCCAGGGCCCCGCGGCACGATGCGGTCCGTGTTCAACCAAAGCCCCCTGCGGGCTCCAACGCAATGTCTGTTTCTCCCATCTTTGTTCAGCGTGACACCCGTGCATGGCAAATGCAGGTCTGGATCTCCTTTGGCATCGCGGTGTTCCTGTGCGCAGTGGGGCTGGCCTGGTTGCCGGGCGCAGATCTGGAAAAAGTGTTCATGGTGATGGGCTACGTGTTCTGCCTTTCGGCCACGTTCATGCTGTCCAAATTTGTGCGCGACAACCAGGGAGCCCGGCGCGGTGCAGGTGATACGCCGCTGTGGAAGCTGGTGGTATGGGGTGGCTTTGCCGTGGCCATGGGCCTTACGGGCTGGGGCCTCATGGGCATGGAGATCAACGTCACCTACAAGGCGTTTCTCGGCGTGAGCTGGCTGTACCTCATCACCTCGGCGTTCACCCTGGCCAAGATGCTGCGCGACCGCTACGAGGCCGACCTGGTGGAAGCACGCCTGCAAGGCCGGCGCGAAGCGGCCCACGTGGCAACGCAAAACGCTGACTGAAGCTCGCGTCTCGGTGGAGCCTGTTCACCTGCACAGCAGCAGGCAGCAGGCGGCAGCGGGCGGCGCAAGACCGTACCGCGCGCGGCACGCCCCCATTTTTCTGTCTTTGATTTCGAAGGAGTGATCCATGCGTATTCCATCTCTCAATAAGGCCGTGGCTGCCGCGTTGGTCGCCGCTGGCATGCTGGGTTCGCTGGCCGCAGCGCCGGCCCACGCACAAAGTGAGGCGTCCGCCGTGCTGTCGCTGTTGCCAGTGGCCTCGGTGGTGGGTGTCGTGGGTGCCGGCTCAGCGGTGGCTGGTGCCGCCGTCGCCCTGCCGGTGGCGTTGTCGGCCACGGGCGCGGTATTGATGGTGAAAGCGGTGGAAGGCTCGGCCATAGGCACCGTCTACCTGCTCGAGCGCGCGTCGGATGGCGCGCAGGTGAGCGTGGAAGTGGCCGGGCGCGGTGTGGGTGCGTCGGTCCACGCCGTGGGCACGGCAGTGACCTGCAGCGTGATTGGCACCGGGGTGATTCTGTCGGTGGCGGGTGAGGCCTTGGCCTTTGTGCCCAATACCCTGGGTCGAGCGCTGCTGCATAACGAACGCTTGTGAACCAGGGGGTATGACCATGTTTGTGAAACCCGTTTTGTTGGCTCCGGCGCGCCGCACCCGTTGGCCCGTGGTGGTGGGGGTGGCCCTGGTGGCCGCGGCTGCGCTGTGGGCTGCGCCCCAGGCCCATGCGGGCCGCGCCTGCGATGCGCGCAAGCCTGTGTCGCCCCAGGTGGTGGAGCGCGGCATGGCACTGGCCGCGCAGACCTCGCAGGCGCTGGACGCCGAGCACGCGCGCAGCGGCGCCAAGGTGGTGCTGATCGGCCGGGCCGGGCAAGACCTGGGCAAGTACGGCCTGCGCTACTCGCACCTGGGCTGGGCCTACAAAACGCCCGAAGGCCCGTGGCGCGTGACGCACAAGCTCAACGACTGCGGCACGGCCCTGGGCCATGTGTACCGGCAGGGGCTGGGTGAATTTTTTCTGGACGACCTGTGGCGCTTCGAGGCCGTGGTGGCCGTGCCCAGCGCCGCCGTGCAGGCGCAGCTGTGGCCCGTGCTGGCAGACAACGTGCGGGCCAAGGCGCTGCACACGCCGCACTACAGCATGGTCAGCTACGTGTGGGGGCAGAAGTACCAGCAGTCCAACCAGTGGGCGCTGGAAATCTTGGCTGCCGCCATGGAGCCCGCCACCATACGCACCCGCGAGCAGGCCCAGGCCTGGCTGCGGTTCAAGGGCTACGAGCCCACCACCCTGCGGCTGGGGCCGCTGACCCGGCTGGGCGGGCGCGTGGGGTCTGCCAACATCGCGTTTGACGACCACCCCAGCGACAAGCGCTATTCGGACCGCATCGAGACCGTGACGGTGGATTCGGTGCTAGCCTGGATGCAGCGCACCCAACTGGCGGCGGCGCCTTTCACGGTGCTGCCCAAACAGTAATTGAGCGAAAAGTGGCTGGAGGGATATCCTGCACAACTCCCTGCGGTCTGTGGCCGCGCGGGCTCGGGCGGTTCGCTGCGTGGCTTTCTTGCCAATAGCGTGGCTATTGGCTGCAAAAAGACGCCTTGCGCTCCATCCCGATCCGCACTACCACCGCCTCGCGAGGGTTGTGCAGGACATCCCTAGCGCTTATCCATCAAGCGCTATAAGCTATGAAAAAAATAGCAACCATCAACGGGAGAAGCAACAATGAGCAAAGCCTTGCGTTTGTCGGAGAAGTGGTTCCGGCGTGGCTTGTGGCTGGTGGCGGTGGTGTTCGCCAGCTTTTTGATTGGCCTGGGCGGCACCATCGTGGGCGATTTGCCCAAGGTGGAGCGCCCGCTGCAGGTCGATGATTTTCTGGACAAGGCCCAGGCCCGCGCGCTGCGCGACACCATCCGGGCCCAGCGCGATGCCGAGCAGGACGCGCAGACCGCGCTGGAACAAGCGCAGCTGCAGCACCGCAAGGCCATGAGCGACAACCAGGCCGAGCGTGAAACCTTCAACAACTGGCTGGCCACCCGCCGCGTGACCGAGCGGGCCGACCACGACCCCGAGGTGCTGGAGCGCACGCGCAAGCTCGATCTGCTCAAGCAAGCGGAACGCCAGGCCTTGCGCGCCGTAGAGGCCCAGCAGCAGGCCGCGCTGGACGCTCGCCAGACGGCGACGGCCACGCAAAAACAGCTGAATGACCTGGAGGCCGATGGCTACGAGCGCCTGCGCCAGGAGCGCCGCAAGCTGGAGCTGCGCGTGTTCCTGTACCGCCTGGCGCTCACCCTGCCGCTGCTCGTGGCTGCGGGTTGGCTGTTTGCCAAAAAGCGCAAAAGTACCTACTGGCCGTTTGTGTGGGGCTTCATCTTCTTTGCGCTGTTTGCCTTTTTCGTTGAGCTGGTGCCCTACCTGCCCAGCTACGGTGGCTACGTGCGCTATGTGGTGGGCATTGGCATCACGGTGCTGGTGGGGCGCTATGCCATCGTGGCGCTCAACCGCTACCTGGAGCGCCAGAAGCTGGCCGAAGCCATGCCCGATGCCCAGCGCCGCGAAGAACTCAGCTACGACGTGGCCCTGGCCCGCCTGGCCAAGAACGTGTGCCCCGGCTGCGAGCGCCCGGTGGACCTGAAGAACGAAACCATCGACTTCTGCCCCCACTGCGGCATTGGCCTGTTTGACCGATGCGGCCAGTGCAGCACCCGCAAGAGCGCCTTCGCCCACTTTTGCCACGCCTGTGGCACCAGCGCCAAGCTGCGCCTGGCCAGCGAGGCCTGACGAGGTGACGGCGCACACCGTGCGAACCAGGGCTAGTTTGAGGGTCAAAAGCGATGTAAGCCCAAGGGGGATAAGCGCTGACAGCTATGAAAAATATAGTGATTGGCTGACTCCTTTGCACCGTGTGCGGCGGGAACCTTCGCCATGAACATGGAATTTGCCACGGCAGCGCAGGTGCAGGAAGGCTTCGGCACGGGCTTGACCGCCATGGTGTTCGCCGTGTCGGCCATGGCCATCGCGGCCTACGCAGGGGGCCGCCATTTGGCCACGCCGCTGCGCTTGCGCTGGGTGGCTGTGGGGTACGCGCTGGCCCTGTGTCTGGCCGTGGGCACGGTGTATGTCAGCACTTGGGGCCGGTTCGTGCAATTGCAGGTGAATGAGGCGGGGCTGGAGCTGCGCTACGCCGGCTCTTGGCAACTGCCGGTGCGCGTGCCTCGAGACCAAGTGCAGACCGTGCTGGTAGGCTGGGGCAAGCCTGGCCGGCCCTGTTATCTGCGCGTGGTGCTGCGTGATGGCTCCAGCCACCGCAGTGCAGAACTGCCTGCGCCCGCGAGCCAGTGCCGCGTGCTGCAGGCCCAGGTGCTCGGGGCTCTCTGATACGGGTGTGCCTTTAGAGCGGCTAACAAAACTCAGCGAAGCGGTTCTGGCTAGGCGCCGCGTCGCAGGCAGTACGCGTAGTACGACAAGACGCGGCAACGACGCCAGAATAGTTTTGTTAGCCGCTCTTAGCCGTGTTGCGTCGTCGGTTCGCCTGGTCTGCGGCTGCTCGCCCGTTGATCTGGCTGAATGCAAGGCCGCATGAACGCAGCGCGCAGCCAGCGTGCGCTGTTTAGATCAAAATGGCCTCTAGGGCAGTCTGGATAAGCGCCAGTAGCTATGTTTTGCATAGCAAGCCAGGGCCCATGCGCTACACCAGATCGCGCAGCGCCTGCTCCAGCGTGGGGTACTTGAAGGCAAAGCCCTGCTGCTGCAGCCGCGCAGGCACCACGTTTTGCCCGTCTACAAACAACTGGGCCATTTCGCCCATGGCCCAGCGCAGGGGCGCGGCGGGCACCGGCAGCCACACGGGGCGGTGCAGTAGCTTGCCGGCGGTGCCCACAAAGGTGGCCTGTGCAATGGTCTCGGGGGCGGTGGCGTTGTAGATGCCGTGCATCTGCGGGTCGCGCAGCGCTGCGTGGATGAGCGCCAGCACATCGTCGCGGTGGATCCAGCTCATCACCTGCTGGCCACTGCCCATGCGTCCACCTATGCCCAGGCGAATGGGCAGCAGCAGCGGCGGCAGCGCGCCGCCGGGGCCCAGCACCACGCCCAGGCGCAGCACCACCTGGCGCACGCCCAGGGTCTGAGCCTTCGCTGCAGCCGCTTCCCAGCGCACGCACAGTTCGGACATGAAGCCACCGCCTGCGGCACTGGTCTCGGTCAGCACTTCGTGCGGGGGGCGCACGCCGTAAAAGCCGATGGCCGAGGCCTGCACCCACACCGCCGGGCGGTGGTTGGCGCGTTGCAGCCAGGCCAGCAAGGATTCAGTCACGCCCACGCGGCTGTCCAGCAGCACCTGCCGCCGCCCAGCCGTCCACGGCGGGCCCACCACGGGGGCGCCTGCCAGGTTCACGATGGCATCAAAGCGTGCATCGGAAGGCAGGTCGTTGGCACTGCGCACCGCCTGAACGCGCCCTTGGAACAAGGCCTGGGCGCTGGCGGGCTTGCGGCTGAGCACCGTGACGCTGTGGCCGGCGGCCAGCAGCTGCTGAACCAACGCGGTGCCGATGAAACCGGTGCCGCCGGTGACCAGCACATGCATGGCGGTGGGGATGGGAGGGGGCGAAACATTCACAGCGGCGTGCTCCAGTGGGTGAACTCCAGCAGCCGCATTATGGTTTCGGGGGCTGGGCATTGCTGCCCAGGGGGATTGCGGACCCCTCAGGGCCGGGAGAAGGTCTGGTATCAGAGCGGCTCACAAAACCCAGCGAAGCGGCCCTGGGTAGGCGGTCCCCCGTAGCACTTCGAGCAGTACGACAAGGCGGACCAACAACGCCAGGGAGTTTTGTGACCCGCTCTAAACCCGATGCCGGGCTTACACGCCCCGAGCCCGGTCCGCCTTGAACTGCGCGCGGAACTGGCTGAACGTGCCCGCGTCCAGCGCCTCGCGCACTTCGCGCATCAGGTTCAGGTAGTAGTGCAGGTTGTGCACGGTGGTGAGCATCGGGCCCAGCATTTCGCCGCAGCGGTCCAGATGGTGCAGGTAGGCACGCGAGAAGCCGCCGCGCCCGCCCTGGTCCCACGCCACGCCGTCCTTGCCGGCGCAGGCGTGGCAGGTGCAGCTGGTATCCAGCGGCTGGTGGTCGGCCTTGTGGCGCGCGTTGCGGATCTTGAGGTCGCCATAGCGGGTGAACAGCGTACCGTTGCGCGCATTGCGGGTGGGCATCACGCAGTCAAACATGTCCACGCCCTGGGCCACGCCTTCAACCAAGTCTTCGGGTGTGCCTACGCCCATCAGGTAGCGGGGCTTGTGGGCGGGCAGGCGGTGCGGCGTGTGGGCCATGATGTCCAGCATCTCGTCCTTGGGCTCGCCCACGCTCACGCCGCCCACGGCGTAGCCGGGGAAGTCCATCTCGACCAGCGCTTCCAGCGACTCCTGGCGCAGGTTCTTGTACATGCCGCCCTGCACGATGCCGAACAGCGCGTTGGGGTTCTGAAGCCGCTGGAACTCGTCGCGCGAGCGCTTGGCCCAGCGCAGGCTCATCTCCATGGATTTGCGCGCCTCGGCCTCGGTGGTGAGGTGGCCCTTGGTTTCGTACGGCGTGCACTCGTCGAGCTGCATCACGATGTCGGAGCTGAGCGTGGTCTGGATCTGCATGCTCACCTCGGGCGACATGAAGAGCTTGTCGCCGTTGACGGGGCTGGCAAAGGTCACGCCTTCTTCGGTGATCTTGCGCATGGCGCCCAGGCTCCACACCTGAAAGCCGCCCGAGTCGGTAAGGATGGGCTTGTCCCATTTTTCAAACCCGTGCAGGCCGCCAAAGCTCTGCATTACGTCAAGCCCCGGGCGCATCCACAGGTGAAAGGTGTTGCCCAGGATGATCTGCGCGCCCATGTCGTGCAGGCTTTGCGGCATCACGCCCTTGACGGTGCCGTAGGTGCCCACGGGCATGAAGATGGGGGTCTGCACTACGCCGTGGTTGAGCGTGAGCTGGCCGCGCCGTGCGTGGCTGGAGGGGTCGGTCTTGAGGAGGTCGAACTGAAGCATGGGCGGGATTGTCCCAGACACTGCGCCCCCCTGTTTCCGCTGGACATTTGCGCAAGGTCCAGTGGCATGCAGCAGGGGGTGACTACACTGAGCTTTCAGCAACGCACAAGGAGAATAGCATGCTCAAGATTCTGGTGGCCGTGGACGGTTCGGAGTTGTCGCTCGATGGTGTGCAGCACGCACTGCATTTGCTGCAGCAGGGGCTGCGCGCCACCGTGGTGCTTGCCCATGTGCAGGAGGCTGCCTCGCTGTATGAACTGGTCACCAGCCGCGACCCCGACTTGATCGCAGCGGCGAGTGTGGAGGCGGGAGAACACCTGCTGGCGCCCGCCCGCGCTTTGTTGGAGGCTGCCGGCGCGCAGTACGAGACCGACATTGGCCTGGGCGACCCGGCGCACACGCTGGTGGACATGGCCGAGCGCAATGGCGCAGACATGGTGATCATTGGCGCGAAAGGGCACGGTGCGCTCAGCAGCGCGCTGCTGGGCTCGGTGTCGCAAGAAGTGGCGCGAGCCAGTACCGTGCCGGTGACGATCGTCAAGCATGCGCAAGAGCTGGACGGTGACATGGACGGTGAAGACTGACGGCTGATTGCGGCGATTTCCGCCTGAGGCGTGTTGCGACTCGCGGGGCCTGAAGGCCTCCAGGCTCCGGCCGCAGGGCGCGCCCTCTGGCGCGGCACAACGGGAGCGGCACAACGGGAGCGGCACAACGGGAGCGGTGCTGCCCAATGAAAAAGGAGCCGCGTGGCTCCTTTTTTGCGCTGTCTCCAGCGGTATAGGGTGTTGAAGGCCTTGGGCTCAGGCGGCCTTGCGAAATGGCTCTGCCGGGCGCTTCAGCTTGCCGTGGGGCAGGGTGGCCAAGCGAGAAAACATGCGACGCACGTAACCGCTGACCCACAGGCATTTGTTGAGCTCGTCCACCGGCAGCGGACCCGACACCACGACGATGTCGTTGGCCTCTTGCTGGGCGCCTGCAGCGCGCAGGCGGCGGCGGGTGTTGTTGGCCCAGGACTGGATGCGCGTGGGGCTGCCATGCTGGTGCACCCGGCCGGTATGGACGTCAAAGGCAATGGCAACGGTGTCTGTCTTGAGCTTGAACCTGCGTTCGCCCGTGACCGCGCTGGGCGCTTCACGCATGTCGTACAGGTAGTAGCTGCCTGCCTTGAGCTGGTATTGCATGTCCATGGGGTGTTTCCTCTTTGTCGGCATTTTCGAGGGCCTGCACACAGTTCAATCGCAGGTAAAACGGCCCAAAAGCCGCGCTTATCGGGCGCGTGCCGCCTTGCGTGCTGGTCGTGGTGCGGGTGCCATTGTGGCGGCGCACCGGTAGCAATCGAAAAAACTTGAGGATGACGTTGTAACAAGTTGCGAGGCGGCTGATGCGCCTCAAACTCTTGCGACCGGCCGTGTTGCCTGGCGGCCGGTGGTGCTAACAGGCCGGGCACCTGTGGTGTCCGAGCCATGCTTTGGCGATGCATACACGGCCCTGCCCCCGGGCGGGGGCAGGCCGTTTCAGCGTGGGCGAGGAACCCTTTGAAAAAGCGACTTAAAAGTCCACCAAGCTCACGCCCAGGCTGAATACCGTGCGCTTGCGGTTGTAGTCGATCATGCTGTCGCCATAACCGCTGAACAAGGCGGTGTGCAGACGCAAGTTGCTCTTGCCACCCCACAGCCCGCTGCCCAGGGCCTGCATCCATTCCAGCCGCACCGAGCCGCGGTCGCTGCTGGCCAATGAACTGCGGAAAGTGGCGCCGAGCGTGTTGTCCTTGTTCACGTTCCAGCGTACCGACAGCTCTCCGCGGCCGATGTAATCACTGATGCCGGGGTTGTCATCACTGTCCGCGCCCTCAGACAGGCGCTTCCACAAGCGGGCATTCACGGTCCAGCGGTTGTCCAGTTCCATGCCGGTCATCAGGTACACGCGGTTCCAGCTGCGCGACAAGGGCTCGCTTTGGCCGTTGGACTGGTGCACCAGCCCCACACCGCTGTAGCGCCAGCGCCATCCAAAGGGCAGCTTGGCCGTGGTGGGGTACACGTACATGACCTCGGGTTCGTGGTCGGTCGCGCGGAAGGGGCGCGAGATCTGGGGAGTGAACAGCTGCCAATAGGACTGCTGCGAATAGCCGAACCACACCGAGTCCTTGAGCGTGGGATGCCCCTGGGTGAGCAGGCCCTGGGCCAGCTTGGTGCGCACCGACAGCTGGATGCGGTTTTCGGTGGTGCGGTAAGGCGTGCTTTCGGGGGCTGAGTGGCCTGGTGCCGTCGATGTGGGCTGGCGGTTGACCGAATCCGAGGCCACGACCGACACGGTGATGGGGCGGTAGCCCCGGAAGCTGAAGGTGCCGCAATCGCTGCCCGACTCCAGTTCCCAGAAGCGGGAGAGGTCGCTGTACTGCGGGTCGCGGCAGCCTTCGGTGCGGGCGACTTCGATGATGCGCGTGGCCGGCAGGGTGGTGTCCACCGGCGTGGTGGGCGCATTGGCCTCTGCGCCTGCGCCTGAGGTTGCGGCAGCGGGAGCCGACTGCGCAGAAGCAGCGGGGGCCTGCCAGGCCTGCTGGCCAGCCCAGGCATCAAAGCACGCAAGGCGCGCCGCGTTGTCGCCGGACAAGGCGGCGCAACGGCGCCAGGCAGCGTCGGGACCATTGGATGCGGCTGCGCTGGCAGCCGTGGCTTGCGCCATGACCGCGGCGGGGGCCAGCATCAGCACCAAGGCCGCTGGCCAGGCCCGGCCCGCCCGTGACCGAGATGGCTGTATCGAGGCGCTTAGGGGGCTCATTGCCAGCCGGCCTGCTTGCGCATGACGAAGGTCTGGGTTGTGCTGGGAGGGGTGCTGTGGGTCCATGATCCGCGTATTTCCTTGCCGCAACTGCCATCGACCACCCGGCCTGTCCAGGTGGCACTGATGTTGGTGCCGTTGATCGATTCTTCCAAAGTCAGGTCACCGTCGTCGACATCGCCGCTGACCTGCGCCGTGGCGCCTTCGCGCTGCACGGTACCACGTACGCTGTGCGCCAGCTCGGGGTGGGGCCCCAGTTGCAGCGTGGCGGCCCTTGGCGTGGCAGCCGCGTCCGTGGCGCTGGCTTGCATCTCGGCGTGCCACCGGCCTTGCAGGTGCTGGTGACTCATGGCCGCGGCTGCCGGGCACACTGCGCCAGATTGTGAACTGTCTTGGCCGCTGGCGCTTGTAGGATAAGCGCTGATAGCTATCAAAAACAAAGCAAAGAACGCAGTTGCTGCGTGACCTGGGGGGTGGATGGGGTGGGGCATGGTGAGGACTTGCTTCGCTGCTGTGCCTTTCAGGGCAACGGTGGGGCGCTGTCCGCCAGGGCTTTTTTGGCGGCAAATTCAGCGCGCAGGGCCTTGAGCTTTTCGCGCGGGTCCTCGCGGGCGGTGGTCTTGTCCAGGCCCATCTCGGCGATGAAGCGGCTGGGCTGCGCGGCCACCATCTCGCGGCCCTTCTTGCGGCGCTTGGTCCAGCTCACGGCCAGCGTGCGCTGGGCGCGGGTGATGCCCACATACATCAGGCGGCGCTCTTCCTGCAGGCGCTGCAGCACATCGTCGGTCACCTTCTGCTGGCGGCCTTCGTCGTCGTCAAGCTTGAAGGGCAGCATGCCTTCGGTCACGCCCACCAGCACCACATGCGGCCACTCCAGCCCCTTGCTGGCGTGCAGGGTCGAGAGAGTGACCATGTCCTGTTCCTGCTCGCGCTCGCTGATGGTGGAGAGTAGAGCAATGGTCTGCGACACCTCCAGCAGGCTTTTGGTCTCCTTGGCCACCACGGCGCCCGCCGTGTCGTCGATCTGGCCGCCGGCGCGCTGGGCCATCCAGTCGCAGAACTCCATCACGTTGCTCCAGCGGGCGGCGGCCACCTTCTCGCTGTCTTCGTTGTCGTACAGGTGCTGCTCGTAGCCGATTTCCTTGAGCCAGTCGTTCAGGAAGGTGCGAGCGTCTTCGGCGCCATGCGTGCGGCGGGCGCTGTATTCCAGGTAATTGATGTAGCGGCCGAACTCGTGCAGGCCGTCCATGGCACGCTTCGGAATCGCGGCGGGCAACATGCCGTTGAACAGCGCGCCGAACATGCTTTGCTTGTGCTGGGTGGCAAACGTGCCCAATGCGGCCAGCGTGGTGTGGCCAATGCCGCGTTTGGGCGTGGTGATGGCGCGCAAAAACGCCGGGTCGTCGTCGCTGTTGATCCACAGGCGAAACCAGGCGCACAGGTCTTTGATTTCGGCGCGGTCAAAAAAGCTGGTGCCGCCCGAGACCTTGTAGGGCACGTTGGCCTTGCGCAGCGCTTTTTCGAACGGTTTGGCCTGGTGGTTGGCACGATACAGGATGGCAAAGCTCTTCCATGGGGGCGGCGGATTGCTGGCCGCGCGCAGGCTCAGGATGCGGGCCACGGCGCGCTCGGCCTCGTGCTCCTCGCTGTCGGCATCCACCACGCGCACGGGCTCGCCCTCGCCCAGTTCGCTGAACAACGTCTTCGGAAACAGCTTGGGGTTGGGCCCGATCACGTTGTTGGCTGCGCGCAAGATGGCGCTGGTGGAGCGGTAGTTCTGCTCCAGCTTGATGACCTTGAGGTGCGGGAAGTCGACGGGCAGCTTTTTCAGGTTGTCGAGCGTGGCGCCGCGCCAGCCGTAGATGGACTGGTCGTCGTCGCCCACGGCCGTGAAGTGGCCGTTGGCACCCACCAGCAGCTTGAGCAGCTCGTACTGCGTGGCGTTGGTGTCCTGGTATTCGTCCACCAGTACATGGCCCAGCGCCGCCTGCCACTTGGCGCGCACCTCCGGAAAGTCGCGCAGCAGGCGCAGCGGCATGCCGATCAGGTCGTCAAAGTCCACGCTCTGGTAGGCCGCCAGGCGCTCTTCATAGCGCGCCATCAGCGTCGCGATGATGCGTTCGTTGTCGTCCGCCGCCTGGGCCAGCGCCTGCTCGGAGGTCAGGCCCATGTTCTTCCACTTGCTGATCACCCACTGCCATTGCCGTGCGGTAGCCATGTCGGTGGTGCCGCCCGAGGCTTCCTTCAGGATGCCGGTCACGTCGTCGGCGTCCAGGATGCTGAACTGGGGCTTGAGGCCCAGGACATGGCCATCTTCGCGCACCATGCGCACGCCCAGGGCGTGAAAGGTGCAGATCAGCACGTCCTTGGCACGCTTGCCGATGAGGTGCTGCGCCCGCTCGCGCATTTCCGAGGCCGCCTTGTTCGTGAAGGTGATGGCCGCAATGCGCTTGGGCTCCATGCCCTTTTCAATCATGTGCGCGATCTTCTGGGTGATCACCCGCGTCTTGCCCGATCCCGCGCCGGCCAGCACCAGACACGCGCCATCGGTGTAATGAACGGCTTGGAGCTGGGCAAGATTGAGACCGGCAGACATGGGGGAGTGGACAGGAAGAAGACCGTGGCGGAGGGAGCGCACTGCGGGGTGCAGGGGGCGCGAATGATACCCCGCGGGCACTTGCAACACTGCACGGCCTGTCGGGCGGGGGTATGCGCGCCGGGTACAGGTTTTCGTTGGCAATCGGTGCTCTCTGGCCAACAATGCGGGCGTGACTGAAACCTCCACGCCGAACCTGCAAGAACCCGTGAGCGAGCTGATGGCCATCGACGCAGTCCTTGGTGCGGCCGTGGTGGACGTCGCCACTGGCGCTTTGCTGCACAGCATGGGCAGCACCATCGAATTCGCGCCAACGGCAGAGGCCGCCGCCCGGATGGCGCGCGCGAAGGTTGACGCGCTCGGGGCAATGGCTGAGGGCGAAGCCCTGCAAGACATCCACGTCACCCTGGGTGGACGGCACCATATCTTCTGCCTGTCGGCCAGCGGACGTGAACTGGTCCATGCCGTGCTCGACAAAAGCCGCGCAAACCTGGCAGTGGCCCGACGCAAGGTTCAGGAAGTAGCCGGCACCCTGTCTCGTTGAACAAGGCGTCAGACGTCGTAACACTTGTCGCTGGACGTTGCGGGAAATCCCTCTTGGGCTGATGGGATTTCGTGGGGATACTGGTTGGTTATTGCGGCATTCCACGACCAGAGAGACAACCACAGTGCAGGCCTTCCGCTTCTTTTCAACGTTTACTTCCACCCGTTCGGTTTCCCCATCTGCTTGCTGCAGCCCTGCTGCTCCCGGCGCGGGCAAGGGGCGTGCGGCCGCCGCCGCCCTGGCTGTGCTGGCACTGGTCGGCGCGCCCGCAGCCTGGGCGCAGGGCTCGCAGGTGCCGGTACGGGTGGGGGTGATTGGCCCGTTCACGGGGCCATCGGCCGACTTTGGCGTGCCCATGCTCAATGGCATTCGCCTTGCGGTGGATGAGATCAACGCCGTAGGCGGCTACATGGGAAGGCCCATGGAACTGGTCGTGAAGGACGACATGGCCGACCCGGCACGCGGGCGCCAGGCCGCGCAGGAACTGCTGTCCGAGAAGGTCAGCGCCGTGCTGGGCTTTTGCAACACCGGCGTGGCCCTGAAGGCGCTGGACCTGTTCCAGCAAAGCAAGACACCGCTGATCGTGCCCTGCGCCACCGGCACGGCCGTGACCACCACCTACCCCGCGCCCGAGAGCTACATCTTCCGGGTGCAGGGTCGCGATGCGCTGCAGGCCCCGATGATGGTGGATGAAATCCTCAAGCGCGGCTGGGACAAGGTGGCCATCTTTGCCGACACCACCGGCTATGGCGAGGGCGGTTACAAGGATGTGGTCGAAGCTTTGGCCGCCAAGAACCTCAAGCCCGTGCATGTGTCGCGCTTTCCGCTGGGGGTGAAGGACCTGAGCGCCGAACTTTCCGCCGCACGCAATGCGGGGGCCAATGTGATCTACAGCTACACGGTGGGACCCGAGAACGCTGTCATCGCCAATGGCAAGAAGTCGATGGGCTGGAAGGTGACGCAGGTCGGCCCCTGGACCCTGTCCTTCCCCTTCTTCCTTGAAGGAGCCAAGGACGCGGCCGAGGGCGCGCTCACCGCGCAGACCTTTATTGCCGAACCCAGCAACGAGCGTCGCGCGTCTTTCTTGTCGGGTTACACCCGCAAATACCAGCGCAAGCCCGCCGTGCCCATGGCTGCGGCGAACGCTTATGACGCCACCTATCTGCTGATGTATTCATTTCTGGGCATCCGCGACGGCAACCTCACCGGCCCCGCCATCAAGGAATCGCTGGAAGGCAAGATGAAGACGTACTACGGCGTGTTGACCACTTACGACCATCCATTCAGCGCCAGCGACAAGGATGCGATCACCCGCAACATGCTGATCGTGGGCATGGTCAAGAACGGCTCCATCACCTTTGCCTACCCCGAGGACGCCAAACGCAACCTCATCGTGCAGCGCAAGCAATGAAGCCCGCTGGCCGTGCGCGGCTGCACAGCGGTCGCCGGGTGAGGGCTGCCGCGCTGACGGATCGCTTTGGCGGCCAATGGTGATGCGCCCGGCGCGCCGAGGGAGCACGTCGTGCTGCGTGATGGCTGCCGCCTGACTTTGCGCTGACCGCGGCACCGCACGCGGTGCCGGCCGTGCCGTCTCAGCACAGACAATAGCCCCGTGCTGTCCGTCCTCACCATCACTTTTCCTTTCTTTGCGCTGGTGCTGTGTGGTTACCTTGCCGCACGGCGGGGCGTGCTGCCGCAGCCGGCCATACCGGGGCTCAACGCGTTCGTCCTGTACTTTGCGCTGCCGTGCATGCTGTACCGCTTCGGAGCCAGTACGCCCATCGGCAAGCTGCTGGACCCAGCAGTGGCTGGTGTCTATGTGCTGTGCGCGCTCGTCATGGTGGGTGCCACCGTCGCGCTCACGCGCAATGCCCGCATTGGCTGGAACGACGCAGCCTTTGGCGCCCTGGTGGCGGCTTTTCCCAACACCGGCTTCATGGGCGTGCCCCTGCTGGTGGCCTTGCTGGGCGCGCAGAGCGCGGGGCCTGCCATCCTCACCATCATGGTCGACATGGTCATCACCAGTTCGGTGTGCATTGCGCTGTCGCGGCTGGATGGAGCCGGCGCACATGGGGTGGGCGCGGCCTTGCGCAGCGCGCTCAGGGGCGTTGCCACCAACCCCATGCCGTGGTCGATAGCGCTGGGTGCCGTGGCGTCGGCACTGCGGTTCCAGCTGCCAGGGCCGGTGGACAAAACCGTGGCCATGCTGGCCGATGCGGCTTCGCCCGTAGCCCTGTTCACCATTGGTGCCGTCCTGGCCCGCTCGCAGATGAACCAGCACGAGCAGGTGCTTGCGCGCGACTATGTTCCGGTAGCGTTGGCCAAGCTGCTGGTGCACCCGCTGCTGGTTTGGTGCACCGGCACGGCTGCCATGGCGCTGGGGGTGCCGCTCACGCCGTTTGCGCTGACAGTGATGGTGCTGCTGTCCGCGCTGCCCAGTGCCAGCAACGTGTCGCTGCTGGCCGAAAAGTTTGGCGCCCACAATGGGCGCGTCGCCCGCATCATCTTGGTCTCCACGGCCCTGGCGTTCCTGAGCTTCTCAGCCGCAGTGGCGTTGTTGGTCTGAATTTGCTATGTATTTGATAGCGTGTTGCGCTTGATTGGCGGGCGCTTTCGCTATCAATGGCAAAAGGGCGCGCGTGGGACCAAGCCCTGCCGCGCAGCAATGCGACGGTCCTTCTTGCGGCGACTGTGGGCCCAAGCTTGTCCCCCGGCCCATCCAACCATGAGCCTTGTGTGCACAGAGCGCTGGAGAGCTTTTGCGGGTCAATTGCAACCTGCTCGACAGTGGGGTGCGGCCGGTGCAATGATGGCTTGGCCGTCTACCCGTGTGCTTGGCCAGCCGCGTGGCAAATGGGGGAGGTGACGCGGCACGCATGTTGCTGTGTCAGCGGTGGTGGCCTGAGAACGATGGTTGGGGCTGCCAGCATTTCAACATTCGCAGGAGTAATCCAATGAAGAGAAAAACTTGGCTTTGGGCTTTGACGCCCGTGGCCGTTGCGTTGTCGCTGTATGGGTGCGGAAGCGGCTCTGGCTCCGATCTGGTGGTGGACACGAACGCGCAGAGCTGCTCCGTGGTGTCGGGCAGCGGTTCGGCAGTGGTCGTGGGCTCGGGTTTGCCGGGCGATCCCGCCGCGCCCGAGGCTGCCTCGGGCTACCGCCTGGGCTACAAGGCCAAGCAGTCCAGCAGCTACATGGTGGTGGCCAACACGCCGCTGGCCACCAAGGCCGGTTGCGACGTGCTCAAGGCCGGTGGCACGGCGGTGGACGCCGCCGTGGCCGTGCAGGCCGTGCTGGGCTTGGTGGAGCCGCAGTCCAGCACCATTGCTGGCAGCGCCTTCATGATGTATTACGACGCCGCCAACAAGAAGGTGGTGGCCTATGACGGCCGGGAAACCGCCCCCGCTGCTGCCACCGGCTATTACCTGGCGCGCCAGGACCCAAGCAATGCATCGTCGCCAGCCCCCGTGCCCAGTGCGCGGCGCAGTGGCCGCTCCATCGGGGTGCCTGGCGTCATGCGCATGCTGGACATGGCCCACAAGGAGCACGGCAAACTCGCCTGGGGCCAACTGTTCGACGAAGGTATCCACCTGGCCACGGCAGGCTACAAGATTCCCGGGCGCATGGGCGACGCCATCAAGAGCAATGCGCCCAACCTGCTGCTGGACGCCAATGCGGTGGCGGCGTACTTCAATGCAGACGGCACGCCCAAAGCCACCGGCAGCGTGACCACCAATACCGCCTATGCACAGTCGCTGCGGGCGCTAGCGACAGGCGGCGCGGACGCCATGTACTCCGGTGCCATGGCCGAGGCCATTGTTGCCAAGGCGGCGCAGTCGGTGGGCGACGACGCGGCCAAGACGCCCATCACCCCTAGCCTGATGACGGCGGCTGACCTCAAGAACTACCAGGCCAAAAAGCGCGAACCGGTGTGCACCACCTACCGCAGCAGCTACTACATCTGCACCATGTCGCCACCCTCATCGGGCGGCATAGCCATCGCGCAATCGCTGGGCATTCTGGAGAACTTCGATCTTTCCAAATACGGCCCCGCCAACCCTGCCAAGGAAGGTGGCGTGCCCAGCGTGATGGGGGTGCATCTGGTGTCTGAAGCCGAGCGCCTGGCCTATGCCGACCGCGACAAGTACGTGGCCGACACCGACTTCGTACCGCTGCCGGGCAAGGGCGTGTCCACCATGCTCGACAAGACCTATCTCCAGCAGCGCGCGGCCCTGATCAACGCCGAAGGCAAATCCATGGGCACGGCCACCGCCGGCAGCCTGGGTGATGTGCCGCTGGGCGTGGACAAGACGGTCGAGAAAGGCACGACCCATTTCTCCATCGTCGATGCGTACGGCAATGTGGTCTCGATGACCTCCACCGTCGAATCCAGCATGGGCTCGTACCACATGGTGGGCGGCTTCCTGCTCACCAACCAGCTCACCGACTTCTCGGCACAGCCCGTTGACGCCGCTGGCGTGCCCGTGGCCAACCGCGTGGCCCCGGGCAAGCGTCCCCGCAGCACCATGGCCCCCACCCTGGTCTTCAAGGGCACCGGCCCTGGCGACTTTGTGATGGCCACCGGCTCGCCCGGCGGCGGCACCATCATCCAGTACGTGCTCAAGACCGTGGTGGGCGCGCTGGACTGGGGGCTCGATGCACAGCAGGCCACCTCACTGGTGAACTTCGGCGCTACCAACAGCCCCACCACCAACGTAGATGGTGCGAATACTTCGTTGGACCTCACCGGCCTGATCGACGGCCTCAAGGCCAAGGGCCACACGGTGAACAGCGGCGCGCAGTCCAGCGGCGTCTCCACCATCATGCGGGTGCAGCGCAATGGCCAGACCAGGCTGGAGGGCGGCGTAGACCCTCGCCGTGAAGGGATTGTTCTGGGGGATGGGGCGCTGTAAAGCCCTCTGCGGCCCCGCTTGCGGGGCTGCAGGCCATGCGCACGGCAGTCAGGCGGTGACTTTGCGCCCCGACAGATAAGTCACCCCCTGCGGGCCATACCACTCGGCGTGGGGCTCGGCTTGCCGCAGGTGAAACACGTCGCCAGCCCGATAGGTGCGCTCGGGGCCCTGCTCCGTGAGGATGCGGATTTCACCGGCCAGCACCAGCGCCCTGGCTTCGAATGGGTGGGTGTGCCAGCCCATGGCGCCGTTGGCCTCGCGTTCCAGGCGCAAAGGCGCGTCGAATCCCTGCGCTGCCAGTTCGTGGGTGAAAGCTGTGGTGTCCATGGTGTCTCCGGGCTGGGGCGCTCGCAGTGTGCACGCAGCCAAGCTGCGGTGGCTGTCGCTTGCGCGGCAGGGCTATGCAGTGCCGTCCAGAAAGCGTTCGGCCAGGCGCACCCAATAGGCGCTGCCAACCGCGATGTTGCGGTCTTCAAAGTCGTAATTCGGGTTGTGCACCATGCACGCACCGTGGCCGCCGGTAGCGGCATCGCCATTGCCAATCAGCAGGTAGCTGCCGGGGATATCTTCGAGCATGAAGGCAAAGTCTTCGCTGCCGGTCAGGGGTTCGGCCTGCTCGGTGACGTGGTCTGACCCCACCAGCTCGCGCCCTATCTGACGGGCAAACTCGGTTTCCGCTGGCGTGTTCACCAGCACGGGATAGCCGCCACGGAAGTCGATGTCGGCACGCACGCCGTAGCTGTGAGCCTGCGACTCCACCAGTTCGCGGATGCGGCGGTTGAGCAGTTCGCGCACGCCCCGGTCCAGCGATCGCACGCTGAGCTTGAGCGTCGCTGTGTGCGGGATGACATTGTTGGCCTCGCCGGCCTGGAAGGCTCCCACCGTGATCACCGCCATCTGCAGCGGCGGCACGTTGCGCGCCACGATGCTCTGCAGGCCCAGCACGATGGCCGAGCCCGCCACCACCGGGTCGGCACTGTGGTGCGGCATGGCGCCGTGCCCGCCCACGCCGTGCAGCGTGATGGTGATGTTCTCGCTCGACGCCATGAAGGCCCCGGTGCGAAACAGCAGGTGCCCCGGCGGGTGGCCTGGCATGTTGTGCATGGCAAAAATGGCATCGCACGGAAAGCGCTCGAACAGGCCATCGTCCATCATCTTCCGCGCGCCGCCCAGCCCTTCCTCAGCGGGCTGAAAGATGAGGTTGAGCGTGCCGCTGAACTGGCCGTGCTTGGCCAGGTGGTGCGCCGCAGCCAGCAGCATGGCCGTGTGTCCGTCATGGCCGCAAGCGTGCATCAGGCCGTGGTGGCAGCTGGCGTGGGGCAGGCCCGTGGCTTCGGTGATGGGCAGCGCGTCCATGTCGGCGCGCAGCCCCAAGCGGCGTTCGCCCGCGCCGCGGCGCAGCTGGCCCACCACGCCCGTGCCGCCCAGGCCGCGCGTCACTGTGTAGCCCCACTCAGTGAGCTTCTCGGCCACCAGGGCGCTGGTGCGCACTTCCTGAAAGCCCAATTCGGGGTGGCGGTGCAGGTCGCGCCGCAGCGCGACGAAGGTATCGGCTTGCGCAACCAGCGCGGGAGGAATGCGGTTGCCCATGCTTTACTGCGCCTGCAGGTTGATGGACTTGGCAATGGCGCGGAACTGCGCGGTGCCGTCGGTGTAGGCCTTGGCCGCGTCGGCAATCGACAGCGCGGGGGCGGGTGTCTGGCTGGCTGCTTCCAGGTTGGCGCGCACCGTGGGGTCGGTCAGCGTGCCGGTGATGGCCTTGTGCAGGGCCGTGACGACACCCTCGGGCGTGTCGCGCTTGACGAAGTAACCGGTCCAGATGTTGAAGGTGAAGTCCTTGAGCGACTTGCTTTCGCTGATGGCGGGAATGTCCTTGGCGCTGTCGAGCCGCGTGGCGTTGAGCAGCGAAAGGATCTTGATGCGGCCGCCTTTGCGCAGTTCTTGGTGCTTCACGCCAAAAGGCGACAAAAAGATGTCCACCTGGCCAGAGATCAGGTCTTGCTCGGCCGGCGCCCCGCCTTTGTACGGGACGTGGACCATGGGGATGCCGGTAACTTTGGACAGGTGCGCCCCCAGCAGGTGGTAGAACGAGCCGGGGCCCACGCTGGCGTAGGTGATGGGGCGGCCTTGCTGGGCCTGCGTGCGCGCATAGTCCAGGAATTCGTCCACGGAGTTCACGGGCAGATCTGCGCGTGCCAGAAACGCGATTTGCACGGTGGAGATCATGTGTACCAAGCGGAAGTCTTCACTTTTGAACTTGACCGCCGAAAGCGCCAGCGGCGCCAGGATGAGTTCATTGGGCGAGCCCTGGAACACCATGTGGCCGTCCGATGCCTGGCTGAGCACCTTCTGCGCGGCGATGGAACCGCTGGCGCCACCCAGGTTGTCCACAATGACCGGCTGGCCCAGTTGCTTGCCCAAGGTCGTGTTCACCGTTCGCGCAATCACGTCCGACACGCCGCCGGCTGGGTAGGGCACGAGCAGGGTGACGGGCTTGGCCGGGTAGGCAGTTTGTGCGAACAAGCTCGCGCTCAAGAACAGGCCGCCGATCAACGTGGCCGTGCTGCGAGCCAAGCGGCGAATGGACGTGGGCATGGTTTGTCTCCTTATGGATGGGTTGTGCGTGCATCCTAGGGAGCGCAAAGCTATGCGTCCAATGTATTATTTTCCTAAAAATCATTCATTGAAGTCATACAGTTCATGAACCTGCGCCACCTGGAACATCTGCTGGCCGTTGCCGACACCGGCTCTTTCAGTCGTGCGGCAGAGCGTTTGTTCATCACCCAGTCGGCCCTCAGCCGCAGCATCCAGGGCCTGGAAAATGAACTGGGTGGACCGGTGCTCGACCGCCTGGGCAAGCGCAACACGCTCACGCCGCTGGGGCTGGAGGTGGTGGCGCGCGCGCGCCCCATCCTGCGCGATCTCGACCAATTGCGCGACAGCGCGCGCCACCTGCAGCAGGGGGACCTGGGGCGTATCAGCGTGGGCCTGGGTTCGGGCCCCGCGGCACTGTTGACCAGGCCGCTGCTGTCAGCCGTGGCGCGGGACTATCCGGGCCTGAAGGTCTCGGTAACGCAGGGTCCGGCAGAGCTGCTGGTGATGCAACTGCGCAACCGGCAATGCGACGCCCTGGTGGTAGACCTGCGCCGGGTGGTGCCGGCGCAGGATCTGCAGATCGAAGCCCTGGCCGAATTGCGAGCGGGGTTCATCGTGCGGCAAACGCATCCGCTGGCTGGGCGGCAACGCGTCACGCTGGCCGACGTGATGGCTTACCCCGTGGCGTGCACGCCGCTGTCTGATGAAGTCATCCGCCTGCTGGTCGACCAATACGGGCTGCAAGCCCATCCTTCGGAGATGGTGCGCATTGAGTGCGACGACGTGGCCAGCCTTCTGGCCACGGTGGGCGAGTCGGACGCCGTGTTTCTGGGTGCGCAGGCGTCCGCCCGTGCCGACATCCTGGCGGGACGCTTGGTCATGCTGCCGATGCACCCGCCGATCAAAGCCAGGGCGCGCTATGCCGTGGTGACCCTTGCGGGGCGCACCACGGCGCCAGCCATGGCCAGCTTTCGGCACATACTGCAGGCGCACCTCAGCGATGCGGGGGCGCAGACGCACGAAGGGTAGGGGTACCCAGACGCAGCGCCAGACCCAGCCAGGGGCTGGCCCTAAGGCTGGGCGCGGCGCGTCAGATCGTCAGCGGATCCACATCCACCAGCCAGCGGATCAGCCCCTTGTGCTCTGGCTGACTGCGGGTGGCCTGCAGCACGGGCTGCCACGCGGCCAGAAACCGCTGCAGTGCGGCGCGGCTGCTGCTTTCCATCAGCATCTGCGCGCGTTCCACATTGGCCACGCGCTGAATGGTGAGGGGCACGGGCGGAAACAGGGTAACGGAAGCCAACCCCGGCAATGCCGCCGCGTGGGCTGCAGCGGTGGCTGCCTGCAGGAAGCCCTGCGCCACCTCCTGGGTGCGCGCATCGGCCCGCACCAGCGCCTGGTAAGCAAAGGGCGGCATCGCGGCTTCCTCGCGTTCCTTCAGCTGCTGTGCCGCAAAGTCTTCGTAGTCGTGTCTGCGCAGCGCTTCATACACCGCGTGCTGGGGGTGAAAGGTTTGCACCCACATTTCGCAGGGCGTTCCTTGCGCGGCCATGTATGCCGCATCTCGGCCGGCGCGGCCAGCGGCCTGCATCAGCAACGCAAATAAACGTTCAGGCGCGCGGAAGTCGCTGGAAAACAGCGCACCGTCGGGCTGCACCGCAGCCACCAGCGTGATGCGGCGGAAGTCGTGGCCCTTGGCAATCATCTGCGTGCCCACCAGCACATCTACCTCACCGGCGTGCACCTCGGCCAGTTGCGCCTCCAGCGCGCCCTTGGCTTTGGTGGTGTCGGCATCAATGCGTGCCACGCGCGCCGGGTTGCCGTCGGGGCGCTGCACATTGCGCAGCAGGGCGGCCAGTTGTTCTTCAAGCTGCTCGGTGCCGCGGCCCATGGCGTGGATGTCGGGGCTGCCGCAGGCAGGGCAGTGGTGGGGCACGCGCACGGTGTAGCCGCAGTGGTGGCAGCGCAAGGTGCGGTCGGTCTTGTGAAAGACCTGGTGCGCGCTGCAGTGGGGGCAGTCGCTCTTCCAGCCGCAGTCCACGCAATGCAGCACGGGCGCGTAACCGCGGCGGTTGAGCAGCACCATGCTTTGCTCGCCGCGCGCGACGCGTTCGGTAATGGCCTGCAGCAGCGGCGCGCTGAACACGGCGCGGCGGGGCTGCTGGTTCATGTCCACCCGGCGCACGCGGGCCAGCGCGCCCGCGCCAATGCGGCTGGGCATGTGCAGCCGCACGTAGCGCCCGCCCTCGGGGTCTTCGGGTGTGGGCGGGCGGCTGGCGTGCCAGCTCTCCAGCGACGGCGTGGCCGAGCCCAGCAGCACCTTGGCACCCTGCTCGCGCCCGCGCCAGATGGCCAGGTCGCGCGCCGAGTAGCGGGCGCCTTCCTGCTGCTTGTAGCTGGGGTCGTGCTCTTCATCGACCACGATGAGCCTGAGCCCTGGCAGGCTGGCAAACACCGCCATGCGCGTGCCCAGCACGATGCGCGCCGTGCCGCTGTGCGCTGCCAGCCAGCTTTTGAGGCGCTGCGGGTTGGTCATGCCGCTGTGCAGCGACACCACGGCCCCCGGGCCAAAGCGCGGCGCAAAGCGGCTGACAAAGCGCTCTTCCAATTGGGGCGTGAGGTTGATCTCGGGCACCATCACCAGTGCTTGCGCGGTGGAGTCGGCCTCCAGCATCTCCTGCACGCAGCGCAGGTACACCTCGGTCTTGCCGCTGCCGGTGCTGCCAAACAGCAGGAAGGGACCATTGTTTGAGGTAATTTGGGCTCTGGCGCTTTCCTGCTCTGCGGTAAGCGCTATATTTTCGATAGCGATTGAGGTTTCGCCGGGCGGTGTGGCGGGGCGGCGCAGGCGACGTGCGAGCTGCTCAGGCTTCAAGTCGCGAAGTTGGGGGGGCAGGGCGGCCAAGGCCACCTCACCCAATGCGCGCTGGTAATAACGCGCCGTGAACGCCACCAGCCGTCGCCAAGGCAAGTCCAGCGGCGCCACGCCCTCCAACACTGCACTGACGGCGCGCAGCGTGGCGCCATCCGGCAACTCACCCGTGGCGGCATCGCTGTCCCATACCACTCCCAACACCTCGCGGCTGCCCAGGGGCACCCGCACCAGCGTGCCCGGCGGCAGCGGGCGCTCGCAAGCGTAGCTCAGCAAATCACCCACACCGCTGTGCGATGGGGTGTGCAGAGCGACTGCGGCAATGAAAGGATGGGAAGAGCTCAAGAAAATGGGAGAACAGCGGCTGGATGCGTGATTGTCGCTGCCCTGGAGTGGAGGGGCGGCGCTCCATGTCGCGCCCCGTGTCCGGTTCGCCAATCCCGATTTTCTGTGGATAACTTTGTTGAAAGCTTGTAGTCACCGCTGCGCAACCCGCATGGAACAAGGCTTTCAACAGATTGCCCAGGAAATGGGCAGCAATAAAAAATGCTTATGAATCAAGCATCTGAGCGAGAAGGACACAGATTTTTTATGCTAGACCGAGGCTGGCGAAAAAGCCGCTGGCCGCCCCGCGGGCTCTGTGCATAAACGCAACGGGCACGCACGTCAATAGGGCCGCAGCCCGCGCTGTGCACTGCGTCGGCGCCTGCCACTGTGCAGTCTGCGGGCGCCTGTGGCGCTGGTCATTTGATTCCTGCCGGATTCATCCATCGCACACCATTTTTAGCGAATTACTGTGTTGATACGTTTGCGCAGGGCACTTGCGGGGCTGATGGCCGAAGAACTCCCTGGCTTGGGCGGTGAGGCAGTGCTATGACATGGATAGCTTGCGACGCAATCCACAAAGGCGCAGCGCCCGGGTCAGGGTCTAAGTGTCTTGGTAGAGGGCGGCTCCTGCCTTGGCCGCATCACACAGTCGCTCGGATCTGTTCCCGTTATTTGTGGATAACTTTGTGGAAAGCCTGTTGCGATCACTGCCAATACCGCGCCCCTGCTGACTTCGGGCGGGCTGCACAGCAAATGGGAAGTTTGAAAAGTTCTTTATAAATCAATCAGATAAAGCAATTTTCCCCATTTTGCTTTGCGAGGCCTCTGCAGCAATTGTGCTCTCGTTGGTTCCCGCGGCCTTGTGCACAAGTGGATTTGTCCGTGTTGTCAAGAGGTTGCCGGGCGCCTGCAAAATCGGCATGACAGCGCACTGTTGAACTGTCAGACGCAGAGTCGGGGCTAAGCCTTTGATTTCAAAGAATCTTTCCCAGACATTCAACAATACTGTGGATAACTTTGTTGATATCCGTGGTGCTTGTGGCGCAAAGCCTTGAAATGACTGGGTCTTGCTACTTTGCCCGCCAAATCAGCAGCGCGATGGATCCTATGAAAATCAACCACTTAGCCCAACTGCTGCGGTGCTGCAAAAGAATTTCAATCGTTCCAGAGATTGGTTTGAAATTTTTCAACATGCACCGCTGCTGTGCACAACCGGCAGGGTTCAGCCGGCTTGGCGCTGCAAGCGCGAGTAGCTGTGTACCGCCTCCACCAGCGCTGCCACATGCTCGGGTGGAGTGAACTGGCTGATGCCATGGCCCAGGTTGAAGATGTGGGTGGGGCCGGTGGTGGTGCGGTCGGTATGGGGGGCGCCGAAGCTGTCCAGCACCTTGTGCACCTGCTGCACGATCTGCGCAGGGGGGGCAAAGAGCACATTGGGGTCGATGTTCCCCTGGAGCGCCTTGCCGGGGCCGCCTGTGGTGCCGCCGACGATGGCGCGGGCCTTGCCCAGGTTGGCTGTCCAGTCCAGGCCAAGCACCTCGCAGTCGATGTCTTTCATGTCCTCAAGCCAGATGCCGCCACCTTTGGTGAAGACAATGCGCGGCACATCGGTCCCATCGACGCCCGTGCGTTTCAACTGTGCCAGCACGCGGGTGGTATAGGCCAGGCTGAACTCCTGGAAAGCACCGTCGGCCAGCACGCCACCCCAGCTGTCGAAAATCATCACCGCTTGGGCGCCCGCGTCGATCTGGGCATTCAGGTAGGCGGCCACGCTGTCGGCGTTGATGGCCAGGATGCGATGCATCAGGTCCGGGCGCGCGTACATCAGGCTCTTGACCAGCCGGTAGTCGTCGCTGCCCTTGCCCTCGACCATATAGCAGGCCAGCGTCCAGGGGCTGCCCGAAAAGCCGATCAGCGGCACCCGGCCGTTGAGGGCCTTGCGGATGTTGGTGACTGCGTCGAACACATAGCGCAGCTTTTCCATGTCGGGCACGGCCAGTTCGGCCACGGCCGCCTCGTCGCGCACCACTTTGGCAAAGCGGGGGCCTTCGCCCTCGGCGAACGTCAGGCCCAGGCCCATCGCGTCGGGCACGGTCAGGATGTCGCTGAACAAAATGGCCGCGTCCAGCGGAAACCGCTCCAGGGGCTGCAGCGTGACCTCGGTGGCGTAGTCCACATTGGTGGCCAGCCCCATGAAGCTGCCGGCCTGGGCGCGGGTGGCCTTGTACTCGGGCAAATAGCGGCCCGCTTGGCGCATGAGCCACAGTGGGGTGTAGTCGGTGACCTGGCGGCGGCACGCGCGCAGGAAGGTGTCATTGGTGAGGGGGGCGTAGCTCATGGCCCCGATTGTCGCAGGCCGCGCGCCCGAGGCCGCGGCGCAGCGTTTGCGCCAGCGCAGAAGTTGGCTCTGGCTTCCCTTGGCCCTAGTGACCCTCTGCACGAATCACCGCGCCGTGTGCATTGCGGTCTCGGGCCGTATGCGGCGTTGCGAATACTCGCAATGGCCACGGCCATTGCTGCGTCTTGCGCCTTGCAGCCCATCCCGATCCGCAGTGCACACTTACCGCCCGATGCGGGCAGAGGGCCCCTAGCGTTCAGCGATGTAGTGCGACATGGTGGTGCTTTGGCCCGGCGCCAAAAATGCGCGCACTTCGGTCTCCAGCGTCTGGTCAGCCACCGTGGCGCGGGCGCGCTGGTGCAGGTAATCGGCCCACGATTCAACAATGAACCGCTCCACGTAGCGCGATGGCTCGCCCAGGTCTTTGTAGACCCGCCAGAACGTGGCTCCATCGCGCCGGCGCGGCGCCTTGAGGCGGCTGATGGACTCCAGAAAAGCGGTATCTGTGCCGGGGGCGATGCGGTAGCCGATTTCAACAGCCACGGGGCCCGCATCGGGCAAGGGCTCGGCTTCAATGAACAATTCGTCCCAGGGCGTCGCGGGGGTGACCTCGTGCAAGGCGCCCATGCGCAGCGGCATGCGGCGTGCCAGCAACAGGCCCACGCCCATGGCAGCGGCCGCAGCGCACAGGGTGGGCGCAAGCCCCACCACATCAGACACGGCGCCCCAGAATGCGGAGCCCAGGGCAAAAGCGCCCAGAGCAGACACCATGTGCAGCGCCACGGCGCGCGAGCGCACCCATGGCGGCGCGCTGGCCTGTGTGGCGGTGTTGAACGTGGACATGGCAGACATCCATGCCGCGCCCCCCAGCACCATGGCTGCGTACACCAGCAGCGCCACCTTGGCCAGGGCGGCCACCAGCATGGCTGCGGCAAACACCAGGCAGCTGACCAGCACCACGGTGTCCATGCTGAAGCGCGCGCGCAGCCTTCCAATGACCAGGCCCACTGCCACGGCACCCGTGCCCAGGCAGCCCATCAGCAGGCCGAAACCCTGCGCTCCCGCACCCAGCTGGCGTTGTGCAATGACCGGAAGCAGTGCCCACAGCGCAGAGCCTGCGCCGCTGAAGGCCATCACGCGCACCAGCTGCGCAAGAATCAACTCCGAATGCCACGCAAAGCGCAAGCCACTGAGCATTCCGCCCCACAGGCGCTCCGCCGGAAGCCGCGACGGCGGGTGGGCCCGCGGGGGCCAGCGCCGGATGGATTCCCACATCACCACGGTAGAGGCAACCGATACGGCGAACACCCAGCCTGCGCCCCACTGCGCGAACACCAGCCCGGCCAAGGTGGGCCCCACGGCGCGGGCTGCGTTGTAGGCGATGCTCACTGCGGTAATGGCCTGGGGCCATTCCTCACGCGGCACCGGATCGATCACCGATGAGTTCCACGCCGGAGTGAGCATGGCTGTGCAGCACCCCCCCGCAAACACCAGCAGCAGCACGGTGGCGGGCCCGCCCCAGCCTGCCAGCACCAGCAGGGTGAGCAATGCAAAGGCAATAGCCTGGGCAATCAAGGCCCCGGAAATGAGGCGCCGCCGATCCGTCGTATCTGCCAGCACCCCAGCAGGCAGCGCCAGCAGAAACATGGGCAGGAACACGGCGGTCTGCACCAGCGCCGCGAGAAACGACGAGCCGCTCAACTCCACCATCAGCCAAGCCGCTGCCATGGCCTGCATGCCGTTGCCGATGAAGAACACCCCGCCGCACAGCCACATGCCCCTGAAGGCGGGTTGGCGCAAGGGGCTCCAAAGGGAGGTAGATGAGGACATGGCGGCAATCGGAGGAGGTGCCGCAGACTGCGCGGCGATTGGAAAGCGGGGCATACCCGGCAGCGTGACAGCATATCGCTCCCTTCCAAAGCCTGCACGACCCTGCGGGCCCCCTGTGCGTTGCCCCAGCGGCCGCCGCCCATCGCTGCGGTGCAGTGGTAGGCGGCGGGGGGCGGTTTATTTGATCCAAAATTTCTGTGGATAACCTTGTGGGCAGGATGTCTGTACCCGCGCCGAGGCCGCATGTGCCAACGATTTCAACAGATTGCCCGCAAATTCAGCAGGTTGAAAAAGCGTTACGAATCAAGCGTGTGAAAGATTTTGGCCAATGATTTTGTGGTAGCTAGGTCCTTGAGG
Organism: Acidovorax delafieldii; assembly: GCA_002377855.1. Lineage (GTDB taxonomy): Bacteria > Pseudomonadota > Gammaproteobacteria > Burkholderiales > Burkholderiaceae_C > Acidovorax > Acidovorax delafieldii_A. The sequence goes on along the minus strand of DFQQ01000044.1, from coordinate 89,824 downwards.
AACGGGTTTGCGTCGATTGCAGATTGGTGTGCATAAGTCAAGCCCCAGCTGTCCAGACTCTGCCCAATTTGCGCGGCATTTTTTCAGAGGTTTGTGCACAAACCTCTGCAAGTGGTTGATTTGTAGCGGGTTTTCAACAAAGTTCAGAATTTCTGTGGATAACTTTGTTGATATCCCTGTGGCACGCTGCCGCAACCCGCATGGTTACGTGCTTGGGCTAGGGTGCGCATGAAAGAGGCACTTCACGCAATTCGTTAAAAATCAAGCACTTAGCGGCGGTTGAAAAATATCAGTGACTTGCGGTAACCGCCGTGCACTGCCCTATGGTGGGGCGCCATCCGTGTGCGTAACCTGCTCTGTTTCGGTGCGCACCGGGGTGAGGACTTTCGCTTTCCCGAGCAGCCGCAGCAGTAGCGGATGCATGACCTTGCGTGCGCTGTAGATCAGGTGAAAGTGCTCCTCAATCTCGGGTGTGGTACCTACGTGCACCAAGCCGTGGGTGCTGCGCAGGTGTTCGCCCAGGAACACCGGCGCGGGCATCACGCCCATGCCGGTGGCGGCAAAGGTGCTCAGCAGGGCGCTGTCCTCGAATTCGCCAGCGATTCGAGGGCGTATGCGTTCACGTTCCAGCCAGTGGTCAATTCGCGCGCGCATGGCTGCGTGGTCGGTGGGCAGCAGCACGGGCACCACGCTCAGGCTCTTGGGAAAGGCATGGGCGGCGGCGTCGGCCCACAGAGGGGGCGCGTACCAAGCGACGGCGCTCGTGCTCAGCAGTTGGCTTGTGGTTTTCAATGTGGGGTTGGGGGGCGCGGGGCGGTCTGCCAGTACTGCGTCCAGCTTGTGCATGGCAAGCTCCGCCAGAAGCGGCTGAAACTCGCCCTCGTGGCACAGCAGCTTCAAGTGGGGCTCGTCCAGCACCGGCGTCAGCAGGCGGTGCACCGCCAGTTTGGCAATGCCGTCGGAAATGCCCAGGTTCAACCGCAAGGTCGGCCCTGCGGCGGCTTCCCGCACCCGGTGAGGCAGTTGCTCCCCCAGTGCAAAGATGTGGTCTGCCTCGTGCATGGCGGCCACGCCAGCATCGGTCAGCACCAGATTGCGGCCCTCGCTGCGCAGCAGGCTCACACCCAGGGCTTTTTCCAGTTCACGCACCTGGGCGCTGATGGTTTGAACTGCCATGTCCAGTCGCTCTGCAGCCCGGGCAATCCCTCCCTCTTTGGCCACCACCCAGAAGTAGTACAGATGGCGGTAATTGAAACTTTGGCTCATCGCGCGCTCCGATGGTTCGAAAAAAACAGGCTGTGATTTGGATTTGGTTCGTAAAAACCGAACTCATAGTACCAAGATGACAGGTTTTTATGAGTGCAGGGTGTCCCTACAGTGCGAGGCTGCTGTCGCGCTTGCTGCGCGGAGTCAAAACAACCCCTTGGAGAGGCATATGGAAACAATAGGAACGTGGTGGATGTGGGCGGGCTTTGCCGTCTTCGTCGTGATCGCCATCGGCGTAGACCTGCTGGTGATGGAGCGCCAGGGCGCGCACAAGGTCACCATGGGTGAAGCGCTGCGCTGGAGCATTTTGTGGTTCTCTCTGGCGTTCGTGTTCGTGGCGGGCCTGTGGTGGTACCTGGACAGCAGCCAGGGCCGTGAGGTGGCCAATACGGTGTCGATGCAGTTCATCACCGGCTACCTCGTGGAAAAGAGTCTCTCGATTGACAACATCTTTGTCTTCTTGATGCTGTTCAGCTACTTTGCGGTGCCACCCCAATACCAGAAGCGGGCGCTCATCATCGGCATCATCGGCGCCATCGTGCTGCGCACACTGCTGATCCTGGCAGGGGCATGGCTGTTGGCTACCTTCCACTGGCTGCTGTATGTGTTCGGTGCGTTCCTGGTCATCACTGGCGCCAAAATGTGGTTTGCTGCCGGTCAGGAGCCGGACATCGCCACCAACCCGGTGCTCAAGTTCTTGAAGACGCGCATTCGCATCACCGACCAGTTCGATGGCGAGAAGCTGTCCACCATGATCAACGGCGTGAAGCACTACACACCCCTCTTTGTGGTGCTGGTGCTCATCGGTACCACCGACATCATCTTTGCGGTGGACAGCATTCCTGCCATCTTCGCGATCACGAGTGATCCGTTCATCGTGCTCACGGCCAACATCTTCGCCATTCTGGGGCTGCGCGCGCTGTACTTCCTGCTGGCCGATCTGGCCAACCGCTTCCACCTGCTGGCGTATGGGTTGGCGCTGGTGCTGGTGTTCATCGGCGGCAAGATGCTGCTCATCGATCTGGTGAAGATCCCGATCGGCTACGCCCTGCTGGTGACGGCCTCGCTGATTGCTGGCTCCATCATCCTGTCGCTGCGCAGCTCGGGCGAGAGCGCCCATGGCAAGCCCGCTGCGTTGCCCCGCAAAGACTGAGGAGGCTCTCCCATGGACATGCTTGAATCCGTGATGACGAGCCTGCTGGTTGCGCTCTTGCTGGCCACCGGGACGGCGCTGTGGGCCGGTAACGAGCGCCGCCACGTGGGGCTGCTGGCAACGCTGGCTGCGCTGTGGGGTGCCGGCACCGCAGCTGCGGTGCTGGTGGGCTGAGCATGATGCAACGCTTGTGCGCCTTGCGGCGCTGGTTGCGCGGCCTGGAGCCCACAGCGCGCGCCCATCTGGAGCGCGGCTGGATGGTGCAGTTTCAGCCGTGGCTGGAGCGGCGTGCGTTGTTCCGTTTCCAGCGCCAGCCCCTTGCGCGCGGTGTCGCAGCGGGCATGTTTTGCGGGCTCATACCAGGGCCGTTGCAGATACCTGGCACGCTGCTGGTCTGTGCATGGCTGCGCGGCAACATCGTGGCCGGCGCAGTGGCAACCTTCTACACCAATCCGCTGACCACGGTGCCCTTGTATGCAATGGCTTTCTATCTGGGCGCGCTGGTGATGCCCGGCGCGCAGACCCTGCCTGCCTGGGCCAGTGTGGCGCCAGATGGTGGATTTTCTGTCCAGGCCCTGGCTGCCTGGATGCAGGCCCTGGGCACCCCCTTGCTGGTGGGCCTGCCCACGTTGGGGTTGTTGCTGGCCGCCTTGGGTTACGCCGCGGTGCAGCTGATGTGGTTGGCCCCAGCCCTGCAGCGCAAGCGCCGTTGGGCGCGCTACCGGTGAGCTTGCAAACCGCGCCGGCCGAGCAGGCGCTGCGCCTGCGGCCTGGCTAGAGTTGGCCGCGTCGGGCAGCGGACGGCTCTGCGCACCGAGGCCGCTGCGTCCGGTGCCCCAGCGCAGAGGCTAGTCCAGCTTCACCCCGACCTTCGTGATCACACGCCCCCATTTCTCGCGTTCGGCGCGTGCAAAGGCCCCCATTTGTGCTGCCGTGCCTGGCATGGGCTCTACCCCCAGGGCTTGCAGGCGGGCCTTGGTGCGCGTATCGGTCAGGGCCGTCTGCAGCGCCTTGCTGAAGTTCGCCACCACGTCGGCTGCAGTGCCGGTGGGCGCCACTATGCCCTGCCAGGCGTAGCCCTCGAATCCCTCCATCCCTTGCTCTGCAATGGTGGGCACGTCGGGCATGGTCGCCACCCGTTGGGGGCTGGCCACGCCAATCGCGCGGACCTTGCCGCTACTCAGGAAAGGGTACACGGTAGCGCTGTCGATCCACATGGCCGGAATTTGCCCGCCGATCACATCCTGAATGGCTGGCGCCGCGCCGCGGTATGGCACATGCGTGAGCTGCAGACCGCTGTGCTCGCGAAACAGCTCACCCACCAGATGGTGGGGGCTGCCCGGCCCGGCCGAACCCCAGTTCACCCCATCGGTGCGGGCCTTGGCCCAGGCCATGAATTCCTTAAGGTTCTTGGCAGGAACATTGTTGGACACCACGAGGAACATGGGAAAGCGCACCAGCAGTCCCACGGGCTGAAAATCTTTTTCGGCGTTGTAGTTCAGCTTGCTGAAGAGGAAGGGATTGGCCGCGAGCGTGGCAAAGTCTGCCGAAAAAATGAGGTTGCCGAAATCCTTGTTGCGCGCGCTGTATTCGGCAGCGATATTGGTGCCTGCCCCGGGCTTGTTATTGATGACAATGGGGCGCCCGAGCGTTGCAGACATGGACTCGGCAATCGTGCGCGCCACGATGTCGGAGCCTCCGCCGGCTGCGTAACCCACCACCCATTCCAGAGGTTTGGGGTCTTGGGCGTGGGCGAGGGGCAAGGCGCAAGCGCATGCGAGGCCTGCGAGATGAGCGAGAAAATGTTTGCGCAGCATGTTCGTTTGTCTCCGGTGTTATCAAGAAGTGGGCGAAGCACTGCCCTGCACCGTCTGCGCGGCGCTCAGGCGTGTTAACGAGAAGGTCGCGTTTCTAGGCCGCGACGGTGTGGGAAGGCGCGACGGGGGTGATGGCGTCACGGGCGAGGTGCGCCGATGTGGGCACTGCGCTGCCGCGCGCCAGTTGCAGTGCGTGCAGCAGCGTGGCGTGGTCGCCCACATGGTTGGCCAACAGCAGCACCAGGCGCGCATTCATGGCTTGGCTCTCGTCGGTCGCAAGCCCCTGGTGCGCGGCTATCAGCGCTTCATAAAAATCGTCGAAGGCTTGCAGGTTCGGTTGTGTGTTCAGCATGGCGGTCGTTCCTTTTCAGTGACATGCGCCCAGTGCACGGGCCAATGCGCTGCGCACCGCAGCCTCAGCGGGATTGCGCCAGCGTGCGCACACATGCTGGTCAGGCCGGACCAAATAGGCCGTGCCGGGTTGGGCATCGAGCCGTTGCGCGGCCAAGCCGCGGACGTCGTCCACATCCCGGCCAACCTGCAGTACCTTCACATGGGGCAGGGCGTGGGCCCACACCGCTGCGGGGCCAAAGCAGATCAACGTGAAGTCGGGTCCCAGCTCGCGCAGCAGCCACGTGGGTTGGTGGTGCCGGGTCAGCGGCGCATCCAGCAGCACCGCGCCGGGCTGCTGGGCGTCGTCAAAGACGTCAACGTCCGGCGTATTCAGCGCCGATTCGCGCAGCGTGGCTGGCACCGACAGGCGCCCGCTGTTGACGATGCGCCGCGCAAACGCATGCTCGCGCGCCAGGTGCAGCGCCGCATCGCGGAACAGGCGGCTGACCTCGCTCTTGGGCGTGATGAAGTCGGTGGCGCGCGTGGAGTTGCACAGGTTCTCGTCGGCCGCGTATTCGCGCTCGGGGCCATACGTGCCCACCAGCGCAGGGCTCGCGCGGCCCTTGAGCACCCAATCGAGCTTCCAGGCCAGGTTCTCGGCGTCCTGCACGCCGCTGTTGGCGCCGCGTGCGCCAAAGGGCGAAACGCCATGCGCGCTGTCGCCCGCAAAGATGATGCGGCCGTGCACGAACTGGTCCATGCGCAGGCAGGCAAAGGTGTAGACGCTGGCCCAGTCCAACTCAAACTGGGCGTCCGCACCCAGCAGCGCCTTCACGCGCGGGATGATGTTCTCGGGCTTTTTCTCTTCTTCAGGGTCGGCGTCCCAGCCCAGCTGGAAGTCGATGCGCCACACGTTGTCGGGCTGGCGGTGCAGCAGCACGCTCTGGTTGGGGTGAAAGGGCGGGTCAAACCAGAACCAGCGCTCCGTCGGAAAGTTGGCCTCATCCGCCAGCTTCACGTCGGCGATCAGAAAGCGGTCTTGGAAGATACGGCCTTTGCTTTCCAACCCCAGCATCTGCCGCGTGGGCGAGCGTGAGCCGTCGCAGGCCACCAGCCACTGCGCATCAATCTGGTAGGCGCCCTCGGGCGTCTCGATGCTCAGCAGCGCCCCGTCTGCACGGCTTTCCACGGCAGTCACCTTGTTGTGCCAGCGGATGTCGATGCCGGGGAGCTGCAGTGCGCGCTCCACCAGGTAGGCCTCGGCGTAGTACTGCTGCAGGTTGATGAAGGCTGGGCGCTCGTGCCCTTCCTCGGGCAAAAGGTTGAATTCGTACAGCTGCTCGTCTTTCAGGAACACCTTGCCCAGGTTCCACGAGATGCCCTTGTCCACCATGCGCTGGCCCACGCCCAGGCGGTCCCAGATCTCCAGCGTGCGCTTGGCAAAACAGATGGCGCGCGAGCCGATGGAGAGCTTGTGGTCGTTGTCCAGCACCACCACACGCTGCCCGCGCTGGGCCAGGTCAATGGCGAGCGACAGGCCTACCGGGCCCGCGCCGATGACCACGATGGGGTGCTGTGCGGGCGTCGCGCGGTCCTGGTCGGGCGAGCGCACGTAGCCGAAGTCGATGGCCTGCACCTCGGCGCCACTGGCGTGGAAGGCCTCGGTGGGAATGTCTCTGGGGTTCATGTGACCTCTCTTTGTGTGTGAGAACAATGCGTGATGCAGAGAGCAGGCCGTTGCAACTGGCGCGCCCCAAGCGAGGGACGCCGAGCAAGGGCCGCCCCGCAGCGAGGGCGTCGTCCCCCTTCCCGCAGCGTGCAGCGCTGCGAGAGAAGGGGGAAGGCGCGCAGCGCCTGAGGGGGTTGTTCTCTGCCTAGCCTTCCAGGGCCTTCCACATTTGAATGTCGCGCTCGGCGGTCCAGATGCGTGGGTCGGGGAACGTGGTGGCCTCGTCGTAGGCCCGGGTCACGTCAAACGGCATGCAGTGGTTGAAGATGACCCAGTGGCCGTACTTGGGTTGCAGTTGGGCAAACGTGGCCTCGTACACCTTGCGCAGGTCTTCGCCCTGGGCGGCGCTGGCCTTCACGCTCTCGTACAGGTCGCTGATGAAGGCGCGCGTGCCTGCCAGGCCCGCCTGCACCTGCTCGGGCGTCTGCAATGCGGCTCCCCGGCCGGGCACCAGCTTTTCGGGCCTCAGGGCGGCAATGTTGTCCAGGGTCTGCGGCCAGTCCTGGAAGTACGCGTCGCCCGCATACGGCGTGGCATCAAACTCCACCAGGTCGCCGCTGAAGAGGATCTTTTCCTGCGGCAGCCAGGCCACGGTGTCGCCCTTGGTGTGGCCCCGGCCCAGTTGCAGGATCTGCACCTCCAGCTTGCCCAGCCACAGGGTCATCTTTTGGTTGAAAGTCATCGTCGGCCACGTCAGGCCGTCCGGCACGCTCTCCACGTTCTGGAACAGGCGCGGAAAGCGGCCGATCTCGCTGTCCTTGTCGAACTGGCCACGCTCCACGATCAGGTCGCGCGTGTCTTCGCTTGCAATGATGTGCTCGGCGCCGTACGCACTGGCCCCCAGCACGCGTACGGCGTGGTAGTGGGAGAGCAAAACGTACTTGATGGGCTTGTCCGTCACCTCGCGGATGCGGCGGATCACGTCCTGGGCCATCACGGGTGTGGCCTGGGTGTCGATGACCATCACGGCGTCGTCGCCAATGATGATGCCGGTGTTGGGGTCGCCCTCGGCCGTGTAGGCGTAGGCGTGGTCGGAGAGCTTGTCAAAGCTCACCTTTTTCACGTCGAGGTCGGCAGCGGAAGCAAAGGTTTTAACGGTGCTCATGGTCTTGATTTGTTAATGATGAATTCGTTTATCTAAACGGAATGTTTTGATGTTAGGCAAGAAGTTTGTTTATGTCTAACGCATTTGTTTAGGTGAAAACCCGCAATCCGCCCGTGGAGGTGCCACACGCCAGCGTGGACAATCGGGCCATGGCCATCTCTGCTCCCGACGTTTCCCCTGCTGACGACGAAGACAACCCCCGCACGCCGCGCGGCATACAAAGCGTGGAAGTGGGTGGGCAGTTGCTCAAGGTGCTGGCCCGTACCGGGCGCCGCATGGCGCTCAAGGACTTGGCTGGAGCGGCGGGCATGACTGCAGCCAAGGCCCACCCGTACCTGGTGAGCTTTGGCAAGCTGGGGCTGGTGGAGCAAGACGCGGTAAGCGGCCACTACGGACTGGGCCCGCTGGCCATGCAACTGGGGCTGATCAGCCTGCAGCAGGTGGACCCGGTGCGCCTGGCCATTGCCGAGCTGCCCGGACTGGCGCAGCGCATCGGCTACACGGTGTCGGCTTCGGTGTGGGGCGACAGCGGACCCACCATCATCCGGGTGGAAGAGGGGCCAACGGCGGTGTACGTCGCCATGCGCCATGGCACCACGGCGTCGGTGCGGCACACGGCCACCGGCAAGGTCTTTGCAGCTTACGGTCCGCGCGAGCGCGTCGCTGCTGCCTTGGCGGCAGAGGGCTTTGCAGGGGCGTTGGACGAGCCCGCCTTCGCGGGCGAACTGCAAGCCGTTCGCACCCATCAGGTCAGCGAGGTGACCGATCAGCTGCTGCCCGGCATCAGTGCGGTGGCCAGTCCGGTGTTCAATGGCTTCGGGCAGCTGGTGCTGTGCCTGGCTGCCATTGGCCCCAGCGCCACGCTGCACACGCGCCCCGACAGCGCCGCAGCGCGGTGCCTGCGCGATGCGGCGCAGGCGTTGTCACGCCGCCTGGGCGCTGCGCCCTAGTTTCTCAGGCGGGCAACGCGCCCGCGGCCCGCAAACGCTGGTGTTCCACCAGGGTGCAGTGGTCCTGCACCACGGCCAGCCCTGCCGCATGGGCCTTGGCCAAGGCGTCATCGTGGCGCACGCCAATTTGCAGCCACAAGGCCTTGGCACCCACGGCAATCGCTTCGTCGGCGATGGGCGGCACGGCGGCGCTGTCGCGAAACACATCCACCAAGTCAATGCGGTGGTGCTTTGCCGCCTCGGTCAATGAGGGCCAGCTGCGCTCGCCCAATATCTGCTCGGCCGCAGGGTTGATGGGCACGATGTGGTACCCCTGCTCCTGCAGGTACTGCGCCACATGGTGGCTGTCGCGCTCGGGTTTGGGCGAGAGGCCGACGATGGCGATCGTGTGCGCGCTCTGCAGGATGGACAGGTAGGGTTCGAGGTCGTCTGTCTGCATGGTGGTTGCCGCGGTCAGGCGGATGTGGGGTGGAGAAGTGCCGCAGTCGTCCAAAGCATCTCGAACGCCTACAACTGCGCAATGGTGCTGCGCACTTCGCCCACGCTCAGCACCTCGGTCAATACCACCGGCGGCTTGCCAGGGCGGTAGAACACGTATACCGGCACGCCGTTGCGGCCCAGCTGGGCCAGGGCGGCTGTGATGGCGGGGTCGCGGCGTGTCCAGTCGGCGCGCAGCAGGGCGACGTTTTTGGCTTGCAGGTCGGCCAGCACGTCCGCGTTGGCGAGGGTGGTTTTCTTGTTGTACTGGCAGGTCACGCACCAGGCGGCGGTGAAGTCGACGAACACGGGGCGGCCGCCGGCCACCAGTTGGTCGGCTGCGCCAGGGGCCCAGGGTTGCCAGCCTTGCGCGGTGGTGGCCGTTGCGTTGGCTGGGGCCGCTGCCACATCGGCCATGCGCGTGACATGGGGCCCAAAGGCCCACAGCAGCAGGGCCATGGCCACGGTGGCCACGCTGCCCAGCCAGCGCCGTGCGCGCCCTTGCTGCGCCAGCGACCAGGCCAGCAGGCCCAGGCCCACCAGCAGGATCAGCAAGGAGGCTGCGCCATCGATGCCGCTTTGCTGCCCCAGCACCCACACCAGCCACACCACGGTGGCAAACATGGGGAAGGCCATGAAGCGGCGGAAGGTGTCCATCCACGCACCGGGGCGGGGCAGGGCGCGCGCCACGGCAGGCCACAGGCTGGCAGCCAAATAGGGCAGCGCCAGGCCCAGGCCCAGGGCCGCAAACACCGCCAGCGCCTGCGCGGCAGGCAGTGTGGCCGTGAGGCCCATGGAGGCGCCCATGAACGGCGCCGTGCAAGGCGATGCCACCGCCACGGCCAGCACGCCGGTGAGGAAACTGTCGGCCACCGGGTGGCGCGCCTGCAGGCTGGCCACGGACGTGGGCAGCATGTTTCCAAACTCAAATACCCCGGCCAGGTTCAGCCCGATGAGGGTGAACAGCCCGGCCAGCGCCGCCACTACGGCGGGTGACTGCAACTGAAAGCCCCAGCCTACCGCCTCGCCCGCAGCTCGCAGGCCCAGCATGAGGGCGCCCAGCACTAGGAACGACAGCACCACGCCTGCGGTGTAGGCCAGGCCGCTGATGCGGTGGGCGCGCCGGTCTTGCGCGTGGCGGGTAAAGCCCACCACCTTGATCGCCAGCACCGGGAACACGCAGGGCATGAGGTTGAGGATGAGCCCGCCCAGCAAGGCGCCCAGCAGTGCGGCGGTGAGGGTGAGGCTGGACGCCCCTGAGGGCGCAGCAGGGGGAAGGCCGCTGCCCGCCAGGGCTGCATTGGCCTTGAGCGCTGCTTCCAGTGCGGGCGACACGCTGGCCTTGGCGGCCACGGCCGGCCAGGGGCCCTGCACGGTCAGATCGGCCCGGTACCCGGGGCGGGGCGTGCTGCCTTGCACGCGCTCGGCCAGCACCACGGGCAGGGTGCTGGGGCTGTTGCTGCGTTGCTCGGCCAGCGGGATGCGGGCGGTCCATACGTCGCCTTCCCACCGCTGCGTACCTTCGGCCGCGTTGTGCAGCACTTCTGGCGTTTCTGGGAACAGGTCCAGCGTTTTGCCGCGCAGCGCGGCGGGCAGGCCGGCCACGCGCACCTGCAGCGCATCGCCATCGACCTGGGCTTGCTGTTGCGCGCTTGCTTTTGCCAGCGGCTGGGGTTGCGCCTTCTGGGCTGCGTCAAAGGCGGCGCTGTGCAGCGCCGTGGTGCTCTGGATGGGCAGCTGCAGAGTGAAGTTGCCTTCTTCGGGAATGCATTCCTTGCGGCATACCAGCCACGAGGCTTTGAGCTGCACGGTAACGTCCTTGGCCAATGGCCCAGGGGCAAAGGTCTGGGCCACGGTGACCGGCACGGGCAGCAGCACGGTGCCTTCATAGCCGTAGTTGGCCAGGGTGCCAATGGCGATCTTGTGCGGCACGGGCCAGGCGATGTCGCCAGCGTCCAGCCCCGGCGGCAGCTGCCAGGTCAGCTCGGTCGGCAGGCCGGAGTCGCCGGGATTTTTCCAGTAGGTGTGCCAGTCAGGCTGGTGCGTGATCTGCAGCCCCAGCCACATCGGCTGCCCCGGCGTTACCCCCTGCGGCGCATGGGCGATCAGTTCTGCCCGCACATGGGGGGTGGTGACGGTGCTGCCACCGGGGGCAGCAGGTTTGGGGCCAAATTGGGCGCTGGCGCCCGTCCATAAAGCGCTAACAGCTACAAATACAGTAGCGTTGAACAGGCGGTGCAGCAGGCGAGGTGTCATGGTTGCAGTGTGGGAGCCCGCCCGGCGCGGTTGGTTCCGGTGGCGGGCAGGGCGCTTGCGTGGGTGGCCGCCATTGTGCTGCGAGCCGTGAAAGCCGGTGCGGCGGCGGGGCTGCGTTATTGCGTGGCCAGGCTCAGCTCTGCACGGGGTGCGCCTTTGGGCACTTGGCTGCCCGTCTTGGGGGCCGCCAGAAAGAGTCGCTCCAGGGGCAGTTTCTGCGCTGCCAGGTAGCGCTGGATGGCATGGCCGCGCTCCGCAGCCAGGTCGGCCGCCAGGGCTTCCGTGGCGGGCTGGTGGGCCATCAACAAGGCCTCCATTTCAGGGACCGTGAGGTCCTTGGCCAGCCCCACCAGATTGCGCGGCTTGGGAATATTGGCGCGGCCATACACGGCCTTGAGCAAAACCGGGTATTCCTCGGCGCTCACCGGCGCGGTGCTGTCGGGCTGGGCGCGGCGCTTTTCAGCACGCACCAGTTGCTGCAGCTGTTCACGTTGCAGCCCTTCGCGTTCTTCGGCCAGGTTGGCTGTGCCCGTCACCGTGAGGCGCAGGGTGGGGCGGTCGGCGAGCGCCTTGGCCACTTTGGCCAGGTTTTGCTCTGCCTCGGGGCTGAGCGCTGCGCTGCCGGGCGCGAAGGTCACGCTGCTCATTTCTTCGCCGCCGCCAAAGGCGCTGGCCAGCAGGCTGAAGGGCGAAGTCAGGGCCTTGCCGATCAGGTTGACGATGACTTTGCCAATCACCGGCCCGATGCGAAACTGCGGGTCGTTGAGCGAGCCGCTGATGGGCAGATCCAGATCGATGACGCCGTTGCGGTTGGCCAGCAGTGCCACCGCCAGGCGCACCGGCAGGCTGTTGGGCGCGCCCGCCACGGGCTCGCCAAAGGTCAGCTGGTTCAGCACGATGCGATTGCTGGCAGTGAGCTGCCCGTTGGGCAAGACCTTGTAGGCCACGTCCACGCTGAGCTTGCCGCGTTCGATACCGTGGCCGGCGTACTTCACCGAGTAGGGTGACAGCGGGGGCAGGTCCAGGTCACGCACCTTGCCCTTGATGTCGAGCGCCAGGGGCTTGGCCAAGGGGTTGAGCTTGCCCGTCACTTCCAGCGATGCCGACCCCTCGGCGCGCCCCAGCAGTTCCAGCGAGGCCAGCTCGGGCTCGCCACCCGGCGCTTGCGACGAGAAGGCGCTGAGCTTGCCAGTCAGCTCGGTCAGGTCGGCAGAGTAGTTGGGCTTGATGAAGAAGTCGGAGAACAGCACCTTGCCGTTGACCATGCTCACCGGTCCGAACTGCACCACCGGCGCCAGCGGATCGCGGGCAGCGGCCTGCACAGGCTGAGAGGCAGAGGCGGACGTCGCTGCGCTGGCGGCAGGCACAGAGAGGGGCGCAGACGCCGCCACGGCGTTCACCTGCGGGGCCCCCCCGGCACTGGGCGGCGCTGCCGAGGCCGCGGCGGTGCTGCCCGCTGGGGCGCTGGTCCCGGCTGGTGCTGCCGGCTCTGCCTCGCCCTTGACGATGTCGCGCAGGTTGATGCGGCCCGCTTCATTGATCGTGATGCGGGCGAAGAAGTCGAGCACGCTGGTTTCACTCACCTGCACCCGGGGCGCTGCACCGGGCGCGGTGGCCACGTTCAGGCCGCGCAGGTTCAGGCTCTTCCAGGCCAGCAGTTCTTCACCCACCTGGGCTTCGGTCAGCGGAGTGGACGCGGCGGTGCTGTTGGCCTTGAGTTCTTCAATGGCGGCATCGCCCACCAGTTTCAGGCTTGGCCCTTGGGCTGACTGCGAAAACGCCAGCTGGCCTCTAAAACCCACATCGGCGCGCAGCAGTTGGATGGCGAGCTGGTTCGCCAGATAGCCGTCCAGCCCGTGCACGGGGACCCGCATGGCGTCCAGCTTGCCCTGGGTGGCCACGGGTTGCAGGGCCAGGGTGCCCTGGTAGTCAATCTTGCCCGTCGTGCCCTGGCCCGACGCCGCCCGTGCGCTCAGCGTGAAAGCGCCGGGCTTGGCGCTGTCGGTCGCCAGGTCTTTGGCGCGTACTTCAAGGCCTGATACCTCCAGCGCGACGGGCCGGGGCTGGGCGCTGTCGGAAAAACCCACAGCGCCGCCTTGCAGTGCCAGGTCGCCCACGCGCACCACCCAGGGGGCTTCGGCCACTGTCGTGGCGGTGCCGGCCGATGCGCCCGCCGGCGTGCTCGCTGAAGCGGCAGCCCCCGGCGCCTTGGTCCAGCGCTCGTACATCCAGCGTCCGTCGCGCGCGCGCTCCACCGCCAGTTTGGGGGCGTTCAGGCTCAGCGACTCCAGCACCACGGTGCGCTCGTCGGGCCGCACCTGGGCGCCCTGGATCTCCAGCTTGGCCAAACTGGCCAGCGCCTTGTTGCCCTGGCGCAGGGTGAATTGCTCCAACGCCAGTGGTCCGGCCGTCACCGTCACGCCCGTGGCGTTTTGGCCTGCGGCGGGGGCCTGCCATTGCAGCCCCACGGTGCCGGTGAGCTGGCCGGCCAGGGCCGGTTCCAGGTATGGGGCTGTATAGGGCGCGGCCAGCTGCAGCGCCAGGGCCTCGGTGGTGATCTGCACCTGCGCTCGCTGGTTGGTCGCTTCGCCTTCAAAGGCAAGCTTGCTCTCGGGCGCTGCCTCAGTGGCTGGGGCAGCAGCCTGTGCTGGCAGCACGAACGCGCCTTTGAAAGCCACGGGCTTTTGCAGCGGCACGGCCAGGTGGGTCAATTCCAGCGCCAGGTTGCGGGCCTGCAGCGCAGCTGCGGGTCGCGTGGTCTGGTCTTCCCAGTGCACCGTGCCCTTTTGCACTGTGGCGCGGGCGACGGTCACCCTCCACGGCGCTGCAGGGGGCACTGAGGCCTTGGGTGCGGTCTTGCCTGCCGGAGAGGGGCGGGAGGCAGCATCCGCGGCGCCCAGACGGGCAGGGCTGGATGTGGGTGCGGATGCTTGCGTGGCCGCGGGGGCGGCTGCGCTGGCGGCTGGCGTGTTCACTGCCGTGGCGTCACTGGCACCGCCGGGCGCTGAATTGAAGGCAGGAGCGAAGGCAGGAGCGCGTGCAGCCGTGGCGGCGGTGGCAGCCGCAGCAGCACGCGCAGTCCCCGGTGCATCAGCCCATTGCGCCAGGTTCAGCAGCCCTGCGGCGTTGCGCCGGGCGTGCAGCACGGGGGCGGTCAGTTCCACCTGGGCCAGCTCTACCACCTGGTCCAGCGGGCGCACATCCGTCATGTCCACCGCCAGTCGCTCATACGCCAGCAGGTCCTGGCCCTCGCGGTCCGTCAGTCGCACATCGCGGGTGTGCACCTTGCCAGAGAGCTTGACGGCAATGCGCGGCGCCTGTTCAAAGGCCAGCTTCATGTCCACGTCCAGAATGCCGCCGTGCACCTTGAACGGCAGGCTGGCCGGCAGATAACCCAGGTAGGGCGCCAGGTTCAGATCGTCCCAGCGGATGTGGGCCTCGGCGTGCCCGGTCTGGGCAAAAGGCGTGCTTTGGGCCGAGGAGTCAAAGTGGCTTCCCTCCAGCGAAAACGCCAGTCGGGGCTCCAGCCTTATCTCTTTCTTGTCTGCCAGCGTGCTGATGAAGGGCACGCTCAGCAGCACGTTGTGCACGACATGGGTCTTGCCCTGCTCCTGGTCGGTAAAGTCCACACGCCCGTCGGTCAACGACAGGTTGTACAGCGCCAGCCGCGCGGGCTCGGTGGCGGGGGGCTTGTCTGAAGGTGCTGTGAGCCTGGCCACCACATCGTCCACGTCGTAGCGCCCGGCACCACGGTGGGCAATGCGCAATACGGGCCGTTCCACGGTGAAGGCATCCACCACGGGGGCCAGGCGCAGCAGCGACTGCAGCTCCGCATCCACGTACACCCGCCCGATGGTGAGCTGCGGCGGGCCATCCTGCGCGCCGGCCACCGCGATGTCTTGCAAGGTCAGTTCCAGCGACCAGGGCTTGAAGTCCAGAGAGCCCACAGTGACGGTGCGGCCCAGCTGCTCACTGGCGATGCGCTCGAGCGGCCCCTTGAGCAGGGGCGGCACCGCCAGCCAGCACAAGGCCCACACCCCCAGCAGTGCAGCCATAGCCCGGGTGGCGGGCTTGAACCAGCGGCGTTGCCGCAGGGCGAGGAGCGTGGGGTGGCGCAGCAGGGCGCGCAGCGGGGCAGGCATGGCAGAGTCGGATCAGAAAGTTGGCTGGGGCGCAGCACACCACAGGGTGCCGTGGGCCGTTGCTGGGTTCAACGCGTCAGGGTGGGCAAAGGTAACAGGGTGGAAGCCGCGCTCTGCGCTGTCAACGTATCCAGTTGTTGATGCAGCGCAGGGCGCAAAGACGAACCCCACCTGGCAGGCGGCGGGGCGTGGATGGGCTTGGGGTAGGGCTGCGCTTGCGCCGCACGCTACCGGGGGCATACCCAAGAAAAGCGCTTTGGGCTGCGCTCATGGAGCAAAGCCCAACACCACCCTGCGGGTGGTGGCGACTATGGCGCGGCTTCTGGTGTGCCCCCACTGGCGCTGCGCGCCAATGAGTGCACCCCGAAGAAAAGCGCTTTTCGCTGCGCTCATGGAGCGAAGCCCAACACCACCCTGCGGGTGGTGGCGCTTTTCTTCTCAATCTTGGTCACTACCACCGCGCCGATCTCCGCTGTGTTGGCCACGTGCGTACCGCCGCAGGGTTGCAGGTCGATCAACGGCGCATCGCCATCGCCCCCGATGCGGATGGTGCGAATGCGCCCCGTGCCGCGCGGGGGCTGCACACTCATGCTTTTGACCAGGGTGGGGTTGGCGTCCAGTTCCTCATCGCTGATCGACGCCACCGTGAGCGGGTGGGCGGCCGCTACCAGCGCCGCAACCGCGGCGGTGAGTTGTTCCTTGTCCAGCGGGTCGGTCATGGCAAAGTCCAGCCGCGCGTAGTCGGGCGTGATGGAGCAGCCGTTGACCAGCTGCGGCACCACGTGGCACAACAGGTGGCTGGTGGTGTGCAGCCGCATCATGCGGTGGCGGCGCTCCCAGTCGATGCGGGCCGTGACGGCGGTGTTCGGCGTCAGTGTGGCCACCAGGGCCTCCTGCCCGGGGGCTGGCACATGCACGATATCGCTGGTGGGGTTGCCCTCGGCGTCCTTGCCCTTGCGGGTGTCGGCAACGGTGATTGCGGTGCCATCGGCCAGCACCAGCACACCGCTATCGCCCGCCTGGCCACCGCCCAAGGGGTAGAACACCGTGCGGTCCAGCACGATGCCGGCTTCGGTCACGGCGGTGATGTGGGCGCTGCACTCGCGCAGGTAGGCGTCTTGTCGGAATAGATCGTGGGTCATGGATGTGATGTTAGCCGCCGAGTACTGGCGCCGCTGCCGCGCCGCTACCATGGCGGGCATGACTTCTGATGCCGCCTCCCTGCCGCCGTTGCCCTCCCGCTTCTGGGCCGACCTGTCCACCCGCGACTTCGCCGCGATGCAAGGCTCCGCCCAGGCCGAGCAGGTGGTGGCTGTGCTGCCGGTGGCTGCCGTCGAGCAGCACGGCCCGCACCTGCCGCTGTCGGTGGATGCCACGCTGCTGCAGGGCGTGATTGAGGCGGCCCTGCCGCACCTGGGGGCTGACGTGCCCGCGCTGTTCCTGCCGCCGCAAAACATTGGCCTGAGCACCGAGCATGAAAGTTTCCCCGGCACGCTCACCCTCTCGCCCGCCACGGTGATTGCGCTGTGGACCGAGCTGGGTGCCTGCGTGGCGCGGGCCGGGGTGAAAAAGCTGCTGATCTTCAACAGCCACGGCGGCAATGTGGCGGTGATGGACATCGTGGCCCGCGAGCTGCGCCAGCGCCACGGACTGCTGGTCTACAGCGCCAGCTGGTTCAGCCTGCCCCAGTCACCCGAAGTGCATGGTTTGTTCAGTGCGCAAGAGCACCGCTTTGGCATCCACGCGGGCGATATTGAAACGTCAATGATGCTGCACCTGGCCCCCCACACGGTGGCCATGCCGCACGCCCAGCATTTCCGCTCCACCTCGCAAGACCGGGCCGAGCGCTACGCCATCCTGGGCAACGGCAAGAGCGCCAAGATGGGCTGGGCGATGGAGGACTACCACGCCAGTGGCGCCGTGGGGCAGGCCGATGCGGCCACTGCCGACAAGGGCCGGGCGGTGGTGCAGGCAGCCGGCCAAGCGCTGGCGGCATTGCTGGCAGAGGTAGCGGCCCTGCCCCTGGATACGGTGCGGCGCTAGGCCGAAGCGGGGCCTGCGCCGCGTGGCATGCGCTCGCCCGCTTGGCTTGACGCACCAGGATTCAATTTGCTATTTATTTGATAGCTGCTGGCGCTTTTTATTCGGGCGCTAGGGGCCCTCGGCACGAATCGAGCGGCAAGTGTGCGCTGCGGATCGGGATGGGCTGCACGGCGCAAAACGCAGCAATAGCCGTGGCTATCGCGAGTATTTGCAACGCCGCAGACCGCCCGAGACCGCAATGGACACAGCGCGGCGATTCGTGCAGAGGGGCCCTCGAGGCCGAAATCGTTCAGACCAATAGCTCACGCGTGCGTGATCCACTCCACGTGCTCTTGCTCGTTCAGGTGCGGGAGCGTGTTGAACGTCTGCAGCATCAGGCGTTTGGGCGAGATGGAAAACTCTGTCACTGCGCTGTTGCGGATGCGCATGTTCAGCGCAATCGTCACCTCGGGGGCCGTGCCCAACACCTCCCCCACTGCGGTCGAGATGGGGCCGCCGCTGCTGACCAGCAGCACGTTCTGGCCTGCGTGGTGGTGGCGTACATGGTCCAGAACGGCGCGCACCCCGGAGGAAAACTCCCTCCAGCTGGGCATGCCCTGCGGGCTGATGACGCCAGCCATCCATTGCGCCAGCGCATCGCACAGGATGCGGAAGTGCGCGCGGTAGCGCTCGGGCGTGTCGGAGGGGCCCAGAGGCTGGGGGTGGATGGCCGAGATGAGCGCATGGCTGTCGTACTCATTGAGCCCGGGCCAGCGTGTCACTTCTGGCATGGCCTGCAGGCCCTCCGCGATGCCGGCCAGTGTCTCGGTGTGGCGCCGCAGCGTACCGGTCATGACGGCGTCGAAGGCCATGCCGCGCGTGCGCCAATACTGGCCCAGGCGCACGGCCTGCTCGTGGCCTCGGGGGCTGAGCACGTCGTAGTCGTCCGCGCCAAACGAGGCCTGGCCGTGGCGCACGAGGTAGAGGGTTCCCATGCGGCGGATTGTGATGAAATCCGCCGCTGGCGCTTGTCACGCAAGCGACGAAAGCTATAAAAACCGTAGCTAAACGCCGCCGCCGGCAGCCGCGTTCAGCCGCGCAGCACCTCACTGAAGACCGGCGCATCCACGTTGCCGCCCGTCAATGCCAAGCCCACGTGCTGGCCCTTGAGGGGGCCGCGCTCCTGCAGCGCCGCCGCGAGCGCGGCAGCACCCGCGCCCTCGGCCACGTTGTGCGTGTCGGTGAAGAGATGGCGCATGGCAGTGGCCACCTCGGCGTCGCTCACCTGCACGATGTGGTCGATGTGCGGGGCCAGCACAGCCAGGGCCTCGGCATCGGCCACGCGGCAGGCCATGCCGTCGGCCAGTTGGGTGGTGACCGGCGCCTCGACCACACGGCCTGCGGCCAGTGAATCGGCATAGGTGGTGGCGTGGCTGCTGACCACACCCACCACGCGCACCGGGTGCTGCAGCGCCAGCTTGGCGGCGATGGCCGAGCACGCGCCCGAGCCCTGGCCGATGGGCACGTACACCACGTCGAGCTGCGGCACGGCGCGCAAAAACTCCCACCAGTAGGTAGCCACGCCGCGCAGCAGGTCGGTATGGAAACTGGGCACCATGTGGGCGCCGCGCTGGGCGGCGAGCTGGATGGCGTGCTCACGCGCCTCCTGAAAGTCGTCCCCGTGTTCAATGAGCGTGACGCCGAGCGCGCGCATGGCGGCGTTCTTCTCCACCGAATTGCAGCGTGGCACGACGATGGTGCAGGCCACGCCGTGGCGGCGTGCCGCCCAGCCCATGCTCTGGCCGTGGTTGCCGCGCGTGGCGCTGATGACCTCGGTGGGCAGCGCGCCGCGCTGCGCGAGCTGATCGAAGTAGGTCAGGCCGCCACGGATCTTGAACGCGCCCACCGGCGTGTGGTTCTCGTGCTTGAGCCAGCAGTCGGTGCCCAGGCGCTGGCTGAGCAGGCCCCAGCGGTACTGGGGCGTGGCGGCAAAGTCGCGGTACACGACCTGGGCGGCGGCTTCGATGTCGGCCAGGGTGGGCAGCAGGGCGGTGGGGTCCAGGCGCATGTTCATTTGGCGGATTCCTTTGCGTTGAATGACGACAGGGCGACGGGGCCCAGCGGCGTGGACAGTTGCGCGACGAGCCCTGGCGCGTCGCCCGCGGCGACGGAGATTGCCGGGGCGACACCGATGGCTTCGCACGCCGCTTGCAGCGTGGCAGCCTGGGGATGCCGCAGCGTGAGCCGCTGCAGTTGCACACCGCTGGCGGGCAGGCTGTCGCACGGGTGCACCCCGCCCCACTGGATCAGCGTGGGCAGGCAGCCGTCCATGAGGCGCAGGCCGTCGTCGCGCACGGTGATCTGCCACTGCAGCAGGCCGTTCGGTGTGGGGCGGCTGGCGGCAAGGACAGGGCCGCGCTCGAGGCCCAGCGCGGACAGCGCGGCGCACCGCTCGGCCACGTCGGGCACGCTGACCACCCAGTGGATGAGCTGCGGGCCGTGTGCCTCGACCTGGGCCTGCAGGGTGGCATCATCCATGTCAAACCACCGACTGGCGCCCGCTGGACGGCCGCTGGTAGCTCCTGGATTGATAGCAATCACCTCCAGGTAGGCCCGCGGGTGGGTGGGGCTGCTGATTTTGAAGATGCGGTTGTGCGTGCCCATCAGCGGGTGCTCGCCCCCTGCGGTGGGGGTGGTGCCGAGCGTTCGCTCGCACCAGGCCACGCCGCTGGCAAGGTCGGCGGCGAACACGATCAGATGGTCCACGCCAGGCCCCTGCGCGGCGGTGATCACAGCAGCACCTCGCCCGCGACGCAGGTCACGCTGCTGCCGCCGACCCAGATGGTGTCGCCGTCTTGCTGCACATGCACGCGCCCTGCGCGGCCCAGGCGAGTGCCCTGGGCTGCCACGTACTGCGTGGGGGCCAGCCCCGCGCCGATGAGCCATTGCGCCAGGGCGGCGTTCAGGCTGCCGGTCACGGGGTCCTCGGCCAGGCCATTGTTGCCGGGGAAGAAGGCCCGCACTTCAAACGCAATCCCCTCGGCGTCGGTGCTGCCGACCACGCCCACCTTGCCACGTGGCCCCACCACGCCCACGTCCAGCAGCCCAAGGATGCTGGCGTCGGGCTTGAGCGCCAGCACCTGATCGCTGCTGCGCAGCATGACACCGCGCCAGTTGGGGCCGTTGTCACACCAGGCATGGTGCAGGATGTCGCTGCGCGCCACGCCCAGGCCCCTGGCAATCAACGCCACTTCGTCTTCGGCCAGTGGTCCGCTCTTGATGAGGGGCGGTGCCGCGAAGGCCAGGCGTTCCCCGTCCTGCCGCAGCGTGACCAGGCCCACGCCGCATTCCTGCACCACCTTGCCGGCGACCTGGGGCTTGCCGCCCGCCTTGAGCCAGGCGTGGCAGGTGCCCAGCGTCGGATGGCCTGCAAAGGGCAGTTCGCGCCCCGGGCAGAAGATGCGCACCCGGTAGTCGGCCCCAGCCGCGCGCCCTTGGGGGCTGGGCGGCAGCACAAAGGTGGCTTCGGAGAGGTTGGTCCAGTTGGTGAACTGCTGCATCTCCTCGGTTGAGAGGCCGGCTCCATCCAGCACGACGGCCAGCGGGTTGCCGCGGTAGGCGGTGGCAGTGAACACATCGACTTGCTGGAAAGGGCGGTGGTGCATGGCAGTGGAACTCCTCTGGTTTCAGGTAAAGGGGCAAAAGATGCAAGGAAGATGGCAAGCAGGGTGCAAGAAAGGTGCGGTGCGCACGCCAGGGGCTGGCCTGCGCGCTGGCAGGCCCAAGGCAACGAATCCAACGCGCAGCGCAAGCCTTGGGCTTCAGCCGCTGCGCGGGGCGGGGTGGCTGGCAGGGCGGGCTGCGGTGGGAGGTATGCGCGATCGACCGCCCTGCAGGGAGCCCGGCGCGACCGGGGTCATGCCCTTGCCCGTCATAGCAGCGCCGTCCCTTCAATGCAGGTGACCGTGTGACCGCCCACCCAGACCTGTCCTTGCCCGTCCTGGCGGATGTAGACCCGGCCGGCGCGCCCCAGGCATTCACCCTGCGACACCAGGTAGCAGCTGGGGGCCAGGCCCTCGGGAATCAGCCATTGCGCGAGGCTGGCATTGAGGCTGCCCGTCACCGGGTCCTCGGGGTTGCCCATGGGTGCAGCAAATGCCCGCACCACGGCACCGGGCCGCTGGGGATCAACGCCCGCGTCAGGCGCTACGTGGATCACGCCCACGTCCTGGCCAAGGTCCTTCAGCCGCGCGTGGTCGGGCGAGAGGCTGAGCACCGTTTCCGCGCTGTCGAGCAGCAGGCCCAGCCATACCGGGCCGTTGTCCAGCAACTGGGCGGCCACGATCTGGTGGGGCCGCAGCCCCAGCGCGCTGGCCACCAGCGGCACCAGGGCCGGGCTGGGGTTGCTGCGCTGCAGGGGCGGCGCGGCGAAGGCCAGGGTGTCGCCCTTGTGCTCGATCCTAACCAGCCCCTGGGCAGACTCTTGCACCACCAGGCCCGGGATGCGTGGAGCATGGCCTTGCTGCAGCCAGGCGTGGCAGGTGCCCAGGGTGGGATGGCCAGCAAAGGGCAGCTCGCCCTGCGGAGAAAAAATGCGCAGCCGGTAGTCGGCCCCGGCAGAGTGGCCCGCCGCCGTGGGCGGGAGCAGAAAGGTGGTTTCCGAAAGATTGGTCCATGCAGCAAAGCGGCGCATGTCGGCGTCGCTCAGGCCTTGTGCGTCCAGCACGACGGCGACGGGGTTGCCGAAGCCGGGGTGGTGGCTGAAGACGTCGATCTGTCGGAAAGGACGTTGCTGCATGGTGATGTGGTTGGCGGTGGTTGGTGATGCCGCGTGCCGTGCACCGAAGTAGCACGGCAGGTGCTGCAGGTCACGCCAGGGGTTGGTCCAGCACCCCGCGGGCGCCGGGGCGTGTGCTCACGGTTCGGTACCAGCGCTCCAGCGCCGGGCGCGCTGCGCGTTCTTGCGGCAGTCCCCACCAGCGGTGCATTTCGCAGCCGATGGGAATGTCCGCCATCGTGAAGCGATCACCGGCGATGAAGGCAGACCGCTCCAGGTGCTGCTCCAGCATGTCCAGCAGCGGCTCGGTGGCCGCCACCGACGCTGCAATCAGTGCGCTGTTGCGCTGCGCGGCAGGCGTGCGTATCCACTGGATGAAAGCGTCGCGACCGGCAGGGTTCAACGTGGTCTGCTGCCAGTCCATCCACTGCTCTGCCACAAAGCGGGCCGGCAACTCTTCAGGGTAGAGCTTGCCCGCCGCGTGCCGCGCGCACAGGTAGCGCACGATGGCGTTGGATTCCCACAGCACCACCCCGGTCTCATCGTCTTCGATCAGCGGCACCAGGCCATTGGGGTTGCGCTGCAGGTAGGCCGCCTCGCGCACGATGCCGAACTGGCCGCCCGCATCGGTGCGCTGCAGCGTGATACCCAGCTCCTGCGCGGCCCACACCACCTTGCGCACGTTAATGGACGACAAGCGCCCCCATAGCCTCAGCATGTTGGATCAACTTTCATGGTGTGTTGCATGAACCGTGACATATGCACTTGGCGCGGCCGGCCAGGGGCCACCGCGCAAGGGCTGCCCCGCAGCGCTGGCGTTGCCCCCTTCCGCATTGCGCAGCCATGCCCGAGAAGGAGGGGCGCGCAGCGCCACGGGAGCGTTCACTTGCTGTCGCGGATGGCCGCGGCCAGCGCCGCGATGCCGGTGGCAATCTGCGCTTCGGTCGATGTGACGAAGGACAGGCGCAGCGTGCGGTGGTCGGCGTTGTCGGCATAAAAGGCCGCGCCGGGCACGAAGGCCACATTGCGTTCCACTGCCTTGGGCAGCAGGTCGATGGCGCTCATGCCTTCGGGCAGGCGCACCCACAGGAACATGCCGCCGTCGGGGCGGTTCCAGTGCACGCCCAGGCCTTGCATTTCCTTGTCGAGTGCGGCCAGCATGGCTTCGCACTGCGCCTTGTACAGGGCGCGGATGGTGGGCACATGGCGGTCCAGGAAGTTGCCCTTCATCACCTCGGCCACCAGGCGCTGGTTGTAGCCGGGCGTGTGCAGGTCGGCTGCCTGCTTGGCCTGCAGCAGCTTGGGGTACACGGCCTTGGGCGCCACGATGTAGCCCAGGCGCAGGCCCGGTGCCAGCACCTTGGAGAACGAGCCCATGTAGATGCAGCCATCGGGGTTGCGGGCGGTGAGCGGCGCAGGCGGGGGCGCGTCAAACCACAGGTCGCCGTAGGGGTTGTCCTCCACCAGGGGCAGATTCAGCTCGGCCGCGGCGGCCACCAGCTCGGCGCGGCGCGCATCGCTCATGGTGCGGCCCGTGGGGTTCTGGAAGTTGGGCAGCACGTACAAAAAGCGCGCCTTGTCGGCACCCGTGCCCACCTTGGCGCGCAGGTCGTCTACCAGCAGGCCTTCGTCGTCGCTGGCCACGGCCACCACGCTGGGCTCCATGGGCGTGAAGGCCTGCAGCGCGCCCAGGTACGTGGGCGTTTCCACCAGCACGCGGCTGCCTTCGTCGATCAGCACCTTGGCGATCAGATCCAGCGCCTGCTGCGAGCCGGTGGTGATCAGAATCTGCTCGGGGTCCACGTTCCAGGGCAGGAAGTCGGCAATGGCCTGGCGCAGTGGCGCGTAGCCTTCGCTGGCGGCGTATTGCAGGGCTGCGGGGCCGTCGTTGGCCAGCACGGCGGCCGAGGCTTCAGCAAAGGCCGACACGGGGAAGGTCTTGGGCGAAGGCAGGCCACCTGCCAGGCTGATGATGCCGGGCTTTTCCGTGACCTTGAGGATCTCGCGGATGACCGAAGGGTTCATGCGCTCGGCGCGGCGCGCCAGGGTCCAGGTGCCATTGGTGGGCAGGTCGTTCAGTTTCACTCTCGTTCTCCTAGGGGCGGTTTGCTGGGGCCACCCAACGTTGCAAAGTCATCAGAAAAATTCAAAAACCCGGCGTGCACGGCTGGGGGGATCAGTCCACCACAAACAATGTGGCCCCCTGGGGGGCCGTGGACCGGTGAGGTTCCGCATTGTCCGCCACCTGGTAACTCATGCCAGGGGCCAGGGTGAAGCGGCGGCCGTCGGCCAGTTCGGTGTGCAGCTCGCCACTCAGGCACAACAGGACGTGGCCCTTGGTGCACCAGTGGTCAGAGACATAGCCGGGCGAGTACTCCACCATGCGCACGCGGATGTCGCCCCATTGCTGCGTGCGCCAGAACGCCTGGCCTGCCTGGGCGCTTTTTTCCTCGCGCGGCAGTGCGGCCCAGTCGGTTGTGGCAAAGGGGATGTCGCTCATCTTCATGCTGGTTTTCCTGCGGGGCCAATCGGCATTTTCTTGCCTGCATACACGGTGGCAATCACCGCCAGGGCGAAGGCCAGCGTTGCCATGTCAAGCCGCTCGCCTGCAAGCGGCACTGCAAACAGCAGACTCAAGAAGGGTTGCATGAGCTGAATCTGGCTGACGCGCACCGCCCCGAGCGCCAGGGCGCGGTACCACGCGAAAAAGCCGATCCACATCGAAAACAGGGATACGTACGCGAAGCCCATCCAGCTGGTGGCGGAAATGGCCGAGGCCTCGCTCGGTGCAAACCAGCACGCCACCGGCAGAGTCAGTGGCAGGCTGCACACCAGCACCCAGCAAATCACCTGCTCCGCCCCCAGGCGCGGCGTCAGGCGTGCCCCGCCGATATAACCCAGCGCGCCGGTGGTCATGGCTATCAAGAGGTAGATGTTGGCTGCACCCAGGTAAACGCCGCCCGCCCGCCAGACCATGAAACCCAGTACCAGGCTGCTGCCCAGCACCGCGCAGGCCCAGAAGCCCCGGGAGGGCCGCTGGCGAAACCACAGCGCGCCGAGCACGGCAGTCGACAGCGGCAGCAGCGCAGTGACCACCGCCCCGTGCGTGCTGGGAACGTAGCGCAAGGCCAGGGCCAGAAACAGCGGAAACCCCACGATCACCCCAAAGGCCGTGATGGCCAGCAGCGGCCATTCGGCCCGCACGGGCACCTTCAGTCGTCCATGTGCACGCTGCCAAAGCAGATAGCCCAGTGACAACAGGCCGGCCACCGCTGCGCGGCCAAACGTGACAAACCATGGCGACAGTTGGGGGAGATCGACGGTGCCCACGGCCAGGCGCGTCATGGGCAGCGTGGCCGCAAACAACGTGATGCCGACCATGCCCCACAGCAGGGCCTCTTTTTCCTGGGCGGCGTTCATAGCGTGAGCATCCAGGTGGCGGTCACCACGAGCACCAGGGCCAGTGCACGGTTGAACCAAAGCAGCCGCCGGCCTTGCGCGAGCCATTGCCGCAGCAGCGAACCCACCAGGGCATAGACGAAGTTGCTTGAAAAGGCAAAACCCACCATCACTGCGCAGACGATGGCCAGGCGTTCGCCCGGGTTGGCGGCCGGCTGCCCCGCTGCGTTGACCACCCAGCCAGCCGACAGGGTGAGCGCGAGCATCCAGGCCTTGATGTTCAGAAACTGCAGCCCTACGCCTTGCCAGAAACCCACCTGCAAACGGGAAGCATCGACCTGTGCCATCTGGCTGGCGCGGGCCAGCTTGAAGGCCAGCCACAGCATGTAGGCAACGCCCAGCACCGTGACGCCCCAGCGCAGCGCCGGCACGGTGGTGATGACGGCGCCCAGGCCCAGGCCGCAGGCCAGCATGAGCAGCGTCCAGCCCGTGGGAACGGCCAGGCAAAAACGCAGTGCGCGGCGCAGGCCCAGGTTGGCGGCGAGCGCGGTGGACAAGGTGGTGTTGGGCCCGGGAGAAAAGCTCATGGCGGTGCAAAACAGCAGCAGGGCAGTGAGTTCGGCAGCGCTCATAGGGTGGGCCAGAAGAGGAAAGTCTTGTCGTTGATGTGCCTTCAATGTAATCTTGCGAACCAATACACAACCAGTACAGACAGTCAGCGCACTTACCAATCTGTATTGCCTGGCAGGACAGTACACAAAACCCGTTCTACGGGATAACCCCATGTTGATGAAATCGTCCACCCAGTCGCTCACCGAACAGCTGTCGGCGCGGTTTGCCGAGCGCATCCGCAACCGGCTGCTGGCCCCTGGCGCCCGGCTTCCTTCGGTGCGTCAGTGCGCCGAGCAAAACGGTGTGAGCCCGTCCACCGTGGTGGCGGCCTATGACCAGTTGCTGGCGCAGGGCCTGGTAGAGGCGCGCAAGAACCGGGGTTTTTTCGTGCGTGAAAACAGCCCCGCAGCAGACCGGGCCGCTGCGCAAAGCCTGAGCGCAGACTTGGCCACCGAGAGCGCGGCCGCCAACTGGAGCACTGCCCACTGGTTTGCGGCCCGGGCGGCTGGGCGTGCATCGCCCGGGGTGTCCCCCGTCAACGCCACCGCCCTCATTCGCGGCATGTTCCACAAGATCAGCGACAAGCCCCAGCCGGGAATGGGTGTGTTTCCCCCCGCCTGGCTGGAGTCCACTTTCATGCCTGCGGCGGTGCGCAAGGTGACCAGTTCACGCAGCCTGCAGGAGTTTTCGCTGCAGTACGGTGAGCCGCTGGGCGATGCGCACCTGCGCCGCCTGCTGGCCAAAAAGCTGTCCACGCTGAACGTGCATACGGTGCCCGAACACATCATCACCACCGTGGGGGCCACGCACGCGCTGGACATCGTCAGCCGCACGCTGCTGCGCCCGGGCGACCCGGTCATGGTGGAGGAGCCCGGCTGGGCCGTGGAATTTGCACGGCTGGCGGCCCTGGGCATGCACATCCTGCCCGTGCCCCGCCGGGCCGATGGGCCCGACCTGGAGGTAATGGCCCGGTACTGCGAAGTGCACAAGCCCAAGCTGTACGTCAGCGTGAGCGTGTTCCACAACCCCACGGGGTACTGCCTGTCGCCCGGCAGCGCGCATCGCATCCTGCAGCTGGCCAACCAGCATGACTTCCACGTGGTCGAAGACGATACCTACAGCCACATTGCGCCCGAGCATGCCACCCGCCTCACCGCGCTGGATGGGCTGCAGCGCACCATCTATGTCAGTGGTTTCGCCAAGATCCTCGCGCCCAACTGGCGCATTGGGTACATGGCCGCGCCACCATCGTTGATCGAGCCGCTGCTCGACACCAAGCTGCTGGCCACGCTGACCACGCCCGCGCTGCTGGAAAAGGCCCTGGCCCTGTGCATCGAGCAAGGCCAGCTGCGCCGCCATGCTGAA
This sequence comes from Acidovorax delafieldii, assembly GCA_002377855.1. Lineage (GTDB taxonomy): Bacteria > Pseudomonadota > Gammaproteobacteria > Burkholderiales > Burkholderiaceae_C > Acidovorax > Acidovorax delafieldii_A. Next base: position 62,421 of record DFQQ01000044.1, on the reverse strand, counting down.
CGCATTCGCACACGGCTGGACGCCGCGCGCTCACGCAGCGTCAAACTTGCGCTGGACGCTGGATGCACCTTTGCGGCCGAGCCCGTAGGCCTGTTTGGCTGGGTAGAGACCGGAGTGGATACCGACGCGCTGGCCCAGCGCATGCTGGACGAGGGTTACCTGCTGGCGCCGGGGGCCCTCTTCCATGCCGAGCGCAAACCCAGCACGCTCATGCGCATCAACTTTGCGACCACGCAAGAAGCCGCGTTCTGGCAGATCTACCAGCGGGTGGTGGCGTCAATGAAGTAGCCGCGGGCATCGCACAGGCAAGGCCGCCACGGCCACAGCCGGCTTGGCATTACGGTGATGGGGGATGGGCGGGGCGGGGCGTCCTCGGGCTTCTTCAAGCCCTTGGTAGCCATGCACACATCAAAGGCCGCTTCGCCCGGGTGGCGCCGGGCTTGGCATGCTCCGAAAGCTGCCGAGCGCCGGGGGGGTATGAGTGATTTAGGCCTCTGGCGCCCTGTTCTTAAGCGCTAGCAGCTATTAAATCAATAGCATTTTCCAAGGTGAAATGGGATGGGATGGTGGGCTCGTCGCCAGGTCTGCATTGCCCGGGTTTGTGCCCAGGCCCGCTGCGCGGCGGAACGGGGCGCTCCTTCAGCGGGCGGGAGCAGGGCGTTCCACTTCCAGATCGGAGAGCACGCGCAGCAGCGCACGGTTGACCTCTTCCAGATCCAACTCATGCTCTTCACACAGGCGGCGGATCACGCCGGCGTCATCCCCTTCCAGGGCGCAGGCCATCTGCAGGCTGGGCGCATACGGGCCGGTGTGCAGCACGGTCGCGTCATAGATGCGCTCGGACAGCGGAATGCGGTGCAGGATCGTGCCCAGCGGCTCACGCAGCAGCTCGTCGATCTGGGACAGCAGTGCGCACAGGTAAATCTCGCGCCGCAGTTCGTTTTCGATGCCGGCGTTGAGCAGCAGCGTTGTCAGATGGGCACGCGTCACCATCGACTGGCGGATGGGCTGCATGTTGGGATCGGTGCTGGAGTGGGGCAACTGGTCTGACAGCCAGCGCTGGATGGAGCCGTAACCCATCATCACCAGGCCGCGCCGCAGCGAGTCGATGCCCGTGCGCAGGCCCAGCGCCGCCGAGTTCGTGTAGATCATGAACCGATACGCCAGGATCGGGTCCTCGCTCATGATGTCTTCGAACGTTTCCAGTGACTGCTCTGCGTCAATTGCCCGCATGAGCTTGTGGATCACCTCGTGCGAAGGCTGCTGCGGCGTATGGCGCATGCTGTAGAGCACGTCTTCCGTGGGCCAGCCCGCCAGCGCCAGGGCGTTGTTGTCCAGGCAGTGTTCCATCAATGCGCGGCTGGCCACGTTTTCATACATTTGCCCGGCCAGCACGGGGCTGACATTGCGCGGCGGTGCCTTGGCGCTGCCGGACTGCTGTGCGCCGCGCTGCAGTGCCGCCACCGCGTCCTCGGGCCGCAGGGTCAGCAGGCTGTTGTCAAAGCAGCGCGCCACCTCGGCCGGGGGCAGGTTGGCGATTTCGCCGCGCCACACCAGCTTGAGCCCACGGCGGTGCGCAGCGCGAACCTGGTTGAAGATGGTGGAGTCGTTGAGCCATTCGCCGCGCACTTCGATCCAGGGGCTGCCGCGCGGCGCACTCTCCAGCAGGCTGGAGAGCAGCTGGTGCGTCTGCGGGGACAGCAGCAGCGGCGGCGAGCTGGCAGACCACAACTCCTGCAGCGTGCGCAGCAGGTGGCCGGCGTCCACCATCACTGCGGATTCGTTGTGCACATACAGCTGAACGCCTGCAAGCTTGCGGGCACGGTTCCACAGGGGGCGATAGCCCAGAATCAGACTGCCTAGGACAGATTGGACCATGTGTTCTCAGGCGGTGCGGCTTGCGCCCGGGGCCCGGCGCGCTGCGCGGGGCGTGACGCTAGCCAATGTAGTTGAACAACGAAAGCTTCTGAACCGACGCGTAGGTCTGCAGTGCGGCCTGGTAGCCCGTCTGCTGGTTCTGGAAGTCTGAAATGCCTTGGATCATATCCAGATCCTCGGCGCGCGAGCGGTCGCCTTCCAGCTGCACCGAGCGCTTGCCCTGATCACCCGTGATGCGGTCTGCGCGGTTCAGCAACTCGCCCGCATAGCTGCGGATGTTGCTCATGCGCTCCAGCCCGATATCGACATTGGCCAGCGCCTGGCCGGCGGCCTGGGCAGCCACGTTGGAGTTGGGCGCGGCCTTGAGTTCAGCAATGGCTTTGTCCAGTACGCTGAACACGCTGGCGTTGGGCGATATGTTCACCGTGTCGCCATTGGCGGGCGACAGGGTGATGGTGCCGTCCACCGCCTTCGTAGGCGTGGCCGTGAGTTTCATCGACATGCCCGCAGGCAGCCCGTTGATGCTGAACTCGTTCTTCTCGCCCACCTTGATGGGGTTGAGTGTCTGCGCGGCGGGTGCGACGAATGCGGGGTCGGTGCTCGTGACGTTGTAGGTGGCCGAAAGCGTGTTGGTGGCGGGGCTCAGTGTCACGTTGGAGAAGCTGACGCTGTAGCTATACGCCTGCCCTGTGGCGGGGTCCTTGTTGAAGGTCGTGCCTTCGGCCACCGTGATGGCAGAGGTGTTCAGTGCCCGGTTGGGTTGCCCTGCAGAGGGCACCGTGCCCGTGGTCGCCCCAGGCAAGATGACCGTGCTGGTGCCCTGCGTGATGGCTGCGTGGAAGCTGCCGTCCCGCGTGGCGTCGAACATGAACGCGGCATCGCCGTCCAGCGTGTTGGGCAGCGCGACGCCGCTGCTGGCCGCTTGCCCCGCCTGGCCTGCAAACAGGTAGTCGGGCGTGCCGTTCAGCGGCCCCATGAAGGGCGACTGCGCGCTGCCCAGGGCCCCCAGCAGGGGCAGCCCGTTGGTATCGGTGCGGTTGGCCACGGAGGTGAGCTGGTCGCGCAAGCTCTGCAACTGATTGGCAATGGTGGCGCGCTCGCTGCTGCTCAGCGCCGCGCTGCCCGCACTCACCATCAGCTGCCGCGCTTCCTGCACCAGTCCGATGGCGTCTCCCATGGTGGATTCCGCCTGAGCGATGGCGTTGCGCTGGGTTTCCAGCGCGCGCTGCTCAGTCTGGATGCGATTGAGCCGGGTCAGCGCGCGCTCGGCCTGCGCAGCAGAAACCGGGTCGTCGCTGGCCCGCACCACGCGTTTGCCCGAGGTCAGGTTCTCCTGCAGGTTGACGAGCGACGCCTGCCGCGCCGACACATTGCGGATGGAGTTGTCATACATGTTGGCCGTGCCAACGCGAAAGATCGTATTGCTCATGTCAGACTCCTTCGGAGCGCATCACGGGGTGTCATCGGCCCAGGTTCTGGATCAGTGTGTCAAAGACACTCTGCGCAATCTGCAGCATCTTGGCCGAGGCCTGGTAGGCCTGCTGGTACTGCAGCAGCTTGGCGGCTTCTTCGTCCAGGTTCACACCAGAAACCGCCGTGCGGTCGTTTTCCAGATTCACGGCAATGGACTTGGAAAGCTGGGAGGCAAACAGCGCGCTCTGCGTGCGCGTGCCCACCTGGGCCATGGCGCTGGCATAGCCGTCGCTCATCGTCGATTCATCAAACATCTTCACATCGCGCAGGTTCATCAGCGCCGTGGCGTTGCCTGCGTTGCGAGTGAAGTTGTCGCCGTATTGGGGGTCCTTCGCATTGCCGATGGTGACCGTGTCGCCAGACTTGGGGCTGCCCTGGAGCTTGATTTCCCAACCGTTGATGGAAATAGGGGAGCCCGACGTGTAGGGCTGCGCCGTTGCCACCGTGGTGGCTGGCGACGTGCCGCGGCTGAGTACGTCATAGGTCGTGGGCGGCCCCGCGTTGAACACCAGCTGGATGCCGCCCAGGATGGGCGGAACGGCTGTGGGATTGGCATTGGGCGGCAGCACCAAGGTGGGCTGGCCCGTGGCCTTGAGGCTGGAGAGCTGCAGCGTGCCACTGTTGGCGGTGCCCATGGCCGCGTTGACGGGGTTCGCCGCAGCCAGGTCGCGGGGCGAATACACCAGTGCCTTGACATCGCTGGCGGCCGAGGCAAACGGCTTGAACAGGACCCTTTCGTTGGCGCTGCCCCCCGCCGTGAAGTTGAACGTCAGCCCGTCGATCTGCGTAGCGGCGAGCGCGCCCACGTTGGCGAAGGCGGTGGCCTTGCCATCGGACAGGCGCACCACCTGGCCACCCACGCCCGAGGCATCAAAGCGCACTTCATAGTCGGATGCAGCGAACTGCGTGGGCGAGTATTTGGTCGAGTCTGTGAAATCGATCGTGCCCACAGCCGTGCCCAGTGTGGAGCCCTGGACGCTGGTCGTGGTGGCAAACAGCGGCTTGCCAGCGACACCATCGAGCGTGAGGCCCATGGTCTGCTGGTAGTTCATCGTGGTGCCAATGGCCAGTGCCATGCGCCCCAGCAAATTGCGGCCTTCGGCCAGGTCAGTGTTATTGAACCGGAGCAGGCCCGACATGCTGCCGCCGCCCAGCGCATTCTCGTCCAGCTCAATGGCAGGCGAACCCGGGCGGTTGAACAGCAGCTTGAGCTGGCCGCTGGCAGGGAAGGTGCCCGAGTCGCCCACGGAGACGGCGGTGGCCGTGCTTCCCAGCACCAGGGGCTGGCTGCCGCCCACGAACAGGCCGATGGTTCCGTCGTCAGCCGGTATCTGCGTCGTCTGCACATACTGGTTGATTTCCCGGATGATCTGCTCGCGCTGGTCCAGCAGGTCATTGGGCGTCTGGCCGTTGCCTGTGGCGCGCGCGATCTGCTCATTGATCGAGGCCATCTGCTTGGCAAGGCTGTTGACGGTGTTGGCGCTGTTTTGCAGCTGCTCGGTCACCGTGTACTGGATTTCGTTGATGCGGTCGGCCGAGGTGCGCATGCGGGCCGCCGTCTCATCGATGCGCGTGAGCACCAGGGTGCGCGCCGACAGGTCGGTGGGGGAGGCGACCACGTCCGAGAACGCATTCATCATGTCGGTAATGGCAGCGCCCAGGCCGGTGGGGCCGCCGCTGAAAATCTCCTGCAACTGGGACAGCCGCTCGGCACGCACCGTGTCGGCTGCGCTCACCGAGCCTGCTGCTGCGGCCTGGCGTGTCAGCAGCTCGCTTTGGTTGCGCAGGATGGTGCGCACATCCACCCCTTGGCCGATGTAGCCCGCACCCGAAAACTGACCCTGCACGGTCTGCAGCGCCACCGTCTGGCGCGAGTAGCCGGGCGTGTTCACGTTGGCAATGTTGTTGCCAGCGGTTTGCAGGGCCACCTGGTTGGCCATCAGGGCGCGAGCGCCGACGTTGAGCAGTCCCATGATTTACACCGGTTCCATCATGCTTGCGCCTTCTGGGCCCGCAGCGCGCTCTGGATCGCGCCGCTGAGCTTCCTGGCGTATTCAGGATCTGTTGCATACCCCGCCTTCTGCAACTCGGCCGCATAGGCCACCGCAGAGCCCGACTTGGCCGTGGCCTGGGCTTTTTCGTAGCGCGGGCTGTCGGTGATGAGCCGTGCGTAGTCCCGGAAAGAGTCTTCGTACGAGTCGTACGCGCGGAACTTCGCCACCACCTTCTGGGCCTTGCCGTTGATGTATTCGGTGGTCGTCACCTCGGCCACCTTGCCGGTCCAGCCCTTGCCGGCCTTGATGCCGAACAGGTTGAACGAGGTGGAGCCATCCTTGTTGCGGATCTCGCTCTTGCCCCAGCCGGTTTCGTGGCCCGCCTGGCCCAGCATGAAACTGGCGGGAATGCCGCTTTCCTTGGCCACGGCTTCTGCCGTGCTGCTGAGGTGCTGCACAAAGTCGTCGCGCCCCTTGGGGGCAGGCGCAGCGCTCACGCCCGTGGCGCCCACGGTTGGCTTGGAGGCCGCGCCGGTGCGGCCGGTGACCTGCGGCAGGCTGAGGGTGGAGGGAACGGAAAACGTGGGCTCGGCCACGCCCATCTGGCGTGAGAGCTGGCGCGCAATGGCCTCTGACAACCCGCCCGGCTGCCCCGACATCTGCACGGACAGCTGTTGGTCCAGCATGTCCATGCCCAGGTCTCCCTGGGCGCTGTCGAGCAGGCCCGACTTCATCGTGGCCTCGCGCATGCTCTTGATCAGCTCGCGCATGAACAGCGACTCAAACTGTTTGGCCGCCTCTTTGGCCGCCTGGGGGCCGTTCTGCCCCGCTTCGTACTTGAGCGCGTTGAGCGAGCGCGTGTCCACCGCCAGCGCTTGGGAAGCGCTGGTCGACGCAGACGAAGGCAAGGTCATGGCCATATCAGATCACCTCCAGCTCCGCGTTCAGAGCGCCAGCGGCCTTGATGGCCTGCAAGATGGCCAGCAGGTCTTGTGGCGTGGCGCCCAGCTGGTTCAAGGCACGCACCACATCGGCCAGCTGCGCAGACGGCGGCATCTGGATGATGTTGCCTGGCTCCTGGTTGATGGTGATGTCGCTCTTTTGCGTGACCACCGTTTGCCCCTGCGACAGTGGGTTGGGTTGGCTGATGACCGGGGTCGAATTGATGGTGATGGACAGGTTGCCGTGCGCGATGGCACACGAGCCCAGCGTCACGGCCTGGTTGAGCACGATGGAGCCCGTGCGTGCATTGATGACCACCTTGGCCGAGGGAATGCTGTTTTCCAGCGGCAGCTCTTCAAGGTCGGCGATAAAGCCAACCCGCGCGCCCGGGTCTTGCGGTGCGCGCACTTGCACGGTGCGCCCGTCCAGTGCGGTTGCCAGGCCATTGCCCAGCTTGGCGTTGATGGCCTGGGCCACCTTGCGCGCGGTCTGAAAGTCCGAGCTGTTGAGGCCGAGATTGATCGTGTCGCCTTCGTTGAGCGGCGTGGGGACAGAGCGTTCAACCTGCGCGCCTTGCGGAATGCGACCTGCGGACAGATGGTTGATCTGCACCTTGCTGCCGCCCGCCGAGGCGCCTGCACCGCCCACCACCAGGTTGCCCTGGGCCAGCGCGTAGATCTCACCGTCGGCACCGCGCAGCGGCGTGGCGATGAGCGTGCCGCCCTTGAGCGATTTGGAATTGCCCATGGAGGAGACATTCACGTCCAGCATCTGGCCCGGTTGCGCGAACGCGGGCAGCTGGGTGGTAACGATGACTGCAGCGACGTTCTTGAGTTGCAGCTGCGAAGCCGTGCCAGGGGGCAAGGTGATGCCCATCTGCTGCAGGTAGTTGGCCATGGCCTGCGTGGTGTAGGGCATCTGCGTTGTCTGGTCGCCAGTGCCATCCAGCCCCACCACCAGGCCGTAGCCCGTCAATTGGTTGCTGCGCACGCCTTGCACGGCCGCCACTTCCTTGATGCGCACAGCGTGTGCGCTGGGCGCGGCGGCTGCGAGCAGCGCGGCCACCACCAGCCAGAGCGTGCGCAGGTTGCGTAACCAGAGGGGGTGGGACGAGGCTTTCATGGCTTCGATTGTGGTCGGCCATGGCAAAAACTAAAACCCAAAAAGAAGCCGGTTCACCGGTCTATTGCCTCGGATGGGCCTGTGCAGGGTGCGGGGAGCCCAAGCCAGTGCCGCGATGCAGGGTTGTGTATAAAAATGCCGCCTAGCGCTTTAGGGTAAAGCGCGAGCAGCTATACAAAATATAGCAAACGGAAAGCGATGAGGCACCTGTGCGGCCTGCCGCGCGAGAGGGCGGGCCAATGCCCGGCAGCCCGGCCGCCGTGCGCGGATGCGCCGGCAGCGACGAGGCCGGGGCCGGGTGCGTTCAGAAGGGGGTGACCTTGTTGAAGAAGCGGCCCAGCCAACCCATGGCCTGCGCTTCGCTTTGCGCACCCCGGCCGCGCGATTCCACGCGCACATTGGCCACTTGGGTGGAGTTGATGATGCTGCCCGGCTGCATCACGCGCGGATCGATCGTGCCGGAAAACCGCAGCACGTCCACGTTCTGGTTCACGCCAATTTGCTTTTCGCCCGCCACCACTAAGTGGCCATTGGGCAGCACATCGATCACGGTGGCCGTGATTGAGCCCTGGAAGGTGTTGGCGCTTTCCGTGCCGCCCTTGCCCGAGAAGGTGTTGCCCGACGAGGCCCCCACGCCCAGCTTGTCGGTGAACGATTTGCCGGTGAATGGCAGCGCCGTTACGCCGCCCTTCAGTTCAGAGGAGTGGTCCACCGTAGAAGAAGACGCCTGCTTGGCCGTCACGGTCTCGACGATCTGGATGGTCACCAGGTCGCCCACCAGCCGGGCACGCCGGTCTTCAAACGAAGGGCGGTAGCTGGCCGTGCTGTAGAGGCTGCCCGTCACGGCAACGGGCGCTGCGCGCGGCGCCACCGTGATCTGTGGAGGGGCGGTGGGCAGCACATCCACTGGAGGAGGAGGCGACAGGGAGGCGCAACCAGTGGCCAGCACGCACAGGGCGAAGCCGGTGCTGACCCAAAGGGCGTTGCGCGTTGGGGCGATGGCGCCCTGGGTGTGGTGTGTGGCGGCGTGGTTCATGGCGTGCCTTCCTCAGGACGTGCGGGCTTACAGCTGGCTCAGCTTTGCCAGCATCTGGTCAGTGGTGGAGATGGCCTTGGAGTTCATCTCATAGGCACGCTGGGTCTGGATCATGTTCACCAGCTCTTCCACCACGTTGACGTTGGACGACTCCAGAAAGCCCTGCTTGATGATGCCCAGTCCGTTGGTGCCGGGCGTCCCCTGCTGGGGCTGGCCCGAGGCAGCGGATTCCTTGAACAGGTTCTGCCCGATGGGCTCCAGCCCGCCGACGTTCACAAAACCCGACATCGCCAGGTTGCCCAAAGGCTGGGGTTGCGTGTTGCCGGGTATGGTGGCACTCACCGCGCCGTCACTGCTGATGCTGATGTTGGTGGCATTGGGCGGGATGGTGATGCCATTGGCCACTGGCAGGCCGCCCGATGTGACCAGGCGCCCCTGTGCGTCCACCTTGAAGGAGCCGTCGCGGGTGTATCCGATGCTGCCGTCGGGCATCGTCACTTCAAAGAAGCCGTTGCCGTTGATGGCCACGTCCAGGCTGTTCTTGGACTCCTGCAGGCTGCCTTGCTCGAAGTTGCGTCCGATCGACACCGTGCGCGCGCCCAGGCCCATGTGCAGCCCGGTGGGCAGCTGGTTTTGCTCGGTGGCGGCAGCACCCACCTGGCGGTAGTTCTGGTAGGCCAGGTCTTCCACGTTGGCAAAGTTGCGCTTGAAGCCGGTGGTGGAGACGTTGGACAGGTTGTGCGAGTGCAGATCGATATTGGTCTGCTGCACGGTCATGCCGGACTTGGCGGTATAGAGGGCGGTGAACATGGCGTTTTCCTTGAAGGCGGTTCAGCGTGGGCGTAGGGCCGGCTGTCAGCCGTTGAGGCTGAGCAGCTGGGCGGCTGATTTGTCGTTGGTTTCGGCCGTTTGCAGAAGCCGCATCTGTTGTTCGAACTGGCGCGAGGCGGCGATCATCCCCACCATGCTTTCCACGGCGTTCACGTTCGAGCCTTCCACGGCACCGCTGAGCATGCGGGCTGCTGCGTCGTTGGGCATGGGGTCTCCTGAAGCGGTGCGAAACAAGCCATCGTCGCCCCGCTTGAGGGGATCCTCCAGCGTGGGAGACGCCAGTTTCAGGCGCCCCACGGCAGCGGGGGGCTGGCCTGCCGTCTTGGCGGTGAGGGTGCCGTCAGCCCCCAGGGTCACTTCTGCGCCCTGCGGAATGTCGATGGGTGCGCCGCCGTCCGACAGCACGGGCAGGCCCGATGGCGTTACCAACTGGCCTGCGGCGGACACGTCGAACGAGCCTGCGCGGGTGTAGGCCTCCAGGCCATCGAGCCCCTGCACGGCAAACCATGCGTTGCCCATGGCCATGGCGTCCAGATTGCGGCCCGTGGTCTTGGCCGGGCCGGCGGTGTCGAGGTGGCCGGACGTGGCCTCCAGTGCGAACACGCGGGTGGTGGAACCGTCGCCCTGCAGCGGCACCGAGCGGAAGGTGGACATTTCTGCCCGAAAGCCGTTGGTGGACGCATTGGCCAGGTTGTTGGCCAGCACCGTCTGCCGGTGGGCAGCGGCGTTGGCCCCTGTCATGGTGGTGTAGATGATGCGGTCCATGGCGCGATGTTCCTTTCAGTTCCCTGTGGTCCCGCACGCCGTCCACTGCGCATGCAGCTGGCGCGGCCCAAGCCCGCGCAGCCGCGCAAGGGCCCGAGCCGGCCGCACCGCCCCGCCGCGCTGGGTGCGTCCCACTCCCGTAGCGCGCAGCGCGTAGAGAGAGGGGGAAGGCGCGAAGCGACTCAGGGGGTGTCTCATCTCAAGTTCACCAGGGTGGACATCACCTGGTCTTGCGTCTTGATGGTCTGTGCATTGGCCTGATAGGCGCGCTGGGCAGTCATCATGTTGACCAGCTCGGCCGTCAGGTCCACGTTGGAGTCCTCCAGCGCACCGGAGCGCAGGGAACCAAAGTTGCCGTCGGTGGCGGTGCCTGTCACCGGTTGGCCGGACTCGAAGGTTTCGACCCAGTTGTTGCCTCCCACGGAGGCCAGGCCCTGTGTATTGCGGAAGCTGGCCAGGGCGATCTGCCCTTCTACCCGGGTAACCCCATTGGAATAACGGGTCATGATCATGCCGTTGTTCTCAACGTTGATGCCCGTCAGCTCACCGGAGGTGTAGCCATCCTGGCTCAGGTCAGACACCGAAAACTTGGTGCCGAACTGGGTGACCTTGTTCAGGTCCAGCGTCACCGGAAATGACGTGGGTGCGGGGTTGCTGCCCGTGGCCGGTGGGCTGTTGGGGTTGGCTGGTGTCGGGTCGACCATCAGTGCCAGCTCAAACGACTGCTTGGCCGCTGCGGGAGGCGCGGGGGTGGCAGCGGTGGGCGGGTTCGGAATGGGCGGCGTGAAGGTGCCGCCGGCCGGGGACGTGCCGGCTGCGAAATCCACCAGATCGCTCTTCAGGCGTGCCGAGCTGACCAAGGTATTGGTCGGAGCGTCGGAGTAAGTGAAGTCCCAGGCATCCTCGGGATTGGCGAATGTGAGCTTTGTTTCACGGATCGCGTACGCACCTTTGTCGTCGGGACCATAGAAACGATACGTGAACTCCGTCGGGTAATCGTCCTTTTGCGTCAGGGCGGCATCCGCATTGACTACCGAGCTGGCGAGCGGTTCGATGGTCGCTGCAATGGCGCCATTCTTGTCGGCAATCATCCGGCCTGTGACGGCAGGAACAGTGGGCGGCGAGGTCGAGAGATCATCCAGCTGGTTGTAGATATCCCAGGTGTTGGCGCCGTTTTTCTCGAAGTAGAAGCTCAGTGGTGTGGCCACACCCTGGCTGTCGTAGACATTGAGCGAGGTGCCATAAGTAGATCGTGGCGTTGCCGGGACAGGCGGAGTCGCTGCGGGATTGCCCTTGGCGTCTGCCGTGCGCGCATCCAGGTTGAATGCCGTCTTGATGGCTGTGGTCTGCCTGGCTGGGATGGGGGCTGCGGTAGGAAAGACCAGTGGGGCGGCCGTGCCGGATGTGCGCAGGCCGGTGGTGGGGTCGATGGGGTAGCCCAGAACCTGGGCGCCGTCGTTGGTCACCACCTTGCCAACGCTGTCGAGCTTGAAGTTCCCGGCACGGGTGTACGCAGGCGATCCATCGGGCAACTTCAGCATGAAGAAGCCGTTGCCATTGATGGCGACGTCCAGGCTGTTGCCGGTGATGGTGAGGTTGCCTTGGGTGAATTGCTGGGCCACGTTGGCCGTCTCCACGCCAATCCCGGCGTTGGTGCCACCGGCCGACCCGATGGCGGATGCCACCATCTCTGCAAACTCAGCACGTGAGGCCTTGAAGCCCGTGGTGTTGGCGTTGGCGATGTTGTGGCCGATCACGTCCAGATTCTTGCTGGCGGCGTTCAGGCCGGAGAGGCCTTGTTGGAAACTCATGGTGTTCTCCTGGAGGGGCGATGGGGGACTGCGCGGTGCGTTGCGTCGGTGGCGCTGGCGTTACACCAGGGCCTTGATCTGGCTGTAGTTGATGACCTGCCCGTTGGACAGGCTCAGCACCAGCTGGCCGTCTTCGGCGCCAGCCGCCGTGACCTTGGCCATGGCCAAGGATGTGGTGCTGAGCGGGGCAGACCCGTTGACTGCGCTGACGCGGAAACGCAGCCCTTCGGTGGAGCCCGCGTATTTGCTGGCATCCCAGTTGAAGATGTGGCGGCCGGCACTTTGTGCGCCCATGTCCACGGTATCGACGAGTTGTCCACCGGCCGTGAGGATCTCGACCTTCACGCCCGTGGCGGCAGAGCCCAGTTCAAAGCCGCCGGTGCCCGATTTGTCAGCCATGGTCACGCTGGAGCCCTCGGTGAGGACACTGCGTCCGACGAGGGCAGTGCCTTGCATCACTTGCAGCGTGTTGAACTGCGCGGCCATGCTGGTCATGGTCTGGTTCAGTTGCTGGATGCCGGTCACCGTGTTGATCTGTGCCATCTGCGATGTCATCTGGGCGTTGTCCAGAGGATTCATCGGGTCCTGGTTGTTGAGCTGCGCGACCAGCAGCTTCAAAAACCTGTCTTGCGCCGCATTGGGGTCTGTGTTGGGGTCTGCCACGGCAGAGGACGCCGTGCCCGTGGCGCCAGCGCCGTTCGTGGCTTTGGTGGAGTTGATGATCATGCGGGTCTCCCGGGGTTACTGGCCCATTTGCAGGGTTTTGAGGAGCAGCGTCTTGGCCGTGTTCATGACCTCGACGTTGTTCTGGTACGACCGCGAGGCTGAGATCATGTTGACCATCTCCTCCACGGCGTTCACGTTGGAATGCGTCACGTAGCCCTGCTCATCGGCAGAGGGGTGGGCCGGGTCGTGCACCTTGCGCCCGGGCGTGTCGCTTTCCTTGATGGACGACACCCGCACGCCAGCGGCGCTGTCAGCGCCCATGGGTGTGGTTTGAAAAACCACTTGTCGCGCCTTGTAGGCCTTGCCGTCCGGGCCTGCCACCGCATCGACGTTGGCCAGGTTGCTGGCCACCACGTTCAGGCGCTGCGACTGGGCGCTGATGGCGCTGCTGGACACATTGAAGATGGAGAACATGGACATGGTGCGTCTCGCTGGGTGAGGTCTGTGCTTACTGGCCCTGGATGGCGCTGAGCATGGTCTTGGCATTGCCGTTGATGAAGCGCAGCGTGGCCTCATAACGCACGGCGTTGTCCACGAAGTTCGAGCGCTCCCGGTCGAGGTCCACGGTGTTGTTGTCCAGTGCCGGCTGGGTCTGCACGGCATAGCCGAGCTTGCCGGGGCCGCTGAGCGTGGAGGCGGAGCCGGAGCCCATGGTGGTCGCCCGGAAATGGCGGGGGTCGGACGTCAGTGTGCTCACGGCAGGGCCGCTGTCGCTGCTGGCCAGGGACTTCACGGTCCCGCTGGCCGGAGCCTGCGTGGCTTCGCGCAGGGTCTTGGCAAAGTCAAAGTCCCGGGCCACGTAGCCAGGGGTGTCCGCATTGGCAATGTTGCTGGCGATGACGCGCTGGCGCTCGGCGCGCAAAATCAGCGCGTTGCCCTGAAAACCCAGCTGGTTGGTCATCTTGTCAAGCATGGTTGCCTCACATCCTGTGTCGCTTGTCACCAGGGCCCGAAGCGGGCTTTGGCGTGGGTCGATTATGGAAACGGCGGGTTTTTTCTAAAGCCCGAAGAGCGCGGAAATGGCTGCGCAGTTTCGGGTTTTGCCGCGCGGGCTGCAGGCCTATAGTGACGGCGTTGGAATGGGTCCCCAGCCCCCGGAGCAAGGGGCAATGGCCCAGGCCTGCCGCGCACGGCCTGGGAAGTGGGCCGCGGATCACCGGCCCATTTCGCCGCAGCGCAGCGTTTCAGCGCCATTACCGGAGAGTGCCCACCATGCCGTCCTTTCAACCTTTTCCTATCGCCTGGCTGGCGGTCTTCGTTGCCTTCATTGCCGGGGGCGCGCAGGCGCAAGCCGTGGCCGATCCGTCTGCGGAGTTGGGGTCTTTGACCCAGCGCTGGCTGGACGACGCCTTGGCCCGCAACCAGCCGCCCGGCGCCACGTTGCGCATGGAAGTGAGCGTGGGCTCTTTAGACAGCAGGCTGCGCCTGGCGCCCTGCAGTCGTGTGGAGCCCTACTTGCCAGCAGGTTCGCGCCTGTGGGGCCGCACGCGGCTGGGGCTGCGATGCGTCGAGGGCAGCTCGCCCTGGAATGTGTTCTTGCCGGTCACGATCAAGGCCTGGGGGCCGGCCTGGGTGCTCACGGGCAACGTGGCCCCCGGCGCTGTCTTGACTGCCAATGATGCCGCGCAGGCAGAGGTGGACTGGGCTGCTGACACGGCGCCCGTGGTGGCAAACCCCGAGGCCTGGATAGGACAGACGGCCACCCGCCAATTGATGGCCGGTCAGGCTCTGCGCCAGTCCATGGTCAAAGCCCCCAGCCTCTTCAAGGCTGGAGCCCAGGTGAGGGTGGCGGCCCAGGGGCCGGGTTATGCTGTTACGTCCGCTGGCCAAGCACTGTCAGCCGGATCTGTGGGGCAGACTGTGCGCGTGAAAATGGACAATGGCCGGATCGTGAGCGGTATTGTTGCCGAAGATGGAACGGTAACCATCACTCTTTGAAGGTTGGCCCCCATAAATACCTAAAGTCCTCGAAAAACGGGTCGAAAACATTGCTACTGAGCCCCACATCACACGGGGTGGTGGAGAGAGCGATGAAGATAGGTCAAAAACCGGAACTCCCGGGCGCATTGGCGCAGACGGGGCTTGCCAAGCAAGCCAAAAGTCCAGCCCCTGCTGCCGAGGGGGTGGCAAAAGGCGCCGAGGCTGCGTCGGCCGCCGGTGTGCCTGTCACGGTGTCCAACGCGGCGCGGGCTCTGGAGCAACCTGGACGGGCTTCGAGCGAGTTTGACGCCAAGCGAGTGAGTGAAGTGCGCGCGGCCATCAACAATGGCACGTTTACCGTAGATGCTGAAGCGATAGCAGACAAGTTGTTGTCCAACGCCCAAGAGATTTTTTCCCGTTCGCGCGGATAAGCGCCTGAGTTCAGGCTTTGTCTAGCGCACCTGCACCATGTCGTTAGAAGAAGCCCTCACTGTTGTAGAGCAGCACATCGAAAAAGTATCGGCAGCCTTGCTTGCGCTGGATGCCCCAGCGCTGGAGGCCGCCAGCACGGCGCTGCGCGATGCGGCTGCACGTTTTACCTGGGTGCTTGAGCAATCTCAGGGCCTTCCCGCCGCGAATCTCCCCCCTCAGTTTCAGCAGCGTCTGGCAGTCATCGGCCAGCAGTTGGCCGTGCAGCGTGACAATTTGGCCAGGGTCGCCGTTCTTACAGAGCGCCAAGTGGCAGCCCTGGTCCCGCAGGCAGGCGCTGAGTCCGCCACCTATGGAAATCCACAAAGCGGCATGGGCAAATCTGCCGGCGTAGCACGCATTTATCGGTCTGCGGGCTGATTGCTTGTGTTGGGGCGCGGCAGCCCCGCTTGGCACGCCAGGTTGGCGTGACCCCATCCCCGTTCAAAGCGCTCTTCTTCGCGCGCTATGCCAATCTGATGCTATAAAAAGAATAGCTTCTGGCGCTTGCCAGGCAAGCGCCAGAAGCCGATTTTTGTTGCAGTGATGGACGGCTGCCAGCTCAGTGGCTGCGCATCTTGGCGCGCAATCGCGCTATGGACTGGCTGTGCAGCTGGCATATGCGCGATTCGGTGACCCCCAGCACGGCTGCAATCTCCTTGAGATTCATATCGTGCTCGTAGTACATGCCCATGATGTGCTGTTCACGTTCGGGCAGGCTTTTGATGGCGTTGACCAGCGAAGCGCGCAGGCGCTGGTCACGCAGCAGTTCCACCGGGTCGGCCGCGGCGTCAGCAACATGCCGGTCCAGGAAGCCGTCGTCGTCTTCCCCGCCATGGGTCATGTCTTCCAGGTACACCAGCTGCGTGCCTCGCACCTTGCCCAGCAGGCTCTGGTAGTCCGACAGGCTCAACTCCATCTCTGCAGCAATTTCGGACTCCAGCGGGCTGCGTCCCAGCTTTTGCTCCAGACGGTGCACCGCATGCTCGATGTCTTTTTGGCTCTTGCGCGAGCTGCGCGACATCCAGTCGCCTTCTCGCAGCTCGTCGAGCATGGCGCCGCGGATGCGTTGGGTGGCGAAGGTCTCAAACTGCACGCCCTGGGCCGCTTCGTAGCGTGACAGGGCCTCCGCCAAGCCCATCATGCCCACCTGGATCAGGTCGTCCAGCTCCACATTAGGGGGCAGCTTCGCAATCATGTGGTGCGCGATCCTTCGAACCAGCGGAACATGCTGGCGGATCATCGCGTCACGATCGAGCTGGCCTTTGGCGGTGTACATCAGATCAGTGGCTCCGGACGAATTGCGCAGGCGCGCCTGAGAAGCCCTTCAAACTGCCGGAGGGCAGGGTACCCAGCGACCCGCTGATAGTGCCCGCGTTTTCCAGCAGTTGCAAGGCCAGGCGCTGTACATCATGAGGTTTATTGGCCGAGACAGTGGTTGTGCGCACCCGGCCGCCCAGATGGCGCTCTGCGCAGTCCTGCAGGGTCCGCAGGGCCCCCAGTGTCTTGCGCCGCTCGGCGGCGCTGTCGCCCTGGAGTACGGAGGCCACCGTACAAGGCAACCCCGAATGCGTGGCAATCTGTTTGAGGCTTTTGTAGCACGCCAGAACCCCGGCCGATCCATTCTCCATGACCGCCAGCGGGATGGTGCTGGTGTGCGTCAGCAACGGACCCAATAGGCCAGCGGGAGCATGCAGAACCAACATGCCATAGGCGCGGAAATACGGCAGCAGGCCCTGCAAAGGGGGCGCACCCTCGCTATAGGCCTGGCGCTGCAACTGGGCCAGGCCCCGGGCCGCAGGCAGCACAGCCACCGATGTTGCAGAGGCACCAGCGTCCAGACCGTCGTTCCAGGGGGCTTGCAGCAGATGGCTGAGGCCAGGGGCTTCATCTGTTTCCAGCGCGGTGCCGTCCAGCACCACTACGGGGTAGCCCAGGCGCTGCAAGTTGGCGCAAATCTGCCAGAGCATTTCCAGCCCGCTGGAAGCGCGATCCTGGCTCGCTACCGCCAGCACCCGCAACTGCGCCTGGGGCGTGAAGCTGTTCAAGCCCGCCGCTTGGTGAAAGCCGGTATCAAGCATCCACAAGTCCTTTCTCTGCCACGCTTTCGGGAGCATTCGAGAAGTAGTAGTTCAGGTCCACGGCCTTGGGGTCAAAGGCGGACTTGACCGGTGCGCGCATCGAGGCGCTGATGAGCTTGTGCGCTTCAGCAGCCTCCCAGTCTTCAGGCACGCGCTGCCCGTTGGTTACCCCGCGCAGCACCATTTGGTGGCGGATGAGCGCATCGATGGAGGGGCCGAGCTTCACGGCTTCGTCGACTTTGGACAGGATGGCCTGCTGCGAACCGGCAGTCTTGAACGACGTCAGGACATCGTCGAGCGTATCCCCGTGGCAGCCCGCGTTCAGCACCAGCAGCCGGTTCACGTGGGGCAGGTCCAGCACGTCCAGCATGCTGCGCTTGCGCGGGTCGCGCGGGGCAACACCGGTGGTGTCTATCAACACCATTTTCTTGCCGCTGAGCAGGCCCAGCAGATCTTGCAGCGCGGCGCGGTCGTGGGCCAGGTGGGCGACGATGCCCAGCATGCGGCCATAGGTGCGCAATTGCTCATGGGCACCCACGCGGTAAGTGTCCAGCGTGATCAGGCCGACGCTGCCGGGGCCATGCACGCGGGCGCACAACGCTGCCAGCTTGGCGGTTGTGGTGGTCTTTCCGACTCCCGTCGAGCCCACCAGGGCAAAAATGCCGCCCTGCTCGTACAACGGTGCATCGTGCTCATCGGTCTTGAGGTTGCGCTCCAGGACTTCCATCAACCAGCGCACCGCGTCGCCAGCCGACAGCTCTTCGGGCATGCGCTCCAGCACCGCGCGTGCCAAGGCGGGTGAGTAGCCTGCGCGGATCATTTTCAGCATCAGATTGGACTGAATCGGGTTCTGCTTGGCTTGCCCCAGCCATGCCATGGTGTTGAAGCGGTCTTCAATCATTTCCTTCATGGCGTGCAGTTCGTTCATCAAACTTTGCTGCTGTGCCATGGAGACGGCTGCTGCTGCGGGCTCTGCCTTCCGCCTGGGGGCCGGCTCGGGCAGGTCCATCGGGATGGAGCGCAGGGGGTTGTGGCGGACCACCGCTGGCGCTGCGGGGCGCTCACGCGGAAAGTCGCGGTCCTGATCGCGGCTGCGCTCGGCAAAGGTGGGTGGCTCCGCGGGGCCGTTCATGGCTTCGTGGCGGCGGCGCAGCATGCGCTCGCGCACGTAGTCCTGGAACGACAGCGTGCTCATGGCCAGCTGTTCGGTGTCTTCTTCCACCGGGTTGTGCCGGCTGGTCTGTGCGGCCATCTGGGTCGCGCGCATGGGTGCGCGGTTGGCGCCCTTGGCAGGGAGCAGGTCGTCTGCGGGGCGGCGCGATTCCTGGAAGTCGCGGCCGCTTTGCTGCTGCAGCTTGCTGCCCAGGCCCGCGTTGCTGCCGCTGCCTTGCGCAGCGCTGTCCAGCGCCGACAGGGTGTCTTCCGCAGTGGCCACCACTTCCACGCCGTTGGCGGTGGGCCGGTTGGACAAGATGAGGGTGCCCTCGCCAAAGGCCATGCGCGCCTTGGCCAATGCCTCGCGGGAGGTGGGGGCGGTAAAGCGTTTGATGTTCATGCTGATGCACCTTTGAGGATGGGCCCAATACGGATGGTGTGGGTCTCTGGAATTTCACTGTGCGCAAGCACCTGCAGGCGGGGCGCAACACGGCGCACCAGGCGGGAGATGGCATTGCGGATCTGGTCAGGCACGAGCAGGCAGGCAGGCAAGCCCATCTCTTCCTGCTTCAAGGCCACTTCGGCGGCCTTCTGGGTCAGGATGTCGGCGACACCGGGGTCCAGTGCAGGGCCGGCCGCGTTGCCCAAGGCCTGCACCAGCAGGCGCTCCAACCCCGGCTCGATGGCAATGACGTTGAGTTCGCGGGTGGGGCCATAAATCTGCTGGACGATGGCGGGCGACAGGGCAATGCGCACGCGCCGCGCCAGTTCCACCGGGTCGGCCACGGCGCCAGCATGCTCTGCGAGGGTTTCGATGATGGTGCGGATGTCGCGGATGTGCACAGACTCTTCCAGCAGCAGCTGGAGGACTTTCTGGAACGTTGCGATCGAGACCATTTTTGGAACCACTTCTTCGATGAGCTTGGGGGCCAGCTTGGCCACATGCTCCACCAGTTGCTGGGTTTCGGTGCGACTGAGGAGCTTGGCTGCCTGGACTTGCATCAAGTGTGACAAATGCGTCGCCATCACGGTTTCGGAATCAACGACTGTAAAACCCGCCATTTGTGCCGCTTCCTTTTGCCGGTCGTCAATCCAGTGCGCGGGCAGGCCAAACGCAGGGTCGGTGGTGGGGGTGCCGATGAGGGGCGTGGTGATGCCGCCAGGGTTGATGGCCAGGAACATGCCGGGGAAGGCTTCACCTTCGCCCACCACCACGCCGCGCAGCGTAATGCGGTAGGCACTGGGCTTGAGTTCGAGGTTGTCGCGCACGTGCACGGCAGGAGGCAGGAACCCCACCTCTTGTGCGAACTTGCGGCGCACGCCCTTGATGCGCGTGAGCAGGTCGCCCTGGCGGTTCTTGTCTACCAGTGAAATCAGGCGGTAGCCCAACTCAAGGCCCAGCAGGTCGATGGGCTGCAGGTCGTCCCAGGTGGCTTCGCCATCGGTGGTGGCGGGGGCAGGAGGGGCTTCGGGCTCGACAGGGGCGTTCTGGCGCTGGTACAGCACCCACGACCAATAACCCAGTCCCGCGCCAATCACCAAAAAGACCACGTGAGGCATGCCGGGGATGAGCCCCAGCATGATGAGGATGCCTGCTGTAACGCTGAGCACCCGGGGCGACATGAACAGCTGCTGCACGATCTGGCGGCCCATGTCCTGCTCTTTGCCCACGCGCGAGACCACCATGGCCGCGGCCACCGAGATCAGCAGCCCGGGGATCTGTGCCACCAGGGCATCACCGATGGCCAGCAGGATGTAGCTGTCGGCGGCCTGCTTGGCCGTCAGGTCATGCTGAAGAATGCCGATCGTGAAGCCGCCCACGATGTTGATCAGCAAAATGAGAATGCCGGCGACAGCGTCGCCCCGCACAAACTTCGACGCACCGTCCATGGAGCCGAAGAAGTTGGCTTCTTCGCCCACTTCGGCACGGCGGCGTTTGGCTTCTTTCTCGTCGATCAGACCCGCGTTCAAGTCGGCGTCCACGGCCATCTGCTTGCCGGGCATGGCGTCCAGGGTGAAGCGGGCAGACACCTCGGCAATACGCTCGGCACCCTTGGTCACCACAATGAAGTTGATGACCACCAGAATGGCAAACACGATCAGACCCACGGCAAAGTTGCCGCCAATCAGAAAGTGGCCGAAGGCCTCAATCACGGCGCCCGCCGCCCCTGGACCGGTGTGGCCTTCCAGCAGCACCACGCGGGTAGACGCTACGTTCAGTGACAGGCGCATCAGCGTGGTCAGCAGCAGCACCGATGGGAAGGCCGCGAAGTCCAGCGGCCGGATCATGTAGGCCGCAACCATCATCACCATCAGCGCTACGGCGATGTTGAGTGTGAAGAAGGTGTCCAGCAGCCAAGCGGGGATGGGCAGCACCATCAGCGCCAGAATGGCCACCACCAGCAAGGGTGCTGACATGCCTTGCAAGACCGATGTGTTCTTGCCTGCCCACAGCCTCAGGGAATTGACAGAGGTGTTCATACAGCAGCGCCTTTGGCAGAGAGCTTGTTCAGGGGATCCAGCTCAGGAGGAACGTAGGGCTCGACCAGCTCGCCGGGCATGCGCCCCTGGCCGCGCATGGCAGCCTTGAGCCGGTACACGTAGGCGAGAACCTGGGCCACCGCGGTGTACAGCGTGGCAGGAATGGGCTGGTCCAGCTCAGCGTGCGCATACAGCGCACGCGCCAGCATGGGAGATTGCAGCACCGGGATGTCGTGGCCCTTGGCCAGGTCGCGGATGCGCATGGCTACCAAGTCGGTGCCCCGAGAGATCACCTGGGGCGCCGACATGGTGGCCTCGTCGTATTTCAGCGCCACGGCGTAGTGGGTGGGGTTCATCACAACGAAGTCGGCCTTGGGCACTGCGCTGACGCTGGCGCCATCGGCCATTTCACGCTGCTTCTGGCGAATGCGCCCCTTGGTATGTGGGTCGCCTTCCGATTCCTTGTGTTCCTGCTTGATTTCCTCGTGGGACATCTTCAGGCCGGACTTGAAAAAGAAGGCTTGCAGCGGAATGTCGACCAGCGCGGCGAGAAAAACCACGAGCAGCAGCATGCTCACCCCGGTGGTGAGCCACTCGGCCATGAAGCGAATGGCGCTGGGCGACGGTTGCGCCACCAGCATTGCAATGCTCTCAATGCTGTTGCCCATGTACTTCCACGCCACAAACGACAGCACGGAGGTCATGAACACCATCTTCGCCACGTTGACCAGCTGCTGTTTGGAAAACAGATTCGTGAACCCAGTGAGCGGGTTGAGGCGGCTGAACTGGGGGGTGATGGGCTTGGCGCTGAAGATCCAGCCCCCCGCGCCAATGGCGCTGATGACTGCAGCGGCACTGGTGAGCACGGCAAACACCACGCTGGCGACCAGCCCGACCATCACCACCGACTGCATGCGCTCCAGCATGCTCCAGGGAGTCATGACCACGCGGGAGTCAAACACGAGTTGCTGGCTCAGTGCCTTTTGCAGGTGCTCCATGAGCATGGGGGCCAACACCAGAAGGCTGCCCGCCCCTGCACCCAGGATGGCCAAGTGTGACAAATCGCGGGAGCGCGCACCTTGGCCGTCTTCGCGCGCTTTTTGCAGCTTGCGCTCGGTGGCGGGTAGTTCTTTGTCTTGGCTGGAGTCCATGATGGCATGACGGCTGGGGTCATGCCATTGTCGTGAGCAGCTCGGAAATCTAAAGGCTGAAAAGGGGCCGCTGGGGCCCCTTATTCAAGCATCGCAAAACACGGTTTGGATCAGAATCCCAAACTGGCGAGCAGATCGTCCACCTGGGATTGATCCGTGACGACATCGGGTGTGTTGGCCGGGTCAACCACCGGGCCTTGGAGGCGAGGAGCTTCTGGCGGCGCCACTTGCACCTGTGCATGGGCAGGGGCCGTCTGGATGAGAAGCTGCACGAGTTGATCTTCAATGGTGCCGGCCAAGTTCACTACCCTGGCAATCACCTGCCCGGTAAGGTCGTGGAAGTCCTGGGCCATCATGATTTCAGTCAAGTGGGCATCTGCTTCTTTCGTGACGCGCTCAACGTCGGTCAGAAAGTTGAAGATTTCACCTTTGGCCACGGCTGCCACTGGGTCTTTGACCAACGAATCCACCACGCGGCGCGTTTCGGCGGCAATGAAATCGTGCTGTGCTTTGGCCAGCTCCACCCGGCTGAGCACTTTCTCGGCAGCCTCTCCGGTCAGTCGCGCGATGTAGGACAAGCGACTTTGGGCATCGGGCAACTCACCCATGGAGCCGCGCAGCTTCTCCGCAAAGCCCAATTCGTTCAGAGAATCGTGGAGCTGCCGGGTCAGCAGTCCAATCTTCTGATGGACGTCCGCAGCCGGCTCTGCGGGGGTAATTTCTGGCGTGTCCATGGCGTCACAGTCCCATTTTCTTGAGAATCAGCAGAACTTTTTCTTCCAGAGTGGCTTTGGTAAATGGCTTGACGATGTACCCGGCAGCGCCCCCTTGGGCTGCCGCGACGATGTCTTCCTTGCGCGCTTCGGCAGTCACCATCAATACCGGCAGGTGTTTGAGCTTGTCGTCCTTCTTGATTTCGGCCAGCAACTGAAAGCCGTTCATGTTCGGCATGTTGATGTCGGTAACAACGAAATCAAATTTGCCATTGCGCAGCTTGTTGAGCGCAGCGACGCCATCTTCCGCCTCATCGGCATCTGCAAAACCGCTTTCCTTGAGCAGGTTGCGGACGATGCGGCGCATGGTGGAGAAGTCGTCAACGATAAGAAAACGAAGGGCTGTGGTCACGTGGGACCCTTTCGGTCGAAAATGGCTGATATTGTCAAGTGTGGCAGGTTTTGTGACAAGGCGTAACTTCTACCTGCCCTCGTCGGGATTTTCCTGCTTTTCCATCGTCAGTTCTGTCGATGTTACGGTGGGAATCCCTTTCCCCATGAGTCTTTCTTCGGCCTCACGGGTTAATACCGTGATGGTAATGCGACGGTTGGCTGCCGATCGGGGATTGTTCGGTTCTAGCAGATCGCTGGCGGCCAAACCCACCACCCGGCCCAGTTTTGCGTCGGGCATGCCAGCGGCCACCAGTTCACGCCGCGAGGCGTTGGCCCGGTCTGAAGACAGCTCCCAGTTGCTGTAACCCCGGTCGCTGTTGCCGTAAGGCACCGCGTCGGTGTGGCCTGCAAGGCTCACCCTGTTTTCCACGCCGTTCAGGGCTGCACCTATTTCTCGCAGGATGTCGCGCATGTAGGGTTTGACCATGGCGCTGCCACTGTCGAACATGGGGCGGTTTTGGTCGTCGACGATCTGGATCTGCAGACCATCCGGGGTCACGTCAATACGGATCTGCGACTTGTATTCGTTCAAGCGCGGGTTTTCGGTGATCAGTGCGTCGATCTTGGCCTCCAAGGTCTTGATGCGCAGCGCGTCTTGCTTGGCACGCTCCGCCTTGGCAGTGTCAATGCTCTGGCGCCGAGCTTTTTCCGTATCTGCATCAGACCGCCGCACTTGGCCGTGTACCTTTGAGAGGTCGTTTCCCCCGCCGGGGATCACGCTGGAACTGTTGCCCGCGCCATCCCCTCCTGTCATCGCCACCTTCAGGGGCGAGCTGAAGTAGTCAGAAATACCCTGCAACTCCCCCTTGGCTGTAGAGCCGAGAAGCCACATGAGCAGAAAAAACGCCATCATGGCCGTGACAAAGTCGGCGTAGGCAATCTTCCACGCACCGCCATGAACGGCATGACCGCCCTTCTTGACGCGTTTGATGATGATCGGTTGGAGCTTCTTTTCTGCCACGGTGCGGTCCGGTTACTTCTTGCCCTTCACGTGACCTTCCAGTTCCGTGAACGTGGGGCGATCCGTAGAGAACAGCACTTTGCGACCAAACTCGATGGCCGTTGCGGGGTTGTAGCCCTGCATGCTGGCCAACAGGGTGGATTTGATGCATTGGAACTCTTTGGCCGCATCCTCGGTTTTCTGCTCCAGCAGGCCTCCCAGGGGCTCCACGAAGCCGTAGGCCAGCAAAATACCCAGGAACGTACCCACCAACGCCGACGCAATCATGCCGCCCAGCACCGAAGGTGGCTGCCCCACCGAACCCATGGTGTTCACCACGCCCAGCACCGCCGCCACAATGCCGAAGGCTGGCAGAGCGCCTGCCAGACGCGCAATGGCGGCGACTGGCGCGTGCGCCTCCTGGTGGTGGGTGTCAATTTCCGCGTCCATGAGCGCTTCGATCTCATGCGAATTGAGATTGCCCGACACCATCATGCGCAGATAGTCGGTCGTGAATTCGATCACATGGTGGTCGTTGCCCACCACGGGATACTTCTTGAAAATCTCGGACTCGTGAGGGGCCTCGACATCCTTTTCGATGGCCATCAAGCCCTCTTTACGAGCCTTTTGAAGAATGTCGTACAGCATCGCCAGCAACTCCATGTAGCGTGCCTTGGTGTACTTGCTGCCCTTGAGTGCCTGGGGAATCGCCTTGAGCGTGGCCTTGAGAACCTTGGGCTGGTTGTTGACCACAAACGCACCCAGCGCGCTGCCCCCGATGGTGATCATCTCAAAGGGGAGGGCTTTCAGGATGACCTGTATGTTCCCGCCGTGAACAATGTACACGCCGAAGATACAGACCATGCTGACGACGTAGCCAATGATGACAAACATGCTGATTCGGTGGTTGTGCTGGCGTGAGCCTGCCTTCTGTTGAATGGATTCGGTCGCCGGTGTCAATTTCCCAGCGTCAAATCACTGTATCTGATTGTGCGCGAACCTAACGAGCAAGCAAGCGGCAAAGCACCGGTCTCTTTCCGGACTTGCTGGCCGGATGTGGTTTTTAGGTCGCATCGCGGTAGGTGCCTTATGCCGTTTGCTGGGTTTGGGTTGTCTAGGTGCTGCCGTTTTGTCTGCTTTTTCTGCCTTTACCACTGGTGGGCAGTGTTTATGCTCACCCTCATCGCGCTGTCGCGCTACCCCCACGGTGTTCGTGCGGGCTGCTTTCGGTGCTGGTTTTGAATACCCGAGTACTCAGACAGATGCAAGCTATACACAACATTGATGTCGCCGCCTCGACGGCTGGGGACACGCCCGCGGGAGATGCAGTTGGTAATGTGCCTGACCCTGTGCAGGCACTGCTGGCGCAGACCTTGGCGTTGGCGCTGGAATGCCATCGGTCCAAGAACTTGGCGCAGGCCGAGGAGTTGTACCGGGCCGTGCTGACGCTTGCGCCCGCCCATGCAGACGCCAACCACAATCTCGGAGCCATTGCGGTGGACTGCGGGCAATTCCTGGCGGCGGTGCCTTTTTTTCAGGCGGCGTTGCAAGCTAACCCCAGAAATCGCCAGTACTGGGTAAGTCTGGTGGATGCCCTCATGCAAGCCGGTGAGTACACCCTGGCAGAGGACATTTTGGAAGACGCCCGCCGTGGCGGGCTGACGGGCGATGCCGCTGGCGAAATGGCTGAGAGGCTGGCGGACGCCGCCATTCGCCGTGCGCGCAGCGCCCGGCCGCCCCAAGGGCGCATGGCATCCGCAAAGCAATGCGATGAGATTCGTCTCCTGTTTGAGGCCGGCAAGTTTGAAGAGGTGGCGCGTCTAGGGCGCAAGATGTCGCGTCAATACCCTCAATGTCCCATGGGCTTCAAGTCGCTGGGCGCGGCCCTGATGCAGCTGGATCAGACCAAGCAAGCCCTTGAGCCGATGTACCAGGCGTTGCAGCTCAACCCCAGGGATGTGGACTTGCTCAGCAATTTGGGTTTGGCTCGCTTGGTCTTGGGGGATTTGGTGCAGGCCGAGGTGCTGCTGCGCCAAGCCGTGGGTCATGCACCGGATTTCAAGGAGGCGTGGTTCAACTTGGCGATGGTGCTGCGTCAGCAGGCACGCCTTCCAGCCGCTGAGGCCGCATACCGCAGTGCTTTGGCTGCGGGGGAGGACGACCCCAAGGTGTGGTTGAACCTGGGGCTTTTGCTGGGTGAAATGCACCGGTTTACGGAAGCGCAAACCTATGCACGCAAGGCGTTGGAGTTGGATCCTGACATGGTGCGTGCGCATGTGGGCCTGGGCATGCTGCTCAAGGACCAGGGGCGCTTGCCCGAGGCTTTGCAGTCGCTGCACCGGGCGCTGGAGTTGAATCCGGCTGATCAAGCTGTCCAGAGCAGTTATCTCTTCGTGGTCAATTGCATTCCAGAGATCGACCCTCTGGAGCGATACGCCGCTTACCAGCGTTTTAATCGGTATTTTGGCGAGCCGCATCATCGCTTGTGGCGGCCTCACAGCAATGATCGCAATCCTGCGCGCCGGCTGCGGGTGGGCTACGTGGCCCCGGTGTTTCGCAACCATTCTTGCCGCTCTTATCTGGAGCCTTTGCTTGAAAACCACGATCACCAGCGCGTGGAGTTGTTCGCATACTCCGGCCCGTTTGAGTTGGAAGACGAGGTCACAGATCACTACCGTACGCTGTTTGAGCATTGGATCGACACCCGCCAAATGGATGACGACGAACTGGCTGCGCGTATCAGGGCCGATCGCATCGATGTGCTCATCGACATAGCGGGGCAGACGAAAGGGCACAGACTGGAGGTGTTTGCGCGAAAGCCTGCCCCGGTCTCACTGCACTGGCTTGACTCGGGCTACACCACGGGCCTGACGGCGATTGATTACTACCTCACCGATGCCGTAGGCGTGCCCGAGGGCTTCGACCATCTTTTTTCGGAGACTCCGTGGCGCCTGCCTCGTGCGCCGTTTGCCTACAGGCCCAAGCCTGGGGTGGGTGAGGTCAGTGAACTGCCTGCGCTACACAACGGCTATGTCACATTCTGCTCTCTGACCCGAGCGGTTCGTCTCAATGAGCGGGTGATCGCCGCGTGGGTTGAACTGCTGCACAGGGTCCCCGGCTCCAAGCTGGAGATCAACAGTGGCAACTTCAGTCAGATGGAGGTGCGCGAGCAGTGGCTGCAACGCTTTGAGGCGTTGGGCATTTCCCGTGACCGGGTCATCATGGGTTTTGAAAGTCCTCCTTGGAACGTGCTGCGCCGCACAGACATCGCCCTTGATTGCTTTCCGCAAAACTCTGGCGCTACGTTGATCGAGTCCCTGTACATGGGGCTGCCCTTCGTATCACTGGCGGGCGCGCCCAGTATGGGGACTCTGGGGGCTTCCATGCTTTGCGCCATAGGCCGAGGCGAGTGGGTGGCCCGCAGCGAACAAGAGTATGTAGAGAAACTGGTGGCATTGGCCACCGACTTGCCTGGCTTGGCCCAGACACGCCGCAACCTGCGTGGGCAGATGCAGGCGTCGGCGCTCATGGACGAAGCGGGCTTTGCGCGCGATGTGGAAGACGCCTACGCAGAAATGTTCGCACGTTGGTGCGCCCAGCAGGGCTGATCGTTTCCGTGGCGCTGCCCCTTGCCGCCCCTCGCGGACCTTGTTCAGGAGATTCGCCTCACTATGCTTGACGCCATGAAAGCCGTACTGCTTGCCGGGGGCCTGGGCACCCGCATCTCCGAAGAGTCACACCTCAAGCCCAAGCCCATGATCGAGATCGGTGGGCGACCCATCCTGTGGCACATCATGAAGATGTATGCCGCGCATGGCGTTAACGACTTCATCATCTGCCTGGGCTACAAGGGCTACGTCATCAAGGAATACTTCGCCAACTACTTCCTGCACATGTCCGACGTCACTTTTGACATGGCCAACAACCGCATGGACGTGCACCACCGCCACGCCGAGCCCTGGCGCGTTACGCTGGTCGATACTGGCGAGAGCACCATGACGGGCGGGCGCCTGCGCCGCGTGCAGGAATACCTGGAGCCCGACCAGCCGTTTTGCTTTACCTATGGCGACGGCGTGGCCGACCTGGACATGACCGCTCAGTTTGCCTTTCACCGCGCCCACGGTTGCCAGGCCACCGTGACCGCCGTGCAGCCGCCCGGCCGCTATGGCGCGCTGGTGCGCCACGGCGATACGGTACAAGGGTTTGAGGAAAAGCCCCGGGGCGATGGCGGCTGGATCAACGGTGGATTTTTTGTGCTGCAACCTGAGGTGATTGACCTCATTGACGGCGATGCCACGCCGTGGGAGGCCGATCCCATGCAACAACTGGCCCAAAGCGGCCAGTTGCGCGCCTTTGAGCACACGGGCTTTTGGCAGCCCATGGACACGCTGCGCGAGAAAAACCTGCTCGAAGAGCTGTGGCAAAGCGGCCAGGCCCCCTGGAAGACCTGGTGATGCCCCACCGCGTGCAGCCCACCCCTGATTTTTGGCGCGGCAAGCGCGTGCTGCTGACCGGGCACACCGGCTTCAAAGGCAGCTGGCTGGCCCTGTGGCTGGCGCGCATGGGGGCGGACGTGACTGGCCTGGCTTTGGCCCCCGCCACTGAGCCCAACCTGTTCACCCTGGCACGCGTGGCAAGCGACATGCACGCCAGCCACGCATGCGATGTGCGCGACGCCCAGGCTGTGGCCGCCCACGTGCAGGCCGCCCGCCCACACATCGTGCTGCACTTGGCCGCACAGGCGCTGGTGCGCGCAGGCTACGCTGACCCACTGGGCACCCACGCCACCAACGTCATGGGCACGGCCCATGTGCTGGATGCGCTGCGGGGCCAGGCCGATGTGCGCGCCGTGGTGGTGGTGACCACCGACAAGGTCTACCGCAACCGCGAATGGGCCTACCCCTACCGCGAGGACGACCCGCTGGGCGGCCACGACCCCTACAGCGCCAGCAAGGCAGCGGCCGAGATCATCACCGCCAGCTACCGCGACGCCTTTTTGGCCGCGCAAGGCGTGGCCGTGGCCACAGCGCGGGCGGGCAACGTGATCGGTGGGGGCGACTGGGCGGCCGACCGCCTGCTGCCCGACGCCGTGCGCGCCTGGAGCACCGGGCAGCAGCTCACCATCCGCCACCCCGAGGCCACGCGCCCCTGGCAGCATGTGATCGAGCCGCTGGCCGCCTACCTGTGCCTGGCCGAGCGCCTGTGGGCCGACCCCGCCCGCGCTGGGGCCTACAACTTTGGCCCGCTGCCGCACGAGGCGGCCACCGTGGGGTATGTGGTCAAAATGGCCTCTAGCGCTTATCCAGAAAGCGCAACCAGCTATGAAAATCATAGTAAAGGCCCGCACGAGGCTGGCTGGCTGGCACTGGAAACCGCCCACGCCCGCCAAACCCTGGGCGTGGCGCCCCGCTGGGGCTTGGACACCGCCGTGGCCCGCACCATGGCCTGGTACCGCGCCCAGCAGGGCGGGGCCGATGCCCGCGCCCTGTGCCTGGCCGACCTGGACGCCTGGGAGGCTGCCGCATGAGTGCCCCCAGCCGTTCGCGCTTCGTCTGCACCCCCTTGCCCCTGCACGGCCTGGTGCGCGTGCAGCGCCAGCCCTTGCAAGATGCGCGAGGCCTGTTCGAGCGCATGTTCTGCGCCGACGAGTTGGCCGCTGCGGGCTGGACCCAGCCTATCGCCCAGATCAACCACAGCATGACCCGCCAGCGCGGCAGCGTGCGCGGTCTGCACTACCAGCGCCCGCCCCATGCCGAGATGAAGCTGGTGAGCTGCCTGCGCGGCGAGGTGTGGGACGTGGCCGTGGACTTGCGCGCAGGCTCGCCCACCTTTTTGCAATGGCACGCCGAGCGCTTGTCGCCAGGCAACGCCTGCGCGCTGCTCATCCCGCCCGGCTTTGCGCACGGCTTTCAGGCGCTGACCGATGACGCCGAGCTGCTGTACCTACACTCTGCCGCCTACGCCCCCGGCGCAGAGGCGGGCTTGAACCCGCTGGACCCACGCTTGGCGCTGCCCTGGCCGCTGCCCGTGGCCGAAATGTCCGAGCGCGACCGCAGCCATGCGCTGCTGACTGCATCGTTTGAAGGAGTGCACCTGTGAAGTGCCGACACTGCGGCCAGCCGCTGCACCTGCCGTTTCTAGACCTGGGCAGCGCCCCACCGTCCAACGCCTACCTGAGCGAGGCCGCCCTGCGTGCGCCCGAGGTCTGGTTCCCCTTGCGCGTGCTGGTGTGCACGCACTGCTGGCTGGTGCAGACCGAAGACCACGCCGGACGCGAGGCGCTGTTCACGCACGACTACGCCTACTTCAGTTCCTTCTCTACCTCCTGGCTCGCCCACGCCAAAGCCTATGTGCAGGCCATGCAGCAGCGCCTGGGCCTGGGGGCGGACAGTTGCGTGGTCGAGGTGGCATCGAACGACGGCTACCTGCTGCAGTACGTGCAGCAGGCGGGCATCCCCTGCTACGGCATCGAGCCCACGGCCAGCACCGCCAAGGCGGCGCGGGCGCTGGGCCTGGAGGTGGTGGAGCGCTTTTTTGGCGTGGCCCTGGCCGACGAGCTGGCCCGCGCTGGCCGGCAGGCCGACCTGATCGCTGCCAACAACGTGCTGGCCCATGTGCCGGACATCAACGACTTTGTGGGCGGCTTCACCCGCCTGCTCAAGCCCCACGGCGTGGCAACGTTCGAGTTTCCGCACCTGCTGCGCATGGTGCAGGGCAGCCAGTTCGACACGGCCTACCACGAGCATTACTCGTACCTCTCACTCACGGCAGTGCAGCGCATTTTTGCGGCCAACGGGCTGGCGGTGGTCGATGTGCAAGAGCTGCCCACCCACGGCGGCAGCCTGCGCGTGTTGGCCGCCC
Source organism: Acidovorax delafieldii (assembly GCA_002377855.1). Taxonomy (GTDB): domain Bacteria; phylum Pseudomonadota; class Gammaproteobacteria; order Burkholderiales; family Burkholderiaceae_C; genus Acidovorax; species Acidovorax delafieldii_A. The sequence continues at coordinate 31,620 of DFQQ01000044.1, read as the reverse complement.
GGGCCGATGCCGCCGCCCACCCACAGGCCACGCCCGAAGGCGCCGCCCGCGTGGCGCAACTGCTGGCCACGGAAGTGGCTGCGGGCCTGCTGGGTGAGGGTTTTTATAGCGATTTTCAGCCCCAGGCCTTGCGGATCAAGCGCGAGCTGCTATCGTTTTTGTTGCAATGCCAGGCCGATGGCCTCACGGTGGGGGCCTACGGCGCCGCCGCCAAGGGCAACACCCTGCTCAACTTTGCGGGCGTGCGGCCCGACCTGCTGCCCTACGTGGTGGACAAAAACCCCGCCAAGCAAGGCCAGTATTTGCCCGGCAGCCGCATCCCCATCGTCGATGAAGCCCACCTGCACACGCACCGGCCCGACCGGGTGCTGATCCTGCCCTGGAACCTGCGCCATGAGGTGGCCGCGCAGCTGGACTATGTGCGCGGCTGGGGCGGAAATTTTGCCGTGGCCGTGCCGCGCCTGGAAATCTTTTGAATTGCCTTATTGCCTGAATTTTGAGGAGCCCGCGCCATGACAGCCACCCCCGCCATGACCAGCAACGACCCGCGTGACCTGGACGGCAAGCGCCTGCAGCTTGCCATGCAAACCCTGGGGCGTGATCCGGCGCTGCGCGCCCGCATGATCGCCCTGCTGCGCGAGTGCGAGGGGCACATTGCCTGCGCGGGCTCGGTGCGTGACGAGGTGGTGGGCCCCATCATCGACGCCCTGCACCTGGACACCGACCAGTACGACAAGGTGCTGGCCGACGGCACGCGCTTTCAGTTTCTGTACCGCACCAAGATTGCCCGCGACTTTCTGCTGTCCGAGGCGGAGCACCCCACCCATGTCTGGGAGCCACAGACCACCAAGCTGCTGCTGGAGCTGGGCCGTGATTTGCAAGGGGATGTGCTGGTGGGGGGCGCGTACTTTGGCGACCAGGCCGTGCTGGTGGCCCGCCAGATCGCCGGGCGCGACCTGAAGGTGCACTGCTTTGAACCCAACCCCCAGCAGGCCGCGATGCTGCAGCGCAATATCGAACTGAACCAGTTGACCAACGTGGTGGTGAATGTGGCGGGCCTGTGGAGCCGCAGCGGCGAGCGCATGCGGCTTGACGGATTTGACTCGTTTGCCAACATGGTCTGCGTGCAGGACGGCAGCGGCTTTGACACCGTGGCCATGGACGACTACGCCCAGCGCCAGGGCCGCCGCATTGGCCTGATCCAGTTGGACATTGAAGGGGCCGAGCTGGCGGCGCTGCAAGGCGCGCAGCAAGTGCTGGCCCGTGACAAGCCCCACGTGGTGTTTGAACTGCACCGCACTTATGTGGACTGGTCTCAGGGCCTGCGCGCCACGCCCCTGTGCCGCCTGCTGCTGGACCTGGGCTACACCGTGTACGCGGTGCGCGACATCAACTCCCACCGCGAGATGCCCGGCCAACCCGTAGAGCTGGTGCCGCTCGATGCGGTGTACCTGGACGGCCCGCCCCATGGCTTCAACATGCTGGCTGTGCCCGATGCGGCGCGTGTGCAGGGCAGTGCCTTCCGCACCGTGGAAGGTGTCAGCCCGAAGCTGCTGCCGCACAAGGACCCGCACCTGCACCACCCCGTGGGCGGGTTCTGAAGGATTGGGCTTTTGATGTCTCGGGCGGATGACCTTGATCTGCAAGGCCAGCACTTCACCGTAGTGGGCGCGGCCGGCTTTGTGGGGCAGCGGCTGTGCACCACCTTGCGGGCGCGTGGCGCGCAGGTCTGGGCGCCGCGCCGCCATGAGGCGTGGCCCTGGCAGCCGCCGCACGGCCATGGCCATGCGCTGGGCCATGTGATGTATTGCGCCGGGCTCACGGCAGACTACCTGGCCCGCCCCTTCGACACCGTGCAAGCCCATGTCAGCCACTTGGCGCAGGTGCTGCAGCACGGGCTGGCGCAGGGCACGCTGCAGTCGCTGGTCTATTTGTCATCCACCCGGCTGTACGACGGTTTGGGAGATTCAGGGGACGAGGGCGAAGCCCGCGAGGATGCCGTGCTGCCCATGGACCCGGCCAACCCCCGCCATCTGTATGACCTCTCCAAGGGGCTGGGGGAATCCCTGTGCCATGTGGCTGGGCAGGGGAGAGCCCGCATAGCGCGGTTGGCCTGCGTGTACGAGGGGCCACAGGATGCCGATGGCTTTTTGCCCGACCTGCTGCGGAAGGTGCTACAGGCCCGCGCCGCAGGGGCCGGGCAGGTCACCGTGCAGTCATCGCCCCATTTCACCCGCGACTACGTGCACCTGGACGACGTGGTCGATGCCCTGATCCGCATTGCCGTGCAGGGGCAGGCACCGGTGTACAACGTGGCCTCTGGGGTCAACGTGTCCAATGCCGAACTGTTTGATTACCTGAAGCTGCACTGGGGCTGTGCCGTGCAGCCCTTGCTGGATACCCGGCCAGCCCCCACGCCGCGCATCAGCACTGCGCGCCTGCGCACGGAGCTGCAATGGCAACCCCGTGGACTGCTGGCGGCGCTGGATTCACTGTGGGCCACTGGCCCAGGAGCCTGAGCATGCTCAAGCCACTGCATTTGTCACGCAACGAACTCTCCACCTACGTGGCCCGTCAATTGGCGACGTTCTACCCCGATGGGCTCGATGCCGATGCCCCGGTGGTGCTGGCGGCCCATATGGATGCCGCCCTGGCGCGGCTGGGCCGCTGCATCAACGAGGTGCGTTGGTGGACGCCAGACGAGTTTGACCATTTGCATTCCACCCAATACACGCTGTTTCTCTATTACCTGTCCAACACTATCTGGAAGGCCACTGGCAACCGCACGCTGTGCACCAAGCTGTTTGGCCTGAACAAGGCGCTCAACGGGATTGATCTGTTTTACGAGATCGAGATGCCGGAGGTGATGTTCATTGGCCATTCGGTGGGCATCGTCTTTGCCAAAGCCACCTACGGCAACTACCTGGTGGTGTACCAAAACTCCACCGTGGGCAAAAACCATGGCGCAGCCCCGGTGCTGGGCGAGGGGGTGGTGATGTATGCGGGCACCGCCATCATTGGCGGCTGCCAGGTGGGCGATGGCACCGTGTTGTCGCAGGGCACCAGCCTGGTCAATACCGACACGCCTGGCCACTGCACGGTGTACCCAGGCCAAGGGGGGCAAGTGGTCTTCAAGCCCACGCGGCGCGACGCGCTGCAGGACATCTTCCGCCGCTGAGCCCGTGTGGGCTGCGGATGGGGCCGCACTCGGGGCGCGTGCCCTCTGCCTGCGCAGGGTGCTCGGCGGCTGACTTCAGTGCAATGTTCTTTTTTTGATTGAAAAGTGCCTTGGTGTCAATATGGATAAGCGCTGGTAGCTATATATTTCATAGCAAAAATCCCCTTTGCCTTTGCCTTTGCCTT
>DFQQ01000044.1:0-28119 GCA_002377855.1 Acidovorax delafieldii | reverse complement strand
CCTTTGCCTTTGCCTTTGCCTTGGCCGCTGCCAGTGGGCTTTCGCACAAAAAACCCCGGCGCCTGTGACGGCTGCCGGGGTGTGAAGGCAGGAGGGAGTACAGGTTCGCCAACCTGTACCCGCAGGCAAATCGGTTACTTGAGCAGCGACAGAACGCCCTGTGGAATCTGGTTGGCCTGGGCCACCATGGCCGTGCCTGCTTGTTGCAGGATCTGGGCGCGAGACAGGTTCGCGGTTTCGGCCGCAAAGTCTGCATCCAAAATGCGCGAACGCGAGGCGGACAGGTTTTCAGAGGTGATGTTCAGGCTGGCAATGCTGGTCTCAAAGCGTGCTTGCAACGCGCCCAGTTTGGCTCGCTCACCGCTGATAAAAGCCAGTGCGGAGTCCACGGTTTTCAGGGCCTCGGTCGCTTTGCCAAACGTGGTGATGTCCAGGTCAGACACCTTTTGCAGGGTGGACGCCGAGTCTGCAAACACATCCGTGGCGGCAGAGGTGGAATTATCGATGGCAAACGATTTTTCGGAGTCCAGCGTGATGTAGCCACTGGTGATGGTGCTGTTGGCTGTCGAGTCTGCCGCCAAGGTGGACGCAGCGCCCGAGTTGGTGCCGTCGGCCGCTAGTTTTTGCACCGTTACAGCCCCAGAGTTCACGACCGTGGTGTCTGCCACGCGGATGTCATTGCCTGTGGCGTTGGTCAGGATGATGGACGTGCCGGTGTTGTCCAACGCGGCAGTCACCCCGGTCTTGGAGGACTGGTCATTGATGGCCGAAATGGCTGAAGACAGGCCATCAGCAGTGTTGGCTGCGCTCAATGTAAAAGATACCGCCTGATCAGCGCCATTGTCAGAGCGCAGCGCCAAAGAGTACGCGCCTGCGGCGGCGAATCCCAGTTTCACCTCCGTACGGGCAGTAGCGGTCACGCCGGTATCGGCTTTGACAAAATTCACGTTATCAGCCACGGTTTTGGCGGTCTGATTGGCTCCGATATTGACCACTTTGCTGCCGATTGACCCGTTGATGGTGACGGCGGCGCTGGTCACGCCATTGGCGCCCCAAGCACCAGAACCTGTAGCAACTCCCTGAGCCTGGACCTGGTTGTTGCCGTACACCGTTGTTCGCAGGTTAGCCGTAGCTGCTGTGATGGTCTGATTGGCGTTGGCACCCACTTGGAACTGCTGGGTTCCAAACGTGCCATCCAGCAGCTTCTGGCCGTTGAACTCGGTGGTTTGCGAGATGCGATCGAGCTCGGCCACGAGTTGCGACACTTCCTGCTGCAGCGCTTTGCGGTCGCCAGAGCTGTTGGAGGCATTGGCCGACTGCACCGCCAGTTCACGCACGCGTTGCAAGATGTCTCCGGCGGATTTCATAGCGCCTTCCGTGACCTGCGCCAGAGAAATGCCGTCGTTGGCATTGCGTGCCGCCTGGTTCAGCCCACGGATCTGGCTGGTAAAGCGCTCGGAAATCGCCAGACCAGCGGCATCGTCCTTGGCGCTGTTGATGCGCAGGCCCGACGACAGTCGCTGAATGGAGGTGTTCAGCGAACTTTGGCTCATGCCGAGGTTGCGCTGCGCGGTCAACGATGCGACGTTGGTATTGATAGTGGATGCCATTGCGTTACTCCTGCAGAGCTGAAGACAAACATTTCTGCCGGTTTAAGCGTTGCCCCTCCGGCGGACTTCTTGGGAACGATGGACGAATTGTGGGCAGCGGCCGTTTTTGTGTTAGGGCGATAAGACACAGAAAAACCGCTCAATCTGTACGTTTGCCCCTAAAGTTTTCCGAGGAACACCCGAAAACCTATGCAACGGGACGCATGAAACAAGAGTGAGGCCCGCCGTTCACCCGAAAGCCCATGAGCTGCTGGTGGGCACTGTGGCCAGGTAGACCTGGCGTTCAGTTGGCGGAAACGCCATATTCAGTCAGTTCTTTTCAGGAGATTTGCCATGGCAGCCACTATCAATACCAACGTTGCATCGTTGACCGCACAACGGAACCTGGGCGCAAGCCAAAGTTCGCTGAACACTTCTATCCAGCGCCTTTCGTCGGGCCTGCGCATCAACAGCGCCAAGGACGACGCGGCCGGTCTGGCTATTTCTGAACGTTTCACTTCGCAGATCAAGGGCTTGAACCAAGCGGTGCGTAACGCCAACGACGGTATCTCCCTGGCGCAAACCGCAGAAGGTGCACTCAAGGCCTCGGGCGACATCCTGCAGCGTGTGCGTGAACTCGCCGTGCAATCGGCCAATGCCTCTAACAGCGCTGGCGATCGCAAGGCTCTGCAGCAAGAAGTCTCCCAGTTGGTTTCTGAACTGGATCGCATCTCGCAAACCACTGAATTCAACGGTCAGAAACTGTTGGACGGCAGCTTTGGTACCCAGCAGTTCCAGGTAGGCGCCAATGCCAACCAGACCATTACTGCTGCTACCGGCAATCTGCGTACCGCCGTATACGGTAACAACCAAGTAGCGGCCGCTGGTGCTACCGCAACGTCTGCAGCATGGGGTGCCAATGGTATTACCAGCTCCGCCGTGACCATCAACGGGTCTGTTGGAAGCAAGGTCGTGAACGTTGCAGCCAATCAGACAGCAAAGACCATTGCCGACAATGTCAATGCAGTCAAGGGCGATACAGGCGTGACAGCTACTGCACGCACGGAAGTGAGCCTGACTTTTGCTGCCGCCGGTTCTTACTCCCTGAACCTGCGCTCAGACAATAGTTCCGACCAAGCCGTGTCGTTCACTTTGAGCGCAGGAAATACTGCCGACGGTTTGGCTGCCGCTGTGTCCGCAATCAATGACCAGAGCTCTAAGACAGGTGTGACAGCATCCTTGAACACTGCGGGAACAGCGGTTGTTTTGACGAACGCTACGGGTAACGACATTCGCGTTGCGGACACAACCGTGGCCAATGCTGGTGCAGTGACGGTGCAAAAGTTGGCTGCAGACGGAACCAACTCAGGCGGCGCGGCTACGCTGGCTTCTGACACAACAGCGGACAACGCGATCTCCAGCGGCTACATCACTCTGGATTCTGACAAGTCCTTCTCTGTGGATGCTTCGACCTCAGCTGCTACTGACGCGTTTGCTGATGGTGCCTCTACCTTGAAGAAGGTTTCTGATCTGGATGTGACCACCTTCGCCAAGGCAACTGATGCGCTCAAGACCGTGGACTCGGCGCTGTCTTTCATCAATGGCGAGCGTGCGAAGCTCGGTGCGTTGCAGTCGCGCTTCGAAACATCGATCTCGAACCTGCAAGTGACTTCGGAAAACCTGTCGGCATCCCGCTCGCGCATTTTGGATGCGGACTTTGCATCCGAAACGGCCAACCTGTCGCGTGCACAGATCCTGCAGCAGGCGGGCACTGCGATGGTTGCACAAGCCAACCAGTTGCCTCAAGGGGTGCTTGCTCTGCTCCGTTAATTGAACGGGTTGAGACAGTAAATGAGGTTCTGGTGAACGTCATTCACTGTAGAGCGGGGGTGACATGGTCACCTCCGCTTTTTTCGTTGGTAGGTTGCACTGCAACGAGGGAGATTGGTAGCTTTATCGGGTGCTTATCTTCCCCACATAAATCCAAAAGGTCTTGATAATTCAAGCGGTTCAACCCAGCACAGATTCAGGAGGTGAGATATGGCTAGCTTTTCATCGATAGGTATCGGCTTGGGTGGGAACGTGGATGTCAATGGGCTGATCAAGGCGTCGGTGGATGCGGTGAAAATGCCGATCACCAAACCCAACGGCCTGACCCAGCAGGCCGCCATTACCAATGCGAAGGTATCGGCATTTGGTCAGTTCAAATCCCTGGTCTCCACTCTTGCCGATGCGGCTAGCAAACTTGCCAGCGTGACGGGGTGGAATGGCGTGACAGCCACATCGGCCAAGCCTGAAGCGGTGTCTGTCTCTGCAATAGGGGGGGCTGCGGCGACCTCGTTCAATGTGCAGGTCCAAAACCTGGCGAAAGCCCAGTCTTCCATATCTGTGGCTTTGTCTCCCGTTCGCCAAGCGGTGGGGGGAGGTACTTTGACGTTTGAGATCGGAAAGTGGTCCGGTGAACCCAAAGTGTTTACGATGGGCAACGCCGGGGCTGTCAACGTAGAGATCACCGCGTCCGATACGCTGGCCGATGTGGTCGGCAAAATCAATGGCTCTAAAGCGGGTGTGACGGCCACCATTTTGAGTGACGCCACAGGCGAGCGGCTAATGCTGCGTAGTAACACAACGGGTGAAGACGCAGGATATCGGATGACTGTTGTCGATGCGGACGGCAACACAGGTGATTCTTCTGGATTGTCGCGCTTGGCTGCTGGTGGGGTTACGGAATATGGGGTTGATGCAAGGGCGACGGTCAACGGTGTGCCTGTCACATCGGCTACGAATGCGTTTGCGGACACAGTAGCAGGGGTGACTTTTACTGCCGCACAGGTAACTACCGGCGATGTCGCCATCACGATAGCCAAAGACAACTCTGCCGTTAAAAAGAACATCGAGGCATTTATTAGTGCCTACAACGCGATCAATCAAGCGTTGAATGAGGTCACCAAGTACGACCAAAGTACTAAAACAGGGGGGCTTTTGCAAGGGGATAGCTCCGCTGTCACTCTGCAAAATACATTGCGCACTGCACTTCAGTCGGTCAATGCCTCGGGAACGTTTCGCACTTTGTCTTCGGTGGGGGTGGTCTCTGAGGGTGGGCTTGGGAACCTCTCTCCTACAGGCAATCTCACTCTCGATGCCACGAAATTCAACAAAGCGATGGAGAAGCCCGATGAGGTCAAGGCGTTTTTTCGGGGCGCAGACGGTGGTAGCGTCGAGGACGGGTTCGCAGGAAAGTTCAAATCTTTCACAGGAAAGTTGCTCGCGAGTGATGGTTTTTTTGCCAGCAAGACAAAGGTCTATGAGCAAGCCCTCAAGCTCAATGCCAAAGACGTAGAGGCAATCAATGACCGTGCAGATCGCCTTGAAAAGAGCCTAACCGCCCGATACACCGCACTGGACACCAAGATGTCCAGTCTCAACGCCTTGAATGCATACATCGCGCAGCAGGTGACCACTTGGAACAAGAGCTCGGGCTAATCGCTTTAGTTTTGCCCCCAGTGGTCGATAACCAAAGTAATACATCGCAAGGAATGCCAGCATGTTTACCCCATACGGCCCGCGCGCCAACGCCTACCAGCGAATCAGTGTTGAGACGAGTATGCACACCATGGACCAGCATCAGTTGGTCAGTCTTTTGTACGAAGGTGTGCTCAACGCTATTGCAACAGCCAGGGGTGCTATGGCCCGGGGCGACGTGCTTACCAAAGTAAATCAAATATCCAAGGCCGTTCGTATCCTTGAGGAAGGACTCAACACTGCCCTCGATAAGGTTGATGGGGGGGAGTTGGCACAGAATCTGGGTGCTTTGTATGACTATTGCGTGCGCCGTCTTATCTTGGCCAATGCCCGCAATGACGATGCAATGCTGCAAGAAGTAATGCAATTGATTGAGCCCATCGCAACCGGCTGGAACGAGATCAAGAAGAACACGCCCCCTATTTCAGCCTCCGTTCCTGTTTCGTCAGGCCAACCGATGTTGATGGAGGCTTGAGTCATGTCCAGCATGTTGATTGATTACTACAAAGCCATTGAAGACAGCAGCGCCAAAATGCTGGAGGCAGCGAAGCTCAAAGATTGGGATGGTGTGGTGCGCTATGAAGGTGCATGTGCTGTTTTGATTGAGCAATTGCGTTTCAAGTCGCAAGAGCACGAGCTACTGCCTGAGCATCGCCGCGAGAAAACGCGCATCATGCAGCGCATTTTGCGCAACGATGCACAGATCCGCTGCTTGGCGGAGCCATGGTTGGCTCAGTTTGAGCACTTGTTCGAAGGCCAGCCGCAAATGATGCACTGAGCCCAAGACCCCGGCACAGCTGCCGGATGTGGCCAAGAAAAAAGCGCTTGTATTACAAGCGCTTTTTTCTTTTTGGATCTTGCGGCGGAATGGCTCTGGAGATTACCGCAGCCTAAGGCATCACATTACACCTGCATGTTCATGATATCGGTGTAGGCCTGCACCATGCGGTTGCGCACGTGTAGGGTGGCCTGGAAGCCGACCTGGGCTTTCTGGATGGCCACCATGGTTTCTTCCAAGCTCACCGCCGGGTTTTCCATTTGGACTTCGCGCTGCAGTTCCGTCGAGCGGTTCTGGGCGGCGCTTACGGACTGGAGTGCGCCTTTCAGAGCGCTGGAGAAGCCGACATCATTGCCCTCTGCCTGCGGGGCAGCAGCGCGGCGCGCCAGGCCGGCGCCCGACAAGGGGGCTGTGGAGCTGGAGATGCGAAGGTCCATGGCAGTGTCCGTTGGGATTTGGGGTACGCTGCAATACTATCGAGTGGGGAGGCTGCTGATCCTGTGAAATAGATGGACAAAGGCGCGGCTTATCCGGCCAACGTTTCAGAGCCTTGGCCGAATAATCGCTCCAACGCTAGGTCTTTTGCCGGGCCTGTCATATTGGAAAGCAAGATGTCTGCTGTTGCTGAAGTCCCTCTCACCCCACCCCCTGCAAGCCCGAACTGGCTGCAGCGGTTGTCCGCTCTGGATCGCGGCCAGCGCATGCGCCTGGGTGTGGGCGTGGCGTTGCTGGTTGTCGCCGCTATCGCTGCCACGGTGATGGGCCGCCAACCAGACTACAAAGTGCTTTTTGCCAACTTGAATGACAAGGACGGTGGAGCAATCATCGCCCAGTTGGCGCAAATGAACGTGCCGTACAAACACGCCGATGGCGGTGGCGCCATCCTGATTCCGTCTGAGCGGGTTCACGATGTTCGCTTGCGGCTGGCCACCCAAGGCCTTCCTCGAGGTTCTGTGGCTGGTTTTGAGTTGATGGAAGCCAACCGTTTCGGCATGACCCAGTTCCAGGAGCGGCTCAATTTTCAGCGCGGTCTGGAAGGCGAACTCACGCGCTCCATCCAGGCGCTGTCTTCCGTTCAAGGGGCGCGGGTGCATCTGGCGCTCCCTAATCAGAACGGGTTTTTCCGTGAGCAGCAAAAGCCCTCTGCCTCGGTCCTAGTGAGCTTGCATCCGGGCCGCATGCTGGACCGCGCGCAGCTTGCTGGCATCGTCCACCTGGTGGCATCCAGCGTGCCGGAGTTGGCTCCTTCGGCGGTGAGCGTGCTGGATGACTCCGGCAAACTGCTGTCTCAATCGCCAGACGCTGCAGCCAACAATGGCATTGATGCTCAGCAACTGCTGTACGTGCAGCAGATTGAGCAGCAGTACACGCGCCGCATCATGGACATTCTGGAGCCTGTTGTTGGGCGGAACAACGTCAAGGCCCAAGTGAGTGCGGAGCTGGATTTCAGCCAGACTGAGTCCACCTCAGAGCAGTTCCGCCCCAACCAGACGCCGGACTCCAGCGCCGTGCGCAGCCAACAGGTGCTGGAGAGCCGGGGCAGCGCTAATAAAACGGCCACCGGGGTGCCTGGCGCTGTCACCAACCAACCTCCCGCTCCTTCGACCGCGCCAGTCAATGGCGCCAATCCAGCGCCTACCGCTGGCGGGCAGCAAGGCACGGAAGAGTCCACCAGCAAGCGCGAGTCCACCACCAATTACGAGGTGGACAAGACGGTTCGCGTGACGCGCGGCAACAACTGGGCCATCAAGCGCTTGAGCGCTGCCGTGGTGGTGAACTACCAAGCCTTGGCGGAAGAAAAGGGGAGTCCCTCGCCGAAGGCGCTCACACCCGAGCAGCTGGAGCAGATGACGGGCCTGGTGCGGGAAACCATCGGGTTCAACAAAGAGCGTGGGGACTCGGTCAATCTGATGAACACCCCGTTCCTGACGAATGAGGCTCCCACCGCTGCAGTGCCTTTGTGGAAGCAGCCTGAAGTGCTTGATCTGGCCAAGACCTTTGCGTGGCCGCTGGGAGCCGTGTTGTTCGCCGCACTGGTGCTGTTGGGCTTGGTGCGTCCTGCCCTCAAGGGCTCGGTCAAGCCCACAGAGGTGGTCCCAGTGGCGGGTGGTCAGCTCAGCGCGCTGGAGGCAGAAGAGCCTGATCGTCCAGCGCTGCCCGCACCCTCCAAGAAGGATGAGGTGGTCGAAGTCACGCCTGAGCAGTTGCGGCTGGAAGAGGCTCGGGTGTTGGCCAAGGCCAATCCGGTGGCAGTGGCTAATATCCTGAAAACCTGGGTGCACGGCGACGGTGCCTGAAGCCCATGACTGAACGGATGATTTCCCATGGATGAACAAGGTCTGAACGACGCCGCGATTCTGCTCATGTCTCTGGGCGAAGAGGAAGCGGCAGAAGTTTTCAAGCATCTTTCTCCCAAAGAGGTGCAGAAGCTGGGGGAAACCATTGCCCGCATGAAGTCGGTGTCGCGCGAGAAGGTGGACAGCGTGATCAACCGCTTTGCCGACGCGGCGTCAGCGCAGAGCCTGCTGGTTTCGGACACGGGCGATTACGTGCGTTCGGTGCTACGTCGGGCGTTGGGCGACGATAAGGCCTCTTTGCTGATTGATCGGATCTTGCAGGGAGGCGACGTCTCAGGCATTGAAAGCCTGAAATGGATGGACCCGCTGTCGGTGGCAGAGCTGCTGCGCAATGAGCACCCGCAAATCGTTGCTGCGATTCTGGTGCATCTGGATTCAGAGCAGGCCGCGGCGGTGCTGATGCAGTTGACGGACCGTCAGCGCAGCGAGGTTTTGCTGCGCGTGGCGACGTTGGAAGGTATTCAGCCTACTGCTTTGAAAGACCTCAATGAGGTGCTCTTCAAGGTGCTGGCCGGGGGCGACAAGATTCGCAAAAGTTCGCTGGGTGGCGTCAAGGCAGCAGCCGAGATCATCAATTTGCTGGGCGGCAACATGGATGCAGTGGTGCTGGAGTCCATTCGCGGCTACGACCCCGATCTCGCCCAGAAAATCATGGACAAGATGTTCGTGTTCGAAGACGTCCTCAAATTGGACGACAAGGCCATCCAGACGGTTCTCAAGGAAGTCGCGTCCGAAACACTCATCGTTGCGCTCAAGGGGGCGGTTCCAGAGTTGCGCGAAAAATTCCTGTCAAACATGTCTTCGCGCGCCGCAGAAGCTCTGCGCGACGATTTGGAGTCGCGCGGACCCATGCGCCTTTCGGAAGTCGAAGCACAGCAAAAAGAAATTCTCAAAACGGTGCGCCGCCTGTCCGACGAAGGCCAGATCGTGATCGGTGGTGGTGGCGATGATGCCTTCGTCTAGTCATCGCCATTATTCGCGCTTCATTCCTAGCGAAGAGGTGGGCGCGGTAACGCAGTGGAAGTTTGGGGCCGTGGATGGCTCTGATCTGCTGCCTCCAGAGCCCGAGCCAGAACCGGTAGCGCTGCCCGATGCGCCGGTGATTGACGAGGCCGCTCAACTGGCCTTGGTGCAGCAGGCTTGCGATGACGCATATGCACAGGGGTTTTCGCAAGCTCAAGCCGAAACTGCTCTGGAGTGGCAGCGCCGCATGGATGACTATGTGGCGCAGCAGGGTCACGAATTGGCGCAGAACCTGCATGCTGTGACGCAATCGTTAGAAGCGTCGCTGGCTGCAATGCAGCAAAAAATGGCCCAGGATGTCTTGGCGCTTGCGTGTGATATTGCCCGCCAAGTCGTTCGACAGGAACTCAAGTGCAACCCGCAGGTTTTGTTACCGGTGGTGCAAGAGGCTGTGGGCATGCTGCTTTCTGAAGGCCGCCCGGCCGTTGTACGGATGAACCCGGCAGATATCGCCACCGTTCAAGAACCGCTCCAGGCGCTGGCCGGAGGCGCAGCGGTGCAATGGTTGCCCGATGCCGCTGTATCCCCCGGTGATTGCCTGGTGGAATCCGGAGGCACCGTGGTTGACGCAACTTTGCCCAAGCGTTGGGAGCGAGCGGTAGCTACGCTGGGGCTGCAGTCCCCGTGGCAGGACGCGGAAACCGAGGAGGGTGGGCATGGCCATTGAACCCGCCTCTTCGTGGGAACGATTCATGAGCGATGCGCGCGAGCGCGTGGCGGCGGGCGCGCCGCTGGAGACGCGCGGAACCTTGACGCGCCTGACAGGCTTGGTCCTCGAAGCCGCAGGCATACGTGTGCCGGTGGGGTCGCAATGCATGGTCCAGATGCCTGGGCACGCCCCAGTTTTGGCTGAAGTAGTGGGTTTTTCGTCCGACAAGGCGTTCTTGATGCCTGCGGGAGACATTCATGGCCTGTCCAGCGGGGCCAGCGTGGTGCCGGCGGCTCCGTACGTCCCCCCACCACGCCTCGGGGAAACGGCCCGGCCTGTTCCGCGTGCGGGTGTGCTGCGCTTGCCAATGGGCGATGGTTTGTTGGGCCGCGTGGTGGATGCGCAGGGCTTTCCGCTGGACCACGCTGGCCCGGTGCAGGACGTTGTGGCAGAGCCCATGGACCGGCGTCAAATCAATGCGATGGAGCGGGATCCCGTCCGGGAGCCACTGGATACGGGCGTGCGCGCCATCAATGCATTGCTCACCGTCGGGCGCGGGCAGCGCCTCGGTTTGTTTGCTGGTTCAGGTGTGGGCAAGAGTGTGTTGCTGGGAATGATGGCCCGGTACACCCGTGCGGATGTGATCGTGGTCGGTCTCATTGGTGAACGGGGGCGAGAAGTCAAGGAATTCGTCGAAGACATTTTGGGTGAGGAGGGGCGTGCACGCTCCGTGGTGGTGGCTGCCCCGGCAGATGCGCCGCCTCTGCTGCGTATGCAGGGCGCAGCCTATGCGACGGCGGTGGCTGAACATTTCAGGGACAAGGGCAAGCACGTGCTGCTGTTGATGGACTCGTTGACCCGGTACGCGATGGCACAGCGTGAAATTGCCTTGGCGATTGGTGAGCCCCCTGCGACCAAGGGCTATCCCCCATCCTGCTTTGCCAAGTTGCCCCAGCTGGTGGAACGCAGTGGGAATGGGCTGCATGGGGTAGGGTCGATCACGGCGTTTTACACCGTGCTGTCTGAGGGGGATGATCAGCAGGATCCCATCGCGGACGCTGCTCGGGCCATTCTGGACGGGCACATTGTTCTGTCCCGTTCGCTTGCTGAATCAGGGCACTTCCCTGCGATTGACATTGAGCAGTCTGCCTCGCGTGTAATGCACAACGTGGTGTCTCGGGAACATTTTGATCTGGCTCGGCGTTTTCGCGCTGTGTACTCGCGCTATCAAAAGAGCCGTGACTTGGTGCAGGTGGGGGCGTACATGAGTGGCTCAGATCCGGCGCTAGACGAGGCGATTCGCTTGCAGCCTCATATGGCGGCGTATTTGCAGCAAGACATGTTCGATGCCTCCTCTATGGAGCACAGCGTCGCAGCCATGGCTGCGGTCCTTGAGGGCTAACCAGCTACGGCGTGAGCGATGTCTGCACTAGGAGCATTGATGGTGGCGGTGAATGTTGCAGAGCGCAAGCGCGATGAGGCGCGGCAAATCCTGCAGAACGCCCAGGCTGCGCAACAGGCCGCGAAGGGCCAGCTGTCACAGCTGGAGGGCTATGCCCAAGAGACGCAGGAACGATGGGGCGCCAGAGAAGGCGCCTGTCTGAAGCCAGAGGTCATGTACCACCACCACCAGTTCATGGGGCGGCTGGGGCACGCGGCAGGACTGCAGTCTGGTGTGGTTGCTGACCAGGCTCAGCGTGTGGAGGCAGCTTCCCAGCAACTTTTGGCTGCTGAGCTGCGGCTGGCCAGCCTGCGAAAAGTCCTGGAGGCACGCCGCCGTGACATGGACCAGCAGCAGGCGCGGCGCGATCAGAAGCAGACGGACGAGCGCGCAGCGATCAAGTACCACGGTAGTACCAATGGACCTTTGGGTCAGGAGAGTTGATATGGAACAGTCCCGCATCGCAGCCTCACAGACGGCGCAGAGTGCACAGGCGCCCGCTCGCACCAAAGGCACAGCCAAGCCTTCCGCGGATTCTGCGCAGGCGCCAGCTGAGCAGGGGGGGTTCATGGCGTTGATGGCGGCACTCGACCAAGGAGTGCTGGCCGATGCTGCTGTAGACGAAAAACCCGGAACAGATTGGCTGGTTGATGCGTCCGTTCCGACGGCAGGGCAAGCGCCTGATCCCATGGCGCTCATGAATATGCAAGGTCTTCTTGCGGCGGCGGGCACCGGTGCAGGTGGTCGCTCCATGGGCGGTAGCACTGCAGGTACGTTTCAATTAGATATGAATATGCACGGTCTTGCGGCCGAGGTCAGCGGTGCAGGTGGCCTCTCCGTGTTAGGAAGTACTGCAGGTACGTTTCAGTCAGATGGGGCCCCGTACGGTGCGGGGCTGGCGTGGAATGTGGATGCGTCAGAAGGCGGCTTGGTCGCGCAAACAGCAGCGCTGGACGGGTTGGGCGACATCAAGGATGGGGACAACGCTGCAGCAGCGCTGGTGCAGGGCCGGCCCGGGTTGCTGCGCGCAACCGCGGCCTTGGCGCAGCGCACTGAAGCCCTGAGTTCGCTGGCCAGCGGCTTGTCGGCGAAAGCACAGCCCGCCGAATTCACCAGGCCTTTTGGCGCAGCTGCGGATTCCGCCGTGGCTGCCGCAGCATCCATGCCCCTGGCTTCTCTGCGCGACGCTGGGGCGTTACTCGGTGGTGAAGACCATGCCATAGGTCAGGCGCATGACTCGCTCGGTCTCTCCGGTGACGCAAGCATCTCGACCATCGCTGAAACGTTAGGCGCTGCGGATACTGGACGCTCGGCCGACTCTGGGGCGCAGACCAACCTGGGCGGTTCGGGCCCTGGAGGGGAGGGCTTGGTGGCGGGCGGTAGCGTGGAGTCCGGTTTCACCGATGTGGACGTCCTTGTGCCGGACGCTTTTGTGCCTAGTGCCGCTGAAGAAGCGCTGGCAGAACAAGTGACGTACTGGGTTAACCAAAAAACCCAGAATGCTGAAATGATTTTGAACAGAGATGGTCAACCTGTGGAGGTGTCCGTCACGCTCTCAGGGAACGAAGCCCATGTGACCTTCCGCAGCGATCAGGAACACACACGACAGATGCTGGACAGCAGCATGGCCCAACTGACTGAGATGCTGCGTGGTCAGGGCTTGGTCCTTTCGGGCGCGAGCGTGAGTACCTCGGCGCGTGACGGGCGCCCTTCGGATGGGGGACGGCCCCAGGAGCGTGGCGGGCGTGCTGGACAGTCCACTGTGGTGGCTGCTGAGGGCGTGCCGCAGCGTGCGCAACCGGGCTCCGCCGCGCGCCGCGCTGTCGACGTATTTGTCTGACGGGCGATGTTGCCTGGGCTTTGGCAGCTTGCCGCGGGCCGGTGAGGTTCCGGACAGTCGTGGTTTTGGGCTTTTATTCTGGCTATTATTGGTTGATCAATCGCCTGACAATGCAACTTAGCGACCGGTCACTGCTTTGTTGTGCATGACTGGTCTGCCATACACAGCAAGGAATTCGCCCCGTGTCTGCCAATGCCCCCGCCGCTCCGGCCAAGGAGAAAACCAAAAGCAAGAAAATGCTTGTGATCATCATCGCGGTGGTCGCCTTGCTGGTGGTTGCTGGTGGCGCTGCGGCGTGGCTGCTTTCGAGCCGTGCTCATCCCAAAGACGAGGAAGCCGAGGAGCCCGCTGCAGTCAAGGAAGCGGCCAAAACGCCGCCGACCTTCCTGCCAATGGAGAACATGGTGGTGAATCTGGCCGATCCTGGGGGGGAGCGGTTCGCCCAAATCGGCATTACGCTTGAAGTCGCAGATGCCAAGACTGCAGAGCAGGTCAAGCAGTACCTGCCTTCGATTCGCAGCGGCATCCTGATGGTGGTTTCACAACGCACTTCAGATGAGCTGCTCCAGCGAGAGGGTAAGGAAAAGCTCGCTACCGATATTCTTCGCGAAGTGTCGAAACCCTTGGGATTCACGGTGCCTGCAGCGAAAAAGAAGGCCGCAGTGGAATCTGAAGAAGATGAAGCAGAAGAGCGGGCCGCCCGACGCAAGGCTGAAAAGAATCCCGTCAAGCGGGTTTTGTTTTCAAGCTTCATCATCCAGTGACACGTTCAGGAGTCATGTATGAGTGATTCATTTCTGTCACAAGAAGAAGTTGATGCACTTCTTGAAGGGGTAACGGGCGAGAGTCAGAAGTCCGTTGAGGAAGTTGCCGAGGCAGGCTCGGTTCGCAATTACGACATTTCCAGTCAAGAGCGCATTGTTCGCGGGCGCATGCCCACGATGGAAATTGTCAATGAGCGCTTTGCCCGCAATTTCCGCATCGGCCTGTTCAACTTCATCCGGCGCAGCCCTGAAATATCCGTCGGTACCGTCGCCGTGCAACGCTACAGCGCATTTTTGCGCGAACTGGCGGTGCCCACCAACTTCAATATCGTTGCGATCAGGCCCTTGCGTGGGAGTGGCCTGATCGTGTGCGAGCCCTCGCTGGTGTTCGGGATCATTGATACTTTGTACGGCGGTGTTGGAAAGTTTCAGACGCGCATCGAAGGGCGCGACTTTTCGCCCACTGAGCAGCGGGTGATCAATCGCTTGGTGGACGTGATATGTGCCGAGTACAAGAAGGCATGGCACGGCATTTATCCGCTGGAGCTGGAGTATCAGCGCTCCGAAATGCAGCCGCAGTTTGCGAACATTGCAACGCCCAGTGAGATTGTGGTGTCAACGGCGTTCCAATTGGAAATTGGTGATCTATCCGGGGCGATCCATGTCTGCATGCCATATGCAACGCTTGAGCCCATACGCGACGTGCTCTATTCGTCTACCCAGGGTGATTCCATTGAGGTGGATCGGCGCTGGGTTCGGGTGTTGACCCGAGAGATCCAGGCTGCAGAGGTGACCTTGGTGGCAGAGCTGGCTAAGGCGGACGCTACGGTGGAGCAACTCCTGGCCATGAAGCCTGGGGATTTTATTGAACTGGATCGAGAGCCACGCATCAAGGCGTCGATTGGTGGTGTGCCGATCTTTGAATGCCAGTACGGTACACACAACTCGAAGTACGCAATTCGCATTGAAGAATGTTTGCGCAGTGCAGACATGAGCTGGCTTGGAGAAAAAGATGTCAACTGAAGAAAACAACAAGGACGCAGCGGACCCGGCTGACGATCCATTTGCGGGCTGGGCGGAAGCGCTTGAAGAGCAAAAGCGCGATGACAAACCTGCGGATGCAGAGCAGGGCGGTCCGCTGTCTGGGGAGCCGGTACGCCCGTTCTCAGGCAGCGGAGATGCCCCGGTCAATGACATCAACATGGTGCTGGACATTCCAGTTCAGTTGTCGGTGGAGTTGGGCCGCACCAAAGTTCCGATCAAATACATCCTGCAGTTGGCCCAGGGTTCGGTGGTGGAGCTTGATGCCTTGGCCGGTGAGCCCATGGATGTGTTGGTAAACGGCTACCTGATTGCCCAAGGTGAGGTGGTGGTGGTGAACGACAAATTTGGTATTCGTCTCACGGACGTGGTGACGCCATCCGAACGTCTGAGGCGGGTAAGTCGTGGATAGTCCGGGTATGGCGCAAACGCTGACCGTGGTGGTCCTGTTCATCGCAGGCATGGCATGGTTGCCGTGGCTGGTGCGGTGGATTCAGCAGCGGCAAACAGCCCGCGGCGTCATGGGGGTGCCAGCTGCGTCTAAAGTGATTTCTGCCGTCGCGGTAGGGCCTCAACAGCGAGTGGTTACCGTCGAAGTCGGCCCAGAGCACTCTCGGACATTGCTGGTGCTCGGGGTCACGAACCAGCACATCAGTTGCCTGTACTCCACACCCGCTCAAGCGAGTGCTGTACCAGAATCTTCGGCTTCTTTCTCTCGGGAAATGGCTCGCGCTTCCGCGAAAGAGTCCGATGTCTGATCTGTCTCGTCGATCAGCCTGGAGACGATCTCTGTTCTTGGCGGTGGGCGCTGCAGTGGCAGGAGGTGCTCTGGTCCATTTGCCTGCGGTGGCGCAGACAGCCCCGGGATCCTTGCCTGTGCTGATCGGGGCCGGGTCCGGAAGCAACAGCTACTCGGTTCCCATCCAGACATTGCTGTTTTTTACGGCGCTGTCATTTTTGCCTGCAGTGCTGCTGTTGATGACCGGCTTCACCCGTATCGTCATCGTGTTGTCGCTGCTGCGGCAAGCAATTGGCACCCAGTCAGCGCCGCCCAATCAAGTGATTATTGGTTTATCGCTTTTCTTGACGATGTTCGTCATGGGGCCCACGCTGGATCGCGTGTATCAGGAGGCGTACCTGCCATACACCAGCAACGCTTTGGGCTTTGAGCAAGCGTTGCAAAAGGCGGAAGCTCCCATGCGCGAATTCATGCTGAAGCAGACGCGTCAATCGGACTTCGCGCTTTTCTCGCGCTTGGCACGCTTGAGCCCGGAAGTGACAGCAGAGACAGCCCCTTTGCGCGTGTTGGTACCAGCCTTCGTGACGAGTGAATTGAAGTCCGCATTTCAAATCGGGTTCATGATTTTCATTCCCTTCCTCGTGATAGACATGGTGGTGTCCAGCATCTTGATGTCACTGGGGATGATGATGCTGTCACCAGTGCTGGTGGCGCTTCCGTTCAAGCTCATGCTTTTTGTTCTCGCAGACGGTTGGAACCTGCTTTTGGGTTCGCTGGCGGCGAGTTTTGTCACCTGACTTGGGGGAGCTTTGTCATGACATCGCAAATGGTCTTGACGATGGGGCGAGACGCATTGACCTTGCTTCTCATGATCTCCATGCCCGTGCTGGGCGTGGTGATGGCCGTTGGGTTGGTCGTGAGCATCTTCCAGGCCGTTACCCAGATTCATGAAGCGACACTGGCCTTTGTGCCCAAACTGATCGCAGCCATGGTGGTATTTGCTATTGCAGGGCCATGGATGATCACCACTTTGGTGGACTACTTGCGCCGAACCATTGAATCCATCCCTTCGGTGGTGGGGTAGCGAGGGGCTCCGAGGCGGTGGTTACCTTCAACGAAGCGCAGTTGGTGGCATGGCTGTCGCCCGTGTTGTGGCCCTTTTTGCGTGTTTTGGCCGTGTTTTCGGTCGCGCCCATCTTCTCCATGCGCGTGATACCTATGCGCGTGAAGATAGGTTTGGCTTTTTTGGTGGCCGTGTGCGCTCAAGGAGTCCTGCCAGAGCAGCCCATCGTTGATATCAATGGACGCGAAGCGCTGGGTGCCGTTGCCCAGCAAGTGGTGGTTGGGTTGGCGATCGGGTTCGCTGTGCGGCTCGTTTTTTCGGCCGTAGAGCTTGCGGGTGAAATCATTGGTCTTCAAATGGGCCTCAATTTCGCGTCCTTCTTCGACCCCACGAGCAATGCTCAGATCAGTGCCGTCGCCCGCTTTTTTGGCAACATATCCATGTTGCTGTTCATCGCCATCAATGGGCATTTGATGGTGGTGATGGCGGTCGTCAAGAGCTTTGACAGATTCCCGGTGAATGGCAGTTTTTTGGGTGCGCTCAATCAGATGCGTTTGTATGAATTGGGCGCCTCGCTGTTCTCCAGTGCTCTATGGATCGCCTTACCGATGATTGCGCTGCTTCTGTTCGTCAATCTCACACTGGGAGTGATTTCTCGCGTAGCTCCGCAGATGAATATCTATGCCGTGGGCTTTCCGGTGACCCTGACCGTTGGGATGCTGGGTATCACGGCCACCTTGCCGATGCTCGAGCAGCCTATGCTTTCCCTGATGCAGCAGGCAATAGATATCTTTGCAGCGCAAAGGTAGTCAGACCCTCGCGAACGTGCCTCAATACTTGAGGCGGTCAGCACCCTTGGCAACGTCAGACGAGCTGATTTCGGATGGCGTACACCGTCAGCTCAGCATTGTTGGTGAGTTGCAGTTTTTCCAAGACGCGGGACCGATAGACACTCACTGTTTTGGGACTCAGCATCAACTCTTCTGCAATATCGGAAAGGCGACGGCCAGAGGCGATCTTGATGAGGGTCTGCAACTCGCGCTCGGACAGCGCAGCATGGGGCGTTTCGGGTGTGGGTTGAGAGAGGCTTTCCGCCAGCATCTGTGCTACTTCTGCCGTGAGGTATTTGCGCCCCTGCATGACCGTGCGGACGGCGGCAATAAGGTCCATAGGGTCTCCAGCCTTGTTCGCGTAACCTTGCGCGCCGGCTTTGAGGCACCGCAGTGCGTATTGGTCCTCGGGGTACATCGACACTACGAGTACCTTAATCTCTGAATTTGTCTCTCGCAGGCTTGCCAGCACCTCAAGCCCGCTGCGCCCGGGCATGTTCAAGTCAAGAAGCAGCACATCGCACAGTGCTGTGCGCAAGACCTCCCTCAATTCAGGGTAGCTGCCCGCTTCACCCGTTACCTTGATGTCGTGCGCCTCGATCAATGTGTCGCGGATGCCCCGGCGCAGTACAGCATGGTCATCGCAGAGAACAACATTAATCACTCTAGAACTCTTCTGATGGATTGGATGCAGGGGATGTTAGCGGCACTGTCAACGTGATGCACGTTCCCTGGGCCGACTGGCTGCTGACGTCAAGCCAGCCCCCCACGGTGCGGGCTCTCTCTTGCAGTCCCTTGAGACCGAATGCCTTGGGCTTTGCTCGCATATCGGGAGCTATTCCGCAGCCGTTGTCGGCGACCTCCAGGGTGAGCACTCTCTCATGATCTGACAAATCAATGGTCACCTTGGTGGCGTGTGCGTACTTGGCTACATTGGTGAGCGCCTCCTGGGTGGTGCGATAGGCCACCAGTTGTACGTCGGCAGGGACAGCCATTTCTTCACTGGAAACGCGCACCGCCGTCGGGGTCTCGGTTCTTCTTTCGAAACTGGTAGCCAGCCACCGAACGGCGGCGACCAAGCCCTGTTCCAGGACAGGTGGTCGCAGGTTCATCATGATGCGCTGGCTCGCACCGATAGCGTGCTGCAGCATTTCCGATGCTGCAGCCGCGTGTTCCTTCATTTCTGCAGTGGTGGCATGACGCCCCATCCAGGCGATGTCAAATCGGACCGCTGTCAGCGCCCCGCCGATGTCATCGTGTATCTCGCGCGCTATTGCCGCACGCTCCTGTTCAATGGATGTTTGCAGGTGCTCGGCCAGCGCCGCCAGTTGCGCCTGGGACTCGGCCAGGCGGGCGACGGCAAACTCACGCTCGCGCTTTGCTTGATGGACTTCCAGTGCCCTGGCCGCGACATGGGGCAGACGTGCTATGTCCTCTTTAAGCAGATAGTCGGAAATGCCGAGCCGCATTGCGTCGACTGCAGCGGCTTCTCCTATGGCGCCAGACACCAGTACGAATGGAGGGGCGTTAGGCAAATGCGCAACATGTTGCCATGCATCAAGCGCCGTAAACCCGTTGAGCCGGTAGTCCGCTAGGATGATGTCAACAGGGTATTTAGTCAGCTGGTCTGTAAATCCTTCCAGCGAATCCACATGAAGTAGTTCGACGAGTGGATTCGCCTTGGTCATGATGCGACGTACCAGGCCTTGGTCAGCCAGTGAATCCTCGAGGTGAAGGATGCGAAGGCGTTGCTCTGGCGCTATCTTGACCATAGGAGGGGTATCATAGGATACATTTTGGAACAAACAAGGGTGTTTGTCCGGTTGAGGGTGTTGGGAGGCCAGCGTCCAATGGGTTGTAGGTAATTGGGTTTGCTGAATCGGTAAATTCAATTCGGTGCCGTCTTTGATGATGGGTGCGTGCTTTGCTGCCGATTTTTGCAATGGAGAAACGATGCAATCTACGCTAACAACGCCTGGAGGGCCAGGAGTTCAAGTTCCTGTCATGGTGGCAGCGGAGTTGCAAGACTCTTTGCTGGTGGTGATGCACGATCTGCATCGCTTGGAAGGTCTGCTGAGCCATGCTACGGACAATCTGCTCGAACGGTTTGGCGAGGCCAATGCTGTTTTGACAGATTCATTTGTCGCTGATTCTCCGGAATTGCTGGCCGCAAAGAATGCGCTGCGCAGTGCGGTGACGGAGTTGCAGTTCCAAGACATGGCCTCGCAACTGATTTGGCATACGACCAAGGTGCTGCAGGGCTGTGCCTTTCGTCTCGCCTCGGAAGCCATGGGTCAGGAAGAGGGCGAGGAAGCTGCTCCGTTCGCTGAAATGGCCCCCGACAGGCCCAACCCGGTCACTCAAAGCGAAATGGATGCTGGTTCCGTCGATTTATTCTGATCGTTACGTTATTGGCTAACCTAAATATTCAAGTCAGTTGGAGCCTTACATGCAATCAATACTTGCCGTAGATGATTCACCATCCATGCGAAAAATGGTGTCTTTCACCTTGACTGGTGCGGGCTACCACGTGGTGGAGGCGGTGGATGGGCAAGATGCCCTTGAAAAGGCAGAGAGTCACGATATCCACTTGGTGCTGGCTGACCAAAATATGCCACGCTTGGACGGCATTGGGCTCACCCGCAAACTGCGTGAACATCCAAAATTCAAGACCATTCCCATTCTGATTTTGACGACTGAATCCAGCGATCAGATGAAGCAAGCAGGTCGATCTGCTGGCGCCACAGGATGGCTGGTAAAACCTTTTGATCCCAATCGGTTGATTGAAGTCATTCAGAAGGTAATCCGTTAACGCGGCTTCGAAGTCAAGCTACACATTAGGAGCCACCATGGCAGAAACCTACCAAGAAGGGTCTGGTTCAGGCGCTGATTTTGATCTGAGCCAGTTTTATCAGATTTTTTTCGAAGAAGCTGGGGAAAACTTGGATCAGATGGAGCAAATGCTCCTGGATCTCGATCTGAGCAATGCCAACGATGAGGAACTCAACGGGATATTCCGTTGTGCGCATTCCATCAAGGGTGGGGCAGCAACGTTTGGGTTTTCTGATGTAGCCGAGTTAACCCATCAAATGGAGTCGCTGCTGGATAAGTTGCGTCGGCATGAGCTCCAGCCAATTCCTCAGATGGTGGATGTCCTCCTTGAGTCCGCAGACGCTTCACGCAGCCTTCTGGCCCGCCATCAGGCGGGCGGACAAGGCGAAGCGGTTTCCACCACTGCGTTGGTGAAGCGGATCAGCGACCTTGCCGCAGGGCTGCCCCCTGGGGGCGCCGGGCCTGAACCTGTGGTTGCGACAGCGCCGGCGCCCGTTGCGCCGCCAGCGGCCTCGCCTGCGCCTGCACTGGCTCCCCATGTGCCCGGTCAGCCACGCCAACTGGAAATTCACGTTGGACCGTTGGATCGACTGGAACAGGCTGATGCAATCAAGGAATTGTTTCGCGATATTGCAGGTTTGGGTTCCATCCAGGACTTGCCCGGATCAGTTCCGAATGTCCGTGT
Source organism: Acidovorax delafieldii (assembly GCA_002377855.1). Classification (GTDB taxonomy): domain Bacteria; phylum Pseudomonadota; class Gammaproteobacteria; order Burkholderiales; family Burkholderiaceae_C; genus Acidovorax; species Acidovorax delafieldii_A. Next base: position 6,966 of record DFQQ01000044.1, on the reverse strand, counting down.
GTTCGCGGTGGAAACTACGTCTTCCACGGACGATCTGCTGGACCTCTTCGCGTTCCATGTATCCAAGGACCAAGTCCGCTTCGTGGATGCTGGCGCTGGAGCGAAGGCGGATGGCCCGCAGGGCGGGGAAGGCTCCGATGTAGCGTACGGATTCTTCAATGACGCACCCGGTGCGCCTTCAGTGGCTGTCTCAGCCTCGGCTGCTGTAGCGGCAGAGGACGTACCAAAGCCTAAGGCAGTCGTTCCCAAGGCTGTTGAGCCCAAGGCCGCCACGCAGGCGCAGATGGAATCGACCACCATCCGCGTTGCCGTCAATAAAGTTGATCAGTTGATCAACTTGGTGGGTGAACTGGTCATCACTCAAGCGATGCTGGCTCAGAACAGCCGCGGCTTGGACGCAGGGGCATACCAGCAGCTTCTGGCTGGGTTGGCAGATTTGGATCGCAACACGCGCGACTTGCAAGAGTCCGTCATGTCCATCCGAATGATCCCAATGTCGATTGTGTTCAGCCGTTTCCCGCGAATGCTGCGAGATTTGGCTAACAAATTGGGCAAGAAAGTGGAGTTGGTCACGCTCGGTGAAGCCACGGAGCTTGACAAAGGCTTGGTCGAGAAAATAACGGATCCCTTGACTCATCTGGTTCGCAACAGCTGTGACCACGGTATTGAATTGCCAGCAGACCGTTTGGCAAAGGGCAAGTCGGAGCACGGCACGATTACCTTGTCTGCCTCGCATCAAGGCGGTTCCATCGTTATTGATGTGCGGGACGATGGCCGAGGATTGTCGCGCGAAAAAATACTGAAGAAGGCCCAGGAGCGTGGGCTTGACGTGTCCGATCAGATGACTGATTCAGAGGTGTGGCAGCTTATCTTCGCGCCAGGATTTTCTACCGCCGACGAGGTCACCGATGTCTCTGGTCGAGGTGTGGGTATGGACGTGGTCAAAAGAAATATCGCTGCGTTGAACGGGTCTGTGGAAATTGACTCGGCTGAAGGTTATGGGATGAAGGTTTCCGTTCGCCTTCCGTTAACGCTTGCCATTATGGACGGTATGTCCGTCGGTGTGGGCGAAGAAGTTTATATTTTGCCATTGTCTTCTGTGGTGGAGTCGTTTCAGGTCAATGCCGATGACGTAAGCACTGTTGCGCAAGGTTCGCAATTGGTGAAGGTCCGTGACGAATATATGCCTGTCATCGCTTTGGAAAAAATATTCCAAGTGCCCAGATTTGATTTGAACAAGTCCAGCAATATCATGGTGGTGGTCGAAGCGGACGGAAGTCGCGTAGCCTTGCTTGTGGATGAGCTTTTGGGTCAGCACCAAGTGGTGGTTAAAAATCTGGAGTCGAACTACCGAAAGGTTCCGAACGTCTCGGGCGCGACCATTTTGGGTGACGGCACTGTTGCATTGATTCTGGATACCGGTGGATTGGTTCGCAGAGCTAGGCATTAAAAGTTTGTGATCAACTTTGATTTTTTCACAAACTGGAGAATCTTATATGAGTGCTATTGGAAAAAATTCCGAAAATTCAACTTCTGGTGCGCGTGAATATCTGACCTTTCGCTTGGATCAGGAAGAGTACGGCATTGACATATTGAAGGTGCAGGAAATAAGAGGCTACGAGCAGCCCACTCGCATTGCCAATGCTCCTGCCTTTATCAAGGGCGTCGTCAATTTGCGGGGGACCATTGTCCCTATCGTGGATATGCGTCTCAAGTTCAATTGTGCACAGGCAGATTACAACAGCTTCACGGTTGTCATAATTCTGAATTTGCGCAACCGGGTGGTGGGTATCGTGGTTGACTCCGTCAGTGATGTGATGGAGCTGACTGCAGAGAACATCAGATCCGCCCCAGATATTGAGAGCGCGATTGACAATAGCTGTATCTTGGGCCTTGGCTCGGTTGGCGAGCGGATGTTGATTCTCTTGGATATCGAAAAATTGATGTCCAGCGTGGATATGGGCTTGGTCACAGAGGAGTGACACCCGTCTGTACAGTTGCCGTGGTGTAAGACACGGGGCCAGGAATACCCACCGCTGGTTTCTGGCTCCTCGTGTGCCAGTAGACCTCCCTCCGGAAGAAACTATGTCCCAAGCCACCAATTTTGCGAAAACTGCCCGTGTGAGCAACCGGGGTGAGCCTGACGCAGCTGGGGCATCACCCCCAGGCCCGTTGGCCCAAGGACGAGAGTTCGTATGGACCAATGCCGACTTTGCCAGAGTACAGGCGATGATCTATCAGCGTGCGGGAATCAGCTTGCATGATGGCAAACATGCAATGGTCTACAGCCGCCTCTCTCGTCGATTGCGAGAAACAGGACACGGCAGTTTTCACGATTATCTCGGATGGTTGGAAACCAACGATGGGCCGGAATGGCAAGAGTTTGTCAATGCGTTGACCACCAACCTCACGGCGTTTTTCAGAGAGCAGCACCATTTCGAGATATTTGCCTCCCATTTGCGCAGCAGGCCAGCTGGTACTGCGTGGAAGGTGTGGTGCAATGCCGCGTCCACCGGAGAAGAACCGTATTCCATCGTAATGACCGCGTGCGAGGTGTTGGGGACCAACCCTTCTTTCAAACTCACCGCTAGCGACATCGATTCCAAAGTCTTGGCTACGGCTGGAAATGGGGTTTATCGAATCGACAGCATGAAGGGTGTAAGCCAAGAAAAATTGCAGAAGTTTTTCTTAAAGGGCAAAGGGGGTAACGCTGGAATGGTTCGTGTGAAGCCGGAGCTCAGGCGGTTGATAGACTTCATGAGCGTCAATTTGATCCGGGACGACTGGCCCTTTAAAGAGCCTTTTGACGTAGTTTTTTGCCGAAATGTGATGATTTATTTCGACGCTCCCACACAGAGGCGAGTGCTGGAAAAGATTCACAGGGTGCTCAAGCCTGGCGGTCTTCTTTTTGTGGGGCATGCCGAGAACTTTAGCGAGTCAAAAGATCTTTTTACCTTGCGCGGTAAAACGGTCTACGAGCGTCGCTGATTATTCGATCAAGCCTAATCCACCATCGCGCACATGACCAATAACCGACCAAGCATATCTGCCAGCGCTGTGCCAAGTGCGGCGCAGGCCCAGGCTGGGATGGAACGCCGCCGCGCCCCCCGGATCGCGCCGCTAGGGGCCGAGGTGTATTCCTCTGTGGGTCCGGCAAGAGATTCGTCTCTCGAAGAACTAAAAGCGCGACCCAAACGGCCGGGTGAGGCTTCGTTTTTTTATCTGGATCATCATTTCCAGCACAACGCCGTCAAAGTGCTCCCTGGTGAGTATTTTGTCGCGAATGAGAACATGGTCATCATGACCGTATTAGGTTCATGTATTGCTGCGTGTTTGTGGGATAGTCGCGCCCGCATTGGAGGAATGAATCATTTCATGCTCCCTGATGGCGACATGGCTGATGCATCTGGGCGATACGGCTCTTATGCCATGGAAGTTTTAATCAACGAGATGCTGAAGCTGGGAGCACGTCGCGAGACGATGCAAGCCAAGATATTCGGAGGCGCTCAGGTTATGCATAATTTCACAACCATGAACGTTGGTGAACGAAACACCAATTTTGTTTTGAATTATCTGCATACCGAGAGAATCCCTATCGTGTCGGAAGATGTGCTCGATATTTATCCACGCAAGGTGGTTTTTTTCCCTGTTACGGGCAAGGCTATGGTCAAACGGTTGGCCCATGCGCACCCCGACGTTGCTCAAGAGGTGCGCGGCAATGCGGCAATTGTGGCGAAGAGCAATGCGGGTGGATCCGTGGATCTGTTTTGATTGAGGGTGGTTTGATGAGTAAGAAAATTAGGGTGGTCGTTGTCGACGACTCAGCCTTGGTCCGCAGTCTCCTTGCCGAGATCATCAATCGCCAGCGGGACATGGAGTGCATCGGGACTGCCAACGATCCCTTGATCGCCCGTGAAATGATTCGGGAGCTCAATCCTGATGTCATCACATTGGATGTCGAGATGCCGCGAATGGACGGCATCGATTTTCTGGGCCGCTTGATGCGCCTGCGCCCCATGCCTGTCGTGATGATTTCCACTCTGACTGAGCGCGGTGCTGAAGTCACCATGAAGGCTCTTGAGCTGGGAGCCATTGATTTTGTGGCCAAGCCGCGGGTGGGTTTGGCGAGCGGGCTCAACGAGTTGGCCGAGCAGATCGTGGACAAAATCCGCGTGGCTGCTGTCGCACAAGTCCGCAGAGGAGTGGTCCGGGAAGCTCCTGCCCAAGTGCCTGCACCGTTACACGCCGCTGGTGTGGCTCAACCACCCGCAACGGGGCTGTTGGGGCGTCTGTCTACAGAGAAACTCATCTGTATTGGAGCCTCTACCGGAGGCACCGAGGCCATCAAGGAGGTGCTGGTGCAGATGCCTGCAGACTCGCCAGCTATTGTGATAACCCAGCACATGCCACCAGGTTTCACGACGAGCTTCGCGGCCAGACTCAATGGCCTGTGCCAGATCACTGTGAAGGAAGCGGTAAACGGAGAGCGGATTCTTCCTGGGCATGCGTATATTGCGCCGGGCGGAAAGCAATTTCACGTAGCACGCAGTGGAGCCAACTATGTTGCTGTGGTGGACGACGGCCCGGCAGTGAATCGTCACAAACCTTCTGTCGAGGTGCTCTTCAAATCCGCTGCCGCCGTGGTCGGACGAAATGCGTTTGGAATCATGTTGACCGGCATGGGCAACGATGGCGCAGCGGCGATGCGCGAGATGAAGGACGCCGGTAGCTATAACTATGTGCAGGATGAGGCGAGTTGCATCGTTTTCGGCATGCCGCGCGAGGCAATTGCCCATGGGGCTGCCGATGAGGTGCTGCCGTTGAATCAAATAGCCGGGGCCCTGCTGGCGCGTTTGCGTGGCTCTTCAGACCGGGTTTTACATCGGATCTGACAGCAGCTAGGCATGGCCGTATTTTTTGGAGGGTGAACATGCCAGGCTGAGTCGCATGTTCACCTCTTGTCTGCTTTATGAAGACAATGACTCCCAGCGTTCCAGTGCGGCAAGCAACTCTTCTTCAATCGCCCCTACACGCGCCAGCATGGTGGCAGCCTTTGCCCCATCTGTTGTGTAGATGTCGCCAGCCGCAAGCTCGTCATTCAGGGACTTTTGCTCTGCTTCCAGCGCAGCTATGGCGGCTGGCAGTTGTTCCAATTCTCTTTGCTCTTTATAGCTTAGCTTCTTTTTTAATAGCGGTTCGCGCTTATCTGCATTGGGCTGGAGTGCTTTTTCCTCCGGAATGACGCCAGTCTGCTTTTTGGTTTCTTGTCCTGCCAAGCCACGTGCTCGCTTGGACTGTATCAACCAGTCTTGCACACTGCCTTCGTATTCGCGCCAGTGAGCATCTCCCTCAAATGCGATGGTGCTGGTAACCACGTTGTCTAGGAAGGTGCGGTCATGGCTGACAAGAAAAACCGTCCCTGGATAGCTTTCGAGCAGCTCTTCCAAGAGATCCAACGTGTCAATGTCAAGGTCGTTGGTGGGCTCATCAAGTACCAGAACGTTGGCAGGTCTTGCGAAAAGTCTGGCAAGCAAGAGTCTGTTGCGCTCGCCTCCTGAAAGGGAGCGCACAGGCGAATGCGCTCTCGCCGGAGAAAACAGAAAGTCGCTCAGGTAGCTCTTGACGTGTTTGCGTTGGTTCCCGATTTCGATCCACTCGCTGCCTGGGCTGATGAAGTCTTCCAGCGTGGCGTCCAAATTCACGGCATGGCGCATTTGGTCGAAGTAGGCAATTTGTAGATTTGCCCCTTGCCGAATTGTCCCTTCGTCGGGTTGCAACTCTCCTAGTATGAGTTTGAGTAAGGTAGTCTTGCCTGCACCATTGGGCCCGATCAGCCCGACTTTGTCGCCTCGCAAAATGGTGCCAGTAAAGTTGCGAACGATTTGCTTCGGACCAAATGCCTTGCTCACGTTCGAGAGTTCGGCCACGATTTTTCCCTGGTAGCCGTTGCCTGAACCAGTTGCCACCTCCATCCTCACACTGCCCACGACTTCGCGACGTGCTTCGCGCTTTTGGCGAAGCGCTTCAAGCCTGCTGATGCGGCTTTGGCTCCGTGTACGCCGTGCTTCCACCCCTTTGCGAATCCAGACCTCCTCTTGGGCAAGCAATTTATCGGCCTTTGCGGAAATAACGGCTTCCTGGGCCAGTTGGTCTTCTTTTTGGAGCAGATACTGCGCAAAGTTTCCGGGGTAGGAGCGCAACTGCCCACGGTCCAGCTCAACGATGCGCGTGGCGATTCTGTCCAAGAAAGCGCGGTCATGCGTAATAGTGACTACGCTTCCTGGGAAATCCAGCAGGAGATCCTCCAGCCACTCGATGGAATCCAGGTCCAAGTGGTTGGTAGGTTCGTCCAGCAGCAGCACGTCAGGGCGGGACACCAAGGCCTGCGCCAGAGCCACCCTTTTTTTTGTGCCGCCCGAGAGGGTGCCCACGATCGCTGCGGGATCCAGATGAAGTCGCTGGAGTGTTTCTTCTACGCGCTGCTCCCAGTTCCAAGCATCGAAAGCTTCAATCTCCGATTGAAGCGCATCTAGATCAGTGCCTTCCTCAGCAGCCAGATATTGATCCCGAATGGCAATTACACGCTGCAGCCCGGCAGATGCCGCTTGAAAGATACTTGCTTCCGAGTCCAGGATGGGTTCTTGCGCTACATAGGCTATCCGCACGCCCTGTTGCACCTGCAAGTTGCCATCATCAGGCTTGGCCAATCCGCCCAAGATCTTCAATAGGGACGACTTTCCGGCTCCGTTGCGGCCAATGAGTCCGACTCGCTCCGATTGTTCGAGAGAAAAACCAGCGTGGTCTAGCAGTGCAACATGACCGAAAGCCAACTGCGCGTTGATGAGTGTGATGAGTGCCATCCCGGGATTATGGGTGGCAGTTCAGCCTGCATCTTGCGCCGTTTTCGCAAAAAACTTCGTTTGATTTGCGCAGCTCCTCCAAATCCTGCTATGATCGAGGGCTTCG
>DFQQ01000003.1 GCA_002377855.1 Acidovorax delafieldii | reverse complement strand
GAAGCCCTCGATCATAGCAGGAATTGGGCAGGGGATCTGCCGAAATAGGCATGATTTTTTTAAAAGGACGAGATCCCGACCCTCTTACCTTCCGCTGCTCCCAGGGGGCTCGTAACTTTGCCTGAACAGGCATAAATGATTCCGAAGGCAAATCGCTGCGACCCAGCGCTTCGTGGTTTTAGCCTCCACATGCGACGCTAAGCGTTAACAAAAGAAACGGCCGCAACTGCGGCCGTTTCTTCAGTTCAGTGCTACCCGACTACCATCTTTGTATGTATAGAGAGTTACAGCCGGGGCGGTCAATTCCCCCTTGGCGGTAAATGCAATGTTGGCAGTGACGCCTTTGTAGTCCGTCTTGCCGATCAACGGGGTGAAGACCTTCGGATCTACAGAGTTCGCGCGTTTCATGGCATCGGCAAGCACCATTGCGGCGTCGTAGGCGTACGGGCTATAAATCTGGAATTGCCCAGGAAACTTGGCGTCGTAGCGCTTCTTCCATTCGGCTCCCCCTTGCATTTTGTCTACTGACGCGCCCCCCGTCGCGCATGTAACATTCTTCAGCGCCTGCGCTTTGCTAGCCAACTCTGGCAGTTTCTCCGTGCACAAAGCATCGCCACCGAAGTACTTCACGTTCGCCAAGCCCAGTTGCTCCATTTGACGCAACATCGGGCCAGCTTGGGCGTCTAAGCCTCCATAGAAGATCGCATCAGGCTTCTTGTTCTTGATTGAGGTGAGGATCGCCATGAAATCCGTCGCTTTGTCATTCGTGAATTCCTCCCCTACCACCTTGATGCCTTTTTGGATCGCGGTGGCTTTAAAGACAGCAGCCACGCCCTGACCGTAGGCCGTGCGGTCATCAATGATCGCCACGGTTTTGATCTTCAGGTGATCAGCACCGAACAGCGCCAACGCAGCACCCAGCGCGTTGTCGTTGGCAATCAGCCGGAAAGTGGTTTTGTGACTTGGTTTAGTCAGATCGGGATTTGACGCGGAGGCCGTGATGTGCGGCATATCGCATTTAGCGTAGATAGAAGACGCGGGAATAGAAGTGCCAGATTGCAGATGTCCCACAACGCCGGCCACCTTTTGATCACATAACTTTTGCGCGACTGCAGTAGCTTGCCTCGGGTCGCCCGCGTCATCCTCGGCAGCGAGTTCAAATTTAATTTTCTTGCCACCGATCACCAGGGCTTGGGCGTTCAAGTCGTCAACCGCTAACCGCACTCCGTTTTCCGTGTCCTTTCCAATGTGAGCGATGCCTCCGGACACCGGGCCGGCATGCGCAATTTTCACTGTTTGAACGTCTTGGGCGACGGCAGTACTAGCGGCGATGGAAGAGGCCACAACTACCACGAGCGGCCGAAAAGACAGGGGCAAGAAGTGCTTACGGAAAACAGAGGACACAGAACAATCTCCAGGGTTAGATGGGCATTCCTAAAAGCGAACGCGACGCTACACCTCGCATGCTACCGATTGATGGCGGTGGCGCTATCCAATGATATGCAGACATAGTAATTTGATCTGGCATTACGCGTTCTTATGCTCAATTCACAAAGGGTTGACCGGCGCCGAACCAGAGAGACCGATAATTGATTCATGTCACTCCTGCCCCATCAGCTCGAACTGCTCTCGCCCGCGCGCGACGTAGACATCGGCATCGAAGCCATCAACCACGGCGCGGATGCCGTCTACATTGGCGGCCCGGCCTTTGGTGCGCGGGCCGGCGCTGGCAACGACATCCGCAACATCGAGCGCTTGGTGAAGCACGCGCACCGCTTCAACAGCCGCATCTTCATCACGCTCAACACCATCCTGCGCGACGACGAGCTGGAAGCCGCGCGCCAGATGGCCTGGCAGGTGTACGAGGCGGGCGCTGACGCATTGATCATCCAGGACATGGGGCTGCTCGAAATCGACCTGCCCCCTATCCAGCTGCACGCCAGCACCCAGACCGACATCCGCACGCCCGAAAAAGCACGCTTTTTGCAGGACGCAGGCCTGTCGCAGATCGTGCTGGCGCGCGAGCTGACGGTGCAGCAGATCGCCGCCGTGCACAAGGCCCTGGGGCCAGTGGACGCCCCCGGCCGGGCCAACATCGAGTTCTTCATCCATGGCGCACTGTGCGTGGCCTACAGCGGCCAGTGCAACATCAGCCATGCGCAGACGGGCCGCAGCGCCAACCGGGGCGACTGCAGCCAGGCCTGCCGCCTACCCTACCAGGTGACGGACGCACAGGGCCGCTTCATTGCTCACGACAAGCATGTGCTGAGCATGAAGGACAACAACCAGAGCGACAACCTGCGCGCCCTCATCGACGCGGGCGTGCGCAGCTTCAAGATCGAAGGTCGCTACAAGGACATGGGCTATGTGAAGAACATCACCGCCCACTACCGCACGCTGCTCGACGAGATCATCGAAGAGCGCGAGGCCCAGGGCCGGCCGCTTTCTCGCTCTTCCAGCGGGCGCACCACCTTCGCCTTCACGCCCAACCCGCTGCAGAACTTCAACCGCGAGTTCACCCACTACTTTGTGACCGGCCGCAAGGAAGACATCGGCGCCTTCGACAGCCCCAAGAACCCCGGCCAGGCCATCGGCTGGGTGACCAAGGTCGGCCCCGACTTTGTGGAGCTGGAGGTGAGCGACCCCGCCACCGTGCTGCACAACGGAGACGGGCTGTGCTACTACGACCTGCACAAGGAGCTGGTGGGCATGGCCATCAACGTGGCCGAGCCCGTGTCGGCCCGCAGCGTGGGCCAATGGCGCGTGTACCCCAAAGACCCGATGGACGGCTTCAAGGACCTGCGCAAGGGCACCGAGATCAACCGCAACCGCGACATGGACTGGGTGCGGACACTTGAGAAAAAGTCCGGCGACCGCCGTATCGGCCTGTGGGCGCAGCTCAGCGAAACGCCCGCTGGCTTCAGCCTGATGCTGACCGATGAGGATGGCAACGTGGGCTGTGCTGATGTGCAGCAGCCCCACCAGCCAGCCACTGAAACTGCCAAGGCCGAGGCCAGCCTGCGCCAGCAGCTCGGCCGCTTTGGCGCCACGGTGTTTGCGGTGCATGACATTGCGCTGCAGCTCTCGCAGCCGTGGTTTGTGCCCGCCTCGGTGCTCAACGCCCTGCGCCGCGATGCATTGGCCGACCTGGAAGCCAACCGCGCCCGCAACTTTGCCCGCCTGCCGCGCGCCACGCCGGTGGAGCCGCCCGCGCCCTACCCCGAGGACACGCTCTCGTTCCTCGGCAACGTTTTCAACCACAAGGCGCACGACTTCTATGCACGCCACGGCGTGAAGGTGATCGATGCCGCTTACGAGGCGCATGAGGAAGAAGGCGAAGTCAGCCTCATGATTACGAAGCACTGCGTGCGCTTTTCCATGAGCCTATGTCCCAAGCAGGCCAAGGGCGTGACCGGCGTGCAAGGCACCATCAAGGCCGAACCCTTGATGTTGATCAATGGCAAGGAGAGGCTGACCTTGCGCTTTGACTGCAAGCCCTGTGAAATGCACGTGGTGGGCAAGATCAAGCGCCAAGTGCTGAACCAAGCCAAGGAAACGCCCCTCACCTTCTATAAAGCCCGACCGCACAAAGCACATTGATTTCACTGCATGCGGCCAGGGACCAACGTCACAGCCCATGCACACTGACACGCCCTCATCTCCGCCCTGCGGGTCCGCACCATGAGCGCCGCGCTGCTCGTGTGGCTTCAGTTCGCGGCCTGCGCAGGGCTGATTGGCGCGGCGGGCTACCAGCTGTCGCGCTACGGCGATGCCATTGCGCAGCGCACCGGCCTGTCGGGCAGCTGGATCGGCCTCACGCTGGTGGCCAGCGTGACTTCGCTTCCGGAGCTCGCTACCGGCATCACCAGCGTTAGCATTGCAAACACCCCCAACTTGGCCGTGGGCAACGCGCTGGGCAGTTGCGTGCTCAACCTCGTATTTCTCGTGATTATTGATCTGCTGCACCGGCCAGCGCCAGTGTGGACCCGCGCGGCCCACGGCCATGTGCTGGCGGGCGCGTTTGGCGTCGTGCTGCTGGGCTTCTTGCTGCTGGGGCTGCTGATGGGACAGTTGAGCGCGGTCGCCAGCACCAACCCTGGACCTGCTTCACAGCGCAGCGTCGGGCTGCTCACTCCCGTGATCCTGCTGCTGTATCTCGTTGCAATGCGCACTGTCTTTGCGTATGAACGGAGCCACCCGTGCGCACCATCGACCGACGAAGCTGCTGCGGTTGAGGACCCAACCCGCTTGCTGCCAAGCCTGAGGCAGGCGGTCGTCCGCTTCGTCATAGCTGCAACGGTCGTGGTAGCTGCAGGCATGTGGCTGCCCTTTGTGGCGGTCAACCTGGCCACCACCATGGGCTGGAACCGCAGCTTTGTGGGCAGCCTGTTTGTGGCCCTGGTCACCACCCTGCCCGAGCTGGCGGTCACGCTGTCCGCCCTGCGGCTGGGTGCACTCGACATGGCCATTGGCAACCTGCTGGGCAGCAATCTGTTCAATGTGGCCATCGTGGCCATCGACGACCTGTTCTACCGCCCCGGCGATCTGCTGGCCCATGTGTCGCCCGTGCATGCCATCACCGCCGCATCGGCCGTAGTCATGACCGGGCTGGCAGTGGTGGGCCTTTTCTTTCGCCCGCATAGCCGTGTGCTGCGCGCAGTGGGCATGGTCAGCATCGGCATGGCGGCGGTGTACCTGGTCAACACCTACATGGTCTTTCTGTATGGAAACTGATGCCGTGAAGCAACCCCATCCTCACCTGCGCGATGCATTGGACGTTGCACGCGAACACGCCGTCGACCCTGACGCAGGCCTGCACTCCGACGAGGCTGCGCGCCGCAGCGCCACCCACGGCGCCAATGAGCTGGCGGCGGGGCAAGACCGCCCCTGGTGGCATCTGCTGGCCGACCAGTTCAAGGACTTCATGGTGCTGGTGTTGCTGGGTGCGGCCGTCATCTCGGGGCTGGTGGGCGAGGTCACCGACACGCTGGTCATCCTCGTCATCGTGGTGCTCAATGCCGTCATCGGCTTTGTTCAGGCATGGCGCGCCGACCAGGCCATGGCCGCGCTGCGCCAGCTGGCGGCGGCGCACGCCACAGTGCTGCGCAGCGGAGCCGTGCAGGTGGTGCCCGCCACGGCGCTGGTGCCGGGCGACATCGTGCTGCTGGAGGCGGGCAACCAGATTCCGGCCGACCTGCGGCTGATCGAGATTGCGCAGCTGCAGGTGGATGAATCGGCCCTCACGGGCGAGTCCGTCACCGTAGCCAAGCAGACGCAGGCCCTGGCCGCCGAGGATGTGGGCGCGCTGGGCGACCGCACCAACATGGCCTTCAAGGGCACCACGGCCACGCATGGCCGGGCACGCGGCCTGGTGGTGGCCACCGGCATGCACACCGAGCTGGGCAAGGTGGCCACGCTGCTCGACACCGGCGACCGCAGCACGCCGCTGCAACTGCGCCTGGCGGCCTTTGGCAAGCGCTTGGCGATCGCGGTGCTGGGCATCTGCGCGGTGATCTTTGTGGTGGGTGTGCTGCGCGGCGAGGCGCCGCTGCTGATGGCCCTCACCGCCATCAGTCTGGCCGTGGCCGCCATCCCCGAGGCACTGCCTGCGGTGGTCACCGTGCTCCTGGCCCTGGGCGCACGCCGCATGGTGGCCGTGCATGCGCTGGTGCGGCGCCTGCCTTCGGTGGAGACCCTGGGCTCGGTCACCACCATCTGCTCGGACAAGACCGGCACCCTCACGCAAAACCGCATGCATGCCGAGCTGCTGCTGGCCCACGGCGTGCGCTGGGTGCCCGGCGACCCCCTGCCTGGCCCCGCCCATGCCGAAGCCCTGCGGGCCGCCGCGCTGTGCAACGACGCCACGCTCCAGGCACAGAACGGAGAGGGCCAGTCCGCCACCCACTGGCAGGGCGATCCCACGGAAACCGCACTGGTGCTGGCCGCCCACGCGGGCGGGCTGGACAAGGCCCAGCTCGACACCACCTGGCCGCGCGTGCAAGAGCAGCCGTTTGACTCTGACCGCAAGCGCATGACCACCTTTCACCGCGCTTCCGATGGTTTTGTGGCCTACACCAAGGGCGCGCCGGAATCGGTCTTGCCCCGCTGCACCGCGCACTGGACGCCCGATGGCGCTGCCGCACTGGACGCGGCCAAGGTCCTCGCCACCGCCCAGCAACTCGCCGCCCAGGGCCTGCGGGTGCTGGCCCTCGCCCGCCGCAGCCACGCCCGCCTGCCCGACACCAACGACATCGACGCGGTCGAAAACCAGCTGGAGCTGCTGGGCCTGATCGCCCTCATCGACCCACCCCGCGCCGAGGCCCAGGCCGCAGTGCGCGACTGCATCAGCGCGGGCATCACGCCCGTAATGATCACAGGCGACCATCCTGCGACTGCGCGCGCGATTGCGCACCGCCTGGGCATTGTGAAGAGTAGCGATGCCCCGGTGCTTACCGGCGCCGACCTGGCCACACTGGACGATGCTGCCCTGCGCGCCCGCGTGGAGCAGGTGCAGGTCTACGCCCGCGTGGACCCGGCGCAGAAGATCCGCATCGTCGAAGCGCTGCAGGCCCAGGGCCACTTCGTGGCCATGACGGGCGACGGCGTGAACGATGCCCCGGCGCTCAAACGCGCTGACATCGGCGTGGCCATGGGCCAGGGCGGCACCGACGTGGCGCGCGAAGCATCGAGCCTGGTGCTGCTGGACGACAACTTCGCCACCATCGTCGCCGCCGTGCGCGAAGGCCGCCGCATCTACGACAACATCCGCAAGTTTGTGCGCTACGCCATGACGGGCAACTCGGGCGAGATCTGGACCATCTTCCTCGCGCCGCTGCTGCTCCTGCCCATTCCGCTGCTGCCCATCCACATCCTGTGGGTCAACCTCGTCACAGACGGCCTGCCCGGCCTGGCGCTGGCGGCCGAACCGGCCGAGCGCGGCATCATGCAGCGCCCGCCCCGCGCACCGCGCGAGAGCCTGTTTGCACACGGCATGTGGCAGCACATATTGGGCGTGGGCCTGCTCATTGGCGGGCTGTGCCTGGCGGTGCAGGCCTGGGCCCTGCACACCGGCCACGCGCATTGGCAGACCATGGTGTTCACCGTGCTCACGCTGGCGCAGATGGCGCACGTGATCGCCATCCGCTCCGAATCCGAACCCATCTGGCGCCTGGGCCTGCTGAGCAACCGCCCGCTGCTGGGCGCCGTGCTGCTCACCTTTGCACTGCAGATGGCCACGATTTATGTGCCCTGGCTCAACCCCATATTCCGCACGGAGCCGCTGAGTATTGGCGAGCTGGCGCTGTGCATTGGCGCCGCACTGGTGGTGCTGGTGGTCGTGGAAATCGAGAAGGCCTGGCGGCGCAGCCAGCAGGAGCGGCGCACCGCGCCAGAGCCCATCGACAGCGCCATGGACGAGCCTGCGGCGTGAGGTTGCCCAACCCGCACAAGAACGTCATAAGCACATAGCCAACGATTCGATGACGCCAGGGGCCAGCGGTGCCAGAATGGCCCGCGCCATCGGCCTACCGAGCTCCGCCCAGCCACGGGCGGAGACCGGTGGTGCCACTCCCTTCCCTTCAACGAAAGAGACAAGCTTCATGAAAATCGAAACCCTGGCCGTTCACGCAGGCTACAGCCCCGACCCCACCACCAAGGCCGTGGCCGTACCTGTCTACCAGACGGTGGCCTATGCGTTTGACAGCGCCCAGCACGGCGCGGACCTGTTCGATTTGAAGGTGCCGGGCAACATCTACACCCGCATCATGAACCCCACCACTGACGTGCTCGAAAAGCGCGTCGCAGCGCTCGAAGGCGGCATCGCCGCGCTGGCCGTGGCCTCGGGCATGGCAGCCATTACCTATGCCATCCAGACCATTGCCGAGTCGGGCGACAACATAGTCTCGGCAAGCACGCTCTACGGCGGCACCTACAACCTGTTTGCCCACACGCTGCCCCAGCAGGGCATCACCACCCGCTTTGCCGACCCGCGCGACCCGGCCAGCTTTGCGCAGCACATCGATGCGCGCACCAAGGCGATCTTCATCGAGTCCATCGGCAACCCGCTGGGCAACGTGACCGACATTGCCGCGCTGGCCAAAGTGGCGCACGACCACGGTGTACCGCTGATCGTGGACAACACCGTGCCCAGCCCTTACCTGCTGCGCCCCATCGAGCATGGCGCCGACATCGTTGTGCATTCGCTCACCAAATACCTCGGCGGCCATGGCAACAGCGTGGGCGGTGCGATTGTGGACAGCGGCAAGTTTCCGTGGGCCGAGCACAAGGCGCGCTTTCCGCGCCTGAACGAGCCCGATGTCAGCTACCACGGCGTCGTCTACACCGAGGCCCTGGGCCCCGCTGCCTACATTGGCCGCGCGCGCGTGGTGCCGCTGCGCAACATGGGCGCCACGCTGGCACCGCTCAACGCCTTCCTCATCCTGCAAGGCATTGAAACGCTGGCGCTGCGCATGGACCGCATTTGCGACAACACGCTGGCGATTGCCCACTACCTGCAAAAGCACCCCAAGGTCGAGTGGGTGCGCTACGCGGGCCTGCCAGACCACCCTGATCACGCACTGGTGCAGCGCCAGTCGGGCGGCAAGGCCTCGGGCATTCTGAGCTTCGGCCTCAAGAGCAGCGATGCCGATCCGCGTGCGGCAGGTGCACGCTTTTTGGACGCGCTGCAGCTGTTCACGCGCCTCGTCAACATCGGCGATGCGAAGTCGCTGGCCACCCACCCGGCATCGACCACGCACCGCCAGCTCAACCCCGAAGAACTGGCCAAGGCGGGTGTGAGCGAGAGCATGGTGCGCCTGTCGGTGGGCATTGAGCACATCAACGATTTGTTGGACGATCTGGAACAAGCGCTCGATCGGGTGTAGCCGCCCCGCCGCATCTGTATTGGCTTGGGATTCTCCGCACAAACCACATCGGCGAACGCCCAGCCTTCAGAACGATTCGATTGCCGCGTGCGCCTAGCGGGCACAATGTGCAACATGGAGCGCGACAGGAGCAACTACACAGAAATGGAGCCACCCCGAAGGCTCCCCGTTGCTGTGCGTTGGGTTTTGTTGTTGTTCGCCTTAGTAAATTTGGCAGTGGGGATCGTAGGCATATTTGTCCCCGGTCTACCCACCACCGTATTCATACTGCTGGCTGCATGGGCAGCAGCGCGTAGTTCTCCGCGGCTGTATCGGTGGCTATGGACGCACCGCCTGTTCGGCCCCATGCTCCAAAACTGGGCCAACGGGGGCTGTGTTAGCCGAAGGGCGAAGTGGACAGCAACGGGAGTGATGCTTTCTAGCGCGATCATCTTGGTAATCAGTGATGCGCCCGGTTGGGCGGCTGCCTCAGCAATCACTTGTATGTGTACCGTGCTTGCCTGGCTATGGCGCCGGCCAGAGCCTTGATGCACGCAGTTTTTGAATGACCTGCGCGGATGTTGAGAACACGGGAATTTTGTGTATATAATCTAAGTCTTGTTCCTCGATAGCTCAGTCGGTAGAGCGCCGGACTGTTAATCCGTAGGTCCCTGGTTCGAGCCCAGGTCGAGGAGCCAAGAATTAGGCTTTTTGCACATCTCAGCAAGTTAGCAATATACCGATTATTCCTCGATAGCTCAGTCGGTAGAGCGCCGGACTGTTAATCCGTAGGTCCCTGGTTCGAGCCCAGGTCGAGGAGCCAAATGAAAACCCCGCACTGCAAAGTGTGGGGTTTTTTTTTGCACCGAGGTACACGCATACGGTCCGTCATACTCATCGTATCTGTACTTCACAAAACACGTAGTGCCACGTTATTACCACGAACTGCATTAACCCATGGATCCACCATTGCCTTGGCTTTCTCCCGGCGACCCATTTCCTCCGCCCGACGCCGCCTGGAATGAAAACTCAGAGGCGCCAGGCCTCTTGGCAGCGGGAGGATCACTGGACGTCGAAACCCTCCGCAGGGCTTATACGCAGGGCACTTTTCCGTGGTTCAGCAAAGGGCAACCCATCCTGTGGTGGGCGCCGGACCCTCGAATGGTTCTGAGAGTAGGCCAGTTCAAACTACACCCTTCGTTTATCAAGACCCTCAAAAAATTCCGCGCTTCGCCCGTTTGTACCGTGACCGTCGACAAGGCCTTTGCGCAGGTGATACGAGCCTGCGCCACCCATAGACGCAACGGGCAAAGCGGGACCTGGATCGTGCCCGCAATGGTCACGGCCTATGAAGCGCTGCATGCGCAAGGCCTGGCGCACAGTGTTGAGACATGGATCGACGGAGAACTTGTCGGCGGTCTTTACTGCGTAGCCTTAGGCCACGCGGTCTTTGGAGAGTCGATGTTTGCGCGAGTGACCGACGCTTCCAAAATTGCGTTGGCCGGGTTGGTTTGCATCACGCGAGAGCACGGGGTGCCATGGATCGATTGCCAGCAGAACACTCGCCATTTGGCGTCTCTCGGCGCCAGGGAGATGCCACGCGATTTGTTCATTGCTGGGGTTCAATCCCTCGCGGAAGCACCCAGCCTGCGGTGGGATTTCAAATCCGTATACTGGTCCCAGTTACTGCCCAATTGACCACAAGGCATGACGCAACTCAATGATCTGCCACTGCAAGCACTGCAGTACTACGCCACAGCGCCCTATCCCTGCAGCTACCTGCCGAACAGGCTTGCCCGTTCGCAAGTCGCCACCCCCAGCCATTTGATCCAGAATTCGTTGTACTCTGATCTGGTAACCAAAGGGTTTCGGCGCAGCGGAATGTTCACATACCGCCCATATTGCGACGGTTGCCAAGCCTGCAAACCCTTGCGGGTGGTCACGGACGAATTCAAGCCAGACAGAAGTCAAAAGAGAGCGCAAGCACGCCATCAACATCTCGAGGCGCACATTTTGCGCTTGTGTTTTCTGCCGGAGCACTACCATCTGTATCAGCGCTACCAAAAAGGGCGGCACCCCGGTGGCGGCATGGACCAAGACAATATCGACCAGTACACACAGTTTCTGCTTCAAAGCAGAGTCAATTCACGACTGGTGGAATTCAGAGAGCCCACAACCGACAGCATGACGGGGGCGCTGAAAATGGTATCAATACTCGACGTACTGGACGATGGCATTTCAGCGGTGTACACGTTTTTCGAACCCGAGCCTCATGCCAGCTATGGAACATACAACGTGCTGTGGCAAATTGCCCAGGCACGCAAACTGAACCTGCCTTACGTGTACTTGGGCTATTGGATCCGCGAAAGCCAAAAGATGGGCTATAAGGCCCGCTTTCTACCGAACGAAATTTTGGACAATCATCATTGGCAGCGGAGCCCATCCAACTGAGCCTGCGAAGCACATGCACTGCATTTCACAAGGTAAGATGCAATAGCATATGTTGCGCAATTGTCCATGAAAAAAATCGACTCAGACATTCCCGCTAAGCCGAGCGTACAAGTCCTTGAACGGATGTTCACACTGATAGATGTGTTGGCGTCTCGTGAGGATGCGATTTCTCTGAAAGAGATCAGTGAGAAGACGGGGCTGCATCCCTCTACCACCCACCGTATATTGAACGACCTCACTATTGGCAGGTTTGTGGATCGGCCCGAATCAGGCAGCTACCGCCTGGGAATGCGCTTGCTGGAGTTAGGCAACTTGGTAAAAGCCCGGCTGAGCGTGCGTGACGCTGCGCTAACGCCGATGCGCAACCTTCACAAGCTCATCCAGCAGCCCGTGAACTTGAGCATGCGCCAAGGCGACGAGATTGTTTATATAGAACGCGCATACAGTGAGCGTTCAGGCATGCAAGTGGTACGCGCCATCGGGGGCAGAGCCCCCTTGCATTTGACATCGACGGGGAAGCTCTTTCTCGCGCTTGATGACCCTCAACGGGTGCGCGCTTATGCGACCAGAACAGGGCTGGCCGGACACACCCGCAACAGCATTACACAACTGCCAATTTTGGAAAGGGAATTGGCAAAGGCACGTCAGTACGGAATTGCCAGAGACAACGAAGAGTTGGAGTTGGGAGTGCGTTGCATTGCAGCAGGTGTTTACGACGACCAAGGCAAGCTGGTTGCCGGGCTGTCCATCTCTGCCCCCGCCGACAGGCTGGACGAGGGTTGGCTGCCTAAACTTCAAACCACTGCACAGGAAATTTCGTTGGCGCTGGGCTACTCGCCCAGTCGTTCGCCAGCACCGGATGTGCATTAACTAACGGCGCGGTCATCACAACTGCCCCGTTCAGATCGAATAAAACTCAGCCGTTGTTGCCCTTGTGTGCTGTCAGCCTTGGGGCCCCAAACGCTGCGGCAGACTCTACCCAATTCCTCACTCGCTCAGCGTCGCCCAGTCGGCTGAACTTGCCCGCAGAGTCGAGAAACACCATGATCAACTTGCGGCCCGCCACCTCGGCCTGCATGACCAAGCACCGTCCCGCTTCTGAGATATAGCCCGTCTTTTGCAATCCGATGTCCCACGTCGGGTTCTTCACCAATCCATTGGTGTTGTTGTATTGAAGTGTTTTGCGGCCCACCGCCACCTCATAACTCGGCGACGTAGATAGTTCACGCAGCACGGGATCGCCGTGCGCCACATTTACCAAGGTTGCCAAGTCCCGCGCGCTGGATTGGTTCTGGCTCGACAAGCCCGTGGGCTCCACATATCGGGTATCTGCCATGCCGATGGCTCGGGCTTTTGCGTTCATGAGACTGACAAATGTCGCGAGCCCACCTGGGTAGGTGCGCCCCAGCGCATGGGCCGCACGATTTTCGCTCGACATCAGCGCAAGATGGAGCATTTCTCCACGGGTTAGAGTAGTACCCACGCTCAACCGAGACCGACTTCCCTTTTCGGTGTCCACGTCATCCTGGGTGATGGTGATGGGCTCATCCATCGGCAATTTGGCCTGGCTGATAATCAGGCCTGTCATCAATTTGGTGAGCGATGCAATAGGCAAAACTGCGTGATCGTTTTTGCTCAGCAGCACCTCGTGCGTGTCCTGATCGATAACCAATGCCACACTCGATTTCAGGTCCAGTGGGTCAGTCACCTCGTGCAGCCCCGCCATTTGCCCAAAGGAGAGCTTGGCAGGAATCAACGCAGCGCGCGGCGCAGCGCTGACCTTGGCAATACGCTCCGCCGGCTGCACTGCCACACGTGTACGCCCCTTGGTGCCGCGCTCAGATGCCCGCAAGGTCACTGCAACGCGCCGAGTATCCGCCGTTTTTTTGGTTGAGGCTGTAGACGAAGGTGCTGCCTTTTTCACAGGAGCGCGTTTGCGTTCAGCAGCATGGGCAGAGGGCGCTACGAGTGCCGAACTGACAATGAGAAAACCCAATAGAGAAGCAATACGGCTCACTGCGGCGCGAAGGCGATGGTGCATCCAAATGCTCCAAACGTTAATGAATGTGTGCCAGTGTACAGAACCAAAAAAAGTCGCGCAAGATCAATACCTTGCACGACTTTCAATGAAACTGCTTGAATTATAAATTGCCTGGTCAGCCTTGGGCGGCCACCCTGTCTGCTTTACTTTGTAATTTATTCAAAGCACTGAGATAAGCTTTTGCGGATGCGACCACGATGTCGGGGTCGGCCCCCACCCCATTGACGACGCGGCCGCTGTTTTGCAGGCGGACGGTGACCTCGCCCTGACTCTCTGTCGAACCGCTGATGGCATTCACGGAATAAAGCACCATCTCTGCACCACTTTTCACGTGGGACTCGATCGCCTTGAGTGATGCATCCACAGGCCCATTGCCGATGGATTCGCCGTGTACCTCGGCCCCGTCCACAGTGAACACCACCCGTGCACGCGGTTGCTCCCCGGTTTCGCTCTGCTGGAACAACGAAACGAAGCCGAACTGCTCGCGCTCACTGGTCACGCTCTCGTCGCTCACGAGGGCGAGAATGTCCTCATCGAAGATTTCACTCTTACGATCGGCAAGTTCCTTGAAACGGGTAAAGGCTGTGTTGACCTCCGTCTCGCTTTCAAGACTGACGCCCAGTTCTTGCAGGCGCTGCTTGAACGCGTTGCGTCCGCTGAGTTTGCCCAGAACGATCTTGTTGGCGCTCCAGCCTACGTCTTCGGCACGCATGATTTCGTAGGTGTCGCGGGCTTTGAGCACACCGTCCTGGTGAATGCCGGAAGCATGGGCGAAGGCATTGGCACCCACCACCGCCTTGTTGGGCTGCACTACAAAGCCCGTCGTCTGGCTCACCATGCGGCTGGCAGCCACGATGTGCTGGGTATCGATATTGAGATCGAGATTGAAGTAGTCACGGCGGGTCTTGATGGCCATGACGACCTCTTCCAAAGAGCAATTGCCCGCACGTTCTCCCAGCCCATTGATGGTGCACTCGACTTGACGCGCGCCGCCAATCTTCACCCCTGCCAACGAGTTCGCTACGGCCATGCCCAGATCGTTGTGACAGTGCACGGACCAGATTGCTTTGTCGCTGTTGGGGATGCGCTCGCGCAACGTCTTGATGAAGTTGCCGTACAGCTCCGGGATCGCGTAGCCCACGGTGTCCGGCACATTGATAGTGGTGGCGCCTTCTGCAATGACTGCCTCCAGCACACGGCACAGAAAATCCGGGTCGCTGCGGTATCCATCCTCTGGACTGAATTCAATGTCCGCCACCAAATTGCGGGCGAAACGCACCGATTGCTTGGCCTGCTCCAACACTTGGTCGGGAGTCATGCGCAGCTTTTTCTCCATGTGCAACGCAGACGTGGCAATGAATGTGTGAATGCGCGCTGAATTGGCGCCCGCGAGTGCTTCTGCAGCCCGAGAAATGTCACGGTCGTTGGCACGAGAAAGCGAACAGATGGTGGAGTCTTTGATTGCGTTGGCTATGGCCTGTACGGCTTCGAAGTCGCCATTGGAGCTGGCGGCAAACCCTGCCTCGATCACATCGACCTTCAGCCGCTCGAGCTGGCGCGCGATACGCAGCTTCTCGTCCTTGGTCATCGAAGCGCCAGGAGACTGCTCTCCGTCGCGCAAGGTGGTATCGAAAATGATGAGTTTGTCTGCCATGTCGTCTCTCCTGGTGTTTGATGGGGTTAGCCCGCAACGCTCAAAATCTCATGCCCAAAGAAAAAGGCCCGTTGCGGATGCATACGGGCCTTTTTGGAAAAGTGTGCGCGTGCGCCTACTGTCTCCGCCCGTGGGGAGGTAGCAGTAGGGCCAGTGCAAACAAGTTCATGCGGTGCAATGTAGCACATGTACACCAAGTGCGTCGCCTTCACTTGTGGAGCCCGCGCTCGTCCGGTTCGTCGGTGGATGTGCTGATCACGCTGCTGTGCTGACCCTTGGCTTTGCGCCACGCGTAAACGCCGTAGCCGCTCAGCCCATACAGCACGAACACGCCAAACAACACTACGGGCGGGTGGATGTTGATCACTGCAATGCCGAGTGCTATCAACACGATGACAGCGAACGGCACGCTCTTTTTCATCTGCACGTCTTTGAAGCTGTAAAACGGAACATTGGTCACCATGGTCAGGCCCGCATACAGCGTGAAGGCAAACATCCACCACGTGATCTGAGACCAGGTGAGCCAGGCATCTTCTCGGGGGTGGACGCCCAGCTCAGTCATGAGCCAAATGAAGCCCGCGACCAGCGCCGCAGCTGCCGGAGAGGGCAGGCCTTGAAAGTAGCGCTTATCCACCACCCCGGTGTTCACATTGAAACGCGCCAGACGCAACGCGGCGCAGGCACAGTAGACGAACGCTGCAATCCAGCCCCAGCGACCAAGCCCTTGCAAGGCCCATTCATAAGCGATCAGCGCAGGTGCCGCCCCGAACGACACCATATCGGAGAGCGAATCCATCTGCTCGCCGAAGGCGCTTTGGGTATTCGTCATGCGGGCCACGCGACCATCGAGGCTATCGAGAACCATGGCACAGAAGACACCCACAGCTGCCATGTCAAAGCGGCCGTTCATGGCCATCACCACGGAATAAAAGCCCCCAAACAACGCAGCCAGGGTGAACAGGTTGGGCAGGATGTAGATACCCTTGCGCCGCTTGCGCACCATGACACCGTTGTTGTCGCGGGACTCATTGCCATCGTGCATCAAACAGACCTCCAGCGCTTTAACAACAAGCGCAAATAGCTATTATATTTATAGCATCGCAGTTGTTGTCCGGCTGCGAAGCCTGCCAGGAAGTGCCGGCGAAGGACGCAGTGTAGCCGCTAGTTGCAGCCCACCCCGCCAATAGAAAGGGCCACCGAAGTGGCCCTTTGATGCCTTCAGCGATGAAGGATCAGTTGCGTGTCTGGTCGACCAGCTTGTTCTTCGCGATCCAGGGCATCATGGCGCGCAGCTGGGCACCCACCACTTCGATGCTGTGGTCGGCCGTGTTGCGGCGACGTGCAGTCATGCTTGGGTAGTTCAGGCGACCTTCCTGGATGAACATCTTGGCGTAGTCACCGTTCTGAATGCGCTTCAAGGCATTGCGCATGGCGGCACGCGACTGCTCGTTGATCACTTCAGGGCCGGTCACGTACTCGCCGAACTCGGCGTTGTTCGAGATCGAGTAGTTCATGTTGGCAATGCCGCCTTCGTAGATCAGGTCTACGATGAGCTTGAGCTCGTGCAGGCATTCGAAGTAGGCCATTTCAGGAGCGTAGCCAGCTTCAACCAGCGTTTCGTAACCCATCTTGATCAGCTCGACAGCGCCGCCGCACAGCACGGCCTGCTCGCCGAACAGGTCGGTTTCGGTCTCTTCCTTGAAATTGGTCTCGATGATGCCAGCCTTGCCACCGCCGTTGGCCATGGCGTAGCTCAGGGCCAGATCACGGGCCTTGCCGGACTTGTCTTGGTGCACAGCGACCAGGTGAGGCACGCCGCCACCTTGGGTGTAGGTGTTGCGAACCGTGTGGCCGGGGGCCTTGGGCGCCACCATCCAGACGTCCAGATCAGCGCGGGGCACCACTTGGTTGTAATGCACATTGAAGCCGTGGGCGAAAGCCAACGAAGCGCCTTGCTTGATGTTCGGGGCCACATTGTTGCTGTAGACCTCGGCGATTTGCTCGTCAGGCAACAAGATCATGACCACATCAGCGGCCTTGACTGCATCGTTCACCTCCATGACGGTGAGGCCAGCCTTGCCGACCTTGTCCCACGAGGCGCCGCCCTTGCGAAGACCCACCACGACCTTCACGCCGCTGTCGTTCAGGTTTTGCGCATGGGCGTGGCCCTGCGAGCCGTAGCCGATGATGGCAACGGTCTTGCCCTTGATCAGGCTCAGGTCACAGTCTTTGTCGTAGAAAACTTTCATGGGTAGCTCCGGTTGAAATACGTTATGAGGGGGTTGAAAAAGTCGGAATTGTCTTACACGCGCAGGATGCGCTCGCCACGGCCAATGCCGCTGGCACCGGTGCGCACAGTTTCCAGAATGGCAGCGCGGTCAATGGCTTGCAAAAATGCGTCGTTCTTGGACTGATCGCCGGTGAGCTCGATGGTGTAGCTCTTCTCCGTCACGTCAATGATGCGGCCACGGAAGATGTCGGCCATGCGCTTCATTTCTTCGCGCTCTTTGCCCACGGCCCGCACCTTCACCATCATGAGCTCGCGCTCGGTATAGGCACCTTCAGTGAGATCGACCACCTTGACCACCTCAATGAGGCGGTTCAGGTGCTTGGTGATTTGTTCAATCACGTCATCAGAACCAGTGGTCTGGATGGTCATGCGTGACAGCGACGGATCCTCCGTGGGCGCCACGGTCAGGGATTCGATGTTGTAGCCACGGGCGGAAAACAGGCCCACGACGCGCGACAGCGCACCGGGTTCGTTCTCGAGCAAAACGGCAATGATGTGTTTCATGATGATGAGATTCCTCTTTTCGCTGCCCTCCCCTGCGCACGGTAATGCGCAGGCTCGGCAAACAATAGATTCGTCAAAGAAATGCTATCAAATAGATAGCTAGTGGCGCTTTAGGAAAAAGCGCCTGAGGCCGATTTTGCTTAAAGGTCTTCAGAACCGAGCAGCATTTCGGTAATGCCCTTGCCAGCCTGCACCATCGGGAACACGTTCTCGGTGGGGTCGGTACGGAAGTCCAGGAACACCGTGCGGTCCTTGAGTTTGCGGGCTTCGCGCAACGCAGGCTCCACGTCCTGGGGACGTTCGATGAGCAGACCCACGTGACCGTAGGCCTCTGCCAGCTTCACGAAGTTGGGCAACGCGTCCATGTAGCTGTGGCTGTAGCGGCCCGAGTACTCAATCTCCTGCCACTGGCGCACCATGCCCAGGTAACGGTTGTTCAATGCGCAGATCTTGATCGGCGTGTTGTATTGCAGGCAGGTGGACAACTCCTGGATGTTCATCTGCACCGAGCCTTCGCCCGTCACGCAAAACACTTCAGCGTCGGGCTTGGCCAGCTTGATGCCCATGGCATAAGGAATGCCCACGCCCATGGTGCCCAGACCGCCGGAATTGATCCAGCGGCGCGGCTCATCAAAGCGGTAGTACTGCGCAGCCCACATCTGGTGCTGCCCCACGTCCGACGTGATGTACGCGTCAGCGTCTTTGGTCATGTTCCAAAGCGTCTCGACCACGTATTGGGGCTTGATGACATCAGGCGAACCCATGTCGTACTTCAGGCACTGGCGGCTGCGCCAGGCTTCGATCGTGTCCCACCATGCAGACAGCGCGCCTGCGTCGGGCCGCGTGCTGCTCTCGCGGATCATGGAGATCAGTTCGGCCAGCACATCCTTCACATCGCCAACGATGGGTACATCGACCTTCACACGCTTGGAAATGCTGGAGGGATCGATATCGATGTGGATGATCTTGCGATCATTCTGGGCAAAGTGCTTGGGATTGCCGATGACGCGGTCATCAAACCGCGCCCCCACCGCCAGCAACACGTCGCAGTTCTGCATGGCGTTGTTGGCTTCGATGGTGCCGTGCATGCCCAGCATGCCCAGGAACTTGCGGTCTGACGCGGGGTAAGCGCCCAGGCCCATCAGCGTGTTGGTGACGGGATACCCCAGCATGTCCACCAGCGTGCGCAACTCGTTCGTTGCGTTGCCCAGCAGCACACCACCGCCGGTGTATATGTAAGGACGCCTAGCCGCCAGCAACAACTGCAGGGCTTTGCGTATCTGGCCGCTGTGGCCCTTGCGCACCGGGTTGTACGAGCGCATCTCAACGCTCTGTGGGTAGCCGGTGTACGGCACCTTTTTGAAAGAGACGTCTTTTGGAATATCCACCACCACAGGGCCGGGCCGGCCGGTGCGCGCGATGTGAAAGGCCTTCTTGAGCGTCATGGCCAGATCGCGAGGATCTTTGACCAGAAAATTGTGTTTGACGATCGGGCGCGTGATGCCGACGGTGTCGCACTCTTGGAACGCGTCCAGCCCAATGGCAGGCGTGGGCACCTGACCAGAGATGATCACCATCGGGATGCTGTCCATGTAGGCAGTCGCAATCCCTGTGACGGCATTCGTCAGGCCAGGACCTGAAGTCACCAGTGCGACGCCCACCTCGCCGGTAGCGCGGGCATATCCGTCCGCAGCATGAACGGCCGCCTGTTCGTGGCGAACCAGCACGTGCTGAATGGTGTCTTGCTTGTAGAGCGCGTCATAGATGTAGAGGACGGCTCCGCCGGGGTAACCCCAGATGTACTGAACGTTCTCTGCCTGGAGAGACTTGACGAGGATCTCGGAACCCATCAGATCCAGCGATGCATTCGCGGATGCTTGTGCGGCGGCTGCCACATTGAGTTCTGCCTTGGAAATTTCCATGATCAACCTTTGTGAATTTCTCTGACGAAAAACCTTGGGTGCTCCTCGCACGCGCTCTTGTGAAGCCAGCTTGGAACTTGAGGCCAAGGACATGGGCGGGATGATTGCCGCGCCGGACCGTGACCCGTTTGCCTTTTGAATTGCCTGCGGATTATCGCACTGCAACACAACTACACACAGCGCATTTAAAAAAAAAACATCAAAAATGACATAATCAAAGGCTGCTCAGCCTATTGGTGTTGTTTACGCCGATCACGGCGCTGCACCATTCCGGGCCCATCTGTCTTGGCAACTGAACAAGAACTTTCCGATTTCCTCAAAAGTGTAGAAAAGCGCGCTTTCAAGCGCTCGCTCTACCACGTGCGCAATGAGGAGGCAGCACTGGACATCGTGCAAGACAGCATGCTGAAGCTGTCAGAGCACTATGGGGACAAGCCTGCCGGGGAGCTTCCCATGCTGTTCCAGCGAATTCTCTCGAATTGCACCCTGGACTGGTTTCGCCGGCAGAAAACCCGCAACGCACTGTTTTCGAACATGAGCGACTTCGAAGGAGCGGGAGACGATGGCACGGATTTTGATCTGCTGGAGGCATACTCTGGTCCAGACAACGGAGAACGCGCCGAAAGCGCGGAAGACGAGACCACCAGAGCACAAACCTTCAGGGAAATAGAAACGGAGATCCAGGAACTGCCAGCACGTCAACGGGAAGCATTCCTCATGCGTTACTGGGAGGAAATGGATGTTGCAGAAACCGCTGCCGCCATGGGCTGTTCTGAGGGAAGCGTGAAAACGCACTGTTTCAGGGCCATTCAGACACTGAGCAAAGCACTCAAGGCCAAAGGATTCGAGTTATGAACACCGCACCAAACCATGCCAATGAAGCTGCCGCAGACCTGTTTGCACGCCGCGTCGCGGCAAGAATGGCTCAGGGCGCTGATGACTTGCCCTATGACATCACCGAACGCCTGCGGGCCGCGCGCATGCAGGCTCTCGCCAAGCGCAAGGTGTTGGCTCCTGTGCACAAGCCGGCACCAGTGGTGCTGCAATCAGGTTCAACGGCCATATTGGGTGGCGGCGGTGACGGGGGTTGGTGGAATGCGCTGGTTTCCGCTATCCCTCTCATGGCCCTGGTGATTGGACTCTTCGCTATAAACATTGCCCAGGATGAGAATGGCTTGAATGAAGTGGCGGAAGTGGACGCGGCCTTGCTCACGGACGATCTGCCCCCCGAGGCGTACGCTGACCCAGGATTCATGCAATTCCTCAAGACTGCTGCTGCGCGCAACTAACGCGCCCGTTGCCCAACCTCGCGCATTGCATGCACATAGAAGAACCCGTCGCGCTCACCAACACGCCAGCCATCGTGCTGGCTTTGGTGCTTTTGGGCGCCATGGCGGTTGCCAGCGTGCAGGTAGCACAGTACGTCCTTCTGGCGCCAAGTACATTGCTGCCCGCGAGCAACCCGAAATCTGTGGCCAAGCAACGCCTGGGTTCGCCCACTCCACAGCCTTCGGAGGCTTTTACCGAAATTGCATCGGGGCCCGGCTGGGAAACGCTGTCGACTCCCCAAAAGTTGGCGCTTTACCCGTTGGCAGAGCGATGGGCGGTATTGAGCGAGGGTCAGAAACGCCGCTGGCTAGCGCTGGCGCTTACGTTTGCATCTTTGCCCCCCGAAGAGCAGGAAAAACTGCACAACCGCATGACGGAGTGGGCAAGCTTGAGCTCGCGTCAACGCAGCCAGGCACGGCTGAACTACGCCAACGCCCAGCGCCTGGCTCCCAGCGACAAACTCGCCCATTGGGAGGCTTACCAGGCCCTGAGTGAAGAAGAGAAACGTCTGCTGGCTGCAGATGCCCCCCCCAAACTTGCTGGGGCTGCGCCCGCGCTGCGGCCCGTGTCTCCCAAGAAACTGGCCCAGGTACCGGCGGCAACACAGGCAGGGCCGGCCCGTGCCAATCCTCCCAAAATCACGGCCGCAGACCCCCTGGTGCCACGGACTCTGATCGTAACGCCTGTACCCGCCCCTGTGCCCGTCGAGCCGCCGCCCGCGACCCCGGCCCCGGTGGTGGTTGAAACCACGCCGGTGGTGACCCCTACAGCCACCCCCTCATCGTTGCCTCCTCTCACTGGCAGCGCTCCTGTTCCTGAGCCAGCGCCGCCCCCCAGACCTGAAGATCTGGGCTACCAGCCACAGTGATACCCTTCTGGCATGCCCGCTCTTCCTGAATCCGCACTCCACGTTTCGCCTCAGCCGCCCCTGCCCAGCATGCCTCAGACGCCCAGCATCACCAGGCGGATGGCATGCTGGTTGTACGAAGGCCTTCTGATGTTCGGCGTTGTCTTCATTGCGTCGTACCTCTTCGATACGCTCAGCCAGTCTCGCCATGCGCTCGATAACCGTGGGCTGCGCATGGCGTTCCTCTTCATCGTGTTTGGCATTTACTTTGCATGGTTCTGGGCCAAGGGTCAGACGCTGGCACAAAAGACATGGCACATCCGCGTGGTGGGTGCCACAGGCAAAGCAATCTCTCAACCGCGCGCACTGCTGCGGTATGTGCTCTGCTGGGTGTGGTTCCTGCCCCCGTTGGCCGCGTATTCCTTCGGCGTACCGGCTGTTGAGGTGTTGGTGCTGCTGGGGGGCTGGGTAGCGACGTGGGCCATTTTGAGCCGCTTCCATCCCACCCGACAGTTTTGGCACGACGCTTGGGCAGGCACACGTCTGGTGCATTTTGACTCCGGCAAAAAATGACGCCGCAGTCGCTTGACTGCCCGGGACTCTCCACAATCAGCCCTATGCCCACCACGTCCACCCCACCTACCGCCAACGCGCAAAAAAGCCGCAGAGGCTTCAACCGCGTGTGGCACGCCGCGGGTTATTCATTCGAAGGACTGAAGGCCGGCTGGCAAGAGACTGCCTTTCGGCAAGAGGCGTTGGCTGCCATGGTGCTGGTTCCGCTGGCTTGCTGGCTGGGTCGAAGCTGGGTGGAAGTCGCGCTTTTGGCGGGGTCCGTGGTGATCGTGATGATCGTGGAGCTGCTCAATACAGGCATTGAAACCGCGATCGACCGCATCGGCCCTGAGTGGCACGACCTTTCAAAGCGCGCCAAGGACATGGGCAGCGCCGCAGTATTGCTGGCATTGCTGTTGTGCGCCGGCATCTGGGTGGCGGCAGTGGTGCAAAGGATTGTTCATGGGTGAACCTGCGTTTTCCGTTTGTGTGTATTGCGGCTCGCGCCCCGGTGAGAACCCGGCATTTGTGCAGGCTGCGCACGAAGTCGGTCGCTGGATCGGCGAACACTCAGGCCAACTGGTATACGGCGGCGGTCGCGGCGGTCTCATGGGCGTCGTGGCCGAGGCCACGCGCCTCGCTGGCGGGCGCGTCGTGGGCGTCATACCGCAGGCCCTCGTCGACAAGGAATTGGCCAACCGCGAATGCGACGAACTGCATATCGTGCAGACCATGCACGAACGCAAGGCCATGATGGCCGAGCGCAGCGATGCCTTTGTAGCCCTGCCCGGCGGCATCGGCACATTCGAGGAGCTGTTTGAAGTGTGGACTTGGCGCCAACTGGGCTACCACGGCAAGCCCCTGGGGCTTTTGAACGTGGAGGGGTACTACGACGGGTTGTTGGCGTTCCTGCGCACCAGCGTGCACAGCGGGTTCATGGGCGACTGGCAGATGGAACTGCTGCAGACCGGCACGGCACCCGCTGCCTTGCTTCGAAACCTGGTGCTTGCAGCAGGCCCTGACCAGGCCCCCGCTCCACTGCGCACCGTAATCTAGGGCCCGGGCAGGTCGGCGCGCAAAGGGCTCCACCGCGATGGGATCTGCCCAGGGCCGATGTACTTTCGGCGGGCTGGCATCCGCGGTTCATCGCTGAACGTCTTGGACGAGGCCCCGGGGGTCTGGCTCGGCAGCAAGACCGCGGCAGGGTACTGCCGGCCGAGCAGTGATCAGATCGCGGAGTCGTCCAGATCCCCGGTGCGAATGCGCACCACACGCTCTACCGGCGTCACAAAAATCTTGCCGTCACCAATCTTGCC
This sequence comes from Acidovorax delafieldii, assembly GCA_002377855.1. Lineage (GTDB taxonomy): Bacteria > Pseudomonadota > Gammaproteobacteria > Burkholderiales > Burkholderiaceae_C > Acidovorax > Acidovorax delafieldii_A. The sequence continues at coordinate 5,956 of DFQQ01000003.1, read as the reverse complement.
GGTGCGGGCCACGTTGACGATTGCGTCGACACAGCGGTCCACATCCTCGGTTCGCACCGCCACTTCGACCTTTACCTTCGGCAGAAAATCGACCACGTACTCAGCGCCACGGTACAGCTCCGTGTGGCCCTTCTGCCGCCCAAAGCCTTTGACTTCAGTCACCGTCAGGCCGGTCACGCCACACTCTGCCAACGCCTCGCGCACCTCTTCCAATTTGAAGGGCTTGATGACGGCGGTGATCATTTTCATAGAGAGTCTCCTGAGGGCAATGTAGAAAGAAATGCAAGCGGGCTGACGGCGATGAGGGGCGAAAGCCGCCGTCAGGCCCGGAACTTGTTGGTGATAGGGTAACGCCAGTCCTTGCCAAAGCTGCGGCGCGTCACGCGGATGCCCACGGGAGCCTGGCGGCGCTTGTACTCATTGAGCTTGATCAGCCGCGTGACGCGCTCCACGTCCGCTCGGGCATAGCCGGCCGCAATGATGGACTCGATAGGCTCGTCGCTCTCCATATAGCGCTGCACGATGGCATCCAGCACTTCGTAGGGCGGAAGGCTGTCCTGGTCCTTTTGGTCGGGCCGCAACTCAGCGCTGGGTGGGCGGGTGATGATGCGCTCGGGGATGGGGTTGCTGCCAGTGCCGTACGGGTCGTTGGCGTTGCGCCAGCGGGCCAAATCAAACACCCGGGTCTTGGCCACGTCCTTGATGACGGCGAATCCCCCTGCCATATCGCCGTACAACGTGCAGTAGCCCGTCGCCATCTCACTCTTGTTGCCCGTGGTGAGGACCACCGAGCCGAACTTGTTGGACAGCGCCATCAGCAGCGTTCCGCGGATACGCGCCTGGAGGTTTTCCTCGGTCGTGTCCTCGGCCTGACCGGCGAACTCGGTCGCCAACGCGGACTTGAAGGCCTCGAACTGGGGCGCAATGGAAATCTCGTCGTATCGCACACCCATGCGTTTCGCCATGTCGCGCGCGTCGATCCAGCTGATGTCTGCGGTGTAGGGTGAAGGCATCATCACGGCCCGGACCTTCTGCGCCCCCAGCGCGTCCACCGCGATGGCCAGCACCAGGGCCGAATCGATACCGCCCGACAATCCCAAGAGCGCGCCCGGGAAACCGTTCTTGCCAACGTAGTCACGCACACCCAGCACCAGAGCGTCCCACAGGTCAGCGTCTGCACTGGGCACGGGTGCCATCTCGGCTATCAAATCAATAGCGCCGTGCGCTTGATTAATGCGCACGAGAAACAGATTCTCCTTGAATCCTGGCGCCCGTCCGGCCACAACTCCGCTGGCGCCCAAGGCGAAAGATCGGCCTTCAAAAACCACTTCATCCTGCCCACCGACCAGGTGGGCGTAAACGAGGGGCAAACCCGTTTCGGAGACACGATCCTGCATGTTCCGCTCACGCTCGGCACTTTTGCCCAAGTGAAACGGAGAGGCGTTGATGACCGCCAGAACCTGCGCCCCTGCAGCAGCGGCATCCCGCGCGGCAGTCGGGTACCACGCATCCTCGCAGATCAGTACACCCACCCGAACACCCGCCACCTCGAAAACGCAAGGTGTCTGCCCCGCCACAAAATAGCGGCGCTCGTCAAAAACCTGGTAATTGGGCAATTCGCGCTTGAAATACGTTTGCTCCACCCGCCCGTTGCGCACCACGCTCGCAGCGTTGTGGCAGGCGCTGAAAGCGTGAGCGTCGGCATCCAACGCGCGCGGATGCCCCAGCACGATGGCCAGGTCCTGTAACCCTGCGGTCTCGCGGGCCACGGCTTTCAAGGCATCATCGCAGGCGGCAAGGAAGGCAGGGCGCAGGAACAGGTCTTCAGCCGCATAGCCGCACACAGCAAGTTCGGGCGTCAGCAACAGCTGTGCGCCCATGGCATGGGCTTCGCGGGCGGCGGCAATGATCTTTTGCGCATTGCCGGGCATATCGCCCACCACAAAATTGAGCTGCGCAGTGCAAATGGAGAGCGTCATGGAACTGGAAAAGGCCTTGCTGGCCTGGTTGGACAACGCCCACACCGCCCCCGTGGGATCGATGCAAACACCCGTGACGGATACCTGCACCCCAAGAGCACGCCGTGGCTGAGTCGCACATTATCGCGCGCGTACACGCGAGTGCGCTCGACGTGGACGCGCAAGCCTGGAACGCCCTGTTGGCAGAGCAATCCCACGCCACCCCCTTCATGCGGCATGAATACCTGGCCGCCCTGGAGCGCAGCGGGAGCGCCACGCCCCGCACGGGCTGGACGCCACGCTTCATCACACTGTGGGAAGGCGACCTACTCATCGCTGCCTGCCCGCTATACCTGAAAAGCCACTCCTATGGCGAATACGTTTTTGACTGGGCTTGGGCCAGTGCGTATGAGCAGCACGGCGTGCCGTACTACCCGAAGGCCGTGGTGGCGGTGCCCTTCACGCCGGTGCCGGGGGTGCGCCTGCTGGCACGCGACGCCACTGCGCGGGCGCAGTTGATACAGGCAGCCCGCCAGTGGTGTGCGGACGAGGACATCTCTTCGCTGCATGTGCTTTTCGCAGCGCCCCAAGACATTGGCGCGTGCGCTGAACAGGGTCTCATGCTGCGCCACACGGTGCAGTTCCACTGGCAAAACGCTTCGCCCCCCTCTACCCGTGCCGACACGCCGGAGATGGACTCTGCCAAGGCCACCGCTTCAGCCGGTCGCATGGCAGCCAGCGGCGGAGAAATCCTGGACGCCGGCAACGCCGCGTTAACGCTGCCGGCAACGCCGCGGCGTTTCAGTACCTTCGATGACTTCCTGGGCAGCCTGTCCCAGGAAAAGCGCAAGAAGATCAAACAAGAGCGCCGCCGAGTGGCAGAGGCAGGCGTGCGCTTTCGCTGGTCCCGGGGGACAGACATCAGCCCCGGCGACTGGGACTTTTTCTATCGCTGCTACGAACGCACCTATCTCGAGCACGGCAACCCGCCCTACCTCACTCGTGCCTTTTTCAGTGACATGGCGCAGAGCCTGCCCGACGCCTGGCTGCTGTTCATTGCCGAGCGCAACGGGCAGCCAGTTGCTAGCAGTTTGATAGCTATTAGCGCTTATCCCTCGGGCGCTACAAACGAAAATCACTCTGAGCTGGTGGCCTATGGGCGCTATTGGGGCGCGCTGGAGCGGGTGGACTGCCTGCATTTTGAAGCCTGCTATTACCAGCCCCTGCAGTGGTGCATAGAACACGGCGTCCAACGGTTTGAAGGGGGCGCACAAGGCGAGCACAAGATGGCGCGAGCGCTGTTGCCTGTGCAGACCAGCAGTGCCCACTGGCTGGCCCATCCGGCCTTCGCAGATGCCGTAGAGCGCTTTCTGGAACGCGAAGGCGAAGGCGTCGGCGCCTACCTGCAGTCACTGCACGAGCGCACGCCTTTTCGCAAACCGCCGGCCCCTGGTTGAGGCATGAATAAAGGCCGGTTACACAACACCGGCCCTTGGCTTTTCAGCGTCTGAATGACGGCTTCACGGTCTGCGAAGCCGCCGGCCGCGTCAGAAAGATTCCCAGTCCGCATCATCGGCAGCCGGCGCCGCCTTGGGCTTGGGCGCGACGCCCGGAGTCACCGACCGCGCCACGGCCGTGCTAGTGGTCTTGGACGAAGGTGTTCCCTTGCCCGCGAGCGCCCCCTGCTCTCCGCTCTGCGAGCGGCCCAGTGCCACAACTGGCGCCGGGGCCAGGCGTGCCGGTGTGGGCGCGGCACCCGTGCGCGGTGCTTGCACCCGCGCAGGGTGTTCGTCACCCGGCGAGAGCTTGAAGAACGCCACGGTGCTGACCAGATCCTGCGCTTGGTTGTTGAGGCTGCTGGCAGCAGCAGCCATTTCTTCCACCAAGGCAGCGTTTTGCTGGGTGACCTGGTCCATCTGTGTGACGGCTTCTCCTACCTGGCTCACGCCCTGGCTTTGCTCATTGCTGGCGGCGCTGATCTCGCCCATCAGGTCCGTCACGCGTTTGATGGAACCGACCACTTCAGCCATGGTGTTGCCCGCTTGATCCACCAGCGACGTGCCTTGCTCCACCCGCCCGACACTGTCGCTGATCAAGGTCTTGATCTGCTTGGCCGCATCGGCCGAGCGCCCGGCCAGGCTGCGCACTTCGCTCGCCACCACCGCAAAGCCCCGGCCTTGCTCGCCTGCGCGGGCGGCTTCCACCGCAGCGTTCAGCGCCAGGATGTTGGTCTGAAAGGCAATGCTGTCGATCACGCCGATGATGTCTGCGATCTTGCGCGAGCTGTCGTTGATGCCCTTCATGGTTTCAACCACCTGGCCCACGACCTCGCCGCCCCGCACCGCGACGGTGGAGGCGCTCATCGCCAACTGGTTGGCCTGGCGGGCGTTGTCCGCGTTCTGGCGCACGGTGGAATTGAGCTGCTCCATGGACGCCGCCGTTTGCTGCAGCGCGCTGGCCTGCTGCTCAGTGCGGGCGCTCAGGTCATTGTTGCCCTGGGCGATTTCAGATGACGCGATCGCCACGTTCTGCGAACCCTCGCGCACATGGCCCACGATGCGCGACAAGCTCAGCTGCATGTCTGACAGCGCACGCAGCAAGCGTGCAGCCTCGTCCTTGCCTTTCGCTTCAATCGACACGGACAGATTGCCCTTGCTGATTTGCTCGGCGGCCTCGACAGCACGCTGCACGGGGGTGGTGATGGAGCGCGTGGCCCAGACGGCGAAGAACAGCCCCAGAACCAGTGATGCGCCCGCCCCCAGGCCCAGCACCCATTGGCTTGTTGCAGCGGCACTCAGCACGGACTGTTCAAACACCTCCAGTTCGTTGTGGGTGTACTTCGTCACATCCCCCAGCGCAGTGATGTAGTTTTGTGCGAGAGGACGCAGTTCGCTGTCCACCAGCGCAAACACGTCCTCCCCCGCTTTTTTGCGCTCCAGCAGCTTGGCGCGGGCGTCCACGTAGATTTTGCGTGCAGCGGCCACCTTGGCCAGAAGCTCCTTGCCCTTGTCGTTATCCATCAAGGCTTCCAGCTTCTTTTGCCCCTCACTCACCTCCTTGGTGGTCGCAGCCATCTCGGCACCCAGCGCAGCAATGTAGGCTGCATCGGTGGCCTTGAGCGCCGCAGAAGCGCGCGCCCAATTCAGATCGATACCGGCTTTCCATTCCATCGCCAATTCGTTGCGGTCGATTTCCACGGTGGAAATGCGCACGGTGGCTTCCTTGAGCATGGACAAGCGCCAAACGCCCACCGCAGCCATTACCGCAGTGATAAGAAGCACGAGGCCAAAAGCCAAGCCCAGGCGGGTGCCAATTTTGAGTTGGTTCATAGTGTTTCTCTGCAAAAAGCGCCTCTTCGCCGGGTCGGCAAGAACGCGGGGCCGACTTGCATGGCCCAGCACCTAGAGCACCACCCCGCAGCGCGAACGGCTAGATACAAGTCGCGTTCAATTATGTCCCAAATATATATCACATGCATCATATTTGCCAAATTAAAGATTGTTCACCATCTATTGGGGGCGGAAATTCACCAATGTGGTGCGCATGCCACGTATCAATTGGATAACAAATAGCGATTCGCATTTGGCTATCCGGTCGCTCTAAGAAATGAAGATGACCAGCTAGGGGATCCTCTGCACGAATCGAGCGGCAAATGTTCACTGCGGATCGGGATGGGCTGCAAGGCGCAAAACGCAGCAATAGCCGTAGCTATTGCGAGTACTTGCAACGCCGCAGACCGCCCCATTGCGCAGATGCACACGGCGCGGTGATTCGTGCAAAGGGTCCTTAGGGCAGCAGCCCATCCCACCGATGTGTCCACGCCAGTGAGCCATCGCAGCCAGCGCCGGGTGTAGACGAGCCCTGCCACCAGCGCGTTGGGGCAAAAAAAAGCACGCTGTGCAGCGTGCGTTTTTTTCATGGTTACCTGTTCCTTGGAGGCGGCAGGTACTCCCGTGCAGTGCCTTCGCCGCCCAGTCCCAGGCCCAGGCCTGTTGTCG
>DFQQ01000027.1:133946-185906 GCA_002377855.1 Acidovorax delafieldii | reverse complement strand
CACCCGCCCCCGCAGCGACGCAGGGCAGCCTCGTGCTGCAGGCCGGCGCAGGCCAGGCACAGATCACCGGACCCCTGCCCGGCACTGTGGCGTTGCGCTGGCAACCGCTGCGCGTGGCCACGGCAGCGGGCAGCGCCCTGCCCCGCGTGCAAAGCCAGTGCACGCTGCAAGGGCTGCCACTGGCCTGGGTGGACGCCTTTGGCTCCAACGCAGCGCCCACGCCAGCGCCCAGCGCGGTGCTGCCCGGCGTGGCCTCGGCGTCTGCCACGGCCCCCACCCTGGCGCCGCAGCCGATGCTGGCACGGCTGGGGCTGGCCACAGACCTGCTGCTCGAAGGCCAATGGAACGTGGACACCACCGACGCCGTGCGCGCCAGCGCCACCTTGCGCAGAACGCAGGGTGACCTGCGCATCCTCAGTGCCGAGGCTCCCGCAGAAACGGCCAGCATCAGCACCGGCCAAGGGCTGGGTGCCGGCAGCATCACCACGGTGACGCCGACCACTGGCGCCAATGCGGGGCGGGGCACCCTGGCCGGCGTGCGACAGGCCGAGTTGTTCGTCCAGCTGGAGGCCGAAACCCTGAGTGCTCGCCTGCAGTGGGCCAGCGCACGCGCAGGCGAAATCGACGCCACCGCCATGACCCGAATCCAGTGGAGCGAAGGGGCTGCCCCGTGGCCCGCGAATGCACCCCTGGCCGGCAATGTGCGCGCCCGCCTGCCCGACGTAGGCGTGTGGTCGGCCCTGGCCCCGCCGGGCTGGCGGGTGCGCGGCACGCTGGACGCCAACGCCACGTTGTCGGGCACCCGCGATGCGCCCCGTTGGGCCGGAACGCTGGCGGCCGACGACTTAGCCGTGCGATCGTTGATTGACGGTGTGGACCTGCAAGGGGGGCGCCTGCGCGCCGCTCTGCGTGGCAACCAGATCGAACTTACCGAATTTGGGCTGCAGGGCGGGCGTGGCAGCAAGGCCCGCATTGCCGGACAAAGCGGCAACCGCACCGCTGCTCCCGAAGACCGCGGAAGCCTCTCGGCCACCGGCCGCCTGGCATGGACGGACGCCGACCCCGTCGCCAACACCCCTCCGCGCATCAGCATGGACTTGCAGGCACAGGCCCAGGCGCTGCAGGTACTGGTGCGGGCGGACCGGCAAGTCAGCGTGTCGGGCAACCTGCAGGCGCGGCTGCAGCAAGGGCAGATCAGCGTGACCGGCAAGATCACCACCGACCGCGCCACCATCATCCTCCCGGACGAAACGGCCCCCACCCTGGGCTCTGACGTGGTCATCCGTTCTGCCGCGCGCGACCGGGAGGCGCAGGCCCGCGCCCAGGCTGCGGCCCAGGCCCACCAAAAGGCTGAGCAGGCGCCGCAACTGGTGCCCGCCAAGCCAGCCGTCATAGCGGTCACGCTCAACCTGGGCAACGACTTTGCGTTGCAGGGCCGGGGCATCACTACGCGGCTGACGGGTGAGGTGGATGTGCGCAGCAGCCCCACGCCGGGCGCACCGCCCCGCGTCACAGGTGAGGTGCGCACCGAAGAAGGCCGCTACCGCGCCTGGGGGCAGGTACTGGACGTGGAAACCGGCCTCATCCGCTTCAACGGCCCGTACAACAACCCCTCGCTCGACATCCTGGCGCTGCGCCCCAACATCAGCGTGCGCGCTGGCGTGCAGGTCACAGGGTCGGCGCTGGCGCCGCGTGTGCGCCTGTACTCCGATCCCGACCTTCCTGACGCCGAAAAACTGGCCTGGGTGGTGCTGGGCCGCGATGCCACCACAGGCGGTGCCGAGGCCGCTGTGCTGCAGCAGGCCGCGCTCACCTTGCTGGGCCGCCGTGGGGGGCAATCCGCCACCGCCAACATCGCCAGCCGTGTGGGGCTGGACGAAATCGGCTTCAAGAGCGCGGCCCCTGGCGAAGACGCTAACGGCGCGGCCCTCACCTTTGGCAAGCGCATTTCCAAAGATCTGTACCTGACGTACGAGCGCACGCTGTCGGGCACCATGGGCGCGCTGTACATCTTCTACGACCTCTCGCGCAGCCTCACCTTGCGCGGCCAGGCAGGCAGCAACAGCGCTGTGGACCTGATCTACACCCTGAAGTACGACTGAACACCTGCGACCGCACCCGCAGCCTCTACAATCCCGCCCTGCCTCCTCGTAGTTCAATGGATAGAACGAGTGCCTCCTAAGCGCTAGATACAGGTTCGATTCCTGTCGAGGGGACCAGTTTTTTTGTTGCAGAAACTGCTCCAGCGCGCTCCCGCAAAGCGCATGCAGCTACAAAAAAAGTAGCAAACAGCAATCCTGGTCAACGCACTGGGCTACGTGACCCGCCATCTTTCATACACACCAGCGCCATCTGCCGCCGCGTGGCGTGTGGTTCGTGCACATGCAACGGCCGGGGCAACCTGCCAAATGGCTATTTGAGCCAGCGTCGGCGTGGCCGCGGCTCTACCGTGATCTCTACCGTCTGGTGCACCGCAGGCCTTCCGCTGGCAGGGTCGGTATCCACCACGTCTTCCAATTCAAGGCCCTTTACTTCTGAATCGGTGGAAGCTTCCAAGTCTTCCAGAATGCCGCTGATCTTGCGTTCAGCCTCCTGGACCTCGGCCTCGGGCGGCGGGGGATTTGCGCGCATGAAATTGCTCCTGGGTTGGCCCGCAAGCCCTGTGCAGGGCACGTCGCCGCAGGCGTTGAACAGATGGGCCTGCGCCGGCGCGGCACACGGGTACCGCCAGCGCGCACCAGCCCTCGGTCAGTATTGCGCCGCGCAGCCAGCCACCGTGTCATCTTTTGCCGATGACGGCGGCCGGACGCAGGCACTGCCGTGCCGGCAAGCCTGCTTCAGGCTGGCTGGGCCAGCGCTGCGGGTGGCCTGCGGGCCGTTGCGGCACTGCCCATCGACGCCGCCACGATGCAGCCAATGGCCAGCCACTGCATTGCGCTCAGCCGCTCGCCCAGCAAGGCCAGGGCGAGCAGGGCCGCCACCGCGGCTCCATGCTGATCATGATGCCGAAGGCCTCCTTGGGCAGGCGCTTCAAAGCCATCATCTCCAGCGAGATGGGCAGCGCGCTGGAGATGGCGGCCACAGCCACCCCCACCAGCAGCACCGACGGTGAAAGCAACGCTGCGCCTGCGTGCGCCACGCCCACAGGCACCACCACCAATGCGGCCACCAGCAGGCCCAGCGATACCGACTGCCCCGCATGCAGGTGCCCCGCCCGCTTGCCAAACACGATGTACAGCGCCCAGAACACGGCCGCGCCCACCGAATACAGCACACCCACGGGGTCGAGCGGGCTACCCGTCAGCCCTACCGGCAGCAGCAGCCCCAGACCGACCACGGCCAGCGCCACCCACACAAAATCCACCGCGCGGCGCGATGACCAAATGGCCACGGCCAGGGGCCCCGCAAACTCAATCGCCACGGCCAAGCCAAATGGCAAGGTCTGGATGGACAGGTAGAACAGGAGGTTCATGGCGCCCAGCGCCGCTCCATACAGCGCCACGGCCTGGGTATCCGCTCGCGACAGGCGCCAGCGCCAGGGCCGCCACAGCAACAGCATCAGCAGTGCAGACAAGCCCACCCGCACGGCCGTGGTGCCCTGCGCGCCCACGACAGGAAACAGTGCGTTCTTGGCCCATGAAGTGCCAATGCCCAGCGCAGTGACAGAGCCCAGAACGGCCAGGAGGGGAAACAAGCGCTGAAGGCGAGGTGCGGTCATGGCGAAAATGTAGTGCCTTTGGCTGGGGCATATGGTTTGCGGTGACTTGCCAAGGACCCTTGGCGCGCATCACACGCAAAGCTCGCCAACAGGATCCGCAGGGCCGCGCCCCCAGGTGTCTCGGGTTCTGCTACGCATCAATATCCACCCGACTGATACGGCCCACACTGGCTCAATCGCCAGATACTTGGGCGGATGACAGGGAATTGGGCCTCCACCTGGCGGCGCGCAAGCGGCGGGGGCGTGCCCATTCGCCCCAATTCCACCGCACTTCAATGCCATTTCCGGCAACCCTGGGCAGTCTCTGGTGGCATCACCGCCGTTGCTTGCGGGACGGCCCAGCCGGTTGCTGCCCAGACGCGAGGGGTACGAGAGTAGAGCCCATGAGCCATTTGACTTTGCAAACACCAGCACTGGAAACCCCGGCAGACGCACCGGCCAACCCATCGGCAGGCCCTTCGCTACCGGGGCTCAAAGGCATGTGGGTGGCTATTTGCCTGGAATACCTCGAGTTCACGATGTTCTTCAGCGTGTACTTCGTGGCCCGGTGGTTTCATCCGCAGGCGTTTCAAGAAGGCGCCTCGCGCTTGTGGACATGGGGAGGCGTGGCCGTGACTTTGGTGATGCTGACCAGCGGCTACGCACTGACCCAGGCCATCGCGGCATTTCGGGAAGACAACGCCCGGCGCGCCATGCAATGGCAGTGGGCAGCCCTGGCGATCGGGCTTCTTTACCCCTTGATCAAAGTTGTGGAGTGGCGCTGGAACCAGGCGCACGCTATCGACGCGGGCAGCGGGATTTTTGTGGTGGTGTACTACTACCTCACCATCAACCACTTTCTTCATGCCTGCTGGGGCCTGGGCGGCATGGCCTGGTGTCTGGCGCGCGCCAAGGTGGGGACGTACTCCCGTGCGGACGTGCGCGGCCTGGAGGCCCTGGCCACTTACTGGCATGCCACCGATCTGGTGTGGCTGATGATTTTTGCCCTGTTTTATGCCCTGGTTTGAAGACCCATTCAAAGGCACATGATGAGACCCCAACCACCCCTGATCGCCTGGCTGCTCATGGTGGCATTGACATGCCTGAGCGTGTTTGCAGCCCACTTGGCACATGCCGGCCTGAGTCGCTGGGCCATGAGCGCGAGTATCGCCCTCATCGCCTGGGGCAAAGGGCTGCTGCTGGTTCGACATTTCCTCGAATCGCACAGGGCAGGCCCCGTGTTTCACCGCATCGTGCTGGGGTTTGCCGCCTTGGCGCCCCTGGCCCTGCTGGTGAGCGGCTGGAGAGAAGCCGCAACGGGTGTGTAAGCGCCCGCAGTTCAGGGGCCGGTGAACCGGTACACGATGCTGCCCCGCACCACATCACCCGGCAGCCACCACTGCACCGGGAAGGCTGGGTGGTTGGGCGCATCGGGGTACTCCATGGGCTCCAGGCAGATGCCGTCGCCGGGCTGCCACAGCCAGGTGCCCTGCCCTGCCCCACGCCCCAGGTCGCGGGCCTCATCGGCCTTGAGCCCGTGGCCCGCATACACCTGAACGCCTGGGGCCGTGCTCCAAACCTGCATGGTGCGCCCCGAAGCAGGATCGGCCAGTTGTGCAGCCAGGCGCAGGCCGGGCGAAGCGGGGACGGCGGATGCCGCCAAGGCGTCATCCAGCACCAGGTAATGGTCCAGCCCGCCCGCGCATGCCAGCTGCTCATGGGGCGTGGTTGTGGCCTGGGCCACGCTGCGCAGCTGCCGAAAATCAAACGGGGTAGCCTGCACCGAATCGATCGTCCCCATGGGGCACACATCGGGTGCCAGGGGCACATAACGGCTGGCGGGCACCTGTAGCGTATGGGCCAGAGCGCTGCCTGCACCAGTGAGGTTGAAGAAGGCATGACCCGTGGGGTTGAACACCGAAGGGGCATCCGCCACCTCCGCCGTCCAGTCCATGTGCAGCGCGTTGTCGGGCGCGACCTGCAAGCGCAGCGTGAGGCGCACGGTGCCCGGCATGCCATCGTCTTCGGTGCGGAAGGTATGGGTGAGCACCATGGCGTCATCGTGTACCTCCGTCACACCAAACACCTGAAAGCGGCTGCCTTGCGGCCCGCCGTGGTGATGGTGCGGACCGCTGTTGGTGGGCAGCTGCAGCGTGCAGCCGCCAGGCAGATGCAACTGACCGGCACGCAGGCGCCCCGCCCAGCGGCCAATGAAAGCTCCCATGGAAAGCTGTCCGTCCAGATAACCCTGCAGGGAGCTGTAGCCCAGCGCAACGTCCACCAGGCCACCTTGCCCGTCAGGCACCGCCACCTGCACGAGGCGCGCGCCATAGTTGCTTACGACCACCTGCATGCCGCCAGTGCCCCGCAGAGTGAACAGGTCGGTGCTCTGGCCGTGCAGTTCTCGTTGAAATGCATCGCGTGAAAGTGTGTAAGCCATGTGCCCGAGTTTATTTCGGGCGGGGCTGGGTGCCGCGGGTTACCAGCCAGATGCCCGCGCACACCAGCACCAGGGCGACGAGGTTCTTCCATTCAAGCAGCGCTTCACCCAGGAAAATGGCCGACAGAACCGCACCAAACACCGGCACCGAGAAATTGAACACGGTGACCTGACTGACGCGGTTGTGCTTGAGCAGCAAACTCCACAGCGAAAACGCTGCCGACGACAGCAGCGCCAGGTACACCAGCAGCAAGGTGGACTGCCAGGTAAAGCCGGAGAGCGAGCCGCCAAAACCCCAGCCGATGGCCAGCAGCGCTGCGCCGCCCAGGGCCAGCTGCCAGCCGGTCATGACCATCGAATCCATGCGCTGCGACACCTGCTTGCCGTAGATGCTGGCAGCGGCCAGGACAAAGGCCGCAATGACAACAAAGCCTTCGCCGAGCAGGGTGAAGTCCGTGTCCAGCGCACCCCCGCCCAGGTTCACCACCATCACGCCCGCAAACCCCACCACGCACCCCCATAGCTTGGCCTGGCTCAGCCGGTCATTGTGGTAGATCCAGTGCGCCAACAGCACACTGAAAAAAGTGCCAGTGGCATTCATGATGGAGCCCTTGACCCCGGTGGTATAGGCCAAGCCTACGTAGAAGAACACGTACTGCAGCGTGGTTTGCGCCAGCCCCAGCACCACCAGTTGGCGCATTGCGCTCGCCCCCAGCCCCCACACCTGCCGACGCGTGGCCAGCGCCAAGGCCAGCAGGGCCAGCCCCGCCCACAAAAACCGCCAGCCCGCAAACACCAGCTTGGTGGGCACATCGTGGGCGGCAATGCCAAACCACTCGTAACCGGTTTTGATGGCAGGGTAGGAACTGCCCCATAGAAGGCAGCACAGCAGCGCCAGGGCAACAACGATTTTTCGGTCGGAAAAGCGGGAAGAACCCATGCAACGGTCTTTCAGAAAAATGGTCCCGCATCAGCAAGGCTACTTGCCAAGGCAAAGGACAACTCAATCCTAGAAAAAAAAGCGGGCGGGCGCCCAAGGCCCCCGCCCGCCAGGCCAGCGGACAAAGGTCCCCTGGCGTACCTCCTCAGCAAAACATCAGCCGGTCTTGAGAATCAGATTGGGAAGCCACATCGAAAACGATGGCACATACGTGACCAGCATCAGCGCAGCAATCAACGCCCCGTAAAACGGCCAGATCGTCTTCATCACCGATCCCACCGAGATACCGGCGATGGTGCATCCGATGAACTGCGTGGTGCCCACAGGTGGCGTGTTCAGCCCCAATGCGCAGTTGATCAGGATGACGATGCCGAACTGCTCGGTGGTCATGCCAAACTGCTGACAGATGGGCAGGAAAATGGGGGTGCAGATGAGGATGGTGGCGGCCATGTCCAAAAAGGTGCCCAGCACGAACAGGATCACATTCACGCTCAGGAAGATCACCCAGGGGGTGGTGCTCATGGAACGCAGGGCCTCGGCCGTCAACTCGGCCACGCCATACAGGCCTATCAGGTAGCCGAACATGGACGAGATGCCGATGAGCAGCAGGACGGTGCCGGTGGTCTTGACGGCCTTGGCCGCCGCCTTGAGGAACTGCTCGCGTGTCAGGCGACGGTACACGACGGCTGACAGGAACAACGCCCACACCACCGCTACCGAGGCCGATTCCGTCGCAGTGAAAGCCCCCGACAGGATGCCGGCGATGATGATGACCACTACCGCCAGGCCAGGAACCGAGGCTTTGAAAGAAATCCACACGATTTCCCAACCGGGGAAGGTGCCGGCAGGGTAGCCGCGCTTCACCGCCACGAGGTAGGCGGCCAGCAGGTTACACACCGTGAGCAGCACGGCCGGCACGATGCCCGCCAGGATCAGCGCCGCAATACTCACCTTGCCTCCGGCAGCCAGCGCAAAGATGATGAGATTGTGTGAAGTGGGCATGAGCGCGCCCACCAACGAGGCGTGCGTGGTCACGTTCACGGCATAGTCGGCGTGGTAGCCCTCTTTCTTCATCTGCGGGATCAGCACCGCGCCCATGGCCGACACGTCGGCCACGGGCGAGCCCGAGACTCCGCCAAACAGTGTGCAAGCCAGCACGTTGCTCATGCCCAGGCCGCCACGCACATGGCCCGCAAGGCTCTTGGCAAATGTGACGATGCGGTCGGCAATGCCGCCGTACATCATGATTTCACCGGCAAAGATGAAGAACGGAATGGCCAGGAACGAGAACGGGTTCATGCCCGAAATCATTTGCTGAAAGCCGACGGCCAGGGGCAGCCCTTCGTACAGGATGGTGGCCAGAGAGGACAGGCCAATCGAAAACGCCACGGGCACGCCCAGCAGCAACAGCAGCGTGAAGCTCACGCACAGAATGGTCAACGCCATGATGAAAATCTCGGTGGGTGTCTGAAGGGAAAGGGCTCAGTGCCAGGCGGGCTCGACTTCTGTGCCGCGCACCAGGGCAATGATGTGTTCCAGCGAAAACAACGACACCAGCACGCCTGCCATGGCGGGGGGCACGTACTTGAAGGCTTCGGACAGGCCCAGCGTGGGGATCTTGTAGTCGGCTACTGACTCGGCCAGCACGCCGCAATTCCACGCCATGATCGCCCCGAAAAGAAGCACCAGCACGTGGATGAGAATTTCGAGCTTCAGGCGCAGCCACTCGGGGGCCAGCACCAAAAAGGATTCCAGGCCGATGTGGCCCGCGTCGCGCACGCCAACGGCCATGCCCAGCATGGTGACGTACAGCACCAGGAGCACGGCACCGCTTTCTGCCCAGGTGGGGGTGTCGTTGAAGATATAGCGCCCCACGACCTGGTAGAGCACCGCGCACACCAGCAGCACCATGCCGGCCACGCCGACCTGCAGGCAGGTGCGCGCAATGAAAGCGCACAGTCGCGTGTAGAGATTGAACATACGGATGATTTCAAAAAGGGCTGCGGAGACACCCCCGCAGCCTGCTTGCCAGCCCTGACGGGTGTTTACTTCACTGCCTCGATGCGCTTGACCATGTCTTGCAGCTTGGGGTCTTTGAGGAACTTGTCATACACGGGCTTCATGGCCGCCTTGAAGGGCGCCTTGTCCACTTCAATGATCTCGGCGCCGCCGGCCTTCACCGTGGCCAGCGACTTCTCTTCGCGCTCATCCCACAGCTTGCGCATGTGCAGCACGGACTCCTTGGCGGCTGCGCGGATGGCCTTTTGCTCATCGGCGCTCAGCTTGTCCCACACGCGCTTGGAGAACAGCAGGATCTCGGGAGCCATCGAGTGCTCAGTCTTGTTGAAGTACTTGGCCACTTCGAAGTGGCGCGAGCTTTCGTAGCTGGGGTAGTTGTTCTCCGCAGCGTCGACCAGGCCTGTCTTGAGCGCGGTGTACACCTCGCCAAACGGCATGGGCGTGGCGTTGGCACCCATGGCCTCCAGCAGCGAGACCCACAGGTCACTTTGCTGCACGCGCACTTTCATGCCCTTTACATCTGCCAGGGTCTTGACGGGCTTCTTGGCGGTGTAGATGGAGCGTGCGCCGCTGTCATAGAACGCCAGCCCCACAAACCCCTGGGCTTCGCAGTCCTTGAGAATTTCGTCCCCAATGGCGCCGTCCAGCACTTTGCGCATGTGTTCCTTGTCGCGGAACAGGAAGGGCATGGTCGGCACCATGGTGGCGGGGCAGATGTTGTTCATCGGTGCGACGTTCACGCGCGTCATGGCGATGGCGCCCAGCTTGGTCTGCTCGATGGTGTCCTTTTCGATACCCAGCGCGCCCTTGGCAAACACCTTGATCGAATGCTTGCCACCCGTGGCCTTGGACAGCACTTCGCCCATGTGGCGCACTGCCAGCACGGTGGGGTAGTCGTCGGGGTGGATGTCGGAGGAGCGGAACTCGGTGGCGTGCGCGGCAAAGCTGCCCAGCGCGATACCAATGGCCACGGTCACGCGGCCCAGCAGGTGTGGAAATTTCATGCTTGTCTCCTTGGGTGAAGGGGTCATTGCCCCGAGGTGGTCGATGAGAAAGGGGTTTCGGCCAGCCCGCGCACACCAGGGCGGGCCACAAATACCGCGCCACCATGGGCAACGTCCTCACCCACGGGCTGGCCAGGGCGGATCGAGGTGATAAACAGCAAATCCATATTTGCGCCGCCGAAGCTGCACATGGAGGGCTTGCTGGCCGGCACGCGAATGGAGCGGTCCAGCCGGCCGTCAGGCGTGAAGCGATGCACCAGGCCCGCGTCGTTGGCGCAGATCCAGTAGCCACCTTCTGCATCCACTGCGGCGCCATCGGGGCGGCCCGGCAGATCCTTCATATCCACGAACAGGCGGCGCTCGCCCACGGTGCCATCGTCATGCAGTGGCAGGGTCCAGATCTTTTGAACTGAAGGGTGGCTGTCGCTCAGGTACATCGTGCCGCCGTCGGGGCTGAAGCCCAGGCCGTTCTGCGTGACGAGCCCCTGCACCAGTGGGGCAGAAAGCCCGGCGCCATCGGTGCGGTACAGGCCGCCCACAGGCCGGGCCAGCGACATGTCGCGCACCATGGTGCCCGCCCAAAAACGGCCCTGGCGGTCGCAGCGCCCGTCGTTAAAGCGCATGCCGGGCTCGGGGTGGTCAATCGGTGCCAGCAGCGTGCAGTCCAGCCGGCCTGCAGCGCCGGGGCGCACATGGAACACTCCCGTCTCCATGCCAGCGATCAAACCGCCATCTACGTGCAGGGCCACGCAGGCAATGCGCTCCGGGGCACGCCAGCTGGTGATCTGCGCGTCGGCCGCAGACCAGCGGCGCAGGGCCGGGGCTTCAATGTCCACCCAATACAGGGCTTGCTCGCCCACGCTCCACACAGGGCTCTCGCCCACGGCATCAAGGTGCGCAGGCGCCAACAGGTCAACAGCAGGCTGCGTCATTCGAAAGGCCCCGTGCGCACGAAGGGGCCGCCCTGGAAGATGACGGCCGGATCAGCCATGTCGGGCGCCGGATCAGCGGCTTCGATCTTGGCGCGAAAAGGCTCAGAGCTGTCTTGCGGGCGGTAGCCAATGTGGCGCGCCAGGGTGTTGTCCCACCAAGTGGTGGTGTTGTCGCCCATGCCATAGATGATGCTGTGGCCCACCACTGGCGCCGTGAGGCTGGCCACCACCAGGCGCTCCAAGTCGTCGTAGCTCATCCATGTGGCCAGCATGCGGCGGTTGCGCGGTTCGGGGAAAGACGAGCCAATGCGCAGGCAGACGGTCTCGATGCCGTAGCGGTCAAAGTAAAAACGCGACAGGTCCTCGCCAAAGGCTTTGGACAGGCCGTACAGCCCGTCGGGCCGGGCTGGGTCGCGCAACCCCACGACCTCATCTTGGCGATAGAAACCCGTCACATGGTTGGAGCTGGCAAACACAATGCGCTTGACGCCCTGTTTGCGCGCTGCTTCGTACAAGTTGTAGGCCCCAATGATGTTGGCCTGCAAAATGGGCTCCCAGGGCTGCTCGGTGGAGACGCCCCCCAGGTGCACTACGGTGTCCACGTCCTGTAGCAAGGCATGCACGGCAGCCGCGTCTTCCAGCTTGGCGGGGCACAGCTCTTCGCCTGCGTGGGCTTTGCCCAGATCGGCAATGTCCGACAGCCGCACCGTGGTGCAGTAAGCCTTCAGGCGGGTACGCAGTTCGCGCCCCAGTCCACCGGCAGCGCCGGTGAGCAGGATGCGGTTGAATCGGATCGACGTCGGGTGGCTGGGCATGGCAATTCGGCGGGTTCTTGGTACAGTGGCACTGTTGATAGTTGAACGTCATCAGTTGTCGTACAACGAAATGCAATGTACTACGTGGTACCACGAACTGACATAGGGATAACACCGAGACATGAACACAGAAACCACTCTCCGCCGCAAACCACGAACGTTGGCTTTGGAGCTGGTGGATTCACTGGGCGACCGCATCCGCGATGGCCGACTGGCCGTGGGAGACAAGCTCCCCACCGAAGCAGCCATCATGGGCGAGTTTGATGTGAGCCGCACAGTGGTGCGCGAGGCGATTTCAAAGTTGCAGGCGTCTGGACTGGTGGAGACCCGCCACGGCATAGGCACATTTGTGCTGGGCATGGGGCAAAACCCGGGCTTCAAGATCACCCCCGAGCAGTTCAGCACCCTGCGCGACGTGATTGCCGTGCTGGAACTGCGCATTGGCGTGGAAACCGAGGCTGCCGCCCTGGCCGCCCAACGCCGTACCGAGGCCAACCTGAGCACCATGCGACAGGCACTCAACGCAGTGGCGCAGGCGGTGGACGAAGGCCGCGACGCCGTGGCTGCAGACTTCCAGTTCCACCTGGAGATTGCGCGTGCGACGCAAAACAGCCACTTCACCGAGTTGATGAGCACCCTGGGCAGCATGATCATTCCCCGCGCCCGGCTGCAAAGCGCCGATGACCAAAATGACGAACGCCGCCAGTACCTGCGCCGCGTCAATGGCGAGCACGAGAACATTTTTGATGCCATCGTGGGACAGGACCCCGATGCCGCTCGCGCTGCCATGCGCACCCACCTGGCCAACAGCCGCGAACGCCGCCGTCGCGCCCAGGCCGAAGCCACTTGACTCGTCCGCCTGGGGAAAGAGGCGCTGCGCACCAACGCGCTTCTCTTCTGAGACACCCTGGGCACGTCGCCTTCATCAGTAGTAACCCGCACGCTTTTTTTGGATTCATGTTGTACGATGACATACAACATGTGTTTTTCGTGTTCCTGACGCCCGGTCACTGCGGGCCTGCGTCCAGGAATCTCCCCTTTCTCAATTCCTACGGAGCCTGAAGATGTCCCCTCAAGATCTCAAAAGCGTGTTGCAGTCTGGCCTGCTGTCCTTTCCCCTGACCGACTTTGACGCCAACCTGCGCTTTGCACCCAAGCCCTATGCTGACCGCCTGGAGTGGTTGCAGCCCTACGGCGCGTCGGCCCTGTTTGCAGCGGGCGGCACCGGCGAGTTTTTCTCCCTGGAGCCCGGCGAATACAGCGAAGTGATCAAGGTCGCATTGGACACCTGCAAGAACCGCACGCCCATCATCGCGGGCGCGGGCGGCGGCACCACACTGGCCATCAAATACGCCCAAGAAGCCGAACGCCTGGGCGCCCAAGGCATTTTGCTGCTGCCCCACTACCTGACTGAAGCCAGCCAGGAAGGCCTGGTCGCCCACGTGCAAGCCGTGTGCAAGAGCGTGAAGTTTGGCGTGGTGGTCTACAACCGTGGCGGCTGCCGCCTGACCCCTGCCAGCCTGCAAGTGCTGGCCGACACTTGCCCCAACCTCATCGGCTTCAAGGACGGCTTTGGCGACATCGAGAAGTTCGTCAGCATCCGCCAGACGCTGGGAGACCGCTTTGCCTACCTGGGCGGCCTGCCCACCGCTGAGTTGTTTGCCGGTGCGTACAA
Source organism: Acidovorax delafieldii (assembly GCA_002377855.1). Classification (GTDB taxonomy): domain Bacteria; phylum Pseudomonadota; class Gammaproteobacteria; order Burkholderiales; family Burkholderiaceae_C; genus Acidovorax; species Acidovorax delafieldii_A. The sequence goes on along the minus strand of DFQQ01000027.1, from coordinate 172,384 downwards.
GGCCATGGGCTGCCCCGTGTACTCGTCTGCCGTGTTCAACTTCATCCCCAAGACGGCGATGGAGTTCTACAACGCCCACGCCGCTGGCGACACCGCCACTTGCGACCGCCTCATTCGCGACTTTTTCATTCCCTACATTGCCCTGCGCAACCAGGGAGAAGGCTACGCCGTGTCGATCGTGAAGGCGGGTGCCACCATCAGCGGCCACAGCGCAGGCCCCGTGCGCCCTCCGCTGTCGGACCTGAAGCCCGAGGAATTCGAGCAGCTGCGCGCACTGATGGCGCCTCTGGGCCCGCAATAAGCCACACCCACGCAGATCCCATAACCATAAGGCGCACGAACCTCCAAACAGGTTCCAGCGCCACCCCGACTTCAGGAGTCCTCAGCACCTATCTCGCCGTGTGGCCCTTCGGCCTGGGGCGGCCTTCGGCGCTGCAAAGCGGGCCATGGGTGCAGCTGTAGTTGCGCTTTGTGCCTCGCAGCCCACCGCGACCCGCAGCGCGCTCGTGCCGCTGGGTGGGAGCAGAGGATCTCTGGGGCTTTCTGCTTTTTCAACCACCATCCTCTGGAGACAACCATGAATCCGTTCAATTCCCGCTGGACCCTGCGCTGCGCGCAAGGCGTGACCTTGGCCGCTGCCTTGGCAACCGCGCCCCTGGTGGCGCACGCCCAGGCCTCTGCCGAAGAGCAAGCCGTGGCTTCTGTCGTTGAGAAACTGCGAGCCGCGATGGTGGACCCTGACCAAGCCACCCTCACCGGCTTGACCAGCCCCTTGTTGAGCTACGGGCACTCGGGCGGCAAGGTGGACACCCAAGCCAGCTTCATCGCTGCGCTGCTGGACAAGTCTTCCGACTTTGTCTCCATCACCCTCTCGGACCAGACCATCAGCGTCTCGGGCAACGTTGCCGTGGTGCGCCACACCCTGTCGGGGGCTACCAACGACAAGGGCACTCCCGGCAACGTCACCATCAAGGTGCTGACCGTGTGGCAGAACGAAGGTGGTCAGTGGCGGCTGCTTGCACGCCAGGCCGTGCGTCCAGCCTGAAGCGCCGCCGACGCCAACGCACCAGCCCTCCCCCCAACTCCATGTACACGCTCAACCGCATTCTCCAGGCAGGCAAATTGGTGCCTGCGCTGGAGCAAGCTTTGCACACCCGCTACAACGTGCATCGACTCACCGATGAGCCTGATCCGGCCGCGTTTTTGGCCGCGCACGGCGCGCAGTTCGATGCGGTGGTCACCAGTGCAGCCATTGGGCTGCCTGCACAGCATCTGGCAGCTCTGCCGCAGGTCAAGGTGATCTCCAGCTTCGGCGTGGGGCTGGACAAAGTGCCAGTTGACGAAGCGAAGGCCCGGGGCATTGCCGTGGGCTACACCCCCGACGTGCTCAACGACTGCGTGGCCGACACCGCCTTTGCCCTGGTGCTGGACGTGGCCCGCCGCACCGCCGAGGCCGACCGCTTTGTGCGTGCCGGGCAATGGGCCCGGCTGGGCGGAAACAGCTTTGGTTTGGGCCGCAAGGTCAGCGGCGCCCGCATGGGCGTGGTGGGGCTCGGCCGCATCGGGCAAACGATCGCCCGCCGCAGCCTGGGCTTTGACATGGATGTGCGCTACCACACGCGCCGTTCTGTGGCCGGCGTGCCTTGGGCGCACGAGCCTTCGCTGATCGATCTGGCCGCCTGGTGCGACTTTCTGGTGGTAGTCACTTCAGGCGGCCCAGCCACCCGCCATCTCATCAATGAAGCCGTGCTCCACGCGCTGGGACCCCGGGGCTTTCTCATCAACGTGGCGCGCGGCACGGTGGTGGATGAGGCTGCGCTGATTCGAGCCCTTCAAGATGGCCGTATTGCCGGTGCCGGGCTCGATGTGTTCGAGAACGAACCCCAGGTGCCTGAGGCCCTGCTGGGCATGGACAACGTGGTGCTGCTGCCGCACATTGCCAGCGCCACCCACGAAACCCGCCAAGCCATGGGCCAGCGGGTGATGGACAACCTGGCGGCGTTCGAGCGCACAGGGCTGCTGGTTTCCGCAGCTTACTGAGCCAACGCCCCTCTTCCCGGCTGCGGGGCGCCCAACCACTGCAGGCGCATCACAGCCTGTCTTTTCCTCTCACTTCACTCACCTGACCATGAAACACAACCTCATCGGCGGCCAATGGACCGAAGGCGTCCGCACTTACCAAAACACCAACCCTTCGGACACGCGCGACGTGATCGGCGACTACGCCGTGGCCAGCAAAGAGCAGGCGCTGGAGGCCGTGGCCGCAGCGCATGCCGCCTTCCCAGCCTGGAGCCTGTCGACCCCGCAGCAACGCTTTGACATCCTGGATGCCGTGGGCAACGAGATCATTGCCCGCAAGGCCGAGCTGGGCGACCTGCTGGCCCGCGAAGAAGGCAAAACCCTGCCCGAAGCCATTGGCGAAGTGGGCCGCGCTGCTGCCATCTTCAAGTTCTTTGCCGGTGAGGCCCTGCGCCCCGGCGGCGAGGTGCTGCCCTCGGTACGCCCTGGCGTGGGTGTGGAAATCACCCGCGAGCCCCTGGGCGTGATCGGCTTGATCACCCCGTGGAACTTCCCCATCGCCATCCCTGCATGGAAGATTGCCCCGGCCCTGGCCTACGGCAACACCGTGGTGTTCAAGCCCGCAGAAATGGTGCCTGGCTCGGCCTGGGCGCTGGCCGACATCCTTCACCGTGCAGGTTTGCCAGCCGGTGTATTCAACCTGGTGATGGGCCGTGGCGCCGAAGTGGGCGCCGTGCTGCTCGAAGACGACCGCGTGGCGGGCGTGAGCTTCACAGGCTCCGTCGGCACCGGCAAGCGTGTGGCCGCAGCGTGCGTGGGCCGTGGCGCCAAGGTGCAGCTGGAGATGGGTGGCAAGAACCCCTTCGTAGTACTGGACGACGCGGACCTGAACGTGGCCGTGGGCGCTGCGCTGAACAGCGGCTTTTTCTCCACCGGCCAGCGCTGTACCGCCAGCAGCCGCGTGATCGTGACCGAAGGCATCCACGACCGCTTCGTGGCCGCCATGATCGAGAAGATGAAGACTTTGAAGGTGGACGATGCCCGCAAGGCCGGCACCGACATCGGCCCCGTGGTGGACGACCGCCAGTTAGCGCAGGACCTGGAGTACATCGCCATCGGCCAAAAAGAAGGTGCCAAGCTGCATGGCGGCGAAGCCCTGGCCACCAATGCCGACGGCGCCCCCGGCTACTACCTGCGCCCCGCCCTGTTCACCGAAACCACGCCCGAGATGCGCATCAACCGCGAAGAAATCTTCGGCCCCGTGGTGAGCGTGCAGCGCGTCAAGGGCTACGACGAAGCCCTGGCCCTGGCCAACGACACCCCGTTTGGCCTGGCCAGCGGCATTGCCACCACCAGCCTCAAGCACGCCACGCACTTCAAGCGCCACGCCCAGGCGGGCATGGTGATGGTGAACCTGCCTACCGCCGGGGTCGACTACCACGTGCCGTTTGGCGGCCGCAAGGGCAGCAGCTACGGCTCGCGTGAACAGGGCCGCTACGCGGCTGAGTTCTACACCACGGTGAAGACGGCCTACATCCAGGCTTAAGCGGCCACCCGGGCTGTCACCCCGTGCGGTTTTCCGCACCCCTGCCCCCTCTTCAAAGGGACATCGGCACCGCAGGGGTGCGGGCTTTGTCCTGAACGCGCAATAAAGCAGCCCCGCTTCTTTATCCGCTTTGCCGGGCTTTGGGCACCAGGGCCAAGGCCGGGGCCCGCTCTCCGCGCACAGGCTCTTAGAATCCCCGGCCATGCACATACACATACTCGGAATTTGCGGGACGTTCATGGGCGGCCTGGCCGCCCTGGCCCGCGAGGCAGGGCACAAGGTCACGGGCTGCGATGCGGGGGTGTACCCGCCCATGAGCGATCAGCTGCGCGCTTTGGGCATCGACCTGATCGAGGGCTTTGGCGCTGACCAGATTACCCTGCAGCCCGATATGTACGTGGTGGGCAATGTGGTCAGCCGCGCCCGGCTGGCCGATGGCAGTCCTAAATTTCCGCTGATGGAAGCCATTCTGGACGCAGGCGTGCCCTACACCAGCGGCCCGCAATGGCTGGCCGAGCATGTGCTGCAAGGCCGCCATGTGCTGGCCGTGGCGGGCACGCATGGCAAGACGACGACCACATCGATGCTGGCGTGGATTTTGGAAAGCGCTGGCCTGGAGCCCGGTTTTCTGATTGGCGGGGTGCCTCTGAACTTTGGCATCTCTGCCCGCCTGGGTGCGGCCCAGCGACCCCAGCCAGGGCCCGGGTCGCAGGGCCAACGGCCTTTGTTCGTGATCGAGGCGGACGAGTACGACACGGCTTTTTTCGACAAGCGCAGCAAGTTTGTGCACTACCGGCCCCGCACGGCGGTACTGAACAACCTGGAGTTTGACCACGCCGACATTTTTGATGACCTGGCAGCCATCGAGCGCCAGTTCCACCACCTGGTGCGCACAGTGCCCCCTTCAGGGCGCGTGGTGATCAATGGGCTGGAAGAAAGCCTGACCCGCGTGCTGAACACGGGCTGCTGGAGCCAGGTGAGCAGCTTTGGCGCCGCCGTGAGCGACTTCAGCGCCGAAGGCAACCCACAGGCCTTTGATGTGCTGCACCAGGGCCGCAAAGTGGCCCGGGTGGAGTGGGCGCTGACCGGCGTGCACAACCAGCTCAACGCCTTGGCTGCCATCGCAGCGGCGCAGGACGTGGGTGTGACCCCTGCCGTGGCTGCGGCCGCACTGGGTCAGTTCCAGAACGTCAAGCGCCGCATGGAACTGCGCGGAACCGTGCGCGGCATTGCCGTTTACGACGACTTTGCCCACCACCCCACCGCGCTGCGCACCACGCTCGATGGCCTGCGGCGCAGCCTGGGGGCCGAGGCACGCATCCTGGCGGTGTTTGAGCCGCGCAGCAACACCATGAAGCTGGGGGCCATGAAAAGCCAGCTGCCATGGGCGCTGGAACCTGCTGATTTGGTGTTCTGCCACACCGCGGGGCTGGACTGGGACGCCGCCGCCGCATTGGCCCCGCTGGGCGTGGGCCCGGGCCAGCGCGCCCAAACTGCGCCAGACATTGCAACACTGGTGGGCCAGATCACCCAGACCGCGCGCTCTGGAGACCACGTGGTGTGCATGAGCAACGGCGGTTTCGGCGGCATACACGCCCGGCTGATCGAAACGCTGGCCAATCAAACGCTATAAAAATAATAGCTGCCTGCGCTTTATTTACAAGCGCTAGCAGCCATTTTTATGCCAAGCCCTGATTGCACAGAGCACCGCGCGGTGCAAGGGTCTTGCAGCGGCACAACCGGTGCACAGGAACGCGCCGCGTGCGCCCTGCAAGTACGCGCCGGGCTACGCTCAGTAAGTGACGGCCATGGCGGGCACGTCCACCCGCACCACCTGTCTGGCCAATGCGGCACTGGCAGCGCGGGCAAATGCTGGTCCCCAATCAGGTTGGGCCATCAAGGTGGCGCCTGCGGCCTGGGCCACCGTCAAGACCTTGTCGGCCAGCAGCACCTTGCCACTGGCACGCAGCGGTTCGCAATCCAGAGAGGTGAACTGCTCGTCCAGCCAGCGGCGCCCGGCTTCGTGCGTCATGGGTTCAGCGCTGGCGAGGTCGAAACGAAACTCCTGGTCGTCGGCCAAGCGGACCGATACTTCACTGTGCATGGGTTACCTCATCGGAATGTTGGGGGTTGTGCGAGGAAGGTGGTGCGCGCCACCCACCCCGCACGCGCCACGCTTTTTCACACTGAGCTTACACGGTCTGCAAAGGTGATGGCCTGGGTCTTTTCCCTGACGGGCCATCGCCTGCGCACACTTGCTCAGCGTGATCGCCGCGCTTGGACCGCAGCCGACAAGTCGGCCAGTGCGGCCAGGGAATCGTCCCAGCCCAGGCAAGCGTCGGTGATGCTCTTGCCGTATTCCAGTGCAGTGGCGTCGTCCTTGCCCGGGGTGAATTTCTGGGCACCCGCGTGGATGTGGCTTTCAATCATCACACCAAAAACGCTGTGTGAGCCGGCAGCAATCTGGCCGGCAATGTCGCGCGCCACGTCGAGCTGGCGTTCATGCTGCTTGCTGCTGTTGGCATGGCTGCAATCCACCATTAAAGTGGCGGGCAGCTTGGCAGCCTCCAGGTCCTTGCACGCCGCGGCCACGCTGGCTGCGTCGTAGTTGGGAGCCTTGCCGCCGCGCAGAATCACATGGCAGTCCTTGTTGCCATTGGTGTTGACGATGGCGACCTGTCCATTCTTGTGGACTGACAGGAAGTGGTGGCCCCGGCTGGCCGATTGGATGGCGTCGGTGGCAATACGGATGTTGCCATCCGTACCGTTCTTGAAACCGATGGGGGCTGACAGGCCCGAGGCCAGTTCGCGGTGGACCTGGCTTTCGGTGGTGCGCGCGCCAATGGCGCCCCAGGCGATCAGGTCGCCGATGTACTGGGGCGAGATCACGTCCAGGAACTCGCTGCCCGCAGGCATGCCCATGCGGTTGATGTCGATCAGCAACTGGCGCGCGATACGCAGGCCCTCGTCGATGCGGTAGGTTTCATCCAGATAGGGGTCGTTGATGAGGCCCTTCCAGCCCACGGTGGTGCGGGGCTTTTCGAAGTACACGCGCATGACGATCTCCAGCGTGTCCTTGTACTGCTCGCGCACGGCCTTCAGGCGACGGGCGTAGTCCACTGCGGCCACGGGGTCGTGGATGGAGCACGGGCCAATGATGACCAGAAGACGGTCGTCCTGCCCGGCCATGATGTTGTGGATGTTCTTGCGGGTCTGGCTGATCAGCGCCTCCACGGGCGTATTGCTGATGGGAAAAAAGCGGATCAGATGCTCTGGAGGAGGCAACACGGTGATGTCCTTGATACGTTCGTCGTCGGTCTGGCTGGTTTTCTCGACGCTGCGGTACCAGGCATCGCTGGCGGGGGTGGCTTGCACGCTCATGTTGTCTTCCTCGTAAGGGTGAAAGGTGGAAAAAGAAGAGGGCTGAAAAACAAAAACCGCCGGGCTTTGCAGCTGCGGCGGTTGGTATGGGGAGGTGTTTTAGTTGCTTGCGCGTTTTCCTCTCATCCGCCTAGGACCGAGATAAAAAACCAAAAATAAAACGCGCTGCGAACTTGCATGCATTCAATGTAGCACAGCCTCAGGGTGGTCTTGCAAGCGCCACACGCAAACTGGCGCTGAAAAAACCACACGCCGGAACCCGGCCTGAGGACATTTCGCGCTTGAGGCGGTGCCCCTGCAGGATCGCGCTGCCCTGGGCAATGGCTCCCCGCAGGCCGGCCGCATGCAGTGCAAGCCCGTGGCTCGTTCAGCGCCCCATCCAGCGACGGGCACGCTGCCACCAGGGTGTGCGGCCGACGGATGGGGCAGGCTCGCCCCCCTGCTCCACACCGCCGCCCTGCTCGTACATGTCGATGAGGAGCAGGGCTTCGCCCAGCGTGCGCCACGCCAGCAACTCAAACTTGTCAAAACACGAGGCTTCGCTGGCTCGGCGCTGCTCCAGCGATTCTTTCCACGCAGCGATGGAAAGGCGCAACTCCCACAGCGCCCGCTGGTACGCACCGAATTCGTACAAGCCGTGCCAGGCCGACCCCAACCCTGTGAGCAGCAACTGGTGATCGCGTGCTCCTTGAAACAGCGTGGTGGCAGCATGGTGGATGAGCGGGGCGTCTGTGCTGGTGCGTCGAATGCGCACCGCCTCTTCAATCAAGCCAGACAAGTTGCCCAGACTGTCACGCAGTTGGCGTGAATCCTCGTCAGCAACGCCTTCGCGCAAGAAGCGGCTGATATCTCCGAAAGACTGGATGCTTTGCGGCAAAAAGGTGCGCGACGCGGGCATGCGCTGATTGTGCGCCGCGCTGCCGCAGCAGCGACAGGATTTACCCCACGCGTGACCCGGTTGGTGGGCACGCACCACAGCCGGGGCGGCCCTGGCCGCATCCAGGGTATTCATAAACCTGCCCCAGTTGTGGGTCAGGCCGTCCCGCCCACCGTGAGGCCTTCGATGCGCAGCGTCGGCTGGCCCACACCCACGGGCACACTCTGGCCCTCTTTGCCGCATGTGCCCACGCCGCTGTCCAAGCGCATGTCGTTGCCGATCATGGTCACTTTCTTCAGTGACTCGGGGCCGCTGCCCACGATGGTGGCGCCCTTGACGGGGTATTGGATCTTGCCGTTTTCCACCCAGTAGGCTTCACTGGCGGAGAACACGAACTTGCCTGACGTGATGTCCACCTGGCCCCCACCAAAGTTGGAGGCATACAGCCCCTTCTTGATGCTGCCGATGATCTCTTGCGGGTCCTTGTCGCCACCCAGCATGTAGGTGTTGGTCATGCGCGGCATAGGGATGTGCGCGTAGCTCTCGCGGCGACCATTGCCGGTGGGCGCCACACCCATCAAGCGGGCATTGAGTGAATCCTGGATGTAGCCCTTGAGGATGCCATCCTCGATGAGCACGTTGCGCTGGCTGGCGTGTCCCTCATCGTCAACGTTCAGCGAACCGCGGCGGTCGGCAATGGTGCCATCGTCCAGTACCGTCACGCCCTTGGCGGCTACGCGTTGTCCAATACGGCCGCTGAAGGCAGAGGAGCCCTTGCGGTTGAAATCGCCCTCGAGCCCGTGACCGACAGCCTCGTGCAGCAAGATGCCAGGCCAGCCCGAGCCCAGCACCACCGTCATTTCGCCAGCCGGCGCGGGGCGAGACTCCAGGTTCACCAACGCGGCATGCACTGCCTCGTCAACATATTTTCCGAGCAAGGCGTCGTCAAAATAGGCCAAGCCAAACCGGCCACCGCCGCCGGCAGAGCCCATTTCGCGGCGGCCGTTGTGCTCGGCAATGACCGTGATGGAAAGGCGCACCAGCGGACGCACATCGGCTGCCAAGGTGCCATCGGCCCGGGCCACAAGCACCACGTCGTATTCGCTGGCCAAGCCGGCCATCACTTGGGCCACGCGGGGGTCCTTGGCCCGTGCGCGCTGCTCCAGACGCTCCAGCAGGGCTACCTTGGCAGTACTGTCCAGGGAGGCAATAGGGTCCACGCCTTGGTAGAGACTCCGGCTGGTTGCGACCTTCTTGGCAGGCACCCGCACACGGCCGGCCTGTGCCACCGATGAGATGGCCCGCACGGTGCGTGCTGCATCCAGCAGCGACGCTTGCGAAATGTCGTCAGAGTACGCAAACGCCGTCTTTTCACCGCTCACGGCACGCACGCCTACGCCTTGGTCGATACTGAAAGAGCCCGTCTTGACGATCCCTTCCTCGAGGCTCCAGCCTTCGCTGCGCGTGTACTGAAAGTACAGGTCTGCATCATCTACCTGGTGGGCGCGAATCTCGGCCAGCGCACTGGCCAGATGCCCCTCGTCCAGCCCAAAAGGCGTCAGCAACAGTTCTCGGGCGACATCGATGCGTTGGGTAGTGGCTGCGCGCTGAGGCGCTGCGGTAGAAGAGCGAAAGGTCATCGCCACATTTTAGGCGTGCAGACCCACCCGTGCCGCCACAAGGGAAAACGGGCTTGAACGGCCGGCGCCAGCCTACGGGGCCGACAGATCCTGCAGGCTAGCGGTTTGCGCGTGGTGCTGCACGGCTTCGATTCCGGCGTCGCGGGCCTTGGCGCCGGAGTACATCTCGCTTTGCCCAATCACCTGTCCGTTGCCCGCCTTCAGGGTGAAGTAAGGCGCTCCGTTGCGGGCACACAGGCGCCCATACCGGGCATCGTCAGGGGCGTGTTTTTTGACGGACTCAATGCCCTGTAGGGCACTGGCGCGCGAATCATAGGTCTCGCTGGTCAAGATCACCTGCCCATTCGAGGCCAGCAGGTTGAAAACAAACTTGTCATTGGACGTTTTCTTGAGCTCGAACTTTGCCGCCATGGGGAACACCTCCAGGGGTTGAGAGACAAACTGCCACCCGTCTTTTAACCGCAGCATGGGCCCGGCTGCAAGGGTGTTGACCCATCCCCCTTCGCTGCCGCAGGTACTGCCGGGCACAGAGCCCCTGCGGCTGCCAGTGCAACCCAGCCTACAACGGGGTGCGGGCCTTTGCGGGCTCCTGGCGCTGGGCGCGCGCCACTGACATCAGGATGCCCAAGGCCAGGCCCAGCGTGACCATGGCGGTGCCCCCGTAGCTGACGAAAGGCAACGGCACCCCCACCACAGGCAGTATCCCGCTGACCATGCCCATGTTCACGAAGGCATAGGTGAAGAAGATCATCGACACCGCGCCGGCCATGAGGCGGCCAAACAGCGTAGTGGCGCCCATGGCAATGGCCAAACCACGCCAGATGAGCAGCAGAAAGCCCACGATCAGGAACAGGTTGCCGGCCAGACCGAACTCTTCGGAGTACGCGGCAAAAATGAAATCGGTGGTGCGTTCGGGAATGAACTCCAGATGGGTCTGGGTGCCGGCCATGAAGCCCTTGCCCGTCAGCCCCCCAGAGCCGATGGCAATCATGCCCTGGATGATGTGGAAACCCTTGCCCAGCGGGTCGCGCGTAGGGTCCAGCAAGGTGCAGATGCGCTGCTGCTGGTAGTCGTGCAGCACAGGCCAGCGCACCCCGTCGGCGCACAGCTGGGGTTCAAACCCGACGATGAGTGCAATGCCAATGCCGCCCAGCAGCACCGGCGGCAGCACCAGCTTCCAAGACAGGCCCGCGAAAAAGATGACGGACAGCCCTGCCGCCAGCACCAGCAGTGATGTGCCCAGGTCGGGTTGCTTCATGATCAGCCCCACGGGAACCGCCAGCAGCGCCCCGGCGGCGGCAAAGTCCAGCGGCCGCAACTGCCCTTCGCGCTTTTGGAACCACCAGGCCAGCATCAAGGGCATGGCAATTTTCAGGATTTCACTGGGCTGGATCACGATGCCCACGTTCACCCAGCGCTGCGCGCCTTTCTTGGTAATGCCAAACAGCGCCACGGCCAGCAGCAGGGCCACGCCGGCGGCGTACAGCGGCACGGCAAAAACCATGATTTTCTGGGGCGGCACCTGTGCCACCACGAACAGGATGGTGGCTGCTATGAGCATGTTGCGCCCATGGTCCACAAAACGGGTGCCGTGGTCGTAGCCGGACGAGTACATGGCCACCAGACCCGCAGCCGCCAACATCAGCACCACAAAAAGCAAAGGCAGGTCAAAACCCCGAAAGAGGGGCCATATGCGTTGCAGGAGGGAGGTTTTTTCAAAAACGGCGGCCATCCCGCAATTATCGGGGTGCCTGCGGCCGCAAGGGTCAGCCCGCCTGGCGGAAGGCCATTACCGCCTGGTTGCGCAGCGTGCGCAGCAGGCCCAAGGCCTTGTCGTCCACCACGATGCCGCCCGCCGTGGCTTGGTCGGCGTAGATGAGGGCAAAAGGCTGTCCCTTGATCTGCAGAGGCAGCAGCAGGAACGACGGAGCATTGATCCCGCCGATGTACCACTGCGGCAGTCGCGCCTGCATGCGCGGCTCGGTGGCGTCATTGATGAGCGTGTCGGCGCCCCGCAGGCACACAGCGGCGAACAGGTCGCCCTGCACCTTCAGTGGCACTTTCATGGCGCGCACAGCGGTCTCACTGCCCTCCCCCAGCCCGAAACGGCCGGTCAACATGTCGGTGCGCGCCTCCCGCAGGCAAAACACCATGCGCCTGAAACCCAGGGCGCGGAACATGGTTTCTAGGATCATGCGCAACACATCATTGAGCTGAAAACTCTCGACCATGGCGTTGGTGATGTCCTGGATGCCTGCGGCCAGCACTTCGTTGACCTGCGCTACCGACACCGCTCCACCCGCTTGCGATTCCAGCACTGCCGGCAAGGGCTGGGTTTCGCTGGCTTTCAGCTCATGGGGGCTGAGGGCATCTTCTGCAGCGTGGGTCGCGACTGCGGCCTGCGGCAGCTTCAGCAACCGGGCTGCAGGTGAGCCAGGCGCTACACGCAAATCCAGCGCCTCGGCCAACGCCACCAGTTTGCGGCGGGCACGCAGGGTGGCCTCCGAGACAGCGTCAGCAGACAGGGCCAGCGTGCGCGCATACCGTGCACTGACCTGCCCCAGGTCTGCCTCCAGCGTTTCCGGTGCACTCAGCAGCAGCGCGCTGGCCACTTCATTGGCCGCCATGGCGGCCCAGCGCAAACGTTCCACGCCCTGCTCTGGTGCGCGCAGCATGGGCGACCCCATGGGTTTGCGCATACAGCGTTGAAGACTCTCCGGGAGTCCCCAAACACGGGCCACGCCCACACCCAGGTCCTCAAAACCAAGGCCCAGCACCTGCAGCGAAGCGCTTTCCTCACTGCCCTCGCCCCGCCCCGAAGCCACCAGGCTGCGCACCTGCCGGGCTTCTTCTGGAAAATAAAACTCGCACAGCATGCGTCCCAGGTTCTGGAACATCGCGCCAATGAAGGCCTCCTCGGCAGCCTGCGTGGTGGTGCACAACTCCGCTGCCACCGAGCCGGCCATCATGGCGCGCAGGAACTCTTCCCGCATCTGGCTGGCGTGGGCCTTGTCCTGCATGTGGTCCAGCAGCACCAGGCTGAGCGCCATGTTGCGCACGGCGTTGAATCCGACCAGGCTCACGGCGCGAGAGACCGTGCTGATCGTGCCGCGGCTGGCGTGCGCGTAGTGCACGCTGTTGACCAGGCGCAGCAGCTTGTTGGTCAGGGCCACGTCCTTCAGGATCTCGTGAGTGAGATCACTGATGCTGTCGTCCTCGGAATTGGCCACCCGCTGGATGCGCGCCACCGAGTCCGACAGCGCCGGAAAGTCGCTCTTGTGGCGCATGCGCCGCAGCAGAAAATCCAGCGTGGCATTGCTTGCCGCCGTGGGGGCGCTGGCGGGGGCGGCCCAGGCACGCAGCGCGTCACGAAACTCCGCCGCCGAGGGGTAGCGCTGGCCTGCGTCCCGCGCCATGCCGCGCTGCAACACCGACCGCAGGGCATCGTCCACCCCGGCCCCCAGATCCCCTGGCAAAGCCAAATCTTCATGGGCGGCACGGTACAGCGCCTGCCAAGGGTCTTTCTGGTGAATCAGGGGTTTGCCGGTGAGCAGTTCAACAAGCACCAGCGCGGCCGAATACACGTCCATGGCCGGCGCTGGCGCTGCGCCGGCAGCGGCCTCAGGCGCCATGTAGGCTGGCGTTCCGCTGATCAACTGGGCGTTGGGCTCGGACTGCATCGGGGCCGCCACGCCAAAGTCCATCACGCGCGCATGGCGGTGGGCGTCCACCATGATGTTGGAGGGTTTGAGGTCGCGGTGAACGATCCCCGCCTGGTGCGCGGCCTGCAAGCCGTCCAGCACATCCACCATGAGCGCCACCGCGTCATGCGCGGTGCAGCGTCCTTGCTGCGCAAGGTGCTCCGCCAGCGTGCGGCCGGGCACATACTCAAACACAATGTAGGGCTGTGAGCCCTGCACGTCTGCTTCGAACACGGGCACGATGTAGGGGTGCGCCAGACGCCCCACATGGCGGGCTTCTCGCAGCCACTGCTCCACCACGGCGGGGTCTTGCCCTTGCACAGGGCGCATGAGCTTGATGGCCACTTCACGCTGCAGACGAGGGTCCAGCGCAAGCCACACCGTCGCCTGTGCTCCCTGACCCAACTGCCGCTTCAGCTGAAACCTCCCCAGCGAGGTGGGCGGCTTGTCGCCTGATCCGAGCGCCCATCGTCTGGCAGCGGAAAGCGGGGCAAAATCGGTCATGGTGCAGAGGGCAAAACCAGGCGCCGCACGGTGCGGGGCCTTCGTGTTACGCATCTTATGCCGGCGCAGGCCCACTTCGAAGCAGTGATTCCCCTGCCCTGCACCACCCCAGAGCGCACCCTTCAACGCCCATGACCACCACCCACCTTCTGTACCTGCACGGCTTTCGCTCCTCACCCTCGTCAGCCAAGGCCCGGCAGATGGCGGCCCATGTGGCGCAATACCATCCAGGGGTCACCTTCTGGTGCCCGCAACTGCCCCCTTCGCCGCAGGCCGCAATGGCGCTGGTGGCGCAAGGCATTGCCCAGTGGCCGCGCGATTGCATGGCGGTGATCGGGTCTTCTCTGGGGGGCTTTTACGCAAGCTGGGTGGCCCAGCAAGCCCGTTGCCCGAGCGTGATGCTCAACCCTGCCGTAGACCCGGCGCGCGATCTGCAGCGCTACATTGGCGAGCAGACTACCTGGCAAAACCCGTCAGAGCGCTTTTACTTTCGAGCCGAGTACATCGGTGAGCTGCAAGCACTGGATGTGCGCGGTAAACCGCCCGCGGCGCCCGAGCTGGCCATCATTGCCAAGGGAGACGAGGTGCTGGACTGGCGCGAGATGGTGGGCCGCTACCCGCTGGCGGAACTGTGCCTGCTCGAAGGCGGCGAGCATGCGCTGAGCGACTTTGCCGAGCACCTGCCACGCATCACCCAATTCTTGCGGCTGGCTTGAGGTGCCACGCGGGCGCGCAGCAGGTGCAGCCTATTGCGCGCCCGCTACCGATGCCTTTGGCGCCTGCCAGCGTGCAAAGTCGGCGGGGTACGCAATGCGATAGCGTTCTGCGTGGAGGGCCGCCTCCTCGGCCAGGCCAAGCATGCGGGCGCTTTCGACCACCTTTTCTATCACGCGCGGCTCTGGCGAAAAATGCAGCAGATCCAGGGCCACCGCGTGCATCTCAGCAGTGTTCGCGGGCGCTAGGTCCTGGGTGGTGAGCCATGCAAAGCGTATATGGTCTGGAAACACGGTACCGCTGGGCTGCGGCACCGCGCGCACATCACGCAGCGCAGGTGGGCGTTGGGCAACAGGTTTGTAAAGCTGGCTCACCACACGGTATTGGTACGCGGCAGTGCCCAGCACTGCGGCCCCGGCCAGGCACACCGCCGCGCCCAGGCCCCACCAGCCTGCGCCGTCGCCCCACGCCCACCGCACCAGACTCACATCCCGCAAGGCGGCGCGCTGCCCCACGGGGCCACGGCCCGGCGCACGCCGACACCACAGCAGCACCAGGGCACACAGGGTGGTGATCTGAAATGGGCCGTACCACAGCGGGTATTCGAGCAGGCTGTGCAGCCCCACGATGGCCACCGCGCCCCAGGCCAGTTGCCGCACGGGATCAGTCTCGCGCCAGGGGCGCGACCAGGCCACCCAGGCCAGTACGCCACCGCACAGCAGCAGCGCGGCGGGCAAGCCCAGCTCCACCGCCAAGTGCAGGGGCAGGTTGTGGGCGTTGTCCAGCAGCACGCAAAAACGATCTTGCGGGAACAGCGTGATGTAGTGTGCATAGCTCAGCTCACCCCAACCCCACCCCGCCCAGGGCTTGAGCGAGATGAGGTGCAGCATGTTGGACCACAGCACCCGGCGGGAGCCGCAAGCGCCCGACGTATCCTTGAACCGATCAAACAGCCCGTCGATGCGCACGCCGCTAACCTGCAGCAGCACCTGCGGCAGCGCCCAGGCGGCCAGCACATACAGCGCCGCACCCAGCAGCGCCAGGGCCACGGCCTTGCGCGCATCGGTACGGCGCCACATACAGAGCAAGCCCACCATCAAGACCCACTGCAGCGCACCGGTGCGTGAGTTGGTGGCAGCGGCAGCCACCGCCAGCACCGCCAGCGCGCCCCCCAGCACCATGCCCATGCCCCACTGGGGTCGCTGCACCCGCTCGGCCCGCACCCAGAGCCAGAGCATGGCCCACACGCCCAATGCCATCAGCGACGCCTGCTGGTTGCGCTGGCGCAAGTTGCCCACCGCCTCGCCAGGCGTGGAAGGATGGATCCACGGCAGGCCCCAGGGCTCCGCGCCCAGGTACTGCACAAGCCCCACCACGCCCCCCACCACGGCAGCCAGCAGCAACCCCCACGCCAACACGCCAGCAGCGCGGTTGCCCAGCCGCACACACTGCGCGCGGGTCACCACATCGGCCCCTTGGACCAGCGCCCACACGGCCAGCACCAGGCCACATGTCCACGAAAACACCAGCGGCCAGAAGTTGGGAGACGGTGGCGCCGTGACCGCAAACAAGAAGGGCAGCGCCACTGCCAGCACGGGCAGCAGCGTGGTGAAGGCAGAAAACGGCATCTGAGGATTTGCGCAATCGGTAAGGGAGAACACGGCACACGAGAGGCGGCCCCGCACCCACGGGGCGCAGGCCGCACCAGGGTGAGGATGATAGGGGCGCCAGAAGAACTTTGTGTCCCAAGTGCCTCCAGCGCTTATCCATCAAGCGACACAAGCTACAAGTTTTATAGCATTTTTTCAGCTATCCCTTGTAGGGCCTGCTCTGCTCGGCCGTACAGGCTGCAGTGCGAATGCACGCGGCGGTGCAGGGGCGCGCAGGGCGTGCGAACAGCCATGGGAGAATCCCCCGATGCATGCACTGTTTGAAGAAGCCGGCAAATTCATGGCCGGACGTATCCTGTCCGAAGCAGACACCTCGGCCCAGGTCGAGCTCGATTCGGGCAAGCGGGTCAAGGTCAAGGCCGCGAACATTCTGTTGAAGTTCGAAAAGCCCGCCCCGGCCGAACTCATCGCCCAGGCCCAGGCCGTGGCCGAGACCATCGAGCTGGACTTGGCCTGGGAATTCGCGCCCGAGGACGACTTCGGCTTTGCCGACCTCGCCCGCGACTATTTTTCAGAGAACGCCTCCCTGGCGCAGCAGGCGGGCGCCCTGTTTCGCCTGTACGACGCACCGCACTACTTTCGCCGCGCGGGCAAGGGGCGCTTCAAGAAAGCCCCCGCCGAAATCCTGCAGCAGGCGCTAGCGGCCATCGAGAAGAAAAAAGCCATCCTCGCGCAGATTGACGAATGGGCCGCCGCCCTGGGCCGGGGCGAATGCCCCCAGCCCATCCGCGACCAGCTCTACAAGATTCTGTTCAAACCCGACAAGAACGCGCCCGAATACAAGGCCGTGGTCGAGGCCAGCCGCGCCACGCACACCGCGCCGCTGGATCTGCTGCAAAAGGCAGGCGCCATCGACTCGGCCTACCAGTTCCACTGGAAGCGCTTTTTGTTCGAGAACTTTCCCAAGGGCACGGGCTTCCCCGCGCTCACGGCCCCGGTCATTGCCGACGAGCTGCCGTTGTCGCCCGCGCAGGCGTATTCCATCGACGATTCGCAGACCACCGAAATCGACGATGCATTGTCGGTCCAGGGCCTGGGCACGGGCACCGTGGTGCTGGGCATCCACATCGCTGCCCCCGGCTTGGCCATCCAGCCGGGCAGCGCCATTGACCAGCTGGGGCGTGCCCGCCTGTCCACGGTGTACATGCCGGGCTACAAGATCACCATGCTGCCCGACGACGTGGTGCAGACCTACACGCTGGACGAAGGCCGCGCCAACCCGGCCGTGTCGCTGTACGTCACCATCGACGAAGCCACGCTGGAATTCAAGAGTTCGGAGACCAAGCTCGAGCGCGTGCACGTAGCCGCCAACCTGCGCCACGACCAGCTCGACAGCGTGGTGACGGAAGAATGGCTCACCAACCCAGCATTTGAGCATCAAAACGACCCGCAGCGCTTGTCTGACCTGCGCCCACAGCTATCATTTTTGCACCGCCTGGCCAAAGAACTCAAAGCCCGCCGCGAGGTGGTGCGCGGCAAGCCCGAGAACTTCAACCGGCCGGACTACAACTTCCGCCTGGTGGGCAACAACGGCGCCGAGCCCACGGGCGACGAGCAGGTGCAAATCAGCGTGCGCCAGCGCGGCGCGCCTCTGGACCTGATCGTGGCCGAGGCCATGATCGTCGCCAACAGCACCTGGGGCAGCTGGATGGCCGAGCTCGGCGTGCCCGGCATCTACCGCAGCCAGGCCAGCATGGCGCCGGGCGTGAAGGTGCGCATGGGCACCAAGGCGCTGCCGCATGCGGGCATTGGCGTCAAAGCCTATTCGTGGGCCACATCGCCCCTGCGCCGCTACACCGACCTGGTCAACCAGTGGCAGATCATTGCCTGCGCACGCCACGGCGCCACGGCGGCGCTGGCTGCGCCGTTCAAGCCCAAGGATGCGGACCTGTTCTCCATCATCAGCAGCTTTGACGGCGCCTACAGCGCCTACAACGGCTACCAGGCGGGCATGGAACGCTTCTGGACGCTGAAATACGTGGAGCAAAACGGCATCACCGAGCTGAACGCCACCGTCTTCAAGGAAGGCCCGGGCGGCAGCTTTCTCGTCCGCGCCGACGACATTCCGCTCGTCTTCCCGGTGCTGGGCGCGCAAAACCTGCCGCGCGGCGCGCGCCTGAAGGTCAAGCTGGGCGAGGTGGATGAGATCACGCTGGACATCCACGGCACCGTGATCGAACGCCTGGACGACCCGGCCGACACGAGCGACGACGGCCCGGTGGAGGATTCCGAGGAGGACGACGATGCCGTGGCCGGGCCCATTGCGATTGCGGTGGATGTGAACGAAACCGACAGCCCCGCCCCCGCCAACGCTGATAATCCGACGCCGTGAACATCCGCTCGTTTTTTCGCTCCCTCAGCACGCTGCAGATTGCCCTGGGCGTGTCGGTGGCCGTGCACGCGGCCCTGATCTCTGTGCGCTTCATCGACCCCGAGGGCTTCAACCGCGTGTTCCAGGACACACCGCTGGAAGTCATCCTGGTCAACGCCAAGTCCAACGAGCGCCCCGAAAAAGCCCAGGCCATTGCCCAATCCAACTTGGCGGGCGGGGGCGACGCAGCACAAGGCCGCGCCACGAGCCCCCTGCCCTATTCGGCGCTGACGGCGGTGGGTGACGACTTTGAAGAGATGCAGCGCAAGATGGATTCCATGCAGGAGCAGCAGACCCAGCTGCTCACGCAACTGCGCAAGCAACTGGCCACGATGCCCGAGCCCGACCCCCGCAAGCAAAGCGACAGCGGCGAGCAGATGTCGCAGGAAGAAAAGCGCCGCCAGCTCGTCAAGCTGCTGGCCGAGATTGAAAAGCGCATCAACGAAGAAAACGCACGCCCCAAGAAGCGCTACATCAGCCCCGCCACGCGCGAAGAGGCCTACGCGGTGTACTACGACGCCCTGCGCCGCAAGGTGGAAGACAAGGGCACCGAGAACTTCCCCGAGCAGGGCGGCAAAAAGCTCTATGGCGAGCTGATCATGATCGTTACCGTCAACCACGACGGGCGCGTGCTTTCCACCGAAGTGGTGCAAGGCTCGGGCAAATCGGCCCTGGACCGCCGGGCTGAAGCGATCGCCCGCACGGCCGGCCCCTTTGGTCGCTTTACCCCCGAAATGCGCGCCAAGGCCGACCAGGTGGCCATGGTGGCTCGCTTCAAGTTCACCCGCGACCAGACGCTGGAAACGAGCGTGAGGTAGCTTCTGATACCCAAATGCATTCAAAAATTATCTAAACGTTCACGCTGAGCTTGTCGAAGCGCTGCGCAAGGCTTCGACAAGCTCAGCCCGAACGGTTGGGGTTGAGATGAACTGAACGCGAATCCGTCTGAGCCGCCCGCCCCTGGCAAAGCCCGTCATAGCTAGGTCCGTAACGGCCCTGGCTCTGAGCCTCTGACACCGCCCGTGCATGCAGCCCTTGTTGTTCCCATGACTTCTTCGCCTCTCCCCCCCGACCTGTACTGCGTTATGGGCAACCCCGTGGCCCACAGTCGCTCGCCCGCCATCCATGCCCGCTTTGCCGAACTGACCGGCCAGCGCCTGCGCTACGAGCGTCGCCTGATCGAGTTGGACGGCTTCGCGCAGGGCGTGCGCGATTTCACTGCCGAGGGTGGGCGCGGCTGCAACATCACCGTGCCCTTCAAGTTCGAAGCCCCGGCCCTGGCCACCGTGTGCAGCGACCGCGTGCGGCTGGCCGGCGCGGCCAACGTACTGAGCTTTCATCCGGACGGGAGTGTTCACGCAGACAACACCGACGGCCTGGGTTTGGTGGCCGACATCACCCGCAATGCGGGCGTGACCCTGCAGGGGGCGCGGCTGCTGCTGGTAGGGGCCGGCGGCGCCGCCGCTGGCGTGCTGGGGCCCTTGCTCCAGGCGGGGGTCCGCCACATCACCGTCGCCAACCGCACCGTGGCCAAGGCCGAGGCGCTGGTGGCATCGCACACCGCCCTGGCAGCGCTACAAAAAGCAGAGCTACTGGCGCTTTCTCCACAAGCGCTAGGGGGCAATTTTGATGTGATCATTAATGCCACCGCAAGCAGCTTGGCCGGCGGTGGCGTACCGGTGCCTGCCAGCGTGCTGCGAAGCGGCAGCCTGGCCTACGACATGATGTACGGCCCCGCCGCGCAGGGCTTTCTGGACTGGGCGCAAGCCCATGGCGCGACGCCGCGCGATGGCCTGGGCATGCTGGTGGAGCAGGCGGCTGAAGCCTTCGCCATCTGGCGCGGGGTGCGACCACCTGCAGCGCAGGTGCTGGAAGAACTGCGCCAGGCTGCTCACTGATCAACGATGCCGGATCTGTGCCACACACCCCGCCGCTGTCCCGCCAGGGTTCTGCGGGAGCCTGCGCGATGAAGGCCGTGCTGCGTTGGCTGGGCCTGATTGTTTTGGCCCTGGTGGGCTTGCAGCTGTTCTTTGTGCTGCGCATTGCAGCCATGGCGGCTATCGATCCCGAATCCACCACCTTCCAGCGGTCTGAGGCCTGGACACTGTTGACCAGCAAAGGAGGCCTTGCCTGGCGGCAGCAGTGGGTGCCCTACGGCAAAATTTCCGACCACCTCAAGCGGGCCGTCATTGCCTCAGAGGACGATGGCTTCGTCAACCACGAAGGCGTGGACTGGGCCGCCATTGAAAAAGCCTGGGAGCGCAACGCCAAGGCCGAAGCCCAGGTCGCCAAGATCCAAAACCGTGCGCCCGATCGCCCCGCCCGCGCGCCCAAGATCCGTGGAGGCTCCACCATCACCCAGCAGTTGGCCAAAAACCTGCTGCTCTCGGGCGAGCGCACCCTGCTGCGCAAGGGCCAGGAATTCGTGCTGACCCTGC
This sequence comes from Acidovorax delafieldii, assembly GCA_002377855.1. GTDB lineage: Bacteria > Pseudomonadota > Gammaproteobacteria > Burkholderiales > Burkholderiaceae_C > Acidovorax > Acidovorax delafieldii_A. The sequence goes on along the minus strand of DFQQ01000027.1, from coordinate 151,523 downwards.
TGCTGGAGCAAATCCTGAGCAAAGAACGCATTCTGGAGATTTACCTGAACAACGTGGAATGGGGCGAAGGCGTGTTTGGCGCCGAGGCCGCAGCGCAGCACTACTTCAAAAAAAGCGCCGCCCAGCTCACCCCTACCGACGCCGCCCGCCTCGCCGTGATGCTGCCCGCCCCCAAGCGTTTCGAGAAGACCCCCGGATCGGCCTACCTGGCCGGGCGCACGCGCACCATCCTGGCGCGCATGGGGAGTGCGGAGCTGCCCTGACACGCCGCCCAGGGGCCCTCTGCACGAATCGAGCGGTAAGTGTGCACTGCGGATCGGGATGGGCTGCAAGGCGCAAAACGCAAAACGCAAAACGCAAAACGCAAAACGCATAACGCATAACGCATAACGCAGCAATAGCCGTAGCTATTGCGAGTATTTGCAACGCGGCAGACCGCCCGATTGCGCAGATGCACACGGCGCGGTGATTCGTGCAGGGGGTCCGTAGGCCTTGCCGACTGCGCAATGCGTACGCCCATGGTGCGCAGGGTTCCTTTCCCGGTCCTCAAGGAATGTTCACGTCCTGAAACTCCACCCGGCGCCGCTGCGGATCGAACACCCCACCTTCGGGCAGTACGTGCATGCGGATGTCCGCTGCCTTGGCCATGGGCCCGCGATCGTTCACGATGTGCGCGCGGCGGGCGTCGAAGATCTTGACGTAGTAGTTGCCCAGCACTTCCCACAAGCCATCCGCACGCACCAGCAGCGCAGTTTCCTCGTCGATGCCCACGCCGATGAGCTGAGGATGGTCCAGCACCGCACTGATGAGCCGGTTGTAGCGCGCGCGGTGCATGAAGTGCTGGTCCACGATGGCGCCTTTGAAGAAGCCGAACCCCGGCGCCAGCTCCTTCATGCCTCGGGCAATGTTGACCTGCTCCTCTTCCTCCGAATTGCGCGGCGTGCGCCATTTGCCGGTGAGCATCAGGCGGCTCATGACCGAGGCCCCTGCGGACGTGCCGCCCACTACTGCGCCCGCCTGGTAGCGCGACTCGATCGCCTGCAGCGCACGGGTACCCACCAGCAGGGTCGAAAGCCGCGACTGGTCCCCGCCTGAAAACCAGAACCCGGTGAACTTCTCCAGCGCCTGCGCCACGGCTGGGCTGTTGACTTCAGTGGGCCGGATCTCCACCACCTGGGCCTGGGCGCCCAGCTTTGCCAAGTCCTGCACCACTTCCTGCGCTTCTTCATCGGACTTGGAGCTGGCCATGGGCAACACCGCAATGCGCGCGTGTTCGGGTCCACCGGCCAGTGCCACAAAGCGCTGCTGCACGCCGAAGGGGGTCTCCCCACCGCCCACGATCAACAAGCTGCCCTGCGCACGACTGAACAGGCGGCCCATGGCCTGCGCCGCCCCGCCGCCCACACTGGCCGGCCCTGCGTTCTGCGCGTGCGCGGGCGCGGCACCGGCGGACAGCGCCGCCCAAAACACTGCGGCCAGCCACCACAGCGCTCGGCGCGAGGCCTTGCATCGACACACCATCCAAGCAACTTGCACCATGGCGAAAACCTGAAGAAGAGAAAACGGAGCGCAGCCACCACATGCAGAATTGCCGGGTCGCTCGCACGCCCGAGCACTGTGGCGCTGCCTGCTTCGCCAGAGCCTGATGAAAAGCACCGCTGCTGCTGCCCAGCGCTCCCGGAGCGCCAACGGGAGCATGGAAAACTCGCGGGCTGACGCGCCCTGCGCCGTCTGCCCTGCGCGCCCCAACTGCCGGCGCCGTACAGAACGCGCGGCGCTCACACCACGCGAGTCAAGGCCGGGACCGCATTCTAGGGTCGGCCAGCGGCACGCACCGTGCGCCGGTCCTGCCCGTATCATCCCCGCCATGCTTGCCAAGTTAATGAGTTACTTTCTGCTCGGCGTGGTGCGTTTTCTCACGGGTTCCCAGGCGCGCTGGTACGGCTGCCCGCCCAAGGCCGAGCAGCGCATCTACTTTGCCAACCACCAGAGCCACGCCGACATGGTGCTGATCTGGGCTGCGCTGCCCGAAGAGTTGCGCAGCATCACCCGCCCCATCGCCGCCAAGGACTATTGGACCAAGACGCCCTTCAAGCAATGGATCACCACCGCCGTGTTCAACGCCGTCTATGTGGACCGGCAGGCCGGTCCTGCACGGGCTGCGCCTTCCACGGCCGGGGCGGCCAGCAACGCGCCCGCTCCTGAGGCTGCTGTAGAGACTGCCGCGGCCGGCGGCCCCGACCCCGCGCCACAGGCCGCGCACGCTGCCCAGAGCCCCGAAGCGCTGCGCGCTGCACTGCCCGCAACCGACCCGCTCACTCCGCTGGTGCGCGCACTGGAGAGTGGCGACTCGATCGTGATCTTCCCGGAAGGCACGCGCGGCCACGGTGATGAGCCGCAGCCCTTCAAATCCGGCCTGTTCAAGCTGGCGCAGATGTTTCCTCACGTGGTGCTCGTGCCCGCGTGGATCAACAATGTCCAGCGGGTCATGCCCAAGGGCGAAGTGGTGCCCGTGCCCATCCTGTGCTCTGTGACTTTTGGTGCGCCGGTCGCGCTCGCGCCGGGCGAGGAGCGCCGCCCTTTTCTGGACCGCGCCCGCCGCGCGGTGATGGACCTGCGCGAGGTATGAAATGAAGCCCCTGCGCAGCCGCTTCGTGCCTGCCGCCCAAGGGAAGACGCCGCCTTCGCTGCGGGGCGGCGTAGCCCGCTTCGGCCTTTGCTCGGCGCCCCTGACAGGAGCAGCGCCCCTGGCCTGTGACCGCACTGAATTTGCCGAGCATCGGACCCCCACATGAACAGTTTTTTGCGCAATCTCACCCCTTCGCAGCAGATCGGGGCCTTGTTCATCGTCATGTTCGGGGTGCTTTCCCTGGCCACGGCATGGGGCTTCGCCCGGTCGCTGCGCGAGCACGCCAGCGGCGACCCGCTGGCCGACGCTCACGCGCAGGAGGTCAAGCGCTTTTGGGGGCTGCTCAAGACCTCGTGGGTGATGGCCACGGTGTTCTGGATTGGCTGGGCGCTGGGCGACACGGTGGCCACCGTGCTGTTTGCCGTTGTCGGCTTTTTTGCGCTGCGCGAATTCATCACGCTGTCGCCGACCCGGCGGGGCGACCACCGCAGCCTGGTGCTGGCGTTCTTCGTGGTGCTCCCGCTGCAGTTCTGGATCGTGGGCAGCAAGATGTTTGACCTGTTCACGGTGTTCATCCCGGTGTACGTGTTCCTGGCCCTGCCGGTGGTGAGCGCGCTGGCCAACGACCCCGAGCGCTTTCTGGAGCGCAACGCCAAGCTGCAGTGGGGCATCATGGTCTGCGTGTACGGCATGAGCCATGTGCCCGCGCTGCTGCTCCTGGACTTTCCGGGTTACCGCGAGAAGGGCGCGTTCCTGGTCTTCTACCTGGTGTTTGTGGTGCAGACCTGCATGCTGGTGCAGCACCTGCTGGGGCGGCGCTTTCCGCACAAGCCGGTGGCCCCGCAGGTGAGCCAGAGCTTTCAGTGGGCGAGCTGGCTGGCCGGTGTGGCCGCTGGCGGGCTGGCGGGCGGACTGCTGTCGTTCATCACGCCCTTCAAGCCGGGCCAGGCCCTGGGCATGGCGCTGCTGGCGTGCTTTGCGGGCAGCCTGGGGCATTTGGTGATGAAGGCCCTCAAGCGCGACCGCGGCGTGACCAGCTGGGGCATGCAGGGCATGTCGGTCACCGGTGCGGGGGGGCTTCTCGACCGGGTGGACGCGCTGTGTTTCGCAGCGCCCGTGTTCTTTCATTCGGCCCGGTGGTACTTCGGACTTCAATAAAAACGGCCTCTGGCGCTTTAAACAAAAGCGCCAGCAGCTATAAATTCAATAGCAAATGCGCATTTTAGGGATTGACCCCGGCCTGCAGACCACCGGTTTTGGCGTGGTGGACATGGACGGCCATAAGCTCAGCTATGTGGCCAGCGGCACCATCCGCACCACGACGCTGGCACTGGGCGACCTGCCCGGCCGCCTCAAGATTTTGTTTGATGGCATCAGCGAGGTGGCGGCGCGCTACGAGCCCGATGTGGCCTCGGTGGAAATCGTGTTCGTCAACGTCAACCCCCAGTCCACCCTGCTGCTGGGCCAAGCACGGGGCGCCTGCATCACCGCCCTGGTGGCAAGCAACCTGCCGGTGGCCGAGTACACCGCGCTGCAGATGAAAAAAGCCGTGGTGGGCCATGGCCGCGCGGCCAAGAGCCAGGTGCAGGAGATGGTGCGCCGCCTGCTGCAACTGCCGGGCCTGCCTGGCACTGACGCGGCCGACGGCTTGGGCCTGGCCATCACCCATGCCCACGCTGGCGCCGCCATGGGCCGCCTGGGCGAAGCCGCCACGCTCAACCGCCGCCAGCATGCGATGTACAAAGGCGGGCGCAGTTATTAGGGGCCTTATGCGCCCACACCGCCTTGCAAGCCGACCGCGTGGCTCTTGGGTGTTTGTTTTTCACGCACACTTTGCGCCCAGCGCTCCAAACCGTCTTTCCATTCAGCACCGCACATCGTGAACACACTCCAGCCCCGAACCGATGAGCGACCCGAATTCATGTTCGTGAAGATCCCGCTGGGCCGCCGCACCGTGCGCGACCCTGTGCACCAGCGCGAAGAGCAGATGGACCAGGCACTGCGCGCTGCTGGTGCAGGCCTGGTGCTGGGTTGGGGCGATTCGCTGGGGGCACCGCGCGCCGACGGCACACGGCTGGCGGCGTTCATGCGCATCGACATCAGCGCCACCCCGCCATTGGAGAACGCCCGCGCCCTGCTGAGGGACCTGTTGCCCACACTGGAAGTACCTCTGGGCACCGAGATCCACTTCCCGCAAGGAGGCAGCCGCGCCATGGACCTGCTCACCGATGCGGGTTGGCAAACTGACCTGCCCCCGCCGGCCACACCCTGAACTGGGGTGCCGCCCCCAGCCTATCAGCCCAACCCGCGCTTGAGCTCCTTGAGCAGCAGCAGCACCTGGTTGGATGCATGGCGACAACTCGTGTTGAACACGTGCTGCGCCTTGGGCTGCTCTCCCGCACGCAGCAGTTCAATCACGCCCGCAGCTTGCTGGTGAAAGTACTGGTGGCGCGCTACAAGCATGTCAAACGCCGGATAGTGCCCCAGCCGCAGCCGCCCGGTGCCGCCCAGCCAGCGCCCCAGGTCACACCGGTCTGCGCTGCAGATGGGCTCGACCTGCGGCACTTCTCCCGAGCGGCCTTGCACCAGGTCGCCCAGCTGCTGGCGCCACGCCTCATGGCTGGCAATGGCAGCATCCAGGTCCAGCTCGGTCATCAGCGTCGCTGCGTATTCCGGGTCCAGCACCAGCTCGCTTCCGTTGTCTTCCATGGCCCAGGTGGTTTCTGCGCTATCAGGGTCCTGCTCGCGGATTTTGAAAAAACGGCTGAAAAAACCCATGCCTTGCCTCGGTTGATGACGGGAGGAGAAGCTATGGGCGCCCACGGCCAAGCCACTCTGTGAAACATTTTGTATCGCAAGCCGGCTTTTGGCTATCAAAAAAATGCACCCCCGTGCTTTTGGGCGCCACAGCAACCCCGCAGGCGGCAGCGGCACCCCGGCCGGCCAAGCAGACTGTGCCGTGCAGGCAGACAATGGTGCAATGAATACAGCCACCGCCCCCCGCCGCCCCGCACTGTCCATGCTCGATCTGGTTGCCGTCCGCGAAGGCGGCACCGTGTCCGAGGCGCTGCAGATTGCGCTGCGCACCGCCCAGCACGCCGAAAAGCTGGGTTTTGTACGCTACTGGCTGGCTGAACACCACAACATGCCGGGCATTGCCAGCTCGGCCACGGCGGTGCTGGTGGGCCACATCGCGGGTGGCACCTCGCGCATCCGTGTGGGCTCTGGCGGCGTCATGCTGCCCAACCACGCCCCGCTGGTCGTGGCCGAAGCCTTTGGCACGCTGGCAGAGTTGTACCCCGGCCGCATCGACCTGGGCCTGGGCCGCGCGCCAGGCACGGACCCGGCCACCATGCGGGCCTTGCGCCGCAGCCGCATGGAGACGGCAGACGACTTTCCGCAGGATGTGGCCGAACTGCAGCGCCTGTTGGCGCCCGCCCAGCCGGGTCAGCGCCTGGTGGCCACGCCCGGTGCTGGCACCAATGTGCCCATCTGGCTGCTGGGCTCCAGCCTGTTTTCAGCCCAGCTGGCAGCGCAAGAGGGGTTGCCTTACGCCTTTGCCTCGCATTTTGCGCCGCGCCTGCTGCACCAGGCGATTGATCTGTACCGCAATCTCTACCGACCTTCGGCCGCGTGGCCCAAGCCTTATGTGGCCATTGGCGTGCCGTTGATTGCCGCGCCCACGGATGAAGAGGCCGAGTACTTGGCCAGCAGCACCTACCAGCGGGTGCTGGGCATTCTCACCGGCAACCGCCTGAGCCTGCAGCCGCCGGTCGAGCACTTTGCGGCGCGCTTGCAGCCGCAGGAGCGTGCCGCCATTGCCGATTTTCTGGCCGCCGCTGTGATCGGAGGGCCCGACACCGTGCGGGACGGCCTCACCAAGCTGGCCCACGACACGGGGGCCGACGAGCTGATTGTGGTCTGCGACGTGTACGACCCCGCGCTGCGCCTGCGGTCGCTGGACATTGCAGCCCAGGCCCACAGCGCCATGGGACGCAGCGAGACCGCCACGCATTGAACGCCCTCTGGGGTGCTGAAAGCACGGCTCGGAAGGAATGCAGCACTGCGAATGCCTGCGCGTCAACGCAAGGATGCTCAGCGCGCGAGGTAGCCGCCATCCACCGGGTAGTAGGCACCGGTCACGAAGGAAGCCCTGTCAGAGGCCAGCCAGGTCACCAGTTCGGCCACTTCCTCTGGCTGGCCCAGCCTGCCGATGGGGTGTGAGCCCACCAGCATGCTGTTGACCGCGGCGTTGGCCTCCAGCCCGCTGATCATGGGGGTGTGGATGAACGCCGGCCCTACGGCATTGATGCGCACGCCCTGGGCGCTGTATTCCAGCGCAGCCGTCTGCGTGAGCCCGACCACCCCGTGCTTGGCGGCCGCATAGGCGGGCGCCGAGGCGAAACCCACCGCCCCCAAAATGGACGCCACGTTCACGATGGAGCCGCCGCCGCCTTGCAGCATCGCGGCAATCTGGTACTTCATGCCGTAGAACACGCCCGAGAGGTTGATGTTGATGACTTGCGCCCAGCCATCGAGCGGGTAGTCTGCCGTGAGGGCCTGCGGCCCGCCAATGCCCGCGTTGTTGCAGGCAAGGTCCAGGCGGCCAAAGTGCTCCACCGTGCGTTGGACCAGCGCTTCGCAGTCAGTGGCGCTGCCCACATCGGCGGCAACAAAAAGCGCATCGCCCCCCTGCGCACGCGCCAACGCCACCACTTCTTCCCCGGCGGCGGTGTTCACATCCGACACCACCACCTGGGCGCCCTCGCGGGCCCACTGCAGTGCGATGGCGCGGCCAATGCCCGACGAAGCGCCGGTAACAAGTCCCACTTTGCGTTTGAGCATGACTCACTCCTGGTGTGTGAAATGAATGCCACCCGCCACGGTGCGCGGCAGGCCCGGTTGCATTGTGCGGGCACAACCCCGTTCTGCGAAAGCGCCGGCCCGCACCAGTGTTCACACCAAGCGGCTACCATCGCAGGCGTCGCAATGCCCGCCTGCGCCCCCTCTACCACTCGACATCGCTTGCCACAGATTCATGCCCGCTTTTTCTTTTGAAGCCCTGGACGCCCAGGGCCAGACCCGCAAAGGCCTGCTGGAGGCCGACACCGCCAAGGCGGCACGCAGCATGCTGCGTGCCCAAGCCTTGGTGCCCATGACGGTGGAGCTGGTGCAGACGGGGCAAACCACGGCGGGTGGGGGCACCCCCCTGGGCCAGCGCCTGTTGACCCGCCCGGTGTTCAGCGCGACATCGTTGGCAGTGTGGACGCGGCAACTGGCCGGGCTGGTGTCGTCGGGCCTGCCGCTGGAGCGCGCCCTTACTGCCTTGAGCGAAGAGGCCGATGATGACCGCCAAAGCCATCTGGTGGCTGCATTGCGGGCTGAAGTGAATGCCGGCTCCACTTTTGCTCGCGCACTGGGCCAGCACCCCCGGGAGTTTTCAGACATTTACTGTGCCGTGATTGGAGCGGGCGAACACAGCGGCGATCTGGGCATGGTGCTGGAAAAGCTGGCGGACGACCTGGAAGACCGGCAGGCCCTCAAGGCCAAGCTCATCGGCGCAGCGCTTTACCCGGCCATCGTGACGGTGGTGGCCATCGTCATCGTGTTGTTCCTGGTGGGCTACGTGGTGCCTCAGGTGGCCAGCGTCTTCGCAGGCACCAAACGGGCGCTGCCGTTCCTCACGGTGATGATGCTGACCATCAGCTCCATCGTCCGCAATTATGGCTGGGTGATGCTGATTGCTCTTGTTTTAATAGCTGCTGGCGCACGCTGGGCCTTGACTTTTGAGTCTTTTCGCGAAAAATTTGACGCCGCCTGGCTCAACCTCCCTCTGGTTGGCAAACTGGCCCGCGGCTACAACGCGGCGCGCTTTGCGGGCACGCTGGCCATGCTGGCGGGTGCGGGCGTGCCTATCTTGAAGGCCCTGCAGGCAGCCGCAGAAACCCTCAACAACCGCGCCATGCGCGCCGATGCACTGGATGCACTGGTCCTTGTGCGCGAGGGCGCGCCGCTGGCCTCGGCGCTCGCTCAGAAAAAGCGCTTTCCGGGGTTGGTGTCCATGTTTGCCCGCCTGGGCGAGCAAACCGGGCAATTGCCCCTGATGCTGCAGCGCGCGGCCACGCAAATATCGACCGAAGTGCAGCGCCGCTCACTGCAACTGGCCACGATTCTCGAGCCCCTGCTGATCGTGGGAATGGGCCTGATCGTGATGACCATCGTGCTGGCCGTGATGCAGCCCATCATTGAGCTCAACCGCTTCGTCAAATAACGCCACCGGCAGAGAATCACACCATGGCTGTAACGCTGGACGACAAATTGGTGGTGGCAATCTCGTCGCGCGCCCTGTTCGATTTTGAGGAGGAGAACCGGATTTTTGACCCGCTGGACCCGCGCCCGTACATGGAGCTGCAACAGGCCCGGCTGCAGGTGCCAGCCAAGCCCGGGGTGGCCTTCCAACTCGTCAAAAAACTCCTGGCCTTCAACACCGATCAGGCCCGGCGCGTGGAGGTAGTCATCCTCTCGCGCAATGACCCGGTCAGTGCCCTGCGGATTTTCCGCTCGGCCAAGGAAGCAGGGCTGCCGCTTGAGCGTGGCGTTTTCACCCAGGGGCGCGACCCCTTCCGCTACCTGCGGCCCCTGGGGGCGCACCTGTTCCTGTCGGCTAATGAGCAGGACGTGAGCGAGGCCCTGGCGCTGGGTTTTCCGGCCGCCCGCGTGCTCACCGAATCGGTGGCTGCGGGTGTGGACTACCCGCACGAGTTGCGCATTGCCTTTGACGGAGACGCCGTGCTGTTTTCCGACGAAGCCGAGCGGGTGTACCAAGCCGAAGGGCTGGAAGCCTTCCAGACGCATGAGATCAGCAAGGCGGCACTGCCTCTGTCGGGCGGGCCGTTCAAACCCCTGCTGGCGGCGCTGCACCAGTTGCAGCAGCAGGCGGGCGCCTCCGGCATGCGCTTGCGCATCGCGCTGGTCACGGCCCGCAGCGCCCCTGCCCACGAGCGCGCCATCAACACCTTGATGAAGTGGAACCTGGCAGTGGACGAAGCCATGTTTCTGGGCGGGCTGGAAAAAGGCCCGTTCCTGCGCGAGTTCGAACCCGATTTTTTCTTTGATGACCAGACAGGCCATGTCACATCCGCGGCGCTGCACGTCCCGTCCGGGCACGTCCGCGCGGGGATCGCCAATGCGCCGGTAATGGTGGTTGCCCCGCTTTCGCGGCGTGAGCGCAAGCGCTGAGACTTTGCAAAGGCATGTGAAGCGTGGAAACGTTTGGTGAAACTTGCGCAGGCGCGGTTGTAAACACCATGGACTGCCCCATGTGCACTGCACCACTCCCCAGGAGCACGCTCTTGCTTTCTTTACGGACATTGCTGTTTTGCGGCGCAGCGCTGCTGGGCACAGGCGCCTCGGCGCAGGAGGCCCCTGCTCCCACGCGGGCAGCTTCGCACACTCAGGAGGCCGGTCCCACCAAGGGTGAAGTCAAGGCCATGCGTGACTTCAAAATGCTGGACTTCAACAAAGACGGCAAGCTCAGCCGCACCGAGGTGAAGCTGTTTCCGCGACTTTCGGCCGCGTTCGACGACGCCGACACCGACCACGACAACTACGTGTCGTACGAGGAAGTCCGAGAATTTGCCGTCAAGTACCGCGCCGAGCGCGACCGCCAAAAAGCCGCTCGGGCTGAGAGCACGCACAACGGCACCGTGCCGCCCAGTCCAGCGCCGACGAACAAGGCGGAGTAAACCGGTGCCCAAGCCCTAGGGACCTCTGCACGAGTCGAGCGGCGAGTGTGCACTGCGGATCAGGATGGGCTGCAAGGCGCAAAACGCAGCAATAGCCGTGGCGATGGCGAGTATTTGCAACGCCGCAGACCGCCCGAAACCGCAAGGGACACGGCGCGGTGATTCGTGCAGAGAGTCCTAGCGGCATTTCGCCCCACAGGGGGACCGGCCTGTGCCAGCGGCTGTTGCACACCCCGTGGCCAGAATAGGACCCAGCTGTTAGAACTGTTTGCGGTCGTGTTGGCGGTCGCGTGGGCTGGAATCGGGGGATGAGTGGATGGCCTCGGGCGCGACGCATGGGTTCGACGCGAGCAGCGCGGGGCGTTCAGTCACTCGTTTTCGTTAACACCCACTGGCAAGTGCCTTGCTGGCCGGTCTGCATTGTTGCAGTCCAGCAATTAACCCCCGGGAATTTGCGCCATCCCGAGAAGATGTAACGAAGTTCTCAAAGACCAGAAGTGCGTTTGATCTTGGGGTCCGAGTACGTCAGATCCTCTTTCTTCACCTGCTGGGCCAGCCGTTCTTGCTGGGTGATCTTGTTGATGTCCTGCGCCATCTCCACCGCGCTGCCGCTGGCCCGCCACATTGACTGGATCAACTCCAGCAGTTGTTTGTAGATCGGTTCCTTGGGAGGTTCGGGCGGCTCCTCCACCGTTTCTTTCTTTTTGACCTCCGTCCAGTCCCGATTGAGCGTGTCGGGGGCCGACGGCTTGTCGGGCTCGCGTACGACAGCGCCTTGTCCAAGCCGATCGGTGGACTCGACGGGGTTGGGCGCGTTGATGGGGCGCACCTGCGGGGCGCCTGAGGCACCAGTGGAATACAAATCAGCGCCCTGAGGACGCCAACTCGGCGATCGGTCGACAGGTGGCATTTGCATGGCAGTGGCCCGTGATGAAATGAAAAATGCAGGTGGCTTTACCACCTTCTTCGTAATTCATTTCGGCAAAAAGAAGGGCAAGTTGAGCCCTTTTTCACCTATTTCACGAAAACAAGGGTTTACCCCTAGTTTTTAACCCTCTACCCGCCCAACTCATAGAAAGCGTTCAAGCAGCTTTCGGGAGTGCTTGTCCAGCGCCGTGGTGTCGGGCACCTTGAACTGAGCGCCTTCGCCCGCGGCAATCAGCAGCCGGGTCCGGCCCGCAAGGCGGCGAATATCCTCTTCGGCCTTCAGAACCAGGCGCGCCGCGCCTCGGTCCGTCACCACGTCCCACGTACTGGGCGTGGAAAAGCTGGAGACTGCGACGATTTTTTCGATGGTCGGGACGAATTCACGCACCGCCAGCTCTTCTTCCACCAGCTGCCGCTGTGGTGCGGGCAGTGCATCAACGCGGTCCACCCACAGCAGTTCATGTCCATCCGCGCCCACCAGGGACAGACCTTCGTTGGGCGCAGCAATAGGAAAAGCACGCACGGGCATCACCCCTTCGTGCGCGGTACCGTCAGGGGTGGTGAGCACCAAACGCCCGTGCGGGTTGCGGTGCAGTTGCACCGAGACAGCAGCAGTCATGGCAGCAGAGGAAAGATCTTGCAAAGTCATGGTTTTCTCTGTTGGCTCAAGAGTTGCCGGCGGGGTGGGCTGGATGCAACAGGCTGCTGTCAATGACGACGCCAGCGGCCTGCGCATCTTCTTCCGCACGGCGCGCCTGCGCTTCATACAGACGCCAATAGGCGCCCTGTTTTTCCATGAGTTGGTCATGGGGCCCTATTTCCACCACCTCGCCACGGTCCATCACCACCAGGCGGTCGGCCTTGCGCAGGGTGGACAGGCGGTGGGCAATGGCAATGGTGGTACGGCCTTGCACCAAGTTGTCCAGCGCTTTCTGGATTTCTTTCTCGGTCTCGGTGTCCACGGCTGAAGTGGCTTCGTCCAGGATCAGGATGCGAGGGTCGATCAGCAACGCGCGGGCGATCGAGATGCGCTGGCGCTCGCCGCCCGACAGCCCCTGGCCCCGCTCACCCACCAGCGAGTCGTAGCCGTGCGGCAGGCGCAGGATGAATTCGTGCGCATGGGCGGCACGGGCTGCCGCCACAATTTCTTCGCGCGAGGCATCGGGTTTGCCATACGCAATGTTCTCGGCGATGGTGCCAAAAAACAGGAAAGGCTCTTGCAACACCAGCCCGATGTGGCGGCGGTAGTCCGCCACCGCAAAACGGCGGATGTCGATGCCGTCGACCTGGATGGAGCCATCACTCACGTCGTAGAAGCGGTTGATCAAATTGACCAGCGTGCTTTTGCCCGAGCCGCTGTGCCCAACCAGCCCGATCATCTCGCCCGCACGGATCTCCAGATCCAGCCCCTTGATGACCGCGCGGCTGCCGTAGCGAAAGCCAACGTTCTGCATGGTGATCGAGCCTGCGATCTTGTCCACCTTCACGGGCTGGGCCGGATCGGGCACGTTGCTGACGTGGTCCAGGATGTCAAAGATGCGCTTGGCGCCTGCTGCGGCCTTCTGCGTGACCGAGACGATGCGGCTCATGGAATCGAGCCGGCCGTAAAACCGGCCAATGTAGGCAATGAACGCCGTGAGAACGCCCACCGTGATCTGGTTGCGCGACACCAGCCAGATGCCGAACGCCCAAACCACCAGCAAACCAATTTCAGTCAGCAGCGACACGGTTGGCGTGAACAGGCTCCAGGTCTTGTTGAGCTTGTCGTTCACTTCCAGGTTGTGCTGGTTGGCGTCGCGAAAGCGCTGGGCTTCGCGTTTTTCCTGGGCAAAGGCCTTCACCACGCGGATGCCCGGAATGGTGTCGGCCAGCACATTCGTCACTTCGGACCACACGCGGTCAATCTTCTCAAAGCCAGTCCGCAGGCGGTCGCGCACGGTGTGAATCATCCAGCCAATGAACGGCAAGGGGACCAGCGTGACCAGCGCCAGCCAGGGATTGATGGAAAACAGGATGGCCGCGGTCATGCAGATCATGAGCACGTCGGTCACGAAATCCAGCGCATGCAGCGACAGGAAGACGTTGATGCGGTCGGTTTCCGAGCCAATGCGTGCCATCAGGTCGCCCGTGCGCTTGCCGCCAAAGTAGTCCAGCGAAAGGCGCAGCAAATGCTCGTACGTGGTGGTGCGCAAGTCGGCGCCAATGCGCTCGGATACCAATGCCAGGATGTAGGTGCGTGCCCATGACAGCCCCCAGGCGGCCAGGGCCGCCAGCAGCAGCCCGCCCAGGTACATCAAGACCAGGCTGGCTTCGATTTGCTGACCGTTCTGGTAGGGAATCAGAATATCGTCCATCAGCGGGATGGTGAGGTAAGGCGGCACGAGCGTCGCCGCTGTGGAGGCCATCGTCAGCGCAAAGCCTGCCGCCAGTTGCTTGCGATAGGGCCGCGCGAAGCGCCACAGGCGCAGCAGCACCCAAGTAGATGTTTGCGGCGGCTGGGCGCGTGCGCAGGCGGGGCACTCGTCTGTATCAGGCGGCAAGGGGGTGTGACAGACAGGGCATGCGGGCTCGTCCACTTCCTGCGCGACGGCGGCAGGGTCGAAGCTCTGGGCCCGTTGCTGATCAAAACGCTGCATCAGCCGCAAGGCCTGGGGATGGTGGCCCAAGGTGAACCGCCAAAACGCCAAGCGTTCCTGGGGGGAATGCAGTTCCAGAGTCCCCACCCCGCCGTGGTCCTGCAGCCGAAGCAACAACCCTTCGCCCAGGGGCCAGGACTGCCAGGTCGTGGTGCCCGCATCGCAAGCAAGCAACCGGGCAGAAGTGACCACCACCCACCCGCTGGCAAAGCGTAAATCCCCGCTCAGGTCAACCTGTAACGCGGCCAGCACGTTCTCATGGGACGCGAGCATGGCCCGCAAATCGGCCCCCGATGGGCCAGAAAAGACACCCGAGGCGTCTACAGAATGGTGATGTTGCATATTCTTCGTGTTTTCCGCAGCTGGCAGTACAAAACCGCGGGCTGTGCAGATGCAGGAATTTTGACCGAAACCCGGGACGCCAACGAAAGCCGCCACCTGGAACCTGTTTACGATCTTTTGGAGGAACGCATTGGTGCGCGATCGGGATGACTGGCTGCCCCCGGTGCGCTGCATGGGCGCATGCCCACGCAAGCAGCCGGGGCGTTCAATCGCCAGAGCGCACCCCAGCCCTTCGAACAAGTGCTTTGCCTTGCGGTCTGCGGCGTTGCAGCCCGCCTCCGCACGGTACTTGTGCAACCCGAAAAGATTGCAAACAGGTTCTTACTCTCACCGTCCCGTCAATTTCCAGCCCAACCGGGCGCACAATTGCAACCCTGTCCGGCCCGTCCGGTGTCTCTGAACCGCTCCGATCCATGGCAAAAATCGACGACATCCAACTGCTTCGCATCAACTACCTGCGTGGCCCCAACATCTGGACCTACCGCCCCGCGCTGGAAGTCTGGCTGGACCTTGGAGTGCTGGAAGACCACCCTTCCAACACGCTGCCCGGGTTCACCGAGCGCCTTACGACCTGGCTGCCGGCATTGGTCGAGCACCACTGCGGCGTGGGCGAGCGCGGAGGCTTCCTGCAGCGCTTGCAAGAAGGCACCTGGTGCGGCCACGTGCTGGAGCACATCGTCATCGAGCTGCTGAATCTGTCGGGCATGCCCACCGGTTTTGGACAAACGCGCAGCACATCAGTGCGCGGTGTCTACCGCATGGTGTTCCGCGCCCGTGACGAGCAGGTGGCCCGCGTGGCTCTGGCACAGGGGCACCGTCTCATCATGGCAGCCATCAATGATGAGCCGTTTGACGTACAAGCCGCCGTGGCCCGCGTGCGCACCGAGGTCGACGACCAGTACCTTGGCCCCAGCACCGCCTGCATCGTTACCGCCGCCACAGACCGGGGCATTCCACACATACGCCTCAACGATGGCAACCTGGTGCAGTTGGGCTACGGCGCAAGCCAGCGTCGCATCTGGACAGCTGAGACCGAACGCACCAGCGCAATTGCGGAAGGCATCGCCAGCGACAAAGACCTCACCAAGAGCCTGCTCAAGGCCTGCGGCGTGCCCATCCCTGAAGGCCAGGTGGTCAACAGCCCCGAAGAAGCCTGGGAAGCTGCCCAGGACATCGGCCTGCCTGTGGTGGTCAAACCATCGGACGGGAACCATGGCCGTGGCGTGACGCTGGACCTGCGCAAGAAGGAAGATATCGAAGCGGCGTACCACGTGGCTTACCCCGAAGGCAGCGATGTGATGGTGGAGCGCTTCATCCCTGGCGACGAGCACCGCATTCTCGTGGTGGGCGGCAAGGTGGTGGCGGCCGCGCGTGGCGAAGTGGTGAGCATCACCGGCAATGGTCGCTCCACCGTCAAGGAACTCATCGACAGCCAGCTCAACTCCGATCCTCGCCGGGGCTACGAAGAAGAGTACCCGCTCGAAATCATCGACCTTGCGACGGACACGAAGGTGCAGCTGGAACTGAAGCGCCAGGACCTGGAAGCGGACTCCATCCCTGCGGCGGGCCGGCAAGTGGTCATACAGCGCAACGGCAACGTGGCGGTGGACTGCACCGATGACGTGCACCCCGAAGTGGCGTACATCGCCCAGCTTGCCGCCAAGGTGGTGGGCCTGGACATTGCAGGCATCGACATGGTGGCGCAAGACATCAGCAAGCCGCTGCATACCCAGGGCGGGGCCATTGTCGAAGTCAACGCAGGGCCCGGCCTGCTGATGCACCTGAAGCCCGCGGTGGGCGCACCCCGCCCAGTGGGGCAGGCCATTGCAGAGCATCTCTTCCCTGCCGAAGAACACCAGGACGGCACCGCGGGCCGCGTCCCCGTAGTGGGGGTGGCCGGCACCCGCGAAACAGCCACCATTGCCCGCGTTGTGGCATGGTTGCTGCACCTGGGCGGTCACCACACCGGCCTGGCTTGCCGCGATGGCCTGTTCCTGGACCGCCGCCGCGTCGAAGCTGCCGACAGCGCTCATTGGGAAGCTGCCCACCGCTTGCTGATGAACCAGATGGTGCAGGCAGCGGTGATCGAGAACGATGCCCGCACGATCTTGCGCGACGGACTGGCCTACGACCGCTGCAAGGTGGGCGTGGTCACCGACATGGATGGAATGGAATTGCTGGCCGAATTCGACGTGCATGAGCAAGACCAGATGACCAAGGTGCTGCGCACCCAGGTGGATGTGGTGCTGGATGACGGCGCTGCCGTCCTCAACGCGGCCATTGAGCAGGTGGCCGCCCTGGCCCCGCTGTGCGATGGTGACGTGGTGCTTTATGCCCAGGACGCCACGCTGCCCGCCATCGTGGAGCACCGTGCCAACAGCAATGGCCGTGCCGTGCTGCTGAAAAAAGGCTACGTGGTATTGGCCACCGGTGCCTCAGAACATGTGCTGGGCACACTGGACGAGCTGACCTTTGGCCGAAACGCCGTGGTGCCCGACACCGACGCCCTGCTGGCCGCCATCGGCGCCGCTTGGGCCCTGGACATTGCCCCCGATCTCATCGGCGCAGGCATCAAGACCTTCGAGCCCGAGCTACAGGCGCCCGCCAGCACCCGCCCCGCCAGCGTGAGCACGCTGAGCGCGCACTGAGCGGCCGCAGCCCCCCTTTTGTTGCACGCGATGACACCCGAGCGCACGGCGCACTGACGGAACATAAAGAGAGAATTTCCATGGATGTAACCCGCACCCGGGCCCTGCGTGGCCCCAACCTCTGGAGCCGCCACATGGCCATCGAGGCCGTGGTGACCTGTAGCGAAACCGAGCGCGCCATCGGCAAGATGGCCGGCTTTGAAGACCGCCTGCGCGCCTTGTTTCCTGCCATCGGCGTGCTGCACCCTGAGGGCGGCGACACGGACATCTCGCTGGCCCATGTGCTGCAGACTGCAGCCCTCGCACTGCAGGCCCAGGCCGGCTGCCCGGTGACGTTTGCACGCACAACGGCCACGACCGATGCGGGGGTGTACCAGGTCGTTGTGGAATACAGCGAAGAGGCCGTGGGCCGCAAGGCCTTTGAAGACGCCCAGCAACTGGTGCAGGCCGCGCTGGGCCATGGCAGCTTCGATGCCGACAAGGCCGTGGCCGACCTGCGCGAATTGGACGAAGATGAGCGCCTGGGCCCCAGCACGGGCTCCATCGTCGAGGCCGCCGTGGCCCGAGGCATCCCGTACCGCCGCCTCACGCGCGGCAGCTTGGTGCAGTTTGGCTGGGGCTCCAAGCAGCGCCGCATCCAGGCCGCCGAG
>DFQQ01000027.1:0-133839 GCA_002377855.1 Acidovorax delafieldii | reverse complement strand
GACGGCAACCAGGGCAAGGGCGTGACGGTCAACATCACCGACCGTGCCCAGCTGGAAGAAGCCTACAAAACCGCCGCCGAATACGGCACGGTGATGGTCGAGCGCTTCCTGCCTGGCCACGACTTTCGCCTGCTGGTGGTGGGTGACCAACTGGTGGCGGCCGCGCGCCGCGAGCCCCCGCAGGTGCTGGGTGACGGCCAGCACACCGTGCGCGAACTGGTGGATGTGGTCAACCAGGACCCCCGCCGCGGCGAAGGCCACGCCACGTCGCTCACCAAGATCCGCCTGGACGACATTGCCGTGGCCCGCCTGGCCGCGCAGAACCTGACGCCCGACTCCGTGCCCGCCAAGGGCCAGCGCGTCATCCTGCGCAACAACGCCAACCTCTCCACTGGCGGAACCGCCACCGACGTGACGGACGACGTGCACCCTGAAGTGGCTGCCCGCGCCATTGCCGCCGCCCAGATGGTGGGCCTGCACATCTGCGGCGTGGACATGGTGGCCGAGACCGTGCTGCGCCCCCTCGAAGAACAAGGCGGCGGCTTTGTGGAGGTGAACGCCGCCCCCGGCCTGCGCATGCACCTGGCGCCCAGCTACGGCAAGCCCCGCAACGTGGGCCAGGCCATGGTCGACAAGCTCTACGCCCATGGCGACGATGGGCGCATCCCTGTGGTGGCCGTCACCGGCACCAACGGCAAGACGACCACTGCCCGCCTGATCGCGCACCTGTTCACCGCCCAGGGCCTGCGTGTGGGCATGACCAACACCGACGGCGTTTACGTGAACGGCCGCCAGATCGACAGCGGTGACTGCAGCGGCCCCAAGAGCGCCCGCAACGTGCTGCTGCACCCCGAGGTGGACGCCGCCGTGTTCGAGACCGCGCGTGGCGGCATCCTGCGCGAAGGCCTGGGCTTTGACCGCTGCCAAGTGGCCGTGGTCACCAACATCGGCGCAGGCGACCACCTGGGCCTGAACTACATCACCACGGTGGAAGACCTGGCCGTGCTCAAGCGCGTGATCGTGCAGAACGTGGCCACCACGGGCTACGGCGTGCTCAACGCCGCCGACCCCATCGTGGCGGCCATGGCACCCGCTTGCCCCGGCAAGATCATCTTCTTTGCCAGCGACCGCCACCACCCCGTGATGGCCACGCACCGCGCGCAGGGCCACCGCACCGTGTATGTGGACGGCGACTCCATCGTGGCTTCGGAAGGTTCCTGGCGCGAGACCATCCACCTGCGCGACGTGCCCATCACGCGCAACGGCAAGATCGGCTTCCAGGTTGAGAACGTGATGGCCGCCGTGGCCGCCGCCTGGGGCGTGGGCATGCCGTGGCAGACCATCCGCCGCGGCCTGTCGGGCTTTGTGAACGACAGCGACAACGCACCCGGCCGCTTCAACATCATGGACTACCGGGGCGCCACCGTGATTGCCGACTACGGCCACAACCCGGACGCCATGCGCGCCCTGGTGGGCGCCGTGGACGCCCTGCCCGGCAAACGCCGCAGCGTGGTGATCAGCGGCGCGGGTGATCGCCGTGACGAAGACATCCGCGACCAGACCGTCATCCTGGGTGCCGCCTTCGACGATGTGATCCTCTACCAGGACGCGGCCCAGCGTGGCCGAGCCGACGGCGAGGTGATGGCCCTGCTGCGCGAGGGGCTGGCCGGCGCGGCACGCACCCAACACATCGAAGAAATTCGTGGCGAATTCATCGCCATCGACACGGCCCTGGCACGTTTGCAGCCAGGCGATTTATGCCTGGTGTTGGTCGATCAGGTGGAAGAAGCACTCGCCCACTTGGCCCAGCGCTGCGCTGACGCGGGCACTGCCGCATGATGGCGCGCTGGCTTTCTCCCCGTGCGCCCGCTGCGCTGGCGGCTACCCTGGTGACCCATGTGGCAGGCGCCCTGCTGCTGGCCGCAGCTCCTGGAGCTGCCTGGGCGGCTTCCGGCGAGAAGATTGGCACGGTGGACACCGCCTTCCAATGGCTGGGCCGCGACCACGACATCATCGTGGAAGCCTACGACGACCCGGGCGTGCAGGGCGTGACCTGCTACGTGTCGCGGGCACGCACTGGCGGCATCAAGGGCACGCTGGGCCTGGCTGAAGACCGCGCCGAGGCTTCGATCGCCTGCCGGCAGGTGGGGCCGATCAGCTTTCCCGAGCCCCTCAAAAAGCAGGAAGAGGTGTTCAGCGAGCGCATGTCCATCCTCTTCAAGCGCTTGCGCATCGTGCGCATGGTCGACGCTTCGCGCAACACGCTCGTGTACCTCACCTATTCGGAAAAGCTGGTGGACGGCTCTCCGCAAAACAGCGTGACGGCGGTGCCGGTGGACCGGGCGCAGGTCATTCCGCTGCGCAAGTAACCGCGCGAAAAGCCAAAACCCTGCAGTGATGTTGCTTCAGGGTTTTCTTTGTAAAAATGGGCTCTAGCGTCCTAAAAATAAGCGCAGGCAGCTATTTTTTTAATAGCAATCATGCCTGCACCGCAATCTGCCGCAGGGCCTGCTCAAACACCTCTACCGGCTGCCCACCCTGGATCAGGTGGCGTTCGTTGATGATGACGGCCGGCACCGAGTGGATGCCGTTTTGCAGGTAGAACTGCTCGCGCGCTCGCACCTCTTCGGCGTAACGATCGGATGCCAGCAAGGCGCGGGCTTCTGCAGCATCGAGCCCCACACCTGCGGCCACTTGCACCAGCACCTCGTGGTTGCTCGGATCTTTCCCGTCGGTGAAATAGGCCGTGAACAGCGCATGCTTGAGCGGCAATTGCAATCCCTCTTCCTCGGCCCAGTGCAGCAGGCGGTGTGCATCAAACGTGTTGTAGATGCGGCTGCGCT
Organism: Acidovorax delafieldii; assembly: GCA_002377855.1. Lineage (GTDB taxonomy): Bacteria > Pseudomonadota > Gammaproteobacteria > Burkholderiales > Burkholderiaceae_C > Acidovorax > Acidovorax delafieldii_A. The sequence goes on along the minus strand of DFQQ01000027.1, from coordinate 130,996 downwards.
TGTCCATGCCAAACGTGAACCCCAGCTCCGCCCCGCGCGCGGCGATGGCTTCGCGGTTGCGCTGGCTTTGCTCGGGCGTTGCACCGTACTTTTCTTGCAGATGCTCCCCAATGTCCTGGCCTTCAGGCCCCATCTGCGGGTTCAGTTCGAATGGTTGAAAGTGCACATCGAGCTCCACTGTGCCCTGCAAGCGTTGCGCAGCCTGCTCGAGCGCCCTGAGGCCGATGATGCACCAGGGGCAGGAAACATCGGAAACGAAATCAATCTTGAGTGTGGTGGTCATGTGTGGGCCCCTGGGAACGCAAAGCTGCCATGTTAGGCCGGCCTTGCAGCGGGTGCAGGGCTGAGAGAGGATGACCCTCTGTGGTTGGCTGTGGCACGCAAAAACCCCACGCCGCCAGCCATTGATACCGCGTGCACCCCCCCGATATGCCACGCTGACACCCGCGCACCGCCACCGCGAGCCTGCGCATGCCCTTATTGACCCGACCGTGGAGAGCGCTCTCAAATGAACCCGCAGCAGCAACAATCCGTCCTCACCATTGCCATGCTGGCCGCTTTTGCCGACGGCGCCAAGGACGATACCGAGCGCGAAGAGATTCGGCGCATCGCGCAGTCCCTGGCTGCCGACGGGGGCCTGCCCGATCTGCCCCGTCTGTACCAGGACGTGCTTTTGCGCCGCACCAGCGTGCAATCGGCGGCGGCTGCGCTGCACGACCCTGCGCACCGGCAGCTCGCCTACGAAATGGCCGTGTGCGTGTGCGATGTAGACGGCCGCCAGACTCCGGCGGAGCGCGAATTCCTCTTTGGCCTCAAGCAAGCGCTGCAACTGGGCAGTGCGGCCACCGCAGCGTTCGAGGAGGAAGAGCAGGCCCTGGCCAGCGTGCTGGAAAGCGCTGCACTCCCACCCACCGCAAGCACCTCTGCGCCAGCCATGCCAGCAGTGGGCGCCACCGCCGGCTTTGCGGATGCGGCCGCTGCGCAGCGCGACGCTGGGCTGGACAAATCCATCCTGAACTATGCGCTGCTCAACGGAGCGCTGGAACTGCTGCCCCAGTCCTGGGCTTCCATGGCGATCATCCCGCTGCAGATCAAGATGGTGCACGCCGTTGGGCTGGCCCACGGCGTGGAGCTGGATCGGGGGCACATCAAAGAGTTCATCGCCGCTGCCGGCGTGGGCATGGCATCGCAGTACGTCGAGCAGTTTGGACGCAAGCTGCTGGGCGGCCTGCTGGGCAAGGTGGCCGGCAAAGCACTGGGTGGCATGGGCCAAGCAGCCACCGGCATGGCGTTCTCTTTTGCTACCACCTACGCGCTGGGGCAGGTGGCAAAACGCTACTACGCCGGCGGGCGGGTGATGAGCACCGCCATGCTGCGCGACAGCTTTCAAGACCTGCTGGGCCCCGCCAAGCAACTACAGAGCGAGTACCTGCCGCAAATCCGGCAGAAAGCAGCCACCTTGGATGCGGGACAGATCATGGCGATGGTGCGCGGTGGGTGAAAGGCGGCGCTAGACCCGCGCAGCCAGCCCCTTGGCACAGGCGCTGCCGATGTAAAGCTCGCTATCAATTCAATAGCTTATAGCGCTTCAAGCACGCCGCTCGCACAACAATTCAAACCGCATCCGCCAGCCTGCGGATGCTGCGTGGCTTACGCTAGCCCACCTGCTGCTGCGCCAACGCAGCCTGTGCCGGGGACTGTTGTGAACCGGTGCTCATGACGGAACGCAGGCGGCCCGCCCCCTGCTTTTCCCATGATCGGAACCAGAAGTGGCATGCCAGAATGGGGGATGCCTCGCCCGTCGGTCCACACCCCTGTCATTCCTTTGATGTCTCTGGATTCACCGTCTGACAATGCGGTGAACAGCCTGTACCGGGCTGCCCTGGGTCCGGTGAACACAGAGCGCTACATCCCCGCGTTCGCCCGGCTGGACGCGGTGGGCCGGACGTTGACCAGTTGGCACTGGGCGGCATGTTTCTTCACGCTGGGCTGGATGGTTTTTCGGCGGCTGTGGGGTGCAGCGCTGGTGTATGTAGCAGCTGCCGAGGGGGTGGCCCTGCTGGTGTTTGGGCTGGGGCGGCCCCTGCTGCAGTGGCCCCAGGCCGTAGAGTGGGGCGTGATGGGCGCATTCGTGGTGGTGAGCAGCGTTGTACCTGGGTTGTACGCCCATGCCATCTTGCACGCCGACATTCGCAAGCGCGTTACCAAAGCGCTGGCCGCCTCCGCCAACATTCCAGAAGCCTGCGACCTGCTGGCCAGGCAAGCAGTCTCGCGCAAACGGCTCACCTGGGTGATCGGTGGGCACGTACTCATCGCAGCCGCAGGACTCTTGGCATACGGGCTGTTTCCCCAGGGCATGTTCGCTGGCGCAGTGCCATCGGCAGCCCCTCCATCGCAGACGCCACCCAGCCCATCGGCCACCTGGAATACACCCGCGCCCACGCTGGCGTCGAGCCGCCCCGCAGCCTCGGCAGCGGGAAGCGAGGCCCACTTGCGGCCAGTTGCTGGCACACCGGCCGAGGCGCCCTCGGCTGCGACGCCACCGCCAAGCGGGGAAGATACGACGCCCGCCAACCCTGCTGCCGCAATCGCCCCCGCTCCAGACAGTGCATCCGCAGTGCAACCCAGCCCAGTGGCAGGCGGTCCGGTCAGTGCAGGCCAGACTTCCGGCAAAGCCAGCGCAGCCACCGCCACGGTCAGCCATCGCGTCGACAAACCGACGAAACAGGCGGCTCGCGCTTTGGACAAGGCCAATACGACACCGGGTGCAAAGACGCCCGCACCAGCGACAGCAGCTTCCTCCAAGCCAGACTCTGTGGCCAAAACGGCGGCCGCGGTGCGTGGCCAACCACCTGCTCGCGGCGGTACCGCCGCCAGCGATGCGCCCCTTGGCTCTGCGCCAGGGTTCTATATCAATGTGGGCCTGTTCGCAGACGAGGGCAACGCGCGCAAGGCGCAATCGCGGTTGCTCAACGAGGGGCTGCCAGCATTTCGTCAGACCCTGGAAGGAGCGAAGGGCGCACGTACACGTGTGCGGGTGGGTCCGTTTGCCTCACGCGCCGATGCTGAAACCGCCGCCAGCGCCGTGCGCGCCCTGGAACTGGAAGCCGTAGTGTTCCAAAAATAGGTAAACCAAGGGTAATTACTTATTAACATTTTTCTTGATGTCAATAGTCCAGCAGACATCAAGGTTACTAGCTGTAACCAAAGCGCATCCCTGGGGGAGAATTGGCGCAAGATGGTCTGGCCACTTCCCGGCCTCATGGATTCAGCAATTGATAGGTAGTTTGTGGAACTCAGTCGCGACTTTCAACGCCGCAAGGATTTTCTGTCGTTAACTTCAGGGGATGAGCGCGCACTGCGGGGTCTGCAAGGTCTGCTGGGAGATGAGGCACCGGGGTTTGTAGAGTCGTTTTACGACCATCTGCTGTCTTTCAGCGAAACACGCGCACTGATTCCGGACGAAGCCACGCTGGGGCGTCTGAAAAAATCCCAGTCCACCTACTTCAAGGCACTGGTGGCCGGCGTGTATGACCAGACCTACCTTGAGGACCGCCTGCGAGTGGGCCTGGTGCATGCAAAGGTGGGCCTGTCGCCCGGCTGGTACCTTGGCGCTTACAGCCACTACCTGACGGAGTTGCTACCCCGTATTGCGCGGGGCGTGGGCAACACCCATTCCGACGACCTGCTGCGCACCTTCCAGGCACTCATCAAGGTCGTGTTCCTGGACGTGGGACTGGCCATTGACAGCTACATCGCGCACCGCGACGAGTTGCTCAGCGACTTGCGCGACTACGGCGCTGCCTTCGCCAACCTGCCCTACGGCACGATGGTGGCCACCCCGGACCTGAAGGTCGTGTTTGCCAACAGGGCGTTTGAAAATCTCTTTGGTTTTGCACCCAACAGCCTGCGTGGTTGTCCGCTGTCGAACGTGATGGACGTGGCCCACATTTCGGCCTTGATCGACGCTGCCATGCGCGAGCAAAGCGCGCGTGAAACGCTGGCAGTGCGCCCGCACCACAACCCCCTTGCAGTGCCTGTGAGCGTCACCGCCCACATCTTGCCAGCCCCTCAGGAGGGAGAGGAACAGCGCCTGCTCCTGGTTTTTGAAGACCTGCGTGAGCAGACGCAGCTCACTCGCGACTTGCTCAACGCCCAGGCGGTAGCCAACATCGGAACCTGGCAGACCCATTTCGACGGCACGTTCACGCTCACACCCCAGGCCGCACGGCTTTTCGGCTGGCCCATGGCCAAGCCGCTCACCTATGCCAACTTCCTGACCGCCATCCATGAGGATGATCGGCCCCGTATCGAAGGGGAGTGGAACGCGGGCCTGCGCTCGGGACGCTTCCGGTTTGAATGCCGCGTTCAGTCCAGCCCCGGTGTGCGTTGGGTGGAAACGCGCGGCCTGATCGAGAAAGACAGCCAGGGCAACCCCATCCGCGGCTATGGCACGGTGCTGGACATTACCGACCGCAAGGCCACCGAGCACGCCATGGAACGCCTGGCGTTTTACGACTCGCTCACCGGTCTGCCCAACCGCACCAACGGAATGATGCTGGCTCAGCAAATGCTCGACCAGGCGCGGCACGAGGGACAGTCGGCTGCCGTGCTCTTCGTCGACCTGGACCGCTTCAAGGAAATCAACGACACCCACGGCCACATCGTCGGAGACAACGTGCTCAGCGAGCTGGCCAGCCGATTCCGCGCGGCTTGCGCCAAAGACGACGTTTTCGCCCGCGTTGGGGGGGATGAATTCATGTGCGCCTACAGGCTGAGGGCAGACGAGGACAGGCTGCAACGCGCGCAGCAGCTGCAGCAGGCGCTCACCCGCACAGTTCAGATCGACAGCCTCAAATTCGAGGTCGGCGCCAGCATTGGGGTGGCAGTGTTCCCCGAGCATGGTGAAGATGTCGAAGACTTGCTCAAGCATGCCGACATTGCCATGTACGACATCAAAGGGCGGGGGGGCGGCAGCCACCTCTACACGGATTCGCTGGGCCTGCAGCTGGAGCGGCGCATTTCGCTGGGAACACGCCTGGCCCGGGCATTGGCCCGCGGTGATCTGCAACTGCACTACCAGCCCAAGGTACACCTGGCCACCGGTGCTCTGTGCGGGGTCGAGGCGCTTTCACGCTGGTGTGACGAAGACGGGCAGTGGATCAGCCCGGCGGAGTTCATCCCCGCAGCCGAACAGCGAGGGCTCATCAATGAGCTGGGAGACTGGACACTGACCCAGGCGGCGCGCGACATCCGCCTGTGGCAAGACAGCGGTGCTGCGGTCGTGCCCCGCGTGGCGGTCAACGTGTCGGCTGCACAAATGATGGACGAGGAATTTGCCGACCGCGCGCCGCAACTACTGCGCGCCCAAGGTGTTGAGCCCGGCATGATCGAGCTGGAGATGACCGAGTCGGCGCTGATGAATGAGCCGGAAAAAGCCCGCCATGTGGCCTCTCGGCTGGTGGAGGCAGGATTTCGCCTGTCCATTGATGACTTCGGCACCGGTTACTCCTCGCTGGAGCGGCTGCAGCGCTTCCCTGTGTTCAAGCTAAAGATTGACATGTCCTTTGTGCACGATATGGACACCCACCCTGGCAATTGCGCCATCGTCACCGCCGTGATCGGCATGGCCAAGGCGCTCAAGCTGGAAACCGTGGCCGAAGGCGTGGAGACTGCAGCGCAGGCCACGCTGCTCACCCAGCTGCAATGCGATGAAGCGCAAGGCTATCTGTACTCCAAAGCCCTGCCCCCGCAACCGCTGCTGGAGCAGTGGCTGCGTGCACAGACTCCAGCGCGTTAGCACTGCCGCGCGCCGAAAATAGCCTGCCAAGTACGGTCGCCACAGTGCAAGCCCATCAACCCATCAATTGTTGTGCTCGGCCCCACCCCGGGGGCAATGCGTATGGCTGGCAGCCGGTTCATGGCCTATGCTACGCAACATACCTTTCTGATCAACGCACCGCACTCCGCCATCATGAGCCACCCAGATAAACCCGTCGTATTCGGCACAGAAGACCTGCTGATGAGCCTGTGCAACTCGGTCACCCGCGTGCTCAGCGTGGCCACGCAGAGCCAAGTGCACTACTCCGGCATGGTGCAACGCATCTCCAAAACCTGCCTCAAGCCCGACATTGGCTGCTTTGTGCTGTTTGATGGCGGCTTCTCGGGCTTGGTCATCATCAATTTCTCTGGTCAGGCCGCCATGGAGCTGTACCAAAGCTACCTGCTGAGCATGGGCATGTCCAAGGAAGACCTGGTGTCTTCTTACACCTCTGACGAAGTCAGCAACGTCATGGGCGAGCTGATGAACCAGGTGGTGGGTGACTTCACCGGCAAGATCCGCCGCGAACTGCAAACCCACATTACGCAAAACCAGCCCAAGATGCTGGTGCTGAACAAGCAGGTGATGTTGAGCGTGGACGCGAACCTCGACAACCCTGAAGCCCGGCGCGTGACCTTCTATACGGGCAACAACAATATCTTCTATCTTGAACTGGCGATTGACCGCACTGAGTTCATCAAGCTCTACGACTTCGAGCCCCAGGAAACCCCGGACCCTGACGCCCTGATGGCGGAGTCGCACAACGCGGCGGCCGCATCAGCCGCCGCACCGGCCCCGCACATCGACAGCGACACGGACGACCTGCTCAAATCCTTGGGGATGTAAAAAACACAGCAGGCACGTTTTTCTCGTCAAAGACCTAGGGACCCTCCGTGGGAATCGAGCGGTAAGTGTGCACTGCGGATCGGGATGGGCTGCAAGGCGCAAGACGCAGCAATAGCCGTAGCTATTGCGAATATTTGCGACGCCGCAGACGGCCCGAGACCGCAATGGACACGGCGCGGTGGTTCGTGCAGAGGGTTCCACGGCCCTTTTCAGCCTCTGAAGCACCGGTACCCCCGGTGCTTTTTTTATTGCCATCAATTCCATATTTCGATTATCATCGAAACATGGAAACCAATGATGTAGTCAAAGCCATGGCCGCGCTGGCGCAGGCGTCTCGCCTGGAGATCTTTCGAGCCCTCGTTGTCGCAGGCACCGAAGGCATGACGCCCTCCGCGCTGAGCGATGCGCTGGGGGTAGCCTCCAACACGCTCTCATTTCATCTGAAAGAACTGACCAACGCGGGCTTGGTAGGGCAGGAACGGGCCGGACGCAACCTGATCTACCGCGCTCAATTCGATCGCATGAACGCCCTGATGGGCTACCTGACCGAGAACTGCTGTCAGGGTCAGGCTTGCCTGCCCCCCAACGCCGCCAGCTGTGCCTGCTAGACACGACCGCCCCACCACTCGCCTTTTCTTCCATCCACAGGAGCTCCCTATGAAGCGCTTCCACGTTCACCTGCACGTCAACGACCTGTCTGCAAGCATTGCGTTTTACTCGCGCTTGTTCGATGCAGCCCCCACACGCGTGGAGGCTGACTACGCCAAGTGGATGCTGGAAGACCCCCGCGTGAACTTCGCCATCTCCACGCGCGGCCACCAGCCGGGCCTGGACCACCTGGGGTTCCAGGTGGATGATGCAGCCGAACTGGTGGCATTGAAGGCGCGTGCCACCGCGGCCGACATGGCCCTGCTGGACGAGGGCGCAACCACCTGCTGCTATGCCCGCAGCGAAAAGCACTGGGTGACCGATCCCCAGGGCGTGGCGTGGGAACACTTTCATACGCTGGGGAACATTCCGGTATTCAACGAGGCCGCTACCGCCCCGCAAGGAGCGTGCTGCGCGCCAAAAACAGCGTCAGCTCAGCCGAGCGCTGCACACGACGTGGCAGAAGGTGCGTGCTGCAGCCCATCTGCCCAGTCTTCCAAATGCTGCTGACAAGGAGTTCCGCATGAGCGATAACCGCCCCACCCTGAACGTCCTTTTTCTGTGCACCCACAACTCCGCACGCAGCATCCTGGCCGAAGCCCTGCTCAACGCCATGGGTGCAGGCCGCTTTAAGGCCTATTCTGCAGGCAGCAGCCCGCGAGATAACCAGCAGCCCAATCCGCTGGGCCTGCAGGTGCTGCAAAAAGCCGGCATCTCCACAGAAGGGCTGCGCAGCAAAAGCTGGGACGAATTTGCCGCCCCCGGTGCGCCCCACATGGACCTCATCATCACCGTGTGCGACAACGCTGCGGGCGAGGTGTGCCCCTTTTGGCCCGGCCACCCCGCCACGGCCCACTGGGGCTATGCCGATCCGTCCGAAGGCAACGGCAGCGACGAAGAAAAGCTGGAAGCCTTCCGCAAGACCATGCACGCCATCCAGCGCCGCCTGTCGCTGCTAATCAGCCTGCCCGACGAGAAGCTGCACCACGCCATGCTGCAAAGCACGGCGCGCGACCTGGCCAGCCACTGACCAGCCCCTCTTCCAAACTCTGCTCCCGCCACCATGTCGTCTCTCGCTCCCAGTTCCTGCCAGCCCGCCCTGCCTGCCACCCAGGGCATGAGCGTGTTCGAGCGCTACCTCACCGTTTGGGTGTTCCTGTGCATCGTGGTGGGCATTGCGCTGGGGCAGCTGTGGCCCGGGGCCTTCCAAGCCGTGGGGCGCATGGAAGTCGCCCAGGTCAACCTGCCCGTGGGCGTGCTGATCTGGGTGATGGTGATCCCCATGCTGATGAAGGTGGACTTTGCCGCGCTGGGCGAGGTGCGTCAGCATGTGCGCGGCATTGGCGTGACGCTGGTGGTGAACTGGCTGGTCAAACCGTTTTCGATGGCGCTGCTGGGCTGGCTGTTCATACGCCACTGGTTTGCGCCGTACTTGCCTGCCGACCAGATCGACAGCTACATCGCCGGGCTCATCTTGCTGGCCGCCGCGCCTTGCACGGCCATGGTGTTCGTGTGGAGCCGCCTGACCGGGGGCGACCCGCTGTTCACCCTGTCGCAGGTGGCGCTCAACGACAGCATCATGGTGCTGGCCTTTGCGCCGCTGGTGGCCCTGCTGCTGGGGGTGTCGGCCATCACCGTGCCGTGGGCCACGCTGCTCACGTCGGTGGTGCTGTACATCGTGATCCCCGTGGCCATCGCCCAGGCACTGCGCCGCGCCCTGCTGGCGCGTGGGCCGGCGGCGCTTGAAGCCGCACTGGCGCGCATCGGCCCGTGGTCCATCAGCGCGCTGCTGGCCACGCTGGTGCTGCTGTTCGCCTTTCAGGGACAGGCGATTTTGGCGCAGCCGCTGGTCATTGCGCTGCTGGCCGTGCCCATCCTCATCCAGGTGTTCTTCAATGCGGGCCTGGCCTACTGGCTCAACCGCGCCGTGGGCGAAAAACACAGCGTGGCCTGCCCGTCAGCGCTGATTGGCGCGTCCAACTTCTTCGAGCTGGCCGTGGCTGCGGCCATCAGCCTGTTCGGCTTTCACTCGGGCGCGGCACTGGCCACGGTGGTGGGGGTGCTGATTGAAGTGCCGGTGATGCTGCTGGTGGTGCACATCGTCAACCGCAGCAAGGGCTGGTATGAGCGGGGAGCCCAAGCCTGAAAGCTATAACATTTATAGCTGCCGGCGCTTTATTCACAAGGCGCCAAGCTATTTCTTGTTCAAAATAGCCACAAAGCGCCGCAGGCCAGCCGCCAGCCCTTTTGTTGCGTCACCTGCGCGCGTCGCGTCAATCTGGCGCCTTCGTTCCCCTCTCCACACCCCCGGGTCTCGCACCAGCACATGGCGGAGCCGAATGACCGTTGTGGCGCACCGATGTGTTCTGCTTGCGCGCTTCATAGCGCCGCATCAGAGGCGTCACCGTCACGCCGTGCAGCAACACCGACGCCACCACCACCGCCAAGGTAATGGCCAGCAGTCGCTCGGCGATGCCCGGTTCCAGTCCATGGTTGATGGCGTACATGAGGTAGTAGATCGAACCAATGCCGCGAATACCAAACCAGGCGATCAACCTGCGCTGCGCCCCCTCCACCCTTGCGCCTACCAGCCCCGTGTACGCCGCCAGCGGGCGAACGACGAGAAGCAGCACCGGCACAAACCACAACACCTCAGCGCCAAAATCCACCCGCGTCAACAAGGCCCCCACCACCAGCACCACAGCCACTTCGGCCATGCGCTCGAGCTGGGCGTTGAAGCGTTCTACAGCTTCCATCATGTGGCGCGGAGCTTCGGGCGCCGTTGCCGAGTCACCGCCGTTGCGCACGGAATCTGTCCGTGGTCTGGTGCTGCCGGAAGTCTTTGCAGGTGCCTCGTCCAAAGCGTTTGCCCCGTCCGCCGCTGGCTGCGCGGCGACCCGTCGCAACGCCAACCCCGCCGCAAACACCGCCAAAAATCCGTAGGTATGGCAAAGCAGCGCCACACCGTAAGTCAACGCAATCAGGCCCAGCACCATGAACTCATCGGGCCCGAGAGCTTCGCGGCGGCGACTGCGCAAATGCAAAATCAACCGCCCCACCAACGCACCCAGCGCATAACCGATGCCCAGCCCCCCGGCAACGGCCCACAGCACATCAACGGCCCACCAGCGCCAGCCCCAGTCGCCCAGCTCGTGCAGCGACAACAACCCCAACCCCAACATCACCAACGGAAAGGCCGTGCCATCGTTGAGCCCACCTTCGCCTGTCAGGCCAAAACGCAGCCGGTCACGGTCGTGCGGATCGGCCACCTGCACGTCGGACGCCAACACCGGGTCAGTCGGCGCGAGGATGGCGCCCAGCAGCACTGCAGCGCCCAATGGCAGATGCAACAGCCCCACTCCCAACGCCGTGATGGCGCCCACCGTGACCAGCATGGACACCGACGCTAGCTGCAGCGGAATGCGCCAGCGCCGGTCCCGCAGCGGCAATTCAAGCTTGAGCCCCGCAGTGAACAGTGAAATCAGAACCGCTATTTCCGTGATTCGTTCCAGCAGTGGCGCATGGTCCAACGGGTCCAGCACCAGCAATTCCAGCCCCCACGGGCCAATACCCACCCCGACTGCCAAGTACAACATCGCCGAGCTCAGCGGCACGCGCGAGATGACCGAACTGGTCAACGTCATCACCACGAGCAACAGGCCCACCAGCGCGACGCCCACGCTGAACACCGACTCCTCGTTCATGCACTCTCCTGACGAGACCCGAGCACGGCCCGGGGCCGCAAAATTGCAGAGGTGACTCTGAAGGGGAAGAAAAGAGCAAAAGGCAGGCGCATCGCACGACTTTGACGGCAGCGCCCCCCTATGCCTGCCGGTTCCTTGCTCACGGTCTTGTCAGCGCGATTCGCCAGTGTGCGGGCACGCCCCCGTAGGCAAGCCATCGGCAACAGATGGCCGAGCTCCCGGGCCCCAGTCCAAAGCAAGCATGGTCCAGGAACGGCCACCCCCGCCCCCGTCGGGGCACTGCGCCCACTGAGCCCGCTGTCCAGAGCATTCGTGGGGATTCATCTCTGATCAGCGGATGCAGCCCACTTCACGCTGGTGGGGCGCTCTTCGGGCTCTTTGCGCCCGCCGCCGCTGCCCAATCCACCGCGATGGCCAAGCGCACGTCCCATTGGATAAACCACCTCTCCCTCCGTCGGCGTGCTCGACCATGCCGGCAGCCTTCGGCTAGAACGCTCCAGAGCAGCGCCACGCTACCAGGCCGGAAGTTTCTGCACATCCTTGTTGCGCTTGGACACCGCTAGTTGCAGCGGCGTCCCTGGCAGCCGCTGTATGGTCTGCACAGGCTTGCGCCAGCAGGGAATGCAGCGGGTCGCCCTGTACTCCAACGCCTCATGCAATGCAGCATCCGCGGTACAGCACCCGGTTCGGATCGCACCTTGGGCTAGCAGCGCCACTTCGCTGCAGACTGGGTGTCGATCGCTCTCTCCAAGGGGATGCGCAGCGCATTGGCGGGAGGCTCGGCGGGCACACTAAGCGCGAGCAACATCTCCAGCAACTCCACAGGTCGGTCCAAGATGCGGCTTCTGAACTTTCACGCAACTGTTGGCGGCATTCAGCCCGAGGGGGCATACTGCACGATGAGCGGCCGATGGCGGCGGGCTGCAACGCATCAGCTCTTTTTCTTTTCGAGCTTCTTGAGGGCAGCCTCGTACGCCTCGGCCACATCGGTGCGGGTTTCGGTAGACACATCAAAGCGGCTGGCCAGCACGGCCGCGTCGGACTTGGCGCCCAGCTGGCCAATGGCCTTGAAGATCTTTTTCATGAAGGCGGCATCGCCGCCCAGGATGTGCTTTTCGAACCTCAGCAGGTCGATGATGGGCTCTACCAACAGCCGCGAATGCACTTTGCCCGCCACGTCGAGCAGGCGCTTGTAGTGGTGCAGGTGGGCTTCTGAGAAGCAGCCCCGCAAGTCGAAGAACGCTAGGAACAAGTTGGCAAACGCGGGGATGGGCGCCTCCACCAGAATGCGAGCAATAGTGGCATGTTCATGCTTGAGCTTGCCCGCATAGAACGGCTCGTACTCCGGGTAAAAAGCCAGCTGGTCGTGAAAGCTCTGGGTCAGCGGAGCCACCAAGCGTTCGCCAAAGCTGCTGAGCACCGACACCAGCAGCTTGGATTCCTCCCAATAGTGTGGGCGCAGCCCGTGGGTCACCATCGCATAGAACGCGCCGGGGGCCGGATGTGCCAGCGCACCGCGCACCATCTCCTCGTCAAAGTGCACGTGCGCCAGGTGAGAGAACGCATCGCCCAACAAAGCCAAGTCGGTGATGGCGTAGAGCTGCGGCCAGTTCTTGGCCTCCATCAGCTTCGCGATACGCGAGGCTTCGAGGCTTTCTGGGGTGCGTACATACGGCTCCTCAGGCAACTCCAGCTGCAAGGCCGCCCGCTCGGCGCTCAGTTCGCTGCTCACATGCAGTCGCTGGTAGCGCCGCCCTGCCAGGGGCGCCAATGTGGCCAGCGGGTTGTCATCGACCCACAGGGTCTCCAAAGCCGCGCAGCCAGCCAACGGAGCCAGGTCGGTGATCCGGTTGCCGTTCACATGCAGGCATTTGAGGGTGGGGTAGCTGGCAACGAATGACAAATCCGTGATGCGATTGTGTGACAAATACAGGCTCTCCAGCCGGGGCAAATCCAGCCCCGCCGGGAAGTGGGTGAACTTGTTGTTCCACACGAACAGCGTCTGTATCTGCAGGCCGCTGAGCGCCTCGAAGTCATTGAAGTCGCAGTACGCAATGCTCAGCGAGTTCAGGTGCGGCAAGGCTTTGAGGGCCTGCAGGTTGGTGAACTGCATGCGCTCCAAGCTCAAGCGCCGAAGCCCGTGGATGTGCGCAAGACGTGACAGATCCACAGGCTGCGCCGTGCGGTTGCTGCGCAGGTGGATGTCCAGGATGTCATCGCAGTCGGCAATCTGGTCCAGATCGGCATCGGTGAATTTCTCCAGGTGCAGGCCGTCGGCGTGGTTCAGCACGCGGATGGGGCTATGGATGCGGTCGGTCCACTTGGGTTTGGAGGTCATGGGATCGGGCGTTTTCGGAAGTCATTGAAGGGAGAACCGTTGCGCACACGGGCCGTCAGGGCTGGGTATTGAGATAGCGTGCGCACAACTGGCCGATGGCGTCGCACAGCATATCGGTGGTGGGCGGCGCGCCTGGGGCCATGGGCAAATCGATGGCTTCGCGCAGCACCCAGTCATCGCCCTCCACCTGCGAAAAGCGGATGCGCATGCACGACCAATCGAAGACATGGACACCCATTTCCACCGCGCCGCTGCGGCTGAGATACGACTTGGTGCGCGACAGCTTCAGGCCACGGAAGTAGTCGTCGTATTCCAGGTACAACAGGCCAGGCGGCACGCGCGGGTCTGCGCCCGAACCCAGCCGCGCGATCACGTCCTTGAGGCAGGTGCGCAGCCAATCCGGGTATTGGCTGGAGGTCCAGTCCGTGGGCCCGTCGATCAATCCGGGCGCGCGCTCCCAGGTGGCGCGCTGGGCGGTGCCATCCGCTGCGGCCTTGGGTTTGGCGGGCTTTTGGGGTGAGACCGAGGTGGTCAAAGCCGCCACGCGGGACTCGTATTCGGTGCCCCGGAACAGGGGCACGTCGGCAGCCACCAGCTTGCCGTGGGCCGCCAGGGCCTCGGCCAGCACGGCGGCCACATCCAGGTTGCCAGCGCTGACAGCCAGGCGCAGCGGGGTGCGGCCCCGCGCATTGGCTGCAGCGGGGTCCAGGCCCCAATCGAGCAATTGGCGGGTGGTGGCTACAGGGTCGCCCATGCGGTGCCAAGTGACCGAGAACCCTGCGCGGCTGTTGGCCAGGCCGTCCACATCGCCTGCGGCGTACATCAACGCATTGGACCCATCGGGGTTGGCTGCCTGCACATTGGCACCCCGCTCTTTCAACCACCGCAGCAGCGGCACGCTGCCCATGTAGGCCGCCATGAGCAGGGGGGTGTACATCTCGCGGTGGTCCATCGCCTCGATATCGGCTCCCGCCTGCAGCAGCTGGTCCAGGGCTTGGTACACCGCATCGGCTTGGCATTCGGACGCATCCTCACGAAACGCCATGTCGAAAATCTCACCCCGCATCTCGCGCAGGCCCAAGGCAATGCAAAGCGCGGGGTCCTTGGTCTGGCGCGGGTCACCACCCGCGGCCAACACCAAGGACAGTCTCTCCAGGGCGCGCTGCTGGAAATAGATGGAGAACTGCCCACAGCACACGGCCAGCGGCGTGGAGTTGCGGTTCTTTCGCCTGTTGGGATCAGCCCCACGCTCAAGCATCAAGCGCAGCAACGCGATTTGTGCGTCCAGGCGCTGAGCGGCACACGCGTCGTCCGGGCCATCGGAGTACACCCAGTGGGCGTTGCAGACCCACTGCGACGCGGGGTACTGGGACACGCTGATTCGGTCGGGGTGGACGCCGGAGCGGACCAGGCCCTCCATTTCAGCCATGAGAGCATCGAACCCGATGTCGTGTTCGAGTATGAAAGAAGTGGCCATGGGGAACTATGAACAGGTCAAAAAATACTGGGGTCAAGCCTTCGCCAACACCGCCAGCTCTTGGCGCAGCAGCAACTGCACCTCGGTTGGCTCGAACTGCCCCTGCAGCAGTGGGATGGCAAAGCGGTATTCGGCCTCTTGCTTGCGCAGCACGTAGGCCAGTTGCAGGCGGGCCAGCGACTGGCGCAGGGCCTGCGCATCGGCCGTGATGCCGTGGCTTTGCAGCAGCCCGGACAGCGCCACCAGGCTGGTCTGCCCCGCCTGGGCCGTGTGGTAGACCACGATGCGGTCCAGGCGGCAGGCAGCTTCGTCCTGGCTCAGGCGCCCCCAGCCGGCCAGTGCGTCTTGCACGGCCTGCGAGGCCAGCGCCTGGTTCAAATGGTGGGCCTCGATGGCGCGCTCGCCGGGTTGCAAGGCCTCCAGGCATTCCTGGCACAGGATGGCTACCAGGTTGGCGCGCTGGCCACTGGCGTCGATGAGGCGCTCCACCAGCGCATCGCTGGCAAAGCCCAAGCGCAGGCGGCGCAGTGGCTCGGTGACCAGCTCGCGGCAGGCGGCACGTTCAAGCCCACCAATGGCAAGCACTTCGCCAAAGTTGCGCAGGGGGCTTTGGTAATCCAGCACGGCCGTGGCATACAAATCCCAGAACCCCGCCAGCATGAACCAGCAGCGGCCCTCTTCGCTGAGCGATCTCAATGTGGACAATTGCGCATAGCCTTGGTCTGACTCGGCGCGGAAGAACTGGTCGGCCTCGTCAATCAGCAGCACCAGCCGCTTGCCCACTGCCTGCGCCTGCAGGTGGGCCACGATGTCTTCCAGCACCGTGTGGGCGGGCAGGCCCAGTTGCAGCGCCAGGCGCGGGGCCAGCCGGTGGTCGCGCAGCGAGACGTAGTGGCACACGGTGTGGGGGTGTCCCTGCAAGCGGCGCTGCACGGCCTTGAGCAAGCTGCTTTTGCCCAGCTGGCGCCCGCCCACCACCAGGTAATTGGCGGGCTCGCGGGTGACCACGCGGGCCAGCAGCTGCGCGCGGCCAAAGAACGAGCCCTCGCGCGTGACGCCGCCGCGCGTCTGGTAGGGCGATATGCGGGTAATGCGCAGCTGGGTGGACAACAAGCGCAGCAGCACCTGCAGGGCCTGGCCGCCCAGCAGCCATTCGGTCAGGCTGGCGCTGTCCACCATCACATGCAGGTTAGCGCTGTCTTCGCAATGGGCGCGCAGCAGGGGGAACGGAGCCTCAACGCTGTGCTCGCTGAGCACCAGCAGCACGTCGCTGCCGGTTTGCGCAGCGCGCAGGCTTTGCACCAAGGCCGCTTCGTCGAGCCCCGGCGTGGGCACCAGCACCAGGCAGCGGTCCAGCGACACGGGCAGGTCGGGGGCAAATTGCCACTCCAGCACCACACCGGGCAGAGCCCAATCGGCACTGGTCTGCTGGCGGGCCACCACTTTGTCGGCCAGGGCTTGGGCCAGGCCAGTGGCGTAGTCAAGCCAGTTCGCCTGGGCGCACAACACTGCCCGGCGCCAGTCTGCCGTGCGGACTTCAGCGGCCTGCAAAGTGGCGTCCAGCCGCCCCATCCAGCGCAGCAGCCGGTCGATTTTCGGCAGGCGGTCCAGGGGCGTGCGACGCAGACGCGCGGGGCGCAGCTGGCCTGAGCCAATCAGGGGATGGCGCACCACCCACACCACCGCCCCGGCGCAAAAGATCACAGCGCACCAAATAATCAATGACCGCAACCACCCAAAGGGGTCGGAGGTGGCAGATGGCTTGCGCGGCTCCCTATCGTCGGTCACGCCGTCATCGCAGTTGATGGGAAGGTAGCCTGGCGGCACGGGTGGATTGCCTCGGCGACAGCTCCAGGTATAGGAGTCAGGATGGAACTCAATGATCACCTGCGTGCCAGCGATCTTGCCCAGCTCGGGGTGGTTGGCAATGTCACCCTGCAACACGTTGGGACGTGGCGAAGTGACGCGCAGCTTAGCGTTGGCAATGGGCGGGGCGTATTTTTGGATGTCCGGCGGCCAGTCACCCAGCTCGTTGCGCGCATCGATCATGGCGGCGCGCCATTGGGCCACCTCGCCCCACACCGGGCCTACATTCATTGCCGCAAGGAAAGCGCTGCGCGTGAAGGGGTTGAGCTGGGGGGTGAAGATGGCACTGGCCACAAACAGCGTCACCACGGCAATGACCACGCCGCGCAGCACAGGGCGCGAGAGCAGCGGGCTCATTCGTTCGAGCATGATTCCAGCACCATCAAACCGGCCTCGCGCACGATGGGGCAGCGCCAATGCAGCCGAGCCGCGTCACCCGCTCCGCGCACGTGGATGAGGTTGCCCCAGAACAGTCGGCGCAGGTCGTCGTCTTGCAAGTAGGGGCGGGCACGGCCCAGATCAGGGGCTTGCAGCAGTTGCGCCAGGCGCTGGCGCGAGGCCGGTGCCTGCGCCAGCGGCAAGAAGGTTTGCCACAGGCGCGCACTGCCCAGCAGGTGGCTGCGCAGCTCGCCCGCAGCCACCACGTCGCCCTGCAGTGCAGCGGTGCCGTGGTCTACCAACCATTGCAGCCCTTCTTCAAACAAGGCGGGGTGGGCGCCGCTGAGGTCTTGCAGAGCGGCCAGCACGGGCACGGCCCAGGGCTGCTCGGGCCAGCGGTGGCGGGCTAGCACCACCAGGTCGTCCAGCGTGGGCTCGGGCCAGTGGTTGACCTGGGCAATGTTGAGCAACGACAAATCACCGCTGCGGTACTTGAGGTCGGCCAGCGCCTCGCCGCCACACAGCAGCAGGTGCAGGCGGCCGCTGTGCATTTCGCTCAGGCTGCGCAAGATGCCCGCCAGGGTTTCGCGCAGCGCGGGCGTGCCCTGCTCGAAGCGGCTGACCAGGCAAAACAGCCGCTCGCCCGCCAGCAGGCGCTGCTCCAGCGCGGCTTCAAACTCATAGTCAGAGGCGACTTCGCCCAGCCCGCACTGACGGCCAATCGCGGCAAAGTACTCGTCAGCCGCCGTGCTCACGCTGTAAGGCGGCTGGATGTGCAGCACCGCTCCCTCGCCGTACTGCGCGCGGGCCCGGGCCAGCAGCTCTTGCCGAAACGGCGGCTGCCCCCAGTGCGCAGGCGACAGCAGCAGCGAGATGGGGTACGGCATGGCTTGCGCCAACTGGGCAAACAGCCTGTCCTGGAACGCCCCGAACGGCTGTGCGCCCACCGATTCGGCCTGCAGCGGGAACTCGGGCTCGAACCCAGCCGCGCTGAGCAGGCGGTTGGACTCGGTCTCCGTCAGCCGCAGGTAGCGGGTGCAGGCCACCACGCGGTCACGCGATCGGGGGTTGGGAGCCGACACGCCATTGCGCCAGTTGTTCACGGCCTCGCGGCTCAGGCCAATCTCCGTCGCCACGCCCGAGGCGCTGGCACGGATGCGCCGCATGTAAAGCGAGAGGAGCACGGAGAAAGAATCGCTGGCCATGAGGGAAAAAAGAAGTGCGGGCTGAAAAAGAAAACGGCGGGTGTGCAGTGGCGTGCGTCAGGCATGCCCACCTTGGCCCATGGCCTCAAAGCCTACTCAAAGAACAGGCAGTAAATGGAGCACCGGCTTTAGCGCTGCAGCAGCGATTGCACCATGGGCCAGGCTTTGGAGCAGCCCAGGCCGCAGGCGACAAACACGGGGCTGTAGAGCAGCAGCATGCCCAGCACAGTGTAGAAGGTGCCGACTTCCTCATCGTCGTCTTGCGCGTCGTCGCCCCGGCCCTGGGCACGGTCCTGCGCATTGCCTGATCCGAGCGAATCAGGCTCCAGCATGCGCGTTTCGGGGGCGTCTTGCGCGCTGCTTGGGCGGCCGTGGCCAGGGCTTGCCACCTTGGTGCCATTGCCCTCTTTCGCCCCGTCGGTCGTCTGTACGTTGTCCCAAATCTCCATCCCAAGTGTGGCCGCCATGGCCAGCAGCGCTAGCGCGAGCACGCCCAAGTAGGCATAGCGCAACCCCGGCTGATCGAGCGGGTAGAAATAGCCCGCCAGCACTACCGCGGGCGCCAAAAAGAACACATGAGACAGCAGCCGGTTCGCATCAAACGCAGCGTCCTTGTCGAGTGCTCCAATGGCCATGCGGTACACCACGGCTCCCGCGACAAACAACAGGCCTCCCCACCATTCAATCTGGGTCCACATCGCTTTCCCTCCCTCGTTTTTTATGTTTCAAATGTGCTGTGTGCGGCTTGAAGAATCTCGTGAGCCTTCAGGAGAACATCGACTTGCGCTCGGCGTTCATGTAGTACAGCGGCAGCGCCACCGCCAGCAGCAAGCCCAGGCCCATCCACAGCCAGAATCCCTTGAACAACAGCACGGTGACCAGGGTGAACAGTGCGGCGTGCACCAGCCCTTTGAAGCCCGCTTTCAGCAAGAAAATGCCCATGATCCCGTCCACAGGGTTGACTCCGCTTTCACGCATGTCCTTGAACATGCCCACCATGGCATCCACGGCTTCGCGGCCTTCACGCTCGCGTTCTTCCTGTTGGGTGCGCAGGGTGCCAATAGGCACCGGTTTGCGGGGGTTCCGCGTGCCGTCACACTCTTCCCCCTCCCCTGCTCCTTCTCCCTCTTCTGTGTCGTCTTCGGCGCTTTCCACCACGGCCTTCAGGGCGGGGTTGGCTGCATAAAAGGAATGGCGGGTGACCCACATGCCTCGCTCAAAGAACATGCGCTCGGTCTCGCCCACCTGGTCGTAAAACACTTCCGCCACGGCAGAACGCAGCCCATGGGCAAACAGCTCTTCCAGCATCTGCAGGGGAATCCCGTCGTGCGTGCTGGAGTCAAAGCTCAGCACCAAGCCTGGGCCTTGGGCACGCACGCCGTGGTTGAACCAGTCGGTGTTCCACAGCTTGGCCAGGTCCGCCCCGCCCAACTTTTCGGCCCAGCGCTCGGCCTGCTCGGGGTTTTCGGATTGCAGGTACTGGAACACCAGCTGGCAGTACTTGAGCCGAATAGGGTCGTCAAAGAACAGGTGCAGGGTGTGAACGTTTTGGGACATGGAGCGTGCTGCTGAAAGGGTGTCGATGGCGGCGATTGTTGCCTCGAAGCGCGCCACAGCGGCCCTCAGACTTGTCACGCGGAGCTGACGAATCAATGGAGCACTGGACGAAATGTCCAGTGCTCCCTACCCGTCTGGTGCCCAACCCTTCATCGTCCAGCCGCAGGGCGGGGTGGCAGAATGGGGCTTGCGTGCGCTTTGCCGCCCGGGCAGGAGCCTGTCACACAGTAGACAAATGGCTGGCGGGCGTCCCTGCGCACACCCGCCAGCAACGCATCACACGGCGCCGTGCGCCTCGACGTACAGCGCGTACAGCGAATGGCTGCTGGCCATGTACAAGCGGTTGTTCTTGGGGCCGCCGAAACACAGGTTGGCGCAGCGCTCGGGCAAGCGGATGTGGGCCAAAGCCTTGCCCTGCGGGTTGAAAACCATGACGCCATCCAAGTCCTCAGGCTTGCCCTTGAGCTGGAAGACCTTGCGGCCGCCTTGGTCCGATGCTTCGGTCTGCAACGCGCCGTTGCTGCCCCAGCCGCACCACAGGTTGCCGTCCCGGTCCACCTTGAAGCCGTCGAGGGCGCCTTGGTCGGCGGCGTCGATCAGCTTGGTCTTGTTGCCCACCGTGCCATCGGCGTTGACGTCATAGCTCCAGATGCTGCGGTTGGGCGTGCCCTTCCACTCCACGACATATAGCTTCTTCTCATCAGGGGAGAAGGCCAGGCCGTTGGGATTGACGAGGTCAGTGATGACTGCCGTGAGCTTTCCGTCGGTGCCAATGCGGTAGACATTGGTCGTGGCCTGCTCGGGCTTGGCGCGAAACCCCTCCCACTCGCCATTGATGCCGAACAATGGGTCTGTGAACCAGACCGTGTCATCGGACTTGACCACGACGTCGTTGGGTGCGTTGAGTTTTTTGCCCTCAAAACTATCTGCCAGCACTGTCGGGCGCCCGCCCTTTTCGGTGCGCACCACCCGGCGTGTGCCGGAGTGTTCGCAAGTGACAAGTCGCCCCTGGCGGTCACGGGTGTTCCCGTTGGCCCAGTTGGCGGGCTTGCGGAATTCGGTGAAGCTGCCATCCCGCTCGCTGAACTTCATGATGCGGTTGTTGGGAATGTCGCTCACCAGCACATAGCCGCCGTCTTCCGGGAAGTACACCGGCCCTTCGGCCCAGCGCATGCCGGTGGCTACCTGCTCCACCGTGCTGCTGTAGATGCGGTACTTGGCAAAACTCGGGTCCAGGATCTGGATGGCTGGGTCGGGATAACGCTGATTGGGTTTGAATTCAAACGCCTGCGCCATGGCGCCAGACCCGGCAAGGGCGAGACCCGTGCCCGCTGCGGCTTTGAGGAACTGGCGGCGTGGCGCCTGCTCAGTGGATTGCATGCTTGTCTCCATTCTGGGTTCGTTGGGCATGCCGGGCGCAGCAAAACCCACGAGGCGCCGGCCAGGCCCCGCTGTGCCCGCCCAGCCCCAGGGGCCGCAGGCCGTTTCGCCGCACACGCTGCCACGGGGCAGCCGACGCAAGGAGTGGCAGGGCTTGCTCAGCGCACCATGCAGGGCATCTTGTGGTTGAACTTCCAGCCGGGGATCAGGTACTGCATAGCGATGGCGTCGTCGCGTGCGCCCAGGCCGTGCTGCAGGTAGAGCTGGTGCGCTTTCTCGACTTCGACCATGTCCAGCTCAATGCCCAGACCCGGCTTTTGGGGCACCTGCACATGGCCGCCCACGATCTGCAGGGGGTCTTTCGTCAGGCGCTGGCCGTCCTGCCAGATCCAGTGGGTGTCGATGGCCGTGACGCGGCCCGGTGCGGCGGCGCCCACATGGGTGAACATGGCCAGGGACACATCAAAGTGGTTGTTGGAATGCGAGCCCCAGGTCAGGCCCCAATCGCGGCAGGTCTGCGCCACGCGCACCGAACCCGCCATGGTCCAGAAATGCGGGTCGGCCAGCGGAATATCCACGCTTTGCAGCGACAGCGCGTGGGTGAACTGGCGCCAGTCGGTGGCAATCATGTTGGTGGCCGTGGGCAGACCGGTGGCGCGGCGGAACTCGGCCATCACCTCGCGGCCGCTGAAGCCGTCTTCGGCACCGCAGGGGTCTTCGGCGTAGGCCACCACGCCGCGCATTTTCTGGCCCAGGCGAATGGCGTCTTTGAGCAGCCAGCCGCCGTTGGGGTCGAGCGTGACGCGGGCCTCGGGGAAGCGCTCGTGCAGCGCCACCACGGCTTCCACTTCCTCATCGCCGCGCAGCACACCGCCTTTGAGCTTGAAATCGTTGAAGCCATAGCGCTCGCGCGCGGCCTCGGCCAGGCGCACGATGGAGTCCGCCGTCATGGCCTTTTCGTGGCGCAGGCGGAACCAGTCGTTGTCGGCGCCCGGGTCGGTGGCGTAAGGGAGGTCGGTCTTTTCGCGGTCGCCAATGTAGAAGAGGTAGCCCAGCATCTCCACGGCATCGCGCTGCTGGCCTTCGCCCAGCAATGCGGCCACTGGCACGTTCAGGTGCTGGCCCAGCAAGTCGAGCAAGGCAGATTCCACCGCCGTCACGGCATGGATGGCCGTGCGCAGGTCAAAGGTCTGCAGGCCCCGGCCACCGGAATCCCGATCAGCAAACTGCTGCTGCATGCGCTGCAGCACCCGCTGGTAGGCGCCAATGGGCTGGCCCACCACCAGCTCACGGGCGTCTTCCAGCGTCTGGCGAATCTTCTCGCCGCCGGGTACCTCACCCACCCCGGTGTTGCCGGCACTGTCCTTGAGCACGACCAAATTGCGGGTGAAGAACGGCGCGTGGGCACCGCTCAGGTTCATCAGCATGCTGTCGCGGCCCGCCACGGGAATGGCGCGCAGTTCGGTCACAACGGGGGTGGAAGACGGGGTCATGGTCAGAGAAGGGAAAAAGTTAAAAAGAGGGGCTGCTGTACGTCGCGGCAACCTGCTGCCCACAGGGCCCGTCAGCAGGGCCCCTCAGGCAGGCACATCAATCGGCCTTGATGTTGCGGTCGGCGATCAGCTTCTTCCAGCGGGCGAATTCAGCGGCCTGGTAGGCGGCGAACTGCTCGGGGGTGTTGGCCACGATTTCAAAGCCCAGGTCCAGCAGCTTGGGCTTGACCTGTGCGTCGTTCAGCCCGGCCACGATGGCTGCGTGCAGCTTGGCTTTCACATCGGCGGGCAGGCCGCGCGGTGCGGCGAAGGCCTGCCACGAATACACGTTGGCGTCCTTGATGCCACCCTCTTCCAGCGTCTGCACCTGGGGCAGCAGCGGCGAGCGCTTGGCGCTGGTGATGGCCAGTGCCCTGAGCTTGCCCGCCTGGATTTGTGGCATGGCGGTGTTGATGTTCATGAACGAGGCATCCACCTGGCCGCCCAGCAAATCGGTCATCACGGGGCCACCGCCGCGGTAGGGCACGTGCACGCCGCTGGTGTTGGTCTGCTGCCAGAACAGCTCGGCGGTGAGGTGGTCACTGCTGCCGTTGCCCGAGGAGGCAAAGGTCATCTTGCCCGGCTGGGCCTTGTGGAAGGCAATCACATCGGCCAGCGATTTGTGGGGGGATGCCGCAGGCACCACCAGCACGTTGGGTGCCTGCACCGCCACCGTGAGGTAGTCAAAGTCTTTGAGCGCGTCATACGGCACCTTGGCCAGCAGGTGGGGGGCAATCACCAGCGGCCCGAGCGAGGTCACCAGCAGGGTGTGCCCATCGGCGGCCGAGCGCGCGACAGCCCCCGCGCCGATCGTGCCCGTGGCGCCAGCCTTGTTGTCCACGATGAACGTGCCGCCCACCTTGTCCTGCAGCTTGGGGATGAGCGTGCGCGCGATCAGATCGGTGGAGCCACCGGGCGGAAAGGGCACGACCATGGTCACCGGCTTGTCGGGCCAGGCCAGGGCAGATGTCATGGTGAGTGCAGCAGCCACGGCGCACAGCAGTTTTTTCATGGTTGTCTCCTTGTAGAAATGAGGTGCCGGAATGGCGCAACGCGTAGTCAAATTGCGGCGGCAGCCGCCTGCTGGGGCCCCAGGGCGTCAATCAGCGCTTTGAGTTCGTCCATTTCCGAGGGCTTGAGATCCATCAGCGGCGCGCGAACGGGGCCGGCGGAGTGACCGACGATTGCAGCTCCCGCCTTGACGATGCTGACGGCATAGCCCGGCGTGCGGTTGCGGATCTCAAGGTAAGGCATGAAGAAATCGCGCAGCAGGCGATGCTGGGTAGCCATGTCGTCGCTGGCTACCGCGTGGTAGAAATCCATGGCCGTCTTGGGAATGAAGTTGAAGACCGCCGATGAATACACCGGCGTGCCCAGGGCCTTGTACGCGGCAGCAAATACTTCGGCCGTGGGCAGGCCGCCCAGGTACGAAAAGCGGTCGCCCATCTTCAGATAGATGGAAGACATGAGTTCTATGTCTCCCACGCCATCCTTGAAGCCGACCAGGTTCGGGCAACGTTCTGCCAGGATGGCCAGCGACTGGGGCGTGAGCTTGCACACGTTGCGGTTGTAGACGATGACGCCGAACTTCACGCTCTTGCACACGGCTTCAACGTGGGCGATCAAGCCCTCCTGCCCTGCTTCAGTCAGGTAGTGGGGCAACAGCAGGACGCCGTGCGCGCCCTGGCGCTCAGCCTCTTGCGCGCACTGGATCGCAAAACGGGTGGGACCACCGGCTCCCGCAATGATGGGCACGCGGCCCTTGCAGGTCTGCACCGCCGTACGGATGATGGCCGGGTACTCATCCGCAGTCAGCGAGAAAAACTCGCCCGTGCCACCTGCGGCAAACAGGGCGCTCGCCCCGTAGGGCATCAGCCATTCCAGGCGCTCGGCATAGGCCTTCGCATTGAATTCACCCGCGGTGTCGAAGTCGGTCAGGGGGAACGACAGCAATCCCCGAGACATGATGGATTTGAGTTCT
Source organism: Acidovorax delafieldii (assembly GCA_002377855.1). Classification (GTDB taxonomy): domain Bacteria; phylum Pseudomonadota; class Gammaproteobacteria; order Burkholderiales; family Burkholderiaceae_C; genus Acidovorax; species Acidovorax delafieldii_A. Next base: position 106,263 of record DFQQ01000027.1, on the reverse strand, counting down.
TGCGGGTTCATCGTCGCCTTTCTTCTGTTACCGCTACCACTTATCGAATGCGCAAATGGTAGCGGTACCAAATTGGGGCGTCAATGTCGTACAACCCAGGGTTTTCCCGGAAATTTTGAAACTATTAGAGGCACGGCTTCGCTCAGCTGATCGCGCACGCGACGAACGTCCGCAGTCAAGAACGCGCTGACTGCGGAGGGCGCCAGCACCCTCTGGCGGGCGGCGGTGCTCAGGTGGTGTCGCGCTCGATGATGGAGAAGTCCACCTGAACCACCGACGGATCGACCTCTCGCCCCTGCGCGCGGTCCATCAGGAACTGGGCTGCGAGGCGACCGATGTGGGCGCCATTGATCTGCACCGTGCTCAAGGCAGGCAGCATGTCGGCCACAAAGGGGACGTCGCCAAAGCCCATGATGGCCAGTTGGCCTGGCACTGCGATCTGCCGGGCCCGGGCTTCGGTGGTCACCCCCACGGCCAAGAGGTCGGAGCTGCAGAACACGGCGTCGGCCTCGGGGCATTCGTGCATCAGACGGGCCAGTGCTTCACGCCCGCTGCGCAGCGAGCGCTGCGCCCCCACATTGATGACATGCACCGCGGGCAAGCCGGCCTGCTCGGCGGCCTCGGCAAAGGCAGCGGCGCGCCGCCCCGCCCGTTCGTCCTCGGCCGTGACCAGCGCCAGGCGCTTGCGCCCTTTGGAAATGAGGAACCCGGCCACGGCTCGGCCAATGTCGAGGTGCGAAAAGCCCACCAGCATGTCGATGGGTGTTGGGGTCAGGTCCCAGGTCTCCACCACCGGAATCCCGGAAGCCAACAGGCGCGTGCGCCCCTTGCCTGCTCCCATGATGCCAGTGAGAAAGATGCCGTCGGGCCGCCGGCCAATGATGGCTTCCAGCAGCAACTCCTCACGGGCAGCCGAGTAACCCGACTGTCCCAGCATCAACTGGTAGCCCGCATCGAACAAGGTGCTGTTGAGCGCCTCGATGGTCTCCATGAACACCGACATCACCGTACTGGGCACCACCGCCGCAATCAGCCGGCTGCGCGCCGAGGCCAACCCGCCTGCCATGCGGTTGGGTACATAGCCGGTGCGCTGAACTGCATCGAGCACCCGCTGGCGCACCTCGGGTGAGACCTGGTCGGGGGTGTTCATCACCCGAGACGCCGTGATCGGCGCCACGCCCGCGAGTTTGGCCACGTCACGCAGGGTGATCGCACCACTGCTGCGGCGCGAGCGCCTGGGGTTGTCTTTTTCAGTCATCAGTGGTTTAAAATGGTACCGGTACCATACACGTCACACAAGCCAGCGCGACCTGGGGAGGGATGCGCGCGAAGTGCCAGATCATAGGAGACAGCATGTCCGATTTCCCCACCGATGAGCGCCAGAAACCGCTCACCATCCGCATGCACGACAGCGACAACGTAGCCATCGTGGCCAACGATGGCGGCTTGCCTGCAGGCACCGCCCTGGCCTCCTCGGGGCTGGTAATGCGCGAGAAGGTGCCGCAGGGCCACAAGGTGGCTCTGGTCGATCTTCCTGCCGGGGGCGCTGTGCTGCGCTACGGCATTCCCATTGGCTATGCCATCAACGATATCCCTGCAGGCAGCTGGGTGCACGAGCGCCTGCTGTCCATGCCCGAGGCGCGCGGGTTGGACGACCTGCCCATGGCCACCACCAGCGGCCAGGCACTGCCCCCGCTGGAGGGCTACACCTTCGAGGGCTACCGCAACGCCGATGGCTCGGTCGGCACGCGCAACATCCTCGCCATCACGCAAACGGTGCAGTGCGTGGCGGGCGTGACCGAATTTGCCGTGCAACGCATCAAGCAAGAGTTGCTGCCCCGCTACCCAAACGTGGACGACGTGGTGGCGCTGGAACACGGCTACGGCTGCGGTGTGGCCATTGACGCGCCCGACGCCGTGATTCCCATCCGCACCCTGCGCAACCTGAGCCTGAACCCCAACTTTGGCGGCGAGGTGATGGTGGTGAGCCTGGGCTGCGAGAAGCTGCAACCCGAGCGTTTGCTGCCGCCGGGCTCCATCCCCGTGGTGGACGAGCGCAGCAGCGCCCAGGAACTGGATGTGGTGTGCCTGCAGGACGACGCCCACGTAGGCTTCATGTCGATGGTGGAATCCATCCTGCGCCAGGCCGAAACCCACCTGCAGCGCCTGAATGCGCGCCGCCGAGAGACCGTGCCTGCCAGCGAACTGGTGGTGGGCGTGCAGTGCGGGGGCAGCGATGCGTTCTCGGGCGTTACCGCCAACCCGGCGGTGGGCTTTTGCACCGACTTGCTGGTGCGGGCCGGGGCCAGCGTGATGTTCTCGGAAACCACCGAGGTGCGCGATGGCATTGCACAGCTGACCGCCCGCGCCACCACCCCCGAAGTGGCCCAGGCCATGGTGCGGGAAATGGCCTGGTACGACGCCTACCTGCAACGCGGCAGTGTGGACCGCAGCGCCAACACCACTCCCGGCAACAAGAAGGGCGGGCTGTCGAACATCGTGGAAAAGGCCATGGGTTCCATCGTCAAGTCCGGCTCAGCCCCCATCGCCAACGTGCTTTCACCGGGCGAAAAACTGAAGTCCAAGGGGCTGACTTATGCAGCGACGCCGGCCAGCGATTTCATCTGCGGCACGCTGCAGCTGGCCGCGGGCATGAATCTGCATGTCTTCACCACCGGGCGGGGCACGCCGTATGGCCTGGCCGAGTGCCCCGTCATCAAGGTGGCTACGCGCAGCGACCTGGCGCGGCGCTGGCACGACCTGATGGATGTGAACGCCGGCACCATCGCCGAGGGCAAGGCCACCATCGAAGAAGTGGGCTGGCAACTCTTTCACTTGATGCTGGACGTGGCCAGCGGCCGCAAGAAGACTTGGGCCGAGTATTGGAAGCTGCACAACGCCTTGGTGCTGTTCAACCCTGCTCCCGTGACCTGATCGGGTCGGACCAATCGCTCTTCAAAGGCCATCCGCCCCCCGCGATACAACCAAAGAGGCGTTTGGCCCGGGGCAGCGGGCACGGCCAGGAGCACCCAGCCAAAGACAATTGAGAATCAGTGTGGCTTCTGTGTGACCGATTGATATTGATCAACTACCGCGTTCAGGGGTACTCGTACAGTCGGCGCTTCATTGCTTCTGAGCACCGCCATGGCCATCGAACTCTATCGTGACAAGAATCATGCCTGCCTTATGTTCACCGACCTCGTCGAGGAAGATGGCCAGGCGGTGCAGGCCAACCAGTTCCTGATCGTGGACGATGACACCGGCGCCATCATCGACCCCGGCGGCAACCTGGCATTCAACGAGTTGTTCATGGGGATGACGAAGCACTTTCCGCCGCACAAGCTGTCGTACTTGATTGCCTCCCACGCGGACCCCGACATCATTGCATCGCTTGACCGGTGGCTCACCAGCACCAAGGCAACGCTGGTCATCTCGCGGGTATGGGAGCGTTTTGCACCGCACTTCACCAAGGTTGGCAAAACCGAAAACCGCGTGATTGGCGTGCCCGACGGCGGCGGGCACCTGCCCCTGGGACGCCATGAACTCGTGCTGCTGCCTGCGCACTTCATGCACTCCGAAGGCAATTTCCATTTCTATGACCCGGTGAGCAAGATCCTGTTCACGGGCGACCTGGGCGTGTCGATGATGTCGGGGGCCGAAGCCGCGCGCCCCATCACGGATCTGAAGCCCCACATTCCCCGCATGGAAGGTTTCCACCGCCGCTACATGGTGTCCAACAAGATCCTGCGCTTGTGGGTGAGCATGGCCCGCCAGCTGGACATCGCCATGCTTGTGCCCCAGCACGGTGCACCCATCATGGGCAAGCAGGCCATCCAGGATTTCTTTGAGTGGATCGAAAACCTCAAGTGCGGTATCGACCTGTTTGATGACCGGGCTTACCAAATCCCCACTGCGCACATCGACCCCGTTACACGGCAGATGCGCCCTGCCCTGCGCCAAGTAGCTGGCTGATTCGGCCGTCTGCAACGCGCAGCGTGGCCCATGCGTGCCGCGCTGCGCCACTCTCATACCGAGCCTATTACGTTTGGCTACGCCACAGTCGAGTCGTCTTTGCGCATCCGCCCGCCTACCATGACCGCCAAGGTTTCAGGAGGGCATCATGGCTTCAGCTGTAGCACCCGCTGCAGGGCGACCCCATTGGGCTGGGTTCATTTTGGGTTTTGCGCTCGGCGGTTTTTTTGACGGGATCTTGCTGCACCAGATCCTGCAGTGGCACCACCTTCTGTCGAATGTGCAGGCCGCTCAGGACATGCGCATCCAGATCATGGCGGATGGCCTCTTCCATGCACTCATGTATGTGCTGGCCGGTGCGGGGCTGTATCTGCTGTGGCGTCGCAGGGCGGCATTGAGCGACGCTGGCGCCGGACGCGCCCTGATCGGGTGGGCCTTGCTGGGCTTTGGGGGCTGGCATATGACCGACGCCGTGCTGTCGCACTGGATCACTGGCATCCACCGCATCAAGGTCGATTCGCCCCAGCCGTTGCTGTGGGACCTGATCTGGTTTTTCGCTTTTGGCGTGGTGCCAGCCGTCGCTGGCTGGATGCTCCGCAAGGCCCCTCCCGCTGCTGCAGGACCGGGGACGGGTATGCCTTCCAACGGCCGACGGGTAGCGGTGCAGCTGGGGCTGGCGGCGCTGGTGGCTGGGCCGCTGGCCGCGTTGCCCAGCGGACCGACGGACCAGATCACCGTGCTTTTTGCACCGGGAGTGAGCCCAGCGCAGGCTTTCAACGCGCTGGCGCGCCTGGACGCGCGCGTGCTGTGGGTGGACCGCTCTGGCGGCATGTGGGCGGTGTCTCTGCCCGACCCCAAGGCCGCCTGGTCGCTGTACCGCAACGGCGCCATGCTGGTCAGTCAGTCGGGCATGGCATTCGGCTGCTTTGGTTGGACCCAGGCCGAGCCCCAGGGGTCACGACCTGAGACCGGCCCTGTCTGAGCGTTCAGAAAAATTCCTGCACGGCGCTTGGCCGCAGCAATACGCTGGCGTTTGCGGCGCTGGCGCGCAGCGTCCCACGCAGCTCAACCCTTGGGTCGCAGCCGCATCTCTGCCGCCTGTGCGTGGGCCTGCAGGCCTTCGCCATAGGCCAGCTCCGCAGCAATGGTGCCCAGCGCCTGTGCACCGGCTTCGCTCACCTCGATGAGGCTGCTGCGCTTCTGGAAGTCGTACACGCCCAAAGGCGACGAGAAGCGCGCCGTGCCGCTGGTGGGCAGCACGTGGTTGGGGCCGGCGCAATAGTCGCCCAGCGATTCACTGGTGAAGGCGCCCAGGAAGATCGCCCCCGCGTGGCGCAACAGTGGCTCCCAGCGATGCGGCTCGGTGCTGCTCACTTCCAAGTGTTCCGGCGCAATGCGGTTGCTGATGGAGCAGGCTTCCTCCATGTCCTTCGTCAGGATCAGCGCGCCCCGCCCCGTCAGGCTCTTGGCGATGATCTCGGCGCGGGGCATGGTGGGCAACAGGCGGTCGATTTCGCGCTGCACGGCATCGAGGTAGGCGGCGTCGGGGCACAGAAGGATGCTCTGCGCCAGTTCATCGTGCTCTGCCTGGCTGAAAAGGTCCATGGCCACCCAGTCGGGGCGAGTCGTGCCATCGGCCAAGACGAGGATCTCGCTCGGGCCCGCAATCATGTCGATGCCCACGGTGCCGAACACGTGCTTCTTGGCGCTGGCCACATAGGCGTTGCCAGGGCCAGTGATCTTGTCCACCTTGGGCACGGTTTCGGTTCCGTATGCCAACGCGGCCACGGCCTGCGCGCCGCCGATGGTGAAGGCACGCGTCACGCCCGCCACGTAGGCGGCAGCCAGCACCAGCGCATTCTTCTCACCCTTGGGGGTGGGCACCACCATGATGATTTCTTCCACCCCCGCCACATGCGCGGGAATGGCGTTCATCAACACGCTGGAGGGGTAAGCCGCCTTGCCGCCGGGCACGTAAATGCCCACGCGGTCGAGCGGCGTGACCTTCTGGCCCAGCAGCGTGCCGTCTTCATCGCGGTAGCTCCAGCTCTCACCCGACGCCTTCTTCTGCGCCACGTGGTAGCTGCGCACCCGCGCCGCAGCAGCCTGCAGGGCATTGCGCTGCGCGGCGGGGATGGCGTCGAACGCGGCCTTGAGTTCCGTCTGCGCCAACTCCAGCGCTGCCATGGACGGCGCAGTCAGGCCATCAAAACGGGCCGTGTACTCCAGCACCGCCGCATCGCCGCGCCCGCGCACATCGGCCAGGATGTCAGCCACGCGCTGCTCGATGGCCGCGTCCGTGTCGGCAGACCAATGCAGGCGGGCTGCAAAATCAGCCTCAAAAGTGGCTGCAGCGGTTGACAGGCGGGCGGGAGCAGCTACCAATTTCATAGTGTGGTGCAGTTCAGGTTTCAGTTTGCTCGGCCGGGATGGCCGATGCAAAGGCATTGATGATGCGACGCAGGGGTTCGCGCTTGAGCTTGAGCGCCGCCTGGTTGACCACCAGGAACGAGCTGATGTCCATGATGCGCTCCACCTCCACCAAATGGTTGGCCTTGAGGGTGTTGCCGGTAGAGACAAGGTCAACGATGGCGTCGGCCAGGCCGGTGAGCGGAGCCAGCTCCATGCTGCCGTAGAGTTTGACCATGTCCACGTGCACGCCCTTGGCCGCAAAGAATTCGCGGGCGATGGAGGTGTACTTGGTGGCGACCTTCAGGCGCGAGCCTTGCTTGACGGCGCGCTCGTAGTCAAAGTCCTTGCGCACGGCCACGCTCACGCGGCACTTGGCAATGCGCAGGTCCAGCGGCTGGTACAGGCCCTGGCTGCCGTGCTCGATCAGCGTGTCCTTGCCCGTCACGCCCAAATCCGCGCCGCCGTATTCCACATAGGTGGGCACGTCCGAGGCCCGCACCAGCACCACGCGCACGTCGGGCTGGTTGGTGGGCAGGATGAGCTTGCGCGACTTTTCGGGGTCTTCCAGCACCTCGATGCCGGCAGCGGCGAGCAACGGCAGGGTTTCTTCAAAAATCCGGCCCTTGGAAAGCGCCAGGGTGATCATGTTGCTGCTCATGCTTTTACTCGCTCGATGTCGGCACCGATGCCGCGCAATTTGGCTTCCATGCAGTCGTAGCCACGGTCCAGGTGGTAGATGCGGTCCACCATGGTTTCGCCATCGGCCACCAGGCCCGCGATGACCAGGCTTGCCGAGGCACGCAGATCGGTGGCCATCACGGTGGCGCCCGACAGGCGTGGCACGCCTTCGATGACAGCCACCTTGCCATCGGTCTGGATCTTGGCACCCAGTCGCATCAACTCGTTGACGTGCATGAAGCGATTTTCAAAAATCGTCTCGGTCACCGTGGCCGTGCCCTGCGCAATGCAGTTGAGCGCCATGAACTGCGCCTGCATGTCGGTGGGAAAACCGGGGTATTCGGTGGTACGAAAGCCCTGGACCTTGAGCGCACCACCACCGGGGCTTTGCACCCGGATGCCGCCATCCACCGCCTCAACGGTGACGCCTGCCTCGCGCAGCTTGTCAATCACGGCGTCCAGGTGGTCCGCGCGGCCATGGCGCAGCACCACATCGCCGCCCGTGGCGGCCACTGCGCACAAGAAGGTCCCGGCCTCGATACGGTCCGCGACCACGCGGTGGGTGCAGCCGTGCAGCCTCTCAACCCCCTGGATGCGGATACGGCTGGTGCCATGGCCTTCGATTTTTGCGCCCATGGCGATCAGCATCTCGGCCAAGTCCGAAATTTCGGGCTCTTGCGCGGCGTTTTCCAGCACCGTCTCGCCCTCTGCCAGCGCAGCGGCCATCAGGAAATTCTCGGTGCCCGTCACCGTGACCATGTCGGTGGTGATGCGCGCGCCCTTCAGACGCTTCCAGCCCGCAGGCAGCTTGGCGATGATGTACCCATGCTCGACCACAATCTCCGCCCCCATGGCGGCCATGCCCTTGATGTGCTGGTCTACCGGGCGCGAACCGATGGCGCAGCCGCCGGGCAGCGAAACGGTGGCTTCGCCAAAACGCGCCAGCAGCGGCCCCAGCGCCAGCACCGAAGCGCGCATGGTCTTGACCAGCTCGTAGGGGGCCTCGGGCGAGTTCAGCGCGCTGGCGTCAATGCGCACCGTGCCATCGTCGGCCCGCTCGGCCGCCACGCCCATGTTGCGGATGAGCTTGAGCATCGTGCTCACGTCCTGCAACTGCGGTACGTTCAGCAGGGTTACCGGCTCGGCGGTGAGCAATGCGGCGCACAACTCCGGCAATGCGGCATTTTTGGCACCAGACACCATCACCTCGCCTTGCAAGGTGCGGCCGCCGCGGATCAGGAGTTTGTCCATCTCAAAAAACCAGAATATGAGTCAAAAGTGCCTCCAGCGCTTTTTATTCAAGCGCCAGTTGCTATCGAATTAGCAGCAAACCAGATCAGGCCTGCTGGGTGGCCCACTCTGCGGGCGTGAAAGTCTTCATCGACAGCGCATGTACCTCGTCGGTCTTGAGCCGGTCACCCAGCGTGGCGTACACGCGGCGCTGGCGCTGCAAGGTGCGCTGGCCTTCAAACTCGGCCGAGACGACGGTGGCGTACCAGTGGCGGCCATCGCCCTCCAGGGTGATGTGTTCGCAGGCCAGGCCAGCGCTGATGATGTCTTTGAGTTGGTCTGCAGTCATTTCAGTTTCGGATTTTGTAGCCCGTGCGCAGCAGGTGCACGGCCAGAGAGCTCACTGCGAGCCAGGCCAAGCCGACGACGCCCAGGCTGACCCAGGGCGACACATCGCTTTGGCCGAAGAAGCCGTAGCGAAAGCCGTCGATCATGTAGAAAAATGGGTTGAGGTGGCTGACAGTCTGCCAAAAAGGTGGCAGCGACTGGATGGAATAGAACACGCCCGACAGGAAGGTCATGGGCACGATGATGAAGTTCTGGAAGGCGGCCATCTGGTCGAACTTGTCGGCCCACAGCCCCGCAATCACCCCCAGCGTGGCGAGCAGTGCAGCGCCCAGCAAGGCAAACACCACAATCCACAGTGGCGCGGCAAATTCAGGCTGGGCAAATGCCAGGGTGACGACAAAAACGCCCAGCCCCACCACCAGCCCACGCACCACGGACGAGCCCACGTACGCCACGAACCACGCCCAGTGCGACAGCGGCGTGAGCAGCACAAACACCAGACTGCCCATGATCTTGCTCTGGATGAGGCTCGACGAGCTGTTGGCGAAGGAGTTCTGCAGCACACTCATCATCACCAGGCCCGGCACCAGAAAGGCCGTATAGCTGATGCGATCGTAGACCTTGACGTGGTCTTCCAGGACATGGCCAAAGATCAGCAGGTACAACACGGCGGTGAGCACCGGCGCGGCAACGGTCTGGAAGCTCACCTTCCAAAAGCGCAGCACCTCTTTGTAGAACAGGGTCTGCCAGCCGGTCATAGCGCCACCTCTGACAGGGGGATGTTCGATGCCGAGGTGCCCGACATCACCTGCAGGAACACGTCTTCCAGGTCGGGGCGGCGAATTTCCATGTCCTGCACTTCGACCCCGGCAATGCGCAGCGTTGCCAGGTGGTTTTCAATTTCTGCCGCATCCTGCGCGGGCAACTGGACGATGCGCCCCGTGACCCGCGCGATCGGTGCCAGCGCCGCAGGCAGGACCGCGTCGGTCTTGAACTGCAGCACGCTGCCCGAAGCGGCCTTGAGCAGCTCGGAAGTGCGGTTGAGCGCCACCACCTGCCCGGCCTTGAGCATGGCAATGCGGCCGCACAGCGCCTCGGCTTCTTCCAGGTAGTGAGTGGTCAGCAGCACCGTGTGCCCTTCCTTGTTCAGGCGGGCAATGAAATGCCACAGCGTCTGGCGCAGCTCCACATCCACACCGGCGGTGGGTTCGTCCAGCACGATGATGGGCGGCTTGTGCACGAGCGCCTGCGCCACCAGCACGCGGCGCTTCATGCCTCCCGAAAGCTGGCGCATGTTGGCATTGGCCTTGTCGGACAGACCCAGGTTCTCCAGCAGTTCGTCGATCCAGGCGTCGTTGTTCCTGACACCGAAGTACCCCGACTGGATGCGCAGCGCCTCGCGCACGTTGAAGAACGGATCGAACACCAGCTCTTGCGGCACGATGCCCAGCTTGCGGCGCGCTTCTGCGTAGTTGGCCTGCACATCGCTACCCTGCACCAGCACACGGCCGCTGGTGGCACGGGCCAGGCCCGCCAGGATGCTGATGAGGGTGGTTTTGCCCGCGCCGTTCGGGCCGAGAAGCCCAAAAAACTCGCCCTGTTCAATGTCCAGGCTGACTTGGTTCAGCGCCTGAAAAGGGCCTTTGGGCGTGGCAAAGGTCTTGGAGATGGCTTGGAATGAGACTGCGGGCATGAAGCCGCTGATTTTACGGGCAGGGGAGTTTCTGCGCTCGACCGTTCCCATCACGCGGCTTTGGCCAGCAGGCCGTCCACCCCGTACAGGCCCGCCATGCCCTGCAGCGCCTGGGGCAAGCCCTGCACCGCAAAACCCCGGCCGGCGGCCAGCGCCTCACGCCGAAACTCCAGCAATACCGCCAGGGCGGAGGTGTCAAACACCTGCAGCGGCGCAGCGTCCACTACCAAAGCACTGCCGGCCGATGCTGCCCGCATGGACCGCAGCAGCTGCCTCAGACAGGCTGTGGCCTGCCGATGGGTCAGCTCGGTCGGCAAACGAAGCGCGGCGGGTGCAGAGGTGGTCATCGCAAAGAGGCGTTTCAGGGCTTTTCAGGGCGTTAACGGGACATCAGCCTTTGTTGGCGGCGTTGGACTTGTTGCGCGCCACCAGGGTTTCGATGAGGCCGTCGATGCCCTTGGCGTTGATTTCCTGTGCAAACTGGCTGCGGTACGTTTCCACCAGCCACACGCCCAACACGTTGAGGTTGTAGATCTTCCAGCCTGCGCCCTCGCCAGGCGTTTTTTCAAGACGGTAATCCAACTGGATGGGGTCGCCTTTGCCCACGATTTCCGTGCGCACCAGCACGTCCTTGTCGTCAGCGGCTGCTCGCAGGGGCTTGATCTGAACGGTCTGGTCGTTCACCTGTGCCAGCGCGCCTGCATAGGTGCGCACCAGCAGAACCTTGAACTCTTCCTGCAGCCGCTTCTGCTGCTCAGGTGTGGCTTGCCGCCAACCTGGGCCCACGGCGGCAGCCGTCATGCGCCGAAAATTCACGTTGGGCATGACGGTCTTGTCCACCAGCGCGATCACCTTGTTGATATCGCCCGCCTGGATGGCCTTGTCGGCGCGTACCGTATTGAGCACATCCACAGAGAGGCGCCTGATCAGCGCATCCGGGGTTTCGTCAGCGGCCAGCACCGCAAAGGGCAGCCCCAATGCATACACAGTTCCTGCAGCAAGGGCAGCGCGCCCCAGATCACGTCGATTCATCATTCTTTTGACTCCGGCTGCATCACGGGCAGCCTTCATGGCATTTTGTTGGTAGCAAGCGGCACGCGGGCTTCTGCCGTGTACCAAGGTGCAAGCATGTGCAACGCCGCACGCACCCGCCCGGCGGCATTCTCGAGAGGTTCAGCGATCTGGCTCGGGCGGCAAGATACCGTCGTTCGCTCCCTTGTCGGCGTCGTCCTTGAACAGTGGTTCGCTCGACTGGCCCTTGCGCACCTGCATGAACACATCGCGCGTGAAGGAGTATTTGTCGAGCGCGGCGCTATCGATGACAGCTCCCGCGCGCAGCAAATTGGCCCGTGTGTCGACCACGCGCAGAGCGTACAGCGAGTTGCGCGCCGACACAGGGTCGACATACCTCACCACATTGCCGCGGGTATCCACGGGCAGGGCCATCGTGTCACGCAAGGTGGATGGACCCAGGATCGGCAGCACCACATAAGGTCCCGTGCCCACGCCCCAGCGACCGAGGGTCAGCCCAAAGTCCTGGCGCGCGCGGTCGATGCCCAGCTCACTGGCCACATCCAGCAGCCCCCCCAGCCCGAAGATCGTATTCACGTTCACGCGCATGAAGCTGTTGGCAGCGCCTTCCGCACGCAATTGCAGCACGTTGTTCACGAACGACCATACATCCGCCAGGTTGCCAAAGAAATTGCTCACGCCCGTGCGCACCGGCGTTGGCGTCACTTCCACATAGGCAGTGGCCACAGGTTTGAGGATGGCCGAGTCCACTTCCTCGTTGAAGCGCGTCATGCTGCGGTTGTAGGGCTCAAACGGGTCGTCTGGATTGGTGCGCGGGCCGCTGGCGCAGCCCACCAGAGCCAGGGCGACGAGCACAGGCAGGCCGAGGCGCCCCCAGGCGGTGGTGCGGCTTGGCGCCGCCCCTGAGCCGGTACTCCGGTTCACAGTGAATGTTGTTGTCATTTTGTAGTGTCCGTTCCTGCAGGTTTACCGCCGTCTTCGGCCTTGTTGTAGAGGAACTGGCCGATCAGGTTCTCCAGCACCACCGCAGACTGCGTCGCGGTAACGGTGTCACCCGCAGCCAGATTCTTCTCATCGGCCCCCGCCTCGATGCCGATGTACTGCTCGCCCAGCAAACCACTGGTCAGGATTTTCAGCGAACTGTCCTTCGGGAAAGCATAGCGATCATCCATGGACAAGGTCACCCTTGCCTGAAAGGTCTTGTCGTCAAACGTGATGGATTCCACGCGCCCGACCACCACCCCGGCACTGCGCACGGCCGCCTGGGGCTTGAGGCCGCCGATGTTGTCAAAGCGCGCACTGATGCGGTAGCCCGTCTGGAAGTTCAGGCTGAGCAAATTGGCAGACTGCAAAGCCAGGAACACCAGCGCCACAGCCCCCAACATCACAAACAGCCCTACCCACACATCATTTTTGGAGCGTTGCACGCAAATCCTTCCACCACCGGACAAACCGGATCAAATACTGAACATCAAGGCCGTGAGGACAAAGTCCAGCGCCAGCACGGATAAGGAGGCGATCACCACGGTGCGGGTGGTCGCACGCGCTACGCCCTCGGGCGTGGGCCGGGCCACAAACCCCTGCAGCAGCGCCACGAAAGTCACCGTGAACCCGAACACCAGGCTTTTGAGCACACCATTGCCCACGTCTTTCCATACGTCTACGCCGCCCTGCATCTGGCTCCAGAAGGCACCGGGGTCGATGCCGATCATCAGCACGCCCACCACCCAGCCGCCCACCACGCCCACCGCGCTGAACACGGCGGCCAGCAAGGGCATGGTGATGACGCCTGCCCAAAAACGGGGGGCGAGAATGCGGCGCACCGGGTCCACCGCCATCATCTCCATCGCGCTGAGCTGCTCGCCCGCGCGCATGAGCCCAATTTCAGCCGTCAGCGAGGTACCTGCGCGCCCGGCAAACAGCAGCGCGGTGACCACCGGGCCCAGCTCCCGCACCAACGACAACGCCACCAGCAGCCCGAGCGCCTCGGACGAGCCATACCGCTGCAGCGTGTAATACCCCTGCAGCCCCAACACAAACCCGACGAAAAGCCCCGACACCGCAATGATGGCCAGCGAATAGTTGCCCAAAAAATGCACCTGATCGCGCACCAGGCCCGGTCGGGCAAACGCAGCACCCACCAGTTGCAACAACCGCATGAACAGGCGCGCGCCATGGCCCACATCCGCCATCTTGGTGCGCACCGCAAAGCCGAGGCTGGAAGGGTGGAGCCAATTCATGGGCGGGCACCTGTCGTGGGGCCAAAGTCCTGCTCGGCATCGGGCCCTGGGTAATGAAACGGGACCGGGCCGAGGGGCAGTGCGTTCACAAACTGGTGCACCAGCGGGTCGGTACTGGCCATCACTTCCTCAGGCGTGCCCTGGGCTGCAACGACGCCGGGCCCCAGGATGATCACGTGGTCTGCCAAATGAAAGGTGGCAGCCAGGTCGTGCGACACCAGGACACTGGTCAGCCCCATGGCGTCGTTGAGCTGGCGAATCAGCTGCGCGGTGGTGCCCAGCGAGATGGGATCGAGGCCCGCGAAGGGCTCGTCGTACATGATGAGTTCGGGGTCCAGCGCAATGGCGCGGGCCAGGGCCACACGCCGGGCCATGCCGCCCGAGATCTGGCTGGGCATGAGGTCACGCGCGCCGCGCAAGCCCACGGCGTTGAGCTTCATCAGCACCACGTCGCGGATCAGTGCGTCCGACAGGTCGGTATGTTCACGCAGGGGGAACGCCACGTTTTCAAAAACGCTCAGATCGGTGAACAGCGCGCCGAACTGGAACAGCATGCCCATGCGGCGGCGCACGGCAAACAGGGACTTGGTGTCGAGCTGACCCACGTCCTGACGATCGAACAGAACCTGCCCCTGCTGGGCGCGCTGCTGCCCCCCGATCAACCGCAGCACCGTTGTTTTTCCACCGCCAGAGGCCCCCATGAGAGCCGTGACCTTGCCGCGCGGAACCCGCAACGAGAGGTCGCGCAGGATCACCCGCTCTCCGTAAGAGAAGGTGACGTTGCGCAACTCAACGAGGGCGGGAGTTTCGGCCATTCAGAAGTGGAGGGAGGACCCAGAAAGAGCAGGGAAAAACCCCGATTGTCGCGGCCGATCATTCGCCGCAAAGGACGCTATGGTAATGCATGGCCGCATACATACATACACGTCTGTTTGTTTCTGAAAAGCGAATGCTGTGTTCGCGAAACTGCTCGTTGGGCGTTGCAAGTTGTTCACGCCCCACTACCTGCCACCATCAAAGCGCACCTGTTCATAGCGTCGGCAGGCATCTTGCGCAACCCTGCGCAGAGCACACCGAGACGCTGGGCATTGCCGGGCGGAGAACGGGTGTTCACAACATGTGGTTGAGGAAGGCGCGGCTGCGCTCGTGGCCAGGATTCCCGAAAAACTCGGCAGCAGGCCGGGTTTCGAGCAACTCGCCCTGGTCCATGAAAGCAACGGTGTGGGCCACTTCGCGGGCAAAGCCCATTTCGTGCGTGACCACCAGCATGGTCATGCGCTCCTGGGCCAGCGCACGCATGGTGCGCAGCACCTCGCCCGTCAGCTCCGGGTCCAGAGCCGAAGTGGGCTCGTCGAACAGCATGATGTCGGGCTCCATGGCCAACGCCCGCGCAATGGCAACGCGTTGCTTCTGACCGCCCGACAAGCGGCCCGGGTAATTGTCTCGCTTGGCACGCAGGCCGACCTTGTCCAACAGCACTTCGGCGCGGGCAACGGCGTCCTCTCGCGACAGCCCGCGCACCACCATCGGCGCTTCAATCAGGTTCTCGAGCACGGTAAGGTGCGGGAACAGGTTGAAGTGCTGGAACACCATCCCGGTTTTGCGGCAGATGCGACGCACTTCGGACTCGGCGACATACGTGCAGTGCCCGGCTGCATCGGTCTGTGCCAAGGCCTCGCCTTCTATGGCGACGAATCCGCTATCGATGGTCTCCAGGTGGTTCAGACACCGCAAGAAGGTGCTTTTGCCGGAGCCCGAAGGCCCGATCAGTGCCACGACCTCGCCCCGTCCCACCGTGAGCGAGACATTGCGCAGCACGGGCACACGTCCAAAGGCTTTGTGGATGCCGCGGGCCTCGATCATGGGCACGCCAGCCGCAGCGGCGCCGCCGCGCTCATTCGTCGTGCTTGGCATAACGCTTCTCCAGACGCTGGAAGCCCCAGGTGAGCACCAGGGTCATGACAAGATAAAAAGCCGCCGCCACGATGAACGGCGTGGTGGTGAAGTCACGCTGCACGATACCGCGCGCGGCGCGCAGCAGATCGTTGAGGGCCAGCACATAGATGAGCGAGGTGTCCTTGACGAGGGTGATGGTCTCGTTGCTCATGGGCGGCAGGATGCGGCGCACCATCTGCGGCAGCACGATGCGCCGCATGGTCTGGCCGTACGTCATGCCCAGGACCTTGGCTCCTTCGTACTGGCCACGGTCGATGGACTGGATGCCCGCGCGAAAAATCTCTGCAAAGTACGCCGCGTAGTTGAGCGCAAAGGCCACCACGGCGGCCGGGAAATCGGGCAGCCGCACGCCAATCACCGGCACGAACGGCAGCGCAAAGTAGATGAACAGCATCTGCAACATGAGCGGCGTGCCACGCATGAGCCAGATGTAGCCGTTGACGAAGGCCGACAGGGCCTTCCAGCGCGACACACGCGCCAGCGCCAACACCAGCCCCAGCGGTACTGCCAGCAGCAGGGTGATGACAAAGAGCTTCAAGGTAACCGCAGCGCCCTGCGCCAGCGGCCCCAGAAGGGAGAAAACGTAATCCATGCTGTCGCGACAGTTCCGTGTAGTGTTTCAGCGACCGTCCAATCAGGCGCTGCGCAGGCCAGTAGCCACCGCGCAAGGCCCTGCGCCGGCCGCGCCACCACGCTGGTGGTGGCGCCCCCTTCCCGACTTGCTTAGCAAGGAAAGAGAAGGCAGAAGCGGCGTTGCCGCCCAGGGGAATGTGCCGAAGTTATTTGATGATGTTCTTGCCGAACCACTGCTCGGCAATCTTGGCGGCAGCGCCGTCGGCCTTCATGTCCGCCAGTGCCTTGTCGAGCTTGCCCTGCAGTTCGGTGTCGTCCTTGCGCACGCCCACGCCGTAGTCTTCCGTGCCGAAGTGCGCTTCCAGCACCACGTAGTCCTGGGGCTTCTTAGCCACGTAGTAACGGCCCACCACTTCGTCAACCACCACGGCATCCAGGCGGCCGGTGGACAGGTCCATCAGCGCCGTCACATTGTCGCCAAAGGTCTTGAAGTCCTTGAAGCTCTTGAAGACAGCGTCTTCCTTCTTCACGGCGTCCACGGCACTGCTGCCCTCCTGGGCGCCCACGGTCTTGCCGGCCAGGTCGGCCTTGGTCTTGATGGCAGAGCCGGCTGCCACCACGATGATCTGGTGGTTTTCCATGTAGGGCGCGGTGAAGGCGATGTTCTGCTTGCGCTCTTCGGTGATGGTCAGGCCGTTCCACAACGCGTCCACGCGCTTGCCCGACAGTTCGGCTTCCTTGGCGCTCCAGTCGATGGGCTTGAAGGTCACTTCCAGGCCCACACGCTTGGCGGCTTCCTTGGCCATGTCGATGTCGAAGCCCACCAGTTCGTTCTTCTCATCACGGAAACCCATGGGGGGGAAGTTGTCGTCCAGGCCCACGACGATCTTGGTCACCGCGGCTGGCGCGGGTGTGGCGGGTGCAGGCGCAGGGGTTTCGGTCTTGCTGCACCCAGCAAGCAAGGCGCCCAGCAAAACAAGGGCAGCGGCAGCGGTCTTCTTCATGGCAAATCGGCTCTCAAATCACAAAAATGGAACACGGCACCCACTGGGGGCCACGGCGCAAAGCCCTCTATTGTCTGCTACGGCGCCGTGGCGGCTGTGCAGGCGGCTTGCGCGGGGCGCCATCAGTCAGCTTTAAATCACCTTCCAGCGCCCGCCCGACAAGCGGCGACCACTACAAATTCCATAGCAAAAAGAAAAGCGCCCCGCAGGGCGCTTGGGATGGGGGCGGCACCCGGCCGCACCCGCTCAGCGTGGCAGGTCGGAGTAACCCATCAGGAACTCGTCCACCGCACGGGCGGCCTGGCGCCCTTCGCGGATGGCCCACACCACCAGTGACTGGCCGCGGCGGATATCGCCTGCCGCGAAGACCTTGGGCACATTGGTCGCATAGCCACCGTCGAACTCCGTGGTGGCGCGGGCGTTGCCGCGCGCGTCCTTGTCCACGCCAAAGGCATCGAGCACAGGAGCCACCGGGCTCACGAAGCCCATGGCCAGCAGCACCAGATCAGCCTGGTAGTGCTTTTCGGTGCCAGCGACTTCCACGAGCTTGCCGTCCTTGAACTCCACCTGCACGGTGGTCAGGCTCTTGACCTTGCCCTTTTCGCCGGTGAACTCCTTGGTGGAGATGGCGAACTCGCGCACGCAGCCTTCTTCGTGGCTGGAGCTGGTACGCAGCTTCAGCGGCCAGTACGGCCAAGTCAGCGGGCGGTTTTCCTGCTCGGGTGGCTGGGGCATCACTTCGAACTGGGTCACGCTGGCGGCGCCGTGGCGGTTGCTGGTGCCCACGCAGTCGCTGCCGGTGTCGCCTCCGCCAATCACGATGACGTGCTTGCCGGTGGCCATGATCTGGCCCTTGAGCTTGTCGCCCGCGTTGACCTTGTTCTGCTGGGGCAGGAACTCCATCGCGAAGTGAATGCCTTCCAGGTCGCGGCCGGGCACCGGCAAGTCGCGCGACTGCTCGGCGCCGCCGGTGAGCAGCACTGCGTCGAACTCCTTGTTCAGCTGCTCAGGCGTCACGGTTTCCTTGGCCCAGTTGGTGACCTTGGAATCCTTGCCCAACCCGTCCTTGGCAGCACCGACGAACACGCCCGTGCGGAAGGTGACGCCTTCGGCTTCCATCTGCTTGACGCGGCGGTCAATGTGCGACTTCTCCATCTTGAAGTCGGGGATGCCGTAACGCAGCAAGCCGCCCACGCGGTCGTTCTTCTCGAACAGCGTCACGCTGTGGCCTGCGCGGGCCAGCTGCTGTGCAGCCGCCATGCCGGCAGGGCCGGAGCCGACCACCGCGACCTTCTTGCCCGTCTTGTGCTTGGGCACGCGCGGCTGCACCCAGCCCTCGGCCCAGGCGCGGTCGATGATGGCGTGTTCGATGGACTTGATGCCCACCGGGTCGTCATTCACGTTGAGCACGCAGGCGGCCTCGCAAGGGGCGGGGCAGATGCGGCCGGTGAACTCGGGGAAGTTGTTGGTCGAATCCAGGACGGCCCACGCGCTCTTCCAGTCCTGCTGGTACACGAGGTCGTTGAAGTCCGGAATGATGTTGTTGACCGGGCAGCCGTTGTTGCAAAACGGCGTGCCGCAGTCCATGCAACGCGCACCCTGGATCTTGGCCTGCTTGTCGTCCAGGCCAATGACGAATTCCTTGTAGTGCTTCAGGCGCTCGGGCACGGGCTTGTATCCCTCCTCGATGCGCTCGTATTCCATGAAGCCAGTGGTCTTTCCCATGACAGTGTCCTTATCTCTCTATGAATGATGTGCTGTGATCTGCAGTACAGCCTTACTTGGCAGGCACCGCTTCATTTTTGATAGCTGCTACCGCTGGCGTATCGGGCTCTTCCAGCACTTTTCGTTCATAAATCTCTGCCAGGGCACGCTTGTATTCGGTCGGGAAGACCTTGACGAACTTGCTGCGCGACGCGGCCCAGTTGTCCAGCAGCTCGCGCGCGCGCTTGCTGCCGGTCCAGCGGTTGTGGTCTTCCAGCAGCTTCTTGAGCTGGGCTTCGTCGGTTTGGCCGTTGTGCCAGATCGAGCGCGGCACCGTCGCTTCTTGTTCTGTGGTGGGCAGGATACGCTCCAGCGTCACCATCGACATGTTGCAGCGGGTGTCGAACTGGCCGTCTTCGTCGTACACGTACGCCACGCCGCCGCTCATGCCGGCTGCAAAGTTGCGGCCGGTCTTGCCCAGCACCACCACGGTGCCACCGGTCATGTATTCGCAGCCATGGTCGCCCGTGCCTTCCACCACCGCCGTGGCGCCCGACAGACGCACGGCAAAACGCTCGCCGGCCACCCCGCTGAAGAAGGCCTCGCCCGTCGTCGCGCCGTACATCACCGTGTTGCCCACGATGGTGTTGCGCACGGCGTCGCCGCGGAAGTCGATGCTGGGGCGCACGATCACGCGGCCACCCGACAGGCCCTTGCCCGTGTAGTCGTTGGCGTCGCCAATCAGGTACAGCGTGATGCCACGCGTGAGGAACGCGCCGAACGACTGGCCGCCCGTGCCTTCGAGCTGGATGCGGATGGTGTCGTCCGGCAGGCCCTCAGGATGCACGCGGGTCACCGCGCCCGACAGCATGGCACCCACCGAGCGGTTCACGTTGCGTGCGACCTCGATGAACTGCACGCGCTCGCCCTTTTCAATGGCGGGCTTGCTGCGCTCGATGAGCTTGCGGTCCAGCGTGTGCTCGATGTTGTGGTCCTGCACGTCCACATGGAAGCGGGGCACATCGGCGGGCACATTGGGCTGGGCAAACAGGCGGCTGAAGTCCAGGCCGCGTGCCTTCCAGTGTTCCAGGCCCTGGCGCATGTCGAGCAGGTCGGTACGGCCGATCAGGTCGTCGAACTTGCGGATGCCCAGCTGGGCCATGATCTGGCGCACTTCTTCGGCGATGAAGAAGAAGTAGTTCACCACGTGCTCGGGCTTGCCAGAGAACTTGGCGCGCAGCTCAGGGTCTTGCGTGGCCACGCCTACCGGGCAGGTGTTCAGGTGGCACTTGCGCATCATGATGCAGCCTTCGACCACCAGCGGGGCCGTGGCAAAACCGAATTCGTCAGCGCCCAGCAGGGCGCCGATGGCGACGTCGCGGCCGGTCTTCATCTGGCCGTCGGCCTGCACGCGGATACGGCCACGCAGGCGGTTCAGCACCAGCGTCTGCTGGGTTTCCGCCAGGCCGATTTCCCACGGGCCGCCGGCGTGCTTAATGGACGACCAGGGCGAAGCGCCCGTGCCGCCGTCGTGCCCTGCGATCACCACGTGGTCGCTCTTGCACTTGGCCACACCAGCCGCAATGGTGCCCACGCCCACTTCAGACACCAGCTTGACGCTGATGCCAGCATGAGGTGCCACGTTCTTCAGATCGTGGATCAGCTGGGCCAGGTCCTCGATGGAGTAGATATCGTGGTGCGGCGGAGGCGAGATCAGGCCGACGCCGGGCACGCTGTGGCGCAGCTTGCCGATGTAGTTGGAGACTTTGCCGCCGGGCAGCTGACCGCCCTCGCCGGGCTTGGCGCCCTGGGCCATCTTGATCTGGATCTGGTCGGCAGACGACAGGTACTCCGCCGTCACCCCAAAGCGGCCCGAAGCCACCTGCTTGATGCGGCTGCGCAGCGAGTCGCCGTCCAGCAAAGGCAGATCGACCTCGACGTTCTCGGCGCCGATCACGCTCTTCAAGGTATCGCCCTTCTTGATCGGGATGCCCTTGAGTTCGTTGCGGTAGCGGGCTGCGTCTTCGCCGCCTTCACCGGTGTTGCTCTTGCCGCCAATGCGGTTCATGGCCACGGCCAGCGTGGCGTGCGCCTCGGTAGAAATGGAGCCCAGCGACATGGCGCCGGTGGCAAAGCGCTTGACGATTTCCTTAGCGGGCTCGACCTCGTCCACCGGGATCGCCTTGGCGGGGTCAATCTTGAACTCGAACAGGCCGCGCAGCGTCATGTGGCGCTTGCTCTGGTCGTTGATGATCTGGGCGTATTCCTTGTACGTGTTCCAGTTGTTGGCACGCGTGGAGTGCTGCAGCTTGGCAATCGCGTCCGGGCTCCACATGTGCTCTTCGCCGCGGGCGCGCCAGGCGTATTCGCCGCCTGCGTCCAGCATGGTTTCGAGCACGGGGTCGTCACCAAACGCGGCCTTGTGCATGCGGATGGCTTCTTCGGCGATCTCGAACACGCCGATGCCTTCCACGCGGCTGGCGGTGCCGGTGAAGTACTTGCCCACGGTTTCCGTGTTCAGGCCGATGGCCTCGAACAGCTGGGCGCCGCAGTAGCTCATGTACGTGCTCACGCCCATCTTGGACATGATCTTGGACAGGCCCTTGCCGATGGCCTTCACGTAGTTGTAGATGGCCTTGTCGGCCGACAGGTCGCCGCCCAGGTCCTTGTGCATCTCTGCCAGGGTTTCCATGGCGAGGTAGGGGTGCACGGCTTCGGCGCCGTAACCCGCCAGCACGGCAAAGTGGTGCACTTCGCGGGCAGTGCCCGTTTCGACCACCAGGCCAGCCGTGGTGCGCAGGCCCGTGACCACCAAGTGCTGGTGGATGGCTGACAGCGCCAGCAGCGCGGGAATGGCCACTTGCGCGGCGCTCACGGCGCGATCGCTGATGATGAGGATGTTGGCACCGCCCTTGATCGCGTCCACGGCTTGCGCGCACAACGATGCCAGCTTGGCTTCCACGCCCTCACGGCCCCAGCTCAGTGGGTAGGTGATGTCGATGGTGACGCTCTTGAACTTGCCGTTCGTGTAGCGTTCAATGTCGCGCAGCTTGGCCATGTCGGCAAAGTCGAGCACGGGCTGGCTCACTTCAAGCCGCATGGGCGGGTTGACCTGGTTGATGTCCAGCAGGTTGGGCTTGGGGCCGATGAAGCTGTTGAGCGACATCACGATGGCTTCACGGATCGGATCGATCGGCGGGTTCGTCACCTGGGCGAACAGCTGCTTGAAGTAGTTGTACAGCGGCTTGTTCTTGCCGGAGAGCACGGCCAGCGGGCTGTCGTTGCCCATGGAGCCGATGCCTTCTTCGCCGTTCTTGGCCATGGGCGCCATCAGGAACTTGATGTCTTCCTGCGTGTAGCCAAAGGCCTGCTGGCGGTCGAGCAAGGGCAGGTCGGCAGGCGCCGCAGCGGCGGCAGTGTCACCCGCGTCGATGCTGTCGAGCTTGATGCGCAGGTTCTCGATCCACTGCTTGTAGGGCTTGGTGTTGACGACGTTGGCCTTGAGTTCGTCGTCGTCGATCATGCGACCTTGTTCCAGGTCGATCAGGAACATCTTGCCGGGCTGCAGGCGCCACTTACGCACGATCTTGTTCTCAGGAATTGGCAGCACGCCCGATTCCGAACCCATGATGACGAGGTCGTCGTCGGTGATGCAGTAGCGCGAGGGGCGCAGGCCGTTGCGGTCCAGCGTGGCGCCAATCTGGCGTCCATCGGTGAACACGATGGAGGCCGGGCCGTCCCAGGGCTCGAGCATGGCGGCGTGGTATTCATAGAAAGCGCGGCGGCGCTCGTCCATGGTGGTGTGCTGCTCCCAGGGCTCAGGGATCATCATCATCACAGCCTGGCTGATGGGGTAGCCGGCCATGGTCAACAGCTCAAGGCAGTTGTCGAACGTGGCGGTGTCGGACTGGTCGGCAAAGCTGATGGGGTAGAGCTTTTGCAGGTCGGCCGCGAGCACGGGCGAGGCCATCACGCCTTCGCGGGCCTTCATCCAGTTGTAGTTGCCCTTGACGGTGTTGATCTCACCGTTGTGCGCCACATAGCGGTAGGGGTGGGCCAGCGGCCACTCGGGGAAGGTGTTGGTGGAGAAACGCTGGTGCACCAAACCGATGGCCGAGACGCAGCGCTCGTCGGACAGGTCTTTGTAGTACACGCCCACCTGATCAGCCAGCAGCAGGCCCTTGTAGACCACCGTGCGGCTGGACATGGAAGGAACGTAATATTCCTTGCTGTGCTTGAGCTTGAGAGCCTGGATGTTGGCACTGGCCGTCTTGCGGATCACGTACAGCTTGCGCTCGAGCGCGTCCTGCACGATCACGTCGTTGCCACGGCCGATGAAAACCTGGCGCAGGATGGGTTCCTTCTTGCGCACGGTGGGGGACATGGGCATGTCCACATTCACCGGCACATCTCGCCAGCCCAGCAGAACCTGGCCTTCGGCCTTGATGGCGCGCTCCATCTCCTGCTCGCACGCCAAGCGGGAGGCATGCTCCTTGGGCAGAAAGATCATGCCGACGCCGTATTCACCCGCAGCAGGCAAGGTCACGCCCTGATTGGCCATTTCTTCGCGGTACAGCGCATCAGGGATCTGGATCAGGATACCGGCGCCATCACCCATCAGCGGATCGGCACCCACGGCGCCACGGTGGTCGATGTTTTCCAGGATCTTCAGGGCCTGCGTCACGATGTCGTGGCGCTTGATGCCCTTGATGTGGGCCACAAACCCGAGGCCGCAGGCGTCGTGTTCGTTACCCGATGAATACAAACCGTGTTGTTGCAGATGCTGGATCTCGGCAGCCGTGGTCATGGCGCACTCCTCATATTTTTCGCAGGGAAGCCGAGATTAGTGCAATGCAACATGAGACGCAAGCACATTAAATGGGGTCGGATTCCATTTAATTCACCAAGACTCACTGGACATAAAAAATTGGGGACATATTTAAATAGACCGAGTAACGCCCAATGAGTGACGATCGTTACTGGGGAGCGCTGGCTTTGCGAGGCCTACCAGGCCTGGACTGAAGGAGTCGCCGGTCTGTCTTCTGCTGCAGAGCTTCGATGAATTCCGCGCTCCCCAGCGCCCATCCATTGAGCGCTGTCCGAACCAGTGCGCCCTCTGTTTGGGACGACAGCCCAGCACCAAGGAGCGCTTGATACGCGGCCTCACGCGCAAAGGGCGTATTGCCCAACGCCCAGTAGCACGCATGCGGACTCAGCAAGCGGTCATGCTTCAGACCCAACCAATGAGCACAGCTGGACCAACGATAATCAGCCGCCTGCTCTACCAACCCGCCCCGCACCGGGTTGAGGTCGATATAAGTCATGCAGGGCAGTAAAAAACTCTGCGCTTCCAGCACAGTGGCACGGTAACGTCCGTCCCACAAAGTGCCGGTACGCTGGTGCCGCTTGTTGAAGTATTGGGCATACGCCCTGCCCATCGACTGCATCATCTTCGGCAGCCCAGCTTCAGACGTGGGGGTCACGAGCAGATGGAAGTGATTGGGCATCAGCACGTAAGCGTGCACTGCCATGCCATTCTTTTGAGAATGCTCACCCATCAGTGTGAGCATCTTCTCGAAATCTTCCCCATCGGTGAATACCGTCTGGCGGTTATTGCCGCGCTGAATGACGTGATGGGGGTGATCCGGCAGTGTCAGACGAGGTAGACGGGCCATAAAGGTGCGCTGATGATTCGGCCGAACGACGGCTTCAACTGGTGATGGTTAATCCGCCTCTGCGCAGCTCAAGGTGATGCGGGTTCAATTCCGAACCTTGGCCCCATAGACTGTTCCAGGCCAAACTCGCGCAGCAAGGCGGTCAGTCGCTCTGCAGCACTGCGCTTTTTCTGGCCTGTATAACGGGCAATGATCAGCTCGTTTTTCATGCTGTGTTCCCACCCTACCAATTCCGTGACGGTCACTTGGTACCCCCGCGTCTCCAGAAAAAGACAACGCAGCACATTGGTCACCTGGCTGCCCAGCTCACGGGTGTGCAGCGGATGCCGCCAGAGCTCCGCCAGCGGGGTGCGCGCCAACTGCAGCGCTTTGTCGCGGCGCAAACAAGCCGCCATCTCCGCCTGGCAGCAGGGAACGAGCACCATGGCCTTGGCCTGCTTTTGCAATCCAAAAGCGATGGCATCGTCGGTTGCCGTATCGCACGCGTGCAAGGCAGTCACCACGTCAAACTGCGCTGGCAACTCGGCCACACCCATCGCGTCAGCCACCGACAGATTCAGAAAGGACATACGATCAAAGCCCAAGCCCGCCGCCAGCTCCCTTGATCGGTCCACGAGTTCTGCGCGGGTTTCGATGCCAAAGATGTGTCCGCGACCAAGCGCCTTGAAGTACAGGTCGTACAGGATGAATCCGAGGTAGGACTTCCCGGCCCCATGATCTGCCAAGCTGGGGCTGCGCCCGTCCTGCGAGAATTCTTGAAGCAGGGGTTCAATGAAGTTGAACAGGTGATAGACCTGCTTGAGTTTGCGGCGCGAATCTTGGTTCAGCCGCCCTTCCCGCGTCAGGATATGCAGCTCCTTGAGCAACTCAATCGACTGACCGGGACGCAACTCCTGCTGCACAGAGGCGTCTGCCGAGCGCTCTCTCATGAGATTTTTGGCTGGAGCTTTTTTACCCGTTTCCCCGCCCTTCAAGCCGTTTTGCCGCCGCGTTGTCATGGCATGAGTTCCTTGTGATCGAGGGCGTGCGGCGGGCGAACGGGGCACCTGGCGCCCACGTCCAGATCGTCCCATCCCTGCGGCCCCAGCGCTTCCAGCACTTCGATGTTTCTCTCAAAAATCGCATCGGCTTCAGGAAACACCTCCACAGCGCGGTCAATGCTTGCTTCACGCAACAAATGCAAGGTCGGGTAAGGCGTGCGATTGGTGCAGTTGGAAATGTCGTCCATCTGCGTCCCCGCAAATTGAAACTTCGGGTGAAAGAATGCCACCTGCAAAACACCCTCCAGCCTCAGGTCTTCAATGACATCGTCAGCCAACGCTGTGAAATCATTGAAATCTAGAAAGTCTCCCATGCAGGCCGGCGCCACCAGCAGAGTCGTGTCCCGCTCATCGGCAGAACTCTCTTGGAGCGCTACCAATTCACGCCTTAAATCGTTGAGGAGCACGTCTGGCTCCGTGGCATGGCTGATCACGTAATGCACTTGCCCTTTGACGTGCACTCCTTTGGCAAACGGACAAAGATTCAGGCCAATCACGGCACGCTCAAGCCAACGAACGGTGTCCTGCAGCACCACGGCCTCGCTGATATCTGCGGGCAAGGACGGCGTCTCGGGGTTGGGAGAAATGGGGGAAGGCATCTGGCAGAGAACGGCTGGTCCGTCGCATCGGGGAAAGGTGCGGATTGTATTCCCCACTCTCCCGCCCCCGTAATGCCAGGCTCAGGCCATCAGCCGCTGACCAGAAAGGCGCTCATGCTCACGGATGGCATATCGATCCGTCATCCCAGCAATGAAATCGGAGACGGTCACGGCTCGGGCTTTCTCGTCGCCCTGCTGGGCTTTCAGGGCGTAGGCCGGCTTCATTTCTTGGGGGCTGCTCATGTATAGAGTAAACAAATCCCGCACGATCTGCTTCGCGCCCCCCGCCATCTCCATGACCTGGGGATGGCGGTACAAAGCCCTGAACAAAAAGCGCTTCAGCTCCAACGACTGCTCCCGCATCAAGGGGCTAAAGCGCACCAACACAGGCAGGGCACGGACCTCTTCTACGTTTAGAGGCTTGTGTTCATTGAGCGCGTCCCGCGTTGAATCCATCACATCGTAGACCTGGGCGCTGAGCATGCGGCGAATTGACTCGTGCAGGCAGCGACGCTGCATTCCGGCGTCCAGCAAATGCGGATGCTCACGCGTCGCCTCGGCGCGATAGCGCGCAAACAGTTCGACTTCGTCCAACTGCTCCAGCGTCAACAACCCAGAGCGCACGCCGTCGTCGATGTCGTGGGCGTTATAGGCTATTTCATCAGCCAAATTGCACAACTGTGCTTCAAGGCTCGGTTGCCGTTTGTGCACAAAGCGCGAACCCACGCCGCCCGGCTCGATCTGTTCCAGGCGTTGCGCATTGGGCAGGGAACAGTGCTTGAGGATGCCTTCACGGGTTTCAAACGTGAGATTCAGCCCATCGTAGGCCGGATACCGCTCTTCCAGACTGTCGACCACTCGCAGGCTTTGGAGATTGTGCTCAAAACCGCCAAAAGCTCCCATGCAGTCGTTCAGCGCATCTTGCCCGGCATGCCCGAAAGGTGTGTGCCCCAAGTCATGCGCCAGCGACACGGCCTCGACGAGATCCTCATTGATACCCAGCGCACGGGCAATAGAGCGTCCAAGCTGTGCAACCTCCAATGAATGGGTCAACCGCGTTCTGAACAGATCGCCCTCGTGATTGAGAAACACCTGGGTTTTGTAGACCAGCCTGCGGAACGCCGTAGAGTGGACGATCCGATCCCGATCCCGCTGAAAGTCGGTGCGCGTCGGAGCGGCCACTTCCGGATGCAGGCGCCCCTTGCTGTCCGCCGGGTTACAGGCAAACGAGGCAAGATTCATGGCTTTGCATCAAATTGATTGGTAGCGCCTATTGGACAAGCGCTACCAGCTATAAAATCAATAGCAATTAAGCACAGCAAGCGTCAATTACCTCACGCACCAGTGCGTCAGGAGCGCCACGCACGACCGCCTTGCCTGGTCCATCGATCAGCACAAAGCGAATCTCACCCGCTTCAGATTTCTTGTCGATGCGCATCAGCTCCAAATATCGTCCGGCGTTGTTTGAAGCATCCAGCACAGGGCCACGCACAGGCAGGCCGGCCCGTTCAATGAGCGACTTCAAGCGCTGCACGAATGCTTCATCCACCATGCCCAAGCGGCGCGACAGTTCTGCGGCCATCACCATACCGGCTGCCACACCTTCGCCGTGCAGCCAGACACCGTAGCCCATGCCTGCTTCGATGGCGTGGCCGAAGGTGTGACCGAAATTGAGGATAGCGCGCAGACCGGATTCGCGCTCGTCCACACCCACTACCTGGGCCTTAATTTCACAACTGCGCCGAATAGCGTGGAGCAAAGCAGTCCTATCTCGCCCTAAAAGGGCTTCCATCTTGGCCTCCAGCCACACCATGAACTCCTTGTCGCTGATTGGCCCATATTTAATCACCTCGGCCAAACCTGCCCTTAACTCACGTACTGGTAATGTATCTAACGTACTGAGATTACAAACCACTAACTGAGGTTGATAAAAAGCTCCAATCATGTTTTTCCCACGGGGATGATTGATCGCTGTTTTCCCCCCTACTGAAGAATCAACCTGAGCAAGTAGCGTTGTTGGAACCTGAACGAAGGGCACGCCTCGCATATAGCAGGCAGCGGCGAAACCCGTCATATCTCCAATCACACCTCCACCCAATGCAAACAACACCGTCCTACGATCACAACCAGAACTCAGCAGGGCATCAAATATCAAATTAAGGTTTTCCCAACTTTTATAAGACTCCCCATCCTTCAAGATGACAGAATAAATATTTTTAAATTTACCAACAAGCGAAGCTTTTAAACCACTCAGATACAGAGGCGCAACAGCATCATTTGTCACAACTAGAGCAGCATCAGACGATTCCGCCCCATAAAAATCAGCACTTGAAAAACTGCCATCGACAAAAACAACATCGTACGAACGATCACCCAAAGGTATATTAAGACTAATTTTATTCATTGAAAACAACAAACCAAAAAAAGGCCAAGCAGCTCAGCTGCTTGGCCTTAGTTATTAGAGGATAACAAAATTCATCCTCACAAAACTTTAATTCCTATCAGAGCAACTTGAAGCACTACCAAATGGATTATTAAAAGCCGCTGGTGGAATATCTTTGTTAGTCGCATCAGAAGACGGAGCAGAAGCTGGGAATAAGAAAAACGCACCAGACTCAGTTCCAGCCACAGTTGCCTTTGCACTCAAATCAAAGTCAATCCAGTATGCAAACTGTTGACCATAAGTAACATTGAACTCAACATTGCCGGCAGCGTCAGTCGTGAGATTAGCTGGCGAAACCAAACCTGGCTGCCCCGGAGTGAGCACACCATTGGAATTAAAGTCTTCACCCGCATCTAACTTACCATCACGGTTAGCATCTTCATTTGGGCAAGATGCTGTAACAGTGCCTTCCCACACATTGTCACTAGGGTCAAATTTCAACGAACCTTTGCGGTAAATGGAAGGCCATACAGATACCGTAAGACTCTGATTTGCCACAGGGGAACCATTAGAGTCGCTCACCTGAACAGAGAAAGTTTTCCTGTACTGTGTAGAGAGTTTCTCAATGGTATTGTTCGCCGCAATTGTTATAAACAACGCTTGTCCATTCACCGTAATATTCGTATCAGCCGAAATCAAAGTGTTCGGCACTGTTGCGCGAATTTGAACACCATTGGTTGCGGTAGAAACGGCACCTGCGATAAAAATATCCGTGGCAATGCCATTGGAATCAGTGATGGCAGTGCCGGTCTTGATTTTTCCCCCACTCAAATCCTTAACGGCAGTGAAAAATACAGTCTGCCCTTTTACTGGATTACCGGCAGCATCGCGCACAGTCGCACGCAATTCGGCCTGATTCACCGTACTGCCTGCTGCATTAGGAGCCACAGCAGCAGTCGAAGTCTGTAATACCAAACTAGCTGGAATCCTTGACACAAAATTCACAGGAAGCGTGGTAACAACGTTAGCATCAACACTAGCGCTGACAATGGCAGACCCAACTGCTTGAGAAGTGAGTTGTGTAGTCGCGTTGCCGTTAGCATCCGTTACAACCTGAGAGGGAGTCACAGAACCACGTGTAGTACTGAAAGCCACCTTTTTATTCGGAACTCCAACACCGCCCGACAAATATCGGACCACGACCGCTTGCTGAGTCCCTACTCCAACTTCTGCTTCGGCAGCAGGAGATGAGAACGCGAAATTCAGACTGCTAACCGTCACATTCAGCGTTTGCGACGCTCCAGCACCGCTGATGTTCAGAGTGTCAATACCCGGATTTACAGCACTGTAAGTAAAAGTAACACCACCATTGGCGTCGGTATTTCCGCCATTAGTCAAAGTAACAGCGTTGTTCAAAGTCGAACTAACCTTAACAGGCACTCCTGCGACAGCTAATCCCGAGCTATCACGAACACTTACCGCAAAATTACCCACGGACCCAGCCAGAACAGATGTCGCACCTGAAGCGCTAAGCGTAGTACCAGTGACAGGGAGAACTGCAGTTTTGGTGACCCCCCCCGATTTGACGGTGAGTACTATATCCCGATTGGAACGATCGTTTCCAGCCGTCAATTTAGCTGTAGCACGCCCATCGGCACCAGTGGTAGCAGCTACACCACCTAAAATACCGCTGCTTGCACTGAACACTAAAGACTGAGATGCAAGTGCATTATTAGAACTATCTTTCACCACAGCAGAGACAGTGACCCCAGTTGTGTTGTCAGCTGATGCAAGACTAGTAGCGGAAGTCAGAATTTCGATAGAAGCTACCGTTGCAGTTGCGTTACCACTTCCACCCTCTGCATTACCACCACCACCGCCACAAGAAATCAGCGACGCCATGGCGAGCGCAGAAAAACATTTTATAAAAAATCTCATATTACGCCCTGTAAACAATCTATTCAACGGCTAACTGCACGATCAGCTATGACTCGTGGAGTAATAAAAATTAACATCTCCCGCTTCACTGCTTCTCTTGATCTATTCTTAAACAAGTTACCTACTACCGGCACATCGCCAAGAAGAGGAATTTTGTTTTCTTGGTTTGACTCTTCCATCTCAAAGATACCACCAATCACAACCGTACCACCGTTTTCTATCAAAACTTGCGTTTTTATATGTTTCGTGTCAATTGCAACACCTTGGGTAGTTGTTTCACCTCGACTGTCTTTATTGACATCCAAGTCGAGAATGATATTCCCTTCAGGAGTTATTTGAGGAGTCACCTCTAATTTGAGCACAGCCTTCTTAAAAGCAATGGTGGTTGCTCCGTTGGGAGCGGTTACTGAATAAGGGTATTCAGTTCCCTGCTCAATCAACGCTTTCGTTTGGTCTGCAGTGATTAATCGAGGGCTAGAAACAATTTTTCCTTGCCCCTCAGCCTCCATAGCAGAAAGCTCCAGTGTCAAGAATCGGTTAGCCGAAGAATTAAATATTGATAACGCGAACGACCCAAAGTTACCCACACCAGATAACGAGGCTGGAAGATTGACAAAAGTACCCGAGGTTTCCACTGGCGTGCCGTAACCAGCCGAGCCCGTAGCGTTCTGATAGCTGGTACCGAAGGCTACTCTGTCGTTTCCTCCTAAACTGTAGCCGCCATCTCCTCCTCGTTGTGCCCTCAGATCGCCACCGCCCAGTTTGACACCGAGGGAGCGACCAAAAGTGTCGCGCGCTTCGACAATGCGAGCTTCGATCAACACCTGACGCACAGCTATATCCAAGGTCGTCAATAACTGGCGTACCTCCTCAAGCTTGCTCGCTGTGTCTGTGACAAACAGCTGATTAGTCCTGGGTTCCGATAGCGCACTGCCCCGCTCCGAGAGAAACCGATTCCCCGGTCCCACCCCACCACCTGACCCAGCAGTCAATTGAGTAACCATGTCCCCGGCCTTAGCATAATTGAGTTGAAAGGCCTGAGTACGCAACGGTTCCAGCTTCTGAATAGTTTGAGCAGCTTGGTAGTCCTTCTTAGTGCGATCATCAATTTCGTCTTTCGGGGCAATCCAAAGGACACTTCCCGTCTTGCGCATTCCCAAGCCCTTTGCATCCATGATGATCTGTAGGGCTTGGTCCCAAGGAACATCCTTTAAGCGAAGTGTCAGCGCTCCCGTTACAGTATCCGAAGTAACAATGTTAAAATTGGTAAAATCTGCAATAACCTGCAAAAGTGAGCGAACCTCGATGTTTTGAAAATTCAACGATAGTTTTTCGCCGCTGTAATTCGGTCCGGGTGTGAGCTTGGAGAGGTCGATTTTTTTCTGCCGAATTTCAATCACAAATTGATTGTCGCGTTGATATGCACTGTGCTCCCATTCTCCGACCGGCTCCACAATCATCTGAACTTTGTCACCTTGTTGTGCAGTCGTAACTGACTGGACAGGGGTACCGAAGTCGGCGACGTTCAACCGGCGACGCAGCCCCTCGGGAAGGCTTGACCGCAAAAACTCTATCGCGAGTCCCTTGCCCTGTTGACGTAGATCCACCCCTATTTGATTGTTAGGCAGCTCAACAATAATTCGCCCGGCTCCATCCGCACCTCTACGAAAATCAACATCTTTTAGCGCTAGTACGTCATTGTTGTAACTGTCTGAAAACTTTGCTGAAGCTTGAGAGGAAGCTTTAGAAGCGACCGCCACCGGGTCCAACATAATTAGCACGGCATTCCCCTGGACTTCTGTCCGATAGGAGGTGGGCTGCTTAAGATTCAGTACAACGCGAGAGCGACCTCCAGCCTCCACTACGTTAACAGATTTCAAATTGCCTTGATTTATGTCGACGATATTTCGACCGGAGCCGTTAGTTGCTCCGGGGAAATCTAACGCGATTCTGGCAGGGGCTTGGGTAGCAAAGCCCGTAGGCATATTCGCCAAGGGCTCGGCAAGTTCCACTTTGAGGACTTCTGATCCGCCTTGCAAAGAACCACTGACAGAGCGAATAGATTGCTCCGCCATTACCAGCGTAGATACACAAACTGCACAAGCAGCAACCGTCCCGCGGTGAAGAAAATTCGCCACTGAGCTTATTTTTGGAATCATTTTTTCGCGCCCTCTTGCAAGTCGAGTGAAGTCATTCTTTCTGTCCAGTCGCCTGTGGCATCTTGGACAATTTCACGGAGTTGAATGGCAGATTCAGTGATCTTCACCACCCGACCGTAATTTTGTCCCAAATAATTACCTAAATGCACTTGGTAGAGGAGATTGTCAACTCTTAAAAGTGCGGTAGGCTTTCCCGCCTTGGTTAGGCTTCCCACCATTGCCATTGCATCGAGCGGGTATCCCTCCAATGGCTCTTTGCGTCGAATTTGCTCAGGAGCAATTAATGCTGCATTAGCGCCACTTTGTGCCGAGTCTCTTTTCAGTGCTTGCGTCAACTTCAAGTTATTGAACGGGTCTAATTCGGCACCTACTGTATACGGCTGAGGCTCGAATTTTTTTGGCTCAGTTATGGGTGTTACGCGAGGCTTTGCTTGCGCTCGCTCATTCATCATCCATTGCCTCAGATCATCCTCATCTGAAGACATGCATCCAGCAAGCAAGAATATCGTCAGCAGTGAGCCAAACAGCTTAATGGAATTCATTTAGCAACTCCCGGCTTACCGCCCGAAGCCTTGCGTTGGGCCTGCACTTCTTCGCTGTCGAGGTATCTGAAAGTACGCGCCGTGCCTTCGAGAACCAAAGCACTTCCATCCTTCGGATTTCCTGATACAGAGAGATCGTTAAGGGTAACAATGCGAGAGAGATGAGCGATATCGGCAGCAAAGGCTCCAATATCGTGATACTTACCCGTGACTTTCAAAGATATGGGCAATTCCGCATAGTAGTCGCGGGCAACCAGTTGTCCTGGTCTAAAAAGCTCAAACTGTAAACTCCGCCCTAAACCCGCTTGATTTATATCCGACAATAAAGCAGCCATTTCCGCCTTGCTGGGCAATTGCTTTTCAAGTTGAATAACGTATTGTTGCACTTGCTCACGCTGCTTTTTTAATGCATCCAAACTAACTGCTTTGATGAGCTTTTTTTGGTAGTCTCCACGGAGCGTAGCTTCAGTATTACGCTCAGTCTCGAGTTCCGTTTGATAGTCCTGCAAAACTGTAAACCACAACACTACTGCTACGACGGTGGCAGTGGCAATATAAAGAGCTGCTCGCGGAAGTGCCGGCCATAGCGAAGGATCCTTCGGGTCCAGCCCGCTGAACTGGCGATTTAAGTAGATCTGGATGCCGTCGAACGTGGGCTGCGGAGATTTTTTCTTCTTAGTCATGCTCATTTACCCCTTGGGCGCGTTAGCAGATGAGTTCTCAGGCTTGGGCCCGTCGCTAGGACGCATCAAAGTGAACTGCATCTTGAAGCTAGCTACTCGTCGCTGATCTTTCGGGGTTAAAGCGACGTTCGCGGAGACAATCTCTACCAATTCTGGCTTTGAAATCCATGGGGTATTGTTAGACAGATTACGTAAAAGCTCCGACACACGCTCGTTGGACTGAGCCATACCCTGCATCATTACCGTTCTATTGGTCTGTTTGAAATTGGAAATGTAGACTCCATCCGGTAATTGTTTTACCAGCTCATTTAAAAGATGGACAGGTATATTACGATCCGCCTGCAGATTCTCAACAGCCTTTTGTCTCGCAATCAGCGCCGCGATCTCATCTTCAATCGTGGCAATTTCCTTTATTTGATTCTCTAGGACAGCGATTTCCTGCTTGAGGAACTTATTTTTGTCTTGCTGCTCAGAGATCAGCATCTGTAGCCACCAATAAATTGCTCCAGCGATGACCAATCCGACGAGAAACGATGCAAACAATGCAGCCTGAAAAGCTTCTCGGCGGCGTTTCCTAGCCGCTTCGCGATGGGGAAGTAAATTGATCAAAATCACCGCAAAAACCTCCGCATAGCCAGACCGCACGACGTGAGGTAGGAGGGTGCTTCTCTTACCATCTTCTTCAACCGAACTCCGCTTCCTATTTCCATGCCGTCAAATGGGTTCACAGAACTACAAGGAAACCCTGACTGTTGGGTTACCGCTTCCGTGAGACCCGGAAGCGGTGCAGAACCACCAGCAAGCATGATGTGATCGACGCGGTTGTGCGGTGTGCTTGTGAAGAAGAACTGAAGAGCCCGCACAATTTCTTGCGCCATGTTGTCCACAAACGGGCGAAGAACCGCTGACTGGTAGTCTTCGGGAAGATCACCACTTCGTTTCTTGTTTTCCGCTTCTTCCACTGAAAAACCGTACTGTCGAACGATAAGTTGCGTCAGCTGCGCCCCGCCGAAGGCTTGGTCGCGGTCGTACAGGACTTCATCGTTGAGTATCACCTGCATGCTGGTCGTCAAGGCTCCCACTTCGAAAAGTGCGACCATCGCGTTAGCGCCCTTGCCCGGCAACGCTTCAATCAGACGACCCGCCGCCAAACGTGATGCATTGGACTCAATGTCGACCACCATCGGCTTCAAGCCAGCAGCTTCCGCGAGACCTTGGCGGTCCTGCACTTTTTCGCGGCGTGACGCTGCGATCAGCACATCGATATCTCCGGGGGAGTTCTTGCTGGGGCCAATCACGCAAAAGTCCAGGCTCACTTCATCCAGTGAAAACGGGATGTATTGATTGGCTTCAGACTCAACTTGTACTTCGAGCTCTTGCTCGGTCATACCGCCTGGCAAAGTGATCCTTTTCGTGATCACAGCTGACGACGGCAAGGCCAGTGCCACATTTTTTGTGCGCGTGCCGCTTTTTTTCACAACCCGGCGAACCGCTTCGGCGACTTCATCGAATTTCTCGATGTTGCCGTCGGTGATCCATCCCCTCTCCAGCGGCTCGATAGCGCAACGTTCCAGGACAAGGCCTCCCGCCTTGTCCTGTCCGAGCTCTACCAACTTGACGCTGGAAGAGCTGATGTCGATACCCAGCAGAGGCGCAGCCTGACGGCTAAACAAAGATCCCATTGAGATCAAGATTGGTCCCCTGTAACTTGTCAAAATGACGCAACAAAACTTAACACTTCACTTGAATGCTATCAGTAAGATAGTTCTCCAGCAAAGAATTTTGCCCGCCTCTTAACTACAGAGCGTTGTCAAAAGAAGACGATTTTTCTGGCTCTTGTAGGATCACCAACCTTAGTCTTCTGCATTTTTGCGTAGGACTGAGCCGCCAAAGACTCTCCCTGGACCGTAATTTTTTGTCAGCATTTTTATAATGCTGTGAACAGCTTCCGGAGCGATATGACGCCCCCTCACTCTGACCCATCCACAACAAACAAACCTCTCAAGCGCAGCACGGGCAGCCGTTTGGCGGGAGTTCTTCTGAAAGCTCTGGCATGGACCCTCGGACTTGCGGGAGCCACCGCCGCAGGCCTGGCGCTGACGATCGCCATTGCACTGGCCGTCGCATACCCCAATCTTCCAGATGTATCGGATCTCGCGGACTACAGACCCAAACTACCGCTTCGTGTTTACTCGTCCGAGGGCGCGCTGCTGGGCGAGTTCGGGGAGGAACGGCGCAACCTGACGCCCATACATGAGATTCCCCAAGTCATGAAGGATGCGGTTCTTGCTATCGAAGATGCTCGCTTCTTCCAGCACGGGGGCGTTGATTACAAGGGCATGGTGCGCGCTGCACTCGCGAATCTGGGCAGGGTAAAAAGCCAAGGGGCTTCTACGATTACCATGCAAGTGGCTCGAAATGTTTATCTCTCATCGGAAAAAACATTTACTCGCAAAATTTACGAAATATTACTAACATTCAAGTTAGAGCACCTGCTTTCGAAAGATCAGATTCTTGAGATATACATGAATCAGATTTACTTGGGCAACCGGGCTTATGGTTTCGCTGCAGCGTCTGAGGCTTACTTCGGCAAGCCTCTGCAGTCCATTTCCATCGCAGAAGCAGCCATGCTAGCGGGTCTTCCGAAGGCGCCCTCCGCGTACAACCCCATCAGCAATCCCAAGCGGGCCCGGTCGCGCCAGCTCTACATCATTGAACGCATGGAAGAGAACGGCTTTATTACGGAGCAGGAAGCCATTGAGGCCAAGAAGGAAGAGTTGAAGATCCGCACTGGTTTCGCCAGCACCCGGGTACATGCCGAGTACGTGGCTGAGATGGCCCGACAACTCATCTTCACGCAGTATGGTGCCGAGGCATACACACGCGGCTTGAACGTGTACACCACACTCAACGCCGGTGACCAAGAAGCGGCATACGCGGCCCTGCGGCGGGGCATCATGGACTATGAACGCAGGCAGCAGTACCGTGGGCCCGAGAAATTTGTAGGGCTGCCGGCGGGCCAGGGCCAAGAGGTGGAAGACGCTATTGATGAAGCCCTGGCCAACCATCCGGACAACGGAGATGTCCTCGCTGCAGTGGCGCTTGAAGTGAGCGCTAAAAAGGTCGTCGCCGCCCGCGCCAACGGCGATGTCGTGGAGATCACGGGCGATGGACTCAAGCCAGTGCAGTCCGGCCTGAGCGACAAGGCGCCACCCAACATCAAAATTCGCCGTGGGGCCGTGATCCGGATCGCCAAGGGTCCGAAGAACTGGGAAGTTACCCAACTGCCCGAGGTAGAGGGTGCCTTCGTTGCGCTCGACCCTCGTTCAGGGGCGATCAAGGCGCTGGTCGGCGGTTTTGATTTCGACAAGAACAAGTTCAATCATGCCGCGCAAGCGTGGCGGCAGCCGGGCTCCAGCTTCAAGCCGTTCATCTACTCAGCGGCGCTGGAGAAAGGCTTTACCCCAGCCACTGTGGTCAATGACGCGCCTTTGTTTTTCGACGCAGGAGTCACTGGAGGCCAGCCATGGGAGCCCAAAAACTACGACGGCAAGTACGACGGCCCCATGACCATGCGCACGGGTTTGGCCAAATCCAAAAACATGATCTCCATCCGAATCCTTCAGTCGGTAGGGCCCAAAACAGCGCAAGAATGGGTATCGCGCTTTGGATTTGACGCAGAAAAGCATCCCCCATATCTCACCATGGCACTGGGGGCAGGATCTGTCACGCCACTGCAGATGGCGTCAGCCTATTCTGTGTTTGCGAACGGCGGCTACCGTGTGAGTCCGTGGCTCATTACCAAGGTGACAGACCACAAAGGCCGGGTCATTTCAGAAACCCCTGCTCCCGTGCTGGACGAACACAACAGGGCCATTGACGCGCGCAATGCGTTCGTGATGAATAGCCTGCTGCAGGAAGTGACCCGCTCCGGAACAGCTGCCCGTGCACAAGCAACGCTCAAGCGCACCGATTTGGCCGGCAAGACTGGCACGACCAACGACTCTGTGGACGCATGGTTCGCGGGCTACCAACCTACCATGGCAGCGGTGACTTGGATTGGTTACGACACTCCGCGCAATCTCGGAAGTCGGGAAACTGGTGGCGGACTGAGTTTGCCGGTCTGGATCAGCTTTATGGAGCGTGCCCTCAAGGGTGTTCCAGTCAGCGAGCCCAAGGTACCTGCAGGGGTGGTGAACGTTGGGGGCGAGTGGTTCTACGAAGAATACGCCCGCAGCGGCGTACCCAGCCTAGGCCTTGAGGACCGCGGTGCGGCAAGTACGGCCGGTGCGGCTGCTCAGCCACCCGCTGCCGAGGAACGAAGTCGTATTCTCGATTTGTTCAGAAATTGAGTGCGGAGGGACGGGGCCTACGTGGAAGGCTCCCCTGACCCGAGGCGCGGGCTCAACGTGGCCCGCGTCTACCGCGCGTTGACCCCCGCTATTCGGAAAATTGCAGCTCAACTCCTGCCTGCAGCGACGCGTCACGGCTCAAGCATGCAAAGAACTCGCCGCCGCCCTTGGTGTCTTGCCAGGCAGCGCCGTCGAACCGATAGTGGTATCCGCCGGACTTTGCGGCCATCCACACTTCATGCAGTGGTTTCTGCAGATTGATGACGATCTGGCTGCGGTTGGGAAAACTCAGGGTGATCATCCCTCC
Source organism: Acidovorax delafieldii (assembly GCA_002377855.1). Lineage (GTDB taxonomy): Bacteria > Pseudomonadota > Gammaproteobacteria > Burkholderiales > Burkholderiaceae_C > Acidovorax > Acidovorax delafieldii_A. Next base: position 67,743 of record DFQQ01000027.1, on the reverse strand, counting down.
GGATCGCTGGTTGTCGATGTCGGCATCAGACGACTCGTTGATCAAATCGCAGCTGCGCTCCACCGCGCGCAAGAGCTTCTCGGCGACGTCCATGAATTCAAGATCGGTCATTACAATTCGCACATGTTGAAAGCAACCCAAATTCTAGTCAGGGCGCTTGTCCTTGCTGGCAGTACGGCAGCCTTGGCGGGATGCGGACAGCGCGGCCCCCTGTACCTGCCGAGCGCCCCGGAGGCGCAACAGCGGGCCACGTTGCCTGAAACATTGAATCCCGCCTCCTCCCCTTCTAAGGACAAGAGCGTTAACTAGACCGGACTTTTCTTCCGCTGGCACTCAGGCAACCAGCGTCAGAACTCCTGCTTAGCGACTGCAACTTGCCACGCGGACAATGGAGACCACCGCATCGCTTAAGTGCCCAGGCAGCTCTTCAAGGTCTGGCGGCAGCGCAACCTGTTGGTGTCGCAGCAGAGCATTCATCCACCGATGTTTCGTGAGATGGGGCTGCGCGCATGCAGAACTTTCACGAATCAGGGAAACGCTATCAATATGATAGCTGTTCGCGCTTATTCTTTGGGTGCTGCAAGCACTTTTCTTGCGAGAATGCTCTGAGCGTTTCCCTGGCACTTGAACGCCAAGCAGTTGCGAACACCCGGGCCCGTCGGCAAGCATTGCGATGAGCTGCACTTCGGCGCCGCAACGCGCCCAAAGCAACTTTTTTCGGCTCTAGGGGCCCTCTGCACAAATCGAGCGGTAAGTGTGCACTGCGGATCGGGATGGGCTGCAAGGCGCAAAACCGCAGCAATAGCCGTAGCTATTGCGAGAATTTGCGACGCCGCAGACCGCCCGAGACCGCAATAGACACGGCGCGGCGATTCGTACAGAGGTCCACATCATGGTGCAATCGCTCCGTCCGTGGGGGTTGTGCCCCCCCAGAGCAGTCATCCTCCCGACATGGGGTGGAGATCATGGTCCCGATACATCCTGCGTTAGGGTTTGGCGCTGCCAAGACGCCCAGCCAGAGCACTTGCGTTCAAAACCCCTGCTGCAACAAGCTTCCCGCCGTCGTGCACGCCGAAACCTTTATTGCCACCTCAAAAATCTGCTGTACGGCTGAGCACAACCAACGCAACCAGCGGCGATTGCGCTATAAACCGAGCATCTCAACATTTTTAACCTAGAGCATCTATGAACCGCGCAGAACTCGTTGAAATCCTGGCTTCCAAGAACGACCTGTCCAAGGCCGCTGCCAATGCGGTGTTGGAAACACTGATCGACACCATCCAGACGGCAGTCAAGAAGGGTGACGCTGTTCAACTCGTGGGTTTCGGTACCTTCAAATCGGCCAAGCGTGCCGCACGCACCGGCAAGAATCCCTCCACTGGCGCTGCGCTGAAGATCCCTGCAACGACAGTGCCCAAGTTTGTGGCTGGCGCCAAGTTCAAGGCAGTCGTGGACCCTAAGGCCGCAAAGCGCAAGGCAGAAAAAGCAGGCAAGTAAGCCGGCAGGCCAGTCGAGGCACCCATCAAGCCGCCACGGTGTTCAGCCTTGGCGGCTTTTTTGCGTCTGGGTGCGTGAGTCCGAGCGTGCCAAAGACCACGGGTGCCGCAGCCGGCGCTCAACGGACAGGCGACTGCATGCCCCAGTGGTGAACGTTCAGGGCGTCAGCACCACCTTGCGACACTCATCCTCGCGTTTCTCAAAAATCTCATATCCGCGGGCCGCATCTTCGAGCTTCATCCGGTGCGAAATGATGACCTCCGGTTTCATGGCGCCAGCGGCGATCAACTCCAGCAGCTCTGGCATGTAACTCTGCGCGTGGGTTTGGCCCACCTTGAAAGTCAGGCCTTTTTCGAAAGCACCGCCAAAAAGAAAACCTTGGATGAAGCCGGCGTGCACGCCTGGCACGCTCACCACCCCGCCACGCCTGGTGGCAGCAATGCACTGCCGCAGAGCTTTGCCGCTGGACCCTTCCAGCTTCACGGCGGTCAATGCCGTCTCCAACATGCTGCCCTTCGCTTCAAACCCCACTGCTTCAATCGTCGCATCGACGCCGCGACCATGGGTGGCTTCCAGAATCACCTCGGCGGGGTCTTCGTCCCTGTCGAAGTTGATAGGGATGGCCCCGCAATGCTCACCGGCAAAACGCAGGCGGAAATCGTTGTGGTCCACCATGAAGATCTGCTGCGCACCCAAATACCGAGCGCACAGAGCACTCATCAACCCGACAGGCCCAGCGCCGAAGATGGCGACACAGGAGCCTTGTTCGATCTGGGCATTGAGTGCGGCTTGGTATCCCGTAGGCAAGATGTCGGACAAAAACAGTACTTGCTCATCGCCCAGCACGGCCGGTATTTTGAGCGGCCCTACATTGGCATGCGGAACGCGCACATACTCCGCCTGCCCTCCAGCGTAGCCGCCATACAGGTGGCTGTATCCAAACAGCACCGCTCCGACGTCGCACTCTTTTCGTTGAGAATGGCGCCCTGCCCCGGGCCGTAGTCTCGCAGGCTGCAAAAAGAGTCTTGTTGCAGTAGAAGCACGATCCACAAGCAATAACGAAAGGCACGACAACACGGTCTCCGGGCCGCAGCGCAGTCACCCCGGCCCCCACTTTTTCCACGATCCCCATGAACTCGTGGCCGAGGATGTCCCCGTCTTTCATGGCTGGGATTTTGCCCCGGTAGATGTGCAAGTCCGACCCACAGATAGCTGTAGCTGTGACACGCAGCACAATATCGTCAGATGCTTCGATGGCCGGATCGGGTACGGTTTCTACCCACACGTCTTTAGCGCCTTGGTAGGTGAGTGCTCTCATGCCATGCTCCTGGCGGTGAAGACGTTCGTTGCACCTTCAAATGCGACGAGCCTCATCATCACCAGGCCGACCAATGCGCAAAGTTTGGACCGCTGCCGTGCCCCCGTGCTCAGTCAGCGGATATCGACTGGTTTTTCTTCCGCACCCTCAACCCCCTCAACCTGGGTGAGCGCTGAGTTCAACAACGCAATGTCCGTGGCAATGGCGTTGCGGCGTCCGTCACCGCCCACCCTGAAATGGGCCATGGGACTGTTCGCGCACTGAAGGGTGGAAGCAAAACAGTGGGATGGAAGCACCAGAGTGCCAATCGCTGAGTTGTCGAGCAACTGGAAAGCGGGGGGGGCTGGCTCTACGGCATCAGAAAACCCGATACGCAAAAACGTGCGGTAGGGCCCTGCACGCATACCGGATAGTTCAATGAATCCGGTAGCCAATGGGACCAAAAAGCCTTCCGCACTAAAGGTGTCCAGCCCGGACAGCAACGCTGCACGTACGTGCTTGACTTTGGTAACTACGTAATGGTCCCAGTCTGGCTGATGGGTTTGGGCTTTTTGGAGATTCGATCCCCACTGACTGGGGGTTGATGTTGTCATAGCTGGCCTTGCAACGCGGGGTCTGATCCACCCAGCGGGTTCAATAGAGATTGACCAAGATGCTGAACCGGGGGAAGAACCCAGCCTGTAGGATGAGTCTCATAAGGATGACAGCGGAGCACTGCAAGCTCTGAACTTCCCTTGAAGCGTTGTTGCAGCCTCGCCGTTGCTTGTGCAATACCGCCCCGCCGGAGAACCTACACAAGAAAAAGGAGGCCCCCAGGGCCTCCCATTTCAATGCGATTCCTTAACGATCGTTTTTGTGGCTCTGGCTGCCAGCGCGGGCGTGCTGCTCACTGCTTCCACCACGGGTGTTGCCGGAGTTTCCAGAGGATTCGTTGCCGCTATTGCCGCCGTGGCTCTTGGCGCCAGCCTTGCGGGCTTCTTCCGAAGTGAACTCGTGCGCATTGCCGGACGCATGGGCAGCGCGGCCGCCCTCGGCTGCGATCTCCCGCTGACGGTCGCTGTCCATCGACGCGAAGCCTCGACCCGATCCTTGGTTGCCGCCCTGGTTGCCTTGGTTGCCGCCTTGGTTGCCGCCCTGGTTGCCTTGCTTACCACCTTGGTTGCCTTGGTTCTGCTGATTGTTGCTTGCCATGTTTGATCTCCTGAAGGTTGAAAGTGCACACGAGTAATTCCGTGTGAAGCTTTACTTTCAAGTTGGCCTGCAGTTCAACCCGTAGGCACCGGACTACCTGGGCGTAGGCGTCTTTCGCTGAGTGAGGGACGAAAACACAGCCCCTTGTCAGGGCAGAGAAGAGCGAACAAGCAGGTGGTCTTTCACACGCCATCAGACCGGAGCTGCCACTACATCCAACCCTTGAACAGCACACTGCACGGGCACTATGGTCACGCCACGCACGGGCCGTAAACAAATGTCACAGAGCTTGCGTCCTACTAAGGCTGCGGTATGCAGTCCCTAGCCTGCGGTTCTGCCCTTCGGGGTTGCAACCAAACAGGAGATACCTATGACGCACTTCCACTCCCAATGGAGATCACTCGCGGTGGCACTTGCTGCAGGCGCGCTTGTCATGCTGACCGCTTGTGACCGCATGGGCAACAAACCCAGCACCAACTCCACAACCCCACCCAACACAGTAAATAGTGTGCCGCCCGGCGGCACGGGTCAGACACCAGCAAGCGGCGGTACTACTGGCACCACTTCCGGTAGCCAAGGCGGTACAGGCGCGCCCGCAGGCAGCTCTGGTGGCACCCAATAAGTTTTCCCCACAGGCCTGCGTCGCAGAACGTTTTGAAGCCCGCGATGAAGCCGGTCGTTCGGGAGTGATTGACGAGCTCTCTGACAGCCTGCACGAAAGCGCCCTGGGCGGGATCGAGTGGAAGCGCGGAGAGTCCCGCTACCAGCTCCCATCCGGGGCGGCGGTGGAACGGTTGGATGAGTCTTTGTTTCGGGTGGTGGACTCGGGGCAGCTGCTGCGCCGCAGCGAAGGCGCGCATGGCGTTACCCACCATCCATTGCACCAATCCACCGGGCCTGCCGATCCCACATGACCACGTGATCTGTTCCATCCCTATCTGAAGGAGTGAAGATGAAAATTTCCAAAGTTCTATTAGCCGGTACTTTCGGCGTTGCCATGGCATTTGCTGCGCAGGCTGAAGTCACCAAGAAAGACAGAGACTTTTTGTCGAAAGCTGCTGCCGGGGGGCTTTATGAAGTGGAAGCAGGGAAGTTGGCTGAAGAAAAAGCCAAGGACCAGGGGCTGAAGTCGTACGGAGCCATGCTGGTGAAGGACCACGGGGCTGCGAATGAAGAACTGAAGGCCCTGGCAACCGGTAAGGGTGTTCAGCTCCCGGCTTCATTGCCAGCTGACAAGAAAAAGCGTTTGGACAGCATTGCTCGCGCGAAGAACTTCGACAAGGAATTTGTCGAAGAAGTGGGCCTGGATGACCACCGCAAAGACATTGCGCTGTTCGATAAGGCCAGCAAGGATGCGGACGACGCTGACGTGAAGGCGTTTGCGGCAAAAACACTCCCCGTCCTGAAAACCCATCGCACGCATGCGGAGGATCTTAAAAAAGCCATGGGGCATTGAAGCTCCACCGGGGGTAAGCGCGTTGCCCTGCCCCCCAATTAGCCCCTCCAACGTGACTTTCAAATCCCGTGGGTGGAGGCGCCTAGTACAGGAGCCGTCTGACCATGCAGGACCCTTTAGCCAAGTACAAGAGCAAGCGCAACTTTTCAGTGACGACCGAACCCGCCGAGGGCGGCACCCCTGGACAGGATGCTTTGCAGTACGTCATTCAAAAGCACTGGGCAAGTCGCTTGCACTACGACCTCAGGCTGGAGTTGAACGGCACCATGAAAAGTTGGGCCGTTCCCAAGGGCCCCAGCTTTGATCCCCATGACAAACGCATGGCCGTGCAGGTAGAAGACCACCCCATCGCCTACAACAGTTTTGAGGGCCAAATTCCGCCCAAGCAGTACGGTGCAGGGCGGGTTGTTCTCTGGGACCGCGGCTATTGGGTGCCAGAGGGCGACCCCGAGGAAGGGTATCGCACAGGCAAACTGAAGTTCCAGATCTTGGGCCACAAACTCAATGGCCGCTGGACACTCGTGCGAATGCATGGCCGAGCCTCTGAAAGGCAGCCCCCCTGGCTGCTCATCAAAGAGCGGGATGGAACAGAGCGCCCCTCCAGCGAATTCGACGTGGTGCAAGAGATGCCTGACAGCGTGGCCAGTCTTCCGGCGCTACCCTCCCCTGGCCGGCGGGGCGTAGACGCGCCTGTATGGTCCGAATCCGAGAGCGAGGATGCGGACGCCAGGACAGCCCTCCCAGCGCAGCTAGAACCACAGCTGGCCACCTTGGTGGACGGCCCCCCGGCGGATATTCACAAGTGGATATGGGAGCTGAAGTTTGACGGATACCGCCTTCTGGCGCGTTTAGAGCACGGCAAGGCCCGCCTTTTCACACGCACGGGCAAAGACTGGACGGCGAAGATGCCCGCCTTGGTCGCTGCTCTGGCGCGCTTGCCCCTGCAGCAGGGCTGGATCGACGGTGAAGTGCTGATGCTCGACGCCCACGGCATTCCAGACTTCCAGGCACTTCAAAACGCGTTTGACGGCAGCTCGACAGACGCACTGGTTTTCTATGCATTTGACTTGCCATACGCTGAAGGGAAAGACCTCCGCAGCCATGCCCTTGTCGCAAGGCGTGATGTGCTGCGCCAGATCATTGCGCACAGCAGCGATGGCACTCATGTCCGATTCAGCGAGTCGTTCGAAGCCTCCCCCCAGGACTTGGTGGCCTCGGCCTGCAAACTGGGGTTTGAAGGGGTGATAGGCAAACGCGCAGACTCTGCCTATGTCTCGCGCCGCTCCGGCAGCTGGATCAAACTCAAATGCCACCACAGGCAAGAATTCGTGATCGGCGGGTATACGGCCCCTCGTGGCTCACGCAGCGGATTGGGATCGTTGTTGCTGGGGGTGTACGACGAAAGCGGAGCGCTGCGCTATGCAGGCAACGTGGGCACCGGCTTCAGTGAGCGTGTGCTTTTGCAACTAACCCGCCAGTTGCAGAGCCTGAAGTCGCCGAAAAGTCCTTTCGACACAGGTGCGCCCACGCCCGCCAAAGCCTATTGGGTCGAACCCGCGTTGGTGGCCGAGGTGTCCTTCGCAGAATGGACAAAGGAAGGAAAAATCCGGCACTCTGTCTTCAAAGGGTTGCGCACAGACAAGCCCTCCACTGCCATCCACCGAGAGAAAGCCCAAAAAATGTCCAACAAGCCAGGAGCGGCAAAAGCCACGGTCAATAGCACCCATGTGTCGCACCCGGAACGCGTCATTGATGAAACCTCGGGAACCACCAAGATCGACTTGGTGCGGTACTACGCCACCGTCGCGCCTCTGATGCAGCCCCATCTGGCGGGCCGCCCCGTCTCTTTGGTGCGAGCACCCGACGGGGTGGCCGGTGAGCTTTTCTTCCAGAAGCACTGGGACCTAGGGCGGCTTGATGGGGTGCACCAGCTTTCCCCCGAGCTGTACCCTGAGCATCCACCATTGCTTGAGATTCCGGGTTCTGAAGGTTTGCTGGCTGCTGCGCAAATGAACTGCGTGGAGTTCCACACCTGGAACGCGCGCAAGGACAAAATTCTTCGCCCAGACCGAATGACTTTTGATCTGGACCCCGGCGAGGGCGTGGCGTGGGAGAACATGCAAGAGGCGGCCACCCTGGTTCGCCTGATGTTGACCGAGCTTGATCTGCCAGCCTTCCTGAAAACCAGCGGGGGGAAGGGCCTACACATCGTGGTCCCCCTCAAACGCCTGCATGACTGGGACACCGTCAAGGATTTCAGCCATGCCTTGGTGGAGCACCTGGCCAAAACCATTCCTCAGCGATTCGTGGCCAAAAGCGGGCCCAGGAATCGCGTGGGCAAAATTTTTGTGGACTACCTGCGCAATGGATGGGGAGCGACCACAGCCAGCGCCTGGACGGCCCGCGCTCGCCCTGGCATGGGGATATCGGTCCCCGTTGGCTGGACAGAATTGGAAATAATCACGAGCGGCGCTCATTGGAATATTTCCACGGTGGCCCGCAGGCTACGGACCGGGAACGGCCCATGGGCGGAATACGAAAAATCCGCGGTCTCGTTGACCAAGGCCATCCGGGCCCTCAGTCGCACAAAGTAGGCAGCGCTGCAGCCCGCCAGTCCGTCGGTCGCTGTTACTGCGGCGCTGAGGCTGGAGCATTCTGGGCGGCAGGCGCACCGCCCACGGGCGCTGGCTGCCCGATGGCGCTTCCACCCTTCGGAGCGCCAATGGCTTCTCGACCAGGCGTATTGGGGGTATCACCTCTTTGTGGCCCTATCGGGGAAGAGAGTTCTCGAGCAACCGGGGCGTCGGAGCGTGGGGCTGGATTCACGATGTCTACTTTGCGTCCAGGGCCTGGTGGCCCAGCAAAATTGAAGGCAAGGACAATACCAAGAACAAGCGCAGCGCCAAAAATCGCGAAGTAAAACAGTTTGCGATTTTCTCTGCCTGAAGTGGAGGGTCGTTGTTCTGCAACAGGTGTGCGATGAGGTGCATTCATTCGGAGTCTCCAGTCAAAGACCCCAACCTAATCGTTTGCCCTGGCTGCGATGTAAGACCTGAGCGGCACAGTATGTCAGAGAGACCGAGCCGCGACTGTTCCATGCGTTTGTTGTGCGGTGATTTTCCTGTCCTTCAGGCTTCGTCTGACACTGCCCAGGCGAGGTCGCAGATATCTTTGCGGTTCCGTATATGGAGACCGTATGACGCAACCGAAAAGCACGAGGGGAGTTCCTCATTCATCTGGCCGCAATACCGCGGCAACCAAAAAAACCATCGCCTTGTCAGTGGTGGTGATTGCCTTTTTGCTGATCGCTATGTGGGTTCCCTGGTAGGGATGTGCGGCCCTTGGTGATCCATCACGGCGCGCAGCACTGCGATTGGTCGGTCCAAGGGGCTCAGCAACCAGCACTCAACGGGTTCCAAGGTCCCACCATCGGGGAAGGAGAGACTGCACTTGAGTGCGCCTATAGCGGTCATCGATCAAAAAGACGACACCGGTGTCCTGCTCCGTGCGGATGACACGACCAGCCGCCTGCACCACTTTGCGCAGACCCGGATACAGGTAGGTGTAGTCGTACCCCTTGTCTGCACCAAAATGCCGGTCCATGGCTTGCTTCATTTGTTCGTTGATTGGATTTACTTGCGGCAATCCCAGGGTGGCTACAAACGCGCCAATCAAGCGTTGGCCTGGCAGATCGATACCCTCGGCAAACGCCCCGCCCAGCACAGCAAAGCCCACGCCTTGTCCATCCTCGGTGAAGCGCGCAAGAAACGCGTGGCGGGCCTCATCGGTCATGGACGGCATCTGGCGCCAGACCGGGACGGAAGGATGGTTGTGCTCCGTCGCATCCGCCACCTGCTGAAGATAATCAAAGCTGCTGAAAAAGCACAAGTAGTTCCCGGGCTGGCGAGCAAACTGCTGCGCAATCAAATTGGAGATGGGCAACACAGAGGCGGCGCGATCTGCATACCGGGTGGAGATGCGGGAAGCGACCGTCACACTCAGCTGGCTGGAGTGAAACGGGGCATCGACCGAGATCGACCCGGACTCATGGGGCAAGCCCAGAATGTCGCGATAGAAGCCTACGGGGCTGAGCGTTCCGGAAAACAAGACCACTGCATGCGCTGATGCATGGCGCACTGCCAAGTAAGGTGCAGGAACCACGTTGCGGATACACAGGCTTGAATTTTCCCGACCCCTGCCTTTCAGCTCGCGCCCGTTGATCGTCACGTCAAACAGGGCGTGGGTGCCCAGACCATCAGCCAATGCACAAAAGCGCAATGCCTCGAAATAAAAGCCCAACAGCGGATGGTCCGGCGGCATGGGTCCATCGCCCTGCGTCTCTGCCATGGCGCCCACCGCCCGGTGCAAAGCACTGAGCAAGGCTGGCGGCACTTCGCCATGGGCCAGATAGGTTGACTCTTGCGCTTTGGTCAGGGCGCTCCACTGCCGGTGAACTCTGTCGAGCGCTTTCTTGACCGACCCTTCACTGGCCTTGCGGGCGGTAGTCAACGACACCAGCGTCAACTCCGCTGTGTACATCTGCCGAGCCCGGTCGACCAGGTTGTGGGCCTCATCCACCAGCACCGCTGTTTTCCATTGCTGTGCCTGGGTCAGCGCAAACAGCATGGCGGTTGCGTCGTAGTAGTAGTTGTAATCCGCCACCACCACGTCGCTCCAGCGTACCAATTCCTGAGCAAGGTAATACGGGCACACGCCATGCGCCAGGGCAATGTGCCGCACGGCCGACGGACTCCATGGCTGGGCATGCAGTACAGCCGCATCGCGCGCCGCTGCGAGTCGATCAAAAAAACCGCGGGCCAGAGGACAGGAGTCGCCATGGCAGGCACTGCCTGGGTGCTCGCAAGTCTTGTCGCGCGCTTGCATGTCCAGCACCCGCAGCTGAAAAGCAGCGCCCTGGCCTTGCAGCGAGCGGTTGATTGAAGACAGTGCCTCTAGCGCCACGCTGTGCCCAGTGCCTTTGGCCGTCAGAAAAAACAATTTGTCCAGACCTTGGCTGGGAACGGCCTTCAGAAGGGGAAACAGCGTGCCCACCGTTTTCCCGATGCCGGTGGGCGCCTGCGCCATCAGAACACGGGGTTCGGCCTGAGACGTTGCGCAGCGGTAAACGGCCACTGCCAAGTCTCTTTGACCGGCTCGGAATTGCGGTAGAGGAAACTGCAGGTCCAGCAGCGCCGCATCGCGCCTGGCCCGATGGACGTCCTCATTGCGCGCCCAGGTGAGAAAGCGGTTGCACTGGGATTCGAAGAATTGCAAGAGGGATGCTGCGGTGCAGGTTTCGACCAGGGTTGTCTCCTCATGTGTCCCCACGTTGAAGTACACCAGTGCAACCCTTACTTGCGCCAGCCCACGCTCTTGGCACAGCAGATGCCCATACACCTTGGCCTGCGCCCAATGCAGGGCGCGGTGGTTTGCCCGCACGCTATCGAGCCGGCCACGGTAGGTCTTGATTTCTTCCAGCTGCTGGGTCTCGGGATCAAAACCGTCAGCACGGCCACGCACCCGAAGATCCTCGTAGCCACCTGCACAGCTGATTTCCGCCTCGTAGCGGGTGCTGCGGCGCGCACGCACCGTGCGGTGCCCTGCCATGCCCTCGAGGGCGGTAGGCGCCGGCGTGAAGCGTAAATCCAAGTCACCCGAACGGGCGGTGAACTCACAAAGCGCGCGCACGGCGACCGTGTAAGTCACATGACCGCCTGCAGTGATTCAATTGCAGTCGGCTGCGTCACACGCCAGCTCACATGGCAAACGCTGGCGGGAATGCCGTTGTCCCGGCAGTACTCAAGCCAGCGAATCTGGTTGTCCTGCAGCTTATCGCCGGGGCCCTTGACCTCCACCATCTCATAGCGGCTTTGTTGTGGCCAAAAACGAATGAGATCGGGCAGGCCCGTGCGGTTGGCCTGGATGTCACGCAACATTCGCCGAAACAACAAACGCAGGTGCTCTGCAGGAATGCAATCAAGCGCCAACCCTAAGAGGTCTTCATTCAAGACGCTCCAGTACACGAAAGGGCATTGCACGTCGCGCTTGTGGGCATACCGCTGCAGGATCACCCTGTGATAAGTACCGTCTTCCAGCGAAGCAAGGCACCCATCAAACTCCACTGCACGGCGGCGAACAAAGTCGGCAAATCCCAGATCAGCCGGGCCACTCTGGAAGGGATGAAAAAAAGCCCCAGCCAGGGGCGCAAACACAGCCGGCCAGCAAAGCAACCCGAACAGGGAGTTGATGAGCGCATTCTCTACATAAAAGACCGGGGCTTCTCTGGAGTGCCAATGGTCGCGCAGTGCCCACTCCACACTGCACGGCGTTACGGGGGGATCAAGCTCTATGTGCGTACAAGGGGAAAGCGCATCTTTCCTCGTCGGGCCGCGTCGGCCTTCCGTTACCAGCCCCAGCCGCCGCTGGAGGCGCGGCAGCATGCGCGCCACACGCTGGCTTTCCTCATCGCTTTCCGGCGCCTGCATTGCGGTATGCACCAATGCCAGGGCCTCCGAAAATCGTGCGCAACGCTCGTACACGCGCATGAGGCGGTGACGCGCCCCTGGGTAACAGCACTGTCTGTAAGCCAGCGTTGCATGCTCCCAGTCTTGGGTTCGCTCACAGGCCTGCCCAAGGCGCAGCAGGACTTTGGCGCGCCGCTGTTCCAGCCAAGTGCTTGGGCTGGTGCATTCTTCCAGTGCCCGCAGCACATCGGCGGGGTCTGCGCCCTCCTCCACAGCTTGGCGGCATGCATGCAGCTTGAGGAAACACTCCAGATCCGCCCTTGAATGAAAAGGCCGCGATGACTTCTCCAGCGCAACTACCTCGTACCTAAACACCCCCAGATCGCTCAGCACAAATTCCGACCACTCTTGGTGCAAGTTGCCGAAAAACATGACGCGGAACCGATCACACAGCTCGGCCACCATGACGCGCCAGACAGCCTCTTGTGTGCCGGGACGCCACTGCACATAGCTTCGGGGCTGGGCCCCGCGCGCGCGCACTGTCTCCAGCAAGTCCGCCTTGCGCGTTGCCCCGTGAGCAGGCAACAACGCAAAGGCTTCCAATAACTCTGCTTTGGTGTGCAGTGCGAACAACTCTTCCAACTGAAGATGTGGCGTAGCGTCGATCCAGCCCATCTGAAGCAGCGGGGCAGCCGCTTCAAGAGGGTCTCCAATTTCTTCGTACTGAAGCTTGGCGGCCCTGAACCACGGCCCTCGTCGCATCAGCATGCGCACCAGCAGCGCTTGCGACACCACGGGCAACGGGGCAAACTGCTCAAGAAAGTGGTGCTCAGCAGCACTCAGCAAATCGCCGTAGCGTTGCTCAATCCAGGCCAGCGCTCTTTGGAAGTTGTGCAGGTAGTAAAAGCGGTGCGGAGCGAGCATGGGTAAAGATGACGAAGGCCCCATAACTGTTCTTTTGTACAGCATCATAACAAAAGGGCTTCGTCTGCATTCCCCAAACAGTGGTGAAGCCTGGCCCGCAAGTCCTGCACCCCAAGGCCTGTGCCTTTACGAGAATTTGACCGTCCTGTACCTGCAGAGCTCTGCAGGCAACCAACATGGAGAAAATGGGAAACATGCAAACGCCCACCTTGCCCAAAGTCAACCCATCCTTTCCTGTCGACTTTGTTCCGTTCGCAGGCAACTTGCGCGACTGTGACGCCTGTGCAAAGGCAGAGCGCTTGGGCTTTCAGTTTGAGTATGCGTACCAGCCTATTGTGGACATAGAGCGCAAGGCGGTCTTCGCTCACGAAGCCTTGGTGAGAGGGCCGGCGGGTGAGCCGGCCAGTACTGTGCTGTCGCAGGTCAACGACCAGAATCGATACCGATTCGATCAAGCCTGCCGAGTGAAGGCCATCAAGGGCGCTGCCGAATTGGGCCTTGCCCAGCCCGTGTCCATCAATTTCCTGCCGAACGCCATCTACAAGCCAGAGGTCTGTATCAAAACCACATTAGAGGCTGCCCGAGTACACGGCTTTCCCCTGGAGCAAATCATCTTCGAGGTCACAGAAGGCGAACGGATTGAAGATGGGCCTTGGTTCGCCGAAATTTTGCGTGAGTACAAGCGCTGCGGTTTCAAAACGGCGATTGATGACTTCGGAGCGGGGTATGCGGGGTTAAAGCTGCTTTCAGATTTTCAGCCAGACATCATCAAGATTGACATGGACCTGGTGAGACATGTTGATTCAAACCGGGCCCGCCAAGCGATTGTGCGCAGCTTGGTGCTCTTGTGCGCCGACATGGGAATCCAGGTGATAGCAGAAGGCGTGGAGACATTTGGCGAACGTGACTACCTCCGTGACCAGGGAATCCAGCTGATGCAGGGCTACCTGTTTGCCCAGCCGGCCTTCCGCTCGGCGGCCACTATCAACCCTTCTGCCTTCCAACCTTCAGCGTGACAGCGGCTCGGCGCTCAGGTTTATCACGACCGCGGCGGCGAGACTCTGCGAGCGGTCTCTCGATCGCGCGTTAATTGTTCATCCACCAGCTCTTGCTCTACAGGATCAGCAGGCGGGTCGCCGACTGGCTGAGCAGGGACTGTTGGATCAATGATGCGATCCTGAGGTCGTTGGTGCTCATTGGCTGCCGGAAAGGGCCAATTGCTTTGTGACTTATTGGTTTCTCGGGTCATCGTAATCTCCAGTATGGGTGGGGCTTCGCGTAACAAAAAGGACCGCTCCAAGGGAGCAGTCTTTTTTCCTACGGTTGGCCCTCTGTGCCCCGGGGCGGCCGTTGAGCGGGCTCATCTTGTATGGCCGAAGGGACGGCTGGCAACTCACCTTGCGCTGCCCGGTGCTCGTTGGGGCTTGGTCCCACATTCGGCCCGTCCGGAATCTCGGCCACCTCGTCGATGAGGTCCCGCGATTTTTCAATCACTGTCTTGGTAGGCACAAGCGCCTGCTGCGGTACACCCGCGGCTTTCAGAGCCGATGCCTCAGACATGCTCTGCACCTGTCTGCCGACCGAAAGGTTCCAGACCCCGCGCAAGCTCGGTTCCGGGCGTCCAGGTCCAACTGTCCGATGCGGTGCGCGAAGGCGAACCCTCCGCGTTCACAATACTTCGGTACTCAAGCGATGACTCTTCTTCGGCAGCCTGGTCCACAAACTCTGTACCCGCCTTGCGCAGTTGGGTTTCGTTTTCAACCACATGGCGCACGAAGCCGCGCTGGCTTTGAAACTCGATGAACCGCGGTAAAAGGCCGTCCCCTAATACTTCAGCCGGGTCCCGGCGCTCGATATCCTTGAAGAGTTGCAGCACCAATTGCATGTGACCCAGTTCATAGTCGAGAAAGCGCTCCCACAGGGCACGCAGGCGGGGATTGGTCTCCTGCGCAGCGCATCCTGCGTAGTTCCATACTTCACATGCCTCGCTGATCAGCAGCTTTTCCAAAGGCGTTTCGTGAGGGTTGAGCATGGAGCCGTAGTGCGTGATGTGCTGGGACTCCACCGACGCTATCTCCGCGTACAGCTGCCGCGCCACGGGATCGGCAAACAACGGTCCGATGTTCATGTAGTAGTCGTGCGTCTGGTACTCGCCGCCCGTGAGCGTGAGCGCATGCAACTTGGTGCTCAGCATGGCATCAGGGCCGTAGGGCTCTAGCAGATCGTGCTCGGGTGCACGGTGGTGCTCCCAGGTGGGGCGCGCCGGGACGATGTCGGTGTACCCCTGGGTAATGTTGTTGGCATCCTTGCCTTCCAGGCGGTCCAGCAAAGCGCTGTATCTGTAGAGGTGATCGAAGTCTTCAAGCAAGGCGTAACGATAGCCCTGTGCAAGATAAGGGTCAGGCTCCAGTTGAGCCACCGACGCTGTCACTTCGATGGCAGTCTGCTCGTAGCCAATTGTCGTTTCCAACGGCGAGTGGTCGGCTCCAATCAACCAATTGATGGCAGTAGCTTGGTGCTGTTCCACGCGCATCAACTGGGCCAACGGCACCCGCGCTTGTGCATTCATACGCAAGGCAATTTGTTTGGTGCGCAAGGAGTCGAGCTCCACACCATTCATCAAAATGGCTCGAACCCTTGTAAAAGCGTCGTCGTCCAGCTTGCTGATGGGATTGCCCACCATGTCCTTCCACGACATTCTCTGACGGTCTAGCGGAGTGCCTGTATCCTGAAGCAGGTTAATGGTCATCTGATTCTCCTGGGCGTTACGCCGCGACAGTTGGGGTAGGGGAAGAGGCAAGGGCTGACACCCAGCTCTTGACAGTGAGCAGATGCTCTTGCTCTTCCAACATTGCGCGCTCAAATTGCTCGGCGATGTCCGCTTTCCCAGCTTCCTGGGCCAAGGAGATGAGCAACTCCCAGCCGGCGTTATCTGCCAGTTCTGCAATCAACACGGCATGCAAGGATTGCGCAAGTGTGGTGCGAGGATCGGTTACCACCTGCATGAGCCCCATCGAGGCCACACCGCTGACATCGGCACAAGGCGTCTGTGCGGTAGGGTCGCCCCCTAACGAGCGCATGACCTCACTGAGCATCAAAAAATGCTGATGCTCTTCTGTGCGGATACGCTGGAGCGTCGAAGCCACGCTGTCACCGCTCGCATTCAGAGGAACAGGCAGTGCAGACACTGCGCCTTGCTGGAAGGCAGATTCGTATTTGAGGATTAGCGCGTCATACAGACGCGTGCCCGACCGTTCAAACGCAATGCGCTCACCGATCTTGTCCATCAATACTTCGGGACGCTCCCCCAGCAATTTGTCGAACCCTGTCTTGAGCATTCCCTGAATGGTGACTGGCGGCGGAATTGACCCTACAGAATCTGACTCGACCATGTAGAACGTTCTCTCGGCGTCACTCAATGACGTGTCTGGGGGAGTCAAGGGCGCCCAGCGCTCATTCGCGTCGAGCATGGCGCGTACGCCTTCTTCCGCTGTCGCTGTACCGGTGCGGTTGTTGCCTGAAGTGGTGGGGTGCATTGCAGTTCCTTTCGTGGGATGTTTCACTGTGTTGTGGCCGCATGCGCATCTGTGTAGGACGAAGACGTCTGCCACAGCGCCGTACAGGAGGTGATTTGCGACCATCGTTGATAAGTTGGCGATAAAAAAGGGGCCCTGGCGAACCAGGGCCCCTCATCAGCGGACGGGTCAGACTGCGCTGTCAGCTGTTGTTGCCAGAGCGTGAGTTTTGCGACGCACCGCCTCGGGAATTCCCGCTCTCGCTGCTGGCGCGTGTACCCGACCCACCGTGGCTCTTGGCACCCGCAGCGCGGGCCTCTTCAGAGGTGAACTCGTGGGCGTTTCCGCTCGCATGTGCAGCACGCCCCCCTTGGGCAGCGATCTCACGTTGACGCTCACTGTCCATCGAAGCGAAGCCCCGTTGCGACTGCCCTCCAGCCTGGTTCCCGCCTCGGCTGTTGCCGCCTTGGCTGGCCTGCGATCCCATGTTTTGACGGCCTTGGTCGTTGTCTCGCGAATTTGCCATTTCAATCTCCTATTCAGTTTGAAAAATGCACCAGCGAGCGCCAGTACGAATTCAGTTTCGCGGTGGAGATTTCTCGACCCTGTGGGGTATTTTTTGTTGAGCTTGTAGGACGCCGCTTGCGTGCGGTAACCGGTCGCTTCCCGCGCAAGAGAAGGTTGGTCTGGGACCAAAAGCGTCCGAACAAGTGCAGCTTGGTGCGCACCTTCACCACCTGGTAGAGCGGCCTTCACGCATGCGTGCCGTATCGCAGGGCCCCATCCCGAAAACTGCTTACCCGGCAGCGGCGCGCGTATTGCACGCGGCTTTGATCAATCGCTTGTAGGGTTGATTCGGTACGTCCTTGAACAACACGGCGGCCTGCCCTTCTTCATAGCTTTCATGGACAACAGGGGGCCCTTGCCAAAGAGGAAGAGCGTGGTAGGTCAGGGCAAGGTACCAAGCTTGGCGGGCTGCGCAATTGACTGCGACCTTAGCGGTGTAGGAGCGAAACTTGTGCCCACCAAATGACGTGCGAACGTGGCTGCGCGAAACACGCAGGTCCAGCAACACGTGGCGCCCTGCATTCATGGGCTCAGGGCGCACTTCAATCAAATCCGCGTGGGAATCCGACGGGTCCCCCACCAGGGTGAACCATGACTCACGCTGATCGCCTGAACTGGCGACGTGAAATGAAAACGCACATGCAACCAGCGAACAGAGCATGAACCCGAGTCTCCTGAATCAAAGGGCAGCCAATGCGGCTGCCGAGCGACAACGCCTGTTGTCAGTGTCTACCCTTCGCATAGCGTAACTGATAACTATTCCCAAAAGGAACGACTTGATTACGCTCTGCGAAGAGAGGGCGGGCATTGAGCGAACGCAGACGAGACCACCCGCAGGCTATTCCTCACGCACTAGCCCTTTCTCCCCGCCTGTTTCTTTGTCGTTTCGTGGCCGTACCGCCGCGTCGTACACCTTGGGAATGAGCCACAGCACTACCAAAGCAAGCGCCGTGCTGAGCAACGCCGTGCTTTCACGCCCCAGGCCCGTGGCCACGCCAATGGCCGCAGTCAACCAGATACCCGCGGCGGTCGTCAGTCCACGCACTTGACTCTCTGCATCACCTTTGAGGATGGTCCCGGCGCCCAAAAAACCGATGCCTGCAATGATCCCTTGAAGCACACGGCTGTTATCCGCCGGCTTGACCCCGGCCTGTTCTGCAGTCAACACAAAAAGCGCAGCCCCCATGGCGACCAGCATGTGGGTTCGCACCCCTGCGGCTTTTCCCGCATGTTCCCGCTCATAGCCCAAGAGCCCCCCCAGCAGGGCGGCCATGCCCAGGCGCACCACGATGCGCGTTGCTTGCGCGGCATCTGGCACATCCGAAAATTCGGCTGAAATGGTTTCCGTAACCTGGCTCCAGAAGTCCGTCACGACAGTCTCCGCAGCAATTGGCAAGGAACCCGAAACAAGGCTGTGCACACACGAGCGTGGCCTAGGGGGTGGCAGCCGAGCTTTGACCCGACAGGTCGAAAAGGCGGCCGGAACTGCAGCGCAGAGAGAAAAGAGGTCTTAGAACGCATGGCCATGCCACTGTGGCACGCAACTACGCGCTTCTTTAGCGGCGCAATACCAGTGCCTGGGTAGGACGGAACCGATGGCTGAGGCGACTCAGGGCGTCAAGACTTGACCTTGCTCAGCCGTCACCGCGCACTGTCCGTCACCGCACCGTCCGCTAGTTCCATCGAACGATATGCCCCGGCTTGATCCAGCTCAGGTACGCCCTAGGGAGTATTCACAGAGCAGTCACTCCCCTCTACCATTCGCCTAGCGCATTTGCGAACAAACGGCGTGCAGATGTGCCGCCCCACTATCGAGAACTGACACCATGCAATGGTTTGACCGCTTCAGCATCAAAAGCCGACTCATCGCTTCCTTCCTTTTGTTGCTGACCTTGCTGGCGGCAGTGGTGGGCATCGCATGGCTGAACAACGCACGCAGCCAGGCGGCCGTCAAAAGCATCGTCGAGCAAGACATGGTGAAGCTTGAATTGGTTGCTGAAATAGACAGCCTGACAAAAGCCAACGCGCGCAATACGCTTGAACTTTTCGTGATCGAGCCGTCTGAGCGTGCAGAAGTGCGTGGCCGCATGGGGCGCCTGAAAACCCAACTGGACGAACTCTTCAAACGCCTGGAGCCCATGCTGCAAAGCGCTGACGGCCGTGCAATGTTCCTGGAGATGCGGACGCGGCGGCTCGCCTATGTAGCGGCCTTTACAGCTGCTGCCGACATGCTGGAATCCGACCCTGCCGCCGCAAGCCAGCAACTCAAGCAGAAAGTGCTCCCCGCCATTGACGCCTTGGCCCAACCCATCACCCAGCTCAAGGCGCTGCAGCTGAAGATTGCGAACGACTCAGGCACCCGCTTGGCGGCACAGATGGAGCGCCAAAACCAGCTGAACCTGGCGATTGGCGCATTGGCCGTGATTTTGGTGATGGTGCTGGCAGGCTCGCTGGTGAGTGCCATCATGCGTCCGTTACAGCATGCGATGAAAGTTGCTGCCACTGTCGGGCAGGGCGACCTCACCATGCCCATTCACGCAGAGGGAGACCATGAATTCACCCGTCTGCTGGAATCCCTCAAGGCAATGCAGGAACACCTGTCGATAACGCTGGCGCGAGTCCAGGAGAACACCACGGAAGTGGCCTCCGCGTCGTCGCAGATCGCGGCAGCCAATCTCGATCTGAGCGCGCGCACCGAAGCGCAGGCCAGCTCGCTGGAGGAAACAGCAGCGTCCATGGAGCAGATCACCGCATCTGTCCAGGGCAACCAGCAGATGACCCAGACCGCCAACCAGCTGTCTGCCACGGCGGCCACCCATGCGAAGGACGTGGGCCAGCGCGTGCAGGAAGTGGTGGGAATGATCCGCGATCTGCATGACTCATCCCAACGCATTCGCGATATCACCAGCGTGATCGACGGGATTGCTTTTCAAACCAACATCTTGGCGCTCAACGCAGCAGTAGAGGCCGCCCGGGCCGGCGAACAAGGGCGAGGTTTTGCGGTGGTTGCGGCCGAAGTGCGGTCCTTGGCCAAGCGGTCGGCCGAAGCAGCCCAAGAAATCAAGACCATCATCCAGACGAACACGGAAAAGATGGATGCCGGCACGGAGTTGGCAGAGAAGGCCGGCGCGGCAGTGCAGGAAGTCGTCACCTCCATTGAGCGGGTCAACGCCACCGCTGCGGACGTGGCCCTTGCCTCCAGGGAGCAGTCTGACGGCATTGATCAAATCAGCCAGGCCGTGATGCAACTCGATCAGGCCACCCAAGAGAATGCCGCGTTGGTGGAGGAGACCTCTGCTGCCACGAACAACCTCGATGATCAGGTGCAGTCCCTCAAACAGCAGATTTCCCGTTTTCGCCTCAGACAAACAGCTCTTGCCTGACGTTCGTCACTGCAGTTTCGCAACTCAACAGCGGCACAGCACCCGCAAGAATGGCGCGGAAACGGGACCGATATCGCCCTTGGTCACCGTGTAGCTCGGCTTGTGCTGCAGGCCCGCGTGCGGAGGCTCCAGGTGTCACCCCAGGCCTTGCCTAGGGACCCCCTGCACGAATCACCGCGCCGCGTGCATCTGCGCAATCGGGCGGTCTGCTGCGTTACAAATACTCGCAATAGCTACGGCTATTGCTGCGTTATGCGTTTTGCGCCTTGCAGCCCATCCCGATCCGCACTGGACCCTTACCGCCCGATTCGTGCAGAGGGTCCCTAGAGGAATTTGGATGCCTTCCAGCCCGCGTACCAGACAGCCACGGGTCTTGACAGCAAACCGATAGCCCTCGCCAAGGACTTCTCTCGTTCAGGAAGATGTCTTCATAATGATCGGCAAGCTGCATTCTTTTCGGGAATCGATCATGCTCCAGCATTCCGCCGCCCGCGTCCGGTCCTCATCTGCGCATCCGGTGCGCGCAACTCTTGTTGGCACGGACGAATGCCACCGCCGTCCACGCATGGGCGCAAGGCCTGAATACACGCGCACCCCATATTCGCTATGACTACGCCTCCCTACCCCTACGAGGGACCCGAAGAACTTCGCCAGCCCATCCTGACCGCACTGCGCCGCGTGGTCGACCCAGAGGTCGCGCTGAATGTTGTCGATGTGGGGCTGATCTACGGCGTAACCGTGGCCGACGGAAAGCTCAATGCCAGGGTCACCATGACCTCTGCCGCTTGCCCCGTCACCGATGTCATTCTTGAAGAAATCGAGACAGAACTGGACCGTGACATGCCCCCGGAACTGCTCATACAGGTCGAGCTGGTGTGGACGCCGCCGTGGAGCACCGAACGCATGAGCGAGCGGGCGCGTCGGTTCATGGGATGGTGACCTCTTCCAACCAGAACGCTGGTGCACGGCCAAGGCCCGAGCCGGCCCGTGCCCGCCCCGTTGCTCCGCTGATACTGATCTTGGTCATGCTGGCGTTGGTGGGTGGCGTCACTGGCGGGCTGGTGCGGGCCGGGGTGACACTGCCTCCGCTGTTCCCACTGGCAGGCTGGGCCGGCCACGCCGCTGTCACGCATGGGGCGCTGATGATCTGTGGATTCATGGGCACGGTTATCGGCATGGAGCGTGCGGTCGCTGTCAAGCTGCGTGCGGCCTGGCTAGCCCCCGTTTCGTCCGGCCTCGGGGCAATCTGCCTCCTGGGCAATGCAACTGCCGCTGCCACATGGCTTCTAGCAGGGGCCGCCGTTTTTTTCACAGCCGTGAACGTGGTCGTGGTGCAGCGCCAGCGCGCCGCCCACACACTGCTGTTGCTCTGCGGCGCCTTGGCCTGGTTGATGGGTAGTGTGCTGTTCCTGCGCAGGCCGGGTGACCCCGCCAGCCTGCCCTGGTGGTTTGCGTTCCTGGTGATGACCATCGCTGCCGAGCGCCTGGAGATGACCCGTCTGATGCGCCGGCGCCCCGGCTCCCATTGGGCGCTTGGGCTGCTGCTCGGGTTGATGGGTATCGGCGCTACGTTGACCAGCTTGTCGGTGCGGGTAGGTGGCGTGCTGTACGGTTTGTCGCTGCTGCTGTTGGCACTCTGGCTCGGAGCCTTTGACATTGCACGCCGCACGGTATCTGCCCATGGGCTGGCACGCTACATGGCGGTGTGCCTGCTGGGAGGATACGGTTGGCTGGCAGTGGCCGGGTGGGCCTGGATGGGCACCACGCTCGGATTGCCCCTGCGCGATACCGCTTTGCATGCGCTGGGGCTTGGCTTCATCGTGAGCATGATGTTGGGCCACGCTCCCGTTATTCTTCCAGCCGTTGCACGCATCAAGGTCGAGTTCGGCCTGTTTTTCTACGTGCCTCTTGCGGCGCTGCACCTCTCGCTGCTGGTACGTTTGGTGTGGGGCTTCCACGACCCGCGATGGCGGGCCCTTGGCGCAGCGCTCAACACCGGCGCCATCGCGCTGTTTGCGGTCACCATGGTGGCAGCGGCGGTGTGGTGGAGAGTGCGCCACGCCCGTGCTGACGCTCAAACCTGCAGACAAATACGATAGCGGATAAAGCGGCCGCACCGCACGGGTCACGCCCTGGGTAAACGGCGCTCGCTGTGGCGGCCGCGGTGCCGTCAGGCCGCCTTCTTTTGCGCGGCAGCTTTCTTTGCCGCAACACTTCGGGATGAACCCGGCTTGGAAGGGGTTTTTGCTGAAGGTTTCGGGGCCGGCTTTATGCCGCCTTTGAGGCTGCGCTTGAGCAGTTCTGTCAGGTCAATCACCTCGCCCGTACGGGGTGCGTCTTCCTCGGCCTCCAGCACTGTTTTGGCCTCGCCCGCCTTGGCCTTCTTCTCTACAAGTTTCATGACCTGGATCCGGAATTCGTCCTTGAAATCATCCGGGTCCCACTTGCCAGACATTTCCTGCACCAGTTGCTTGGCCATTTTGAGCTCAGCAGCGCTGGCGGTGCTGCGACCGGCCGGCGGCAACTCCAGCGAGTCCAGAGGCTTGACTTCATCTCCCCACCTAAGCAAGGCCAACACCAGCGCGGAGCCCGAAGGAACCAGCGCAGCCAAGTGCTGCTTGGTCGCAATCACCACCTTGGCCAGCCCGATTTTTCCCGTGGCCAAAAGGGTTTCACGCAGAAGTGAATAGACCTTGTCGCTTTTATTGATGGGTGCGACGTAGTAAGGCCGCTCCAGAAAAATGAACGGGAGTTCCCGCGCGTCAATGAATCGCTCGATGGAAATCGTTTGGGTGGTCTTGGGAAAGACTGCCTCGATTTCTTCCGGGCTGATGATGACGTACTTACCATCCTCATACTTGACGCCCTTGACGATATCGTCCTTATCGATCTCCCTGCCCGTTCTTTTGTTGATGCGTTTGTAGCCCACCGGGTCCATAGATCGCTTGTCCAGCCAATCAAAGTCCACGCCCTGTTCGCTGGCCGCTGTGTGAAGACCCACAGGGATATGGACCAGCCCGAAAGTGATTGCACCTTTCCACAAGGTGCGTGTACCAGTTGCCATGGATGACCTCTTCGCTCGATGAACACGCTGCAATGCAGTCTGCGGGTCGCGCTGGCAACCGTCTGTAGGCGGCGACTTACCGCAACCGTAGGTATTTGCAGGCCATCACCCACGTGCGTCCGCGCCTATGCTGCGGCACATGCACCTTGAACTGCGCCATATTGCCGTGCACGTGGAAGAGCCCCACGCAGGCAAGTTCACGTGGGTGCTCAGTGAACAAGGCGAAGACGGTTCATGGGATGAGATCGAAAGGGCCAGCAAGGGAAGGGACACCTACCGACAAGCCATGGCGGACGGTTTGCTTGCACTGCAAGGGGATACCGAAGATCTGGACATAGGGCCTCGGCGAAAGGGCCAGACCACTGCAGAAAATTCATCCTCCACGCGCCGCCCCGTGGGCGAAGAGTACGAAGACGCGCCCCAAGGGTCGGGCACTCCATCGCCCTACTTCGGGTTTGGACCCGCTGCGTGAACACCACAACATCACGCCCGCCCCACTCGCCCGCCCAGTCATTCGCGCTCGCGCGGTGCCAGGGCTCACAGTTGTGGCGGCACGTTCCGCCAACCCACCTCTGTTTCAAGGACATCCATGACCACCAAGACTCGGGCGCGCAGCGCCAAGCCATTGAACTTGGCCCTGCAGGGGGGTGGTACCCACGGCGCTTTCACCTGGGGCGTATTGGATCGTCTGCTGGAACAGGAAGATATTGAAATCGGCCGCATCAGTGGAAGCAGTGCGGGCGCACTCAATGGTGCGGCACTCGCAACGGGGCTGGCCCGAGGGGGGCGCGGTGGCGCCAGGGAACACCTCGCTCAGCTGTGGGATCAGATAGCGCAAGCGGGCGCGCTGATGTCATTCCTCTTGCTGCCCCTGCGCAAGCCCGGGATGGGCATCTGGGATGACGCACTGCCTCTTTTTTCGCCGCATCAAACCAACCCTTTGGGGACAGCACCGTTGCGTGCCATCCTGAACCGGGTAATCGACGAAGATTTGCTGCGCGCCGCAACCCCCGGTAACGCGCTGTTTGTCAATGCCGTTGATGTCAACACCGGAGCCCCGCGTGTGTTTGGGCCTTCAGACATCAGCATCGACGCGCTCTTGGCTTCCGCATGTGCACCGTTTTCCTACCAAGCCGTACAGATCGATGGGAACGCGTACTGGGACGGCAGCTACGTGGCGAATCCAAGCCTGTGGCCTCTGTATGAGGACCAGATGGACACCGACATCCTGTTGGTCGAGCTCACGCCGCTGCAACGCGCTGAAACGCCTCAATCCGCCAAGAACATTCTCAACCGAATCAACGAACTGGCGTCCGTCAATGGGCTGGTGTCAGAACTCCGGGCCATCGATGGCATTCGCCGCGACCTGCCCGGCACCCATATCCGCATGCACGTGGTAAGCCTGCCAGATCAGCCCGCTGGCGCGGTGACCACTGAACCTTCTGTGAAGCGCACCGTGGGGCGCGTGTTGTTCGAGATGCTGCGGCAAGAAGGCCGCCGCGCTTGTGACGACTGGCTGAGCGAGCACGCTGGCAAGATCGGGCTTGCTTGCAGCGTGGACATTGCCACGCGTTACCTGAGGCCATTTGCGCAGACCCGCCGCACGGCCCAAGCGTAGGAGATACGCCATGGTGCAAGGGCTGCTGTTTGGCGACGAGCCGTTTCGATCGCCCATCCAGGGCCTAACGTACGAGACAGAATTTTTGGGGCTCGCAGAGGAAAAACAGCTGACCTCTGTGATTGAGACGCTGCCATTGGAGGGCGCGCAGTACAAGCAATATGTCGCCCGGCGACGGGTGATGAGTTTTGGAGGGTCCTACGACTTCGACGCCAACCAACTCCTGCCTGCGGCCGCACTGGACGAGCGACTGAACGGATTACGCGACCGAGTGGCCCACTGGCTTGGGGTGGAGCCTGGGGCACTGGTTCACACCCTGGTGGCCGAGTACGCGCCGGGCACACCACTGGGCTGGCACCGAGATGTCCCGGACTTTGAGACCATTGTCGGAGTGTCTCTGGGCGGCTCCGCCATCTTGCGCCTGCGGCCTTATCCAGACATTCCGGCAGTGCGCAAAGTGGTGCAACTCGATGTTGCGCCCCGCTCCATTTACGCTTTGAGTGGCGAAGCGAGATGGGGCTGGCAGCACTGCATTTCGCCGACGAAACAGTTGCGGTGGTCAGTGACCTTCCGCACAAAGCGCTTGCGTGCCTAGCCCCCCATCGACATCAAGTGGGTTTGGCAACCATCAGCCAAAAAATGGCCAAGAAGGCAAACAGAGCTGGGACACCCAGCGCAAACCACCACCGGAAGCAGCTCCAGAACGCGGCTGGCAAAGGCTGGCTCGCCCGGTCTGCGCCTCCAGCCAGATCACGCATGCGCATCTGCAGCCAGACCACAGGTATCCAGCAGGCCATGGCTACTACATACAGCGCAATGGACCACGTCACCCAGGCGGCATCCAGAGGCCAGGCAGCCTTGCGAAGCATCCAAGCCCCGGTGATGGGCTGGGCCACAGCTGTCGTCGCTGTGAAGATCCAATCGGCGCGTACGACCCAACGCGTGATGCGCGCGACATACGCCGGCTGCCGGCTGACCACCGCCGTCAACAAGTAAAACGCCGATCCAATTCCTGTGCCAAACAACAAGGTGGATGCCACGATATGCAGCCATTTCACGGCAAGGTAATCCATCATTTTTTCCTCGAAACCGCAGTCAGCATGCCCAGGCCCACGAGTAAAGGCAGATTCTTCAACACTGGACCGAAAGGATGGAGCCACCAGTGCGGCATGCGCACGGTAATCAGGAGGGTGTAGCCGACGACTATGGCGATCTGCGCACGCCACAGGTGCCCAAGCCATCGATCAGGCAGAAGGAAGACCGCCAGCCCCATCGCCAAGTCGAGCAGGGCGCCTGCGTACAGCGCCACCAGGGCCAGATTTCCCGACACACCAAACTCTTCCAGCAATCGCAAGCTCTCTTGCACGGGGTACACGCCCAGCGACAGAATTCCCGTGGCAATCCACACCACAGCCATGGCGTACTTCATCAAAACCAGCAACGTGCGCATTTGGGCATGCTCGCGCGCAACAGCTCGGTCGGGGCCGGTCAGAAACATCTCAACAGGCCTTGGCGCTCTCCCCAACAACTGGGTAAATGCTGAGGCATCGGCATGATTGCCACGGGCCAACATGCTCAGCGCCGCCTCGGCGTTCTGGTGCGCACGCAACGCAGCCATCCACCGCGCGCTCGCCATCAACCAAGCCATCGGTATTTCTGCCCACCACGGACGCTGCGTTGCTCCCAGAGCATGGCGCAGCCGCAACAGATATTCCTTCAAAGTCAGCGGCTCAGGCCCCACGGCTTGCACGGTGGTGGACGAAATGTCTGGAGGATGCTCTACCAAGCGCACCATAGCATCCACCAAATCCCGCAGGTGTACCGGCTGGATCGGCTGGGGCGATGAAGGCACCAGCAGCACGGGCAGCAAGGCCAACTGATTGAACAATGTGGCACTGGCACCCGTGGGCGCATAGACGAGAGAGGGCTGCACGATCACGGAGCGCACGGGGAGCTGGCGCAACACATCATCTGCAGCACGTTTGCTCTGGTGGAATGCCGTGCGTGCATGCTCGTCACTCCCAAGGGCCGAAAGCTGCAGCACCAAGGGCACCCCTGCCTGGGCTGCGGCATTGAACAAAGACACTGGCGTGCGCGTATGCACCGCCGCGAAGGTGCGCGGCCCCTTCTCTTCAAAAATCCCCACGGCGTTGATCACCACATCGACGCGGTGAAGATGCGGAATCCACCAAGCAGTCTCGGGCGGGTGCGCAAAGTCAACCTCCACTCCGCCTGGGGCGCGCCGGCCTGCCTCAGTGATTTCGTGCCCCCGCTGGCTCAGCGCGCGGGCCAGCGCCCCCCCGATCAGTCCGGAGGCCCCAGTGATGAGAATTCGCATGCATCCACCCTACGCGCCCCCATGGAAACAAGTGCGGGACAAATGCACCATCGAGTGAACGCCCCCGTCCTACAGACAACGCACACGCCCGGCGCAAAGTGGCAGCATGATCAGCAAACCCATCCGTTTCGCCCTTCGCTCAACCTTGATAGGAGGCGCCATCGCAGGCAGTTGCGCAAGCATCTTGTCTGCCGTGGTCCTGCTGGTGGAAGGCCGGCGGTTCGCCGGCAGCGCCGCCGCGCCGATCAACGCGGTCAGCCACTGGTGGTGGGACCGGGAGGCGCTGCACCAGCAACAGGTGGATGTGCGTCACACGGCCGTGGGCTACGCCACACACCACATGGCCTCTGTATTCTGGGGTTTGATGCTCAGCGCGTTTCTGAGCAGGCAGCCGCGCCTGGACAGTACCGCCCGCATTGCCGCAGCCAGCGTTGCCACCAGCGCCATCGCCTGCTTTGTTGACTTCCAGATGACGCCCCGTCGTTTGACGCCGGGGTTTGAGCACCGGCTGCCGCGCACGGCGCTCGCGGCGACTTACGCTGCATTTGCAGTGGGTCTTGCGCTCGGGTGCCTGGCGATACGTTCTTCCCGCCAGCGCAAAAATTCCTGATGAGTCCTTGCCATCACTTGCCTCTCCTCCTGCAGTAAGCCGGCCTTCTCAAGGGGCGCTTGGCTTTGTGCGCGATGGGGGCGGTGAAGCCTTCCTCTGCGTACTTCCCTTGGTAATGGCAGCTGACGCCTGCTCGCACCCCGCTACGTCGTCGGTGCCAGGCTCGATCAGTGCCAGCACCGCCGCAAACGGGTTGATGGCCGCCAATGCCAGCGCTGCGCCTGCGCGCGCGGCGATTGGAGCCTTTTCGAATTCAAACTGAGGGTTGCGGAAGCTCCCCCACGCGTGCACCGGGGTGCGCAGCGAGAGAATGCCGGGCTCCTTTGGACGGGCAACCACCCGCATGTCAAAACGCTCATCCCGCAGCGTGAAGGTGCCCTCGCCTTGCACCACCGTTTGCGCGGTATCGATGGCCATCACGCGCGACTTACCCAGGCCCTTTTGCACATCAAACACCACTGCACCACAGTGCACGGCGATTTCCTTGTCGCCACCAGCCAGCAGCGCCAGCACCTTGCCGCCGTTGAGGCTTGCTGCCGCATCGACCAGGTTGGAGATTCGGCCATTGGCCATGGCAACCGCCATTTCACCGTTGGCAGTGGCCGCCGCATCGGCGATGGAATCGCCCGTTCCTTTGAGGTGCACCTTCCCGCCCAGCGTTCCGGCGCTGCGCGCAATGCGCGGGCTTTCTGGGAGCACCTTTGCCATCTGCAATCCCTTCAGGTCCACCCGCAGTTCCGACGCCAGACGCTTCTCATCCCGGGCATCAATCGTCACATGGCCAACGATGGAGCCGCCTGCAAAGCCAAACCTTACCGGCTCCAGCTTGGCCACCGCATCGTGCAGGCTGAATTTGAACTGCATGCTTTCGACCGGCAACGCGGTAGGCGCCTTGAGGTCCGCAGCTTGGTAGAGAACATCGGCATCGATAGCCCGCAAGCGCCCGCCTTCAAACTTGCCGCTGGGCAAAATGCCATCTCCCTTGGCAGCGACGGTGCCCGCAGGCAAGACCTTCTGCCCCGCTGTCTGGCGCTCCTTTTGCTGGGCCTGCCCGCGGGTCGTCGTATCTGCGGCTTTGGGGCGGGCTGCGCCGCCGCTCCCCTGCGACTCTTGGGTGTCCTTTGTTCTGAGCCCGATGATGGGCCCCAGGTCCGCCATATTGAGCAGCTTGCTGCGCAAGTCTGCCGTCAGCAAGGGCCTGGGCTCCTGATCCACATAAGCCCCACTGCCGCGCACGTCAGTGGCGCCAATTTTTCCTGACAGATCGTCCATGGAATAACGATTTGCTTCCTTCACCAGTCGCCCCCGCACGGCATACGGCGGTGATGCAGGCAACGGCAGCAGCAAGAACGGGTACAGGCTGGCGAGCGTCTTGCCCTCCATCTCCAGCTGCACGTCAATCCCTGAGAGTTCTGCCACATCCGCAATCGAGCCGTCCACCTTGAGCCGGGTGGTTCCTGCATCCAGGGTGCCCCGGATGGGGAACGGTATCCCCGTTTTCTGAAAGCTCAGTACCTCCCCCGTCACCGCCTCCCCTTTGAAAGGGGCTTCGTGGTAGCGGCCTTTGAAGGCATAGCGTGTCGTGAAGCGGCGGTTATCGACCTTGGCGTTGGCGTCCGTCACCTTGCGCTGCACCTTTGGATCAAAGGTGTTGGCCTCGATGTCGACCTCAAACGGTTCGCCATGGTCGATGTAGCGCAATGTGCCCCGGTCTACCGAGATACTCCCGATGCGTACACGACTGGGCTGCTGGGCTTCATCGGGGTCCTTCAAGACCCAGTTCTTGCGATCGTCTTTGCCTTTTTCAAACACGAAACTTGCATCGGCCATGGCCGCACGGGGTATCAAGAGCTTGCGATCCAGCAGCCCCCGCAGGGACACCGAAAACTCGAGCGACCCGATGCGGGCCATGGGCTGCGGCTCCGTGCCCCACGGGGCATTCGCAAAGGTGACGTCGCGCAGCTTGATTGTGGGAGTCCATCCCAGATCGACATCGAGGAACGCCGTGGTGAATTCACGTTGCGTCTTCTCGCTGATGTAGCGCTGCACCGGCCCCCGTAGCCAGTTCCAGTCAAACACGAAGAGTCCCACAACCACCACCCCTGACAGCGCCAGGCCGGTGGTGCGCCACTTGCCCCAACGGCGCGGGCCTCGCCGCCCAGGGACGGATTCAGGCGGGCCCATGCGAAACCTGAAGCAGTGGGGCTGCGAACGCCCGGCGACCAAGGCATGCTTGCCCCCACGCTGGGCCCCACAGACAGGCAAATCCGTGCATTGGCTTGGCACGCAAGCATCCCGCAGGGGGCACGACAGGCACGACAAGCCGCAACTTGCTGAGGCGACTCCACCGGAATTGATGACATTGCTCGGGCATGTGGCAAGCCTAGGGCAGGCACCCATGTCCAGTTGTAGGACGACAACGGCGCTTCACGCGCTGCGGAGTTCTCAGGAGAAGAGCCGCGCCAGCGTCCAGAATGCAGAGCGCTCGCGACAGGGGCAGGCGCAGTTCAGGCAACGGCTCCCAGGCGAGCGGCCTGCGCCTTCTTGCGTGCCATGTCATCGTCCGAGTCCGCATACCGAGCGGCAATTTCCCGGAACTGGTCTTGCAGCTCCACCACGGCGTCTGCGATATCAGGATCAAAATGGGCTCCGCGCCCTTCCTGGATGATCGATACCGCCTTTTCGTGGGGAAAGCCCTCTTTATAAATACGGCGGCTGATGAGCGCGTCATACACATCCGCCACCGCCATCAGGCGCGCGGACAGCGGAATGGCTTCCCCTGCCAGGCCTTGCGGATAGCCGGATCCATCCCACTTTTCCTGGTGCGACAAGGCGATCTCCTTGGCCACCGACAGGAATTCCACCTCCATGCCCAACTGCTTCTCGGCGTGCTCGATGGCGTCCCGCCCAAGAGTAGTGTGCGTTTTCATGATCTCGAACTCTTCGGGGGTCAGGCGTCCTGGCTTGAGCAAGATGCTGTCCGGTATGCCCACCTTCCCGATGTCGTGCAATGGGGCCGACTTGAACAGCATCTGGATGTAGTTGTCGGTGAGGATGGCCGCGAAACGCGGATGGGTGCGCAGCCTTTGCGCCAGCGCCTTGACGTAATGCTGCGTGCGGCGGATGTGGTTGCCGGTGTCCAGATCGCGGGTCTCGGCCAGCGTGGCCATGGCCAGAATCGTCACATCCTGGATCGCGAGCACCTCGCGGGTGCGCTTGTTGACCTCGGCCTCCAGAAACTCGCTCTTGTCGCGCAGAAAATCAGCGTGCGCCTTCAATGCCAGATGGATCTTGACCCGGGCCAGCACCACAGGCGGGCTGATGGGTTTGGTAATGTAGTCCACCGCGCCAAGTTCCAACCCCCGCTTCTCATCCTCCACCTCGGCTTTGGCAGTGAGGAACACTACCGGAATATCGCGGGTGACCGGGTTGGTCTTGAGCCGGCGGCAAACTTCGTAACCGTCCATCACGGGCATCATGATGTCCAGCAATATCAGGTCCGGGGTGGGCTCCATGGCGGCGAGCTTCAGGGCGCGTTCTCCGCCATTGGCCAGCTGGACTTGGTAGTCCTTGCGGAGCAACTCCCTCATCAAAGACAGGTTGTCGGGGGTGTCGTCGACGACCAATATCGTCGGCTTCACGAACCCATCGATGGGATATGGCATGCCGTCCTCACGTTGCGGTGGAAGTAACATTCTGCAAGAAACTGTATTTTTTCCAGCAACTATTTTTGCCAGGGGAGCCCCGTCACATGGCCTTCAGCCAGCTGATCTATGTCAGCGATCTAGTGAACAAGAACGAGGCGGAACTTGCGCCGATTTTGGAGTCGGCCGTGCGCCGCAACCCCGCAGACGGCATTACCGGCATGCTGCTGTATTCAGGCGGCAATTTTTTGCAAGTGCTCGAAGGCGACCCAGCGCAGGTCCGCTTGACCTACGAACGCATCTGCCACGACCCCCGCCACACCCACATTACCGTGCTGACCGAGGAAGAAGTGGCCCAGCGCCACTTTGCGAACTGGAGCATGGGCTACCGGCAGCTGAGTGCCGAGGACGTGGCCCGCTTTCCTGACTACGCTCCCTATTTCAAGCTGGGCTTCAAGGCCACTGCGTTCGACGCCAAGCCCGGTGTGGCGCTGGAATTGCTCGAGCTGTTCAGCAAAGGAATGCTCTGACCGCACGCGCACCCACGACTGCACCCCGGCCAGCACCAACACTCGCGACCGAACTCGCAGACGCCAAACCATGGAGAAGACACGGAGCAGCACCGCGTCAGGACCAGCTGCGGCGTTGACGGGGTCCCTCTAGACCTCGGGTTTCATGAGGGCAAGGGCGGCCTCGAAGTCAAAGCTGTTCACGCTGTCCAATATCTTTTTCCATTGGTCCGGGTAGGCTGCCCGCAGCAGTTCTGGGTGCTGCTCGCACCAATCAAGCGCAGCCGAATCGCCTCGGTCCAGCAGCCCCATCAACTCCTCGCTCAGCGTCGCCAGTTTCTCCGCGTCCACCTCTGTGGCGGGTGGCATGGCAACTGTCTCTTCGCCCAGCAAGCGGCGCAGCGACGCAACCACGGGTTGCAACTCTTCCTGCACCTTCTGCAACAACCCATCAATGTGGGGCTCAGGCGCCTGCTGTCTGCAAGCAAGCTCCAGCGCCTCGGCGGCTGCGCTCACCCCCTTTGCACCAATGGTGGCCGCGGTGCCGCGCAGCGTGTGGGCACAGCGCTGCGCCTGGCTGGGGTCTGATGCGGCCCGTGCCTGGGCGAACATCGCGGCAAAGTCCTGCTGCCCATCGTGGAACTTGCGCAGCAGGCGGCGGTACAGCACCTCGTTGTTCATGGCGGTGCCCAAGCCGAAGCGGACGTCGATGCCAGGCAGAACAATATGATCAAAATTGCCTCCAGCGCCCGCAGAATAAGCGCCAGCAGCTACCAATTTAGTAGCAATTTCAGGTTTTGTGGCGCGGGCGGCCGGTTGAATCCACTTGGCCAGCGTGCCGAACATCAACTCCAGGTTGAGCGGCTTGGCAATGTGGTCGGACATCCCGGCTTCCAGCACCTTTTCCTTGTCACCCGACATCGCGTTGGCGGTCATGGCAATGATGGGCAGGTGCTGGAAAGCGGAGTTCTTGCGGATTTCCCGGGTGGCGGAGTAGCCGTCCATCACGGGCATTTGGCAGTCCATGAGAATGCCGTCGAAGTGCGGGTCCTGCGCCAGGATGTCCAGGGCCTCTTGCCCATGGTTGGCAAGCACCACCTCCATGCCTGCGCCGCTCAGCAGCTCCACGGCCAGCTCCTGGTTCATGTCGTTGTCTTCCACCAGCAGAATGCGGGCACCCCGAAGCACCTCCATCGCACCTGCGTAATTGTCGGCGCGGACCTCCTTGCGCGTTGTGATGGCGCTGCCCTTGCCCAGCGACTCGCCAATGGCTTCCAGAAGGGTTGACGGAGTGACGGGCTTGGTCAGCACGGCCTGCAGGGCCACGCCGCGCTCGCTGGCGCTGGCCATTGCATCGTCCCTGCCGTAAGCGGTGACCATGATGACCGTGGGCACGCAACTGAGTTGCTCGCTGCGCAACTGGCGCACGGTTTCCACCCCGTCCATGGAAGGCATCTTCCAGTCCATCAGCACCAAGTCGTAAGGAAGCTGGGTCTTGTCTGCCGCCGCGATCAGGCGCAGTGCCTCCGCGCCGTTGCTCGCCACATCCACCTCCAGGCCGAAAGTCTTGGCCATGGTGGAGAGGATCTCGCGTGCCGATGCGTTGTCGTCCACCAGCAGCACACGCACGCCCTGCAACTCTTCGGCTTTGAACATGCGGCGCGTCTGGGGATTTGCCTGCACGCCAAAGCGTGCGCTGAAGTGGAACGTGGAGCCCTGCCCTGGCACGCTCTCCACCCAGATCTTCCCGCCCATGCCTTCCACCAGGCTTTTGGAGATGACCAGCCCCAACCCGGTGCCGCCGTATTTGCGCGTGGTGGAAGAGTCGGCCTGGCTGAAGCTCTTGAACAGCTTTTCGCACTGCTGCGACGTCATGCCAATGCCGGTGTCGCGCACCCAGAAATGCAGTTGCACGCCGCCGGGATGCTCTGCTGCCCTGGCGACGCCGATGATGATTTCGCCGCGCTCCGTGAACTTGGCGGCGTTGCTGCCCAGGTTGATAAGGACCTGCCCCAGGCGCAGCGGGTCACCCACCAAGCCGGTGGGCACGTCGGGGGAGGTGTCGAACAGCAGCTCCAGGCCCTTGTCTTCGGCCTTCAAGCTGACCACGCTGGCCAGGTTGTCGAGCACGTCGTCCAGGTTGAAGTTGACGCTCTCCATGCTCATCTTGCCGGCTTCGATCTTGGAGAAGTCCAGGATGTCGTTGATGATGCCCAGCAGGTGCTCTCCCGAGCGGCGCACCTTTTCGATGTAGTTGCGCTGCTTCTTGTCCAGGTCGGTCTTCAACACCAGGTGGCTCATGCCAATGATGGCATTCATGGGGGTGCGAATCTCGTGGCTCATGTTGGCCAAAAAGTCGCTTTTGCTGCGGTTGGCAGATTCCGCCAACGCATGGGCCTGCTTGATTTCGGCCATGGCCGCGCGCTCCAGGGTGATGTCCTCCACGATGCAGACCAGGTCTTGCGAGACGCCCGTTGCGTCAATGGCGCGGGCCGACAGCCGCGCCCAGAAGGGACTGCCATCCTTGCGCACCAGTTCACGCTCGGCCGTGTGCACCTCACCCAGGTCCGCCCGGCCGTACACCTCTTCACCGGCTTTGACGAAAGCCGCGTCGTTGGGGTACCAGGTACGCACGCTGCGGCCGATCTGCTCGCCCATCGAGTAGCCCATCATGTCGTCCAGCATCCGGTTGCAGCGCAGGATGGTGCGGTCACGCAGCAACACGATGCCCACGCTGGCTGCCTCGAACAGCGCACTTTGCTCGCGCAGCGCGGCGTCCAGTTCATGCGTGCGCAGGGCCACCAGCTCCTCCAGGTGCATGCGGTGGCGATCCAGTTCATCGCTCATGCGCTTTTTGTCGGTGATGTCTTCCTTGATGGCCAAAAAGTGGGTAATGGCGCCGCCAGCCTGGTGAATGGGCGCGATGGTGGCGAACTCCACGTACTCGCTACCGTCCTTGCGACGGTTGATGAGCTCGCCGCGCCAGATCTCG
The DNA here is from genome assembly GCA_002377855.1 of Acidovorax delafieldii. GTDB lineage: Bacteria > Pseudomonadota > Gammaproteobacteria > Burkholderiales > Burkholderiaceae_C > Acidovorax > Acidovorax delafieldii_A. The sequence continues at coordinate 32,653 of DFQQ01000027.1, read as the reverse complement.
CCGCGCGTGAGCGCCGCCCACATCGCGTCATGCGTGGCCTTGGGCGTGCGGCCGGATTTGAGGACGCGCGGGTTCAGCCCGATGGCTTCGCTGCGGTGGTAGCCGGTGATGCGTTCGAAGGCCTCGTTGACGTACTCGATCTGAGCCTCGGTGTTGGTGATGACGATGCTTTCGGGGCTCTGCTCCACGGCCAGGACCAGCTTGCGCAGTTGCTCCTCCTGCTGGCGCTTGGCCGTGATGTCTTCCTTGATGGCCACGTAGTGCGACACCCGTCCATCGCTCTGGATCAGCGGGACGATGATGGCCGTCTCGATCCGTTCCTTGCCGTCGCGCGACAGGTTGACGAATTCACCGATCCAGGTGCGTCCACCCAGCAGTGTCGTCCACATGTCCTCGTAGGTGGCCTGTGGCGTTTTTCCTGATTTGAGCAACCGCGGGTTATTGCCCAGAACTTCCTCACGCGTGAAGCCGGTGTTGCGCACAAACGCATCGTTCACATACTCAATATTTGCTTCCAGGTCGGTCACGATGATAGCGTTGGGGCTCTGCTCCACCACCAGCGACAGCTTTTGCAGTTGGGCGTGGCTGGCCTTGAATGCATCGCGCACACGCAGCGTGCGTATGCCGAATGAGAGGTCGCTGGCCATTTCGGTGAGCAGCTCGACTTCCGCATCGCTGAACGCGTCGGGCTCCTGCGCATGCAGACACAGGGCCCCCAGGCAGCGGTCACCCTCCCCCATCAGCGGCAGTGCAATGGCGGCGCCGTAGCCGCGCAGCACGGCTGCGTCACGCCAGGGGGCCAGGGCAGGGTTGGTCAGGATGTCGCGGCTCACCACGGTGCGCCGTTCACGGATCGCGGTGCCAGTGGTGCCCCGCCCGTGCGCCACATCGGCCCAGGATATGCGCGCCGTCTCCAGATAGTTGTCGTCGAACCCAAAGCTGGCCACGGGGCGCACGGTGCGTGCCTCGTCGTTTTCCGCCCAGCCCACCCAGGCCATCCGATAGCCCCCTACCTCTACAGCCAGGCGGCATATGCCCTGCATGAGCTGTTCTTCATGATCGGCATGGATCAGCAGCTGCCCGCATTGCCGGGCCGTGCGCAGGGCGCGGTCTGTTTGCTCCAGCTCTCGCTCGGTCCGCCGTCGCTCGATGAGATTGGTCATGCGCTTGCCCAGCGCCTCGAACAGTGACCGCTCCTCGGCAATGAAAGGTTCTCCAGCGTCTGGCGGAAGGGCCCGCAGGTATGTGAGCCCCAGTTGCCCGCCCTGGCCCGACGCACTGCCAAAGCGCACACTCAAGTGTTCGCCAATGGCGCTGCTGCCATAGCGGCGCCCGTCATAGTCAATCCACCCCGCAGCAAGATCGGGGTAGCGCATGGCTTGCGGCAAGCGCTGCACTATGGCCTCCAGAATCTCGTCCAACGCGCGCCTGGGGTCTTCGGTGAGGTTCATCACTTCGTACAGGCAAGTGATTTCCTTCATGCGCTCGCCCAGCTCGTACTGTGCTTTGCGGTGCGCGAGGCTGGTGTCCCGGAACGCGAGCACCGCGTGCGCCAGATTGCTCCACAACCTGGCCTTGTACCCCGCCATGGCCTGCACCCCCTTGAGAGACGCCGGATTGACGACTCCCTTGGCCAGCTCGTCCAGCGTAGCCGTCAACAGCGACATGCGGGCGCTCAGCCGCAGCACCAGCAGAACCCACATGGCCATCATCGCCAGCATCAAGAGCGCTCCGACCACGGCATTGCGCATGGCGTGCGATTGAAATTTCTCCTCCCTCAACTCGCTGCGGTGGTCCGCCCGCTCCATGACGAGCGTGGCGATGGCGCGGGACTTTTGCGAAAAGTGCAAGTGATTCAGGGTCGCCCGGTAGGCGTGGCGCATGGCATTGGGCGGATCGATCGCGGCCAGATCCGTGGCCTGGATGATCGCGTTGCGGTACGCCAGGAAGTCCTCCTGCAGGTCGCGCAGGTTTTCCTCCCCCACCGCTTCCTTGAGTGTCAGCAGCCGCTGCTCAAGGGCGGCCAGCCTGTTGATCAGCTGCGCATGAAACAGGTAGGCCCCCGCCTCATCGACCTTGCCTGCGCTGGCCTGCTCCAGCAAATCCGCGACTTGGTCCTGGATGGTTGCGATTTCCTGGTTGAAGTTGCGGGTGAGCTTGATTTCGTTGGAGTCTTGTAATTGCTGCGCCCTGGCCACGCGATGGTCGCCCTGCAACTCCAGAAAGGACATCAGATTGAGCCCGCCCGTCAACGCTGCGGCCAGCGCCACGGGCAGGATCAGGGTCAGCGTGTAGGGAGACAAGAGGTGGCGAAAGCGCTTCATTTTTTGCCCTGACGCAACAAGTCACTCCACAGCCCGGGCGCAATGCTGGCAACGTATTCAAAGCCCGCCTCCCCCTTGGGCCGAAATACCACCAGGGTGCCTTCCTTGGGGAAGTAGCCGATCAAGTCCATGAGGTTGGGCGCATGGGCCAGGACCAGCCGGTTGCTGCCAAGCGGCACAGGAGTGGAAAGCAACCTGCGCGTATTGGCCACGATGGGCGCCTTGTCTGCCTCCGTGAAATTGGCCAGGTAGATGAGGCGGTTGTCGACCACCGGCGAGAGTGCCGGAAATGCGGCTTCTGCACTCTCGCGGGCACGGCACATCGGGCTGACCCGGAACTCCCCAATGCGGATGTCCGCCTTGCGGATGGACTCTCCCACCCGGGCCATCAATTGGCGGCCGTCCTCAGTCAAGGGGCGCTGGGTGCTGCAGTCGTTGAGGTCCACATGGGGGGTACGGTCGGGAACGGCATTGTTGGTGGTACCGTGCCGCAAATACAAGGCATAGCCGCCCGCGGCCAGCTGGCGCAACAGGTTCCCACTGGCAGGGACCTCCACAAATTTGGCGGGCACGGAGGCGGGTTGGCCCTGCCGGGCAGAGGCACCCTGGGTGAATTCCGCCGCGCCAGCAGTGCCGGCCAGCACGGCGCCAAGGACCAGCAGACACGGGGCCAAAAAAAGGCGCAACGTCGCCTGCGAACGCCTGCGTGGCGACGGCAGTTGCCGCAGGGTTTTCGCTATTGCCAGTGCCTTGCCCTCCCCTCGGCCAGCCCAGCCCATTTCCCCAGCAACAACGCTTGTGGTTTTCATGTTTCGATCCGGATCCTTGGTCGCCAAGCGCCACTCTAACTGCAGGCTGTGGCCTTTGGAAGCACCGTTTGCGCGCAGGCGCGGCAATGCGCCAACTGCGGCCACGGTGCCTGCGGCATGACACGCAAACAGGTCTGCCCATGCCTGCCGGGCGCAGGATTTTGCTGTGGTGACAAAGGGGAAGCTTGATCAGGCGCAGACCCGGACCCTTTCAGATACGCGTTGGTGCACCGCGCCGTACCGCCGTGGGGTGTGGCCCATGCAGCCGCTTCGGCACGGGTCCCCCATCGCCCATCAACGCCCGATCTGGCGCACCTGAGGCCGGACGAGGGTGAGCGAACCGCTCTGGTTGCTCCCGTGAATCTGGAAAACCGCCACCAAGTCGGCAAGGCGCTGCGCCTGGCTGCGCAAGTGATCGGCGGCGGCGGTGCTTTCGCCCACCAGTGCGCCGTTTTGCTGCGTCATCTGGTCCAGCTGGCTTACGGCAACGTTCACTTGCGAGATGCCATCGCTCTGTTCGGCAGCCGCGGTGCTGATCTCACCAATGATGCCGTTGACGCGCTGAACGCCCTGCACGATTTCGTTCATGGTCTCACCAGCGTTGGCCACCAGTTCAGCGCCAGAGCCCACCTTGTCCACACTCGACTGAATCAGCGACTTGATCTCCTTGGCTGCTTCGGCACTGCGCTGCGCCAGGCTGCGCACCTCGGTGGCCACTACAGCAAAACCCCGCCCCTGCTCACCCGCGCGCGCGGCTTCCACGGCGGCATTCAGCGCCAGGATGTTCGTCTGAAAAGCGATGCCGTCGATGACGCCGATGATGTCGGCAATCTTCTGGCTGCTCTGGTGAATGTCTTGCATGGTAGTCACGACTTGCTGCATCACTTCACCCCCCCGGGTGGCGGTTCCAGCCGCTGTGGTTGCCAGCTGGTTGGCCTGGCGTGCCGAGTCTGCGCTCTGGCGCACCGTCGCAGTCAGCTCTTCCATGCTGGCGGCAGTTTGCTCCAGGCTGCTGGCAGCTTGCTCGGTGCGCTGACCAAGATTCTGATTGCCGGTGCTGATGTCGTTGCTGGTGGCGCGCAGTTGCTCAACGTTGTCCCGCACGGCGGAAACGAGTTCGTGAAAACGTTGCTGCATATCGCGCACGGCCACCATCACACTTCCCGTGTCACCCGCCTTGACGTGCACGGCCATGGTGAGGTCGCCCTGCTGGATGGCCTGGACCACCGAGCGCACCTCGCTCGGCTCGGCGCCCAGTTCACGGCTGATGCTGCGTGACACCAACACGGTGACCGCCACGCTGATGAGCACTGCCAGCAAGGTGATGGACAACATGACGCCGGTGAACTGGCTCGCATCCTGGTTCGCCATCTGGCTGTTTTTGATGATCCGCGCCTCTTCGTAATCGATGAGCTTGTTCGCGGCGGCCAGCCATTGTTCGTACTGCGGTTTGGCCTCGGACCACAGCAGGGCCTCGGCACCAGTGCGGTCACCCGCCTGCATCAGCGCTACCACTTTGGCCGTGGTAGCCACCGTGCGCGCCTCAATGTCCTTGAGGGACTGCACCATGGGGCCCACCTCAGGCGGGACCTGCGCAGCGGATTTGAGTACGTCATCCAGTTGCGCAGCCGACTTGGCGTAGAAGTCCGCCAACCGTGCAATGGACTCCATCTCCTTTTTGCGCGCGTCTTCGGTGGGTGCGAGCACCACATCGCGCACTGCAATAGAGCGGTCATGCGCAGACCCGCGAAAGTTGATGGCTGCACGCTGAATGACCGCATTCTGGGTGGCGTTGGCCGTGAGCGCGCCGTCAATGCCGCGTGCAATGAGCACGCTGAAGACCGACATTCCCAGCAACGCCAGAACCACCAGGCCGAAGCCCGCCATCAAGCGTTGGCTAATTTTCCATGTGTGCATCGATAAACCTCAGGTGAGTTGGTATGCGTAAGGGCTGCAGGGCGCGTGGCCTCCACATTAATTTGCAATTAGTTACCAATTCTACTTTGTCGAATAAAAAGAGACTGATTGGTAATAATTATCAAAAGAATAGCCCCTCCCCCCTTTACGCCATACATCGCCCGCTAGGGACCGTCTGCACGAATCGAGCGGTAAAGCTGCACTGCGGATCGGGATCGGCTGCAAGGCACAAAACGCAGCAATAGCCGTAGCTATTGCGAGTATTTGCAACGCCGCAGACCGCTCGAGACCGCAATGGACACGGCGCGGCGATTCGTGCGGAGGGTCCATTGGGCGCTCGAACCGGGTCGTTCCCGCTGCACGACTCTTGATGCAACCGGCAATGCTTGTGTTGGGTAGGCGCGTCTCCGCAGGCAAGCGTGTGTGCAATGACCAGGCGCAAGGTTTGTAACGCCCTCGGTCGCGGACAGGCAGGCTGTTCGTGCAAACAGTGCTGGATAGCTCCCGGTTGTCAGACTGCGCTTACACGACAGCAGGCGGTGATCCGGCTTTCACCCGTGCGACGGATACCTATCCTCACGGTCTTCACAGGAGGATGCATCATGCCGATCTGGTTCTGGGTTGTGGGCTTGCAGGCGATTGCGGTGGCCGTTGCTACGGCAATACTGACGGCAGCAAGTCGGTTTTGATTTCATGCATCGGGCGCCTCATCACGCCCAGGGACACCCCAGCCGATCGCATCGCGCCGTTTGACTCCCCTGCCGGGTAGGCGGCCGCAATCTCTTCTCTCACCGAGACGGAACGCGCCCACAAAGGGCCAGGCCGGGTGCATCTCAATTGGCGGAAATTGGCTGCGCACATGTCGCGCAAAGGTCCTACACACAGCAAGGATGTCGCGCACGAGCATTGCGCCCCATGCCAAGCGCGCACGCTCTGGGGGCGCACCTATGCCCCAACCACTCCGACCTGACTACCTTTCGCGTTTGGGCGCCACTCGCCCAACAGGTGGACGTTGTGCTGAGCGCCACCCAGGAGGTGTTCCCGTTGTCGGCAACAGACGCGGGATATTTCACGGGAGCCATAGAGGCGCCCGCCGGGACCCGGTACCGCTACCGCATCGACGGAGGCGAAGCATTTCCTGACCCGGCTTCTCGGTTTCAGCCAGAGGGACCTCATGGGCCCTCTGAAGTGATGGACCCGTTTTCATTCCGATGGACAGACGCCGAATGGCCCGGAATTTCTCGCCACGGGCAAGTGCTTTATGAAATGCATGTGGGCACGTTCACGCCGGAAGGCACGTACGCGGCGGCACAGAAACTCCTACCCGTGTTGCGTGAGCTAGGGATCACGGCCATCGAGCTCATGCCAGTCAACGAGTTCGACGGCCGCTTTGGCTGGGGTTACGACGGAGTCAACTTGTTTTCGCCTTCGCGTTGGTATGGAAGGCCTGACGAATTGCGTGCCTTCATCAACCAGGCGCATGCGCTGGGCCTCGCAGTGATATTGGATGTTGTCTACAACCACCTGGGGCCATCCGGCAACTACTTGTCGAAGTTTTCTCCGTATTACTTCACTGAAAAATACGCGACGGAGTGGGGCGACGCCATCAACTTTGACGGCGAAGAAAGCCAGCCCGTTCGAGAGTTCTTCGCGCAAAACGCTGCTTATTGGATTCGCGAATTCCACGTTGACGGCTTTCGCCTGGACGCGACGCAATCGATTCACGACGCAGGGCCTCGCCACATCCTCATCGATATTGTTGAAGCGGCACGTTCCGCAGCGGGTGGCCGTTGCATATGGGTGACCGCAGAAAATGAGCCCCAAGACTCGCGCTTGGTGCGCCCCGTCGACAAAGGCGGTTGCGGAATAGACGCGTTGTGGAACGATGATCTGCATCACAGCTTCAAGGTAGCGGCCACGGGCATGGCCGAGGCCTACTTCAGCCAAACACGCGGCACCCCGCAGGAGCTGATCAGTGGAACGCGCTGGGGCTACCTCTACCAAGGCCAGCACTATGCCTGGCAAAACCAGCGCCGCGGTCGCCCCGCGTTGGATCTTCCAGCCAACGCATTCATCAGCTTTCTGCAGAACCATGACCAGATCGCCAACAGCGCCCGAGGGCAACGGCTCCATGCACTGACAACGCCAGGGCGCATGCGCGCGCTGACCGCTTTGTTGCTGCTCTCCCCTGCAACGCCACTCCTCTTTCAGGGGCAGGAGTTTGCCGCCAGCTCACCCTTTCTTTATTTCGCAGGACATGAGGGTGAACTGGCGAGCAAGGTGCGAGCGGGCCGTGCCGAATTTCTTCGGCAGTTTCCTGGTTTGGCTGCCGGCGATGAAACGCAGTTGCTTTCGGATCCATCCAGCGAGAGCACTTTTTTGCGCTCAAAACTGTTGCACGAAGAAAGAACCATCAACGCGCACGTGTTTGCCATGCACAAGGAATTGCTGAGACTGCGTCGCGAAGATCCAGTCTTCAGCAGTCAAGACGCCAGCCGGCTGCACGGGGCGGTACTGGGCGCTGAAGCGTTCGCGCTGAGGTTCATGGGCCATGAAGGGGACGACAGGCTGCTCTTGGTGAATCTCGGCCCGGCGCTTTCGCTGGCAGTCATGCCCGAGCCCTTGCTGGCTCCACCAGAGCAGGCGCAGTGGGAGCAATTCTGGAGTTCAGAAGACCCCCGCTGGGGCGGGAACGGCAGGTGCGATTTCCCTGCCAACGCGCCGTGGACCTTGCCAGCACACAGTTTGGTGGGCCTCACGGCCCAGAAAGGAGCTGAAGATTGAACACAACCGCAACGCCGTCCGCCTCCATGGCTCCGCCATCGACCGAAGCCCTGTCCCGGGAGTGGATCATCACGAACGGCCTGGGCGGATATGCGTCCAGCTCAGTCAGCGGAATGTGCACGCGCCGCTACCACGGCCTGCTTGTTGCGGCGCTGCAGGCCCCGTTTGGGCGCACTGTGATGCTCAACCATTTGGCCGAAACGGTCACCTCATCCACAGGCTGGACCGCAACGCTCAGCGCGGAGCAGCACGCACCGGGCCGCACCCTGCTCCCCGACGTCGCTCCAGGGTTTGCGCTGGAGATGGGGCTGCCCGTCTGGCGGTACGAACTGGAGGGACTGACGCTAGAAAAGCGCATTCTGATGCCCTACCAGCAAAACACGGTCTATGTCACATACAAGGTACTGCGTGCCAGCATGGCGGCAAGACTGGAACTGCGCCCCCGCATGAGTTTCCGAGCCCATGAAATGGCTGTGTCTGAACCGTGCGACGAGCGAATGTGCCTGACCGCCCAACGCGGCGAATACGAGATCCATAGCCAACGCACCCCAGCTCTGCCGCCGCTGCGCATGGCGGTCGTGGACAGTGCCGCAGGCCTTCTTCTGCACGAAGGCAGCGTCAGTGATTTTTTCTACGCGGTGGAGTCCGCCCGAGGCTATCCAGAACAGGGCCCGTTGTGGTCGCCAGGGCACTTCATCGTTGAGCTACAGGAGGGAAAGGAGTTCACGCTCGTTGCGTCAACCGAATCCTGGGACACCCTCAAGGCGGTCCCACCCCGACAGGCGCACGCCGCTGAACGCTTCCGCCGCGAGCGCTTGCTTGAGCAGGCCGAACCGTCGGTCCTCACCGACATGGGAAAGCAGCTGGTGCTTGCCGCCGACCAATTCATCATCTCTCCAGTCGGCCGCAACGAAGAAGCGGCAAGGGCAAATGCCGAAGGCGATCACGCCCGCACAGTCATCGCCGGATACCACTGGTTCACCGACTGGGGCCGAGACACGATGATCAGCCTGGAAGGATTGACACTTGTGACGGGACGCGCGGCGGAAGCGGGCCGCATTCTGCGCACGTTTCTCCACCATGTGAAGGACGGACTCATCCCCAACATGTTTCCCGAAGGGGGCCATGAGGGGCTGTACCACACAGCCGACGCAACCCTGTGGATGTTCCATGCCATGGACCGATACGTCTGCACCACTGGCGACCGGTCCACACTTCGCAACTCGCTCCCTGTCTTTTCAGACATCGTCGATCACCATGTGCGCGGCACCCGTTTTGGTATCGGGGTGGACCCTGCTGACGGTCTGCTGCAACAGGGAGCGGAAGGCTATCAATTGACGTGGATGGACGCGAAGGTGGACGGCTGGGTTGTCACCCCGCGGCGCGGAAAGGCCGTAGAACTCAACGCCCTGTTCTATAACGCCCTGTGCCTGCTGGAGCGGTGGCTGCGCGAGGAAGGCCATGTGGACGATGCCGAGCGCATCGCTCGGCACGCGGCTACCTGCTATCAGAGCTTCAACGCGCGTTTTTGGAATGACGAGACAAACTGCCTCTACGACGTGGTAGATGGAGAAAAGGGCGATGACGCCGCCATACGCCCGAATATGCTGTTCGCCATTTCGCTGCCCCATCCGGTGCTGGACCCATCACGGTGGAAGGCAGTGATGGATGCTGCTCAGCATGGATTGGCCACCCCGGTCGGCCTGCGGTCACTGGCGCCGGGCCACCCCGACTACAAGCCGCGATACGACGGCGATCTGCGAGCACGCGATGCCGCATACCACCAAGGCACCGTGTGGGGATGGCTGGCTGGTCCTTTTGTCGACGCGTGGCTCAAGGTCTATCCACAGGACTTAAGCGAAGCCGCGAAGGTGCTGGATGGGCTCAGCAGACACCTCGGTGAAGCCGGGGTAGGCACTATCAGCGAAATCTTCGACGCCGATCCGCCCTTCACGCCCCGCGGCTGCATAGCGCAAGCATGGAGTGTTGCCGAAGCACTTCGGGTCATCAGCAAGCTTACGGCGGCACAGGGCACGGCGTTAGGCGCCCCTTCCTGACACCGCTCCGTGCGCGGGCGGGGCACGCGAGAGCGCCACCGGAGAAGCACGGGTTCAGCCGGGCCTCTCAGTGCCTGCAGTGATCGTCCTGTGGTCCTCGTGTGCCAGAGACTGCGAAGCTGCGACCTCTTCCAAGACACCTGCAGCTTGCTTGAGCCTCCAATCGCCTGTGCCTTGCCACCTATCAAAGCGTTGAAGCTCCCCAGTGGCTGTGGGCCCGTGCGCAAGCGCTGGCAGAGCACGGGCCCCTGCGGCACCGCCGGGGCGCAAGCCAGTACACACAACGGCCCCACGGCTGGCAATGCTGTGCGCGCATTCCTACACACAAGGTCTTTTCCGCGTTGCACCCTAGGACTCTCTACACGAATTGACTGGCAAATGGGCACTGAAACAGCAGGGTCCACTGGACGCAAAAAGCGCATCCCGGGCCACTGGGGACTGGCAGCAGCGACGCAAGCCGCCCAAAGCTAAACGCCCACCCTACGGAGATGGGTGCAGCAGAGGCCCAAATATGGGGGCCGCGACCCATCGACCTGACAGGTCACGGCGGGGTGTGCAGCCCAATCCCTGCAATTTTCATAAGGAGTTCACCATGCCCCAAGTTTCCGAAGTCATGACGCGCGGCGTACGCACCATGTCCCCCAACGATTCATGCCTGCAAGCAGCGCAGGCCATGAGCGAACTCAACATAGGCTCACTGCCCGTGTGCGCCAGCGACCGGCTGGTAGGGATCGTGACGGACCGCGATATCGTCGTGCGGGCCGTTGCACAGGAACGCCCAGAAGCACGCCTGCGCGACATCATGTCTGCCGAGCCGCTGTACTGCTATGCCGACGAGCCCGTGGAGCAAGCACTGCAGACCATGCGCGGCGAACAGGTGCGGCGCTTGCCAGTCGTCGACCGCGACAAGCGTTTGGTGGGTGTGATTGCGATGGGTGACATAGCCACCGAAGGCGATGAGGTGGCCACAGGCGAAGCACTGCGCGACATCTCCGAGCCGTCCCAACCCGACCGTTCAGGCATCTCGGCCGCCAGCGGTAACGCGGGCGGTGGGCAGACAAACTAAGGAGCGCATCATGACCAACCAGATCGATTCACCCGACGGCAAACCCCGCAAGGACCCTCACCGGCCCAGCCCTGCTCTGGTGGAAACCGACGATCCTGGTACCCATACCAGCCCGGCAGCAGTGCCCTATAAGCCTCACGAGTCGCCCCCGAACCAGCGCGGCGAATATCCCGAACCCGGCCCAGCCAAAAGCAGTGAATAAGCATGGAGGGGCTGCTGGACCGGACACTGATCGAGCCAGCATCGCTCTGTGCACAGCGACACGTATCCCCAATCGCACAGCCGTTCAAGGAAGTCGAAGGGTCGTTGGGGCCGCGTCGGCCCACACCCAGGGCCGGCCAGAATGGATCAGCATATGAAAAAGACCTCGTCCCCACCATCAGCCCGCGCTCCTGACGCCGGCACCCGCAGTGTTCGCACGCCCAAGGCGGTACGGTACGGCGCCCTATTGGCGCTGCTCGGCGTCGCCCTGCTGGCGGCGCTCGTGTTCTTGGGGCCCAAAGGGGAAGACCGCTGGGGGGCCGCTTCAAGACCAACGCTCGGCGACAAGGTCGCGCCAGCCACGGCGCCGGCTTCGGACAAAAGATAGTTCGTACTACCCCAACCGTGCTGCTTCAGCCCCAGGTTGTACCGAGCTGGATGAAGCGCGGTGCAGCCGCACCAACCGCACCACTGGCACGGTCCCCTCAGCCACCTGACCCATCAGGGCCTGCACCGCGGTGTGTCTTGGTCCAGTCGTAGGGAGTCCCATCGGGGAGCAACTTGGCGTGGACGGTGCTGACGCCCGCACGCCCCACGCTCTCGGGCAGTTCGCTGGAGAGGCTGACGTGGCGCTTGCCCTCTTTGCGCCGGTCTTCACAAAATTTGAGCGCATCCATGAGCTGGCTGGACTCAAACGACTGCATGCTTGGCAGGCCAGGCTCTTGTAGCCAGTAAACGATGATGCTCATAGGACTGGGAGGGCGGAGTGATTTCGTACGGTAATCGCAGTGGCACCGCGCAGATGGCCCGCGCGTCGCCCTGCGCCTGGAACTGCTGGGTACGGGTCATCGTACCGCGCCCATCGAAATGCACTCCGACCTTGCGGATCGGCAAGGTAGCGCTGCTCCAGCGGCACCCCGCAGTCCAGCCCCTCTGCCTTTTTTAAATGACCGGGCGCTGCGCCCGCGCCGCACACGGGCAGGGCGGGCACACCAACGCAGGGGGCGTTGAACACCGAGTCACAAGAAGGGCGCTCCTCCCGTGACTGCCAGCGTCGCTCCAGACATGTAGCTGGCTTGGTCGCTGGCCAGCAGTACAAAGGCGGGCGCCACTTCGACAGGCTGGCCGGGGCGCTCGAACGGGGAGTCTTTGCCAAAGTTCTGCGCTTTTTCGAGCTTGAGCGTGGAGGGAATCAGCGGCGTCCAGATGGGGCCGGGAGCCACGCAGTTCACCCGAATGCCCTGAGGAGCCAGCAGTTGTGCAAGCCCTCCGGTCAGGTTGTGCAAAGCCCCCTTGGTGGCGGCATAGGCGACCAACGTCTTGTTGGGCTTGTCGCTGTTGATGGACACCGTGTTGATGATGACGCTGCCCGGCGGCATGTGGCGTGCCGCAGCCTTGCTCAGGTAAAAGGTGGCATACACGTTGGTGCGGAAAGTGCGGTCAAACTCCTCGGCCGTGATCTCGTCCAGGCTTTCATGCGCCATTTGGTAGGCAGCGTTATTGACCAGGATGTCCAGTCCACCGAGCTCACTCACGGCCTGCTCAATGATGTGCTCGCAGTGGGCCTCCTCGCGGATATCACCGGCCACGCCGGCAGCCTTGCGCCCCTCGGCACGGACCAGCTCCATCGTGGTGCGAGCGTCTTCCGCTTCCTCAGGCAGGTGCGAGATCAGCACATCCGCACCCTCGCGCGCAAACGCAATCGCCACGGCGCGGCCAATGCCGCTGTCGCCACCGGTAATGACAGCCCGGCGGCCTTTGAGCTTGCCAGAGCCGACATAAGAGGTTTCTCCGTGGTCTGGCTTGGGATTCATCTGGGCAGTGGTGCCGGGGGGGGTCATGGCCTCCTGCTGAAAAGGTGGGCGCGGGCCGGCGGTACGGGGATCCAATGGCATATCTGAAGCTCCTGTGTTGGGCTGAGAAATGCACAAGAGCTTGCCGCTGGCGTGCAGACGATGCTGTAGGACGTCAGCGCGCTAAACAAATTTTGCTTCTGGCACACGGTCCATCCAAAAGAAGGACGGCCCCAGCGAACCAACGCAGTACGAGCAGTGCTTGCCCACCGATCGCGTTCACAAAGAGCTGAAAATCAGGCACAGCGGTGAACATATCCGTCTCCAGCCCATGGTCTGCCAAGCTGACGATCGGCGCTTCCATGTCCTTGTTGACCGCGAGGTGCTGGCCTGGGAGGGATTACGGCTGGACACTGCCACCACACCGGCTGAGTCCGATGCGCTGCTCGCGCATACGCCAAGACGTGCAGCTTCGTGGGCGCATCGGTCGTGGCGTTCAGCCTGATCAAGCGCTCGCTGGCGCTGGCGGCAGACCTATCCTCGCTACTGAAGCAGGAAGCCAACGCCAAGGCGTTGGCCATAGGCACACACGAGTACCGGGAGGCCGTGCACTGGCTCCTGGAGAAAAAGCCCATCCCCTCCCCCCAGGGCAACAGTGAGACCGGCGAGAATGGCAGGTATCTTTAGGGTCGATGTTGACGTGAACGCAGAACCGGACAACAAGCTGGTCAGCGCCCTCGTGCGTGGCGTTTCGGTACGGCTTTGCGTTCGAACTGCCAAGAACGCACCGCAACAAGCGGATGATCGTGACCGGCTTGCGCAAGCACCCCCTGTATCGCCTGGCGGACACGCTGCGCCAACGGGGCCTGCTTCAGCTGTCTTGACGCCCCCGGGCAACGCGGCCCTTCAATCCATACTTTCCTTTTTGTATCCATTCCATGGCCCCGGAGGTTCCTTCCCATGAAAGTCCTTGACAGCGTTCGCGTGCTTGAAATTGGCGGCCTGGGGCCCGGTCCCTTCTGTGCAATGCACCTGGCCGACCTGGGGGCGGACGTGATCTCCGTGGTGCGCGAGACAAAAGGCCGCGAGACCACGGGCTCGCTGCTCAACCGTGGCAAACGCTCGGTGTATGCCGACCTCAAAACCGAGGAAGGACGCCAGCTGGTGCTGGCCCTGGTGGCCGACGCCGATGCACTCATTGAAGGCATGCGCCCCGGTGTGATGGAGCGCCTGGGCCTGGGGCCCGAAGAGTGCTTGGCCGTCAACCCCCGCCTGGTGTACGGGCGCATGACGGGTTGGGGCCAGAGTGGGCCGCTGGCGCCGCGCGCCGGGCACGACACGAACTACGCCGCCGTCAGTGGCGCGCTGTGGGGCTGCAGCCCAGCCGAGGCACGGCCCGTGTCGCCTTTTGCGGTGCTGGGCGACATCGGCGGCGGCGCGCTGTACCTGATGACGGGGCTGCTGTCCGGCATCGTGCAGGCGCGCGCCACGGGCCGCGGTACGGTGGTGGATGCGGCCATCGTGGACGGATCGGCCCACATGCTGAACCTGATGCTGAGCGCGCGCCAGAGCGGCCTGGTAGCCGATGCGCGCGGCCAAAGCATCCACGACAGCGCGCCTTTCTACGACACCTATGTCTGCGCCGATGGCCGCCATGTCACCGTGGGCGCGATCGAGCCGCAGTTCTACGCCCTGCTGCTGCAAGTGCTGGCCCTGACCGAAGACCCGGACTTCACGGGCCCGCAGTGGGACAAGGCCGCCTGGCCCGTGCGCCGCGCGCGGCTGGCGGCGCTGTTCCTGGCGCAGCCGCGCGCGCACTGGCAGGCCCTGCTGGAGCCTACCGATGCCTGCTTTGGCGCCGTTCTCAATCCGCTGGAGGCCGCAGAGCACCCGCACATGCGCGCACGCGGCGTATACGCCGAACGCCAGGGCGTGCTGCAGGCCGCGCCGGCACCACGCTTTGATGGTGCGGCCTACGAGCCAGGCGAAGCCTGCGCGCCCGGCACGCACACCCAGTCGGTCATCGACAGCCTGGGCCAGAACGGTGCGCGGGCTGTGTGGCGCCAGCGTTGAGCAGGAAGTAGGCCGAGGCACTGCCCGGCAACGGCCGCCCTACTGTGGCCGCAGCAGCGGCGAAGCGGGCAGCAGACGGAACGCGAGCGACGCCAGCGACAGCCAGCCGGCAATGGCCAGCAGCACTGCGCGGTAGGGCTCCAGGCCCTGCCCTTGGGCCCAGGCGGCCACCGCTCCGGTGAGCGACTGCATGAAGGCCACGCCGAGGAACATGGCCATGGTGTAGAGCGACAGCGCACGCCCCGTGAGGGCAGGTGGGTAGGACGAACGCACATCGGTGTACTGCAGCACACCATAGCCCGACAGCAGCCCCATCAGGATCATCAGCGCTACCGTGGCGCCCGCGTGGTGCACGAAGGCCATGGTGGCGAACAACGCAGCCATCAGCAACGAGGCATTGGCCACCCAGGCGCGCCGCCGCTGCGGGCCGGGGTCCATGCGCCCGAAGGCGGCCGGCGTGAACAGCGAGATCAGCGACAGCGCGAGAGCCACGTTGCCGCTGTCCACCAGCGAAAAACCGAAGCGGTCCATCAGTAGCGGCCCCAGCCACAGGCCGCGCAGCGAGAGAAACGCCGCGTAGCACGACATGCCCAAAATCACGATGCCCCAGGTGTGGCGCAAGGTGAAGAGCTGGCCCATGCCAGCCAGCGCCTCGCCCCAGCTGCTGGCGGGACGGTGCTCGGCGGCGGTGGCGGCAGGCTCATGCACAACGGCGTAGATCAGCAGCCACGACAGAACGCTCATCGCGGCCAGCAGGCCAAAGCCCGCGCGCCATCCCCAGTGCTGCACCAGCCAGGCCAGTGGCGTGCCGGTGAACAAAAGGCCCAGGCCGCCCACGCCCAGGCTCATGCCCGAGAAAAAGGCAAAGCGGTCGGCCGGGAAATACCGCGCGATGAACAGCGTGCAGGCCACGAATGCCGGCGAGCAGCCGATGCCGATGAGGACCTGCCCGGCCATGAGCCAGCCCTGGCTGGGCGCCAGCGCCGACAGCGCGGCGCCCGCAACGCTCAGCGGCGCGGCCCACAGCACCGTGCGGCGCAGGCCGTAGCGGTCCAGCGCAATGCCCATGAGCAGCTGCGCCACGCCGAACGACAGGCCAAACAGCCCGGCAAACGTGCCCAGCGAAGTGGCAGGCAAGCCAAAATCTGCCTGCAGGCCCTGGGCCACGATGGCGGTGACGGTGCGGTAGGCCTGGCTGAGCGCAAAACCCGACAGCAGGGTGATCAGCATGACCCACAGCGGTTGCGTGCGGGACGGTTTCATGGGGGAGAAAAGCGGTGGATGGGCACGGCGGTGATTGTGCCCGTGCGGGCCGTGCACTCCCGCGTCTTGGCGGCCACGCGCTCAGCGCGATAACGGCCGTTGCTGCGCCCGCGCGTGGCGCAGCAAGGTCTGCTCGGCCTGCGCCAGCACGGGCGCGTCCACCATCCGGCCGTCCAGCACGCAGACGCCCCCGCCAGCCTGTTCCAGCGCCTGCCGCACCCGCCGCGCGTGGGCCACGGCGGCGTCATCGGGGTCGAAGGCTGCATGCTTTACTGTGCACGCCCGGTTCCGCTAGAGCAATCGCAACAAGACAAGCCTTCAGTGGGGATGCATCAGGCCCAGCTCGCCCCTCGGCGCTGCGCGCTCCAGCGCGAACGAACGCTCGCTGAGCCTACGAGCACGGTTCGTGGACTTCTCTGTGAAGCCCACCCCACGCGTGAGCCACATCGCTGGGCCTGCTCAACGCACCCCAAAGTCAATCACGATGGCGCCTGGTTCGCGCTGGCGGTATTCCACGGCGATGCGATCGCCGTAGCGCTGCCCGATCTGCGACAACAAGGGCAAGGGGTCGTGGTCGTTGACGAAGCGCATGGTCTCTCCGGGCTGAAGGCTGTCCAGCGCGCCGAAGATGGCAGCGTGCCGGAACCGCTTGGCAACGCCGCGAGCGTCGAACGGATAGATGGCGTCGGGTGACAGGTGCGCATGAGGTTGTGACATGGTGACTCCTTGAAAAAATGTTGAAAGGACGTGACGCAACGCGTCAAGCTGAGGGGGACTGGTCGTCGACAGATGCGACGGGTTGGACTTTTTCACCGCGATGCTCCAGGACGGGGAGCGCGGCTTCGCTGGCAGGGTTGCGGCGGCTGCGAGGGGCCGCCATGGGAGCAAATCCAGGTGGCATCGAAACGGGCTCGACGATGTCGGCCAGGGTCATCCCGTCGAGTTCGTTGAAGTAGGCACCCATGGCGGCGTTGAACAGGCCCTTCAACCGGCAGGTCGCTGACAACGTGCATTGGTTGGATGCAGGGTCGAAACACTCCACCAATCGGAAGTCGCTCTCCGAAGCACGCACCAGATCCCCGATACGCAACTGGTCAGGTGCTTTCATCAAACGCAACCCGCCCCCGCGCCCACGGGTGGTCTGAAGCACTCCCTGGCGGCCTAGGTCGTTGACGATCTTCATCAAGTGGTTCCGGGACACCCCGTGGTGTTCGGCCAACTCGCTGATGGTCACCATCTGATGCGGGCGGGCCGCGCAGTACATCAGCACGCGCAGGGTGTAGTCGGTGTACTCGGAAAGTCGCATGAAACCCTTAAAGATTCATGTATTGTATTTCTTTAAGGCTCATTCCGATATAAGATGCACATCAAATACTTCTTATGAGTCACCGCAGTAGCCTGAAGGGCCTGCAACGCCGAAACCCCATGCCCGCCTCGCCACTGCCCACTCCGCCGCCTCAACACACATCCGTGGCGCAGCCCTCGGGCTGGCCCCTGCTGAGGCTCGGATTCAGGCCGTTCTATCTGGGCGCTGCGGTGTTCGCCCTACTGGCGATTCCTTTGTGGGTGGCGTTGTTTCTGGGCCATTGGAGTCCCACCTTGGCCTTGCCATCGCTGTTGTGGCATGCGCATGAAATGCTGTTCGGCTTTGCGATGGCGGTCATACTGGGTTTCCTGTTGACTGCCGTGAAGGCCTGGACGGGGCTGGCAACTCCACGCAGCATGTTTCTCGGTGCCCTGGCTCTGCTGTGGCTGGCGGCCCGGGTTACCGCCGTGACGGGGCCGTACGCGCTGTACGCTGCGCTGGACCTGACGCTGCTGCCCCTGGTGGCCGCGGTGCTCACCCGCCTGCTGCTGCGCGCACGCAATCGACGCAACCTGCCGCTGGCCGCAATGTTGGGGCTGCTTGCGCTAGCCAACGGGGTGTTTCACCTGGCGGTCATGGGCGTCCTCGATGTCTCCCCGTTGACCCCGTTGTACGCCGCCCTGGCCCTGATTGTGATGATCGAATGCGTGATCGGCGGGCGGGTGATTCCTGCTTTCACCATGAGCGCAACCCCGGGGCTGGCGCTCAAGGTGCGCGCGCCGGTGGAGCGCGCCGCCATGGCGCTCACGGCGTTGGCATTGCTGCTGTGGGTGTTTGCCCCTTCCGCGGCCCTTTGGAACAACGTCGGCGGCTTGGCATTCGCGCTCGCGGCACTCGCCCAGGTAGCGCGGCTGCTGCAATGGCGGCCTGCGATGACCCGGCACCGCCCGATCCTGTGGATCCTGCACGCCTCCTACGCCTGGATTCCATTGGGCTTGGCCTTGCTGGGTGCGGCCCGTTTCGGCTGGACCGGCGCTTCGGCGGGCATACATGCGCTGGCCATCGGCGCCACGTCCGGGCTGATCATCGGCATGGTTACCCGAACCGCCCGCGGGCACACGGGGCGTGCTCTGCAGGTGGCCCGACCCGAAACCATCGCCTACGCAGCCGTGATGCTGGCGGCCGCTGTGCGCGTGTTTCTGCCGCTGGCCGTGCCGACATGGCTGCCGCTGGCCCTGGTGGTGGCAGCCATTGCCTGGTCGGTCGCCTTTGCCATCTACCTCTTCATCTACACCCCTTGGCTGCTCACGGCGCGCTTTGACGGCAAGGACGGTTGATGCCGCCTTTCGTTCCGCTTCATTTCTCAAGCGTTGGCTTTTCTACCCCTCTCTCTCCACATAAGGAACACCATGAACACTACTGCCACTCCCACCGTAGACCTGCGCACCGTAGCCCCACGTGAACGCCATTCGCTGGTGTTCTCTACCTTCAAAGCCCTGCCGCCCGGCGCGGCGATGGAACTCATCAACGACCACAATCCGCAGCCGCTGCATGGGCAGTTCGAGAGCGGTCTGTACGGCGCCTTCCACTGGACCCCGCTCGAAGACGGACCCGAGCAGTGGCGTGTGCAGATCGTCAAACCCGCCGATAGCAAGCCGGCTCATGGCGCCAGTTCCTGCTGCGGGTCCTGCGGCGGGTGAGCGAGCCCACCTCATGACCGAGGGACCGCATCCAGTGCTGGACCGTTGCTGGCCCGTTGCACGGGTTCTCTAGCTGTCGCCCTTGCTCCCGCCAAGGCTCGGCGCCTGCCCCAGCCAGCTGCTCGGCGCGAGTGCTGGCGCATTGCGGACCTCTGTCGGAGTGATAGAACATGCTGTCATCGCGCTCAGTTGTCGGGTACTGAGGACTCGCCAGAAGCATGAAGCACGAAGTGGGTGCGCAAACAGCCTTGTCTGCGGGACCATGTTCTTCTCCAGCCCCGGCAGCGCGCCCAAGCGGTTCCGCAGGGGTGCCAGCTGCCATCGCACGGCCGGACGCCACGGCTTTTTGGCGCTACCCATGGCGGAGCTTTCGCGCTCAGCGAGGGGCTGGCATCGTGGGGATCGTTTCGCAGCCATCCCGGTTGCGGGCCGCATGGCTTGCGGCAGTGCGGCATGCGCCCTATCAGATTGGCGCACGCTGGCTTGGGACAAGGGCCTTGCCCCAACTCAGCTGTTCAGTTCCACGCAGCGTTCGAAAAAAGCATCCAGTTCGGTCGACTTGTCAAAGACCGCGTCGGCGCCCAGCTCCATGCATCTGCGAGTCATTTCAGCAGTCGCGTAGTTGCTGAGCACGAAGGCGTATTGCCCGGGAGAACGCGCTTTTACCGCTTCTAAGACCTCCAAACCGGAGCCGGCTGCAAGGAAGAGGTCAACAATGATCAACTGCCATTGACCCTGCAAGGAGACCAGGGCTTCCTTTGCTTCTTTCGCGGTGGCGGCCATTTGAACCACCCTCACATTGGTTATTTCTTCCAGTGCAGGGACCAGGGTATTGCGGATTGTTTGGCTATCTTCAACGAGAATGGCGGTGACTTGCATGGCGGCACGCCGGGTCAACCGGAACTTGGAATAATGACCACACGGTAGTTTGCATTTCGCCGCCCTCCTGTAGGCGATGGTCTTGCACAGGGTGTTCTTCCTTCATCACCGGTGCAACCTTCTTTGCGAGACCTCAGAGAGGCCCTTCATCATGCAAAACGACAAATCAGCCTTACGTGAAGTTCTTCAGCAAAACACAGAGGTGCTGGAAGAAATCAGCTCAGCAGCAAGCGAGCTGGGTGTAGTTCACGCCGTCCTCTCCACGAAGGTGCCCGACCAAGGGGCCGCGACAGATCTGCAAGAGGCTGTGGAGCGGGTCGCTGTGATAGAGAAGAGGATCGACGAAGCGGCGGAGACACTCGAGGACTCAAACCAACGCCTGAGAGACTCGGTCGTCGGCGGCAGCTAGTCGCCACGAGGGAAGAAGTCACCATGCGATCTTCCCCTCTCGCTCTATCGACTCACGGTTGCGCTGCTCGCCAAGTCGCCTGCGCATGCACAGTTTGATACCCCGCCCATTCGTCGCCACAGGCAAATGTGTTCGGCGTTGACATTTTCGTGGTGCAGATAAGGCTGGCTTCGTTTTCTCATTGCGCTACCGTCCCCCGGCGGGCGGCACCAACCTGAGTACGGTATCTGAGCCAGATTGTGGGCTGGCGAATGGATGGGCTACAGATCACCACACACGTTCACACAGCATCGCCGCCTTTGCTGGTTGGCCACCCTGCGACAGCGCGTGCCACTGCGCTGCTCATGACCAGTGGGTAGTTTCCCTTGATGTCGCCGCGGTTCAATTCCTTTGTAAGAATCTCCAATCGCCAGCGGAAAAGCGTCTCTAAAGTCATTCCATCCCATCAGTCGGTGGGACCGAAAAATCAGATTTTGGAGATTTCCATGTTGAAACCAACCTTGAAGACCTCTAGGCTTCTGGCTTCGCTCGCCACCGCTGCATACCTGTCGGCGCTGGGGCTTTCAGCCCATGCTTTGGATACCGTCGAAAAGGGCGCTCTCACTATCGCCTTCTCGGGCGATATGCCCGGCACCGGCTACCAGGACGGCAAGATGGTGGGCTACGACGGTGAGATCCTGCAGCGCATTGCAGACGCGCTCAAGCTCAACGTGAAGCCCGCGCTGATGGAGTGGTCCGGCACCATTGCCTCGGTCCAATCCAAGCGCGTGGACGTGATGGCGGGCACCATGGGATGGACCGAGCAGCGCTCAAAAATCATGTCGCTCACCGATCCCATCCATTACTTCAAGAATGGCATCACCCAGTCGGACAAGACGGATTGGAGCAAGCTCAAGGACCTGGAAGGCAAGAAGGTCGGCACCATCACGGGCTTTTCGTTCATCCCTGAGCTGCGCAAGATCAGCGGCCTGCAACTGGCTCTGTACGACACCTCGGATGCTGCGGTGCGCGACTTGCTGGCCGGGCGCATCGACGCCGTGATCGGAGACCCCCCGGTGATGCAGTATGCGATCTCCAGAAACCCCCAGTGGAAGATCAAGTTCAACGCCTTCGCCGATGCTTCGCCCGACTACCCGCTGCTCACCGGCCTGGGGCAAGTGGTGTTCGGCCTGAACAAGGACAACCCCGAACTGGTGAAGGCCGTCAACGCCGAGATCGCCAAGCTCTGGGGTAACTGCGAAATGCGCAAGATCGGCAAGAACTATGGCCTGGTACAGGACGTCTGGTACGTCCCCGTGGGCCAGGACGCGCGGGCCGGCGTGGACCGTGCGGCGGACTGGAAGCTGCCGTCCTGTAAATGAAGGAGCGCCGGCCGCGCACCGCGGGCTGACCGATAAGTCACGGCGCTTGCCATGCCGCATGCTCTCAAGGGCGTGCGGCTTTTTTGTACTGGTGCTGCAAGCGCCCCTCCATGTCCTGCGGGGTCACGCCTCCACCATTCCGACCTGCAGCGCCTTGCGCATGCGGCCCGGCGGCATGCCATAGAGCTGCTGGAAATGGCGGATGAAATGGGAGGCGTCCGCGAAGCCGCATTCGTAGGCGATGGTGATCACCGGCAGATCGGTGCTGGTGAGCATCCACTTGGCGTACTTCAACCGCGCGTTGCGGTAGTACTCCGATGGTGTGCTGCGTGTCTCGGCCAGGAAGACGCGCTCGAGCTGGCGGCTGCTGGAATCCACCAGCCGCGCGATCACCGCAATCTCCAGCGGGGTGCCAATGTTCTTTTCCATGAGCACGATGGCCTGGCGCAGCTTGTCGTGGTCGGTGGTGCCGTAGCCCAGCGCGTGGCGGCGCGCCATGTGCGTGTGGCCGGCGGACGGGTTCACCGTCATCTGGTGCACCACCTTGGCCGCGCGGTCGGGGCCGCAGTGCAGGCGCACCAGCTCGGCCGTGAGTTCCACGATGGAGATGCCGCCCGCACAGGTGATGCGGTCCCCGTCAAAAAGGTAGTGCGAGTCCGTCACGAAAGGCAGCGAGGGGAAGGCCTGTTGCCAGTCATCCACGTGGTAGGGGTGCACGCACGCGCGCCGGCCGGCCATGAGCCCTGCATGCGCGAGCGCGAATGAGCCCGTGCAGATGCCGATGAGCGGCTTGCCCAGCGACGCCGCGTACTGCAGGAACTCGCGGTAGCGCGGGTGGGCCGACGGAATGGCCGGCAGCAGCCCGCCGATGACGGCGATGTAGTCGTAGTCGCATTCGGAAGAGAGCGATTCCTGCACGGGCACCTCCACACCGCAGCTGGCAGCCACCGACTGGCCCGGGATGCCCAGGATGGTCCAGGAGCAGCGGATCTGCCGGCTCTGGTCGCCCACGTCGGCCGCGTGGCGCAGGCCGTCGCACAGGCCGGCCAGCGACAGCAGCGGAAATTGCGGCCACAACAGGATGCCCACGCGCAGTTCCGTGCCAGTGGGCTTGCGCCGTGGCGTGGCGGGACGCGATGCGGCGTCGAGCTTGCCGATCAGTGCACCAATGTCGCCTGTGTTCTGTGCACCGCTCTGGTGCCTGTTGGCACCATCGTCGTCTTTTTTCGCCTGGAGATTGCTTTTCTTGGAGGCCATCGGGTTTTCCCTGACTGTCGCATACGTTCAATATAGCTGCGTCCTCCTCCAATGAACAGAAGGGCCAAATTTTTAGCATCGACGCACTGTGTATCGAACGGTATGTCTGCAAGGACTGTGCCGCGGTGCCGGCCCCCTGGGTGCACGTGAGCTGTTCGCGCGGCCCCGCCGTTTTGTCTGGAGAATGATGTGAACCACCCGCCTTTGCTCCGCGTGAGCGGCCTCAAGAAGAGCTATGGCCAGGCCGAAGTGCTCAAGGGCATTTCCTTCGACCTGAAGAAGGGCGAGACCCTGTCGCTGATCGGTCCCAGCGGTTCGGGAAAGTCCACCTGCCTGCGCTGCCTGAACTTTCTGGAAAAGCCCAATGAGGGCGAAGTCATGCTCGAGTCCGAGCGCATCGGCCAGGTGCCCGCGCGCACGGGCGGCGGCTGGCGCCTGATGAGCGACACCGAGATGGCACCGCAGCGGCGCGAGATCGGCATGGTCTTCCAGCTGTTCTACCTGTGGCCCCACCTGACGGTGCGGGACAACGTGGCGCTGGCATCCATCAAGGCTGGTGGCATGCGGCGGGACGAAGCCTATGCGCTGGCCGAGGAGATGCTGGAGAAAGTGCACCTGCGCCACAAGGCCGGTGCGTACCCCGAGCAGCTCTCGGGCGGGCAGCAGCAGCGCGTGGCCATTGCGCGCACGCTGGCGCAAAAGCCCAAGCTCATCCTGTTCGACGAGCCTACCTCGGCGCTGGACCCTGAGCTGGTGGGCGAGGTGCTGGGCGTGATCCGCGAGCTGGCCGACGAAGGCCGCTCGATGATCCTCGTGACGCACGAGATCCGCTTTGCGCGGGATGTGGCCGACCGCGTGATCTTCATGGACGGCGGCCACATCGTGGAGGAAGGCCCGGCTGCGCAGGTGATCAACACACCGCGCATGGAGCGCACGCGCAGCTTCCTCGGGCAGGTGGGGCAGGAAGCGGGGCTGGGTTGACCATGCCAAGCCTCGATACCTTCACCCTGATCGCGCTCACGCTGGCGCGGGGCGCGTGGACGGCGGCCCAGGTGGCGGCCGGCGCCGCGCTGATCGCTGCGAGCCTGGGGTTGCTGCTCGCGCTGCTGGTGGTCTTTGTGCGCCACCGCGTACTGCAGTGGGCCATTGCCGCGTACATCGAATGGATGCGCAACGTGCCGGCGCTGGCGCATCTGTTCGTGCTGTATTTCGGGCTGGCCTCGGTGGGCGTGCGGCTGTCGCCGCTCACGGCGGCCATCGTGGGGCTGGGCCTGGTGGGCGCGGCCATCCTGTGCGATGTGTTCGCGGCTGGGCTGCGCTGCCTGCATGCGGGCCAGCGCGAGGCGGCACTGGCCGTGGGCCTGACGCCTGCGCAGACGCTGCGCTCGGTGCTGCTGCCGCAGATGCTGCGCGTGACGCTGCCGTCGCTGGGCAACTATGCGAGCCAGCTCGTCAAGGACACCTCCATCGCGTCGGCCATCGCGGCGCCCGAGGTAATGTTCTACGCACGCAACCTGGTGACGTCCACGTTCGAGACGCCACTGATCTACCTCACCGCCATGCTGCTCTACGCGGCCATGGTCCTGCCCATCAGCTGGGCTTTCACGCGCCTGGAGCGCAACGCCGCCCGGGGGACACGATGAACGCATTTCTTGCAACCTATGCCGAGTATTGGGCCGATTGGTGGCCGCGCCTGATGGATGCCGCGCGCGTCACGGCCGAGCTGTCGGCCATCGGCTTCGCCATCGCCATCGTGTTGGGCGCGCTGCTCGTATGGATGCTGCGCAGCGGCCTGTCCGCGCTGCGGCGCACTGCCCAAGGTTTCATCGAGCTGCTGCGCGCCATACCGCTGCTGGCGCTGCTCCTGGCGATCTATTTCGTGCTGCCCTCCGTCGGCGTCACGCTGTCGGGCTACTGGGCCGGGGCCATCGGCCTGGGCGTGCATGGCTCGGCCTACGTGGCCGAGATCCTGCGCGGCGGGCTGCAGTCCGTGCACGGTGGGCAGCGCGAGGCGGGCCTGGCCGTGGGGCTCACGCCCCGCAGGGTCTTCCTGCACGTTACGCTGCCGCAGGCGCTGCGCGTGATGCTGCCGCCCTTGCTCAACAGCTACGTGGCGCTGCTCAAAGACAGCTCGCTGTGCGCGTTGATCGCCACCAACGAGCTGATGCTGGCCGCCAAGGCGATCTCCAGCGAGTACTTCCTGCCGCTGCACATCTTCATCCTGGTGGGGCTGTTGTATTTCGCTATCGCGTTTCCGCTGTCGATGTTGTCGCGCTGGATGGAACGCCGCATGGCCCAGGGCCGCCGAACGGTGGGGGCCGTATGAAGAGGAGTGATTTGATGATGTCATCCATGGTGGATGCGCCGCTGGCAGCCCAGGCCGCAGCCATCCGCACGGGCCAGTTGTCGAGCGAAGCCCTGGTCGATGCGCAGCTCGCGCGCATCGACCGGCATGGCGAGAAGCTGCATGCCTATACCGAGGTGTATGCCGACGATGCCCGCGCTGCGGCGCAGGGCCTGGACCAGATGGCGCGCGCTGGGGTGTTTGTGGGCCCTCTGCACGGTGTGACGGTGGCGGTGAAGGACCTGTTCGAAATCCAGGGCAAGGCCATAGCCGCTGGCTCGCGTGCCCGGCCCGCCCGCATTTCAGCGTTCAGCGCGACGGCGGTTCAGCGCCTGCGAGCAGCTGGCGCGATCGTGATTGGCAAGACGCACACGGTGGAGTTCGCGTTCGGCGGTTGGGGCACCAATGCGGTGATGGGCACACCCTGGAATCCGTGGGACCGCGAGATCCATCGCACGCCCGGGGGCAGCAGCAGTGGCTCGGCGGTGGCGCTGGCGGCGGGCTTGTGCAGCGCCTCGGTTGGCACAGACACGGGCGGTTCGGTGCGCATTCCGGCGGGTTTGTGCGGGCTGGTGGGGCTCAAGACCACGCGGGGGCTCATCAGCCGCCATGGCCTCATCGAGCTGTGTCCCACGCACGACACGGTGGGCCCGCTCACCCGCACCGTGCGCGACAGCGCACTCATGCTGGACGTGCTGGCGGGTGCGGACTCGAACGATGCCGTGTCGTTGCAGGCGCCGGTGCGGACGGTGCAGTCGCAGCTGGAGCGTGGCGTGGAGGGCATGCGCGTGTGGACGCTGCCCGAGGCCGAGCGCCACGATGTGGACCCTGATGTACTGGCCGCCTATGACGCGGCCGTGCAGGTGCTGGTGTCGCTGGGCATGCAGCGTGTGGAACGCGCGCTCCCGCAAAGCTGTGCCGAGTCCATGCGCGTGGCGGGCAGCCTGATGAGTGCCGAGGGCTATGCCAGCCTGGGCACGCTGTTCGAGCAGGAGGGGCTGGAGTTCGACCCCCATGTGCGCCGCCGCATTCTGCTGGGCCGCAATATTGATGCGGCGCAGTACATCCATCTGCTCAAGCTGCGCGAGCAGGCCAAGGCCGACATGCTGCAGGCCATGGACGGCGTGGACGTGTGCGCCTTCCCGACCAATGCGATCTCTGCCATCCCCGTGAGCGCGGTCGACGAGCTGGCCACGCCGCTGTCGCGCTTCGGGCGCTTCGTGAACCTGCTGGACCTGTGCTCGCTGGCCGTGCCGGCGGGCTTCACGCGGGAGGGGATGCCCGTGTCCCTTCAGATCATCGGCCGACCCATGGACGAGCCGATGGCGCTGCGCGTGGGCCATGCGTTCGAGCAGGCCACCGACTGGCACCGCGCGGTGCCGCCGGGCTGGGACTAGGGCCCCATCGCTTCAGGAGTTCTCGCCATGCTTGTATCGTTTCTGCGCGCGCCCCTGGCGCATGTTTTTGCCCTGACCCTGTGCTGCGCGCACGCAGCGCCGGCGCCGGTGCAGCAAGGTGCCTCCGCGCTGGACCGCATCGCGCGCAGCGGTGTGGTGAATGTGGGCTATATCCCGACGCCGGGCACGTTCGCGTTTCGCGACGCTGCAGGCGACACGGTGGGCTACTCCATCGACGTGTGCCTGCGCGTCGTGCAAAACCTGCGCAAGGCGCTGTCGATGCCGGGGTTGCGTGTGGCGTTCCGGCCGCTGGAAGCGGCGCAGCGCATTCCGCTGCTCCAGTCCGGCGCCATCGACATCGAGTGCGGCGGCAACACCAACACCGTGGGCCGGCAAAAGGACGTGGACTTCTCGCACACGCTGTTCACCACGGGCGTGCGATTTCTCGCGCGCAAGTCCGTGCTGCTCGATGGTGCACCCAGCCTGTGGAAGCGGCGCGTGGCCGTGAGTAAAGGCACGACCGCGCAGGAGACCGTGCAGCGCCTGCAGCGCGAGCAGGATCTGACCGTGGTGGCCGTGGCCACGGATGCCGAAGGCGTGCGTCTCGTGGAGGAGGGCAAGGTCGATGCGTTCGCGCAGGACGACATCCTGCTCTACGCCCTGGTGGCCGCGTCTCCGATGAAGGACAGCCTGCACGTCACGGGGCGCCATCTCACGGTGGAGCCCTACGCATTCATGCTGCCCAAGGACGACCTGCCCCTGCGCGAGGTGGTGGACCGCACGGTGCTCGCGCTCATGCATTCGGGCGAGCTGGCCGCCATTTACCGCAAGTGGTTCGACACCGACACGCTGCGCATCCCGATGAGCGTGCACATGCGCGAAAACATCCGCTACCCCAACAAGTACGGCATTCCGTGATGCCTGGGCGCGTGGTGCCCGCCCTTTCTTTTTCTTCTTTTTCGTCTACTGCCTTTCAGAGTTTTCCATGAACACCAGCATTCCCTTCATCAGCGACCGGCAGATTGCCGAGGCGCTTGATTTCCGTTCGGTGGCCGCCGTGCTGGGCGAGGCCTTTGCCAGCCTGTCGGAGGGTGGCGCGGCCGTGCACCACCGTCAGCGCACCGATTGCCGCGACCTGCGGCTGAGCACCATGGGCGCCGTATGGGCCGAGCGCGGCGTGGCAGGGGTCAAGGTCTACCCCACGGTGCGCGGGCAGTTCAGCTTTTCGATCCTGCTGTTCGACCTGGCGACCAACCAGCCGCTGGCGGTGCTCGATGGCAACGAGATCACCCGCCTGCGCACGGCGGCCGTCACGGCGCTGGTGGCTTCCAAGGCGGGGCCCTTGCGGCCGCGCAAGCTCGCAGTGTTTGGCGCGGGTCTGCAAGGGCGCGCGCAGGCCGAAGCGTTGAGTGGCTGGTTCGACTTTGAACAAATCGCGCTGGTGGACCCCGCTGGCAACCCCGTTTGGGCCGAGACGCTGGCGCACAAGGCCGGCTGTTCGGCGGCATTCACCACCGCCGAATCGGCGGTGCGCGATGCCGACATTGTGGTCACAGCCACGCGCTCGGCCACGCCGGTGTTCGATGGTGCGTGGCTCGCGCCCGGCGCCTTCGTGGCCGCCATGGGTATCAGTGCGCCCAAGGGCCGCGAGCTGGACGGCACTGCCATGGACCGCGCGGGCCGCATCATCCTGGAGTGGATGCCGCAAAGCCTGGCCGAAGCGGGCGAGGTGGCGCTGTGGGAGGGGCGCAGCAGCACGGCGCCGTTTGTGGACCTGCCCCAGCTCTACGCGGGCGCAGCACCCTGGCGTCCCGAGGTGCCCGGGATCACCGTGTTCAAGTCCGTGGGCGTAGGGCTGGCCGATGTGGCCGTGGCGCAGCTGGCGGTGTCGCGCATCCTGCAGCGCGAGCCCGCCCTGGAAAGCGCGCTGCCATGAAAGTCTGCGTGATTGGCGCGGGCGTGATCGGCTGCGCCACCGCCTACGAACTGGCGCGCAAGGGTCACGACGTACACCTGCTGGACTCCGAACAGGCGCCAGGCCTGGGCACCAGCTATGCCAATGGCGCGCAGCTGAGCTACAGCTACGTGGAGCCCTTTGCGTCGCCCGCCACGCTGCGGGGGCTGCCCAAGATGCTGCTGTCGCGCGGCTCGGCCGTGCGCTTTCATCCACGCTGGGACTGGCGGCAGTGGGCCTGGGGGCTGCAGTTCCTGCGCGCCTGCTCGGCACGCCAGGCGCTGCAGGGTACGGCGCAGCTGCTGCAGATGGCGCAGGCGAGCCGTGCCATGCTCGAGCAGTGGATGCGGGAGGAGCGCTGGTCCTTCGGCTTTGAAGAAAACGGCAAGCTAGTGCTGTGCCCCACGCCCGAGTCGCTGCGCCTGCAGGAGCGCCAGGTGGCGCTGCAGGCCGCCATGGGCTGCCGCCAGGAGGTGCTGAGCGTGCGGGAGTGCCTGGAGAAGGAGCCCGCGCTGCAGTCTGCGCCCGGGCTGCCCTGGGCGGGCGGCGTGTGGACGCGTGACGAATGCATCGGCGACCCCCACCGCCTGTGTGGGGACATGGTGGCCAGTCTGCAGAAATCAGGCGGCCAGGTGTCGTGGGGTGTGCGGGCCATGTCGTTTTGCCGGCGGGGCGAACGGGTGGACGCCGTGGTGACCAGCGAAGGCGAGATCGGCGCGGATGCGTTCGTGATGGCCGCGGGCCCGCGTGTGGTGCCGCTGGCGGCGAAGCTGGGCATTTACCTGCCCATCTACCCCATCAAGGGTTACAGCATCACCGTGCCGTTTCGCGCGGGTGCGGTGCGGCCCCACGCGAGCGTGACCGACCTGGGCCGCAAAACGGTGTTCGCGCCGCTGGGCGAGCAGTTGCGCGTGGCGGCCATGGCCGAGGTGGGGGCCACCGGCCTGGATGTGCCCCCCGACCGCGTGCGGACCATGGTGGACGCGGTGGCGCAAACCTACCCCGGCCTGTGCGACCTGGAGGCTCCTGCAGTGTGGGCCGGCCTGCGGCCCGCCACACCGACCTCCGTGCCCATCGTGGGCCGCTGGCGGGGGAGCAACGTGTACCTGAACGTGGGGCATGGTGCGCTGGGCCTCACGCTCGCGGCTGGAAGCGCGGTGGCGCTGGGCCTACAGATTTCCGTTACCGACTAACGTGATGGCTCTTAATAACGTCGCATCTGAGTCGCCCCGGGTTTGAACTGACCCCCACAAGTAGGACAAGCTTCAAGGGGTTACATGAAGAATTACAAAACGGAGTTCAAGCTGGAAGTGGTTCAAAGCTTCTTGGCTGGCGCGAAGGCGACGCGAAGCTCTTGGCTCGGCGGTGGTCGGTTCCCGAGGAGAAGGTTCGCACGTGGGTGAGCCACTACCGCCTGCACGGCATTGACGGTTTGCGCCCCAAGCGCAGCGCGTAGAGTGGGCAGTTCAGGTGCTGGCTCATCAGGATCGCGAGCAGCTTTCCAGTCGTAAGGTTGCGGCGCAAGGCCGCCTGCAGGCGTGCGAGACCAGGAATGAAGAACAGCCCCACATGAAGCCAGAACGACGCTCTGCCGCACAGTCGAGCACGGTCGTTGCCGATGCGGACAAAGCCCTGCGGGGAGAGCGATCGACTGCGCGCGGAGGTCGCGTACCTAAAAAAAATTGCAGGCCTTGATCCGATCGAAGAGATTATCTGCGCCGACAAAGCGCGTCTGATTGCCGGGTTAAGGCAACACCATAAATTGGCGGATCTGTTGCAGGTAGCAGACTTGGCGCACAGCACGTTCTACTGATGGTGTCCAGCATGCTTGAGGCCGCGCTCTCGCAGACCAATTGCGGCGCAAGCCTGATCGTGCATTCCGACCAAGCTTGGCACTACAAGATGCAGCCCTACCGAGCGATGCTCGTGCGACGCGGAGTCGAGCAAGTATGAGTCGCAAGGGCAACTGCTTCGACAACGCGGCGATTGAAAGCTTCTTCGGCACCCTGAAAGCCGAGTACTTCTAGCTCGAAAGGCCCGATAGCATTGATACGCTCGAAGCGGGCGTGCATGATTACATCCACTACTACAACCACGAGCGCATCAAGCTCGGGCTGCAGGAGCGCAGTCCGGTTGCGTACCGGCTGAGGAGTACCGCCTAATCGGCGCAATTAGGACCGTCCAACTTCTGGGGGTCAGTTCAAACCCGGGGCGATTCAATTCGTGGATGACGGCAACCGCTGCATCATGAGCACTACCACCGGGCTATGTGTCTCCGACACTATTGCCTCGTCTCAAACCAAGTTGTGCTGTCTCAGACTCTATTGCCCGTGAACAACAACTATTCTGCGTAATTAAAGTCGTAAACAGCGGCCTAGCATTCATGCGGGTTGGCGGGTTACTGGATCAAACGCTCACAAGGCTAAAGTCGTAAACTTCACCACGCGCATTACTGCCAGCTTGCAGAATTTCAAGAGGGAGCCTGTAGTTCGATGTAGCTACTCTTACAAAAACCAGAATCACCCTCATTCTTCAATCACACCCGTCACGAGGCAATCAAAACTTCGGCACTACACCTCAGTGTTGGTGCAGCTTGAATCTTGCCAGGTGGGTGTGGGGATAAAGACTTGGACGGTTATATGCTGAAGTCCAATGCTCGCCCGGTATTCGATGAGGCTGAGAGAGCCAAGGGAGATCTTGATCCGCTTCTCGTTGTACCAGAGGACGTCGTCTTCGATCACTTCAATGAACTGCTAAACGGTGACGCTCCTCACATCCCGAGGATAGAACACTTCGTTCTTGAGGCGATAAAAGAACCCGTGGTAGGCTGCGTTGTCCGGTAAGCAGGCCTTGCGTGACATCAAGCGGGTGAGTTTCGTCTCGCTCATTCTCAGTGGTGGTACCTCCGCGGTCTGAGTGGCGCACTGGTCGATCGCTCGTCCCTGTGCCCGTGTCGATGGCTGCATCCAGCATGCTGTTGACCAGCTCTGCATCCTGAGTTGTGCCGATAGTCCTGCTCACCACCATCCCGTCGAAGCAATCGCTTCGCGGACCCCTTTGGTCAGCATTCCACACCCTGGATAGCTCAGAGACCTATGGCGGCACCGATGCACAGGTCATGTGTCATGTGGTGCTCGATGGCCGAGCATATCCTGCCGACAGGTCGAGCCGCTGCTGATACTCACTGTTCCACCCCTCAATGCATTCTTGGTTGGGCAACTTAGCTGACGGATGGTAAGGATGGTGCATTTGCCGAGCGTGCTGCAAAGCTCAGCGGCTCGGACTCGGGTTTCGTACAAATACACGAACTACCTTCTAGTCATCCAAATTTTCGTCTGCACCTCCGTATTGGTAACTCTTCGCATCTGCAATGCGCTCCCCGAATTGTTCAGATATTGTTAACTTATTGATTTGTATGTAAAAAATCTCCTGCGATCAGTGCCAACTCCATTCTCTTGAAACAATTAACAACAAATTAACATTCTGGCGGCGTGCCAGAAAAAGAATTGCCGCCCTAGCATCTACACCCACTTACAAACAAAAAAGTGGGTTATGGAGCCAAAGCAAGAGGGGGGCGTCCAGCAGCGCGTATCGCTGGCGGACGAGGCAGAGACACGTTCAGAAATCGGTGGAGGTACGAGTACAGCCTCCAGCCTGGACTCACTGGCATCGCTATGCCTGATCGCCCGCTTCCACCAAATCACAGCAGACCCGGACACCCTGTCCCATCAGTCGGGCCTGCAAGAAGCCCAAGCGGCC